>JALYIP010000022.1 GCA_030775685.1 Bacteroidota bacterium
AACCTGCTTCGGGCAACATCTTTATCGATGACAAAAATATCCTTGAGCAATCACCGGAGATCCTGAGGCGCGGCATCGGCTACGTGTTACAAAATAATGGCCTGTTTCCGCATTATACCGTCGCTGAAAATATTGCCATAGTTCCCCAGTTGTTAAAATGGGATAAGAAACGCACTGAAAAGCGGGTTGATGAACTCCTGGAAAAGCTGCACCTCACAAAAGATTACCTCAATGTTTATCCGAATGAGTTAAGCGGCGGCCAGCAGCAGCGTATTGGCCTGGCGAGGGCTTTAGTGGCTGATCCTGCGGTGTTGTTAATGGACGAACCCTTTGGGGCGCTGGATAATGTTACCCGCTCAAAAATCCACGCCGAGTTTAAGGCGCTCGACGAGTTGAAACGAAAAACCATCATTATGGTTACCCACGATGTACAGGAAGCGTTTGAGCTCGGCGATCATATCTGCCTGATGGATCAGGGAAAAATTGTGCAGGATGGCACACCTGCCGACTTGCTGTTTAATCCCAAAAATAGTTTTGTACGAGGGTTTCTTCAGGAACAGAAATTGCAGCTGGAGTTTAAAACCATCAGGCTAAATCAAGCCCCCCGGCCCTCTAAAGGGGGAGTGAAAAAAGAAGCGGTAAAAAGAGGGAGTAGTATTTCTGCCGATGTTAGCTTTTGGAGTGCGTTGGAACATTTTAAATTTGATGGAGTAGATGAGCTGCATATCATCGATAAGGAGAATAATGAAAGCTGGACCGCAAGTTTTGAAGAGTTGATGGCGGCCTTTTATCAATATAAAAAATCGAAAACATGAAAATTGCCATCAGTACAGTTTTAATCATGACGATTTTGTTACGTTATGCTGAGTGTTCCGCACAAAACAATAAATTAATTTCGGTAAAGGTTGAATTTGCGGGGTTTAATATCGAAACCGATGTTGACGTTAGTTGTGAGGCTTTTGATGGTACATTTAAGGAGACGAAGACTAAAAAGAATTTTAATAATTCCCGGGATTTATTAAAATTCCAATCAATAACAAAAGAGTTTAGACAGCTAACAAAAAAACAATCCTTTAACGTTAGGGGAATAATTATTTATAGCTATGGGAAAACTATTGATAAATATTGCTTCGACACTTTTGGATGTTTTTATAAGGATGGTAAATTGTATTATAATAAAGCGCTGCTTATTTATTTAACCGATAAACTATTCAATAAACACCCTAAATATTTAGATACACTTAGGCACCATGAATGAGCACCAGCAAACTTTATGGGAATTTATGCAGCAGCAAAGCGATAAGCTGTTTACGCAAACCCTGCAGCATATTGGGTTGACGTTTATATCGCTGTTTATTGCGGTGTTGATTGGTTTGCCGTTGGGCATTTTTATCACCCGTAAAAAACAATTTTCAGGTGCTATATTAGGTGTTGCCGGGGTACTGCAAACGGTTCCAAGTATAGCGCTTCTCGGTTTTATGATCCCCTTGCTGGGCATCGGTGCAAAACCGGCTATTGTGGCTTTGTTACTATATGCTTTGCTGCCAATTATCCGTAACACATTTACAGGGATAACGGGCGTTGATCCCGCGGTAAAAGAAGCCGCCATGGCCA
Organism: Bacteroidota bacterium; assembly: GCA_030775685.1. Taxonomy (GTDB): domain Bacteria; phylum Bacteroidota; class Bacteroidia; order Sphingobacteriales; family Sphingobacteriaceae; genus Mucilaginibacter. The sequence continues at coordinate 1,615 of JALYIP010000022.1, forward strand.
TGGGCATGAGCAAGTGGCAGGTGTTATTTAAGGTAGAGTTACCGCTGGCGATGCCTGTAATATTTGCAGGAATTCGCACGGCTACGGTAATAACCGTTGGTGTGGCTACGCTTGCTTCGTATATCGCTGCCGGTGGTTTGGGCGAGTTTATTTTTGGCGGCATCTCCCTTAACAATACCAACATGATCCTGGCCGGAGCTATTCCTGCAGCCTTGCTGGCAATTATTTTTGATTTTTTGCTATCGCGATTGCAAAAGCTGAATATTAAAAAATTAAGAACTGCTACTGCCACTCTCCCTTTGCTACTACTTCTCCTGTCCTCCTTCTATCTCCTTCCATCTGCCTACGGCAGTAAATTAAAAGCCGGATTTACACCTGAGTTTATGGGACGCCAGGATGGCAACCTGGGCCTCATCAGTAAATATGGCTTAAAAATCCAAACGCTGGTGATAAACGATGCGGTAATGTACAAGGCGGCTTATGAAAAGCAGCTGGATGTGATCAGCGGTTACTCCACCGATGGCAGGTTAAAGGCATATGATTTAGTGGTATTGGATGATAATAAATTTATTTTCCCGCCCTATTATGCCGCGCCAATTGTAAGAGAAAGTTCGCTAAAAAAATTTGCATTTCTGGAAAAAATACTAAATTTGTTAGCTGGAAAAATAAATGACAGCACTATGACCGCCTTAAATTATAAGACTGATTATCTTCACCAAAGCCCTGAGCGTGTGGCAAAAGATTTTTTAGTTGCCAATAAATTATGGAAGCCATCGCGTAATGGAAATAGTGGAGTTGTAAGGATAGGATCAAAGATTTTTGGCGAGCAATATATTTTGGCAAGTATTTACAGTATGTTAATTAAAGGCTATACCGACTATAATACATCAACCAAAACAGGCCTGGGGGGAACTAAGATTTGTTTTGATGCCTTAACAAATGATCAGATTGATTTTTATCCGGAATATACCGGAACCGGTTTACTGGCCATTTTGCAGCCCTCGCCAAAAACAATTGATTCATTAACGCATAGTAAAGATGATACTTATAATTATGTACAAAAGGAATTTGAGGCAAAGTATAGTATAAAATGGCTAAAGCCAATTGGGTTTAATAATGCTTATGCAATAATGATGAGAAGGAAACAGGCAAAAGACTTGAATATTAAAACAATTTCTGACCTTAAACGATATTTAGAAAGCAAATAATTTAATGGACATCGCCGACTGTTACATAAAAGTTCGTAAACGCACGGAAGAAATATGCTGGCCCTTGCAGACCGAGGACTATGTGGTTCAGCCCGTGGTTGATGTTAGTCCACCAAAATGGCACATCGGCCATGTTACCTGGTTTTTTGAAACCTTTATCCTGAAGCCCTATTTTATGGGCTACGAGGAATACAATCCCGATTATAATTACGTATTCAACAGTTATTACGAGACCGTAGGCAACCGCGTTATCCGTACCGACAGGGGTAATTTGAGCCGCCCCACCGTTGCCGAGATTTACGCCTACCGAAAGTATGTTGATGAGGCTATGATGGGCTTCTTATGTAACGAACCAAGCGCCGAAGTAAAGGAGCTCCTGATCCTGGGCTTTAACCACGAGGAGCAGCACCAGGAACTTTTGTATACCGATATCAAGTTCATTTTGGGGCATAATCCATTATTTCCTGCCTATTCAATAAACTATGTTTCGCCAAAGGTAGTTTGGGTTGAGGGCGGGGAATTTATCAAGCTGTCCGAGGGTATTTACGAGGTTGGTTTTAAAGACGAGGGCTTTTGCTTTGATAACGAGCTGAATCCGCATAAAGTTTACCTGAATGAATTTGAAATCAGCCCGAATTTAGTTACCAACGGTGAATACCTGGAATTTATAAACGGCGGCGGCTATCACGATTTCCGTCACTGGCACGCTGAGGGCTGGGATTGGGTGAAAACCAATAAGGTGGAAGCGCCGCTTTACTGGCACAATATTGATGAAGAATGGCACCATTATACTTATCATGGGTTGGAGCCTTTGAGTTTAAAGGAGCCGGTTTGTCACATCAGCTATTTTGAGGCTTACGCCTATGCAGCGTGGAAGGGTTTGCGGTTACCTACTGAATTTGAATGGGAAGCTGCAGCAACACAATTTAGCTGGGGCAAAAGCTGGGAGTGGACCGAAAGCTCCTACTTGCCTTATCCGGGCTTTGCTAAAGCGCCCGGCGCAATTGGCGAGTATAACGGCAAATTTATGGTGAATCAAAAAGTATTGCGGGGCGCGTCGGAAGTTACGTCGCCGGGGCATAGCCGCATAACGTATAGAAACTTTTTTCAAACCAATTTACGATGGCAATTTACCGGCATAAGGCTGGCTAAGTAATACACATACCTACTTTAACATAGGTGAATTCATCACGAGTGGCCTTAAACTGCAAAACACTCATGATAACTTCATCGCCAATGAAAAACAAGTACTACCGATGAAAAACAAGTACTACCGATGAAAAACACTGAAACAGCACCAGCAGAAGAAAAAATGGGCATATTTTCAAATTGCAGAACAGGCAAGTTTTACTACGATGTAAGCTGCGGACTGAACGCCAGCCCCAAATATTTAAGCTCAATGTATTTTTATGATGCCGTTGGCGATAAGCTTTTCCAGGATCTGATGAACTGCGAAGAGTACTATCCAACCAATTGCGAGCTGGAGATCTTCTCCGAAAAAACCGCCGAGATCTGCAATGCTATTATTGGCGAGGGTGATGCGTTCGACCTGATTGAACTGGGTGCCGGTGACGCAACTAAATCAACTTACCTGCTGAAATACCTATTGGAGAACAATGCCGACTTCAGTTATTTGCCAATAGATATTTCATCAAATGTCATCTCATATCTTAATATTACATTGCCCGTAACACTGCCCGGTTTGCAAATTACCGGCCTTAATGGCGAGTATTTCGATATGCTTACCAAGGCTTCAACCATTTCTATTAAACGCAAAGTGGTGATGTTTTTGGGCTCAAACGTAGGCAATATGCCCGTTGATGAGGCAGCGCAATTTTGTGCCGATGTGCGCAGCCACCTATCACCCGGCGATATGCTGTTGATCGGCGTCGACCTAAAAAAGAACCCGGCAACGGTTTTGGCTGCCTATAACGATAAGGAAGGCATAACCAGGCGCTTTAATCTTAATTTACTGGAGCGCATAAATCGTGAACTGAATGCTGATTTTAATATCGACAAGTTCGAACACTATCCGACGTACGACCCGGAGACCGGTGCCTGCAAAAGTTATTTAGTAAGCCTTATTGAACAGGATGTAAACATCAACGGAATGGAAACCATTCATTTTGAAAAGGACGAATATATTTTTATGGAGATTTCCCAAAAATTCACCGTTCAGCAAATTAATGATATGGCCACAAAAGCTTCCTTTAAACCGGTTAACCACTTTTTTGACAGTAAACACTGGTTTACGGATGCCATTTGGGTAGCAGAGTGAGCGTAATTTACTTCGTATACAAATCATTCATATTAAGCTGTACACAATAACCGGTAGCCCAGGCGCCTGCGGCATCTACGTATAAGATATTTGGCTTATTGATCTTGTTGATGGTTTTGTTTGCGAGCCATTCGTTAACCATTAACAAAACAGATTGGTTGCCGATTTTTGCCAGATCGATGATGCTATGGTGCTTACGAATTGCACTGGTTAGCGCCATTACACCGTTAAAAAGCGGGTTGATGTTTTCATCCTGGAAGCTGTTACAAACCATGGCGGCTTCGTCGTGACCCTGGGTTAGTTGCCAGTCAAGCCGTACCATGTCGTTATATTTTAATGGACTGCCCATCCCTGTAAAAAACGTCTTTTCCTTTAGTTTCAAATTATCCAGGTTATTGGTAGCGGCATATTCCCGTTTAAAATTGATGAAGCTGTTTGAAGTAGCAGCAATGGTACAGGAGTCGATCAGCTTGTCAGGCGTTGCGTAGCCCTCAAAAACCATTACCGCTTTGCCTGCAAGCTCGTTAAGGGTTACATCGCTTAGTTTTTTGCCAGCGTTAGCGTAGATGTGTTCTTTCCCCAAGCTATCTATAATAAATTGAGCGATTTTGCCCATTGACGCTTCCTTAGCACAAAAATGACTGAATGACAAAACAACCGTTTCTTTTTTATTAGCGTTCAGGAAATCTTTAAGGTCGTGCAAGATGGTACTGAACTTTTCACCGAATCCGCCGCCAATGGCATCGTCCATACAATCGGACGATGCGTGTTTTGCATATAGCGAATCCTTATACAAACCAATCCGCAGGTCGAACATCCGCATGCCGGAATTTAGCTGGCCTTTTATGTTTTGAATTTGGGTGAGCACATTGCATTCGTTTATAGTTCCTTTTTGCTGGCCCCCTGTTGCCGTCAAAACCGACATACCGGCATCATGCGAGCCCGGCATAATAATATCCTTTAAGCTATAATTGGCCTTTTTCGGGAAAAGTGTTTGCTCCATCCATTTGGCCGGGTCATAATTAACAAATGCCGAAAGATATATTTTGTCGTCGGGGCCGGCATAGGCCACATAAAAATTGTTTTTATCAGCAACACAAATAGAAACCGCACTTTGCACATTCAAATACCCGGGTAACTGGATATTGAAATTTTTCCTGCCACCGTTATCCATGGTGTAGTACAATCGGGTGTCTTTTTTTATCCCTCTCGAAATATAAAAAGAGGCAGTTGAGTTTTGATTGTTTAAAACAGTAGGGGATGCTCCGCCTTGAACCCCATTCAATTTTTTTGCCTTTGTCCACTTGTTGGCGATAAAATCACCATCTGCGTAATAGATGTCCTGCCCATTATTGCTACGCCAGGCTAAACGTACTGAATCTGAAATCGCGATTATTGCAGGATAATCAACGCTCTTAAACGGAATGTCTTTGGTTTCACCGGCTGTAAGCAATCCATCAGCGCCAATAGTGGCTATAGTATAAATTAATCCATCCTTATTATGTGATGCAATAACCATGTTGTTACCAACCACAGCGCAAGAGAGCCCAATTGATGCGCCGGTTATTTGAAGGGTATCAACTTTACTGTTTTTAAAACCATTGTCGCTGGTATTAACCACGTAATTAAGTGCGCCGTCGCGGTTTATCCATAAAACATAAAGATGGCTGGACGTTACACAAAGAACCGGGCCGAAGTTGCTTTGTGCGCTATCGATCAAATCGTCATTATTTGCCGAGCCCTTTAACGGTTGTTTACCTAAATTAGCTATATGAATGTTACCTGCTTTTTTGTCCGTCCAGGCAATAAAATAGTTGTCCTTAAAGTAAGCGATACAAGGCGTTTTGTTGGTGTGTGCTGCCGCGAGGATATCTGCCGGAGCGCCAAAACTCAGGCTTTGCGCATCCGCTTTGCCAAATATAAACGCGGATAATAAGGCCAAAGAAAATAGGTAAAGCCCTGTGTATCTCATGATAAAGTAACTTTTTACTTCAAAATATTTCTTATTAATTATATAAAAGTATTATTTTTAAGCAAACAATATCACCTTGAAAAAACTTTATTTTACAATTATTTTGTTGAGCGTAAGCTTTTATTATGCTCGTGCGCAGGATGCTAATTATTGGTCGGCGCAATATAATCCGGCGGGAATTTTAACCCCCGGTTCGGCAGTTGCATTTACGCGCGATAGCGGCCTGCTATATTTTAACCCGGCTCTATTGGCCTACAATACAAAAAATTCAGCTTCAATAAGCGGCTCTGTTTACCAGCTAAACTCACTCAAAATAAAGGATGGGGTAGGTGCCGGCCTCAACTTGAATTCGTCGAATGTAAGCATTGTACCAGTAATGGCATCTGGTGTATTGGCTATAAAGGGCAGCAAAAAATTCAGTGTGGGTTATGCCATCATACAAAATCCGGTGGTAAATTACCAGGCCACACAACAGCTTGACCGTAAATTTAATGTGCTTAATGACTCCTATAGCCCGGGCGACGAAAGCTTTTTAGGCCAGTATAATGGCCAGAATACGATTAATGAAACTAGTGCATTATTGAGTACCGGCTTTAAACTTTCGTCAAAGCTAGCTTTTGGCTTTTCGGCCCAGGGGCAATACCGTACGCAAACGCTGCAGGAAAATTTTAGCGCAAGAGCGATTGTCAATCAATCGGGGGCGACATTGGCGCCAATTACAAATTCCCAATCATCATACCAGGTAAACCATTATAATGTAAGCATGAAATTTAAGGTCGGGTTTGCTTATGATGATGGCAAAAGCCATTTAGGTTTAAACTTTACATCACCGCTGGTTAAGCTAAAAAGCAGTGCTGAATTATTAAGCGATAATTTACTCACAGATCTGCACGTTACCCCCACTGATACCCTGAACTTATTAGCCAGCAACAGGCAAACCAAACTTAGCGAAAACTATAAAATGCCATTGAGCCTTGCCCTGGGATATGCATACGACTTACCAAAAGGGCAGATCTATATCAGCTCCGAATATTTTAACAGTGTTGGGGAATATAATATTATCACTCCGCGTAATACTGACTTCATCAGATCGAACGGAGGCAATGATAACACCGTTACCTCAGATATATTGAAGTTGAAGGATGCCCGTAAATCCATCATAAACTACGGTATTGGATTTACCTATGAGCTGAAGCCCGATGTTACCGGCTTTATTTCTGCGCGTACTGATTTTACTTATTATGATCAGAAAAAGTATAAGGATGATGATGGAAATATATCAAACGTTTCCAATTACAACATTTACCACATGCAGCTAGGCGGCAACCTTAAACGACGTAAATTTAACCTGCGCACAGGGTTGTTGTTTGATTATGGGCATACCAATGGTTACCCCCAGCCAGCCGATATGACCTCTGCAAGTGACAGCAATTTCTTAGAAGGGAATACCCATAATGTTAAGGCAACCTATTTTTCTGTGGGATTGATGTTTGCCTATATCTATAATTTATAGGTCGTAAATAATATAATAATTGTTACCGCAAATCAAAATATATTAATCGGAATTATGTACCAGGCCGGATTTCGCTGTATGATTTTTTGCGTTGCGATTCTTTTTGCCTGCGCGATGACCGCTTTTGCACAAAAGGATACGGTGATCATGAAACAGGGTGACAGGCTCGCGGGTGATATCACTTCGGTTCTTAACGATGTTTTAACCCTGAAAACAGATTATGCCTCAACACCGTTAAGTCTAAAATGGACGAGTATAGTTTACCTGGAAAGCAATAAGCATTTTAAGATCATTGATAAAAATGGGCTTTTGTATTTGGCAAAGATTGGGATTGATTATACAAATAAGGGTAAGGTTGCGATAATTACAGATACCACAAAGATGTATATAGCCGTGGCGGACGTTGACCAGATCACCAATTATGAAAACCTGAAATTTGCCGATAAATTTAAATTGAGTGTAGATGTAGGATATAGCCGGGCAAAGAATAAAAGCAGCCAGCAAATAAGCATTGGTTTAAAGTTAGCTTATGAGGCTAAAAGATGGGACTTTGGGCTTAACTACTACTCTTATGCTTCCGTTGTAGATACTGCTAAAAGCAGCCGCGGAAACCTGGATTTAACTTTGAAGTATATCCTGCCAAAAAATTGGTTCCTGATAGCGCAGGCGGGTTTATATGCCAATACCGAGCAGTTGCTTGATTCGCGGGAGACTTTAAATGCAGGCATCGGGCGGTTTATTAGCAGGAACAGCAGCCAACTGTTTTTCTACTATATCGGCGCTACAAAAAACAGGGAGAAGTATACAGGCTCGCCAGATGATTTTCATAGCGCTGAAACTTTTGGCACCATACATTATGAATATTCGTTTCCAAAGGGAATTAGTACGGCCTCTGATCTTTCCTTGTATAAAAGCCTTACAGAATCCGGTCGTTTTCGCTCGACTTTTAGAACCGACCTGAACCTGGCCTTTTCAACTCATTTTAGAACAGGTTTTAACTTAATTTTGAACACCGACAACAAACCACCTGTTACCAGTAATAAAACGGATTATATCCTCAATTTAAAATTTGGCTGGATGTTATAAATCTATTTTGAATCGCCTTGTTGGTCCGGTTTGATTTGTTCGGGAATTGAGCGAATGTTTAGATCCTGCTGCGGGAACGGAATAACAATGCCCTGGATTTTGAATACCTCACTGATACGTACTATCAGATCGCTTTTTACCGTTCGCGACAAGGATATATGCCTGGGCCAAAATACTACCTCAAAATCTATCGAGCTGTTGTTAAAATCTTTAATGATGACTTCAGCAGGCGGAAAATGGTGGATCCGGTCGTCATCTGCAAGGAGTTTTTTAATAAGTGATTTTGCATGTTCAAGGTCGGTGCCATAAGCCACACCAACTACAAAACTGTTTCGTTTCAGGTTATCTCCCATTGTCCAGTTAACAAGGTGTTGGCTCAACAGCTCGCCGTTGGGTATAACAATACATGAGCCATCGGAACTATTTACTATACTGCTCCGGAAGCCTATGGATTTCATGGTAGCCATTTTGCCATTGATCTCTATCAGGTCGCCAACATTAACCGGCCTTTCAAACGACAGGATCAAGCCGCTTACCAGGTTGTTTACCAATCCTTGCAAGCCAAGGCCCACACCGACGCCCAAGGCACCGAAAATAACTGTTATTTTATCGAGCGCTATGCCGGCTGCTGCAAATGCGAAGAAAAGCCCCATACAAATAATGGAGATCCTTATTATTAAAATATAGCTACCTAAGCGTACACTATTCTTATTATCGCCTTTTTCCTGGCTAGTGGTTGGGTCGGCAGTGAAGAACGAAACCAGTTTCGACAGGAATACTGATAAAATTAGGATCAGGAAAAATACCACCAGACCCATTATCGAAAATTTGTAGTTGCCTACCGCTCTCGCATCGGTAAGGAAAGTCACTATAGCGTAATAGAATTTTTTCAAGGCAGAGAAGTTTCGTCCTATCAAAGAAAGCCATCCGATAACCAATACTACATAAAATACAGGTGGCACTTCGCTGCCAACCCGGTTAAAGTTAAGGAACAATAGCTTTCGGTTAGGTTTTTCGTAAACCCCTGAAGCAATCATCAGGCCCTCATTAATCAACCGTGCAAGCCACAAAAACATAATGGCAATTATAAGCCCGGAATAACCGGTGACAAAGAACGCTTTAGCAAGGTTTACACGTCCTGTCATATTTAACACAAGTGAAATAATTTGGCAAGCAAAGGCAAAAGTGATAAAGTACATGATGTTTTGCTCCTTTAACTCACGCTTATGCTTATTAAACAGGATTACGCCAGTATAGATAATACCAATTGTCGATAGCAAGGCCATTACATTTCTCTCTGTTCGTGATATTTGGAGTGTCATATTATCGACTCCTGCTAAAAGGAATAGGATAACAGCCACTATCCAAAACCGCATCCAATATCCTGTTATATATTCACGGAAAATAAACCCAAGGCATACAGCCGAAATAAGCCAGCCTATGAAGTTGAAAATAAACGGGGCCGATAAAAATATAAATTGAAAGATGCAGAGCGTTATAAACACAGCAGACAACAGCGGGTTATTGATAAGCAAACGCCCGGAAAAATCACCATTCTGGTGCTCCTGGTGATCCATCTGCTGGCGTAGTGAATTGATAAAATATAAGACCAGGCAAAATACCAGTAACAGGATGAATAATTTTAATTCATTCTCCTTTAAATAATACCTCATCACCATGCCATCCTTAACAAGTGAAAGCCTGAGGATATCGCCAAAAGGCCGGAAGAGGCCTATGGGTTCCCACAAATAAGGAAATTCCTTATTAAGTAATTTGCCCGACAGATTATTGGTATATATATCAACATCCTCCTTTAGCGACTGGATCTCGAATACCATCAGATCAACCTTTAATTGCAGCGCCTGTACGTTTACCAGGTTCCTATTCAAACTGGTATCAACCGGTGCCGTTTCCTTTACCACTACTCTTATCCTGTTTATAAAGCTGGCAACCGATAGCGAGTCGGGAGAGAAGGAATACAAAAGCGAATCGCTGTATAATGAATCAATTTTAACCCTGAAATCGGTTATTGTGTTGGAATACTTATCCAGCAGTACCTTTTGATGTTCCATTTTGGCATAAACTTCTGCCAGTATAGCCGCCGAAACAGCCAGGTTTCTTTCCGTTTGAGTTGTCCCTTTATTTACAAAAATTCCCTGTTTAACAATATCTATTGATTCTCTTGTTTGTTTAAGCAGCTGGTTATAGCCAACCGTATCAATTCCCTCTTTTAGAAAGATCTTAACCTGTTGGTTAAGCTTCTTTAAAAATTCGATGCTTTCCCGTTGATGAATTACAATCTTGCCTGCTTTATAAACCCCAACGCTTCTTATGGCCTCGTCCTTTGCGCGTTTTTGCATTATGTGCACAAAATCACGTTTCGGCGAGTCAGCCACAGAGCCGGTTTGGTTTACAGCATAACTTCCCTTTGAAAAAGAAGTATTACTTATGATGAACAAAAGCAGGAGTAAGTAGAATTTCATATCAGGTAGTATATGTCGCCTGTTCTTCAATAGTTAATAAAACAAAGGGGTAATCTGTTTTGATATTAACTGGTTGGTTATAAAAATAAATCTACAAAAAAAATTATTGAAATAAAATGACGTCTAATGATTAGCGGTCTAAACCAGTGGTGATAATTTTTTCTGTAATGTAAAATTATAGTATGTTCTTTTTGCGTCCTGCAAATCCTCCGTAAAAAATGAAGATATTTGCAAAGCGGGATAAGTACATGGACAATAACACGCTCCGAAATCACATAACGAAAATTTTAGACCTGCCTGAAGAAGACCTGTCTTTACTGATTAGCTGCGTCACTTACCGCGAATTAAAAAAGGGAGAAATCTTGTTAAATGAAGGAGAAATCTCCCTTGCGTTTTACCTGGTTAAGAATGGTTACTTGCGGACTTACTTTAATAAGGGCACAACGGTAATTAACTTGCATTTTGCCTTTGAAGGCGAATTTACAGCCAACTTACAAGGCATTAAAACAAGACAGGGATCGGAAAATATTATTGCAGCCGGCGAGGATAGTTCGGTGTGGATCTTTGACCTTAATGTTATCGCTAAATATTTTGACACCCGTCATCAGATCAATATTTTTATGAGACGGATGGCTTTCAGGATGCTGTTAGCAATGGAGGAGCATGGTAATCTTTTCAAAATCTACACACCTACCGAGCGTTACCGGTATATAGAAAAAAATAACCCGCGTTTATTACAACGCATTTCACTCTCCCAGATCGCTTCATATCTTGGAATTGCCCGGGAAACTCTCAGCCGCATCCGTGCAAAAGTTGATTGAATGAACGATTGTGACTATCGTCACAGGTGTGTTTAAACTCTTTGCCACACCTTTGTACCATCAAATAATTAAAATTTAAAAAGATGGAATGGTATCAATATTTAGCTTCGTTTTTTGCAGGCGCCTTTCTCGCAAATGTAGTCCCTCATTTCGTGCACGGCATTTCAGGCAATAAATTTCCAACACCTTTCGCTAAGCCGCCAGGAATTTGCTTGTCCTCATCTACCACGAATGTGGTGTGGGCACTGGTAAATCTTGTGATCGGCTTTCTGCTTTTCGAAAGGGGAGGCGTTAATAGTGAAAATGTCACCTCACTAACCGTGTTTCTTGCCGGCATTTCGGCTATCTCCATAATGGCCAGCATCAATTTCAGAAAAAAGCACAAGGAGTAAGATGACAGGCACTTTCAGGGCATTCAAAAATCGCAATTACACTTTATTTTTCTGCGGTCAATCGATATCGCAAATTGGCACCTGGATGCAGCGTACCGGTGTTAGCTGGGTGGTTTACACGTTAACGCATTCAACCTTGATGCTGGGGCTTACTGTATTTGCATCTCAGTTTCCTTCGTTTCTTTTCTCGTTATTGGGTGGGATTGCTGCCGACAGATACAACAGGTACAAAGTTTTGTTGGTAACCCAGGCTGCCTCTATGATACAGGCTATATTACTGGCGATACTGACGCTTACGGGGCATAACGTAGTTTGGGAGATCCTAACACTTAGTGTGCTGCTTGGAATAGTTAATGCCTTTGATGTGCCGGCCAGGCAACCGCTGATTCATGAAATGGTGACAGACAAGGAAGACCTGCCAAATGCCCTTGCGTTAAATTCATCAATGGTTAACCTTGCCCGGCTGATTGGTCCGGCGTTATCAGGGATCATTCTTTTAAAATTTGGCGCGGGTGTTTGCTTTGCCATCAACGCAGCAAGTTTTGTGGCGGTGATTACTTCATTGCTTTTAATGAAGCTGCCGGCTTATGTTCCCTCCACCATAAAAAAGAAAGTGACCGCCGACCTTACCGAAGGGTTTACGTATTTAAAAAACACGCCAACCCTCAACGTGATCTTGCTGATGATGGGCTTAACCAGTCTGCTGGTGTTGCCATATAATACCTTGCTGCCCGTGTTTGCAAAAGTTATATACAAAGGCGATGCGGCAACTTTTGGCTATATCAATAGCTTTATAGGCTTGGGAGCCATAAGCGGGTCGGTATTCCTGGCGTCATTAAAACCAAAAACAGACCTTAAAGTAGTGCTGCTGATCAATACCATCATATTTGGGATCTCGCTCGCCCTGTTTTCACACATGGTAAATTTTCCGCTAGCGATGTTGTTTACGGCAATTGCTGGATTTGGAATGATGTCGCAAACCACCATTTTTATCACCATAATACAGGTAAACTCCGATAAAGAGATGCGGGGGCGGGTGATGAGTTATGTGGCAATGGCTTACTTTGGAATGCTGCCACTGGGCAGTTTGCTTATTGGCTTTATATCCCAGCACATAGGAGCACCTAATACCCTGCTTGGTGAAGGAATAATTGCAATTGTGCTGGCAGCCACTTTCGCTAAGTTTTTATTACAGGATAAACGGGCTCTGAAGAATAGGAAGACTGAAGAAGAAGTAAACGAAATAATAGCTGAAGAATTTAAATAAAGCACTAACCCCTAAAAAAATAAAGAATGGAACAGAAAAATGAAAACACCGCCCTGTTAATAATGGACATGCAGGTTGGCATCCTCGGTATGTTTCCTGATGCTGCAGCGCTTATTAGTAACGTGGCTAAGGCAATAGCAAATGCCCGTGATAAAAAGATCCCGGTTATTTATGTAACTGTGGGTTTCAGGCAAGGCTCGCCGGAGATAAGCATGAATAACAAAGGCTTTGCAGCCCATAAGGAAAGATTTGCCAATACAGATATGGCTGAATTTACGCGGGTGCATCCTGACCTGGCGCCGGCACAAGGTGAAGTTTCTGTAATGAAGCGCAGGGTAAGTGCATTTACCGGCAGCGATTTGGAAGTGGTTTTACGGTCGTTTAATATTCAGCACATGGTGCTTACAGGCGTTGCTACCAGCGGCGTAGTGTTGTCAACCGTGCGCGAAGCATCGGATAAAGATTACTGCATAACTGTTTTGACTGATTGCTGTGGCGACGGTGATGAGGAAGTGCACCGGGTATTAACTACTAAGGTGTTCCCCCGACAGGCTGAAGTAATAGCATTGGATGAGTGGACTGCGCTGTAAGGCGATTGAATTGAATAACAGAACCGGCTTTCAAAAGATTTGGTTCTGTTATTTTTGATTACTCCGGTGGCATATACTCCAGGCGCTTTTTAAAATAAGTGTCCCAACTTTGCTGCTGTACCCGGTTCCGCATATGGTTGGTGTCGGCATCGTAGTCCAGGTTTAGCTGCCTGTATTTGGCATCTATCCTGTCGAAGATACTTTGCGCCACATACTGGTAATCTGCATAAAAAACGGTTTTGCCCACCGTGCGTAAAAGCTCCTGTTGCTCCATAAACGCGATGGCGTAATGGCCCTGCTCGTGTTTTAAAACTTCGGCAAGCATTTCATTGGTGCTCACATGCTGCTTATCCATCCACGATTTATAGTTATTCATGATAAGCCGGATATCGAAATTCAGACGATAATAAGTCCGCTCCCGATGAGCTTCGTAATGGAAATATATGGAGCAATTGGTATAAGCTATCTTACCTTGTTCGGGGTGCGGCACACCCTGGAAATCATAGGCAGTTAGTTGCCGGTATGCCTGCGCCGACGCACTGTTATTAATAAAAAGCCATGCCGCTGCAAGGCAGATCAATCGCACAAATCCCAATTTCATTAGCTGTTAAAGTAAAAATTTTACTTTTTGACTGGCTGCGCATGCATTTGGTTTAACGCCATCATTTCCTTCATGGTTTGCTGCATGGCATCAGTTGATCCGTCAAGGAAAATTACGTTGCCTTGTGAGTTCTCGGCAAAGTGCTTAATGGATTCTGTCCACATAGTAAACAGGATTACCGACGTATCCATATTGGCATCCTTCATTTCCTTTGCAGCAACAGACATACCTTTGGCCACTTCCTCGCGGAACAAAGCCACACCCTGGCCACGCAGTTGTGATGCCTGGCGCTCGGCCTCGGCAGAGATCTTGATTGCATTACCTTCGGCTTCGGCAGCTTTGGTTTTGGTGATCAGTAACGCCTGTCCCTCGTTTTCTGCAGCAGCTTTAAGGTTGTTTGACGCTACTACCTGGCTCATTGATTTCATGATCACATCATCGAATGTAATATCATTCAATTGCAGATCCTGCAGGTGATAACCCCAGCCTTCCAGTATTACGTCAAGCTGTTCCTTAACATGTTCAACAATATCGCGTCTTAATATCAATACTTCCGACTGACGTTTTGTAGCCACAAACGCTCTTATCGAGCCTTCAACCGTACGGATCAGCGCCTGCATCAGGTTCCTGTCATCAACAAATTTAAAGGCTACGTTTTTTATGGTTTCCTCCTGCTGATCCAATACCGAATACAGCAGCATCGCCTTAAAATAAACATTTGCCTGGTCGAATGTTACGGCCTGGAACTCCAATTCTACCGATCTGTTCTGGATAGAGATCTTGGAATAGATGTTTTCAATGAACGGAATCTTAAAATTTAAGCCCGGTGTGAGTATGCGGCGGTACTTGCCAAACACTGTAATTACTACTATAGTGCCTTGTTTTACAGACACAAATGATGAAAATATGATCACCAGTATAATGAACAGAACAATAAAAAAGCCTATTTGCGGAGTCATAAGGGTTATAATTTAATATTATAAATGTATGATTATTTATTGGTGTGCTATTTGTTTTTAACAAAAAGCTTACAAAATAGCAAATACTACCATGAACTTAAAAAGAACCTTCGGCGCTATCCTTACAGTGTTAGGTATTATCGGCCTTATTTATACCGGTGTTGAAATTATTAATCATGCAGGCAACGTTACCACGCTTGTAGTAATAGGCATTATATCCGTCCTTTTTTTCTTTACAGGCATAAGCTTGATAAGAACTACAAAGGATGAAGTATAAGATTGTTTTGAACCATGATTTACATGATTAAAAGATTTCACGATTTATGAAGCAGAAAAGTTCAAGGCTATCCTTAAATCCAATAAATCATGGTTCAGACTTAATAATCTTTCCATCATCACTAATACTTACGCCCGCATCGGGGAAGTCGGTTTCAGTTAATTGCTTTATGCGGATGGCGGCTTTGCTTAAGGTGTCCAATTGCAAACCATTGTAATGGGTTTGGATTCCTGAGATGATCTGTCCGCTTAAAAATTCACCCTTTTTGTTGATATTAACCTTTAGGATGGGAGCATAACCACACGGGCCTGCTACACTCACACTGGTATAGGTGCAAAAGTTGCCGAGGCTATAGGCTATTAACCTGTCGTTGTAAAGCTCCAGGGCCCGGCAAACATGGGGGCCGTTGCCAAATACCAGATCGGCACCGGCATCAATGGCTGCATGGGCAAAGGCATTTACATCGCCCCGCTTTTCGTTGACAAAGGTTTCCATTACAAAGGGTACATGCTCGAAGCCAACACCTTCACCGCCGCCATGAAACGATACAATCACCACATCGCATTTTTGTTTCAAATCGCTGATAACCCGAGTCGCATTTTTCAGGTCGAGGATAGATAAAGTATAGCCATTGGGCGCAAAGGCACAAAAGCCGTAGGTAACGCCCTTGAGCTTAAATATAGACGACGGGTGGCTTACCTGACCGCCATAGTTTATCCCGAGGCTATCCAGTACCTTCATGGTGCTTTTACGACCGCGGTCATCAAAATCGCCGATATGGTTGTTGGCAAGGCTCAGCACTTTAAAGCCTGCATCCTTTAAAATACCACCATAGCTTTCCGGCATCCTGAATAACCAGGGCCTGATCAGTTGATGGAGCCGGTAATTGGCCGGCGCGCCGGTATCGAGCAATGTACCCTCCAGGTTGCCGAATGTAAGGTCGGCATCACGGAGTTGCTGCAATACATTTTTAAAACTGCCCTTTGCGCTGTCGGGCGGCAGGGTTTTATTGTCGGGATAGGATGTGCCCAGCATAATATCGCCGACAGCCGCTATGCAAAACGAATCGCGTTCAGCCGTATCACGTTTAACGGTGTCCCGTTTTATAATTACCGCTTTTTTTATGGGTGGATGATATACCTCCGGCGGTGGGCGGTGTTGCCGGCAAGATTGAAAAAAAAAGATCCCCGCGGCTATAAAAAGCAGCATCAGTTGTTTCAGGCAACCCAATGACAATAGTATATTTTCCCTATGCTTCAAATTGTGACCAGGTTATCTCTCCTCATTTTCTTCACCATTTAAACAGCGGAAGAATCGGGGCTAACATAAACATTTTTCTTTTCTTCGTAATAAGGCAAAAAAAAATCCCGCCGGGTTTGGCAGGATTAATCTCTGTAGGTTTATAATGATTAGTTTTGATCCGGGTCGTTATTTGCACTGGCTGATGAGCTGCTTGCCTGTTTTGTTAATTCAGCTTTAAATGATTCAAGCATACGGCCTCCGCGATAAAAATACCTGCTATAATAGGCATCATCCAGGCTGCTGATAGCCACACCTCTTGACGAAGCATGCGCAAATTTGTTGTTGCCTAAATAAATGCCAACGTGTGAAATCCTTCGGCTGTGGATCTTAAAGAAAACCAAATCGCCCTCCTTCAGGTCATCTTTCCTAACAGGGCTAACCATGCTGAAGATATCGCGTGAGCTGCGCTCGATATCCATATTGAATACCTGGCTGTAAAGTTCCTTTGTAAATGCTGAGCAATCAATTCCTCTTCTTGAGCTTCCGCCAAAACGGTACGGGGTACCGATCCAGTCGTAAACAAAGTGGAAAAGTTTCATATTTGAGGTTGCTGACATTGCAACACCCATAATTTGCGATAAATAATCTTTTGCTAATGACTCCTGATCGTCAGAAGTTTTTTCGTCCGAAGCACCTGGACTGGTTTTTGTTTGAGCTTGCGCTGCTAAAACACTGAGAAATAACGCAATAACGATAGTAACTTTCTTCATTTAATGTATTATTTTGTTGATTAGGCCAACAAATTGTTTATTAAATTGGACACCCTGTCTATTGTTCGCTACAAAACTATTTAAATTTTTTAAAATTGCAACTAAATGATTGTTTTTTTTCAACATTTGTATGCAAATGTTAATTACTGCGGGATTTTTTTTGATAAATGTAATAGCGGATGCATTTTTTATATTCTGCTAGTTCTTAACATTTTAACAAAAACAGGGTAATTACACATAAATTGAGGGTTTTAGCTACCTGAAGAATTGTTTGCTCCGGGTAATATTAAGCACCATATTCAAATTATTACAAATCTTTTTAACAAAATAGTCGTTTAACAACCGCATTGCTTTTCTATATTTCATAGATATAATTAGATTTGCGCTTTATATAAAAATTGATCGTTTAATAATACATGAGTTCAATCGAAATAAATAAAGACACTTACCTGATGTGGTACGAGTCGATGCTTTTGATGCGGAAGTTCGAAGAGAAAGCCGGACAATTATACGGGCAACAAAAAATAAGGGGCTTTTGCCACTTATATATAGGCCAAGAAGCTGTATTAGCCGGCGCGATGTCGGTTCTTAAACAGGAAGACAGTATGATAACTGCTTACCGCGATCACGCACATGCAATTGCTAAGGGCGTAACTTCAAACAGCATTATGGCCGAGCTTTATGGCAAGGCAACCGGCTGCTCAAAAGGCAAGGGCGGTTCAATGCACATGTTTGATAAGGAGAAACATTTTTACGGCGGCCACGGTATAGTTGGCGGACAGGTTCCCCTGGGTGCAGGTATCGCATTTGCCGAAAAATATAAAGGTACCGAGTTTGTAAATGTAGCCTACATGGGCGACGGCGCCGTACGCCAGGGCGCACTTACCGAAACCTTTAACATGGCTGCACTTTGGAAATTACCTGTAATATTTGTTTGCGAAAACAACGGTTATGCCATGGGTACTTCTTTGGAGCGCACCACTGCACAAACTGATATCTACAAATTGGGCTTGCCTTACGGCATCCCATCATCACCTGTTGACGGCATGGATCCTGCTGCTGTTCACAAAGCAATGGACGAAGCCGTTCAGCGCGCGCGTGCCGGCGAGGGACCAACATTCCTTGAAATGCGTACTTACCGTTACAAAGGTCACTCCATGTCCGATCCGCAGAAATACCGTACTAAAGAGGAACTGGAATCATACAAGGCAAAGGATCCGATAGAACTTACCAAACACATCATTCTTTCAGAAAATTACGCTGATGAAAAATGGTTTGAGGAGATCGAAGCTAAAATTAAGGCTGAGGTTGACGAGTCGGTAAAGTTTGCTGAAGAGTCGCCATGGCCGGAAGCATCAGAATTATATACTGATGTTTACGTTCAGAAGGACTACCCTTATATAATGAGCTAATCGTTATATTTAAATTGAATTTATAAGAACTATTGAATCAAATAATATATGGCCGAAGTAGTTAAAATGCCAAAAATGAGCGATACCATGACCGAAGGGGTATTGGCTAAATGGCATAAAAAAGTTGGTGATAAAGTAAAATCGGGCGATGTATTGGCCGAGATCGAAACTGATAAAGCCACGATGGATTTTGAATCGTACCAGGACGGCACCTTACTTTATATAGGTGTTGAAGAAGGTAAGGCTGTTCCGGTTGATGCGCTGATTGCTGTAATAGGCAAAGAGGGTGAAGACTACCAGTCGGCTATTAATGCTGATGCCCCGGCTGCCGCACCCGCCGCTGAAGCTGAACCTGCTGCCGAGCCCGCGAAAACAAAGGCGCCAAAAGCAACCGAAGATAAAAAACCTGCTGAAGCTATTGAAGCCAAGCCTAAGGTTGATAAAAGCAGCATTCCTGCAACCGTTATCCGCATGCCTGCCCTGAGCGACACCATGACGGAGGGTGTTATAAACAAATGGAACTTTAAAGTTGGCGATACTGTAAAAAGCGATGATTCGCTGGCTGATGTTGAAACTGACAAGGCTACTATGGAAGTTGTTGGTTACGAAGCCGGCACCTTATTATACATTGGCCCTAAGGAGGGTGAAGCTGCACCGGTTAATGGCATTATTGCCATTGTTGGTAAAGCCGGCACCGATATTACCCCGCTGTTAAGCGACGATGAAGCTGCGCCTGCTCCGGCAGCGGAAGCTGCACCTGCTGCCGAAGCAGCTGCTGAAACACCATCAGACAGTCCTGCGGATGCAACATCTACTGACGACAGCCGTGTTAAGGCGTCACCGCTTGCACGTAAAATTGCAAAGGAAAAAGGCATTAACCTTAATGATATAAAAGGCAGCGCCGAAGGCGGCCGCATCATTAAGAAGGATGTGGAAGAATATGTACCGGCTGCTAAACCAGTTGCAGTAGCAGCGGAAAGTAGCAGTAAAGAAACGGCACAACCTGCCACTACTACTGCCGCTCCTTCGAAACCAGCACCTGCGCCGCTTGCGCCATATACCGGTGAAGAGAAATATACTGAGAAACCGGTTAGCCAGATGCGTAAGGTGATCAGCAAGCGTTTGTCAGAAAGCTTGTTTACCGCACCGCATTTCTACGTAACCATGAGCATTGATATGGACCAGGCTGTTGCAGCCCGTACCCGTATTAATGACGTATCGCCGGTTAAGATCTCGTTTAACGATTTTGTGCTGAAGGCTTGTGCTGTTGCATTAAAACAACACCCTGCTATCAACTCGTCATACCTTGGCGATAAGATCCGCACCAACGAGCATGTACATATCGGCGTTGCTGTAGCGGTTGACGAAGGTTTGTTGGTTCCGGTTGTGCGTTTTGCTGATGGTAAATCACTAAGCCGCATCAGCGCTGAAGTGAAGGACTTTGCACAAAAGGCAAAAGCAAAAAAACTGCAGCCGTCTGATTGGGAAGGCTCCACATTTACCATATCAAACCTTGGTATGTTTGGTGTTGATGAGTTTACCGCAATTATAAATACACCTGATGCTTGTATCCTTGCTGTTAGCGGCATTCAACAGGTTCCGGTTGTAAAGAATGGTGCGGTAGTACCAGGGAACGTAATGAAGGTAACCCTAAGCTGCGACCACCGCGTGGTTGACGGAGCAACAGGCGCCGCATTCCTGCAAACATTAAAATCGTTACTGGAAGAGCCGGTAAGGCTTTTGATCTAATTTCGGATTTCGGAATTTTGATTTCGGACTTAGAATAGTTAACAGCGATAGACTTGAGGGTTTATCGCTGTTTTTGTTAGAACTAAAATTTTTTAGTCAGATGACATTTAAGAAAGCGAAAACACAGATTACCGCTATCGGGTCTAATTTAGATGGGCGGATGAAATATACTTACGACCTGATCAAATCTAATAGGGTTAGATTAACGATGCAGGATTGTATTAGTGGAAAAGTGCGTCAGTTGGATTTTAAGCTTAAAAAAGTCGCAAAAAGAGCCATTGAAGTAGCGTTTACTTGCGATGGATTTCGTTTTAACTTCCCGCTGAAAAAGAACGTTGGGAATATGACTTTTAACTTGAATGATTTCAGCTTATTACTAAAGTGTGGGATAAAAGTTGACGAAAATTCGTTGAACCCGGAATTGGATTTAGATGTAGAGTTTTAACAGTTAGAACTTATTCATAGATTTAAGCCATCTAAATAACCTAATCATTAAAACATGAATCCATCAACAGCTTTAGTACTTTGGTCATCAGTTTGTATTGTCGTTCTAGTTGTTATAATCGGATTAATAGTTAAGTTTTTACGAAAGCATTCAAGGTTGTAAAAACATCCAAATTAGGGCAGTAACATTTTTTGATTGAAAGATACCAGCATTTTATTTGTAGCTTGGCAATCATCCCATAAATCATATTTTATGCTTTACATCCTTGTTGCTATTGCCCTTGTTATCGGTTTTACACTTTACAAGCGTGGCCGCAAAAGGCAACTTACCCAGGTAATTCTTACCGATGCGCAAAGGAAGCTGCTGGCAGCTCATATCGGCTATTATAGCAATCTCTCCGATATTGATAAAGCATACTTTGAAGATAAGATCGAACAGTTTTTAGATTCAGTACGCGTTGAAGGTGTGGGCCTAACCGTAACCGACCTCGACCGCCTGATGGTGGCATCAAGCGCGGTGATTCCCATCTTCAGGTTTAAGGACTGGAGCTACCGCAATATTACCAACGTGCTACTGTATCCTGATACATTCGACGAGCAATACCAATATGAAGCTACAGACGGCCGGAACATTGCCGGCATGGTAGGAACAGGTTACATGAACGGGCAAATGATCCTGTCGCGGAATGCGTTGGTAAAAGGATTTTCCGCAGCTGCTGGAAAAGAAAACACAGGCATCCATGAGTTTGTGCACCTGGTGGATAAGTCTGACGGCGCCACGGACGGCATCCCCGAAGGCTTTTTGCCGTTTGAATATGTAAAACCCTGGGTACGCATGATGCACCAGGAGATTCATAAAATTGAAGCCGGCCACTCGGATATCAATCCTTATGCAATCACCAATGAAGCCGAGTTCTTCGCAGTGGTGTCAGAATACTTCTTCGAAAAACCCGACCAGTTCCAAACTAAACACCCGGAGCTTTATGATACGTTGAGTAAGATCTTTGGGCAGGATTTGGCAAAGGGGCAGAGGTGAACTGTGCTGCCTGTTGACTTACTTTTTAAATTTCATTCTGGGATTTCTGCTGGTATGAAATACAGCATACACCACAACATCATTTTTTAGGACCTCAAAAACAACAGCATAAGGGAAAGTGGTTAAAAGAACCTGTCGGAAGCTTTTCCTGATTATAGCATAGGCGAATGGGGATTTTTCTGCCCTGCCGAAACTACCGTCTAGCGCTTTTAAAAACTGGTCGCCTAACCCCTCTTGTTGTTCCTCGTACCAATCATAGGCTTCCTTCGCCATTTCAATAGCACGCGGTTTAATTATTAAGTTGTACATTAAAAACTGCGCTGTCCCTTAATGATCTGGCTTGCTTCCTGGCTTGTATACGATTTGGTTTTGCCGGCGAGATGCATTTCGCGTTCAATATCTAATATGAGCAACTGATCATCGGTTAGTTCAAAGGTATCTTCTTTGTTTATATCTCCCTCAACAAGCGTGTAAATAGCTTTTACCTTGTTATCGTCGGCATTGGCGAGGTAGGTAATCAATTTTTGACGTATAGCTGTTGTTGTCATAATATAATACTTGTACACAAATTTAATATTTAATTCAGCAAAATCTAAATTAAACCCTTTCCAGGAAACTATAAGAGATTCATACTAATACCCCAATAAAAATTGTTTACCGCTCTACAAATTTCCCTCACATTCCTTAGCTTTAACGCATTAACCCTCACACTTATGCGTTATCAACCTTTACGTTTATTAGCAATTGCTTTTTGTTTATTGTTTACGGGTGTTTGCCAACAGGCAGCGGCACAAAACACGCCCTCACTAACCACCCTTAAGGAGGGCGAGATGGTGAATGGCTTTAAGGCTGTTGCAGTTTACCTGAACGATGCTGACAAGCCTATGGGCGGCCGTTTTGTGCATGTAGCAACGGGCTTTACTCTTGACCTGTTGCAAGTGGAGTCGGTGCCGCAAACATTTATTTATGTCAATACATTCCCGGTTAGCGACAAGGGCGAGCCGCATACGCAGGAACATTTGCTGATTACCAAGGGCAACAAGGGCCACCAGTTGAATACACGCGAGGGCATGTCGCTGGCGGAATCAAACGCCTTTACGTCGCAGTTGCACACGGTTTATAATTTTAATACCGGCGGTGGTGCGGAGGTATTCTATGGCCTGTTTGAAAAATACATGGATGCGCTGCTATATCCCGATTATACCAACGAGGAAGTAAACCGCGAGGTACGCAATTGGGGTATCACCCAAAATCCCGATAAAACATTACGGCTGGAAGAAAAAGGCTCGGTTTATAACGAGATGACCTCCGGCATGAACAATCCTTACTCCCTTCTCGGCGACGAGCTGGGCCGGTTGCAATATGGCAATGCTCATCCGCATTCTTACAATGCGGGAGGATTACCGGCGGGTATTCGTGTGCTGAATGCTAAAGATATTGCTGCTTATCATGCCAAAAATTACTACCTGGGCAATATGGGCGCTATTACTTCGGTACCGAAAAGCATGAGTTTGGGTAGTGTGTTGAGCCGCACAGATGGTATTTTGAATACCCTGAACAAAGGCGCTGCTGCCGGTAGCCACGTGTCTGATAAGCTGCCTGAGCCAAAACCTGCGGAGAACGGCAAAATGGAAGAAATAGCTTACCCATCGGAAAATGCACAACAACCTGGTACCATCATGATGTCGTTTCCGCCGACGCTGAAGCTGAGCACCATTGAATACATTGAGTTCAATAATTTCCTGACGGTATTCGCAGGCGACGCCACGACTAACTTGTACAAGGTGTTTGTGGACAGCAAAACCAAGATCCCCAATTTTGATGCACAATCGGTTTATGCTTATGTAGATTTTAAGCAGGGCGACCCGGTGAATATCGGCATCGACGGTATCAGCGCCGAAAATCTGACCAAAGAAAAAGTGACCATGGCCCGCGACAGGGTAATAGCTGAGCTTAAAAAAGTAGCCGCCTATCCTGACCATTCGCCGGAACTGCTGGAGTTTAACAAACGATTTGCCAGTAGCCTGCTCAGCAGCAACCGCAGCGATGCCAAGTTTGTAAACAGCCCGCCAAAGTTTGGCTTCCGTAACACGTACGACAGCTGGTATGTTGAACTGCAGATAATGGAAGGTGTCCCGGGCTTTACCAAGTCGATCATGCTGAAGCCGCAAATGGCGGAAGTGCGAAAACAGTTAGCAACTGGGGTAAACATTTGGAAACCGCTGCTTGCAAAACTCGACCTTGACCACACCTTGCCTTTTGTAGTTTACAGCAAAGCAAGCCCGGCAATAGTGGCGGAACTGGAAACTGAGCGCAAGGCCCGTGCCGATGCAGAGGTAGCGAGGTTGAAAACATTATACAATATCAATAACGACCAGGACGCGATTAAACGTTACAAAGCAGTTTACGACTCGAACACCATGGTGCTGGAAAAGCTGGAACAAAGTAACAGCGTGAAGTTCATCGAGAATCCGCCATTAACGCTTGACGACGAATTGGTTTACAAAAATCAAACGCTGGCCAATACTGTGCCGGCAATAGTATCGGTATTTGATAACATGACGAGTGCTACAACCAACGTGTTATTTAGCCTGAAGGGTATTCCGCAGGATAAGCTGGTTTATTTGGCTATTCTGCCTGACCTGCTTACAGGTACGGGGATTATTAAGAACGGTAAAGCCATCAGCTATGAGGAAATGATCCAACTGGTACAGCAACAGATATTGAGCCTAAACAGCTATTACAGCGTTAATGGAAAAAGCGGACGGGCGGAGCTGGTGGTGAGCGGATCGGGTAATAACGAGGCGGAATCGTTAAAATCGATAGAATGGATGGCCGATGTGCTGAAAAATCCAAACTGGACGATTGCCAACTTGCCCCGCATGCGAGATTTGGTTGACCAGGAGCTAACCGGCATCCGCAAAACTATGCAGGGTGCTGAAGAGAGCTGGGTGAACAACCCACAGCGCGCCTACCTATACCAGGACGAGCCATTGCTGCTGGCTACCTCGTCATTTTTAACAAGGGAGTATAACATCTTCCGCCTGAAATGGATGCTGAAGGATGCGGGCTCACCAGCAGACGTAGCGGCGATCAGCAATTGGCTAACCAGCCTTGCATCCGCAGCAACAAAAAGAGATGAATTGAAAAAACTGCTGCACGTAATTGACAGCGATAAACCAATGAGCGCTGACTCGGCTGGCAGCAATAAGAAATATGCAGAGGCATTTGGCCAATTGTCACCGGCTGCAAAGACCATAGCCAAAAGCGCCGCTCAGGACCTGGAGCAAATGCTGGGCGAGGTCCCCGATAACAGCCTCGACTCCGACTGGAAAATGTTATGCCTTACCATTAAGCACGATCTTGCCCAAGCGCCCGCACAAACATTGGAAAACCTGAACAGCGTGCGTAAAATGTTGCTGAATACAGCGCAGTTAAGGGTGTCGTTAATTGGTTCTGCAGCTACCGAAGATAAATTGACCCAAAGCCTTAGTAAGCTGTTTGGCACATTTGGACATACGGCTTTGCCAGCGCAAAATTATACGGCTACGAAGCTCATTAACCAAAGGCTCATGACCAGGATGAACACCACAGAGCCGATCATTTATTCAGGCCTGATTGCGCCGGATATGCATACGGGCGTGTTTATCAATACAGCCCCGTTAACTGCTTATAAAGATACCGGAAGGGTAAGCCTGTTACGGTTTCTCGCTGCCGAGTTGTATGGCGGCGGCGGCAAGCAAAGCGTATACACAAAAACTACGGGTGCAGGCCTTTCATATAGCACAGGTGTAGGCGCTAACGCAGCAAGCGGCAGGTTTTCATATATGCCGAACGCACACCAGAACTACCGCAAACCCTAAAGTTCGTTATCGACGAGATCAAACGTTCGCCGGTGGATACGGCGATGATGGATTACGTGGTTTCATTAGCGGTGGGTGCATTCCGGTCCGCGGATGATTATGAGGCCCGCGGATTAGCGATGTCAAACGACCTTGCTGATGGTAATACGCCTGATTTGGTGAAGAACTTTCGCCTGGCTATTTTGAAATTGCGGAAGGAACGGGGATTGATAAACACCATTTATACCTATAAGGACCAGGTATATGAAACCATATTGCCGGGCTACGGTAAACCTGCAAAGGATGTTCCTGGGGGCAACTATTTTGTTATCGGTCCTGAAAAACAGATGCAGGCTTACGAAAATTATTTAAAGTCGGTTGATGGGGCTGGTACTGTTTTGTATCGATTGTATCCGAGGGACTTTTGGATGGTTGATGGGGAATAGTACGGTAAGATAAATCTCCAACGCATCATCGCGGAACGAAGCCACCTCTACATGGGATAATCAAAGCTCTTTATGTTGATGTATGGACCTAACAGTAGCTGTAAGGTTCACACCGGCTTAATGTCCCCTGATCTGCATAGCTCAGAGATTGCTTCGTTCCTCGCACGGACGCGATAGAGAACTTAAAACAAAAAAAGGTGATCCACTTTCGCGGATCACCTTTATAAATATATTTTATCAGGGTCTTAGTTCTGATCTTGTTGCTGATCTTCAGTTGGTAAACCTACTACTTTGTAAGTTTTGCCACCGTTTGGATCAACTAGTTCCTGGTAGTAAACACCATCCGGAGAAACATATAGTTTTTCGCCGTTAACCTTTATCTTGCGGCAATCTTGCGGCAACTGGGGAACAATATCACCCATTTGCGGGCCCTGCGGCTGATCGTCCTGTACGTTAGCGCCAGTGTTTAACTCGCCATCCTTACCGGCAACCTGGTAAACAACAGTGCCGTCGTCTTTAGTAACTGCCTGGTAGTATACGCCGTTAAGCTCGTAATATTGCTGGCCGTTGATCACGATAGATTGTGCTTTTTCAGGAAGTTCCTTCACTTCAGCGCCTACCGGTGGTTCAACTACAGTATATTGGCTGTTATCATATTGATAGAACAAACCATCGCTGTAATAGTATTGGAAGTCGCCATAGTAAAATGGATAGTATCCATAAGGCAATACACCGATTGAAAAGCCTAAGCGTGGTGCATAATAAGAACCATAATAACCGTGGTTATAATGGTAATAACCATGATTACCCCAGTAACCTCCATGGCCGTAACCAACTCTTGGAGCAGAACGGTAGCTGCTTACATAGCCACCTGTAGCGCTTCTGTTTGCAGAAATACCTACAGAAGTACGCGGAGCATAACCATAATTGCCTCTTACGCCAGTAGCCGGACGGGGAGCATAACCGTAGTTACCCCTTTGTGCAACGCCAACGCGTGGTGCTGTGCCTGTATTGGTGCGGACACCGCTACCTTGGCGAACAACGCCTACCTGCCCACCACCTGACGGCCTTGAAACGCTGCCGCTGCTTGATGGACGGAATGATGGAGCTGAACTGCCTCCGCCTGACGCTCTTACCGGGGCCGGGCTGCTACTGCCGCCTCCACCCCCTCCGCCGCCACTTGTGGATGGCCTGTGCTGCGCACTGGCGGGGATTGCTATGGCTACACATACAAGGGTAGCTAAAGCAGTGTTTAATAAATTTTTATATGCAGTTTTCATGATGAAATATTGTTATTTGCGAATTGGTATAATTGGTTTTAAGCCAGTTATAAACGTATAGACTAAAAGTTAGATAAACGGTTTAACACCTAATAAATTATTTTTGTAATTATAATAAAAAAACAAGCCGGATTTTATTTGAAGCGGGATTATTACAAATAGCGCTTAAACCAGGTAAGTTTATATTGGTCTCTTATGTAAATATACGTAATTTGACCGTAAAACGATACAGGTAAATAACAGGCCGGCGTCAAAAAAGTGTTAAATACTACAACTCTTCTGCTATAAATAGAAATGGCGCGTTAAAATGGATACTAAAGATCCCATCGCGGGTGGTTTTATAGAGCTTATCGCTAACTTTTTCGAGGCCGGTAAAGTGCAGGTCCTTCGCATCGGTCAGTAATTCAATGGTGTCGCCCGCTGGTTTCCATTTACTGAAGCCGGGGACAACAGGGAAGATCTTTTTGTCCGCGTGAAAAATAACAATGTTTATTTCGTCGGCAAAGGGTTCGTAATCCTGCAGGTTCAAATCATCGGTAATGATGTTTACTGATGGGTACTCATAAGCTGTCAGGTATTTCAAGGCCGATTCGGCCAGGTTATCGCTGTTTGCCGACATCAGCTTAACGTCTGATTGGTCCACTTCATTCACACTATCGGTAATTATCCAGTCGATTTTGATGCCATAGCTATTCATCTTCTCGGCAGTATTAGCTGTGGTTATAACCGTAGGGCTCCATTCCAACAACTGACCCAGTAATTCGTCGTCAAAATTATCAAGCCCCAGCACCAGCAATGCAGGCTCCTGTTTTTCGCGAACTACGTGGTGTGAAGACATGATCAGAATTTACAGGATTAATGAATTTTCAAGATGTTAGTTTACGAATCTAAGTTAATAAGATATGTTTGCTGTTTGCTAAGAATTCTGTTGATTCTATAATTCTGAAAATTCTGATTCAGACAGCCTCAATGGATCTTCTTATAAAACTCCTTAAACGCCTTTGCCGGATCAATGGCCAAATTTACTGCTGCCGAAACCGCAATGCCGTACACGCCGGTTTTTATCAGCGGGTCAACATCCTCAATATGGATGCCGCCTACAGCTATTACAGGCATAGTGATCTCCGGGTGCTTTTCCAGTTGCCGGTAACCCTCAAGGCCAAGCAAGGTATAATTATTAGGCTTGGTGCTGGTAATTGCAAAGGGGCCATATCCGCAATAATCAACAACTCCTGTAGCCTGTGCGGCTAACAAGCGGTGAATATTTGTCGCCGATGCACCTAATGTTTTATCGTTGCCTATGGCTTTGCGGATGGCTTTAAGATCGGCATCAAAATCTTCAATATGTACGCCCTGTGCATCAACCTTATCCAGCAAGTGGTAATGATTGGTTAGGATAAGGGTTGTGCCCCAATCGTCGCACAAAGAAGCTATCTCGTCTATTTCCTCAATTAATTCATCATCCGGCTTCGTTAAGCAACGGTACTGGATCCAGTTGGCTCCGGCCTCGCAAGCAATGGTAGCCTGCTTTAAGTGGCTGCGGGTGCGCAGATCCTGCGTGATGTAATGGAAACGGGAGATGTACTTTTTCATGTTATGAAGTCCGAAAGTCGGAAAAGACCGAAAGTCGGAAAAGACCGAAAGTCCGGAAGATTATTGTTGGTGATAACTAATTAAAACGCTCTTTTTCATCTTTCGGACTTTACTGACTTCCGGACTTTCCCAACCTACTTCAACACCTCGCTGATCGGGTGCCCGATGCTACCGTTAGGCGCCTGGATATGCAGTAACGCAGCAATGGTAGCTGCTATGTCTGTCATATGCGTTTCGCGGGTAAGGCTGCCGTGATTGATGCCCCAGCCCATAAATACCAGTGGGATGTGGTTATCGTACGGGTTCCAGGTACCGTGGGTGGTGCCTGTAGGGCCGCTATCGCCCGAGCCATGACCGGTAAAATAACCCGGTTTTAAAATGATCTGAACCTCGCCGCTGTGCTCAATACTGTAGCCGTTTATGATGCGGGTACGGAGCGCTTCGGGAATGTCAGTAGTTTGCACCTTTTTCATATCCACAGCAAATGCTATTGCCGGGTCCTTTTCCAGGAAGGTAATGCAATCCTGTTTTAAGATATTTTCATCAAGATGCAGGTAGCGTATATCTTTATAATTCAAATTAACCTGGTAATTGGTAAGGCTCAATACCAAATGGTCGGCTTTGTATTTGTCCTGCAGATAGGTATTTAAGTTCTTTAAAACCTGGGCGTCATCCCATACATCGGCAGGGATATTATGATCCTTTAAAAATGCGGTATTGTGTGCTGCGCCATGGTCGGCTGTTAAGAAAACGGTATAATTACCCTTGCCGACTTTTGCATCCAAATAGGTGAAGAATGAAGCAAAATCACGATCTAAACGCAGATAGGTATCTTCAATTTCAACCGCGTTTACACCAAACTGGTGACCAATATAATCTGTCGACGAAAAGCTTACGGCTAAAAAATCGGTAACGTCACGCTGGCCCAATTGTTCGCCGTTTATGGCGGCAACCGCCATGTCAAGCGTTAAGGTATTGCCGTAAGGAACGGAGCGGATAAGGCCTAAATTATTTTTGTACATGGCCGATGTTTTAACCGGGAGAGTAGGGGCATCCATTCCCTTAAATTTACCCTCGTACTTGCTATTGTCTTCGGTGCTTTGTACATAGGTATCAATAGGATAAAGTGTATTCCAATCTTGTTTTAAATATGTCTCAGGCAGCTTTTGATCGTTAAAATCTTTAACCCATTGTGGCAGGTCGTTCATGTAATAGGTGCTGGTGATCCAGTTGCCGCTTTTGTCGTCGAACCAATAAGCAGCATTGGCGGTATGGCCTGCGGGTAAAATACCTCCACGGTCCTTAAGCGCAATGCCTATAACTTTTGACCTGAAATTGGTAGCTAACCTCAGCTCATCAGTAACTGTAGTGGTCAATAGGTTGCGCGGTGACATTTTACCTGCCGTTGAGGTGCTGCCTACTGTCTGTACGGTGGTGTCCTCAGCACAATACATTGATTTACCAGTAGCCTGGATGATATAGTCGTTACCCGCAATGCCATGGATAGACGGGACTGAACCTGTATAAACACAGCTATGACCGGGACCGGTGAATGTAGGAATATAATCTATCTGGGTATTTTCGCAGGTGAAGCCCTCGTTCAATAAGCGCTTAAAGCCGTTGTTTGAGTAACGGTCGTAATAACGGTACAGGTAGTCCCAGCGCATCTGGTCGACAACAATACCCACTACCAGTTTGGGGCGGGGTAATGAATTAGTAACAGGGGCAGCTACAGAAGCAGTAGCAATTACCGGCTTTTTCTTTTTTGTTTGTGCCGATACTGAAATAGTTACAAAGGCAAGTAATATTAGGGGTAGATGTTTTATCCTCATCTTAAAAAAATGTTAAGTTTTGCAAATATCAACAATGCAATTAAAATACAATGTGATATTTCTGTTATCAATTGTTGATATTTTCGTGCAGCGGATAAAAATAATTGCCCTGAAATTGTCTGTGTTCGAATAGGATAAAGGGTTATTTTAGAGGATATGGCTAATCATAACTGTGCCTTTCAATATCATAGTCCGTTTGCGCCGAGATGATCTTTTTCTCCTTGTCAATGTCCCGCTCCAAACGGTGATCATACACGCTTTTGGTTACTTCAATATGCCGCTCCATATCGCGCTCTGCATAATATTCGTCGGCCTGGTTGATTTTTGAAACGGCTACATCATAGGCGCCCCTCGGCGACATTAGCTTTACCAGCACCGGCAAACATTCAAACAAAATGAACAGCCAGCTGATAAATGTTTCAGCCAGGTAGGTATCCAAATCGCGGGTGCCGTTTTCATTATAAGCCAATTGCCCCAAAGCCCAGTTACGGTCGCTAAAACCGGCCACGTTCGAGAGGCTGTCCAGTTGATGGTCATTAAACAAGCGGATATCGTTCACCCCCTCGTAATTTTTACGGGCGGCCAGGTATTCGTCCATTTTTGCCTGGTTATCTGTAACCAGTTTCAGGCGATCCTCCTTTTCCTGTAACACAGCCTGTTTTTGCTTGGCATAGGTGCCGTAACCTGTGATGCCGGATGTTTGGTCGTTCTTTTCGCCAAAAACTTCCTGGTTTAGTTGCTCACGTGAGCGATTGATATCAGTTTCCAGCGAGTCCTTTTCTTTTTTCAGGTCTTTATCCTTGCCCAGTTCCATTGCATATTTATCGGTGTATGTTTTGGTGAGGGTATCTATCTTGCGGTGCTGGCCTTTAAGGTAGGAGGTCTTTAATTTCTGGCGGATTTCCTTGTCAAAGATCTTTAGTTCCAACGGCCGCGAAATAACTATGCCAATCATTATCGCCAGCAGGATCCGGGGCGATGCCTGTAAAATTTGCTGATTGGTTGATCCCTGTTTATCAATGCTGGATACAATGTACCTGTCCATATTAAATATGGCCGTGCCCCAAATTAAACCAAATAATATAGCAAAAACAACTGCAAATGCGTTGCCGGCAAAAACAAAATACATGGCATAACCTCCAGATAATGAGGCAAATAATGCGGTGAAAAATATGGTGGCGCCAATGCCTACGTATTTATTATGTTCGAGCGGATATTTTTTTAAAGTACCTATATGGGCCCCTGAACAGAACCAGAAAAAACGCGTTACTCTCTTCATCAATATTGTTATCAGTGTGCAAACATATATGAAACGCTTTAAGGCATTGAATGTTACAAACAAGAGACCTAAATATTTGAATGATAACAATTACCTTTGACCATTATTATTATCAAAACCATGAAGGAAATAAGCGTACAGGAACTAAAGGAAAAGAAGGACAAAGGCGAAGATTTTCAACTAATTGACGTTAGGGAGGACTTTGAATATGAAATGTCGAACCTTGGCGGGTTATCCATCCCCCTTGGCGGTGTTTTAATTGAATCAGAAAAAATTGAAAAGGACAAGCCGGTAGTGGTTATGTGCCGCAGCGGCAAACGCAGCGCAGCAGCCATAATGCAACTGGAGCAGCGGGGCTTTACCAATCTGTATAACCTGCAAGGCGGCATATTAGCCTGGGCTGATCAGATTGACCCTACCATTAACGTATATTGAGCCATGGCCAAAAAGATGTTTTTAAACGTGCTGTATAACATATGTATCTTCATATGTTTAATTGCAGGTTATCAATACGGGATAGAAAAAGGGAATTATGTGTTTTTAATAGGTGCGGTATTTATTATTGCTATCTTTATCGTGCTTAAAATAAGGCTTTTAAAAGAAGTTAAAAACGCACAAAAAGACGCACAAAAAACCCCATAATCCTCAACTATGTTTATCGCAATATTAGGTGTCATTATGCTCGTGGTGGGCATAGTGCTTAAACGCTCGCCCGAACCTGCCGGCCGCTATGCAGGAACCATTAATAAAGTTGCTGTTTTAGTTATCCTTGTAGGAGTCTTGCTTGCCTCGGTTAAAATAATTGATCCCGGTAAGGTTGGCGTACAAACGCTGTTCGGCAAGGTGCAGGATGGTATACTCGAAAGTGGTTTACACGTAATCGATCCTTTTGTTGACGTGACCACGTTCAGTATCCAGACTGAAAACTACACCATGAGCGGTAAAACAAGCGAAGGTGCTGTTCAGGGCGATGATGCCATCAGTGTGTTATCATCTGACGGCTTGGAGGTAAAGATTGATCTTTCTGTGCTTTATAAAGTGATCCCTTCAAAGGCTCCATATATTTATCAAAACATCGGTGTTAATTATGAGGATAAGATCGTTCGCCCGGTTACGCGTACCTCTATCCGCGACAATGCAGTTAATTATGTAGCTGTCGACCTGTATTCAACCAAGCGCGAAGAATTCCAATTTAAGATCAACAAATCCATTACCGATAACTTTGCTAAGAACGGCTTATCTGTTCAACAGATCCTGGTGCGTAACATAACGCTGCCGGCAACTGTCCGCGCCAGTATCGAATCAAAGATCCAGGCAGAGCAGGAAGCACAGAAAATGCAGTTCGTACTCCAAAAGGAACGCCAGGAAGCCGACCGTAAACGCGTGGAAGCCCAAGGCATTGCAGATTACCAAAAAATCCTTGCCACCGGCTTAACCGACAAGCAGCTGGAATACCAGTCTATCTTAGCTCAGCGCGATATTGCCTTATCACCCAATACCAAGATCATTATTATGGGTGGCAAAGGGAATAACCCGATTATGTTGAGTGATAAATAGGCCATTTAAATAGCAGATGGAATTCCATATAGTGATGGTTTTTAAGCCTTAAGCGTTCGAACCATCAAAAAAGCGCTTTGTCATTCTGAGCGAGAGCGAAGAATCTTTATCGACTGCTAAGTCGCCGCCATACTAGTCCTGCGGTCATGTCCCATGTAGAAGATCCTTCACTGCGTTCAGGATGACAAATTTGGTGGATAAAGAAAGTTTGAAACCTATTACTATGATAATGCGCCTAAAACTAATTCGTAAAATTCCTGCTTACTTAAAGTAGCCAGCATACTCTTCCGGCATCATATCAATCTTTTTTATCATAATATCCTTATAATAAACCTCAGCAGCTTCACTTTGCAGCTGGATCTTGCCGCTTACCAGGGGTTTAGCTTCGCCATTTACCATGTACCGGCTGTTTGACAAGGCCATCACCACTTGCCCATTCACAATTCGGATGCTTTTATCGCCGTATGTGATCAGCTCCAGTTCATTCCATCCGCCTTTTATTTCAGCGTCAACGCCTGCATGGCAAAAGCCGCCGTTGCCTGTGCCGCTGCCAAATGCCATTATAGCGCCCTTATCATCAAAATAATAATTGCTGCCGTCCTTGCGGGCCTTAACGTCTGATCGTGAGCTGGCTTGCGACCAATAATCGCCCATACCCTTTTCTGTTACCTGGAACTCCTGGCTCAGCATCCATGTATGGAAATACTCCGCCCCGCATTCACCTTGCGAATGGTATAAAACACCTGAGTCCTTATCTTCATTTAAACGGGGTGAGTATTTTTTATCGCCCCATTTTACTTTTAGCTTGAGGTGATAATTTGTAAAATCCTGTTTGGT
Source organism: Bacteroidota bacterium (assembly GCA_030775685.1). Lineage (GTDB taxonomy): Bacteria > Bacteroidota > Bacteroidia > Sphingobacteriales > Sphingobacteriaceae > Mucilaginibacter. The sequence continues at coordinate 36,381 of JALYIP010000022.1, forward strand.
AAAAATACAGCCGTATATATCGCCATCGATCTTCAGCACAGATTCGCCGTTTTCCATGATGGTAGAAAATACATGCCCCTCGTTTTTGTTATACCCGATTGGCTTTAACGGGTTACCGTTGGCATCCTTAAGCACCTCGCCTTTGTACCCTACCGGGATGCGGAAGCTTTGGTAGATATTCCATTTAGATAGGTTTTTATCAAGCAGTGGTGTCCATTCATCTTTGGGTTGAAACGAGGTAGAAAGCAACAGGATAAAAACGGAGCAGGCAGACAGAATCAGGACTTTCATATTTAAAAATTGGTAAGTAAACTTAGCACAATATTTTTAGTAAAGGACTACTCAGGAGTAATGAAATATCCGCAATAAAACGTATTATTTTGCTATCCGTCCCATGGAGATTGATGGCTTGCCGAAGTACGTTCCCCTTTTCTAATTCGTGAAATTCGAAAAAAATCGTCCCTATTCGTGTCTTATTCCCAGCCCCGCATCATCCCTCAATACCCATTTTCCATCCACAAACTCCGGCATTTTATATGGATTATTACTCGTTAAAAACGGTCCGTCGAGATCAGCCCAATCACATTGTGGAGCAAGTGCAATACCGGCAAGCGTGGCGCAGCTTGTTTCGCTCATGCAACCAATCATCAGCTTTAAACCGAGTTGCTTTGCTTTTAGGATCATTTGGTGTGCTTCATACATTCCGGCAGATTTCATGAGCTTTATGTTGATGCCATGATAAACGCCTTTCGCCCTTTCTACATCAGGCAGGCGCTGTACGGCCTCATCGCCAATTAACGGGATCGGGCTGCGTTCTGTTAACCAGGCATTACTGTCTATATCTGTTTTCAGCATTGGTTGCTCAATCAGTAATACACCTTGCTCATGTAGCCAATGGATCAGGTCAAGGCTTTGTTCCAAATCTGTCCAGCCCTGGTTGGCGTCTACAAATAGCGGTTTATCGGTTACGGAGCGGATTGTTTTTATTAGTTCCCGGTCGCTGTCACGGCCAAGCTTTACCTTTATTATTTTACAATCGGGTGCTTCCTTTACTTTTTGGATGATCACTTCCGGGGTATCGATGCCGATGGTAAAGCTGGTTGCCGGCATTTTTAAGGGATCAGAGCCGAGCAGCTGCCAGCAGGGTTTATTTTGCAACTTGCCGTCGAGATCATGCAGGGCAATATCTATCCCGGCTTTTATGGCGGGGTTACCGGGTGCAATGCTATCCAGGTACGCTATTATCGACCAAAAATCAAAGGGATATTGAAACTGGTGGGCATCTACCTTGCTTAAAAAATCAGTCGCTGTTTCAAAGCTCTCGCCCATGTAAGGCACCATCGAGGCTTCGCCATACCCAATTTTGCCCTCGTGCTCAATTTGAATGATCATGATAGGGGTGGAGGTTCGCGAAAATTTGGCGATGGTAAAGGTGTGCCTCAGCAGCAGCTCGAATGGTTGGTAAGTCAGCTTCATGTTAAATTCAAAGCTAAAATTTTCTGATTGAATATGAAGCGTATCTTTGCGCCCATGGCCCAGGAAATTTACCATCCTTTTGATTCGTTTAACTTTAGTAACCGCAAATGCTTTTTAACCGGTGAGGTGCTCACCTCTGAGGAGGAAAAGATCCAGGTATTTCCGCAATGGTTGATGAGCCGCTATGAACTGGAAGAGAAGGCCTTTAAAATGCTGGATGAAAGCATGGCCACTTACAAGGATATAAAAATTCCTTGTGCAGCGCATATCAATGAAGCTTACCTGGAACCATTGGAAACCGAAATTGCCGCAGCCTTTGAAATTGGGTACGATGCTGTAAGGGAACTTGATGATCTGAAGCTTTTCCAGTGGGCGGCCAAAATGCTTTACGGGTTAATATTTAACGAGGTGCAGAGCGGCATCAAACTACAGCATTCCAAAGGCGAGGAATTTAATATTTCGCAGTCCATCATCCATAAATTTGCCAACATACATATGATGCTGCAGAGCCTTAACCTGCCCATCATTTTTGAGGACTTTAAGCCTTACAGCATTTTCCTTTTTAAGGTTGATAATAATCCTGTGGAGTTCGGTTACCGCGATGAGATCAATACCCTGACGTTTTCATTACGCATCCGCGATTTTGGGCTGATCATTTGCTTGCAGGATAACGGCGCTAACGCTTCCTATCACCAGGAAATATATGATAAAATAAAAGACCAGTTGCTGCATCCTATCCAGTTCGAGGAGTTTTGCGGGCGGGTATTTTATTCGGCCTACCTGTTTAACCGCCTGCCTGAATATAATGTATTGCCTGCCGGCGATGAGATCTATATAGAGGCCATGCCCCTGCGCGGATTAAGCAGCAAGCCGTTATTTGACGACTGGGTGAATAAAATTTACGGCCAGGTGCTTGAAAGCTTTTGGAAAAACTGGGGCTTCCTGCTTTTGGAGATCATTAAAAAACCCGAAGAGCCTATGAGCTTCCTGTTTAACCCGGATGGTACCCTGATCAGTGAAACAACGATTGAGCTGCCGCGGTAAGCTGTAAAATGAAATAATTTACAACATGCGGGTTTAAAACAATGGTTATCAGCAAGCCGCTTAACGCACCAAACATGTGCGCGTCGTGGTTGATATTATCCGTAGCCCGTTTTGACGCATAGTTGCAATATATAAGATACAGGACCCCAAATAGCCATGCAGGAATGCCAACAGGTATCGGCATAATCATCATTTTACCTACGGGGTTATATAAAATTGCGCTAAAAATAACAGCACTCACCGCCCCGGATGCGCCCAGGCTATGGTACCATTCATCATTCCTATGTTTGTAAATCGTTGGCAGATCGCTTAGTATTAAGCTTACAAAATACAATACCCCAAATTGCCAATGTCCTAAAACCGGTTCTAGCTGGAAGGCAAAAAAGTAATAGCTCAGCATGTTGAAGAACAGGTGCATCCAGTCGGCATGGATAAAGCCGCTGGTAAGTACGGTATATTGCCGTTGTCCGCGCGCTACGCTAAAAGGGTGCAGGATCATTTGGGCATATGCATTCTCATCGTAAAATGCCCATAAAGAAGTTAATATAGTAAAAGCAAATATGACGGACGCCACCGGCTCCATCTGCAAATATTCCATCATTTCAAGTCGAGTTTAGCATCGGTCATCAATCTGCCGACCGGGTAGCGAAGATATGTTTTTTCGAAATAGATAGAGTTGCGGTACAAAAAGTTTAATTGTGCCCCCGCGCTTGCTGCCAGTTTTGGGTCCTTGGCCTTGGCATCATCCAGCTTTTTCTTTAGTTCAGGATCTGTCTTCAACATTTCGGCGGCCTTGTCTTCAAATACATAATTGCTGAAATATTCCTTTTCCCCTAACACCGAATCAAAGAAGTTCCACGCAAAAAATGAATCCACACCACGTGGTTCCAGTGTTTCAACAATATAACGGTTAAGCGGCTGGTTAGTGTACACTACGTAATCGCCCTCATAAAACTTAACTTTCTGGTCAACCGGGTTAAGCTTTACATTGCTGTGCAGGTAATGGCCCTCAAAAGGCTTTTGCGGCGTTTTGTAGTCATCGATATAGTACATCTGCAAAGCAATAGTGGTATCATGTGTCAGCCGATGCATGGCTACGCTATTCAGTTTAAACAGGTCAATTATCTTACCCCACGCCTGCGGGATCACATAGGCCAGCGGCTTATCCACACTATCTGTTGCCTTATAGGTATTCAAATATTTTACAATTTTAGTATAGGGCTGGTTCCTGTCGTAATACAGGCGTTTTAGCCCGCTGATATCGCTTGGTTTGTATAAGGCAGCATAACCTTTGAATGTTATGGTGTCCACTTTGGTAAAGTCCACATCCCAATCCAAAGCAAAGGTTTTTTGTTTGGCAACCTGTTCATCAGCCTTGCGCTTTAACTCGCCAATCAACTTTGCATCGCGCTCATAAATATCAACCAGGTGCTGTTCAAAATCATAGGTTGCATACACGCGTTTATCGAACGATTTCAGCATGTGCGTTTCGGTAATATAGCTGATGATGTTGCGTTGCGCAGTATAGCCGGTAGCAAACCTTGGCGTCTCTAAAAAGCTCACAATGCCCGAATCAGGTAAGCCCCGTTCACCGGCACCGTAGGGGATCATTTCATAGCCGCCTTTTTTCATTCTTTTATAAAGCTCGGGCGTTAGCGTTTCGGATGTGTATTTTGAAAGGATGGGGTTTTGTTTGTCCTTTTGGGTTTCAATCAGCGTCATTACATATTGGTAATCTGCGCCGTCGCTGGTATGGTTGTCCAGGAAAACTTCCGGGTTCCAGGTGTTTACTATTTGTTCAAAGGCCAATGCATTACGACTGTCAGCCTTTATAAAATCGCGGTTCAAATCAAGGTTGCGGTAATTACCCCTGAAACCATAAGCGCGCGGACCGTTCTGGCTCACCCTGCTCCAGCCGCGGTTCATACTGCCATCAATATTATAAAGTGCGATCATGCAGATCACCACATTTTTCGGCAGTGCATTCTTTTTTAACAGGTCGCGTGCAAACATCATGCTGGCGTCAATCCCTTCGGGTTCGCCGGGGTGAATGCCGTTATTGATCAGCAGGATCCGTTTGTTTTGTTTTTTTATCAGCGCGGGATCAAAAACCTTTTCCCTTGACAATACCACCAGCGTTAATGGCTTGCCGATATCTGTTGTACCATAGTTAAACAGCTTCATTTGCGGATTAACCGCCGCAAGCTTTTTGTAGTAGGCAATTACCTCGCTGTAGGTAGCGGTGTAGTTTTTATCTTTACTAAGTTCAAAAGGGGTTAGCTGAGCGCTGGCGTTAAAAAAAATAAAACAGGCAAGTAATGCTGATAAAAGTGTTTTCATGAAAATGGGCTTTGTGACAAATATAATTAGCGGAGCTCAATAAAAATGTATCTTATTGGTTACCCGAACCAATTTCCTCCTGTAGCTTTTTGGGGAGCCCTTTAAACACCAGGTCATAAGAGTGATCGATCATTTCGTGCAGCTGTTTGATGGTTAATGAGCCGTGCATGTTTACTGTGTTCCACATTTTTTTGTTCATGTGGTAGCCGGGCTGTACTTCGGTGTATTGTTCGCGTAATTCAACCGCGAGTTCTGGGTCGCATTTAACGTTGAAAGTATCGCCTTTGGTAATGCTTGTAAGCAGGAACATTTTACCGCCGACTTTATAAACAAGGGTATCTTCGCCAAATGGCAAGCCTTCGGTAACTGCTGGTTTTAGCAGGCAATAATCGCGAAGCTCTTCAATATTCATGTTAAAAACCGTAGTGCCTTACCAGCTTATTATAGGATACTGTGTTGCCAAAGAAGTATTTAAACCCGATAGTAATCTGCCGGTATTGATTGATGGCATTATTTTTAAATTTCGTTGTAGGATCGTCATAGCCATCCAATCCCTCGCCAAAAACAAAATTGTGTATGTAGCCAATATCAATTGCCCAGCCTGGTTCGGCGTATGAATCATATATTTTAACTTCATAACCTATCCGGAGGGGAACGGAGTAGTTGGTGCTTTTGTCCTTACCTGGAAAAACATAAATCAACGGCCCGTTTGCGGCAATTACATTAGTGCGTTGTACAGTGTTGTTATTTCGTACCAGGCCGATACCTGAGCCAACATAAAAGTTTTTTATAAAATTCAGGAAACCATCATTACCGTAATCAATAAACGAACCCAGCTGTACATCAACATGTGCGTAAACCGCCAGGAAATTGTTAACGTATTTTCGTCCGTAGAGATCTCTATCAACTGTTAGCCCTCCGCCGGATAACTGACCCTTTTGGAATTCAAGCTCCATAGGCAGGTAAGGGTTATAGTTATAGATGAGATTTAAGTTTAAGCCGATGTCATTATTTTGCTTTGGAATATTGGTATAGCCGTGCTCATAGCTTAAGCCGCCGCCAACACCAAATTCGTAGTAATTGAACCCCGCCTGTGCTCTCGCTTCAACCACTGCAATTACCGCAACAATAAATAAAATAAACTTTTTCAAATTCAAGTTCTCAGATTAATCGCCCTGATTGTATTTAAACGATATGCTTCAAATAAATGTTCGGTAAACTTTTTCAATAACAATTAATGCAATAATTTTTCCGGTGCAGGCTCTCCTCTAAAGCATAACAAACCCACAACAGCTCTTCACTTACCGCATCCAACCAACAATTCAGCATTCTCCTTAACGGTTTAATCCAATACTGAGTAAATAATTTACCAGGTGGCTTCAAGTGTCTGTTTTAAAGCTGATTGTGATTTTCAACTTAAACAGTACTAAACGCGCCCGTAGCAAATGAAATATTTATTTTAAACTAAATCCGTTGGTTTTTATTAACACAGTGTCTATAACTCTGTATACTACTGCATATTAGGAATTCCGGAAATTTTGAAATATGGGGCTTTGGCAGCACAATTTGCACGAACAATTAACGTAAATCGGCAGTGCGGTACCCATTCTTAAACCCCACTTAGCGTGTGTTGATAAGCTGTTTATGTATAATAATACATTTTATAAGCCATATTTGGGCAATAAGTTACGCATAAAGTCATATTATTTCCCCGCTTAACAAGTGTTGAAAACTTTTATTTTTTTTCGATTTTAAATTTATGTAACAAAAACGTTACCATGTAACTTACTGAACTACAAAATTTTATATTTGCTATTGATAAATTATTAGTTTTCCACATTTGACATTTTTTAGTGCCATGCAGGTATTATTTTTGATAAGTAATAACCTGAAGGGCTATCTATCCGATGTCCGATTTGATAAATTGAAGAACACCTATACTTTGTAAACTTTTTGTTTCATGGCCATGCTATGGGCTTTGGACAGACTAACAATTGATGAGATGAAATGGACCTTTATTTTTGCCTTATTGCTATTATGCGCGTGTAAAAAGTCTTCGTCGGACTTGCGGCTTTTACCTCCCGGAACAAAGGTAAAAATGGACAGCAATGTTAAACTCCCGGGTTCAACTAACCCATTTACCGTGGATAGCGTGTATGTACAATCAAATTATGATATGAATTTCTATTATTGTACTGATGCCGGCAACAAGCAATGGATCATTCCTGACGACGATTTGATCGTAATAAAATAAAATCAATACCTTTAGGTGATGATTCTTAATTCACCTTTTGCTTTTACGGTTGTAAACAGGTTTTTAAAATACGTAACAATCGATACACAATCCGACCCCTCTTCGGAAACGTTCCCATCAACAGAAAAACAAAAAGACCTTGGCAGATTGCTTGTAAAAGAGCTGCTTGAAATAGGCATTACCGATGCTCATTTAGATGCGTATGGCTATGTATATGCCACTATCTCCTCCAATACTGGTAAGGCCAATGTCCCGGTGATCTGCTTCTGCTCGCACATGGATACCGCGCCTGATTGCAGCGGAACAGGAGTGAAGCCACTTGTTCATACAAATTACCAGGGCGACGATATTATCCTGCCCGATGATCCATCGCAAATAATAAGGTTGAAAGATCATTCAGACCTAAAAAATCAATTGGGTAACGATATTGTAACCGCGAGCGGGACTACCTTGCTCGGTGCCGATAATAAAGCAGGTGTAGCCGAAATTATGGATGCCTGTTATCAATTGATCAATCACCCAGAAATAAAGCACGGCAAGATCAGGATTTTATTTACTCCTGACGAAGAGGTTGGCCGCGGGGTCGACAAGGTGGATATTGAAAAACTCGGGGCATATGCCGGTTATACCATGGATGGCGAAAGCGCCGGCAACATGGAGAATGAAACCTTTTCTGCCGATGGTGCAAAACTTATTATTAATGGATTGAGCTCGCATCCCGGCTTTGCAAAGGGCAAGATGGAAAGCGCCATAAAGATTGCCGGGCAAATAGTTGCCGCGCTGCCTTTTGAGCTATCGCCCGAGGGCACTGACAACATGCAGGGCTTTGTACACCCGGTAGCCATCGAGGGGCATGTGGAAACGGCAAGCATCGATTTCATTATCCGCGATTTTGATGACGATAAGCTGCCTGAACACGCTGATGCGATCCGTAAGATTGCGGATGAGATCTTAAAAAATTACCCCTCATCAACTTATACCCTGGAGGTAAAACCGCAATACCGCAATATGAAAAGCGTGCTGGATCAGCACCCTCAGATTGTTGAATATGGTATGGAAGCCATGAAGCGTGCAGGGCTGGAGGCAAAGCTATGCAGCATCCGCGGCGGAACCGATGGGTCACGGCTATCCTTTATGGGCCTGCCCTGCCCCAATATCTTTGCGGGCGAACATGCCTTTCACAGCAAGCAGGAGTGGGTATCAGTACAGGACATGCAAAAGGCTGTTGAAACCATTTTGCATTTGTGCATGATTTGGGAGGAGAGGAGTTGATGTGCGGATGTGCCAATGTGCGGATGGGGAAATAATCAACGGATGAGAAAGCAATGCCCATCCGCAAATTAATCTACCATTCGCATATCAGATTTTGTTTCACCGCGTTTCATCTTGTTCCGAACAAAAAACGAACGAAACAAAGACACTGTCTACATGCTTTTCTTTTTATTGTACATCTATTCCTTTATATTCTTCCTATTTGATATCCCAGGTTGAATATATATCAGTGTTTTTATTAATAGTAAGAGCATACCTGCGTTGTTTGTTCCGTTCGCTCCTTGTGCCGAACACCCCGAAACAAATTGAAACATCGCAATTTGTAAACTTCCATCAGATTAATAAATACCCCGTTCCGTTCTCTTCCTGTGCCGAACACTCTGACACAATCTGAAACAACACAATTGGTAAGCTGACATCAGATTAATAAATACCTTGTTCCGTTCTCTCCCTGTGCCGAACAACCTGACACAAATTGAAACAAGACAATACTATAAAAGGTCTTCGCGAGCGTAGTTGCCTGCAATTGGCAATCGAAGCAATTTCTAAACTTTGCGGATAAGGAAGCAAGAGCCTTGTGGTTACCTATCAGCGGCTTGTTTGGTAACCACAAGCATATGGCTTACATGCAGAACAGTTTAGAGATTGCTCTGAACCCGGTTGCAAGCAACCAGGCGCGCAACGACATAGAGAATTCATTCGCACATCAATTCCCCATCCGCACATCCCTACTTCTCCGCCAGCAAATCCTCCGTCAGCTTGTCAAATTCAACCACAAACTCGGTGTAATGGTCGCCTGTTCCCGGGCCGTTAAAGCCGGTGTGGATCTTGCGTACATTTCCTTTTTTGTCGATGATGATGGTTGTTGGGAAGCCTTTGAAATCAGCCAATGCAGGCAGGCTTTTCATCGGGTCGCCTTTTGACGGGGTAAAGCCGGTGATCAGCAGCGGGTAAGGCACATTAAAATGGTCCTTTAGCTGCGCAACGGTTTTCTGTGATTTCTTGAAATCTGTTGTGCGTTCGTAAGCAAGGCCGATAACCTCGACCCCTTTTGCATGGTATTTTTTGTAGTAACCGCTGTTGATGAAAAAGTTGGTTTCGTCCATACAGTTAGGGCACCACGACCCCAGGATCTGTACGATAACCACCTTGTTTTTAAAGCGGGCATCGCTCAAGGATACCTTGTGGCCGTTGATATCGGGAAAGCTGAATTCGATCTTTTTATATCCCGGTTTTAATACGGTTAAGGAATAAGCGTCTGGTAATTTGGCGTTCGGATCGTTTACAGCGTTCCATTTGTCGAAACCCGAATAGCCCGAATACATCTCGCCGTTGCTGATGATCTTCCCGCTGTTAATTTTAGCGGTAAATAAGAAAGCGTGGCAACCGTCAAAGCAGGAAAGGTAAAGCTGATCGCCTGAAACAGTTCCTTCCAGGTAGCGGTAATCGCCGGTGGTGCTTAAAAACGTTCCGGTAAGCTTATTGCCGTCTTGTTTAAATTCGCCAACCAGTTCATCACGACCGGGCGTACCATCGCCAAAAATGGCTGCCCAGCGGCCTGTGATATCGTAAGCCGGTTTTTCCGGATCTTTCAAAAATCGCCATGAAATATTTGGAACAGCAGCGAACGGCAGGGCAGAGTCGTGGTCGCCCAGGTGCCTGATCCAGTTCCCGGTTAGGTTATCCCCCTCAAGTTTTAGCCTGAATTCAGAATCAAACAAAGGCATCTTGATAAAAACAGAATCGCCATAGGTTTTTACGTCCGGCACCTTATAGTGTTCAGTGCCGTTTATGATGGCTATTTGCTGCTTGCCCGCAACATCGCTCACCTCGAAGTTAAAAGGCAGCTCATGACCCGAAGATGTTTTTAAGGTGCCGCGCCAAATGCCTGTTTTTAGTTTGGTTTGGGCAGATGCTGAACCAATTATAGTTAAAGTCAATAAAATTGATAGGATGAGTCGTGATTTTTTTAACATACCCAAACCTATAAAATTTTATCAAATTATTTCAGCACTTCTCTTGATATTACAATCCGCTGAATTTGGGAGAATCGGAGCTATGGTTTTTTGGCGATTTCATCCAGCTTGCTTAGAAAGCGCTCGTTAAAATCCAGTTGTTGATGAAATTGCTGAATCGAAACATTCATAAATTCCTTAAGCGTGCTATTGGTTTCAATTATTAAAGTGGTTTGCTTATTTGAAATATCAATTTGCTTATTTAAAATTTGGGTGTGATTTTTCAAAATTACTGTATGCTCATTCAAGATTTCAGAATGCTGATTCAAAATTCTTGAATGCTCATCAAGCTTTTCAGCCTGCTGATCCTGTTTTCTCAGCATTTCAGATATAACAACTAATAGATCTTTATCCGACATACTCAAAGCTATAAAATTTTATCAAATTATTTCAGCACCTCTCTTGATATTACAATCCGCTGAATTTCAGAAGTGCCCTCGTAGATTTGGGTTATTTTGGCATCGCGCATTAAACGCTCCACATGGTATTCTTTTACAAAACCGTAACCACCGTGAATTTGCACGGCCTCAACAGTTGTTCGCATGGCTACCTCACTGGCGTAAAGCTTGGCCATTGAGCTGGCTTGCGCGTAAGGCAATCCCTGGTCCTTTAACCAGGCTGCTTTAAGGCATAATAAACGCGCTGCCTCAATTTCGGTGGCCATGTCGGCCAGTTTAAATTGTGTGGCTTGTAAGTCGGCAATGGTTTTTCCGAAGGCCTTGCGTTCCTTTGAGTAATTGAGCGCCAGTTCATAAGCTCCTGATGCAATGCCCAATGCCTGGGCAGCAATCCCTATGCGACCGCCCTCCAGTGTGTTCATAGCAAATTTAAACCCGAAGCCGTCCTCGCCAATCCTGTTTTCCTTTGGCACCTTAACATCGGTAAACATTAATGAGTGCGTATCAGAGCCACGGATGCCCAGCTTATTTTCTTTTGTGCCTACCTTAAAGCCCTCCATATCGCGTTCAACTATTAAGGCGTTAATGCCATTATGCCGCTTTTCGGGATGGGTTTGCGCCATAACCAGGTAGGTGGATGCGGAGTTACCATTAGTGATCCAGTTTTTAACGCCATTAAGCAAGTAATAATCGCCCATATCAACGGCGGTTGTTCGTTGCGAGGTAGCATCCGAACCGGCTTCAGGCTCAGATAAACAAAATGCGCCTATCTTTTCGCCTTTTGCCAACGGTACCAGGTATTTTTGCTTTTGAGCTTCACTTCCGTACTTTTCCAGCCCGTAACATACCAGCGAGTTGTTTACAGAAACCACTACAGATGCCGAGGCATCAATTTTTGATAGTTCCTCCATTGCCAGTACGTATGAGATAGCGTCCATGCCGCTGCCGCCATAGTCAGGCGATACCATCATGCCTAAAAAGCCAAGCTCACCAAGCATTTTTACCTGCTCAGCCGGAAATTTTTGGTGTTCATCACGTTCTATAACGCCGGGTTTAAGTTCGTTTTGAGCGAAATCACGCGCTGCCTGGCGAATCATTAATTGTTCTTCGGTTAGTTCAAAATACATGGGCTATCTGGTTCTGGCCTCAAAAATAATATTATGCATGCATAGTAAAAAATATAAACAAAAAAAAGAGAGCTCTGTTGAAGCTCCCTTTCCCCTAATTAATTTAAACTATTGATTAAACCCAAAACAAAGAACAAAAAACCTCAGCTTGGGCGTCTGAGAATTCAAAAACAATTATTTTTCACAGGTAGATGTTTTATCGTTTTTTCACAGATTGTATGCAGGGCTGTTCAACTAATAACAAATGTTAAGCCATAAATTCATGAATTTTTCATTTAATAAATTTGTTGCAGATACCCGACTTGTGCCAAAGCATGTGGATTTTAATAATATAAGTTAATTTGTCAAGATAAAATGTTCCGTTAGTTAACAAAATTAACCTTTGATTTTAAGGTGAATACAGTCTTCTGGCGCTATTTTTTATAGCTGATTAAATGGCTCTTGACAAGAGGTAGGTCTGATTGGACTGTAACACAAATGTTACTATACGCGATCTTATTTCCTGGCGTTCTTAACAAATCAGTAACTAAATGCTACTTTTATTTAATGTTTCTTTGTTCAATATTTGATACAGATTGAATAAATTTTTGTTTTTTAAACTATGGGTGTATAATATATCGTACATCGGCTGTATTTAATTGGCTACAAAAAATTTAAACTAATGACCAGAAACCACGCGACAAGGGCAATTTTAACCGGGATGATGGGGGTGATAATTATAAGCGCCTGTAACAACAAATTAAAAAATAGCGCCGATAACGACGTAATAGTTAAGGATCTTGACAGAACCGTTAAACCAGGCGACGATTTTTTTAAATATGCCAATGGTGGCTGGCTCAAAAAAAATCCTATTCCTGCAGCCTATTCGTCATGGGGGATAGGCAATGTGGTTGAAGAGGAATTACGCGACCGTTTAAAAAAGATAAACGAGGAAGCACTAACAGCCGATGCCCCCAAGGGAAGCAATACCCAAAAAATCGGCGATTTTTATTACAGCGGTTTAGATACTGTAAATATTGAAAAACAGGGCCTTGATCCGTTAAAGAGTGAGTTGACCAACATTGAAAATATACATGATGTTAAGGGCCTTGTTGAACTGTTTGCACATTTCCAAACCATAGGTGTTGAATCGCCAATAGCTATCGGCGTGGGACAGGATGCGAAAAACAGCGACAAAAATATGCTGCAGCTGTACCAGGGCGGCATCGGCCTGCCAAGTCGTGATTATTACTTTAATACAGATGCGCACAGTGTTGAAATAAGAAACGACTATCAGCAAAAACATCTCCCTATTATATACAAATTGTCGGGCCTGAGTTCGGATGCGGCAATTGCAGCAAGTAAAAAAACTTATGAGCTGGAGAAGTTTTTGGCGGCCAACTCGAGAAAGCTGGAGGATTTGCGCGACCCTTATCGTAATTACAACAAAATGCCTGTGGCTACGCTAAGCAAACTGGTGCCTGCAATTGATTGGCAGGGTACATTTGAAAAAATGAACTATAAAGGTGCCGACACTGTTATAGTTGGTCAGCCGGAATACTACAAGGCGTTAAACAACACACTAAGCACGTTCAGCCTGGCCGACTGGAAAAACTACCTGCGTAAAAACCTGGTGGTAGCCTATGCATCCTATTTAAGCAAGCCTTTTGATAATGAGATCTTCAGGTTTTATGGAACAGTGTTATATGGTCAGAAAGAGCAGCTTCCCCGCTGGAAACGTGTACTGGATACTGAAAACGGCCTGATGGGTGAGGTTTTAGGTCAGATCTTTGTAAAGGAGTATTTCCCCGAAAAAACAAAGGCCCGCTATGTAAACCTGGTTGAAGCCATGCGTACCAGCTTTAAGGAACACATCCAAAAGCTCGACTGGATGAGTGAGCAAACCAAACAGCGCGCCTATGACAAGTTAGCAAAGGTAAACCCAAAAGTAGGCTATCCTGATCATTGGAAAGATTTTTCGACCTTAACTATTGACCGCGGTCCCTACGCGTTAAACGTAATGCGCGCCAATAACTTCTGGCACCGGTACGAAGCCAACAAATTGGGTAAGCCGGTTGATCGTACGGAATGGGGCATAACGCCGCAAACGTATAATGCCTACTATAACCCGTCGAATAACGAGATCGTGCTGCCTGCTGCGCAATTTCTTATTCCCGGTGTTAAGGATGAGGATGTTGATGACGCAGTAGTTTATGGCTATGCAGCCGCATCAACCATTGGCCACGAAATGACGCACGGTTTTGATGATGAGGGCCGCCAATTTGATGCAAAGGGAAATTTAAAGGAATGGTGGCTGCCTGAAGATTCGGTTAAGTTTACACAACGTGCGCAAATGCTCATTAACCAGTTTAACGGGTACAGTATTTATGGGCTGCATGTAAACGGCAAGGCTACCCAGGGCGAAAACATTGCCGATTTGGGTGGTATAGTAATCGGCCTTGATGCGTTTAAGAAAACACAACAATATAAGGAAGGTAAGTCGATAGACGGTTTTACACCAATTCAACGATTTTTCCTTGGCTACTCGCTGGGTTGGCTTGGGCAGGAACGGAAGGAATTGTTATCGAGCCAGATCCTCACCAACGAACATGCTCCCGGCTTTATGCGTGTAAACGGTCCGTTTACCGACGTGCCGGAATTTTACCAAGCATTCCATATTAAAAAAGGCGATAAGATGTGGCTTGATCCGGATAAGCGGGTGAAGATTTGGTAGAGGTTAGGAAGCCGGCTGGAGGTATTTATGCTAAAAGGACTGTGGCAGGAATACCCAATTTTTGATGAAGTATTTTGGCAATCTTAAGCGTCAAAGGTTTTTTTCCGCTAAGAATTGCTGATACGTATCCCTTACTGCCAATTAAATTAACCAAGTCTTTGTTCAAAAGACCTTTTTCGTCCATCTTTAGTTTCACAACCGCGATAGGATCCGGTGAGGGAATGGGATAATGCTGATCCTCATATTGTTTGATAAGTAGCAAGGCGATTTGCAATTGCTGACCTGTTTTATTTTCAGGAGGAATATTTAGATCAAACTGATTGTCAATCCACTCCATCAAGTTTTGGTATTCTTTCTCGGTTTTAATAATCTGCAAGTCCATACTGTTAATTTTTGAATTTAATTTTGGCTACATCAATTTTGTCGTATTCCTTGTGGGTGCCAAACCATTTTATTTGTATGGCTTTATAAACAAAAACCACGCGAATGACAAGCCGGTAATTATTGCCTTTTATATTTATAACTACCCGGTCGTCTCCGACCAGGCTTGCGCTACTATGAACAGACTTTAGCTCCTGGAAATTTTTAAAATCGGCAGCAAGGAACTCATAATACCATTCAAACAAAGCATTTTTAGCCTCCGGATATCTTTCACTGTAAGCTAAAAGAGTCTTTCTATTAATAATATTGAACATCTACAAGGCTAAGTTTGCTAATAGTAAACAAATATACAAGGTTTGCTAATAGTAAACAAATGCTATATGCAATTTAGTTAGTGCAGTAAATTATTCAGTGCGGCATATTGCAGCAGCATAATAGTTTTACCATCTCTGATTTCGCCTGTTTTTATCATTGCCAGGGCTTTGCCAAAAGGCAGTTCCAGTACTTCTATATTTTCCTGTTCTTCTATAAGTCCGCCGCCCTCGGTTACCTTCATTTCTTTGGTGTATTCTGCCACGAAAAAGTACAGGATCTCTGTTACCGAACCCGGCGACATATAAGCTTCAAAGATCTTTTCAACATGGGTAACCTTAAACCCGGTTTCTTCCTCGGTTTCGCGTTTAATGCAATCTTCTGCGTTATCCTTGTCAAGCAAGCCCGCACAGGCTTCAACTAAATAGCCATCCGGGTTACCATTAATGAACGTAGGCATCCGGAATTGGCGGGTTAGTACAACGGTTGCATTCTCCCTGTTATATAGAAGAATAGTTGCGCCGTTACCCCGGTCGTAAGCTTCGCGTTGTTGTTTATTTACCGTACCGTTTTGCTCAATTTCATAGGTCACTCGTTTCAAAATGTACCAATTATCAGAAAGGATTTCGGTATCAAGAATTTTTACATTGCTCATAATTGATAAATATTGATTATTTTTGATCAAATAACCGAATAGTTAATGGTATTTCAAAAAAGAAAACAAAAAATACTCCAGGTATTAGAGCAGGAAGGTGATGCTGACATTCACCAACTTGCCGTTTTATTGGGGACATCGGAGATCACTATCCGCCGCGATCTTAACCGTATGGCGGCAGATGGCATGGTTTACCGAACTCATGGCGGGGCTACAAAGGTTGATCCTTTGGCGGGCTTTAAATTTGAAAACAAAGCAGCGGTAAATCAAAAGGCCAAGGATGAGATCTGTCGCAGGGCCGCCGCAGAGATCCGGGATGGTGATATTATTTTTATGGATTGCGGCAGCACAGTTTACAGGCTTTGCCAGTTTATCCGGAATAAAAAGATCAAGGTAATTACCAATTCGCTGCCGGTTGTTTTTGAGCTGCACAACAGCCAGGTTTCCATAAATCTTATCGGCGGCGAAGTTGACCACGACAGGCAAGCCGTTCATGGCAGCATGGCTGAAGAACATATAGCCAGTTATAGGGCGACTAAGGCTTTTTTAGGCGTCGATGGAATTTCTATAAATGGCTTGTTTGCCCAAAGTGAAAAGGAGGCATCTAACACCCTTGCAATGGCCCGGCAAAGTGAGCAAACCTATATCCTTTGTGATAGCTCGAAGATGGGAAGGGAATCGTATTTAAATTTTGCTGAACTGGATCTGATCAATACGATAATAACTGATTATAACGGCGCTGAAGTTGGATCGTTCAAAGAGAAAGGAATAAACGTTATCGCCGTTAAACAAACCGCCACACCAATACCCTGCTCACCTTTTGGCCCTGCGCCATGCTGATGGTTTTAACATCGGCGGCACGTACTTTATCCAAAGTCCGTTGCACTACGGGTAGCGTCTCCTTTTTTGATACGAGGGTGGTAAACCATTTACAACTTTCAGGCGTCAGTGCACTTTCCTCTATCATCCGGGTAATAAATGCAGCCTCGCCTCCGGGGAACCAAAGCTCGTTTTTCTGTCCGCCAAAATTAAGCGGGTTATTTTGTTTTGGGTTGATGCCGAGCTTTTTCCATTTGGTGTCGGTTGCTGCCCGGGCATCCAGTTTTGATGCATGGAATGGCGGGTTGCAAATACTTACATCAAACACCTCTCCCGGCTTAATAATGCTTTTAAAAATTGACCCTTTATTGTTTTGCAGGCGGATCTCGATTTTGTCGTGCAAAGCCTTATTCAGCTTAATAATGTTTTTTGCTGAGCTGGCCGCCACCAGATCAACATCAGTACCAACAAAATTCCATCCGTAAACACTGCTGCCGATTAAAGGGTAAACACAATTGGCGCCCGTACCAATGTCAAGGACTTTTACTTTGTTCCCTGTGCGGATAACGCCATTGTTACCTTCCGCCAGCAGATCGGCTATGTAATGGATGTAATCAGCACGGCCCGGTATTGGCGGACAAAGATATCCCGCCGGGATATCCCATCCGTCAACGCCGTAAAAGTGTTTTAACAAAGCTTTATTTAGCGCTTTAACTGCTTCCGGGTTTGTAAAATCTATCGATTCAACATCAAACCGGTTAACCGCAACAAAAGCTTTTAACTCCGGGGTGCTTTTATAAAGCTGTTTAAAGTCGTAGCGTTCCCGGTGCAGGTTACGCGGATGCAGGTTTTCTTTTTCTGCCGGATTTACTTTTTCGGGTATTGATGACATTGTGCCCGCAAAGGTAATGTTTATTAGCCTTGAGTCGATAGTCTCAAGTCTGAAGTAAAATTTGTCCGTTCTTGACTCAGGGCTCTCGACTTCTGACTCAAGACTACTCCACCATTAGTTCTTTTTCAGTAGCCGAAACAATAAGGTGTTTAAAAAGTAAAATATGCCCATCAGCATAATTACGGTAACTATAAACCAATTGCCAAGCAACTCCACGAGCCCCGATGGCAAATCACGGGTGTACCCGAAGGCAAAGAACCGGTCGCCTTTTAAAAACAGGCCGGTATGTTCAGGAGAAATTATTTTGATAACGGCCAATGACCCGAAGGCGAACGTAAGCAAATAAATAATTCCCATTACCAGGAACCCAATGCCGTTTGAGATATTGAGATAAAGGGCCTGGAAAATATGCACCGGGTTAAAGGACCGGCCTGCCTGCTGGATCTTTTTATAAGCAACTGCAGGCTGTAATACAACCTCTGGTGCGCCTAACTTTTCTAGTGTATTTACTAATGTATCCACTTCAATTGCCGGTGGGGCCATGTGTGTTGCCTCGTAAATGTGGCTGTTCAGCTCCATTAACACTTCAAGCTGATCATCGTCGGTTAAGATGCTGATACACCTGCTCACTCTTGCAAAATAATCATCATAGATCTTTTGCGCAGTTGGGTTTATAAAAACTATCCTCTTCATTTCTCGATTTTATTAATGGCGGTATTTAATGCCGACCAGATCTTCTTCATTTCGGTTAGTGTAGCCTTGCCGTTCGCGCTTAGCGTATAATATTTTCGGGGAATGCCCGACTCCTGCTCCACCCATTTGGAATCAACAATTCCCTCCGTCTTTAACCTGTTTAACAATGGATATAAGGTGCCCTCAGCGACTTCAAGCCTGGTGTGAATTTTTATTTCCTGCACCAGCTCATAGCCATAATATTCCTTTTCATCAAGGATGATGAGAATGATATAGGACAGCGTTCCCTTCTTTACCTGTGAAAACCAGTTCTGCACAAATTCATTATTCATACTGCAAATATAATACATAGTAATACAATGTACAATAGCAATGCGATGTATTTTTACAATTATTTTTTGGTTGACTTATTAAATCCAGTCTGTTATGTCATAAAATTACAAAACTGAATCTGTTTTAGCTTTGATAAATCTCCTTACTTTGTATCGTACATAAATCGATACCAGCTATGGATACTACAGTAATAAGCGAACAGGAGATAATCAGGCTAAGAGCTGAAACCGCAGGCACCGCAGTCAAAATACACTTTAACAACGCCGGCTCCTCGCTGCCGCCTGGTGTAGTAGTTGATACCGTGATTGATTATTTAAGGGAGGAGGCCCTACTCGGTGGCTATGAAATTGAGGTAAAATACAAGGAGCAAATAGAAAATACCTATAGCCTTATCGCCCGGCTTATTAATGCCGATAAGGATGAAATTGCCATTGTTGAAAACGCAAGCACCGCCTGGGGACTGGCCTTTAACGGCATCGCCTTTAAACCGGGGGATGAGATTCTCACCTGCGAAATGGAATACGTAACCAATGTGATTGGCTTTTTAAATGTCGAAAAAAACAACGGCGTTAAAGTTAAGGTGATCCCTAATGACGAATATGGTAACTTTTCGCTCGGTGAACTGGAAAATGCCATATCGGCCCAAACCAAACTGATTGCCATTACCCACATTGCTTCAACCACAGGCGGAATGATGCCAATTGTAGAGATAGGAAAAATAGCCCGTCGGCATAATGTTTTATACCTGGTTGATGCCTGCCAGAGCGCTGGTCATGTCCCGATAGACGTTAAGCAGATTGACTGCGACATGCTGGCGGTTACCGGTCGCAAATATTTGCGCGCGCCACGAGGCACGGGGTTTTTATTTGTACGAAAGGAGGTGCAGGATAAATTGAAGCTGATATTTATGGATGGCTTCAGTGCGCCAACTATTGATCTGGCCGGGTACAAACTGCGGAACGATGCCCGCAGATTTGAGCTTTACGAGAAAAGCCGGGCCCTTACATTGGGGTTAGGCAAGGCAGTTGAATACTGTTTAAATATCGGTTCGGAAAGGATTTGGCAGCGCATCCAACTGCTGGCTTCAATGTTGAGGACTGAGTTGAAAAGCATTGATGGCGTAACCGTTCATGACTTTGGTACCGAACAATGCGGCATTGTAACATTTACAGTAAAAAATCTGGACGCAGGTTTAATAAAAAATCAACTGGCAGCCCGGAACATCAATGTGTCGGTAGGGTTGGCGAAATCAACGCTTTACTTTATGAGTAAGAACAATTTAGCCACCGTTGTGCGTGCATCGGTACATTATTACAATACCGAAGCGGAGGTAAAAGTACTGTGCGATGAGTTGCGCGCCTTATCAAAAGCATAGTTTCATCAAGTAGTTTCCGGGCTTCGTGTAAATTTTTATACCACGCAAACGGCTTTCCATTCCTTAGTGACATAATTCAAAAATCACTAAAGAAAGGATCATGAAAAACCATTTTCACCACAATGATGACCACAGCGCTGAAGAAGGCGGGGATGGCATCGACCGCAGGGGCTTTTTAGAATGTATGGCCTGGGCAGGCACGGGCGTGCTTTGGATGATGTCGGGCGGGATCTTAAAATCATATGGCATGAGCCAGATGATCGACAAAACAACCGGCGGCCTTAAAAAGGGGCTTATCGTTCCAAAATCCGATTTCAGTTTTGTGCAGATCAGCGACAGCCACATCGGTTTTACCAAAGCTGCCAATCCTGATGTCGTTGGTACATTGCAGGCTACAATTGCAAAAATTAATGCCATGCCATCGGCGCCCTCATTTGTGCTGCATACAGGTGATCTTTCGCACCTGGCACAGGCAGATGAGTTTGATACTTTAGAGCAATCCCTAAAAAGCGTAAAGACGGAAAAGATCTTCTATGTCCCCGGTGAGCATGACATGACCGACAATGGCAAGCTTTACCTTGAACGCTATGGCAAAGGCACCAAAGGCGATGGCTGGTACAGCTTTGGTAGTAACGGTGTGCATTTTGTAGGTCTTGTAAACGTTACTAACCATGTTGACGGCGGTCTTGGTTATTTAGGCCCGGAGCAATTGAAATGGCTTGAGGGTGACCTGAAGGGGCTTACTAACAGCACTCCGATAGTGGTTTTTGCACATATCCCTATGTGGGCCATCTACCCGCAATGGGGATGGGGAACCGAAGACAGCGCGCAGGCTTTGGCCTTATTAAAACGCTTTGGATCGGTATCTGTATTGAACGGGCATATTCACCAAACCATACAAAAAGTTGAGGGAAATATCACGTTCCATACAGCGAACTCAACAGCGTTCCCGCAGCCGGCTCCCGGCTCCGCACCTGCACCGGGCCCAATGAAGGTGCCTGCCGAAAAACTTCGCACTTTGCTGGGGCTAACAAGCGTAAACTATATTGAACACAACCACTCACTCGCAATTACTGACATTCCTTTAATTGAAGCAGATAAAGCGGTTGAACAGAAATAGGGAGAGCACTTAAAATGAAAAGAATAATATTACTGCTGCTCACCATTGCCGCAACCAATGCCTGCATGGCGCAATACAAACCGGTTGAACAAAGCTCGACCCTTAAATTCACTATAAAAAACCTTGGGATTGGGGTTGACGGGACTTTCAGCGGTTTTGACGGCGTCATTAATTTTGACCCTCAAAATTCCGGCACCTCCAGCTTTGATGTAACGGTTAATGCCCAAACCGTAAATACAGATAACGGCCTGCGCGACGACCATTTAAAGGGCGGCAGCTTTTTTGATGTTAAAAACTACCCGCGCATCCGCCTCGTGTCAACCAAAATTACAGCCACCAATAAAGCTGATGTGTTCCTGGCAATTGCACAACTAACAATTAAGGGAAAATCAAAGTCCATCTCTTTCCCTTTTACGGCTGTGCCATCGGCAGATGGTTACACGTTTAAGGGATCGTTCAAAATGAACAGGCGGGACTTTAATGTTGGCGGGGCAAGCATAGTTTCTGACGAGCTTGTGGTTTTTTTAAATGTAACGGCGAAAAAAAGCCTAAATGAACTTAAAGGTGAAGTTAAATAAGAAGTTGGTGGTGATCGCAGCGCTGGCGGGCACGGTTACTACTGTGGCCGCCTTCACCATCGCTAAACCTGTAAAACAGGATACTGCGTATAAGAATTTAAAGGTGCTGCCTAAGAATATCAGTTCGAAGGAACTTCAAAGCATTATGGTTGATGATTTCCAGGACGATTTGGGGGTTACCTGCAGCTTTTGCCACGCAAATGCAAAGGATGGTCACGGCCTCGATTTTGAAAGCGATGCAAAACCCGAAAAGGAAATAACAAGGGCTATGATGCGCATGACCATCGGCATCAACAAAAAATACTTTAAATTAAAGCATCCGCAGATTGGCAGTAACGTACTAACGGTAACCTGTAACACCTGCCACAAGGGGCAGCCATTCCCGGACGGTAGCGCGGATCAGAAATAAGAGAAATAATAAATAAAAATGCTTTCTTTTATATTATTTATCTAACCGTTCAAACGCTTGCAAAAAAACAAGACCATATTGCACCTGCTGTTTTGGGCACTGGCATACGTGTTCTGGATCTTTATTTTCAGGAACAGTACGCTAGTGCTCACCCACGCCATAACCATACAGTTTTGCTACCTGGTGTTTATCGCGGCTAATTACTATTTCAACACGCTTTACACCATTCCGGCGCTGCTCAACCAAAAAAAATACGCCGCCTTTGGCCTGTGCCTGTTTGCAGGCATACTGGTTACTTCGGCTTTGCGGATCCCGGTATCCATACTGGTAAACCTTTATATTTTTAAGGTAGCTAATTTTCATCCCAACCTGCTTTCTATTTTTTGGGATTCGTTTGTGAATATCCTGTTCTGGGTGGTTATTATTTTAACGGCTAAACTGGTTGCCGACAGGGTCCGTTCCGGCCGCTACATCGAACAGATAGAAAAGGAAAAAGCAGCCAACGAGCTTAATTTTTTGCGGGCGCAGTTTAACCCGCATTTCCTTTTTAACTCTATCAATTCCATATACGCGCATATCGATAAGTCAAACAAAACCGCGCGAAATATGCTGCTGGTTTTCTCGGAGATGCTGCGGTACCAATTGTACGAGTGTAACGTGGACCAGATTGAATTTGACCGCGAGCTTAACTACCTGAAGAATTACATCGAACTGCAAAAAAGTCGTATGGATGAGCGCATCGCAGTTTCCTTTTGTGCCGATGATATAAATGGCAGTATTAAAGTTGCCCCCCTGCTGCTGATAACATTTATTGAAAACGCTTTTAAATATGTAGGCTTTAATGAGGCCAGGGAAAATCAGGTAGAAATTAGTTTAAAGTATGCAGATGGTAATTTATATTTCCGGAGTTTTAACACCAAGGATTCGTTTATCAACCCTGCTGAAAAATCATCGGGACTGGGAATTGCCAATGCCAAACGTCGCCTGGAGATCATCTACCCAAACAAACATCTACTAACTATTGACGACCAGCCCGAAACTTTTGAAATAACCTTAATTTTATATGAGCTATGATTTTAAAATGCCTGGTTATTGATGATGAGCCCATTGCCCGTAAGCTATTACAGGAATACATTGAGGAGACCGATTTTCTACAATTGGTTGGCACTGCCGAAAACCCGCTGAAGGCTACCGGCCTGATCAATAAAATGGAAGTCGACCTGATTTTCCTCGATATAAACATGCCGAAAATGAACGGGCTTGATTTTTTGCGGTCTGTTAATAATTTACCAATGGTGATCATGACCACCGCCTACGGCCAGTATGCTTTGGATGGTTTCGAGATGGCGGTGATAGATTACCTTGTTAAGCCATTTTCGCTGGAACGGTTTTTAAAGGCATCGCAAAAAGCTTTAGAACTACATGCACTAAAGCAAAGAAAACCAAATATACCCGAGGCAGCTCCCGATCATATTTTTGTGAAATGCGATGGAAAAATTGAAAAGGTAATGCTGAATGACCTGGTTTACATTGAAGCCATGGCAAACTACATCACGCTTTATACGACTACAGACAAGCTGGTGGTTTATTTGACCATAAAGGGGATTTTAGAAAAGCTGCCTGCAGAGAAATTTATACAGGTACATAAAAGCCATATCGTTAACCTTGGATTTGTAAGCACCATTGAGGGCAGTATGCTGCACGTAGGTAAAACAAAAATAACCGTTGGCCAAAGTTTTTATGATGATGTAATGAACGCCGTTTTAAAGGATAGGTTTATTAGGAGGTAGGAACATCTGTCGTTTAATACGACCTACGCTACCGGCATCTTACCGCAGGCCTTCGACCCGCGCTATTGTATTACGACCTTTCAGGCCGTTCGCATTTAATTAGGAACATAAAGCGCTGAAAGGGCGGTACCTATCAGCGCAGGTCGAAGGCCTGTATTATAGAGTTATACAAAATATCCTTCAATCTCCCTTACCGCATTTTCCAGCCCGTTCTCATTCCTGATCTGTTCACCTATCGCCACAACATTATCTTTTATTTCTGCAGTTTGCACTTTTGCCAGGGCATTTATAAGCTTCTCAGCGGTGAGTTTTTTTAATGGAATATGCACGCCCAGGTTTTTACGCGCTATTATTTTACCCCAGGTAGGCTGGTCGGTATAAAAGGAGATAATGATCACTGGTAAGTTATTGCGCAACATGGTTGCCAATGTGCCTGCCCCGCCATGAAAAATGCCGGCCTTGCATTGCGGTAATATGGCCTCGTGATTAACATATTTTGCAACATACAGATTTGGATGAACAGGCAAATCTTCAAATATCGACCAGCCCGTGCAAAACAGGATCCGTTTATTGGTTTGGGTTAATACATCTTTTATGATGCTGATAAATTTTTCAGTATTACCTACCCCATTGCTGCCAAAACCCATGTAAACAGGCTTGTCGCCATTTGCCAGCCAATCACGTAATTCTGCCGGGATCTTATCCAATTCCGTATGCTCACGGCTTTTGGCGGGGACTGTTAAAAAGCCGGTTATTTTACTTAGGCTCTCCCAATCCTTCGGCTGCGGGATCAGGCTTGGGCTGATGCAATAAAGATCGAGGGGTTTTTGTTTGCCAATGTGGTTAACCAGGTTTTCCTTTAAAACAGGTAAGCCCAATTCCTGGCGGAATTCATTGGTCTCCTTTTTTACAAACTTCCAGAAAAAGGCATGGGCCAATTTATAGGTGAGCTTGTTATACCACTGGAAGTTAAAAAAGTCAAAATCGGCAAGGGGAAATTCGGCGGTAGGTACCACCGGCGGCATGAAGTAGGTAAGCGCCATTTTTTTGTGTTGCCTTTCGGCGATGGCGCTGGTAATGGGCAATGTTGCCGAGTTTACTATAACAAAGTCTACTTTATCAAATCCTTCGAGATAACTTTTCCTTAGAGGGACCTTTTTTTCATTAAGCATCTTAAAAAAGTATTTCATCAGCTTAATCGTGTTCTCTGCCTTTAACACGCTTTGCCCTTCATGCGAGTTCATCAGCTTTTCAGCGTCACCATAAAGCGGGTGAAAGGGAATGCCAAAATCTTCAACAAAAGCCTTGAAATTTTCCGGTGCAGCAATCATTACCGAGTGTCCTTTATCCATGAGGCCCACGGCGAGGGCGATATAAGGCTGCACATCGCCGCGGGTTCCGTAAGTGAAGATTCCTATGTTCAAAATTGTGTGTTTAGCCCTACAAAGAACGGCATTATAAAACAGGGTGCTTTTAGCAATTGCTAAAAAATCAACTTTTCCTGATCCGGCTCAAGGTAACCTGGTTCATGCCGAGGTAGGAGGCAATATGGCCCAATGAAGCCCTTTGCAAAAGGGACGGGTGGGTTTTTATAAAATGCGCATAGCGCTGTTTGGCGGTTAAAAATTGGATGGAGTCAATTTTAAATTGCAGCAAAAGGATAGTCTGGATCGCTATCATCCTCCCTAAACGCTCAATCTCATGAAATTCGTCGTAAAGCTGCTGCAAATCAGCAAAACTGATGTAGATAACTGTGGTGTCTTCGAGCAATGTAACCGAATGCTTACCTTCTTTGGTCGGAAAATGCCGGACCACCGGGCCTATAATGCTTCCCTCGGGGGCAAACCAATCCGTAATATCCTTTCCCTCCTTAAAATAACTGGCCCTGGCCAAGCCCTTTTCAACAAAGAACAAGTATTCACACCTGGACAATTCCTTAATAAGAACTTCATTTTTTGGATATTCGGCCTTTTTTAGCTTCCCTTTAATAGCAGCACGTGCATTGCCTGAAAGCGGTATAATGTGTTCAAGGTAATTTAAGAAATCTTCCATTGAGGGTTATTCATCAGGCGAATAGGTGTTGGGTATCAATCGCCCATAATTCTTCAGCGCGGCCAATGTTCCCGTTTTAGTTTTAACATCTCCGGGAATATCGGTTTTCTTTTTGCCCACTTTAACAAGAATACCGGTATCGGTGCCTTCGTTTATGTTCCAGTTGTCGTAAATCTCGTATACGGCGCCGTTGTTTGTAAATGAAATAGAGTGCAATTCGCTTGCTTCATTTTGCACACCACCGCCCCGGCTATAGCCGCTGTATTTAAAAAGTTTCCACGACCCTTCATTTAACACCGCCGGGTATTGAAGCTCCATTTTATCAGCTGTACCAAAACGATAAACCAGGTATTTGTTATCCTTTTCCCTGCATACTGTTATAATTTTGTTGTTGCTTTTTACCTTGAATGTAAACAATACCTGTTCATCGGCCTTTTTAAGTACGCCGGGATCTATTTTCTGTTGAGCGTATGTGATACTGCAAAGGGCGATAAGAATGGAGAAGAAAATAGTTTTTAACATTGCTGGCCTGAAAGATTATCGTTTTAAAGATAGTAATAACTGCGTTTTTAGTATCTTTTTTATTACACATCCTCCATTAAATAATAAATCTTTCATCTTTGAAATTACACGAATCGTTCATGAATTTCCGATAGTAAAAACAATAATTGTTAATAGATACCCCCTAATCTCTTAGCTATGACCCCTTTTAAGTACCTGCAACGCCAGTTAACACGGTTAAAAATTGATCTGTTAACTCAAAGAACCTTTTTAGCCGGGCAAGTCCCCAGCATCGATAACGAAAACATTATCAAAACAGCCAGCACCAATTATGAAGAATTGGAGGTGATTTTTTTTGAACGAATTACCCTTAATGATGATGACGTGATTGTTGACGTCGGATCGGGCAAAGGAAGGGTGTTCAGCTACCTGCTTTATAAAGGCTTAAAAAACAAAATGATCGGCTATGAAATAAACGATGTAGTTGGCATTAAAACGAGAAAGCGACTGTCGCGCTTCAAAAATGTCGACATGCGCTGTGAAAATATCTTCGATCATTTTCCTGAGGAAGGAAATGTATTCTACCTGTACAACCCCTTTAAGGAAGAGATGGTAACGCAATTTATGCACCAGATTTTAAAAGTCGCAGACCGCGATCCCGTCATCCTGTATAATAACCCTATTCATTTTGATGTTTTTAATAACGGGCATTTTTCATGCGAGTACCTGGATCTCCCGGTTAATAAATATGGTTACAATTTCAACTGTGCTATAATTAAGCTAAACAAAACGAAGAATACGTTTGCTTAACAGATAACGAATTACCGTTCTCTTTTAAGCTTTTCGCGATGCATAATTCCCCAGCTGGCCAAGGACGATAAAACTTCGCCCAGGCTGCAGGCATAATCTGTAATTTCATATTCCACAACAACCGGGGTTTGGGTATGAACTATTCTTTTCACAAAGCCATTCAGCTCAAGCTCCTTTAACTCACTGGATAATACCCGGGCTGAGATGCCCTCAACTGCACGTTGAATTTCATTAAAACGCTTATGCCCTTCGCGAACTGCACCAATTACCCGCAGCTTCCACTTACCGCCAATTACATATAGCGCATCGCCAATTGGCGTTAACATGCTTTGGCATGTTTCAGGGGCGGGTAGAGTGTCTGTTTTCATAATAAACTGATTAATAGTAAAGTATACAAAAGGATACCACTAACCTTTTGTATACTACTAATATTTTATAAGCAAATGTAAATAGTTTTGCTCAAACAAAATATTAAAAATCATGAAAAGGATCCTTCATATTATTTCGAGCCCAAGGGGCGGCGCCTCATTGAGCATCAAATTAGGAAACGCTATCGTCGACAAGATCAAAGCGGAATATCCTGGCAGTATCGTCAAAGAAACCAACCTGGTTGAACGACACTTTCCGCATTTGGAAGAAGCGCATTTAACTTCATTTTTTACGCCTGCTGAAAACCGATCTGCTGAAAATCTTGTGGCTATAAAACATTCTGAGGATGCAATCCAGGAGATCTTAGATGCTGATATTATTGTGATTGGCGCACCGCTTTATAATTTCAGCATCCACTCTACATTAAAAGCCTGGATAGATCACGTGGCTAGAGCGGGCGTAACTTTTAAATATGACGAGAACGGAGCGGAAGGCCTGATCAAAGGCAAAAAGGTTTATATCGCTTTATCATCAGGTGGTATTTATTCAGAAGGTGTTATGAAACCGTATGATTTTGTTGAGCCTTATTTAAAAGCCGTTTTAGGCTTTCTCGGGCTTACCGATCTTACTGTGTTTCGCGTAGAGGGTTCTTATATGCCTGGAATGCAGGAACTGGCATTGGAAAAAGGAATAAATAGTATTCATTTGAATTGAGCCCGTTAACACATTTTCCCTGTGACCTCCGTGCCTTCTTTGAACGCTCTGCGGTAACTAACCACAACGTACGCGAAGAAGGCACGGAGAAACACAGAGTTTTTATTACTCCCGGTTTAATTCAATTATTATTTCCCTACCTCAATAATATGGAAGGTGCCTGGTACCTGTTTAGGCCTGGTGGCAGGCGGAACCGCCGGCTCGGTTTTGGCTGCAGGCAGGTAAAGCTTATGGGTAGTCAGGTCAATCCCAATAGTACGTGCGCTTGGCTCGGTCGGGATATTCTCTACAAATTCAAATTTATTGGCGTTGATTTCTTTAACCACGCTGATGCTGCCCTCACCATTTGACGTATAGGCCAGTTTTAAAGCCGGGTCGAATACCAAACCATCGCAATCGCCTATCGGGAATTTTGCAAGGTTTTTGCCATTGGCAGCATCCATTACCACCATGGTTTTATTGCCGCCGCAACCGATGAATAAACGGTTGGTAGTACGGTCCATATCCAAGCCAGATGGCTCATCGCCCGCTTCTATTTTGAAACGTGCTTCCACTTTTAAAGTGGTGGCGTTTATCACGATCACCTCGTTGGTGTTTTCGCCATTTACAAATACTTTACCCTTGCCATCGGATACGCCGGTTTCAGGTTTTGCATCCAGCGGAATTGTTGCCACTGCCTTATCGGTGGTTACGTCAATTACAGTAGCATCCTTGCTACGGCCGTTAAAGGCATAGATCTTTTTGCCGAATGGGTCGTAGCAGATTGCATCCGGGTTGGTGCCGGCAGCAACTTCGCCTAAAACTTTAAACGTGGTAAGATCGAAGATCACAACCTTATTGCCACGACCCGCGCTGATGTAGCCTTTGTTAAGGGCAGTAACCAAAGCAATGCCGTGCACGCCCGGTGTTCCCGGAACATAGCTGATAGAGTCGCCCGTTGTTGTGGAAAGGATATTTACCTGATTGCCGTGTGAAGTGTAGATGCGTTTGTTTGCACCATCAACGGTAATATAATCCCAGCCTCCGCTGCTTTTTATCGGCATAGTTCTCAAAACTTTAAAGCCTGTTTTGCCTTGTGCCGAAGCGTTGAAGGGGTTTGCAGCTAATCCGCCTATCGCGCAAAAAGCTAAAATTAAACGCATTGTGTATTTCATGATGAAAATATTTTAAGCAATGTGGTTTAAAATTCTGTAGAAATATTGGAATAAGCAATTAGTAACGTGGAACTTGTAATTCGGGTATATTCCATTTCAAAGGCATCCTTTAATCAATAATTGCCGTAACTTTAGATTAGTACAAATCTATGAGTCAAAGCCCCATAAAATTAAAGGAAACGCCGCTTAAATATGTCTTACCGATAATGCTCGTATACAGCATTGTTTCCATCATCGGCGTGTTGCACCACGAGATTTTTTTAGAGGAGGCCCAGCAACTCACCATCGGGCGGGACAGCAATTCCATCGTCGATGTTTTTAAAGATATGCTGTATGAGGGTCACGTTACCTTATGGAACAGTTTCCTGTTTTTCATCACGCATTATATTTCTGCCCGGCCAATTTACATGCAGGTTTTTCACTGGATGGTGATCAACAGCACGGTATTTATTTTTTTGCGATATGCTCCGTTTAATCTGACAGTAAAGATGCTCATTATCTTCGGTTGCTATTTCCTGTTCGTGTACTCAATTATCAGCCGCAATTATGCGCTTGGGATTTTGCTGCTTTTCGTCTGTTGCATTTTACTGGCCAACCCGGAAAAAAGGATGATTGGTATTGGTTTCCTGGTTGTGTTAATGTGTTTCACACACCTGTTTTATGTATTTGCTGCCGCGGGCATTTTTATGTACCTGCTTTATTATACCATCGGCAAAAAGGAACTTTACTTGCGATTTGGCGTATTTACGGCTCTCTTTCTTTTTGGTTCGATCTGTGCCCTTATTCAATCGAAGCGTATTCCCGCCGATGCCACAGTAAAGGCCGCGCCCGGGTTATCGTGGCTTAATATTCACGACCTTACATTCGCTGCAAAATGTTTTACACGAGGATATATCACAGTGCCGGCAGTGCACCAGCGGTACTTTTGGGATATCCAGTATATCCAGCATTTTCCCGGCGTTGTTTCGCTGATTTTAGCTTTGTTACTGTTTTTGGCTACCCTATGGTTTCTGCGGGGAAGCAGGATGGCTTTGCTGTTTTATATCCCGCCGGTAGGTTTAATGATTGCCTTTCTTGCTATCTCGGGACTCGCAGGTAGCCGGTATTTCGGGATGTTCTTCATCTTTTTTATTTCGGCACTTTGGTTGGCAAATTATGATGGGGTTGAAATGTTTTCAAAGAACAACAGGAGCTTCATTACGAAATGGGTACCGCAGATTTTTATTTACGGGATTCTTATCAACCAGCTGTTTACAGGCATTTTTATGTATTGCGTAGATTTTGCCAAACCATTTTCACAGGCTAAAAATACCATCGCTTATTTAACCGCAACTCATCTCGATAATCAACCGTTGCTGGTTGACGGGTATGATGCCGGGGCACCGCTTAGTGCCTATTTGGGGAGAAAGGTGTTTTACCTGGATATAGATCAATTGGGCAGCTATTGCATCTGGAAAAAATCATACCTGCCCAATCCACGGAAAAATCTAATGGATGAGATCTCGTCATCAACTTATGCCAATAGCTTCAGGGAGTTTATTCTTATTACCAACCGGGATGGCGCTGTAAACAACAATGAGGCTTACAATTTTACCAGATTAGCAAGCTTTGAGGGCGCTGTGATCAAGGGGGAGGACTATTACATCTACAGGGCGACTAAGAAATAATCAGTCTTTTTTAATCTCGTGAAAATCCTCTTCGGTATTGATTTCCCAGATGTTCTTTTTTGATTTTTCGCCGGCAATTATGTTTTCCACAGCGGTGATAGCGGTAAGCATAGAATGGTCCTGGTTGTTGTATTTATGCATCCCGTTGCGGCCTATTAAAAACAGGTTTTCCAGGCTATCGGTAAAGTCCTTCACCACATCAAATTGCGAGTAGGAACCAAAATAAGCAGGGTAAGTTTTGGGCATCCGGATGATCGTTTGATCGATCACTTCGTCTTTGTCGATGATGTCGATCTGGTGCAGTTCATTGATGGCAAACTGCATGAAATCATCGTCCTTCATCTCCCATAACTCGTCGCCTTCGTTACAAAAGTATTCAAGGCCTATCCAAACCTTGTTACTGTCGGCTACCATATACGGCGACCAGTTATTAAAGATCTGCAACCTGCCTATCTTGACGTCCTTCTCCTGGATATAGATCCAGTTATCGGGTACCACGCCATTCAACGTCATGATGCCCGTTTCATTTTTAATCTTTAATTTATTTAACAGCAAGCCAACCGTTATGAAATCACGGTATTGCAAATTGGCAGCGACTTTCTTTACGTTGACAGGAACCTTGTCACCCATGCCCGCAATCAGATCCTTAATTGGCATGGTCGAAAAATAATAATCGCCTGTGATACTGTTTTTCTTATGGGATGTATTATCAAAATAGGATAGTTCACAAACCTGGTCGCCATCAATATCAAAGCCAATAACGTCGCTGTTTTTAATAATGATGGCGCCTTTTTCAACAACAATTTTGGCAACTGTTTCCCACATCTGGCCGGGGCCCAGCTTGGGGTACATGAACTGTTCTATCAAGCTGGTATCGGTACTTTTTTGTTCGATACTCTTATCCATGCGGAATGTTTTTTTTATAGCGTGCAGCACAGCTCTTGACACGGAAAGTTCCTTAACCCGTTGTGCGCCCCAGTCGGCCGCGATTTCCTTGCAGGGGATGCCCCATACTTTTTTTGTGTAGTCCTTAAAAAAGGTTTTATAAAGCTCGGTGCCGAACCTGTTGATGAAGAAATCTTCCAGCGACTTAATATTCCTCACCCGGAAAAGTTTAACCCATAAATAGCTGCCGGCAATCTTCATGATCCTTACCGCGCCAAGGTTTGCTAAGGTTTTACGGTTCAGTGTAATTGGGTATGAAAAGAATTTCCGCAGGAAAAAGATCCGCGATAACCGCTTCCTGATCAACATTACCTCATCTATTTTTTCGGGATCAGGGCCGTTGGGCGATAGGGTCACCGGTGCTTTTTTGTTGTGATAGGAGATCTCATTTTGGATCTCGTCCCTTGATTCGGAACCCTGCAAAGGCAAGATATTTTGCCACCATTTCATTACTAAGTCTGATTTCGAAAAAAATCGGTGCCCGCCGATATCCATCCTATTACCATTATGCACCACAGTCTTGGAAAGGCCGCCGATGTCATTGCTCTTTTCAATTATGATGGGCTTGATATCGGTTTTGGTAACCAACTCATAAGCAGCAGTAAGCCCGGCCGGACCAGCACCAATAATTATTGCAGTTTTACCCATGTTACTATCTCCGGCCCGGTGTTGTTTTGTGTTTGATAATGTTTAAATCAGTATAGGTATTACCTGTAAATTGCTGCGTTGGTTGCCTGTGGGCGTACTTATCTTTATATTCGTATACCTGCTGCTATGAGTAAAGAAAAACTGATCGACTTCTTCCGGAATGACAACCACATCTCTCCGTTTACAAGACCGGACATTGCGGAGCAATTTAGAAAAATCGCGATCTCCAAAAATCAGTTCTTGCTTACTGAAGGAAAGATAAGCGACGACTACCTTTTGCTTGAAAAAGGCTACCTGCGTGCATTTGCACATGACACAAATGGTAACGAGGTCACCACCAACTTTTATCACCCTGGCAGGGTAGTTTTTGAGGTGTCCTCCTTTTTTAATCGTACCCGGTCAAAGGAAAACATCCAGGCATTAACCGATTGTGAGGGATGGTCCATCACTTATGAACGGCTGAACAACCTTTTTCATACGCTGCCCGAATTCAGGGAGTTTGGCAGAGCGATGCTGGTGAAGGGATTTGCCGAGCTTAAGACCCGCATGCTCACCATGATCACAGAAACCGCAGAGGAACGGTATGAGCATCTATTGAAAAGCAACCCGGACATCTTTCAGCATGCGCCGTTAAAACATATTGCCTCGTATCTTGGCATTACGGATACATCCTTAAGCAGGATCCGGAAGGATTTGGCGAGGAGATGATATATCACCTTCTATTTTTAAAGCAGGCCTTCGACCTGCGCTATGGCATATCGCCCTTTCAGGGCTTACTTCATTTATCAACAACCTGTTTAGAAGCCCTGAAAGGGCTAAACACATCAGCGCAGGTCGAAGGCCTGCGTTAAGAAACCGATTGCCACATTTCTTGTCAATTGACAAGATGCCGCCGTATTTATTACAGTTCCTTTGTTTTATAAAACAAACAAGAAAATGGAACACTTACCACTTTATATCAGCATCGTATTTATTCTAACTACTTTGCTCACTATTGCGCTTTTATATAAAGGCACAAACAATTCAAAAATTGCAATTTCGGTTGTGTTACTATGGTTAGCGCTACAAGCCGCTGTGAGCCTCACCGGTTTTTACACTTTCACCACCGGCACACCGCCAAGGTTTGCATTGTTACTTATGCCGCCTATAGTATTTATTACCATCCTTTTCTTAAGCCGCAAGGGAAGATTAGCCATTGATGGCTTTAGCGGAAAATACTTAACCTTACTGCATATCGTGAGGATCCCGGTAGAAATTGGTTTGTACTTCTTATTCCTGCACAAAATGATACCGCAAGTAATGACGTTTGAAGGTCGAAACTTCGACATCTTCTGCGGATTGACCGCACCGTTCATCTATTATTTCGGATATATAAAAAACATCCTTGGCAAAAAAGTGCTCATCGCATGGAACATCGCCTGTTTAGTGCTGCTAGCAAACATTGTGGTTACGGCTGTGCTCTCCGCCCCTTTTTCCTTTCAAAACTCGGGATTTGATCAGCCTAACATCGCATTATTCTATTTTCCGTTTACCTGGTTACCTTGTTTTATAGTACCGGCTGCATTGTTCGCGCATTTGGTAACGATCAGGCAATTGGTGAAAACAGGTGTTTGAAATTTCCCGTTGCGAAAATAATTTTCTCTATAAATAGTAAAGGTTAATGAATTTAATCGGGTGTTAATCCTTTTTTTAACCGGTTTCTTAACACCCGGCGGCTATCATTGCGATACCAATTAACCGAATACCAAATCTTAAAAACACCTTTACTATGAGAAACCTATTTTACTTTTCGTTTATTTCCATTGGGCTTTCCTGCATGGGCTGCACCAAAGCTTATCATTTACCCGCAGCGCAGGTAGTAAAACCCGTGCCTGCTGCTGTAATTACTAATTTTACGCTGAAAGATGCCGATACTGCCTACACAGCATTCAATAACTATTTTTATAATCCGGCTAACAAGCTGTACTACAACGCTACCGATAAAAGCGGAGTAGGAGCGATCTGGACGCAGGCCATTTACTGGGACCTTGCAATGGACGTTTACGAGCGTACCAAAAGTTCGGCGCAATTAACAATGGTGAATGATATTTATGCAGGCGGGGCAAACCAATACGATAATTACAACTGGAGCAATACCACCACCTGGTTTATTTATGATGATATGATGTGGTGGGTAACGGCACTGGCACGTGCAAATCAGCTTACCGGCAATGCAGCCTATTTGCAAAATTCCATCGCAGGCTTTAACCATGTTTGGGCCGGCTCGTATGATCCGGTTGACGGCGGCATGTTCTGGGATTTTCAGCACAGCGGCAAGAATGCCTGTATCAATTACCCAACTGTAATAGCGGCTGTTCGCTTGTACCAGATCACAAAGGATACCAGTTACCTTTCAAAGGCAAAGTCAATTTACGCATGGTCAAAGGCAAACTTGTTTAATGCAACCAGCGGTGAGGTGGCCGATCATAAAATAGGTAATAACCCTCCGGGCTACCAGGATTATACCTACAACCAGGGGACCGCTATCGGCGCGGGCGTGATGCTGTATGACGTAACGAAGGATGCCTCTTATCTCGCGGACGCAAAGCTGGCTGCCGATTATACGCAAAATAGCATGTGTGTTAACGGTATACTGCCTGCTGAAGGCGATTTTAATGAGCAGGGCGTACTAAAAGCCATCTTTGCCCAATACATTATGATGCTGATCGACGATGGCGGTCAAAAACAATATTTAAGTTGGATCCAGCAAAACGCAAACACCAGCTGGACAAACCGTGATAAAGCGCGTAACTTAACTTACCGCAATTATGCGGTTCCTTGTCCGACAGGGATCATCCAATCATATGAGGCAAGCAGCGGGGTTACGTTTATGCAGATTTGTCCGCCATCTAACTGATTATTCAACCATTTTTGATACTTGCGGGAACAGCCATTCAAGTAATGGTCTCCGCAAGTTCATTTTTTTAAAGCCGTGTCTGTCGGAGCGTTCACAAACGAGGCTGTTATCATGCCGGATTCCTTAAAATAAATGCTGTTGATATCAAGCCTGATCTTTTTAATAGCATGAAAATGCTTGCCAGCCAACAGGGCGATATAATCATCATCATTTGCAACAAAACCACCGGTGAACAATCCCGCTTTCAACAGTTCTGTTGATGTTTTGAAGGTAAACCAATGCCCGTCGTCGCGCATATAAGCAATTTGAACATGCGGCGGACTGCCAAATAAAGCCTTAGTTTTACCTATCAAGTTATATTGAATGTCCAGTTTTATAAAATTGGCGTCCCTCGTGTTCAAGGTATCGTTTAATGAAAATTTGTCTTGCAGTAAAATCTTAAACTGCAATGCCGTCGTATTGCTTTTGCGCTGCAAAACTATGCGCGGCCTTTCATTTGATTTAAAGGAATCGATAATAGCATAGTTATTCAGGATGAAAAGATTAACGACGCTTTCATCATTAAAGGCATAGCGGCCATCTATTGTATCATAATCATAGATCAGGAATTCAGGTGGATGACTTGTATAATAATTGTAGTTGATTTGTTCCAGGGCCTCAGTGTATACTGAAAACGATTGGAAGACCGGCCTCGGCTTGTAATTAAGCTTGTTCTCTATTGCATACTCGCTGTCCCAGGGGAAAACATCTACTGTTTTGCTGCCTATTTTATCCAACACACGCTTTGGGATATATCGTTTATTTTGTTGGTTAAGGTAAACGAAGGAATCATACGCAGCAAATTGTTTTACATAGGTTACCGGGCCGGTAATTCGATTTATTATCGAGAACCAGGGCGGCCTGTTCACCGAAACAAAACATAACGCAAATACCACAAAAGCCAGCGAATATTTAAGCTGTGTTTTTCTGTTCTCAAATCCAGCAAAACCACCCAACAGAATGAGCGTAGCAAAGGAATAATATTCATACAAATGATTGCGGTCGTTCCTTAATACAGATTGTTTTTGCAGCAGAAAAATGTATACAACGCCCGCTATTGTATACAGGATAAGGCTATACTTTTTCTGCTTCAGTTGTCGCCATAATTGATGCGAAAACCACAACAGCATCGACAGAAAAAGCAGGTACAACCCATATTGAATAACGGGATGATTTTCGTCGAGGTACATGATGTCATTATAACCCTTAACTATTTCCAGTGAGCCGGTTATATAGCTAAAAACAGCAACGTGCAGCAGCGTTGCCGAAACCATTGTAAGCGCAATAAGACAGAGATATAAGACTACTAACTTTACCAGGATTATCTTCTTGCTCGCAAACAGGTTTACAACATGCAGGCAAACCAACACCATAGCGATAAGGCCGGTATTCATTTTAACGTAAAATGTTAGCACGGTAAGGATTATCAATATAGCAAGGAAGACCGGCCGCGGCTGATCAAAGGTTTTCATCATCCAATAGATGATAAAGAAAAGCATTACCCACGAGAGGTCGGCGCCAAATATTTGATTAACAACCAACATGGTGCAGAAAAGCACAGATACAGCGAGGATCTTGTTCGCATTGTTCTTCAGAAAATCATTGAAGACAAAATAGAAGTTGACAACCATAAACCCATCAAACAGCATGAAAACCCACCGGGAAACGCCCCAACCAATGCGGGTAGAAAATGCAGCCAGCGGGCCATAGGTGTAAACGATGTCTTTCCCCCATACCCAATCTTTTACGCAGGCATAGCTCAACGTCATTTTCCAGGAGATATCGAGCCCCCACCAACTTGGGCCTGCGTCTACCAATTGGTTTTGTATTGCAATCGGTACCGAAATCATACATACCGCTAATAACGCAGCGAGGCATTGTCGGGCCAAGAGGGATGAAAGGAGTTTGATCATTTAATAGATTGTCTTCTGCCTATTACTGCGTTACTATTTATCCTATACCCTGTGAATTAAGAATTGGTTGCTTAGCTTCCTGTTATCCGGGTAAAGATCGAATAAAAAGCGGTCTGCTGATAAACGATGGGGCCAAAAACATCTCTAAGCGGAGTCATGTAAAACGCAAACACCGCATGGACCAACCGTGATAAGGTGCACATAAGAATTACGCAAATGAGGCAATCTAATATTACAGCAGGTTGTCTCGTTTGTATGTCCGGAGGGCTAATTGCTATAAGATCTGGTTAAACTCTAATCGTTCATTATCAGGCCCTAAAATATTAAAGTATTTGCAGCCATTTTTCCAGAAGGGGAGAAAAACCGGCGCCTCTTCGATAATTCGAAATGAGGCATTTTTCAGTTCACTGAACGCCAGGTCAATATTGTCTACATCAAAAGCCACATGGTCTACATGCCCGTCTGCCCGGTTTCTTATTTTATCAAGCTCCGCACCCGGAAACTGGTAGATCTCAATGATCATATCCCCTTTTTGCATCATCGCCATCTTCCCTCTCTCGCCATTGTGGTTGAATCCGGATGCCATTACATTTTCAAATCCTAATTTCTGATAAAACTTCTCCGAGATATTCAAATCTGTTACGGGGATTCCTATGTGCTGGATATGGTTGAATTTAAAGTTCATAACAGGATATTATAGCTGCATTATTTATGGTTACGATTGGCGGTGATATAAATAAAGGTAACTATTTATAAACAAAAAGCCTCCGGATTTTCATCCAAAGGCTTTTCCTTATAAGCGATGTGATATAATTAATTCGCTGTCCAGGTATTATTCTTCATATCTGCATCTACAAAAATACCGCCATCAATCGTAATTGATTTTACATCCTTCGTAGGCTTAATCTTTACCGTAATTGCCTTCTGATCCTTTTCCCAAACTATCGGGGTTTGGTGGAAGCTGTCGGTTGTGCCATCGGCATAGGTTACTATTGCATCAAATGGTACTGCAAAACCACCAATGTTTTTTATAGACAGTGCATAACCATCACCAGCTTTTTCAGCTTTTTCAAGGCTCAGGTCGATGTAGTACGGAGTGTAAAACCAGTTGTAAAAGAACCAATCCAGGTTTTTGCCCGATCCTGCCTTCATCGAGTTAAAATAATCCCATGGAATAGGGTGCTTGCCATTCCAGTTATCCATGTAGGTATGCAGCGCTTTTTTAAACAGCACATCGCCCAGCATATCCTTCAAAGCCAAATAGCTCAATGATGGTTTGCCATAAGCATTATTTCCACTGCCGAAGATCACGTCAGGGGATGGGGTAATTATCGGCATTTCCTTTTCGTGCGGGCCATGCGTCCACCTGTTAACGCGGAAGTTCTTGTAAAAATCATCAGCCACTTTTTTGCCCTTCTCGGCGGTGCCGATCAACAGCTCGAAGGTTGTTGCCCAGCCCTCGTCCATAAATGCATAACGGCTTTCGTTTGTGCCCATATAGAACGGAAAGTAAGTATGCGCTATCTCATGATCCTGCACCAATTGGGCAAACGTCAGGTCCTTTTCATGGCTGTCGTTAACCATCATCGGGTACTCCATATCAGCGTAACCCTGGAATGAAGTTGTCTTAGGGAACGGGTAAGGAACGCCCGGCAGGTTGTGCGAGAACCAATCCAAAGAGTTATGTGCAAATTTCACATATTGGTGAAAATCAGCAGAACTATCCGGGAACGCTGCTTGCACGCTGGTGCGGCGATGTGCCTTGTCATCAACAATAACGCTGGCTGCATCCCAATCGTAATGG
This sequence comes from Bacteroidota bacterium, assembly GCA_030775685.1. Classification (GTDB taxonomy): domain Bacteria; phylum Bacteroidota; class Bacteroidia; order Sphingobacteriales; family Sphingobacteriaceae; genus Mucilaginibacter. The sequence continues at coordinate 75,889 of JALYIP010000022.1, forward strand.
TCGCTTACACCAACGGTCACATCTGTAATATGGCTTGAGTTCCATTTCCAGGTGTTGGTCGCATTTTGTGCAGTGATGCTTTTAGCGGCCAGGTCCTGTGCAGTGGCGATGTGGATCGTTGAATCGCTGGTCATTGAGGTTTGCAGGCGCTTTGCAGCTTCAGGCTGTAAAACCTCATTTGGATTTTGCAGAGTGCCTGTGGCCCAAACAATATAGTTTTTAGGCACAGTTACGCTTAGCTGGTAGTCGTTAAAATCGTTATAAAACTCCAGTCCGCCGGTGTGCGGCTGGGTATCCCATCCTTTGTAGTCGTCATAAACAGAAACTCTTGGATAAAAATAAGCCAGGAAAAAGCTGGTAGAATCAATTGCACCATCCCGGCCGCGACCGGCTGATAATTGATAATGCCACTTAATATTCATCTTCAATGAATCGTGCGATTTTAGTGGCGATTTAAGGTCGAGCATGTAATTGGTAGTTACCGCCTTCTCTTTATCCCAATCGGTTTTGGCGCCATTTATAGTTATTTCATCAACAGTAATTCCCTGTGGCGCGTTTGCAGCAGTAGGCGTTCTTCCGCGATGAACGTTAACGATCAGCTTCATATTCAGGCTGCTCAAAACATCCGGGCTGCTGTTAAAATAAGTAATGTCTTCAACGCCGGTAATAGTTTTGTTTGGCGGCGTCATGCTTACCGAAATATTATAGCGGCCGTGGTTTTGCCAATAATTTTTACCGGGCTTGCCATTTTCGGCGCGAGTGCCTTTGTCAAAGGCCTGCTGTACTTCAGGTGGATGGGTTAATGTTTGCGCGTTCACCTGCAATAAAGCAAGGCAGAATACGGCAGTGAGAGAGATTGATCTTAACATAAATGATTGTTTTTTGTGGTCAGTTGTTCAAATTTATAAATTTATCTGTATTGTTTGCGTGTGTTCACCATAAGACTCATTACCTATCAAGATTGTTGCGCACTACGGTTTCTTTAAAATTTGGTGAAATTGTTATAATTCGGTATCCTTGAAGACGTGCATAACCCCAATGTACTATCTAACATTATATTTCCCATGGAAGAATCAACTCCCGCAATTTTAAAAGCCAAACAGCACTTTGAAATCCTCGACGGCTTAAGGGGTGTTGCTGCTTTGGGGGTGGTAACTTTTCATTTTATGGAGGTGGCCTATTCCGATTACAGCAAAAATTTCATCGGCCACGGCTTTTTGGCGGTCGATTTTTTCTTTTGTTTATCGGGTTTTGTGATCGGTTATGCTTATGAGGACAGGATTGGCAAAATAGGTGTAATGGAATTCTTTAAGTCGAGGATCATCAGGCTGCACCCGTTGGTGGTATTGGGTTCGATAATAGGCGTACTGTTGTTTTTGTTCGGACCCTTTTTCGGCGGTGCCCCCGAATTGTATAGCGCGGGCAAAATTGCCCTGCTATTTCTGGCTTCTATTTTCCTGGTACCGTATCCGGCAATGCCAAGTCGTTACTTCAACCTGTTCGGCTTAAATGCTCCGGCCTGGTCGTTGTTTTGGGAGTACATTGCCAATATTGTTTACGCGTTTGTGCTTTGCAAACTTAGCCGCAAATATTTACTGCTGTTGACCATAATTGCGGCAATCGGTATTTGCTTAGTTGCTTACCGCGCCGGCAACATGATGGGCGGCTGGGACGGGCTAACCTTTTGGCATGGCGGCGCGCGGGTTTCCTTTTCATTTTTAGCAGGATTATTAGTTTACCGCTCAAACTGGATCATTAAAAACAGGCTGGGATTTATCGGTGTCGCTTTATTATTGATGCTGGCCTTGCTTTCACCCTTTTCAAAATGGAACTGGCTTTCGGAACCATTTATTATTGTCCTTTATTTTCCTTTGTTGATTGCTTTGGGTGCAGGGGCTACCCTAACAACGGCCTTTAAAAAAATCTGTGTATTTTCCGGGAAGATCTCGTACCCCCTCTATATGACGCATTATGCCTTTATCTGGGTGTTTGCAACCTACAACACCAAATACAAACCGGTCGCAGGGCAACTTGCTTTGATCATTATATGCAGCCTGGTTATTTTAGTTGCCTTTGCCTGGTTGATGATGGTGTTGTATGATATCCCGGTTAGGAAATATTTGAGCGAAAAGCGGAAGCAGGGCTTAAAAGCTTAATGTTAGCTGTTGATAAAATATTTTGTAAATTGTTTACCTTAAGGCTTTAAAAAGATGCTAATGGCAGCCAATTTCCTATCGCGAAACCGTTCCATCATCTTCTATGGCGTGTCGTTAGCTATTTTGCTGTTGCTGATGAAATGGCTGGAGTGGCATTTTATTGTATTGAGTAACGCATTCGAGATTTATGCAGGGTTAATAGCCGTGATTTTCACCCTACTAGGCATCTGGCTTGCGCTTAAGCTTGCCCGTCCGAAGACGGTTATAGTAGAAAGAGAAGTTGTTGTTAATGGTGCCGATTTTATTTTTAATGAAGATGAACGCGTCAAACTCGGCTTAAGTAAAAGGGAGATGGAAGTTCTGCAACTTATGGCCGACGGGTTAAGTAACGAAGAAATTGTCACCCGCTTATTTGTGTCACTAAACACCATCAAAACCCATTCCTCAAAAGTGTTTGAAAAACTGGAGGTTCGCCGGAGAACACATGCCGTAGACAAGGCACGTAAACTCCGGCTTATCGGCTAAAGGATAAAAAGAGCAACTCCCGTTGAGGGAGCGGCTGCTTTTTTATGGCCGCAAAATCGCCTTTGCCCCATCTTCAGATGTGTAAGCAAGCGCTTCGTTTATTTCCTCCAGCCTAAACTCTTTGCCAATTTTTGTTTTGAAATGAGGCTGGTGGATCATACCGCCAATGTCCTTAAGGGCGATCTTTAAAAGTTGCGGATCCTGCACCGTTTTCGACCTAAAATTGCCAAATCCTCTTAACGTTATCCCTCTCATCAAAACGCTGGTGTGAAGAGAAAGAGACGTTGCGCCGCCGAGATAACCATAAGAATAGATAGTAGAGTTATTCGGAATAATATCTATCATCTCATTTAATATCGATCCGCCCACGCCGTCGAAAATTGCGGTTGCCGATAGCAGTTCAGCGACTTCATTTAAATGCTGCTGAAAAGCAGCCTCGCTTTGTGCCAATACGTGTTCGGCGCCTAATGCCTGTAGCTCTTCCTTGCCTTTTTCTGTCCTGGCAATTGAGATCAGCGGAAAATTATAAGCCAGGCAAATGCCCAGCATGGCTATCCCTGTTGCTGAATTTCCGGCGGTACTAATTATCCCCTTATGTCCTTCCTCCCGGATCTGTTTCAGGAACGCATACGGGGTAATGATATTCACGAGTGAACCTGAGTACTCGTCCATATTTACATCATCCGGCAGGGTCACGCAATTTAAAAAGTGTACCTGTGCGTATTCGCTCCAGGTTCCGAGAATGTGCGGACTGGTTTTTAACGACCGGTATATTACCACGTTTTTACCTGCATAATCATTCGGAACTCCGGCCCCGGCCCCAATGACCGTACCCACGCCTGACACGCCGTATACATTATATAACCCGTGAACCGCGCCTGCCGGCAACGGCCTGCTGATAAATGCCTTATCGCCGGGATTAATGGCGCATGCCGACATTTTAACCAGCAGATGTTCAGGTTCGGCTTTTATAGGTTGTGGTACTTGTTGCAGTTTCACAGCTTTGTTTGAAAGGATTATCGCGTTCATCATTTTGTCCATTTTCTTACGTTTTTCTTTCAAAACTAAATCCAATACTATATTTTTACAAGTAGTACACTGAAACTGTATTAGTAAAGAAAACTATAGCAATTTGATTATGAATGAGATTAATTTTAACAAACGAAGAAAAATTCTTTGCCCGGTTGAATACGCGGTTAGTTTATTGAGCGGAAAATATAAATTGCGCATCCTGCATGCCCTTATAAAGGAAAGTCCCAAACGGTTTAAAGTTTTGGAAAGAGAGATCACCGGCATTTCGCCCACCATGCTTACCTCACAGCTTCGTGAACTGGAAGCTGACGGCCTGGTTGGCCGCGAAATCTTCGCGACTGTACCGCCAACCGTAGAATACAGTTTAACTGAATTTGGCAAAACTACGCTCCCAATGATGGACGCTATCAAGGAGTGGGGCCTGATACATAGAGACAGGCAGAACAATATTGCCTCCGTTTAATCTACGTAAAACTTTAAACCTAATTATATGACCTTAAATAGAGCCACTAAAGTTATTATGCTCATAAGCATAGCGCTATTCCTAATTGCTTTATCACAACCTTGCTTCGACACTGAAAAGGAAGCGGGTGGTGATGGCGAAGGCTTTGCATTATTATTATCAGGCTTCTTCGGTTTCTTCTCCTCTACAACCGGGCTAACCTGGCTGGCAAATCCTGCATTGTGGCTGTCCTGGATATTTGTAGCCAAAAAACCGAAGCTATCTTTAACCGCGAGCTTTATCTCAGTTTTGATAGGTTTATTGTTTATGTGTTGTACAGATATGATTATAGACGAAAGTGGCAGCAATAGATCGGCGATTGTGGGTTATCGAACAGGCTATTGGTTATGGCTCGCCAGCATGTTTATAATGCTGATAGGGAATTTATATTTAAAGTTTGCCCCGCTTTCTAATCCCATTATTGAAAGGCCGGGCAGATTTGGGTAAAAAGCGGAGTTCGAAGCCCACAGTGCCGGGTTAAAAAGCGTTTCCCTTTGTAGCTTTTTGACAACGGAGGCAACGCTTATAATTTATTAACGTCATGTAAAGCGATCCCGATCATCTACATTTGACTCCGGATTCAATTTATTACGTACTACTTTATGTCTAAAAACCGAATCTTCTGCATTGCCCTGTTTTTTATAGTTAAAATCACTAACGCCCAGGTACAGCTACCCCTGGCGACTAACATGCTAAAAGCTTACCAAGGCCAAAGTCGTACGGCTACCGGGACGCCGGGTAAATCCTACTGGCAGAACAAGGCAGACTATACTATCAAAGTTAGCTTCGATCCGCTTACATGCGAACTTAAAGGATCAGTGGGAATTGACTATACCAACGATAGCCCGGATACACTTAACTATCTCCTCTTTAAACTCTATCCTAATCTTTACCAAAAAAGTTCGCCAAGAGCCATATCAGTTGCGTCTGCTGATCTGACAGATGGTGTGAAGATTGGATCGATCAGTATTGAGCACCATTTACTTGACTCTTCCAAACATGTAATTAGAGGAACCAACATGTTTGTGCGCGGAACGAAGGTGCTTCCTCACCAAAAGGTTCATGTCGATGTTGCTTATTCCTATACCTTAAACAAAGGTTCATTTATCCGCACAGGGCAAATTGATTCAGGTGCATTTTTTATCGCGTACTTTTTTCCGCGCATAGCGGTTTATGATGATATTGATGGCTGGAACATGTATCCATACACAGGCCAATATGAATTTTACAACGACTATGGGCATTTCAACACAGAAATAACCGTTCCGGGTACTTACCAGGTTTGGGCTACCGGCAGCCTGAACAACCAAGGCGAGGTTTACCAGCCCAAATTTGCAGCGCTCATTGACAAAGCCGCTAAAAGCGATACGGTGGTAAATATCGTTACTGAAGCAGACTTGAAGGCGGGCAATATCATACAAGACAAAAAAACAAACACCTGGAAATTTGAGGCAGACAACGTTACAGATTTTGCGTTCGGCATCAGCAATCATTATGTGTGGAAATCAACCAGCCTTATTGTTGATTCCGCAACTAAGCGACGTACCCGGGTGGATGCGGTATTTAATCCGGAGCATTTAACCTATCAGCCCATTATTAATTACGCGCGCAAAACGGTGCAAATAATGAGCTTCCAGTTTCCAAAAGTACCATATCCTTATTCCCACGAAACTGTATTTGACGGACCCGACGAAATGGAGTTCCCAATGATGGTTGACAATAATCCGTTCAAAAATGCCAAAGATGCTATTGAGCTTACGGCGCACGAGATCTTCCATACGCTGTTCCCTTTTTATGTAGGCGTTAACGAAACCAAATACTCATTTATGGATGAGGGCTGGGCAACAATGGCGGAGTTTTATTTACATCCAATGATCGATTCATCCGTCCCCGTAAATTACGATATCAGCGATGTAAACAACAGTGCAGGTACCGAACAGGACGTGCCTGTTATGACGCTTACGCCGCAGTTAGCCGGTGCCGCCCGTTTTGCTGATAAGGACCTTAAGCCTGCTTTAGGCTACTTGTACTTAAAGGAAATGCTTGGTGATAAGTTATTCCTCAAAGCCATGCATTTTTACATCAGCAACTGGGAGGGGAAACACCCAACTCCGTATGATTTTTTCAACTGTATTAATACCGCATCCGGAATGAACCTGAACTGGTTTTGGCGAAACTGGTTTTTCGAAAAGGGAGTGCCTGACCTTGCTATTAGTAGTATTGCCCACGGCCAGGGCGGATATAAGATTGTTGTTGCTAACATTGGCGGAGAAGTTGTGCCCGTACACCTCACCGTTTATTATACCGATGGTTCTACAAAGTTGCTTGGCTCGAGCGTAGCCTGCTGGGCCGGCGGTAACAAAACCACATCGTTAATATTTAAGGCAGATAAGCCGGTATTGAAAATTGTATTGGGAACGGCTTATGATGCAGATGTTAACCCCGACAATAATATATGGAAGCCGAACGGTCACTAATTTTTACAGGTCGGCAATTAATTGCTTATGCTGATTTTGCTTTGGTTCGCGTATAAAAAAGGCGATTAAAGTACAGATCCCTGCCAAAAAGGAAAACGCTGCAGCAAAGGGGAAGAAGTATACATATTCTATAACGGCCATCATTACCAAAAATACACCTAATAACGGCACAAGCCTGGTGAACAGGCGGCTCCCGGCATCAGTTGAAAGTAGCCATAACAATATGCTGATGGGTAACAATACCAATATCATGGTAAAACCATAGCCAATATAAAAGCTAGCCAGCGTAACCTGCCTGCCCATAAAAGCAAAATGAACGATTTTCATACCATAGATTACTTTCCCAACGGCAGCATCGGGTGCCTCATCCCAACTGAATGCGCCTAATGTATGCCCGATGGTATGTAAAAACATCATTATGGCCGCAATGCGGAGCAGTATTTTTGGTTTCATTTTCGTTAGATTTTAAGATTTAGCTGATATGGCCTTATACAGTTCCAGAATTTGGCCCCAGCCTTCTTCCATGCTTTCAAAAGTTTTGCCGCCGCTGCCAAGCCGTTCCATATTCTTATGCTCAAACTTTACAATTGTTTTTTTAGGGCCTTCGGGGATAAATTGTATTTCAACCTCTGTAATGAGTGCTGGATCAAACTGGAATTCGCCGTTTATTTGCCAGGCCAACACAACAAGGCTATACGGATTCCATTGCAATAGGTGCCCGATGTTGGCCTCGCTGCCATCCTCGTGCCTGGAATACCAGCGGCCGTTTATGCCCGGTTCCAATACCAGTTCAATCATGGGCGATTTTCCAATATGGTGGGTACGGGGCCACCATGCGTCCATTTGTTCGGTAAAAACTTTAAATGAGGTGGCTTGTGAGGCTTCCACGATCAGTTCTTTTTTAATCGATTTGATGTTAAGGTTATTCATGGTCTTCGGTTTTTTCTGCTGCTGATTTGAATGCGGCCAGCGCCGTATCCCAGAAAGTATCCAGGTAGCTGCGCATGGCTAAAATGCCCTGCTGGTCAATTTGATAAATATTTTTTGTTCCCTGCTGGTGAATGCTGATCAGTTTTGCTTCCCTCAAAATCTTAAGATGCTGTGATACCGCAGGCCGACTGATGGAGAGCCCCTCAGCAATATGAACTACAGCAAGCGGGCTTGTGCGAAGTTTTTCAAATATTATCCTCCTTGTCGGATCGCCAAGGGCATTAAATGCTTTTTCGGAACTACTCATAAATCTGCATATAAGATAGTAAGCATAAACTTACCGTAAGTACAAACTTACCATTAGTTTTTTAAAATGCAAGAATTTTTTTAAAAAGGAGTCTCCCTTGGCGGTAGCTAATAAAAACGATTTTGTTAGATCTGTCGTGGTAATCGCTTAATTCAGCAACTGTTCAAAAAAGCCACCTATTTTATTTGCCCTATCCACAAAATGAATCTCCAGGATCCAGTGCCTGGTATTTCCCTCTTTACCGGTTTGCAGAATATCGGCATGGTTATCCGGGTGAATATCCAAACCCAGGTCATCGGGGCCAAGCTGTTCGTGCGGGAAATGGCCTACGATATGGCCGCCAATTTCACCGGCGTACTCCCAGCCATATTTTTTGGCAAGCTCATGCAGATAAGTAAAATATTGGGCGCCGGTAAGGCTGATTTGTTCAGCGTGCCAGGCCTTTGCTTCGTGCCAGGCTGCTTCTATGTCTTTTTGCAGCTTTAGTTTTGAAGGGTCGGTGCCGATAACGTAAGTTCTTCCAAGGTCGGCCTCCCAGCCACCGAAAATCGGGCCAAAATCCAGGATCACCAGGTCGTCTTCCTGGATCACCAGGTCCGGCGGGTTGCCGCTATAAGGTTGGAGTGTATTAACACCGGCCCGAATGATTTTTTTATGCCAGAAGCTCTCAATCCCAAACTCACTTTTAGCCAGCTCAACTACCTCCGTAATTAATTCACTTTCTGATTTTCCGGGGACGATCAATCCGCGGGTCTCTACCATGTTGAATAATTCCTTTGCCTTTTGTTCGGCAAGTTCCAATTTTTGTTTTGCGTTGTTCATGATGGTTGTTTACCCGTTTTTAGCCGGGACGCTTCGTTCAATAAAATCTGCTGGTAACGCTCTCTCTACAAAGCAAGCTGCTTTAATTGATAAAATAAAATACTTAATTTTGATTAATTGATAGTTTATTTTGATTGATATGGATCTTCAGCAAATTAAAAACTTCCTGGTTTTATGCAATACACTCAACTTCAGGAAGGCGGCCGAGCAGATCAATATTGTACAACCCGCGTTGAGCAGGCAGATCCAATTGCTGGAAACTGAGATAGGCGCTGTATTGTTTAACCGGAGCAGTCGTTCCGTTAGGTTAACGGAAGCCGGGATATTCTTCCAAAAGGAGGCAGAAAGGATCATACAGGATCTAAACAAAACCATTGCCCGGGCGGCTCAAATACACAATGGCGAAGCGGGAGAAGTTAGGGTTATCCATGCAAGTTCTGCCATGAATACGGTTGTGCCATCGTTCCTGGTTAAGGTGAAGCAGAAGTGGCCCGATCTGAAAACGATTGCCCAGGAAACATCAAACGCTCAGCAAATTGAAATGCTGCTGGCGCGAAAAACCGACCTCGGTGTCGCGCCTAACATTATGTTGCCTCCGGAAGTGAACTCCAAAGTTTTGTACAGGGAAAATTTTGTATTGATCCTGCCGGGCGATCATCCCTTATCACAAAAAGGTTTTGCCGATTTATCTGTTCTAAAAAATGAGACATTCATTTTACCGCAACTCTCAACCGGCGTTGGTTATGTTGAAGCCATTCTGCAGATCTGCCAGGACTTTGGCTTTAAGCCCAAAGTGGCACATGAGTCGGCACACTCTATAGGCGTATTACGATTGGTGGAAGCCGGTCTGGGAATTTCCATTGAGCCCATCTCTTCGGTGCGTGGCGCAAACATGAATATCAAATTAATTGAACTGAAGAACATTCCGCAAAAGGCAGCGATGATCCTGTTCTGGCTGCGTGAACGCGAGGATGAGTTGAACAGGTTTATAGAAGTCTTCTAACCCCACAAAAGGCCCAAGTATTTTCATTTGTTAAACTACTTTAATTTTATTCCGACAGGCATGCCGTTCCTTTGTAGTTCATATTATTAATAGAACACTACAAAATGAAAAACGCACAAACCATCGAAGAATCCGTTGCCTTTTATCTAAAGGCATGGAACGAAAAAGAGCCTGAAGCTATTAAAGCAGCGCTTAACCAATGCCTGACCCCTGATATCACTTATATAGACGTAATGACACCGTTGGTTAACGGCATAAAGGAGTTTGTTAATTTGATTATGCATTCGCACAGTATTTCACCGGGAAGGACATTTCACTTGCCGAAACCCCTGGAAGGTCACAATAATACTGCGCTCTACACATGGATTTTGCGTCGTCCTGGTAAGCTGGATCACTATGCAATGGATTTTATTGAATATAACGACGAAAACAAAATTACCCGCATCGTTGGGTTTATCAATCCATCAGCATTGGCTTAAGCAGGCAACCCCTATCTTCGCAACAAAAACAAAATGTACGACCTGATCCTGGCAAATTTCGCCATGCATATTTCATTGGAGGCAGCCGAGACAGAATATGTGCTGTCGGTATTGCAGCATAAATCTGTTAAGAAAAATGCAAGCGTGCTGGATGGCGGCGAGATATGCAGGCATATTTATTTTGTTGATAAAGGATGCTTGCGGATTTTTCATAAAGACAAGGAGGGCGATGAGCATAACATCTCTTTTTGCCCGGAGAACTGGTGGGCGGTTGATATCTCCAGTTTCTCGGGGCAAAGCCCGGCTTTTTACTCCATAAGCGCACTCGAGGATACAGAGGTATTTTATTTGAGTTATCCCGCACTCGAAAAGCTCTTTATGGAAGTACCGAAATTTGAAAGGTTCTTTCGTATCCTCACCCAAAATGGGTTTAACCTATATCAGCACAGGATTACTTCCAATCTTTCCAAAACCGCAGAAGAGCGCTACCTGCAATTTCAAAAACAATACCCAAAACTGGAACAGCGGATTGCGCAAAAACACATCGCATCATACCTGGGGATTACACCTGTGTTTTTAAGTATGCTGCGCAGAAGGTAGCATTTACAAAAGCTTCTGTTTTTAATAACCTTTTTCTATAAAAAAGCGCCTTATCTTTGAATATGATCGCCCAACATCAATTGCAAAGTGACATAGAATCGCTAAAAGTTTTATTTACTGAAAAGTTAGGATTAACCCAAGGCCACTTCGAAACGTTTTGTGCTGAGTTGAAAGCAAAAAGCTTAAAGAAGAAGGAACACCTGATTCAGGAAGGTTCAGTTTGTAATTTTATTGGATTTGTATCCTCGGGAACCTTTAGGTCATATGTCAGGAACAACGATGGCGAATTCAATAACGACTTTTATTTTGACAATGATTTTGTGAGCGCCTATACCAGCTTTTTGATGCAGACGCCCACCAATTGTAATATAGAAGCGTTAACCGATTGTTCCATCCATTATATCAGCTACGAAAAACTTAACAGGTTAATAGAACAGGACGGCGCATTTCTTAAACTGAGTAAACACATTTCTGACACCTATTTCATAAGGAAGTGCAAACGGGAAACGTCTTTTTTGAAGCACTCAGCAGCAGAAAGATTGGAAGGACTGTCGTCTTTATATCCCGGCATAGAGCAACGGGTTTCGCAATACCACATCGCGTCTTATCTGGGGGTTAAACCAGAATCATTGAGCCGGATCAAACTCTTAACATACATCAATAAATAGGGGTTTCCTTAAACTGATCTTCGTACTTCATTAAATGTTGAAGTATGCCAATAATCAATTTAAAAATAAGCGGCCGGGAAGACCCGGCTTTAGCCAATGAAATAGTAAAAGTAATCAGCGATCTTACCAAATACGTCCTCAACAAAAAGCCGGAAGTTACGGTAGTTATCGTATCATTTATCCCGGATAACCTTTGGTTTGTTAATTCAGTCTCCCTCGCTGAATTAAAAACAAAAAGCTTTCATCTCGACATAAAAATTTCTGATTCAACCAACCTGAAGGATGATAAGGCTAAATATATTAATGCCGTACATACATCATTAACCGCTCTACTTGGAAGCATCCACCCAGTAAGTTATACCGCCATTCATGAAATGAATGCAGATGCCTATGGCTATGAGGGATTGACAATAGAGTATAAGTATATCCATAATCAGAAAAATCAATCAAAATGAAAACTATAAAATTACTGTCAATTATATTTTTGATAGCGGCGCAGCAGTCGTTTGCGCAGCAGGCAACAGACAATAAAAAAGAGATAAACATCATCATACACAAGTACATAAAAAGCGTAATCGAAAAAGATTCCACTACATTTTACGATTTGTTTAATGACGGGCCTGTTACCTGGTGTGCCGCGGTTAAGGACCGATCTCAAGCCAGAGAGATAGAGAAAAAAGGAGTAAAGGCAACGGGCAGCAATTATTTTTCTGGCAGCTATAAAGGTTTTTTCAGGTCTTTATACAGGTATAAATCAACTGAAGATAAGTTTGATAACATCCGGATAGTTGAAGATGGGACCGTTGCGTTGGTGGCTATGGATTATAGTTTTTGGGCAAATAATAAAATGACCAATTGGGGCGGTAAATACCTGTCATTAATAAAGCGGGATGGAAAGTGGAAAATTACAAGCGTCATTTTTTCTTTGGAGCTAACAGACTACTTTGAGCAACCGACACTTAGAGAAAGAGAAAAGCAGCATTAATTATTAGGTATGAATCGGAGGATCGGTTGCGTATAATTACTGATTGTCGGACACTTACGCGCGATAAAATTAACTATTTGATAATGAGGATGTTTCACAGCGTTCCGAGTGTTCCACTTACAAAAACGGAACGCTTTGCGGTTGGTGATGTGGTATTTCCGTGTTAACCCCATAAAGATTTAAATTGCTGTTTACCAAACATTTAACAGGAAATATTCGCGAATTATGTTAACCCTGTTAACCCCCTTTTTTGTTAATTGAGTCAAATTCCCAACCAAGACTAGACCTCAATTTGTGGTTGACGTAACGCCAGGTACAGAAATCGTTTACACGTAAGGCAGGCGGGAGTTGCCTGTCGTTTAGCTTCAGTTGCCAAATAGATAGCCACTGTACGCCAAGCCTTTGGCCACACTTTTAAAGTTATCTCCGGAATTAAGGTTTACATGGGGGAACCTGTTTTTAAACAGCTTTTGGATACTAACTACCATAGAAGTACCACCTGTTAAAAAAAGACTATCAATGTTTTTAGCGTCGATGTTGTTTTGCAACATAAAATCATCCAGGTAGTTTGCAATCCGATCAACATCTTTTCCTATGATCTGTTCATAATCCGCCAGACCGATGTTCTCATCAATATCGATCCCCATCTTATGATAGCTGAATTTTGCGGTATCGGCACTGGTAAGCGTAATTTTTGTTTTCTCGATGGATTGAAAAACCGAATAACCCAAATTGTTTTCAATAAGTGTGATCAGGTTTTTAAACTTCCTGTCGTTACCCGAAAAATAATAGTAGTCTTCAATGTCTTTTTGAATGCGGAGGCCATTGAAAAAATTCATCTGCTCCCAGGAGCAAATGTTCACAAAAAGAGATTTTGGAACGGTCAGCACTTTGCCCGGTGTAGCTTCATATTGCGTGTTCTTGCCGAAATATGGCGTTCCCTTTTCCCACATAAAAGCGGAGTCAAAGCTATCTCCGCCGATGTAGATCCCGCCATTGGCCATCATGTCGTTCTTCCTGTCTTTACTTCCCACTTTTTCAGGGTCGAGAACTAAATAGGTAAAATCCGTGGTACCTCCGCCCAGATCGGCCACCAATACATTTTCCTTTTTTACAAGGCTTTTTTCATAGGCAAATGCTGCGCCGATGGGTTCGAATTGAAAACGGATCTCCTCGAAGCCGGCTATTTCCGCCGCTTTATTTAACCGGGTTTGCGCCAAGGTATCCTTTTTCACATCGTCGTCATCAAAAAAAACGGGCCTGCCAATCACTGCCTTCCGGCAATCTTGTCCTATCAACTGATCAGCACGGTTTTTCAACTCTTTTAAAATGATAGCAACAAGGTCAGACGCATTGTACCTCCTGTTGTGGATCCGGGTTTCTGAGAAACTGCTCCTTGACAATATTTGTTTAACCGACTTGATGAAACGCCCCTTCATGTCATCATTAAGGTAAGCCGTGATCGCCTCTTCGCCTACAACGTAATTTTTATCGCTTGTGGCGCTGAACTGCTGATAGAAATAAATGAGCGATGGAATAATAATGGTACTGTGTATTTCCTTCGCTTCTTCGTCGTAAATAGCAAGTGCCGAGTTGGTTGTTCCAAAATCAATTCCGTATAAAAACTTCTTCATGCCAGGGCGAAATAAATAAACCAGTAAAATTTGAGGGGCGGCGAAATTATTAAAAAATAGCGTAGTAATGAAGCGGATGACTAAATTTGATGGATGGATTTTTCTATTTCCGGGTGCAAAAATCTCCAGGTGTAATTTTAAGACAAAAGATTATATCTTTGGCGTCAAATTTACAATCGCATTTTCATGGCAAAAGCATCTGAAGTTAAAGTAGGGAATATATTACGTTTCAACGGCGAACTGGTTACTGTTATAGAAGTTCTGCATCGCACACCAGGAAAGGGCGGGGCTTTCTATTTAGACAAGTTTCGCAATATCAAAACCGGAAGAATTGTAGAGGCCCGTTTGGCAACCGACGAGCAGGTTGAGATTTGCCGCGTTGAGACTAACGATTTCCAATATCTTTATGAAGATGGCGACGCTATGGTGATCATGGATAATACCAGCTATGAGCAACATAATATCCCGAAGGCATTATTCGGCCCGGCTGTAAAGTTTTTGAAGGAGGGGATGAACGTAATTGTTTCCTTCGAAAGCGAAGAGCCTATTATGGCGCAGGCCCCTAATTTTGTAGAATTGGAGATCACTTATGCGGAGCCTGCTGTTAAAGGCGATACATCTTCGGGTGCGCTTAAATATGCAACAACAGAAAATGGCGTTGAAATAAAGGTGCCGCTTTTTGTAAACCAGGGCGACAAGGTAAAAGTAGATACCCGCACGGGAGAATATATTGAACGCGTAAAATAGATCATCGTAAATTTTTCAAATAATTTTGATCAGCTGCAGGTGTAATCTACGCTTTCAGCCGATTTAACATTACAAAAAGCCGCTTTATATATTTAGGCGGCTTTTTCTGTATAAACAAGATCCGGGGTTCCTGCCCATGGGGCTTTAAGCGTCCTTTTCAAACTTTAACGTTTTAGCATAAACCCTCTGCTGCTTATGCTGGATTTTTCTATTAAATAATCGTAATAAAATCCATCATCTCCATAATAATAGCCATTTTGTTTCGCAGATTATTCAGTGAGATTTACATTAACCAATTAGAGCCGGTTCTCTGAATTCAGGATTATCGTTTCTGTATCTAGTAATTACACACTTGACAAAGCTTAAAACCAGGGCAAAAATGTTTTTTATAACGCGAAACGATATGCCAGGCATTTTTAAATGGATATTGCATTGTCGTAATATAATCTATCGATATAAAAACAAGCTGATACCACAAATAATGATATTAAACCGCTAAAAAAGAAGATCAACAATAAATAACCTAATTAACCCAATAAAAAATGAGAAAACTATTACTAATTTTTGTGCTTGGAGTTACCTGTGCCTTTAGTGCGGTGGCCCAGGAAAAACAGATCAGGGGGGTGGTGCTGGATGCTGTCACCAAACAATCGCTGCCCCTGGCCACCATCACCATTAAAACCAAGGGATCGCCCGAAACAAAGCTGATCACCGATGATAAGGGCGGGTTTAAACTGAATGCAGCTACAGGAACTACTTTACAAGCAACCTACACCGGCTATGTACCCAAGCAGGTAACAGTGGCTGATACCACAACCAACATTAGCTTTTTATTGGAGGTTAACGGAAACGCGCTTTCTGAAGTAGTGGTTATTGGTTATGGCAAGGAAAAACGGACAGATCTTACAAGTTCGGTTTCCAGCATTTCGGCTAAGGAAATTACTGAATTACCGGCAACCAACCTGGCAGCTGCGCTTGCATCACGCACACCTGGTTTAGAGGTACACGGCACAGGTTATGCACCCGGTTCGGGCTCGGCTATTAACGTGCGGGGGATCAACTCCATTACACAAAGCGAGGGCCCATTATATGTTGTTGACGGTGTTGCCTTAGTCGGCGATATCCGCTCCATCAACCCTAATGATATCGAATCGGTAGAGATCTTAAAAGATGCCGCAGCAGCAGGGATCTATGGATCAAGGGCTGCAGCAGGGGTGATCATTGTAACCACCAAAAAGGCTAAGGCAGGTGTTTCTACAATAGATTTTGACGTTTACTATGGCGTACAGAAACCGGTTACCGTTTACAAAATGCTGAACGGGCACGACTATGCAGAACTAAAACGCAACGCCTACTTTGATGCCGACCCGGCAACTTATCCGCTGGGCACCGGTGATCCGAAGGTATTTAACTCGTACGAGTTGCAAAGTATTGCCGATGGATATAAAACCTACGACTGGCAAAAAGCAATAACCCGCCAAAATGCGCCAATGCAGAACTACTCCATTGCTATCTCAAACGGAACAACAAGAAACAAGGTTTATTTCAGCGGCAACTACCAGAACCAGGCGGGTGTGCTGATCAATACCGGGTATAAAAAATACAATGCATTTTTTAGCGAGGAATCGACGCTTTCAAATATCGTAAAGGTTGGCGGCAGCGCTTCAATCACTTACGATAATACCCAAAGCCCGAGCTCCAGTGAGTTCCAGCAGGCTTTAACGCAAAGTCCGCTGATGCCTATTTACGGGGCCGACGGGCAGCCGCTGGTTATCACCGACAACACTACCGGAACGTTAACTATCCGTAATCCGCTAACTTCGGCGCTTTACTCGGTACATAACAACAATACTACCCGCACCGATGGTAATATTTACCTGGAAGTAACACCGATAAAGAACCTTGTACTCCGCTCCAGCATTGGCGCTGACCTTTACCAGGGCGAATCAGATACCTATTATCCGCGCAATACCGGCGAGGGCTTTTCAAGCAACGGGCAGGCAGAGATCTATCATTATAAATCAACCGATATTTTATGGGAAAACACGGCTACTTATAGCCTCACTGCAAAAGACCATGAGCTGAACCTATTGGGAGGCTTTACTTACGAAAGACATGAAAACGTAGCTGCAGATATGCAGGGCACCCAATTCCCTACCGATTTGTTAACCTACAAAGACATTGGCAGCGCAGGCATCAAAACGCAGGACAATTCAAATTATGATGGCTGGGCGGTAAGATCGTTACTTGCAAGGGCTATCTACAAATACAAGGGCCGCTACATCATCAACGTAACCGCCCGCCAGGATGGATCTTCACGGTTCGGCCCTGACAGCAAATTTGGGTTCTTCCCATCGTTTAGCGGTGCATGGAGGCTGATAGATGAGCCATTTATCGGCTACAAATTCCGCACAGTGGTTAATGACCTGAAATTCCGCATGAGCTATGGTCTTATCGGTAACCAGAACTTACCTTATGATGCCATCTACACCCGCTTTAATCAATCGCAATACCCGTTTAATGGCTCATCTGTAACCAGCGGTTACCAGGTTGGCGGCACAGCGGGCAACAGCGACTTGCAATGGGAGCGTCAACACCAGTTTAACGTAGGTACAGATATCGCCTTGTTCAATAATCGCGTACAATTCAGTGCTGACGTATACAATAAAAATATCAGCAGCTTATTGCTGCCATTCACGCTTGCACCATCATCCGGCTTTTATAACGAGCAGATAAACGTGGCTGCCATGAACACCAAGGGTATCGACCTTACATTAAAGATCACACCCGTACAGGCAAAACATTTCACCTGGCAAACATCGCTTAACTGGTCGAAGTACAAAAGCAAGATCACCAAACTGTTCCCGGGAAGAGACTCCATCAGCCTTTCTTTAAGGGTTGGTTTACCGCCAAGCGGAACATTTGTTAACTACGTGTACGATGGCATTTATCAGAAGGGTGATAACTTCGCCCTTAATCCAAACGGCAAACCAGGCGATATTAAAATCAAAGACGTAAACGGCGACGGAAAAATCACCCCGCTTGACGAAGTTGTTGTTGGCTCAAGCATTCCAAAGGGGTGGGGCGGTTTCTGGAACTACTTCAGATATGATGCATTCTCCATGACTGTATTTACCACCTACGAGTATGGGCAACAGTTAAATAATCTTACTTATACCAATTTAACTTATTATAACGCAGTTTACGGAAACACCGGCAACGTAACACAGGCCGGAGGTAATTATTGGACGCCGACAAATACCAACACCAATATCCCGCGTCCTAACGCATTCGGTACTTCGCTTAAAACTTTACCGGGCGGGCCGGGGCAGGGCTCAAGCTACTCAATTGAAAGTGCCAGCTATGTGCGGATAAAGAATATAACGCTCGGGTACGATATTCCTAATAAGCTGCTGCAAAAAGCAAGGATCAGGAGCCTGCACGTTTATGCGCAGGCTATTGAGCCATTCCTGTTCTCGAAATACAAGGGTTTGGATCCTGATGTTGCCGGTGACTATGGCAGCAATGAGACCTATCCGAGGTACCGGACATTCATACTTGGTTTAAAATTAGGTTTATAACTATTAAAAATATTTAAAATGAAACTTTTTAATTCATCTTCAAAATTATTGCTCATCATCCCGGTTATCGGGCTGATGATGCTGGCAGGCTGCCGTAAGCAGCTTGATTATACGCCTGAGGTATTCCTTTCGGCACAGCAGGTTTACAAGGACCAGGCGGGCGCTATTGCCGGGGTAACAGGGATCTACAAACAACTACAGGTGTTAAAAACCTCTGATTATGCATTGATTGGTATAATTGGAACCGACGAGGCCCGCTGTACCTATCAAAGCCAGGGTTATGGCGCTTATTGGGCAGGCGTTACCGGGTTGGATGTTTACGACATCCGGTTTAACAGCCAGAATGCCGATATAAGCGGGTATTGGAGCGATAGCTACCAGGGAATTACCAACGCAAACTATGCCATACAATATATTCCTCAAATTAAAGGATTTGCAGATCCAAGCCTACAGGCGCGTTTATTGGGCGAGGCACATTTTATGCGCGCGTTGTTCTATTTTCAATTGGTACAACTGTATGGCGATATTCCGTTAAGGCTGGAAAATATGTCATTCTCTGATGGTGTTAAACGTTCGCCTGTGGCTGATGTTTATGCTAAGATAATCTCAGACTTGAAATTTGCCGAGGCCAATTGCTGGGTGAAAAGCAAAAACCCTGATCCGGGCCGGGCAAGTGTTGAAGCTGCCAAAGCATTATTGGGCAAGGTTTATTTAACCCAGCACGATTATCAGAATGCCAAAACGACCTTTGAGGACCTGATAGCAACCGGGAACCTTTCGCTATTGACAAACTATGCCGATTTGTTTGACGGTCAGCATGAAAATAACGCAGAATCTCTTTTTGAAATTCAATTTTCAACACAAGCCGGAAACAGCCAGGGCTTGCAAAACCTGTTTGGCTCATATGCAGGGCCACCTATACCGCATGAAAACTTTGATAAACACACCCCGGGTTATGGTGGTACCGTGGTAATGGCAACTAAATATTACTCGGATACTGTTTTTGCGAAACCTTACTCATGGGAATATCAATACGATACCCGTTATGCAGCGTCGATCAATCATGACCGTTACGACGGCAATGGCAATACCATGAGCTGGTGGGTAGACCCGGGATTGCCGACTGTAAAGAAATATGATATTTCAAGCTCCGACATCGACGCTTACACATCAGGCAAAAATCTTTACTATCTTCGTTCGGCTGACGTTTTCCTGATGTATGCGGAAACACTCAATGAGCTGGGCCAGACACAAGCTGCCTTAGCGCCACTTAACAAAATACGTGAACGTGCTTTTGGTAATAACACGCTTGATTTTTCAACTACCAGCCAGGATGATTTGCGTGAGATAATCATGGACGAACGCAGCCGTGAATTGGGAGCCGAAGGCTGGCGCTGGTTCGACCTGAAACGCACTGGTACACTGGTTCAACGGGTAATGGCACACAACAATCCCAAAGCCATGTATATGAAATTAAATGGCACACCTGATGATCCGCATCCGGCACAAAATGTATCGGCAAAAAATAATTTGTACCCTATACCATTGAGCGAATTGCAAAACAACCAGGCATTAACGCTGGGCAGTCAGAACCCTGGTTATTAAAAATAAAATATGAGGCGAATATTAGTTTGTAAAATTTCAATCCTGATCCTGTGCATACAAAGCTTGTATGCGCAGGATTTGCGTAATTATAAGGATAGTACAGTTATCAGCAATCAGCAGGTAAGGGTCATTATCGATAATATAAAAGGCAAAATTTCCTATCGTTTTGCCAGCGGCGCCTATGCCGAAAATACAGTTGCTTATATCAATGATGTTAACCTTGGTTATTTTGCCAGCAGTGATTTCAGCAGCCATGTAGTTACGTCAGCAAATTTAACCGACAGTTTAGGCACCGCCTTGAAGATCGACATTAAACATACTGATGATAAGCTGAAATTATCCTTAACCCAGCACATCACCATCTATAAAGATCAGTCGTATTTGGTAATCAGTGTTGATGCTGCCGGAGCGGATAAAAGCGTGATGCCAGAAACACGGGATATCAGCCCGCTTGCTATTTTGCCAAAACAACATGGCAAACTGTATATCCCGGGTAGTGAGCCCCGCATATTGGATGTGCCCTTTGATAACGACAACTGGGTTCCTGACCTGGAGCGTAAATGGTCCGCAACCGGAACAGCGCCCGCTGAAGGGATCAGTTATGAATTGTCGTCGATATATGACAATAATACCTTTGCCGGAATAGTAACGGGCAGCCTGAAACACGATTTTTGGAAAACAGGCATTGTTTATCGTACGGGCTCTGCAATGGGTGTTGTTGATTCGCTCAAGATCTTCGGCGGGGCAGCTACTGAAGATGATAAATCAAAGAAACCTGCTTACGGCGGCCTAGACGGCACGCACGATCATGCACCGCATGGTACGATCACGGGCGAAACCGTAAGTTCTCCGCTGATTTATTTCTCCGGGACAAACGATATCCGCAAGGCTTTTGTAGATTATGGCAACGCTAATGTAAAACTAAACGGCCGGCTGCAATGGAAGGGTTACGCCCCCGTTTACTGGAACAGTTTTGGTGTTGAGGGCGTGTTAGGTTACGAAAAAGTGATGATGCCGCCGGGAGTACTTAAAATAACCGATTTCATCCGTACGCTGGATAACTTTAATAAATACGCCAAGCCTGTTTTGAGTATCGACTCGTATGACCAGGACATTTATACAACCGAACTTTTAGCATCGCTGGGCAGGTACGCCAAAAAGAACAACCAGCAAATGGGATTCTATTTTATTCCTTTTGCGATGTGGACCTGGAAGAATTCCATCGATGACAAGGAAATGCCCGGCTCACATTACCAATTACATGAGGTAGTGCTGCGTGATAAAAACGGTCAGCCTATAATGTATAAGGAAGGTGACTTTTGTGCCTATGCGCTCGATCCTACGCATCCGGGTGTTCGCCTGTATGTGATCAATCAGCTCGAAAAGGCCAAAGCAATCAATGCCAAATTTATTAAGATCGATTTTTTGAGCGCAGGCTCATTGGAGTCAACCGTTAGATACGATCCGAAGGTGCGATCGGGGATGCAGGCTTACAGCAATGGCATGAAGATGCTAAAGGCGCTTGCAGATTCTATTATGGGTAAGGATATTTTTATCACCCAGGCTATCTCGCCAATGTTCCCTAACCAATATGCGCATACTCGTTTTGTTTCAACAGATGTATACTCGCACTTGCGAGATGATGAAAAGGGATTTCCTAGCTGGGGCAGTACGGAGTCGTCAATGGCAACCGGCTCGCATATGTGGTGGGTGCAGGGAACCCTATGGCCTTATACCAACCTGGATGTTGCCATAATGAAGAACTTCCAGAAAAATCCGGACCTCAGCGAACAGGAAATCAAAGTACGAATGTACGCTATGATGACCATGGGTAGTATCCTCGGCGATGGCTCCGACTTTAGGAACAAGATCGCTGCTGACCGGGCAAAGATCTATCTAAACAACAAGAATATTTGTGAGTTTTTCAGCGATCCGAAAGTATTTACCCCGCTAAAATTTGCTGATGGAGAAAGCTTTGATCAGCAATTAGCCTTTTATCTTAAGGGTGATACTACGCTGGTATCTGTATTTAATTTTGACAAGGTAACACCTATGCAACAGGAGATCTTTTTAAAGGATCTTGGCCTTGCTAACGGGCACTATGTGTTAAAGGATTTTTTAACCGATGCGGTTGTTGGCGAAATTGAAGCCGGAAAGACATCGTTCACTTTAAAGGTGGAACATGAGGATGCTGCGCTGGTGAAGATTGTGGCGGCGAAATAGCTAATCCGTTACTTAATTCTTATTTATAATTATCAAAGCTGCCTTGTGGGCGGCTTTTTTCGTATTAAGTGATCACAATCCATCTAAATTATTTTCAATAAAATTTGCGCAAGTAAATGCTTGCATTTATATTTGCAAGCATTTACTTGCATAATATGAAAGCCAGACGCGATGTATACCAGGCAATAGCCGACCCAACCCGCCGCGCGATAATCAATATGATTGCCGCCCAGCCCCATAATGTAAATACCATTGCTGATAATTTCGATATGACCCGCCAGGCTATCTCTCTTCACATTAAAATCCTTACCGATTGCGGCCTAATCGCCATAAAACAACAAGGGCGCGACCGGTTTTGCGAAGCACAGCTGGACCAGTTAAGTGAGGTATCGGCTTTTGTTGATCAGTACCGCAAGCATTGGGAAAGTAAGGTTGATGCACTGGAAACTTATTTGGAAAAATTAAAAAAAGAACGCTATGGAAAATAAAAAAAGCAGTACCCACGACAGGGAGCTCATCATCACCAGGACATTGAACGCACCTGTAGAGTTGGTTTGGGAAGCCTGGAGCAAACCGGAACATATTGCCAACTGGTGGGGGCCAAACGATTTTACAACCACCATCAGCACCATGGACATGGTGCCGGGAGGCGAATGGAACCTGGTAATGCATGGCCCCGACGGTACGGACTACATAAACAAGAGCATCTTTAAAGAAATAATCCCCTTTAAAAAGATTGTTTATGAGCACACTTCTTATCCCTGGATCCTTGCAACCATTGATTTTGACGAACGGGGTGAACAAACGTTTATCAGCTGGCACATGCTGTTCGCGTCGCACGAGGACTTTATAGAAGTGGTAAAGATTTACAAAGCAGATGTTGGCCAAAGGCAAAATGTAGATAAGCTGGAGGTTTACCTTGAGGGGATGGACACCAAAGCCTGAACCCTATGAAAAAGTCCGTTATTCAATTAAAGGAAATTTTACTGATTGCTCTATTTATGGTTGCTTCAGTAGTATCGTTAAACGCACAAACTAAAAATATGGAAAAGATAACAACAGGGCATGCCCCGGTAAATGGCATAAATATGTATTACGAAATCCATGGCGAGGGTGCCATGCCTTTAGTTTTGATCCATGGCGGCGGTTCGACCATTGAAAGCACATTCGGTAATATCCTTCCTTTGCTTTCTGCTAAGCACAAAATAATAGCCGTTGAGCTGCAGGCCCATGGACGTACCAGCGACAGGGATGCACCTGAATCGTTTGCACAGGATGCCGACGATGTGGCGGCATTGCTTAAATATTTAAAAGTGGATAAGGCGAATATTATGGGCTTCAGCAATGGCGGCAGCACCACTATGCAAATTGCCATAAGGCATCCTGAAGTCATCAACAAAATAATTGTAATTGCGGGCGCTACAAAACGCAGCGGATTTATCGCGGGATTTTTTGAATACATGCCGAACGCTACTATCGCCGAAATGCCGGCATTTTTAAAGAAAGACTTCTTAAAAGTAACACCCGACGAAGCCAAATTACAAACCATGTTCGAAAAAGATAAGCAACGCATGGTAACCTTTAAGGATTGGAACGACGACGAGTTACGCGGAATAAAGGCCCCTGCTCTGTTTATGGCCGGTGATAAAGATGTAATGACGGTAGAGCATACCGCAGAAATGTCCCGCCTGGTGCCTGGCGGACAATTAATAATATTGCCCGGCGTACATGGTGCACTTATTGGTGAAGGGGGAGTGCCATCTACCACTAAGGGAAAAGCATTGATTGGAGTGAGCGTTACGCTGATTGATGAGTTTTTGAGTGAATAGCGATTGATTTTAATTCTCCGGAAACATCTGCTAAATTTACTCCCATGAAAATAGCCACCTATAATGTGAACGGAGTTAATGGCCGCCTGCCTGTGCTGCTGCGCTGGCTAAATGAAACTACGCCTGATGTTGTTTGCCTGCAGGAACTAAAGGCTCCGCAGGAGAAATTTCCGGAACAAGCCATCCTGGATGCTGGTTACAATGCCATTTGGCACGGGCAGAAAAGCTGGAATGGGGTGGCTATCCTGGCCCGGAATGCTGAAATTAAAGAAGTAAGGCGTGCATTGCCGGGTGATCCTGAAGATGAGCACAGCCGCTATATTGAAGCAGAAGTAAATGGCATTACTATCGGGTGCCTTTATCTCCCAAATGGTAACCCGGCACCCGGGCCCAAATTTGATTATAAGCTGCGCTGGTTTGAACGGTTACGACTTCATGCAGCAGAATTGTTTGCATCGGGAATGCAGGTAGTTTTAACCGGGGATTATAATGTGATGCCCACCGAGATTGATGCTTATAAACCAGAGCGCTGGGTAGAAGATGCACTGTTCAGGCCCGAAACCCGGGCGGCTTTTAAAGCCCTGGTCGACCAGGGCTGGACAGATGCTATCCGCAAACTATATCCAACCGAAACGATCTATACCTTTTTTGACTATTTCAGAGATGCTTACGGACGCAATGCAGGTTTGAGAATAGACCACTTTTTGTTGAGCCCGCAACTGGCGAGCCGATTGACCGCTGCTGCAGTTGATAGGAATGTACGCGGATGGGAGAAAACCAGCGATCATTGCCCGGTCTGGATCGAATTGGCTGATGAGTAATATCAGCTCATCGTCCGCTCTTCCTTCCGGTACTCCTTCCGCATGGCTTCAACTATGTCGTCAATACGCAGGTATTGGTCATTTTTTGAGATAGACTGCAATGCTGCGTAATGGATCACATTTAGGATGGCGGCACCGCTTAACTCATATTTATCCGCAATTTTTTTCAGGTCGATGGCGGGGTCAAGCTGGTAGGAGGCGGGGATTGATTTCTCCCAAAGTATTAGCCGTTCCTCAGCATTTGGCACAGCAAAATGGATAATAGTATGAAACCGCCTTAAAAATGCCTCATCCATATTGCCCTTTAAATTGGATGCCAGTATAACCAGCCCGGGGAAGTCCTCTATTCTTTGCAGCAAATAGCTTACCTCCTGGTTGGCATACCTGTCGTTCGAGCTGCGTACCTCGGTCCGTTTGCCAAACAGGGCGTCGGCCTCATCAAAAAACAGGATCCAGTTTTTATTGATCGCCTTAACAAAAATAGTCTCCAGGTTCTTCTCTGTTTCGCCAATGTATTTGCTCACTACCTGCGACAGATCGATCCTATAAACATCCCGGTTCAAGTGATTGCCGAGCAGCGATGCTGTAAGCGTTTTGCCTGTCCCTGGCGGCCCGTGGAAAAGTGCTTTGTAACCGGGTTTTATTTTACGCTTCATAACTGCATCCTGCATCAGGGTTTCGTTATGCTTTACCCAAACAACAATATCATTAAGCTGATTTTGGGTGTGGGAATTTAAAACAAGATCATCCCAGGTCATTGCCGTCGTGATCTTCTTTGCAGGAAACTCGGGGCCGAATTTTGGAGCAACTTCATTGCCGGTTAGCAAGCGATTAACCCACTCATGGTTAATTATAATCCTGCCGCTCATTAAAGGTTCACCTTCCTTCACAGTTTCGAGCGAAAGCACAAGTTGCCTCACCATTATACCTTCTGTAAGGAAATGCTGAATTACGGCGCGCTTAGTCAGGTCACTACCGGCAAGTATAAACTGTGCCGTTTCGCCGGTAGGCAATAGGCCGCGGTGATTGCTACCCCTAACACCACCAAACTCAGGGAAGTCGCCGCCCTGCGGCATGGCTTCCTTAATTACTTCGTCGTAAAAATTGGGGTAGATATGGGGGATAAGGGCGATAAGTAAAATAATGCTCTCCTGTGGGGCTAATTGTATTTCATGCTTTTGAAATTCTTCTGCGATGGCCCCTGCAAGGTTTCCCAAATCCCATTCAGTGCTATAATCTTTTTGGATAATAGCCTTCAGAAAGCCTGCAAATGGTTGAATATATGTTTCTATGTTTTTGAACATGGTTTAATTGACTTTTACTTAATTAACTTTTGCCTATGCTGCAGCCTTATCGGCATTAACTGATTTATCGTCCGCATTGGCCACTTTTGTATTAGAATCACCCGATGGTTCCGGGAAATCACCCGTAGGACATAGGCCGCTTGAACCCACGCAATCCTCCAGGTACGGATTATTAGTAGCTACCCAATGCCCCATCATATCCGGGGATGGGCTCAACGGAGCAGGTGATTTTTTTGTTTTGAAGAGGGCCTCTGCCTTTGGAAGATCAAACCCGTTATAAAACGTGCACAATAATGCCGGCTCACACCTGATATTATAGCCGGCCCCTGTTGCAAGGTCGGAGAAGGCATCCATTATCGCCCCAATATATTCAATTGATCCGCTGGTGGTTTTTAGCAAGGCCTTTCGGTCATCCATTGTTTGTTGTGGCAAATAACCCCGGTCTTCCACCTCCTTCGATACAGGGTCGCCTTCCTTATAAGGCCATGGGCTGGATTTATAATGAACCTTGCCAGGCCCAACCGCTCTGAAGCTACTTGACATTGCATTCTCAAGTGCCTCCCATGCAATCGCCCCCGCGATGGCGCTGCGGTCAATCCGCCACTTCGACTCGGCCGCTACAATTAACGACAAATTACTTATCATCCAGTTTTTTACCTTTTCTTTTGGAGTGCTTCCTACAGTAGCCGTAGCCGACAATTCAAACGAAATATCCGGTTTCCTTTGGATGGTATCATTTTGCTGAACAACGTGCGTTAACTCATGAGCGATCAGCTTTTTCCCGCTGTCACTTTCCGGTGAATATTGTCCGCTATTAAAAACAATATTATTCCCCGTGGTATAGGCCAACGCATTTATGGACTGTGCCGATTTTGCCGCAACGGTTTCCGTATGCACCTTTACATTCGAAAAATCATGTCCAAAACGGGGCTCAAAAAATTTCCTGCTGCTTTCGGGCATTGATTGCCCCAACGAATTTAACGAGCTTACATAATTATCCAGTTCATACCCACCCTGTACTTTGCTACCATCGTCCTCTTTGAGGTGCACATGTTTCTCCTGCTCTTCGCATGCCTGGCATTTGCGCTGTATATTGTTATTTGCCGGTTTAAAAAAGACGTTTTGGTTTAATGAGGGATTTGTAATCCGCGTAACTTTATCAGCCGTAGCGTCAGCCGTCCGCTCATAAACGTCATTAGGCTGGTTTATGGTAAGCTTTGGCTGAAAGAACACATTGCGCGCTTCCTGCTTATTTTTTACGTTATTTATTTGCTGGTTAAACATTGCTGCAATATTTCATTTGATTGCTTTTATTAAACTATTGTACCCTGATTTTTAGGGCCGTCGCCGCAATTTATCAAAGGTGGCATATAAGTTCCGGCCGGCACTATTCTTAACCGGCTCAGTTGGTACTGCATCATGGTTGCAAAACCAGTCCTTACCGATTCATAATGTTTTGGCATAGGCCCTTCCGAGGGGTTATTCATTATACCGGCGTTGCGGTCACGGACACCGCTTTTTGTTCCACCATAGGTATAATCAATGCCATTGGTTGTAAAATATTCTTCCGGGTTCCCAAGCATGTGCCCATATTCATGCGGTACATCTGCCGGGCTGCCCGTTCCCCAATGGGTCATGCCCGTAGTGCCGCCTACGCCTGCCACTCCATTTGCACTGGTTCCAGGATCATTGGGAGTGATGGTATAGTGTGCTTTGGACGCATCGGTAACCCATTGTATGTCTACATCAATAGGCAGTACTTTAGGCTCGCAGCCCTGCCACACTTCCAGGTTAAATTGCCCTTTCCCCCATACGCTTTCGATAGCGCCTTTCCAGCCTGCTTTTAAAGCGTCCGAAGCGGTTGAAAACAGCCTGGATACTATCGTTATACGGTTTGAAGCAAGGTCATAAACAATTTGAAATTTTGAATTCCAGGTAATGGTTTTGTTCCAACTGCTTGCGCTGGCCGGGGCATTAGTTATTGTTTCAGTTACTGACTGGTTGGTTTCACTGCTTTTCGTTGCCGGGGCTTTTTGGATACTTTTAGTACCGCCGCTTTGCTGCACTACATGCGTTAATTCATGTGCCATCAGCTTTTTACCATTATCGCTATCCGGCGAATATTGCCCGCTGTTAAAAACAATATTGCTCCCCGTGGTATAGGCCAATGCATTTATTGACTGTGCCGATTTTGCTGCAAGGGTATCTGTATGGATCTCAACATTGGAAAAATCATGCTCAAACCTGGGTTCAAAAAAACGTCTTTCGGCAGTAGGTAACGGCTGTCCTGATGAACTCAATTTGCTGACGTAGCTATCCAGGTCACCACCCTCCTTTTCTGAACCTTCCTTACGATGGATCATCTTATCTTTATCCTCACATGCCGCACACTTACGTTGTACCGGCATAATTGCAGGTTTGAAAAAGGGCTGTCTGTTAATGTCGGCACCAGTTAATTGCATTACCTTCCCGGCCATTGTATCAGCCTCCTGTTCGTAGATATCACCCGGCTGGTTAACACTGAGTTTAGGCTGAAAGAATGCGCAGGATACTCCCGGGGGCTTTGTATTTGTCGGTTGGCTTACGTGCTTTCTTTGATCCATTTTGTAATCTACATTGGCGGCAATGCCGTTAGTGAATCCTGCAGCTTATTGCCATTTCCTATAATTCCGTCATGATCGGCTCCCGTGGCACCTGTTACCAGCACTTGGTAATTTGCCTTAACCTGGGCTGCGTCCTTAGGGTCCAAGCCGGCTGCATCAACCTTTTGAAATTCAGTTTTAAGATGGGCATCAACGTCCTGGTAACGCTTCACATAACTGCCCTGCGGTGTATAATAACCCCTAAAACGCATGCTTTGTGAAAGGTAAGCGGTGTTAGCAGCCGCATTTCCCGCTTTTAATGCTGTAATATCTTTTTGAATTTGGTCGGTCAGCCATTTTTTAACAGCTGCAAGCTCATTAGGGCCATTGATCGCCTCAAACAATGTCAGCTCCTGCATTTTTCCCGGTAACTGATTACCCGCTGCTCCATTCAGCAATTCCTCCACTCTCCCGCCCCCGCCACTGTGGGCAGATAATATTACCCTACCAATGCTAGGGGCAGCAGTCCAGCCTTTTTCGGCTTGTACTTTAGCAAGTACCTCATTAATATATGTATCGCTGTTAAAACCACCGGTTCCCAATCCCGATTTTGTTGTTTCTTGTGGTAAGATTCCAATCATTTGGGTATGGCCGCTTGCTATCATTTGCTGTTCAATTTTATCAAGGCCAATATCTCTTACCGAATTTCCTACCTGCCGGTACCCTTCGTTAAATCCATGTAAATGCAATAAGATTTCTACAGGCTTTGTAGCGTCGAGGCTATCAGGCACCAGGGCAATTGCTTTTCCCGCAGCTTTTTCTGAAGTTGCGGCCGCCACAGTTATCTCCTTTGGGTTTCCTGTTACTTCATCTTTGATGGTCTTCTTTTTCGTCATCGAATCATCCTGGTTTCCCGCTTTAAGTCCTTCTATTGGAATTCTTAAAATG
This sequence comes from Bacteroidota bacterium, assembly GCA_030775685.1. Lineage (GTDB taxonomy): Bacteria > Bacteroidota > Bacteroidia > Sphingobacteriales > Sphingobacteriaceae > Mucilaginibacter. Next base: position 105,649 of record JALYIP010000022.1, read on the forward strand.
GTTGACGCAGTGGTTGCACTTACATTCCCGTCTTTATCGATGTTTTGCGCAGATTTGTTCATTTTTTTTGCATCGCTCCAGCCAGCCCGCTGCACCATACCATTCGCACTTTTGTTGATGTGTGATTCAGGACCCCCGCTCTGCTGCACTACATGCGTTAACTCATGAGCCATCAACTTCATCCCACTATCACTTCCAGGCGAATACCTGCCGCTGTTAAAAACTATATTGTTGCCTGATGTGTAAGCCAGCGCATTAATAGAATCTGCTGATTTTGCCGCAACCGTATCTGTATGGATCTTTACGTTTGAGAAATCATGGCCAAATCGTGGTTCAAAAAACTTCCTGTCGGTTTGCGGTAATGATTGCCCGGATGATCCCAGGGAGCTCACATAATTATCCAGGTTACTGTTGTTACTTACCTCATCGGCTCCGTTCTCCTTTCGGTGTACAAATTTGTCCTCCTCCCCACATGCCTGACATTTTCGTTGCACAGGAACATTCGCTGGTTTAAAAAAAGTGTGCTGGTTTAATGAAGTATCTGTCATCCGCATTACTTTATCTGCCATTGCATCGGCTTCCTGCTCATGAACGTCGCCCGGCTCATTAACTGTGAGTTTAGGCTGAAAAAATACGTGCGCACTCGTTTTAGCCACGACGGATGAGGGTGTTTTTATTTGTTGTTTATCGGGACTTGTAGACATAATGATTTAAATAATTAAGGTATAGGCCAGCTTAAACCCCATATCGGGTTATGCATTTCTGCATTAAAGGCTGCTTTTTCGGCGGTTGTCCATGATGTTGTTGTAAAATTAAACGTATCAGTTACAAAGGCATTAACTTCCGAACAATCACATGAGCAGCCCATTTTTAATAACAATCCTTTTATCCCCTCCTGGTTGTTAGTGATGGTTGTGTTAAACCAATTGGCGAGACGCACACGTGCCGGGTCTGTCGCCGGTGCTCCTGCAGGGATAGCCCGGAATACGACAGGGAATTCGCTCATTTCTGCTGAAAGCTCTGTTAGTTCGTTTTGAAGATTGCTTCTGTTGCAACCAGGTGTTGTTATTCCTGCCGGATTAGGGTGTGCGCTTGTATCAAATATTCCGTGTTGCGACTCGTGTGTCAGGGTTTGTAGCGTGTTTACCCGCCAGTCCTCGCGCGTGACACCCCCTATTGTTGGCGCGGTGGTTGTGTTAAATTGTAATGCTTCCTGGTTTAAAGAACCATGTACAAAAACGCAATGCTTTGTTGCGCCTGCTGTTCCGGGTGTAATAGTACCGGCAGGGAGTGAATCCGCGCTCCACGCTGAACAATCCTGGGTTAGCGCCCCCGTGCCGGACGACATGTCTTCATCGATAAAAATGCCTTGTATGGTTGATACCCGGCCAGGCGTCTGCCCTTCAAGAAACCTTTCCAACTGTCTTGCATGACCTGCATGGCCGGTGCTGAGCGCCCGGGCCGGCGACATTCCTTGACGACGGGTCCGGGCCGCAGCTTCCCGGGCGGCCTCCTGTACACCAAAATCCGAAGCGGATCCGGGCACGGAGGGCGCGTTGCAGATTGAAGCGGCAGTACAAACACGCTGGATAGTGCCAGAAGCGCTGCCCTGCTGTATTACATGAGTAAGCTCATGCGCCATTAACTTTTTACCGCAATCACTTTCAGGTGAATATTGGCCGTTGTTAAAAACAATATTATTGCCTGAGGTATAGGCCAGCGCATTTATTGATTGTGCCGATTTTGCTGCAACCGAATCGGTATGCAGCCTTACACCCGAGAAATCATGCCCGAGGCGCGGTTCAAAAAAATTCCTGCTGCTCTCGCTCATTTTTTGTCCAGATGAGCTTAATGAACTTACATAATTATCCAGATCATGGCCGCTATGTGCCTCGCTTCCATCGTTCTCTTTACGATACACATGTTTTTCTTCCTCTTCACAAGCCTGGCATTTGCGCTGTGCCGCATTATTTACCGGCTTAAAAAAATAATTCTGCTTTACCGACAGATCAGTCATACGCATTACCTTATCGGCCATATTATCGGCTTCCTGCTCGTACACGTCACCAGGCTGATTAATGGTAAGTTTTGGCTGAAAAAATGCCGCATTTGCTGGCGGATTTTGCTTCTGCTTATTGGATGGCGCTGTTTGCGGGGCTAAATTCATTGCGTTAAAAATTAATTGTTAAGCTTAGCACTTCTACCTCTTTAAACATCCTTCAAATCATAATTTTTAATGATTCTCCGGCTTTATTTTTTAATTATGTTAACCTTAGTGTGGTAAAGTACACTGTGATAATTTATCTGCTGGATCTCTCCGCCAACGTGTACACACCCATGTGAGCTCGCATCAGTCGGCCCCTGGTGCAATGCTTCGCCTTCATGAAAAAATACTGCAAAGTGCATGTTGGCAGAAAGGTCTTTTGAATACCGGTTGTTCGGGCCTTCCCTTTCTCCGGGTTTGAACGGGGCAGAATGTGAACCGCTGTTATAGCCAACTCCCTCCATCCGGATTACGTGGAATTTCCCGGCAGTAGTCATCCCGAGTTCAGGCGAACCCGCTGCTACAGTAAAATTCACCGCTGTCATTTTATCTTTATAATATTTGGCCACACCAGTACCTGTCCACATGTTTGCCCCATTGGCATCGGTTTGCTGCTTATCCAGTGTAACGGTGATCTCTTCAATCCATGGTTTGGTTTCCTGGTCTTTATCCCAGTTAAAGCTATCCTCTACCAGGGCGGGTGGCTGGTCTGCCTTACCAAAATTAAAAGCGTTTTTGGGCCGATAGGGTTGCACCCTGTGACTTTGCTGTACCACATGGGTAAGCTCGTGTGCCATCAGTTTTTTTCCACTATCACTTTCCGGCGCATATTGCCCGCTGTTAAAAACTATGTTGCTCCCTGTTGTGTAAGCCAGCGCATTTATTGACTGTGCTGATTTTGCAGCCAATGAATCAGTATGGAGTTTCACGTCAGAGAAATCGCGGCCAAAACGAGGTTCAAAAAAGCTCCTGCTGCCTTCTGGCATTGGTTGCCCCGACGAACCCAGCGTGCTTACATAACTATCCAGGTTATGGCCACCTTCCGCTTCTGCACCATCGCCTTCTTTCCGCCGCACAAATTTATCCTCTTCTTCGCACGCCTGGCATTTACGCTGTATCATGCTGTTATCAGGCCTGAAAAAAGCATTTTGATTTGCAGACGGATCAGGTATCCGCATAACTTTATCAGCCATTGCATCAGCCTCCTGCTCATAAACATCATTGGGTTGATTGACTGTTAGCTTGGGCTGAAAAAAGGCCTTCGGAGACTTTTTATTTCTGTTTTCCGTCGATTCTTTAAATAATGAAATTCCATCCATTTTTTAACGCTATTATTTGTATCGGGTTAGCTATTTATTTACTTGTTTTAAAATCATCACGGCGGACTGGTTACACTGTAAACACAGCCAGGCGCACCGCCTTCTTGTACCCTGTCGCGATAATGTTGAAAATATCTTTCCCTCAGTTCGCTGCCTGAATTCATAATTGCACTTGTATCAGCTTGATGGTGGTTATCGTGCCAAAACATCCTGTTTTCCCAAAATCCACCGTCATATTCATCATATAATCCTAATACATGCCCAAACTCATGTGCTACAGTGTCACTTGTGGTAGCCATTGATAAATTCATATCGCTGATAACGCTTTCCCTCCGTGCTCCCAATTCTACGTCAACCAGTTTGTGGTAAAAAGACGTTGTAGATTCTGCGGCATGAATTACGATAGGCACGTTACTGCATAGGCAACTGCTGTTTCCGGTGAGCGCATATCCACTGTGCCCCCATTTGTTTTCAATCGCATTAAAAAACATGGTTTTAAATGTAGCCTGGTCGGCTGCGGGAATACTTGATTCAAATTGAAATTTCACCCAAACCCAAACCAGGATCCGGCAACTGTCGAAATGAAAGTCGAAATTACCAACAGAAAGCCCCCCTAATTCCGTATTATGATCATAAATGGAGGGTTGTGTAGGGGCCGGTGTTGGTGTTGGTGTTGGTGTTGG
>JALYIP010000023.1 GCA_030775685.1 Bacteroidota bacterium
CACACCTCCTTGTCGCGGTGGCGAAGGTCATGGGAAACTCTTAGCAATAAGAATAACCACTTCGTGAAGGTTCGACTCCTTCTCCTACAGCTCTTCTCATAATTTAGGTTTATAATTGGTTAGCAAAGGCCCCTGCCCATCAGGGGCTTTGCTTATATATAGGGTTTTTATTTGTTGAATTGACACATAAAAAGGCCATCTCATTTTGCTGAGATGGCCTTTTCTCGTATTGATTCTTGTTTAATAGCGAAAGTAAAGCGTAATGCTAACCATTACAACCTTTAAACCCTTACAACAATTCCAACCAAATTAAAGTACCTTGAACCCTACGCTCAATGCCCATAGGTTTTGGCGCTGGCCAAAGTCGGAATTTATTTTGGTAAGGCCGCCCTCGTATCGCAAATCGGCGGTGATGGCGCCGATGTCAACACCTGCACCGGCCTGGAAACCTAACGTACTGTTTTTATAATGCCCAAAATCCTGATAGGCATCATTCAGGCTCGATGAAAGATTTTTGCTAAGAATAGACGTATAAACCGGGCCCGCCATAATCCTGAAGTTCAGGTTTTTTTCGCCAAAAGAGTGGCCAATCAAAACAGGAACGTTCAAATTGGTAAAATGGGCGTTCCCGCTAACAGAATTGTCGCTGGAGTGAAAATTGCCGCCGGTTCCGCTCAAGTATAGTTCCGGTTGTAAATAAAGGTCGCTGCCGAAACGGGCAAAAATACCGGCCTGGTAACCTGTGCGGGTTGATGAGCTTAAATTGTCGGTATTGATCTTTGAAAAATTCACACCGCCTTTCACACCTAACGAGAATTGTGCCTTAGCACTGATGCATACCGCAATCAGCATTGCTGCACTTAATAGAATCTTTTTCATAAGTATTAATTTTAGTTACTGGTTTTGAAACCGGCATTGTAGTATGCGCGGCTTCATTGTTTTTCAATAATTAATTTATCAAACGGATATTATAATAAATAATTACATTGCCTCAACAATAGCCTTGCCAAAAATTTAGTGGCTTGCACGTTGTAATTTTATATTTTTGTTGAAAATAAATTTAAACATGGCTGAGATCAGTATCACCAATAAAGAATGGGAACGCGTTAAAATCAAGATCCAACGTAAATATAACCACCTTACCGACGAACAGTTACAATACAGCGAGGGGCAGGAAGAGAGTCTGATCAGTAAATTGATGCAATTGGTTAACCGCGACAGAAAATATGTACTATTTACCCTGAAAAAGGCGTTAGTTAATATCGATAATAACCGTTTGTAAAACAGCGAAATAGTGAAAGCTATTGTACTTTTTTGTAGTTTTATATTTTAAATAAGTTTTAGGATGAATAAGGGTAAAGTGACCGTGAGTAAATATAAACGACAGCTGTTTTTTGCCGGCCTGGCACTGCTGGCTTTGGGTACATTTAGCTTTAAGGACGATCTCTTCCAGCTGTCAAAAAACCTGGATGTGTTTGCATCTGTATACAAAGAAGTTAATATTAACTACGTTGATGATATCAATTCATCAAAAATGATCAAGACCGGCGTTGACGCTATGCTGGATAATCTTGACCCTTATACCGAGTTTGTTCCTGAATCGGAAATTGAAGACTATAAGCTACACTATGTGAGTACACAATACGGGGGCATAGGAGCAGGTATATTTTCGCGCAGCGGAAAAGTATTTGTTTCGGATGTGTTTGCCGGTTTTCCTGCACAAAAGGCCGACATTCGTCCCGGCGACCAGCTGGTGAAGATAAATGACATCCCGCTCGACGGAAAAAACAATGACCAGGTAAGCCTGTTGCTGAAGGGCTCAAAGGGCGCTACTATCAGGCTGCTTGTTAAACGCGAAAGTGACCCCAAGCCTGTTGAAAAGAACCTGGTACGCGACGAGATTAAACAGCCCAACGTATCCTATTCAGGCATGGTTGATGGCAATATGGGCTACATAAAGCTGGACAAATTTTTAGAGAATTCGGCCGACGAGGTTACCAATGCCCTTGTAGCCATTAAAAAAAACAATCCTAATGGCATCATCCTCGACCTGCGCTCAAATGGCGGCGGGATCTTGCAGGAAGCTGTAAAAATTGTTAACCTGTTTGTGCAAAAGGATGTTGAGGTAGTATCGCAAAAAGGCAAAATAAAGGAAAAGAACTTTACTTATAATACGGTTAGCAATCCACTTGAGCCAAATTTACCCCTGGTTGTCCTGGTAAATAGCCACTCCGCTTCGGCGTCCGAAATTGTAGCCGGGGCATTACAGGACCTGGATCGTGCCATTATCATCGGTCAGCGCAGCTACGGCAAGGGGCTGGTTCAGCAAACTTTTAACCTGCCGTATAACAGCCTGGTAAAAATCACCATCGCCAAATATTATGTGCCATCGGGCCGTTGTATCCAGGAAATAGATTACACCCACCGCAAGGATGATGGCACCGTAGTAAAGGTTGCCGATTCCCTGATCCACGAATTTAAAACAAAGAATGGGCGCTCGGTTTATGACGGCAGCGGCATCTATCCCGATGTTTTTGTAAAGCAGGAGCGCTTTGCCAACATTACCCAGGCGTTAGTAGGCAAACTGCTCGTTTTTGACTATGCCAACCGTTACCGCGATACGCACCCAAGCATTGATGACAGCAAGAAATACACTTTTAGCGACGCGGATTACGCGGATTTTGTAAAATACCTTGATGGCAAAAACTACAGCTATAATACTGCGTCAGAAAAAATGCTGGCTTCATTAAAAACAGAGGCAACCAAGGAAAAGCAGTTCGGCGAAATTCAATCTGAATATGATGCGCTAAAAGCCAAAATGGCCGCCAGCAAAAAGAACGACCTGCAGCTGCACAAGGACGAAATAAAGCAAGTGCTTGAAAACGAAATTACCGCACGCTATTATTACGAAAAAGGCCGCTACGAATCGAACTTTAAGTACGACAAGGAATTGGCGCAAGCCGTAAAGGTAATGCAGGATAAGGAAATGATGGCCTCGATCCTTAAAGGCGAAGGCAATTATAAGGTGATTGGCAAACCCGTATTGGCAATGGCTGCAAAAAAAGCTGCTGATACGGATTCAGACGATCAATAACCCATTCCTGTAGAGACGCAAAATTTTGCGTCTCCCACAGACCAGGCACCGATCCAATTAATATTCATTCAGAGACGCAAAATATTGCGTCTCTACGTTTAAAATCCCCTTTCAGTTCCTTTCACCCAATCATCCAAATTGGTCATCAGTTGTGGATTATCTTTTATCCATTCTGCACTTTCAGGCAGGCTTGAGCTTATCAGCATCGCAAATGCCGAAATATTTGGCGATTGCGCAAGCTGGTAAAAATAAGCCGCCATATACTTCCTGAAAAAATCATTCCCGATTTGTTTTTCTGTTAATTGGCCAATATTTGTAAATATAGCCTTTAGCTCGGCAGCTAACAGGTCCCCCTGTGAAGCGTACCTTCTTTTGCCAAATTCGGCTACCGCTTGTGTTATGGACTGGTTAAGCGCGTTTACATTGGCTTCAATAGCATGTGATACCATTTCGCCCAGCTCGGGCTTTAGCGCACCGCCCTGCAAAATATGCTGGATATTGCCATAGGCTTCGGCACTGCGGGCAGTATTCGGCTCCAATAAAATAAAGCTACAAAAGCCAAGCAATGCCTGTGCCCGTTTATTTTGGTGGAAACTAACCAGGGCATACATCCGTTGCGAACTTGCATGTTTAGGATCGAGCTTTATGGCCTCAACAGCGGCCGATTCTGCTTCGGCGTATTGCTTATTCTTAAAATAGATCAGCCCTATGAGATCATAGGCCGCTGCATTTAATTTGGTATCACCTTTAACTACTTTTTGCAGGTATGGAATGCCGTCTGCTCCCTTACCCGATAAAAACAGGGAATTTGCCAATTGGTAATTAGCGAACAAATTGGCAGTATCTATTTTTAACGCCTGGTTATATTTTTCAATGGCCCCGGCATAATTCTTTTCATCATTTAGCTTTACACCTTCCTTAACCAGCGCGCGTGCCTCATCGTTATTTTGTGCCGATGCATTGCTGCCGGTTGTAAATATAATAAGGCATATGAACAGATATTTTAAATATTTCATGCCTAAAATTATAAAGACTATTAACTAATAGAAAAAATAATTAAAACATTGCTTTATTCCTGCTGTATAATTTCTGACTTTTGCCACGTTTACCATGTGAGAGATTTTTATTTATGAGATTATTGTTCAAGCCACTTATATTATCCGCATATTTCCTGTTCATTTTATCATCCTGTTCATCTAAGCAAAACGATAAAGCTGTAAAACTTCCCGGCCCGGATGCTCCTTTTGACGCCAATGCCTTTTTAGCTTACAACCCTAAAAATGCCGATAAAAAAATTGATGAGGTAATGCAGCAACTGCATAAAACCCGCGGCTTTAACGGCAACGTGCTGGTTGCCAAACACGGCAAAATAATATACGAAAAAGCAATTGGCTGGGCCGATTACCTGCACCGCGACAGCCTGAAGATAAGCTCGAAATTTGAACTGGCATCCGTAACTAAAACCATAACCAGCACTGCCATTTTAATGCTGATGGAGCAGGGAAAGCTGAAGCTTGACGATGATGTAAAAAAATACTTTCCCGATTTTCCGTATGACGGGGTTACCATCCGCCTGCTGCTTACCCATCGCTCAGGGATGATGAACTATGTTTATTTTACTGACGACCTTTACCGCAGCCAGCACCTGAACCAAAAAAAGGGCATCACCAACGCCGAGGAAATGGCTTTGATAGCGCAATACAAACCCCATCCGTTTAATAAGCCGAACGCCAGGTTTTTGTACAATAACTCCAACTTTATGGTGCTGGGTTCGATAATTGAAAAAATAACCGGCCAGTCATATGCCGACTATGTGCAGGCCCATATTTTTAAGCCGGCAAAAATGTTGAATACCGCTGTATATTCAAAGGCGGTTTATGACAAGATCCCGGTGGATGTAGTTGGGCACGACAGGGGGCAATGGAGATACTCAGTTGTACAGAATTTTTTGGATGGGCCTGTTGGCGATAAAGGAGTTTATAGTACCGTTGGCGATCTTTGGCTGTATGACCGGGCGCTGCGCAGCGGAAGGCTATTAAAACAAGCCACTATGGACTCTGCTTATGTGCCCCGCAACCCCATGATCCATGGGCATTTCAGCTATGGCTACGGTTGGCGGATCTTTGAAGCGCCGGGCAAACAGGTTATATATCACACCGGCTGGTGGCATGGATTTCGCCATATCTACCTGCGCGATATAAAAGATGACATTACCATTGTACTGCTCACAAACCTTTCAAACGGAAGCTTGTTAAAACTGGATGACCTGTTTAAAGTTACCGGCATGCCTTTAGTGCGCAAAAGTGCTTATAATGGCAATGGCGATACGAGTGATGATTAATGTTAAGTGAGTGGTTGATTGAGTTGGATTAGGTCGATTAGGTTTTTGTAATTTTGCAACCACTCACTTAATCAACTTAATAAACCCAATCAACTAAAAACTATGTTCGATAAACTAATGCAGGCCCAGCAAAAGGCGGGCGAAGTAAAACAAAGGCTTGATGCAATTACAGTAACCGGCAGTGCCGAGGGCGGTAAAATTACGGTTAGTGCTAATGCCAATAAAGTGATCCAGTCGGTGGCTATTGATGACGACTTTTTTAAGGATACCGATAAGGAACAACTGGAGGAGCTTTTAGTCATAGCCATAAACAAGGCCATGGAGCAGGCCAATAACATAAGCCAAAGCGAAATGGCTGCCATGACCAAAGACATGTTTGGCGGGCTTGGCGGATTGTTTTAAACAATTGACGTGGCAACCTTGCGGGGGGATTTAAAAGTATCCTGCTATTGAAAAAGTTTTATATTTAATATAAATATTCTATGAAAACTACCTTTTACGGACAGTCGACCTTTATGCTTGAGGCAGGAGGAAAGAAACTGTTATTCGATCCGTTTATTACCCCAAACCCTGCTGCTAAGGATATTGATATCCACAGCTTAAAACCCGATTACATTTTAGTATCGCACGGCCATGGCGATCATGTGGCTGATTTGATTGAAATTCAAAAAAGCAGCGGCGCGGTGATCATCTGCATTGCCGAAATTGCAAACTGGCTGGGCAAGCATGGTATAAACAACGCTCATGGTATGAACATAGGCGGCGGCTTTAATTTTGATTTCGGAAGGGTGAAAATGGTAAATGCCATCCATTCCAGTACCATGCCTGACGGTTCTCCGGGTGGCAATCCTGCCGGGTTTGTGCTATATCTTGACGGAAAAACTATTTACTATGCAGGCGACACGGCGCTTACTTACGACATGAAGCTTCTTGCCGACGAAAACCTTGATTGGGCCTACCTGCCTATCGGCGATAACTATACCATGGGCGTAGACGATGCCATAAAGGCTACCGGCTTTATCAATTGCAAAAACGTTATCGGTATGCATTATGACACCTTCCCGGCAATAGTAATTGATAAAAAGGACGCCGAAGCGAAATTTATTAAAGCCGGCATCAACATTAAATTGCCGGAATTAGGCGAAAGCGTAGATCTGTGACAATAACTAAGGAAAAGCAAAAAGCCAGGAACAAACATCCTGGCTTTTTCATTAACGCTCTGTCTTTTTGTCTTTCGGACTTTCGGTCTTCCCGACTTTCGGCCTAAATTATATTATCGTTCCGTTTGGAATAATCGCCCGCTTCTTTACTATAACAATTCCATCCTGTACCACATAGGCGCCATAGTCGCCGTTTTCCAGTTTTTCACCGCAGTTAATCTGCACATCATCACCAATACTTGCATTTTTGTCAATAATGGCGTTTTTGATATGGCACCTGTCGCCAATACCCATAATAGGCGACTGGCTTTCATGTGATTCGGTAATTTGCTCCAATGTTTGGTAATTATCGTTACCCATTACGTAGCAATTCTCAATAACCGATTCAAAGCCTATGCGCGTACGGATCCCTATTAACGAACGGGTAATCTGGCTGGCATTAATGATACATCCGTCGGCAACAATAACCTTATCCACATGTGTGCCCGACATTTTCGACGGTGGTAACATGCGGGCGCGGGTATAAATTGGGTGCTTATCGAACAGGTTAAACTGCGGGATGTCATCAGTTAAACCAATATTGGCTTCAAAAAATGATGGTATGGTACCAATATCAGTCCAGTAACCTTCATATTGGTAGCTCAATACGGTATGGTCGGCTATTGATTGCGGGATAATTTCCTTACCAAAATCGGTACGGTCGTTACCTTCCAGCAATTCATATAACAGTTTTTTGTTAAAGATATAAATCCCCATTGATGCCAGGTAAACCCTTCCTTCGGCTTCCATCTGCGGGCTTACGTCTGATGCCCAGCTTTCAAAATTGGTTTTTGGCTTTTCAATAAACGAAGTTACCAGGCTATTTTCGTCAGTTTTCAGGATGCCGAAGCCAGGCACGTCGTTGGCGTGTACCGGAATAGTGGCAATTGATATATCGGCATTTGCCTGTATGTGTTGCTCTATCATATGCTCAAAGTCCATCTGGTACAGTTGGTCGCCCGATAAGATCAGCACATACTCAAAATCATGCACAGCCAGATGGTGCAAGCTTTGCCTTACGGCGTCGGCAGTGCCCTGGTACCAGCCTACGTTTGTAGGGGTTTGTTCGGCAGCCAAAATATCAACAAAGGCCTCGCTGAAATTGCTGAAATGGTAGGTGTTTTTTATATGCTTGTTAAGCGACGCAGAGTTAAACTGCGTTAACACATAAATACGGTGGATGCCTGAATGCAGGCAGTTGGAAATAGGAATATCCACAAGACGATATTTTCCGGCAATTGGTACCGCCGGTTTTGAACGTGTTGTGGTTAACGGAGCCAACCGGCTACCCTGGCCACCGCCAAGAACAATGCAAATTACTTTAGAGGTCATATAGTTGGGTTTAAACTTTCGTAAAGGGTAATATACTCAGCTGCCGAACGATCCCAGGAGAAATCGAGCGCCATCATTATTTTTCTTAGTGCCAGCAGGTGCTTCTCATTTGCATAAAGCGAAACTGCACGCGTAACCGAGTGACAGATATCTTCAACACTAGCATGGTTATAGCGGATGCCGTAGCCGCCTTCATCACCAAAATCAATCACGGTATCATGCAATCCGCCGGTGTTCCTCACCATAGGCAGCGTTCCGTAACGTAATGAATACAGTTGGTTAAGGCCACAAGGCTCAACCCGCGATGGCATCAGCAAAAAATCGGCCCCGGCATAAATCAAATGTGCCAGCGCCTCATCATAACCGATAAACACGTTGCATTGTTCGGGATAAAAATCCCGAAGCCCCAGCAAGTCGGCTTCCATCTCTTTGTCGCCGGCACCCAAAACTAAAAAGTTGAACTGGCCCGGGTGCTCATTAAAGCTCTCCTCCATTGCTGTAGCAATAAGGTCGGCGCCTTTTTCAACAACCAGGCGGCCTATAAATGCCACCAATGGCTTTTCGGGCGATAAATTAAATCTTTCGCAAAGTTTCTCCTTATTAGTCTGTTTGCCCTTAAGCGATTTCAGCGAAAATTTATTAGGGATCATCGGGTCCTTATTCGGATCCCAAATTGAAGTGTCGATGCCATTGATAATACCAACCCCTTTTGCCTGTTCTAAATAAAATAAAAACTCAAGTCCATTTGAGTTAATGGTAAGCTCCTGCAAGTAAGTAGGCGAAACGGTAGTATATTTCCAGCAGCACTTTACGGCACATGCTAATGGATTTATGGCCCCGGCCCAATCAAGCAAGCCCGTTTTCGACAGGTCGATCTCAGGCAAATAGGACAATTTATCCCAACCGAATGCCCCGTGGTATTGCCCATTGTGAATGGTAAATACGGTTGGCGTAGCCGCAAGGCGGGTATAAAGTTTGGAATGTTGCAATAAAAACGGAACCAGGCCTGAATGATGATCATGACAATGGATCAGATCGGGCGATTGCTGCGAGTAGCTTATCCAGTCTAAAAATGCGATTTGGAAGGCAATAAATTGTTCGGTTTCATCCGGGTAGCTGTAAATTTCCTCGCGGTCAATCAAACCAGGAATTTTCACCAAAAACAGCTCGAAGCCAAGCTTGTCGGTTTTCTCCTTTAATATTTCAAAGTATAAACGACGCGTGCCCAGTAAGGTTGAGCTTTGAAAAACGGTATCAAACTCATTCTCCTGCACAAACTTCCGGTTATAGTATGGCATTACCACTGCCGCCTGCAATCCGGACTGGTTTTGATATTTGGGAAGTGCGCCAACAACATCGGCTAGGCCGCCAACTTTGGCAACAGGGTAACATTCAGCGCTTAGGTGAAAAACTCTCATAGGGGAATTTATTGGCTCAATTTAAGCAAACAATTGTTTAAATATAGAACCCCTGGACCCATAATGTGTTTAAAAAAATAATTTTTATTATTTGTTTACCCGATACCGTCATTCCTTTATAAAATACGATGCTTAAAGCTCGTTTTTTATAAAATTGATATTTTTTCGGCTATTTTTAATTGAGATTTTATGGAAATGACAATGCCTCAAGTGGGTTTTGATCATCTAATCGCCGATTTAATATGCGAGGTTAAGATGATTTTGGCAGATAGTTGAGTTCCCTAAAATATTTAACACTTGTAACAACTTTGTTAACGGGCAACTTAAGTTTTGCAAGTTTTAATAAATAAGTTTGTTAGCAACTGACAACATTATTAACCAGGCTATTAAGGTAACAGCAAGTTTGTTAACCTTTGGTAGCCAAAAACTGATCGAATGAAAATAAAATTACTTTACTCCTGCCTGCTTGTAGCAGCTACTGCGGGCACAGCATTTGCCCAGGACACGCCCGACCCGGCGATCGTTCAAAAAATTCGTGAAGAAGGCCTTAACCATTCAAAAGTAATGGACATCGCCTTTCATTTAACTGATGCCTCCGGTCCCCGTTTATCCGGTTCTCCGGGCTTAAAACGCGCACAGGATTGGGCCGTAAGCGAGCTAAAAACATGGGGCATGGTAAATGCCAAGCGCGAAGCATGGGGTAAGTTTGGCAAAGGCTGGGAAGTTCAAAAGAATTATGTAGCCATGACGGTTCCATACTACCACGCTTTAATTGCTATTCCTAAAGCATGGACCCCTTCAACAAACGGCCCTATAAAAGGCGACGTGGTTTTAGTTAAGGCCGATACCACTACCGATCTTGATAAATACAAAGGCACATTAGCAGGTAAAATCGTGATCTTTGATACCAAGCCCGGTGTTGAAAGAACATTTAAGGCTGATGGCGTTCGTTATACCGATGCTGAACTTGACGAAATGGCTAAAGCTACTTCACAACCGGCGGCCGGTCGCCGGGGTGGCGCATTTGACCGCAACTCACCACAATTTTTAGCACGTCAAAAAGCCATGGCCATGCGTGCCGCAATCAACAAATTTTTGCTTGAAGAAAAAGCCGGTTTGGTATTAACACAGGCCCGCGGCAGCGACGGTACCGTATTTACAACCAATGGTGCATCGTATGCAGACACGGCGAAAGCTGTATCGCCTGAACTGGAAACCAGCGGCGAGGACTTTCAGCGGATCTTACGTTTGGTTAAAGCCGGTATTAAAGTAACGGTAGAAGCCGATATAAAAACTCAGTTCTTTACTGATGACCTGCAGGGTTATGACGTAGTAGGAGAGATCCCCGGAACCGATAAAAAATTAAAGGAGCAGGTTGTGATGATTGGCGGTCACCTTGATTCATGGCATGGCGCAACCGGCGCTACCGATAATGCGGCCGGAAGTGCAGTAATGCTTGAGGTGATGCGTATTTTAAAGGCCGTTAACTTTCAGCCGCGCCGTACCATTCGTATAGCATTGTGGAGTTCGGAAGAGCAAGGGTTATTCGGCTCGCGCGGATATGTGCTTAATCACTTTGGCGATCCGAAAACAATGGAGCTAAAACCAGAGCAGGCAAAAGTTTCGGCTTACTATAATCTTGATAACGGCAGCGGTAAGTTACGCGGCATTTATTTACAAGGCGATTCGCTTGCCGGGCCTATATTTAAGGCATGGCTTGAGCCGTTCAAAGACCTTGGCGCCACAACCGTTACCATCAGGAACACCGGCAGCACCGACCACGTGTCGTTCGACGCAGTCGGCATTCCGGGCTTCCAGTTTATCCAGGACGCGCTTGACTATGGCTCACGTACCCACCACAGCAACCAGGATACCTATGATAAGCTGAGCGAAGATGATTTGAAACAAGCCGCAACAATTGTAGCATCGTTTGTTTATAATACTTCACAGCGTAATGAAATGATTCCGCGCAAGGAACTGCCTAAGCCGCAACCTGCGAGGAACTAACGGAAAAGCTTTGTCATTCTGAACGAAGTGAAGAATCTTATACAGCAGTCAGGTCTGCGTTATACCTGTCCTGCGTTTGTGTCGTGCGAATAAGATTCTTCGTTATTGCTACAGAATGACAAGGCTTTATTTCCTTTTTAGAGCTTTATCCTGCTATCAAATACAAAGGGCTGCGCTTTCACAATTTTTATTAGCTTAAAATCCGGGTGTTTTGGATTGATAAGATAGTTTACTTCTTCGCTTACAATTGACGACGGCACCTGCAATATTGCAGATTCGTTATCCCTGATCCATTTTTCACCAATACGCTGAGTTATCGTCATCTGATCGTAATCGATCCAGTTTGCAGGTAGATCCTTTAAATTAATAGTTTTGATTTTTAAAGATATTGGACATTCGATAGTTAGGATACTAAACAGCATGCTTAAACCAAGCTTATCCCGGTGAACAACATTCTCCAGGCAGGCCAATGAGCGCGATGATGCGGTGTAGATCATCGCTACGTCGTTGGGGTTCCAGCGCGCGGCGCGCCCGGAGGCAACAAGTTGATTGGCGTATTTGGTTAATGTTATCCTGTAAACAAGCATATCGGCTTATGCCAGATCACCAAATTCAATGCGGATAAGTTCTTCTTCGATGAGCTGGATGCCGGTAATGGTATCCATGAGTTCAAAGGGCAATTGATTACCAAGACCATAAGCAGGTGTATTTAACCATTGATGAAAGCTATGAGCCGAACCGAATATTTCAGTGCCTTTATCAAAAAGCGCGAATGATTTTAAAAGCTTTTCGCTAAGGGCCGCATCAAGGGTAAGCTCACGGGTTACGTGGTTTTGGATGGTTTTAACAGTGGTTTTAAATGTTTCCTGAAATTCATCCTGCGTAAAGCCTGATAAAGAAAGAAAATCAAGAGCGGCTTTTGCGCTTAACCCCTTTTTGGAACGGGCCAGCAAGCTGATGTCATCGGCATAAAACTGCTTGTAAACATTATATGGCACTTCAAAATCATTAACTACAGATATAATTGGCGCATCATCATAAGGCCTGGGCTCACTGATTTTTGACTTAATGGATATTTTTTTGGCTGCCATAATGTTTATCTCTTCACAAATATAGAAATTTTTCTAAAACAAAAAGAAATTTTTCCATATTTAATGCTATTTGAAAATAATGATTGGATCGCAATAGTTTGGCTAAAGCCCCTTAAACATTAATTATAATCCGTTGGCTAAAGTGATTGTTGTGCAACAATCACTAAAAGTGACGGAGAATTAAGCAGAAAAGTGAGGGCTTTAATCAAAATATCCCCAACGAAAACGACCTTAAACAATTTCAATTTTTTGATGCTGATAAGGAATCTCCACTTTTGAGAAACCTTTATCCAAAATCCTTTGCCTGAAATGCTGCTGAACCTCATATTCACCATGCACCAGGAAAACTTCCTTTACTTTTTTGGGGTCCTGGCAACTGATAAAATGCAGCAGGTCTTCATAATCCCCATGAGCGCTCATCGATTTAATGGATTGCACCTCTGCCTTTACTTCATATTTATCGCCAAAAATAAAAACCTCGTGATCACCACGCAGTAAATGGCCGCCCAATGAGCTGGGTTCACAATAGCCAACCATTAATATGGTATTCTTTTGGTTATTGATATTATTTTTGATGTGGTGCTTTACCCGCCCGGCCTCGGCCATACCTGATGAAGATATAATAACACAGGGGGTAGGATCATCATTCAAAGCTTTTGATTCTTCTGTCGATTCGATAAACCTCATCCCCTTAAAGCCGAATGGATTGGCATCAACCTTTAAAACCTCAGTTACCTCCTTGTTGTATACCTCCGGATGATCCATTAGTACTCTCGTAGCCTTTTCAGATAACGGGCTGTCAACATAATAATGCAGATCAGGCAGTATTCCCTTTAGCTCCAGTGCGTTTAGAGCGTACAAGATCTCTTGTGTTCGGCCAACGCTAAACGCAGGGATGATCAGCTTGCCCTTCTTTATTTCACAGGTTTGTTTTACAACCTCCAGTAAGGCATCTTCAATAGCCCCGACATCTTTATGAAGTGAGTCGCCATAGGTCGATTCCAGGATGATGTAATCCGCCTGTGGAAATGGTTGCGGGCTTTTTAGCAGCATATCGCCGTATCGGCCAACATCGCCGCTGAATGTAACAGCGGTTTGTTTGCCATTCTCGGTAATTGTTAAATGCACAGCTGCGCTGCCCACCAAATGTCCGGCATCGGTAAAGCTAAATTTAACCGATGGCGTGATAACATATTCCTCGTTATAATCAACAATTTTGAACAGGCGCAATGCTTCCATGGCCTGATCCTCATTGTATAAAGCTTCTAATAATGGTAAGCCGTTTTTCCTGCGGTGTTTATTGCTGTACTCAACGTCCTGTTCCTGGATGCGTGCCGAATCCATCAACAGGATCTTTGCCAAGTCCATGGTTGGGGCGGTACAAAATATCTGGCCGTTAAAGCCCTCGGCAACCAGGCGCGGAATGAGGCCGCAATGATCGATATGAGCGTGGGACAAGATCATATGGTCAATCTTATTTGGATTGAATCCGAAATGCTCATTTAATTCTTCGGTATGCTCACCCATCCCCTGGAACATACCACAATCAAGCAGTATGGAAGTGCCGTCATTTAAGCGGATTAAATGCTTGCTACCGGTTACATTACGGGCGGCGCCGTGGAAAGTTATATTCATTTATATACAGGTATACTAAACAGGTTGAAAAGGAAAATAAATATATGTAAACCCTTGCAAAACTAATATTTTAGTTTTAGCTTTATTTCTTGTTTAAATTATGAAGGTAATAATATTAACAGCATTATTGTTTTTGGGCTTTGCAGTTAATGCACAGCAACGCGCGGCTACCTTCCAAAATGCCGCCAAAGACAACCTCACCGTTGATATTCTAAATAAGCAATACAAAAACGCGCTAGATGCCGATAGCAATAAAAGTGTGTTTAAGGGAGCCGGTAAGCAGAAATTTTATACGGCTTACGTTGCGTTGCTTACGGATTTGAATACTTATCTGCACCAACATGATTATACGTGGCAAAAGCCTACCCGCATTATTCACCGCATATATTTTGAGGCCGACGGAACCATTGACCATTATTTGCTTAACATGGATGGCGCAGGAATAAGTGCCAAAAAACAAACCCAATTTATTACCTTGCTAAACCAGTTTGTAAATAACTATAAATTAAAGATAATTGCTGATACAAAGTTCGCCCAATGCGGGCCTGCTATTTATCAGGACTAAAAAACACCAAGTGTATGGAAATTAAAGAGTTAACACGCGCCGAAGAACAGATAATGCAGGTGCTGTGGAATTTAAAAAAAGGTTTTGTAAAAGAAGTGATTGACGTACTTCCCGAACCAAAGCCCGCTTATAATACGGTATCTACCATTATCAGGATATTGGAAGCCAAGGGTTTTGTTGGGCACACTGCATTTGGCAAAAGCCATGAATACCACCCTATAATCAGCAAGGAGCAATACCAAAATTTTGCTACCGATAAGCTAATGAACGGCTATTTCGACAACTCCGTAAAGCGGATGTTCTCGTATTTTGTGAAAAAGGAAAAAATTGATTTGAAGGAAGCCGATGAGATAATGAAACTGATTGAAAAACTAAAAGAAAAATAATTATGACCGGGTGGCATTATTTATTGCTGGTAAATATTTACCTGCTGCTGTTTTACGGCTTTTATGTTTTGCTTCTGCGAAAGGAAACCTTTTTCCAGCTTAACCGGGTTTACCTGGTGGCGGCATCATTGCTATCGTTTTTTATCCCGATGATCCAATCAAATTGGGTAAAGAATTTATTCATCACCAAAGAAGTTCAGCTCAGAATATATAATAGCCCCCTGGTGGTTTACCAGTTTAAACCCATTCAGCACAGCGAGGTGACCATAGGCCAGTTTGTGGCGGCTATTTATTTAGCGGGCATGATTTTTTTAATTGGCCGGTTTATATGGCAGATGGTTGTTTTAAACAAACTGATCAATCAACCCGATTCGGCAATAGCCTATTCATTCTTTAAGAAAATCAGGCTTGCCAAGGACCAGGCGGATAACAAGGTAATAGCAGCCCATGAGCACGTGCACGCCAAGCAATGGCACAGCGCCGATGTGCTGCTGATTGAAGCCGTGATGATCATCAATTGGTTTAACCCTGTAGTTTATCTCTATCGCTTCTCCATCAAACACATCCACGAATATATTGCCGACAGGCAGGCGCTTAAGTGCGGCACCAATAAAACTGACTATGCCTTATTGTTGTTGAGTCAAACCTTCAACACACCGGTACACAGCCTCGTAAACCCGTTTTACAACCACAGTTTGTTAAAACAACGCATCAGGATGCTGCAGAAAAACAAATCGAAGCACGTGGCTCTTGTTAAATACGGCCTCTCTGTGCCGTTATTTATCCTGATGCTGGTATTATCATCTGCAACTGTAAGCAATAGCCAGACAGTTGGCTTTGTAAGTAAGAAAGTTAGCCAGGTGCTGTTAACGCCGGCATCGGCCATACAGCCCAATATTATACTGGACAGCACCACAATGGTTCATGACGATACCGTAGAAACGCAATCAGTTATACATAATGCTCCCGAGCGCATAACGATTGAAGAGGCGCCAAAAAGGAACGCAAGCGGCGAATCAAGCAATAGCCCGGTTTTTACTTCTGTTGAAATGGTACCGCAATTTCCCGGTGGATTAGAAGGATTTGGCCATTACCTTTCAAAAAACATAAGATATCCTGCAGCCATGCGCGAACAGGGTGTACAGGGAAAGGTTATAATTGGTTTTATTGTTGAGAAGGATGGTTCATTATCCAACATCCAGGTAAGGCGCGGAGTAGCTGATGAGATAGATAAAGAAGCGTTGCGGGTAATCTCCGAATCGCCGAAGTGGGCCCCGGGCATACAGAACGGCAGGCCGGTAAGGGTGCAATACTCCGTACCTATTTCATTTACTCTTGTTGATGACGATAAGCCAAACAATTCCGGAACAGCACCCATGATTGCAGAAAACAGGGCATCGTTTAAGGGCGTGGCCATGAACCCCACAACAGACACCATCAAGCGGGACAAAGTCCTTAAAATGAAGAATTTAATGACAAACCCTCTTTACGTTGTGGATGGGAAGGTAGTTGACAACATCATCGGCTTAAGTCCGGATGATATTGAAAGCATATCAGTATTGCCAAAATCGGCCGCAAAGGCAGTATATGGGCCTAAAGGTGAAAACGGAGTAGTGGCAATTGCAACAAAAAAAGATACAGCAAAGCCGAGCCCTGTTAAATCTCCGGATATAAAGCATTAATAAGATATTAAACCGTAAACCTTAGGGCGGCTGAATAAAATTGGCTGCCTTTTTTATTTTCAAGTGCCGGGTAAGTTGATTATTTATATATTTATTTAATCAAATCTCCTTCATAATGAACTGGAAAATTATCTTTCAATTATCAGTTTTTGGATTGATAATGGCATTCGGCACAGTGTCGCTTATCCCCCAAAACGTTGAGCCTATATTTTGGGTGTTGATATTTGCCTTTTGTGCGTTTGTTATTGCCAAAACATGCAACGGCAAATATTTTTTACACGGACTGTTAACCGGCCTGGTTAATTGCATCTGGATCACCATTGTACATGTATTCTTCTTTAAAACCTATCTTGAAAATCACAAACAGGTAGATGCCATGCTGGTGGATATGCCCGCCTCATTTGCAACCCATCCGCGTGTAGCGTTAGCCCTGGCTGGACTAGGCCTCGGGATACTGTCGGCGATTGTTTTTGGTCTATTTGCGTTTGTAGCTTCCAAAATCAGCAGAAAAAAATAGCCCTTCGACTGAATTCTGTAAAAATTCGTTTGTTTAGGTGAATAAATGCAAATAAAGGGTTTTAGATAAATACAAAATTTATACCTTTGAAAACAAATACCCTTTGTGTGGTATTCAATCAAAAGAAAACTATTAAATAGTATAAATTAAAAATATGAAGCCCTTTATTTCAACCGCAGTATACGGAGTTTTAAATTACATTGTCGCCCTTACATTAATTGCATCTCCATGGCTGTTTGATGTGGTACATGTATCAAATGCTGCATTATTGTTACCTATTTATATTGGCTGGCTGCAATTGATCATGGCTATCTTCAGCAGAAGCGAAACGGGCTTTATCAAACAATTCCCTTTAACCATCCACAACGTGCTTGACGTGTTAATGGGATTTATTTTAATGGTATCTCCGTGGTTATATGTTTATTCTCCAAAAGTTTGGCCACAAGTTATATTAGGCGCTATTTTATTTTTAATGGGCTTATTCACTAAAAAATCGCCTTTTACAACCAAAAACAAACACAACCACCACGTTGGCTTTTTAGCATCTACCGATTCAAACTAATTGAGTAAGCAAATCAACTTAAAATATATAAAGGGGAATAAACCGTGGTTTATTCCCCTTTACTTTTTATCATCAAATTTATTCTGAATCTTCTTTAAGCCTTAACTACCGAATCTTTCCTTTTCCGTCTTGACTCTTGGATCTTGATTCTTGATTCCCGCCTTTCCACTACAACCCTTTCTCCCTCATCCAAACCTGGCTTTTTATCAGCCATTTATCATTTATCTGTCTTAATACAAAAGTAAAAGCGCCGCGTACGCTAAAAGGATCGCCGCCGGGCAGGTCGCCGGTATAAGTTACCGGCACAACCACGTAAACATTGTCGTTAGTTTGCTGGTAAATACTTGGCTGCTCAATCTCTGCTTTAAATTTCCTGATCCGGTTTTCCTTTACTGCCCGTTCAACGGCATTGATCCATTGGATTCCGGCAGTAGGGCCGTTCCATGAGTACGGTGGCTCGTCGTCTGCAACAACTGCATTGGGGGTATATAAATCAGCCACTGTCTGTTCGTTAAAACTATTTGAGGCATGAATAGCGGCTTTAACTACATCCATTACCTCCCTGCGGGGAATCGTGTCGGCAGGATGCCTTGAAGTTATTTTAAAGAGAAAGGGATTGTCCGCAATATTGGCATAACACGCATACCCACTTAGCGTAAGCAAGCTACAAGCCGAAACAAGCAGAACCTTTTTTATCATGATTTTATCGATAGCTATCCGCTTTTTCTAAATTTAAATAAGTAGCAGGGACACTCAATACGTTGCCCGTCAAATATTGCCGATTCAGAATATTTATCAGCCGAATATAAAAAAAGGATTTGATGTCTAAAAGGATAACGCAAATCTAAAGGAAAGATAGGATAATTATTTGATCATCTATAAAGCACAATCATCCATACCGGGAGTATAATAAACATGACAGTTTAACAACTTGTTTAAGCCATTACCCTCGCATTCATGATCTCTTCATAAACACCATCCCACAAACCGATTCTTTTTTGTAATGCAACAATTGATCCGGCGGTGATCTCCTCCCATTTCTGCTTATCGTCGCCGCAAAGTTCAGCGGTCATTTCCAGTGCCAGGTGGCTGTGATGGTCGCCGTCTACTTCTATATGGCGGTCAAGATAATATTTGAATTGAGAAACCTGCCCGGGAAATTTGGCATTCAGATCGTTAACGATAGACAAGAACATATTTGGGATCAGATCCTCGCGGCCAAAAGTAAAAACTGCAGCCTGTAACCAGGCCTTGCCGCTGTTGATCACTTCAAAAGTGTGGTTTACGAATGCCCTTGCCGTGGTGGGCGTTTCGGCATGTATTAATGCCGCCTGCAAATCGCCTTCATTTTGTAACTGAGCTATAAATTTTACGAAATCACCGGCATCAGCGTTGCATTGCCGCATTGCCTCCAGGTACATTTCGTAGTGGCTTTTGCGGTTGCCGTCGCCATCAACATCTGATTCTTCACCCGCTACTATCTCATTTATTAAATACCTGGTATTAGCCGAACCAACCGGAAACCAGGGTACATTGGTACAGGTTAAGTTTTGCTGTAGCGCCTTTAATAACGACATAAAATCCCACACCGCATAAATGTGATGGTTCATGAAAACAGCAAGGTCGTCAATGCTGGTTATTAGTCCGTAAACTTTGTGATTAATTATTTGCTGTCTTAATGGCTCAATGGTCTGCTGTAATTTTTCTATCTGCTCGTTCATCCAAAAATCTTGCTTTTGCGGCTGCAAAGGTATGTTTTTGGTGGATAAGATGGATTTGTAATGAAAAGATAAGCACTACTTTAAGGAATTATGAAAAACGAGTGACAGGCGGTACGCTTACCGTTCGCTGATTACTATCCTGAACTTGTTGTGATAAACCACATGGCCATTATCCCGGATATAAGGTTCGAAGGATTTCATCACCGTCTCCTGAACTTTTTCTAAACCGCTGTTTGCAATTGCCCGGGCGGCGGGTCCGGAAGATAATAGGCCCTTTAATGCAATTGAAGTATTGGGGTAATCCCAAACCGTGCTGATATCTTCGTTGCTGAGAATTTTAAATCCAATAGCTTCCAGTGTTTTTTCCAGCAATTGGTTTTCCGACAAGGCGAATGGTCCGGGAGCTCCGGGTGGCGGCGGTGGCAATAAGCTGCCTATGGCGGCCAAATTGCTTGCAGCTTCACAATCTTCCTTATTTCCCCAGATCATCACAACCAGTTTGCCTCCAGGCTTTAACACGCGGCAGACTTCGCTAAATGCATTGTTAATATTTGCTGCGTACTGAAAGGAATTGAAGCCAACAACCACGTCGAACGTGTGGTCGGCAAAGGGGAGTTCTTCCATCTCGCCGGTAGTAAATTTTGCAGTGGTTCCGCGCTGTTGCGCCTTTTCAATCAGGGCCTGGCTGGCATCAATACCGGTTACGTAAGCGCCGGTAGCACTTGCAAGGCTGCTGAATACGCCCGATCCGCATCCAACATCCAACAGCTGCGTGGCAGGATCCAGGTTTAAAAAATTGAGGGCATAAACATAACCCGCATTGCCGGTTTGTTCTTGTATAGTAGCCCAGTTTTCAGATTGTTTGCCCCAAAGCGGCCCCTGAATAGCAGCTGATCCCATGATTGTTCAGATTTTGAGCAAGTTAGAAATAATTTTGGAATAGGGTTGCCGGTATTTATAGCGATTGGGTTGAAACCTGATTTTGCGCAATTTCTTTCGCTTTTTTTGTGCAGGCCTGCGACCTGCGCTGACAAATTAGACCCTTTCAGGGTCAGAACACTAAAGTTCTATCAAAAACCAAAGCCCTGAAAGGGCCAAATACAATAGCGCAGGTCGCAGGCCTGCGCTATTAAGGATGTTTCAAACACCTTAAGTTTAAAACCCATCGCTACGAAATTCCTTCAATAAAATTTCGGCAACGGATTCAACCGCACATTCTGCCTTTGGTGCCAGTATGGATAAATAGGATCAACCTCGCTGGCGGCATCGAGTTTTTTAACCTGGTCGGTTGTGAGGTTCCAGCCAACAGCGCCAAGGTTTTGCTGTAGCTGTTCCTCGTTACGGGCACCTATGATTATATTAGCTACGGTTGGCCGCTGCAATACCCAGTTAAGTGCTACCTGTGCTACAGATTTGTTGGTTTCTTCAGCAACCTCATCCAGCGCATCAACAATGTTATACAAATGTTCATAATTGGTTGCCGGGCCGTGACTGCCGCCTTGTTGGGTACGGTTATCCTTTGGCAACGGTCCCCCTCGACGAAATTTTCCGCCCAATTGCCCCGAAGCCAGCGGGCTCCAAACTATTGTACTTACATTTTGATCTATCCCGGCAGGCATCAGCTCCCATTCAAATTCGCGGTTAAGTAATGAGTAATAAGCCTGGTGCGCAATATATTTTGCCCAGCCATAACGCTCAGAAACAGAAAGTGACTTCATCAGCGCCCAGCCCGAAAAGTTTGAACAGGCAATATAGCGTACCTTTCCGCTGCTGATCAGGTCATCAAGCGCGCGCAAAGTTTCTTCTACAGGCGTGTTCCCGTCGAAGCCATGCATATGGTAAATATCAACGTAGTCAGTATTTAAGCGGCGCAGGCTATCCTCTAATGAACGGATCAAGTGAAAACGCGACGAGCCGAAATCATTCGGACCGTCGCCCATAGTAAACGTTGCTTTCGTGGAGATCAGTACCTGGTTACGCAGGCCCTCTAATGCCTGCCCTAAGATCTCTTCGGACAATCCGCGCGAATAAACATTAGCGGTATCAAAAAAGTTAATACCAGCGTCAATACACAGGTTAACCATTCGTTTGGCCTCGTCAAGCTGGGTCTCGCCCCATGCTTTAAAAAATTCGTTGCCGCCACCAAAGGTTGCCGTTCCGAAACTTAGCACCGGCACCTGCAGGCCCGATGCGCCTAATTGTCTGTATTCCATAGTTGATGTATTGTTAATGATAAAACCCAAAGTAACGGCGAACGGGCTAAATGTATGTCAGCGAAGTTTCAAGAAAGCTGTCCAGGGAAAACAAACTGAAGCCCTTTAACCTAAAATACCGGCATCCTTATTCCCTCAAATCCTATGAATCTTAGTCAAAAAACTGCACATTTGCAGATCACTTCCCGATAGCTATCGGGATCGCACATCAACAAAAATGTCACTATCCGATTTCTTTACACCTATCGATCAGAAACAGATCATCCCCGCAAAGGGATACTATACCAGTCAGTTAGGCAGCAAGATAGATTACTACGCGGTTGATTTTCCGTTAATGGCCGATAAGACGGACATTGCCATCATAGGTGTGCAGGAGGACAGGAACGCCATTAATAATCCCGGCTGTGCCTTAGGACCGGATTATGTGCGCGAAAAATTATACCGGTTGAATGAGGGTAACTACAATACAAAGATTGTCGACCTTGGCAATATTCGGCAGGGCGCCACTGTAACCGATACTTATATCGCCCTTAAAACCCTGGTTAGTGAGTTGGTTAAAAAAGACATCATCCCTATTATTATAGGCGGCGGGCAGGACCTTACCTATGCACAGTACCTGGCCTATGAAGATTTGGAGCAAAAGGTAGACCTGGTGATCGTTGATTCACACTTCGACCTGGATGATGATGACGACAGCACATCGGAAAACATTGAAACTACTTCAGAGTCTTATCTCAATAAAATATTCCTGCACGAGCCAAATTACCTGTTTAATTACAGCAACCTGGGTTATCAAACCTATTTTGCCAGCCAGGATAGCCTGCGGGTAATGGACAAATTATATTTTGATGTGCACCGCCTTGGTGCGTTAAGCGGCAATGTTGCCGTTGCAGAGCCGGTTATCCGCAATGCCAGCATGATCAGCTTTGATATGGGAGCCATCAGATCATCTGATGCCTGTGGAAATGCCAATGCAACGCCAAATGGCTTCTATGGCGAGGAGGCTTGCCAGATAGCCCGCTATGCCGGCTTCAATGATAAGCTAAGTTCCATCGGTTTTTACGAGTTTAACCCGGCATACGATAACAATGGGCAAACCGCAACCTTGCTGGCCCAGATGATTTGGTATTTTCTGGATGGCGTTTATAACCGTAAACGCGATTTTCCGCTCAACCCGAAATCACAATACCTCATTTACAAAACCAGTTTAAGGCACGAAGATCACGAAGTGGTGTTTGTAAAAAGTAAAAAATCCGACCGTTGGTGGATGCAGGTACCTTACCCTACAGGGGGCTCAAAGAACGAGCGGTTCCATTTAGTACCTTGTCAATATGACGATTACAAGACCGCTGTATCCGGCGAATTACCCGACCTTTGGTGGCGCACTTATCAAAAATTAATCTGACCGGGATAATTCAAACCATATTTTAACGTTATTGCAGCTTACGCGCTGATAAAACAGATGAAGAAAATATTTCTTTTTATAATAACATTGCTGCCTTTTTTTGCACTGGCACAAACCGAAGAGACTTTTATTATTAAAGGTAAGGTGGGCAGTTTAAACACCCCTGCCAGAGCCTATTTAATGTACCAACTTGGCGCTAACCGGGTGATCGATTCCGCAATTATAACTGCCGGCGCGTTTGATTTCAGTGGAAAACTGTTCAACCCCTCTGATGCGGTGTTAGTTATAGATCATAAGGGCGTAGGTTTTGAAAAGCTGGATAGCACTGCGGATGTGCTGAATTTTTATATCGATAAAGGCGAGTTTTCATTGACCAGCCCGGATTCTGTTTCAAAAGCGCAGATAACGGGATCAAAAATAAACGATGACAACAAAAAGCTTAAGGCACAGCTATCGCCTGTAAAAACAAAGGCGCTACAACTTGCCGCAGAAAGAAGAGCTGCCACTGGCGCGCTTAATACGCCGCAGGTAAGAAGCGCCCTGCAAGGTAAAGGCAAGGCATTACAGGCAGAACAAAAGACCATCATCAAAAAATTTATTTTATCAAATCCTGATAGCTATTTAAGCCTGCTGGCGTTGTATTCTGTGGATGGCCCTTCGCCGAATCCTATTGAGCTCGACTCGCTTTACAATACCTTATCCCCTGCTTTAAAAGCTACTGAAACTGCGGTTAACTTCCAAAAAGCCCTTGAGCCGTTAAAGCATGTTGCCCCAGGCACCATGGCGCCTGATTTTACGCAAAATGACGTGAACGGTGTGCCAGTAAAGTTGTCCTCATTCAGAGGTAAGTATGTTTTGATTGATTTTTGGGCTTCGTGGTGCGGCCCCTGCCGCCAGGAAAACCCTAACGTGGTACGGGTATACAATAAATATAAGGACAAAAACTTTACTATCCTTGGCGTTTCGCTCGACAAAGCAGAGGGCAGGGCCGACTGGCTGGCAGCTATCAAGTCCGACGGCTTAACATGGACAGAGGTATCTGACCTTAAATTCTGGAGCAACGCCGCCGCCGGCTTGTATTATGTGTCATCCATCCCGTCGAACTTTTTGATAGACCCGAACGGAAAAATTATTGCCAGGGATTTGCGTGGCGATGATTTGGACGAGAAGTTAAAAGAAGTGCTGGGGAAATAAGTACCGATACCTTAAAACAAGTGGCGCCATCGGCGCCCAATATTGGTAAAAAAAACGTCCCAGGAATTAAGCGGGCCAGAGGTACGCAACCTATAAAAGTGAAAGGCGGAAAGAATCCGTTTTCCGATAGCCTATTTTAAATATCGGACAGCGGTGTTACGCACCTACGGCGCGGACTTTTCTTTTCCTATTTTCTACCAATATTGGCTGCCCGATTGGGGGCAGCAAAGCTGTCAATAATAGCAACGTAATTCATTTTCTCTTCTCCGTATCTGATTTTTGACACAGCAGTCGCATTAATCCTAAATAAAAATTTTTAAGTTTACGTTTCAAACAAAAAAAGTAACTGATGAAAAAAATTGTTTTAATGGCGATTGCGAGCTTACCTGCCCTTGCTTTTGCACAAACCGGCAAATATGTAGTGCAGGGTACCATAGGCAATCTGAATACGCCCGCTAAGATATACATGCAGTCTCGCCAGGCTGGAAAAGTCCAAACAGATTCGGCTGTGCTGGTGAATGGTAAGTTTCAGTTTAGCGGAAATGCTGCTGCATCGCCAACCATGGCCTATCTTCAGCTAAACCAAAAGGGAACAGGTCCCGGTTACCACGATTATAAAGCCATCTACCTTGAAAACGGCACGATTAACGTAAACAGCAAAGATACCCTTGCAAGTGCAACTGTTGATGGTACAAAAACCAACGTTGAAAATGCAAAATTCGACCTGGCACACAAACCAATTGATGCTGCCTATGCCGCTTTAGAATCAAAACAAAAGGCAGCTTCGCCGGAAGAGCAAAAAACAGAGGCTTTTGAAAAAGCAAGCCATAAAGCAGAAAAAGAGATTGATGCCCAGGATGCTGCTATAAATAAACAATTCATAAAAGATAATCCTGATTCGTTCATCAGTCTGAACGCGCTGGAAAGCTTTGCTTACAGTGCCGACTATATTGATATTGCTCCTCTGTTTAATGGCTTAACACCAGCCATTAAAGAATCAGAAGCAGGAAAAAAGTTTGCTGAAAGACTGCCTAAGCTTAAGGCGGTGGCTCTTGGTGCTATTGCTCCTGAATTTGCCGAAGCGGATACTGCGGGTAAAATAGTTAATCTTTCTTCGTTCCGCGGTAAATATGTGCTGATCGACTTTTGGGCATCATGGTGCGGCCCTTGCCGTCATGAAAACCCGAATGTTGTAAAGGCATTCAATCATTATAAAGGACAGAAATTTACCATCGTTGGCGTGTCGTTAGACAGGCCTGGAGCAAAAGACAAATGGTTGGCCGCTATTCATAAAGATGGCTTAGCCTGGACTCAATTGTCAGATCTTAAATTCTGGGACAGCAAAACCGCTGGCTTATATGCTGTGCGTGGTATCCCGCAAAACTTCCTGCTTGATCCGGATGGAAAGATCATCGGTAAAAATCTAAGGGGTGACGATCTGGAAGATAAATTAGCCGAGATTTTCGGGAAGATATAATTTTTTAGTCCGAAAGTCAGTAAAGACAGAAAGTCCGGAAGAAAGAGTTTTAGATTCTTTCTTCCGGACTTTTTATTTGAGGGTTTTGCACGGAAAAATTTTTCAGGACGATACGCCTGCAAAGCGTTCCATTTTTGTAAGTGGAACACCCGGAACGCTGTGAAACACACTGATTATCAGGGATTTTATTTTGTAACAATAATAAACTAGCGGATAATCAAGCGCTCCATAAAGAATGCAAAACGAAATTGCCCCTGTTTATCGTGTTCAATAGCAAACTGAACACTTTTATTGCAGAAATTACATTTTCGCCATCAAAAAGTGTCACCGGATAAGTTAAGGACTTGCTATCGGGATTCATTTTTTATTTCTTTTGTTCAATAAAATTCTAATATCATCTTTACCAATCACGCCTTTTATCAACAGCACGGTATCTGATTTTAATTGATACGTTCCCTTCAACGCTTTTTCAGCCTCAAAAAAAATGGAATCCGTACCTTTAATATTGTAATCTGCCCACTTAAATTCTCCGGTATTCAGCTTTATGTTCATTAAGGTGCCTATATCAAAATAAAATGTTTTAAAACTGCTCGCTGAATCAACAGCTCCATTTTTATAAGCAGACTTTATATCATACGTACCATAAAGTTTGGTTTTCCAGGTATCATTAAATTTTGCCTTTAACTGCAATCCAAACGCTACCACTACAACTGTTAATATTACAAAGGTCAACAATAGTTTTTGAGTTTTATCAGTCGGGCCATGATCAAGCTGTGGTTCGGGATTAGCTAAAATAAACCGATACGTTTGCGGCAAATAGAAAGATAGCAGATACAGGTTAATTACCAAATAAAAGCAAGAATCAAATTTAACAGGGATATTAAAAGCGAAATTAAGAAACACAATATTACTTATAACAGGAAGCAACAGGAGCAAACCAACCAAAGTGGTACGCCTTAAAAACAGCAACAAGGAAGCCAGAACCTGTGAGCCCCCAATAAAGTATTTATAAGGAGCAGAGTGCCCGAAGAAAATCCAGGCTTTGTCCATACCGTTAAGCTGGCTTACCAATTTATCCGACCTGTATAATAACGGAAAAAACTGATTATCCAGTAGCTTGGCAAAGCCATAATATAGAAAAATAAAGGCAAGAAAATATCTCAATATCAGCCGGATCTTTACATATGGTAATAATTCAATCATTATTATAGCAGCGCGTTTACTCATCTGCCATATGGTTAAAGCCGTGCTTATGGCGATAATTACCAGGTAAGCCAGGTAGTCAATAACATGCCACCGTTGACTGGGAGAGATGTAGCTTTGAATGTACCTGGAACAAAATAACAGTGCCATGCCGCAAAGTAAAGTGCCTGTCCAGTAGTTGATGTAATTATGCGTTTTCATTGCGTGTGTGTTTAGATTAGTTCAGATATTTCATAATATCGTTTAATTCAAATTCCGGGCTGGCAGCAAATAAAGTTTTGAGCAGGTACATATGCGTAGCTCCATAGATCACCAGGATGCGATCCTTTTTACTGGTAACAATACGCTGTATGTTTGAATAGATCCTTACATTACGATTAAAGTACCGCGTAATGAAGCCATCGGCCCCTATAGGTTCATCGTTCGAACCACGTTTGGTAATAATAAGCCACCGGCCAATAGCTTTTGCCTGCTTTTGGGGTGAATTTAAATATTGCAGATACCGGTTAAGTGGAAGGAAAAAGGCCAACGAATCCTGATGCGCTTTTTCCCCGTCATATGCTTTGTCCCAATAGGTATAAGAAGAATCGGATTGGTCTTTATATTTTTCATAAGTCAATATGGAATCTGTTTTACTAAGATTGAAACGAAAGGGCTGTGCATCAACCGGGTAGAGTTTTTTAAGTTTCAGCATATGGGCAAGCCTGAAGGCTAACTGGATAGTCTCGTCTGCGGGTTTGATTTTTTTGTCTGCTATAGGTCTGCCTTTGCAGTACTCATAATATAATGAATCGCAATAACGCTGCCTGCGCGGCGAAGCCTCAATCGCTATTTTGGTTGGTTTAAATGCCGCAAGCTTTTTAACTAACGCCTCAATTTGCTTTTGCCTTTCTGCACTTAGCATGTTTAGCTGCAAGCCGGGCGAGGTAGTATTAGCGTCCACCTGCTCTCCGGCAAAATGGAATACACCTAACAATAAAACTTGGGGCTTCGGTTTGGCTTCTTCAAAAATTGCCGACATCCGTTTAACTGATGCTTTTTGGGAATAGTTTTGAGCATATATGCTGGGCGAAGTCAATAATACCATCAGAATCAAAAAATACTTCTTATACATAAAAAATGAATTGAGCTGCAAAGTGTACAGGATAACTCATTTTAAAAACCGGCAGCCGACCAAATCCCCGCTTCATCCGACCAAACAGGCTTTGCCAATTGAGAAATTGATTTATTTAAATCAATTTTGTATCAACATATAAGCGAATTGATTTATGACAAAAAAGCTGCTGTACCTTTTCGCTTTCTTTATACTACAGTATTATTTAACCGGGCTGGCCAGGGATTTGTCAGACATATCCCAGGGAAAGCAGAGTTTTGCTCTATTCAGCGATCCTCAACATCAAATACTCCGGCTTGTAAATTCCCTGGTATTTTGTTCCTGTTCGTTTGCCGGTTACCTGATTTTCACAAAATGGTATGCTGCTCGTGGTTTGTTTAAAACAATAACCGCTTTTATTGTGGCCTTGCTAATCATTATCATGTTTAAATATTTGATTGAGCAGGTTTTATGCCCTTATCTTTTCGGCTTTCGTAATTACCCCAGGAATGTCAGCCTCGTCTATTATTATTTGGATAGTTTTAGTTTTTGCTTTTATTACTCTATTTGGGGGCTGGCATTTTTCTTTTTTGATTTTTTAAAACAGAGAGAGTTGGAAAAGAAAGAGATACAGCTACAAAACAGGATTGCTGAACTTTCTTTTTTAAAAGCGCAGGTCAACCCACATTTTCTTTTTAATTCTATTAATAATATCTATTCGCTGGTAGCTACAAATCCGAAAGCAGCTCTTCCGGTTTTAGAGCAGCTGAGTAGCCTGATCAGGTATATGCTTTATGAAAATCAGGAACAGGTACCTTTAAAAAGAGAACTTAAATACCTTTTAGATTATATAGAATTACAAAAAATACGGCATAGCGGTCTTGAAGTAGTAAAAGTAAATATGGCGTTAGAATCGGTAGATTTGCATATAGCGCCATTGTTATTATTGCCCTTTGTTGAAAATATATTTAAACATGCCGATCCGCTTACTGATAAAAACAAGGCCATCATCACTATTACAACGCAGGGAAGAAAACTCGTGCTGAATACGGTCAACAAAAAGCAACAGGGCGCAGCGGCCACAAAGCAAGGTATCGGTTTAGAAAATGTACAGCGAAGGCTCAAATTACTCTATCCCGATTCTTATACACTACTTATAAACGATATAGATGGGTTTTACCAGGTTAATTTAATGATAGATTTATAAATGTATTGAGAAATGATCAGATGTGTAATTGTGGATGACGAACCGCTTGCTGTTTCTTTACTGAAAGACCATATAGAACAGGTGCCTGATCTGCAACTATTGTTAGGAACTAACGATCCTTTAAAAGCAGTAGAATACATACGGAACTTTACCGTCGACCTCATTTTTTTGGATATTCAAATGCCTAAGCTTAATGGCGTTGAAATAATGAGAATTATTAGCCCCAATTGCTTAATTGTTGTCACCAGTGCGTATAGCCAGTATGCTATTCATGGCTTTGAACATAATGTGGTGGATTATCTATTGAAACCTATAACCCTTAGCCGTTTCCTGGTAGCCATATCAAAAGTGAAAGATAAGCTGAATATTAAAACAAATCATTTGAAAAACTTTGCTTATTTAAAAGTGGAGCAACGGATGCAACGTGTCAATTTTGATGATATACTTTATGTGGAAGGCTTAAAGGATTATGTGCTACTGCACCTGGTTCATGGTAAAATTACAGCGCTGCAAACTATGAAAGGTATGGAAGAGCTTTTACCAGGCGATAGTTTCGTTAGATTACATAAGTCTTATATTTTATCCACCAGGAAAATTGAACAGATCCATAAACAGCATGTTGTGGTAAATAATACGATCATTCCTATTGGAGAATTCTACAAGGATAGTTTCTTAAAACTGGTTTTAAATGGATAAAGAGTAATAAGTTTACAAGCAATTCAAAGCGCGGGTATACCGATATTCTTTTGATATAGCGTTTGATTTTTCCCCGCTGCCCAGGTCCTGCCTTGTGGCCCGCCGTCAGATTGCCGATTGCCGGCAACTACCTCGCAATTCCGGCGGAAAAAGATAAATAATTTTTGGATAGGACAAGCATTTTGTAATGGTCATGATGGCTACCTAAGCGCGGCGGCATTTGTAGCGCACCTCTTTGGGCCAGTGCGGATAACTAGCGTCAGGTTGGGGGCCTAACTCAATTTTTTATCGCCTGTATTGCTTTCATCAAATTCACACCTACCGCATCACCGGCGGTCACATTATTAGTTAGGACGACTACCGCAATTTGTTTGCTCAGATCTATACTCACATTACTATGATAACCCACCGTGCCCCCGTTATGTGATATTACGTTTTTATCATCCGATGCATAGCCCCAACCTAACCCTACCGTATAAGCCCCATTATCAAAGGTAATTTGATGCGTTAAATTTATTGCCGAGGTCAATGCATGGTCGGGGGTAGACAATTGTGCCTGCGCATACTCCAGCATATCAAACGCTGAACTTTTGATAACGCCTGAGGACCGGAACGCGGCTATTTTTATAAAAGGAACAGGTTCAAATAGTTTGCCATAACCTTTTGCCACGTTAACGGTTTTTAAGGTATCAATGGCGCACATCGTTTCAGTCATTTTTAACGGGATGGTAATATATTGTTTAATGAGTTCCGGATAGGGGTGATTATAAATCTTTTCAAGCAATAAACCCAGTACTGCCAGGCCCCAATTGCTGTAAGCATATTCTGTGCCGGGCTGCCCGGTTTGCTTAAAATGTTTTAGCGCCGAAAACATGTCGTCGGAACCATAATTTTCAAAAGGCTGGTTCGCATCTGTTATCTTACGGTTTACATTATCAGGCTGGAACGGAAAACCGGAGGTATGATTGGCAAGTTCCTTAAACGTGATATTTTTCAGGGCAGGATTTTGGACTACGGAATCCGGCAGAAATTTTGTTATCGGCGTTTCAAGGGTCAGTTTTCTCTGGTTAACTGCTATGGCAAGCAGTGTAGAAGTAAATGTCTTAGTTACTGACCCAATATCGTAAATGGTATGTGCATCAGGCAGCTGTTTGCCGCCTTTTTTACGTTCGCCATAATTATAAAAATAACTATGCCCTTTATAAAAAACAGCGGCACTTATCCCAACGTTGCCTTCGGTTTGAATATATGCGCGAATAACTTTATCAACCACGCTATCCAGGTGGGTAATTAACTTATTGTCACTTCCGGCTTTTTGCGTTTTTACCGCGTTTTCCGGATAAGCCTGCATAGCGAAGGCATTGAATTTTCCATTTTTATCTATACCGCCAAACATGAATTCGTAGGGTCTCATAGAATATATATTAACGCCATTTTCGCTTCTCAGAAAAACCGCTTGCGGAAGCGGTGTCAGCCAAAAAATATTTTTGGCTACATTGTTCCATCTAATCGCGTCTATGTGCTTTTTAAAATCATCGCCTGCCAAAAGGTAAACGCTATCGGCTTGCCGGCGATTGATCAAATTCAGAACTTTGCGGGCAAGCAAATCCGTTTTTTGTTCACTTTCGCTCAAGGTGACCGACTTGACCTCGTCCTGGTAAGGCGCAAAATAAAACTTATGCAATTTGCCCTGCTTATCAATGCTCACGTATAAGGTAAGCGGTACTTTTCCATCCACTTTATATATGCTGACGGAATCGCTGTTGGTGATAAACGTTACATTACTTAACGGTAATAAAGGAACTACCTTTTCTTCATAGGAGCTGATCCACGCTGCAGGCGTAATACGTTTTGAAAAATCTTTATCAGTTAACTTATAAAGGCTATCGGGCATCTTTCCGTTCAGGTAGTGAACAGCCAGTTTAGTAATAGCATCCGTTTCTGAGACTGGATTTTTCGGCTGGCAACTAGCTAACCCGGTCATTAAAATAATTATTGTTTGAATAATGAGATAGCGATGGCCCGAGGTTAACATTGACGATATAAAAATTTAAACTAAGTTATCGAATTTATTATTAAAAGCTTGGATAAGTCTTAGAATACAAGCGCAGCAAAAAACAAAACACAAAGTTTCGCTTGTGTAAGCTTTACTTTTGACCCGGCGGGGGCTATCTTTGCTGTACTGGTGAATTACTGTATTTCATTACCAAGTGTGCTACCTGTGAAATCAAGGGAATGAACGCAAAAAACTGATCGCCGGATTGATGTTAAAGATTTACCTTGCTGCTACAAGAGTTTTTCGCTGCCGCATAGCGTCCTCGCTTGTGGCCCGCGTTTTGATAGCCCACTTGCATAGCAGCAAAATGCTCCCACCCACAATATTTGAATTATTTGCCGTATTTAGGTCTGGATTATTTTGTCTGTGTAGCGTGTTGTAATCATTGACCATAGATCCGAAACAAAAAAGGCCGGATTTAATATCCAGCCTTTTATTATCATTTCAAATTCTTTATTTCTTTTTTTTGTCCGGCAAGCCCACCCTTTGAATGGTTTGTTTGGCTTCTTCTAATTTTTTGATAAAAAACGGATCATTGGCGTGACTTTTAACGTTATCACTAACGCCCCCCGGCCCAAAACCTTTTATAGTTTTTTGTTTTTTCTCTATAGTAGGCATACTTACTCCCTCCATATTGTATATATTCAAATATAATTAATTCTGTTTTGCCAAAAACGCCGGGCCCAAGCCCGGCGTCAAAAATCATATTGTTAGTTATTACTTATATCGCTCCCGCATCCCTTTTCGTTTCCAATGCCGCTCGCACACTGGCAGGAAGATTGGTTAATAAGCTATAACCCGTAGCAGTTTCAATTGCCTGTACGGTGGTTATATATTGTGTCCAATCGGTGCTGATGGTGTTGATGTTTGGGGTGTTTACGGCAATTACCCTTGTTGATGAGGTAATGCGGCTCAGGTCGTTATTGCCGTTTGGTATTACCACAATTACCTTCCAGATATTGGAGGGCACCACTACGTTGCCGCTGTTTATGGTTGTTGCTGAACCAGCGGAGCCTGTACCGCCGGAACCATAGCTACCCATTATCACATAAATCTCGTTGCCGGCGCTTACCAGGCTGCGACCGTATTCTTCCAGGCTGGCCCAGGTTTGCTCATTGTTCTTTGGCGCTTGCGGGATCATATTATCCATTAAAAAAGTGGCCTCGTTTGCCGCGGTGGTTGAGGTGCG
Source organism: Bacteroidota bacterium (assembly GCA_030775685.1). Taxonomy (GTDB): domain Bacteria; phylum Bacteroidota; class Bacteroidia; order Sphingobacteriales; family Sphingobacteriaceae; genus Mucilaginibacter. The sequence continues at coordinate 33,284 of JALYIP010000023.1, forward strand.
GTCGCCGCTTGGGCAATTGTGGCCCCTGTCAAAACCTGAACCCGAATAGCTGGTTGCCTGTACTTCGTACCAGCCGGTAGGAAGGTTGGTATCGGCCCTGAAGTCATTCGCCCGGCTTTCGGAACCTAAGGTAGTGCTGCCAACATACCAACTCACCCAGTTTGGTTCGCCCTTGTCGCGATTATAGCTTTCGGTATAGTAAGTTTGGTCGATCAGGTAGTTATCTGCATTTGTGATGCTGCTGGTTGCGCCGCTTGGGTTGCCCAGCAACAGGTTTGTATTATCTGCCGTCGAGCCGCCACCGGTTCCGCCGCCGCCCGAGCCGCTGTCATAGCTGTTTATGGTAAATTCGTCAATATTGATGCGGTTTGTGCCGCCGGTAGTTTTCCTTAATTGAAAACGCAGGGAGCCCGACTGGTTTACCGTAAACGTGGCGGTTGCCAGGCTTGTGCTGCTTGCGGTTATAGAGGTGGTGCCTACCTGTGTATAGCTACTGCCGCCATCGGATGAAACCCACAGCTGGAAGGCAGACGAGCCATCAGAGCCATAAACCGCGTAGCTTAAGGTTATGGTTGATGCGCCGGTGCTAACGTCGAAATTCATTCCCAAGGTGCCCGTATTGCGGATGCGGACAGACTTAGTGCCTGTTTTAGCGTCGGAGCTGCTTGTGCCAACCAGGGCATCGTTCAGATCCCATGATCCGCTGGTAAAAGTTACACTGGCATCGGCATAAGCTGTTTTGGAGCCTGATTCAAAGCCTTCGTCAAAAGTTTGCGTTATGTCTAAACTTTTGTCCAGGTTTCCCGCTGAGATTTGGGCAGATGCCTGGCTGTTAAAGGCCGGGGCAACAGCTGATTTCTGACAAGCTGACAAGAAAAATGCCGCTGTAGATAAGGTGAATAGTAAGTGTTTGATTTTCATAAATGTAATCTATAAGTTAAACAACAAGTTTAAATTAAATACTATTAACGAACAGTTAAATTAATGTTTCCTTTTGATATGTTTATGCGGATTGGTGAAAGTGGCGGAATGTAGAAGGCGGATATAGACGTGGAGCAGTCACGACCGTTTTTAAAGGAATCGCCATACAAAAAACAAGGCATCCTCACACTCGCTGTTTGGATGCCTTAACCTAAACCTTATCACAATTGGCGGGAAGATTTCCCGCGATATGAAGTGACCAAGATACGAAAAAAAGCCGGACTATGTAACGCTTTTGTTACAATAATTGAGCAATTTGTGTGAACTGTAGAGACGCAATATTTTACGTCTTCCGGCTATACAGATCACTTATAAAAGGATACACTAAAACCTCACGATACGGAATCGGCTGGTAAAAAGTGTCATTTTTAGACTAGCCTAAGAGAAACCCTGCTGAAACTGTCGCCACCCTGTAGAGAAACTCCACACATTAAAAAACTGGGATAAAATACAAATGCCAAATAATCAATGCATTATCGATTAGATCGCCTTCTGGCACAGTATTGCTTGTACTGTTAATACTAAAATTGAAAAACCCATGAAAAAATTAATCAGCATGATTGCTTTAGCAGCAATCTCTTTCGGAAGTGTATATGCAATGCCACATAATGTAAAATCAACAATGCAGACGGATACTACCAAGAAAAAGAAAACAAAACCAATGAAAAAGGATTCGACCAGCAAAAAGAAGGATTCAACTTTGGTGAAACAACAAAGATAATACCACTCACCCCCCTCAAAAGGCCGCCGCATTTTTAATGCAGGCGGCCTTTTTTATTTCGTGCAAAATAAAGGCGGACGATGAACAATTACCGCAGGTTGTTTGCGTTAATATATCAGCCTTAAATTCACTAACTTTATTTAATGAAACCATTACTTTTACTTCCCGCTTTTTTGCTGTTGATGCATACCTGTTCGGCACAAAAGAAAATAGCTGCCCGGGACGCTGTAAACCATAGCGGACAATCCGTAATGATCTGCGATAAGGTTTATAACACGTTGCCGGTATCGGGTTCAAACACTACCCTATTATATCTTGGCAGCGAAACAGGGAAGTTTTTAACCGTTGTGGTAAAGGGCCCCGAAAACTCCAAATTTAAATGGCATCCTGAAAAAGACTTCAAGGGACGCAATGTTTGTGTTACCGGAACGGTAGGCGACTACAAAGGCAAACCTGCCATATACGTTACCGACGTTAACCAGATAAAGCTGGACCTGGTTGATAATATTGTTAAGCCGAAGAAGACATTTTAACGCGGTAATTATTGCTTATTTGTCCAAAGAAGAAATTCTTTGTCATCGGTACAACTCATTGATAAAATCACATTTTCAAAATTAAACCCATCGCGCTGCGAAACTATGTCATAGACTTCCTCGTAACCCTTAGCGCCTTGAGGAATCATACAGCCGCCATTATCGCCGACTAAAGTTAGCCATACATCGGGCTGCCAGGGGCCCAGACTGGTATTAATTAATAATATGGTATGTAAATCGTCCCAAAATAGAACTTCTGTTTTTCTTTTTGGATGCTCCACTTTTACTTGCTCGTCTGTTATAGTGACCAGGTAAAGATCCTCCGGCTGAATTTTTTTACTGAATAGATTATCAAAAAAGCCCATGACTACTAATATAGTATAATGCGGATGAATTAACTTACACTGTTTGCATCGGGTGATCCTGTTCCTTTAGTACTAAATCATGCTCATGTTTTAGTTTTTCCCTGCGCAGGTAGCGCCAGTGGAGGAGGCCTATCAATAAGGCTGCAATACCTTCAAACATCAGCGTATGAGCGGCACCTACGTATTTGGAAATAACACCCACCAAAAGCCCGCCCAGCGGCTGCATTCCGAAAAAAGCCAGCGCATAAAAACTGATCACTCGCCCGCGCATTTCGGGCGCTACGGTGGTTTGGATGAGTGTATTGCTTACTGTAATTTGCGACATCATCCCGAAACCAGCCACAACGGCAAAGGCAAGCGCCAGTCCGTAAGTACGCTCATGCGAAAATAAGATAAGCCCCGTGCCAAATACCAGCGTATTAATAAACAGGATCTTTTTCAAATTCGCCCCGGCCTTTTGCGATGCCAGGAAGATGGCCCCCGAAAACGCCCCGAGCCCAATGAAGCTATCTATCACCCCAAACGTTGAGGCTGTTCCCTTAAAAACGTCCTTTGCATAATATGGAATAAGCGTGCTGAACGGCAACACCATCAGGCTTACAAGCGCCAGCATGATTAACACGAAGGCTATCGATGGTGTGCGTTTGATATAAGCCCATCCCTCCTGCAGCTCACCGAATACGTTTTTAGTGTGCTCCTTTTTAATATATTTTGGAAGTTTCATCAACAGCAGCGAGCCTATAACGGCCACAAAGCTCAATGCATTCAGCAAAAAGCAAACCCCATCACCTAAACTTTCCAGTACTATCCCGGCTAATGCCGGCCCTATAATGCGCGATAGGTTTACCATCGACGAATTTAGCGCCAGGGCGTTGGGCAAGTCGTCTTTATCTTCCACCATCTCATACACCAGCGACTGCCGGGCCGGGACGTCGAATGCATTGATCACACCGAGCACAACGCTGAGGCTAATGATTTCCCAAACTGCATAATGCTTTAATAATATCAATACGGCCAGTAACGCGGCCTGGATGAGTGAGGCAATTTGTGTGGTAAGTAATACGCGGTAGCGGTTATACCTGTCTGACACCACGCCGCCTATCAGCGAAAATAAAAATGAAGGGAACAAGCTGGCAAAAAGTGTAACCCCCAACATAAGGGTTGAGTGGGTCAGCGAATAAATTACCCAGCTTACCGCGGTTTTCTGCATCCAGGTACCGATAAGCGATACGGATTGCCCTGCAAAATATAAACTGTAATTACGGCTCTTAAAAGCCCTGAATGTTCTGAATGTTGTTACTGTTTCTGTTGTCATTAAATTTCTTTTTTCCTGTCTGCCCGTTATTATTAATTAAGTGCTACCGGGGCTCCGACCTTTTTTCATTTTCAAATTCGCACATCATCAAATTTTCAATTCAATCTCATTTCAAATCCACAATCTTACCAAGCGGTACAATCACCTGTTTCAGCAACTCCCGTTCTTCAATGGTACAGGCCCTGCTAATTGCGCCGGCCAGCCATTCGTCGCGTTCATGCCTGAATTGCAGTAAGGTGCTTTCGCCAAGTTCAGATAGCGAAATGTTTACCTTCCGTTTATCGGTATCAGATGCTGTGCGGATAATAAAGCCCAACTCCGACAAATGATTGAGTACTTGCGACATGGATTGATTGGTAATCATTTCGCTGGCAGCAAGCTCGCTGGGCAGCATGGCTTTATTTTGATGCAGCAATGCCATTGTAGAACGCTCGGTAAGCGAAAGACCCGAACCTGTTGGCGACTCCTTGCGCAGTTTTTTTATCACCCTGATCATTGCGTTACGCAAATCTGACGCAAATTGAATGTCCTGATCGTCTGTCATATATTAATAAGTTAAACTAATAAGTTTGCCTTACAAATATACGATCAATATTTGCTCCTGTAAACATTGTACTATCATTTTAAAGCAATTATTGCCAAGGGTGATTTAATTTAAGAAATAATTAGATAACATAAGGTTAATAAAACCATCATTTGGCAATAATACCTTAGTCGTGCCAATATACGTTTGGTGCTTTAACAACTACAGACAAAACAATCCTCCTATGGAATTCAATCATTTACTTCAAAAAAAAAGGCCTTTAGCCATCCTTACGGGGCTGCTGCTTACAAGCACCGCTTTTACGGGATGCCATAAAGATAAATCGATAGTCACCGGCGCTACTATCAACAATGTAAACCACGTAGTGGTGATATATTTGGAAAATCACAGTTTTGATAACCTTTATGGTTCGTTCGAAGGTGCTAATGGTTTATCAAACGCCACCGCTGCAAATACAACACAGGTTGATGCCAAGGGTGTGCCTTATCAGTATCTGCCTGTTCTGACTGGTATTCCGGATATAAGCGCTACAGGTACAACTCCTGTGGTTGCGTTCCCAACTAATTTGGCGAATACTTATTTCAATATTGATCAATTGGTGCCAAATAGCGCAATTACGCAGGACGTTTTACACCGTTACTACCAGGAGCAAATGCAGATTGACGGCGGCAAAATGGACAAATTTGCCTTGTACAATGGCAACTCCGCTGCTTTATCGCAGGGGTACTATAAAACCGACCTTTTACCATTACTGCCAATGGCAAAAAAATTCGTCCTGTGCGATAACTTCTTCCACAGTGCATTCGGCGGGTCGTTCCTAAACCATCAGTGGCTAATAGCTGCTGCCAGCCCAACATTCCCGGGTGCACCAGCTAGCATGATTGCTAAATTAAATGCCGATGGTACTCCTACCATCGGTGCTAACGGTGCTATAACCGGAGACGGGACAGTTACCCCAGACGGATTTGTTGTAAACACAAGCTATTCAGTTAACATGCCTCACCCCGCTACAGCAAAAACAGAACAACTTGTACCTAACCAAACTAACCCAACTATTGGCGACAGGTTAAGCGACAAAAATATTTCATGGGCATGGTATTCAGGCGGCTGGAACGATGCATTGGCCGGCCATCCTGATCCTAGCTTCCAGTTTCACCACCAGCCATTTGTATATTATGCAAAATATGCTGACGGAACCCAGGCTAAAAAAGACCACCTGAAGGACGAAGCCGATTTTATAGCTTCAGCTAAAGCGGGTACTTTACCCTCAGTATCATTTATAAAACCATTGGGGACTTATAACGAGCACCCGGGATACTCTGACGTGGCGCTTGGCGAAAACCATGCATTAGAGTTAATAAACGATGTACTTAACGGTCCCAACGGAAAAGATGCTGTAATCATTATTACTTATGACGAGCACGGCGGTTTCTGGGATCACGTTAATCCACCGGTAATTGACAAAAAATGGGGCCCTGGTCTGCGTGTTCCTACGCTTATCATTTCGCCCTTTGCAAAACAAGGCGTTGTTGACCATACGCAATATGAAACAGTTAGTATCCTTTCATTCATCGAGAAAAGATGGGGTTTAACTCCGCTTGCTGATCGCGATAAAAATGCTAACCCGTTTTCAAACGCATTTAATTTTTTAATAGCAAAATAAACTCTTTTCTTAAACCTGTTTCGCATTCAAAATGTATTATCGAAGCAAAAGGGGACGGCAGCAGCTGTTCCCTTTTGGTATTTTAAGTAATGAAGAAATTTACCATAATAGCAGCCATTTTAATCGCCATTTCGTGCTATTTATTTTATTCATGCAACAGGCTGAAACCAAATCCGGAAAAGGCAATTGCGCAAACACTCATAGCCCAGGTTGACAGCTTTGCGCAGGCCAGGAATAATTTGCTTGCCGCTGTTAAAAGCAACCAGGTTGACGAGAAAAAAGTGCAAAACTTATTTTTAGATACAAGGCTGGCCTATAAGAAGATGGAATGGGCCATAGAGTTTTTCGATCCCCAAAATTCAAGATTTGTTAACGGGCCGCCGGTACAGGAAATTGAAATGACCGGGCAGATCTTTGAACCGGCCGGGCTGCAGGTTATCGAGATGCTGCTGTTCCCCAAATACGACCCGAAAAAGAAACCAGAGCTGATCAACCAGCTCAATCTTTTGCAAACCGGCATTGACCGCTATAAACGGCGGTTTAAATTTGTCGACATCCTCGACTGGCAGGTGTTCGACGCTACTAAACAGGAGGTCTTCCGCGTGTTAGCGCTTGGCATCAGTGGCTTTGATAATCCCCTTACATTAAAAAGCATGCACGAATCGGCAACGGCTTTGCGAAATGTGCAGCAAGCCATAACATTATATGGCGATAGGGACGATGCTGAAAAGATGAACAAGCAGTTTACCGCCGCGTGTTCATACCTTGAGCAGCATCCCGATTTTAATTCATTCGACCGTGCAAAATTTATAACGCAATACGGCAACCCCTTGACCATTAGCATTACTGAACTTGAGAAAAAATTAAAGCTTCACATAATAACCTACAATTACTTATTGAACCAGGGTGCAAAAACACTGTTTGATAAGGATGCCTTTAACGTAAATGCTTATGCCCCCGGGCTGGTGTCATATACCAGCGAAAAGAAAATTGCCCTAGGGCGCGTATTATTTGCCGACCCTATTTTATCTGGCGGCAGGGACAGGAGCTGCCAGTCATGCCATCAACCCGACAAAGCCTTTACCGATGGACTTGTTAAAAACGCCGTTATAGGAACTAATTTGCCGCTCAAAAGAAATACACCAACACTGATAAATGCCGCGTTGCAGCCAAGCCAGTTTTACGACCTGCGGGCAGGCAGCCTTGAAGACCAGGCAAATACCGTTGTTGGAAATAAGGATGAGATGCACGGATCAATGAAAATGGCAACAGAAAGGCTTTGGCAGGATAAAGATTATCGCCGTTTATTTTCCGACGCATTCCCGTTAAAACAGCGCACCGCAATAGACACAATGGAAGTAATGAATGCCATAGGTTCATATGTGCGCAGTCTTGTATCATTGAATACACGCTTCGATCAATATATGCGGGGTAATAAAACAGCCATGAACCAGGAAGAAATTAACGGGTTTAATTTATTTATGGGGAAGGCTAAATGCGGAACCTGCCATTATATGCCGCTATTTAACGGCGTTTTCCCGCCGATGTATGCACTAAACGAAAGCGAAGTTATAGGGGTGCCGAAGACCATCGCCAAAACGGAAATTGATACCGATATGGGAAGATATAACATACTAAAAGTAGAAGCCTTTAAGCATGCATTCAAGATCAGTACCGTACGTGGCGCAGCCCGCACAGCGCCATACATGCACAACGGCGTTTTCACCACGCTTGAGCAGGTAATGGACTTTTACAACAAAGGCGGTGGCGCAGGATTAGGCTATAAGGTAGAGAACCAAACATTAGCGCCTAGCAAATTGAACTTGACGGAAAAGGAAAGCGGGGAGGTGATAGCGTTTATAAAGGCTTTAAACTAAGATTGTTTGGATTGATAGGATTATAAGATGGACCGGGATTAAATGATTCTAAAGATATTCTCGATTTCAAAAGTATAGCGATTATTATTTAACACTTGAAAAACGAAAGGCGTCATATTCATCCTCCAATCCTTTAATGATGGTCAAAAGAGGCAGTATCCTAAAATCCAACTAATCTAAAAAATCTTAGTTTAATCCGGGCTTTGACACTGCACAACAAATGTCTCCCTTACCCTGTTTGAAACAGTTAAATAATAGGTCCACAGGCCGGCGACTATAACCGCTTTTATAATCCGCTCAACTCCGTAATTTGAAAAATCGTTATGCAGAACCGCATTAAAGAAATACTCTAAAAATAGGAACGCGATAAAAGCTGCAAAATATATTTTAAGGTAGTGGGGTGTGATATCCCTTTTCTTTGCTACAAGAATTATACAAAAAACAGAAAAGCAAATAAGGCTGCTGTAGCCAATAACTTCAAAAACCAGGAATGCCTTATGTACGGTGCTTACAAGCCCGGTAGTTACCAGTTCCCACGCGCTCATGGCATAGGTATGTTCCTGTGCCAAATAGCTGATAATCCCCACGGGTGTTAAAATCAAAACTACCAACAGCCAGATCAGCCAGCCACCCAGGGGCCATCCCACGCGGATAAAAAGCCGCCTGTTGGTGGTTGGTGTTTTGTAGATCTTTACCCCGGCGTAGGCAAATGCACAAGTTATTAAAAGGGTTAATACCACCATCAGGTAGTTTAATTTAAAAGGGAGCGCATCAACATCGGGTGTATAGGTAAATCCATAGGAAAGCTTATCATTTTTAAGTGCCTTAACATCCTGTTTAAAGTCAACTAATTGATTTAAGGGAATGTAATTTTTGAAGTATTTGAATTGGTATCGTAAAGTGAGATCGTCGCCCGAAACGGTTTTGTCGCTGATAAACTTATAAGCATCCCGCGTTATCGAATCGTGATCATCCGCTATATCCCAGCCGTAGCCCAGGTGGATCTTTAAGGTATAATCCATATCAAAAGGATAAGGTACCGATACCGGGGTATTTACCTGGCCGCTTACATTGGGCAACTGCTGTGAGATCTCATCGACATAAAAATCAGCACTATATTTATGGGTGATGGAGTCGCGTTTAAAAAAGTTGGTGATCTTATAGGTTTCAATGGTGGTTAGTACATTTTTTGCCGGATCATCTTTAATAACGATGGAATCTATTGATTCAATTTTGTTGTAGGTTTTTGAATAATATTCAAGGTAATTTTTCTCAAGTTGCGCAATCCCGGTTGTGGCTATATCATCGCGGATATCATCCGCCCGGTTTAGGGTATAAGTTGAGGTGATGGTGAGCCTCACCGGGCCAATTTCATCCTTTATATCGTACCTTTCAACTATGGTTGATTTGCCGGGTTTTGATTGTTTAATATCCGTAAGGCTATTATTGCCGGGTTTTAAAACTAGGGCCTTAAGATACGGCGGGAAATAAAGATCGGTTCCCTTGCCCCGCTGGTTTGAAATGGTGGCGTCAATCCAAACCTGCTTGCCGTTTACAGTCGCCACCACAACGGCGTGGTCAAACGCGGTCGCAGTTGGAATCAGGTCGCCAACCTTATCAAGCAGGTCGGTGTTCAGCAAGGCCATGTGGGCCTCGATCCCACCCGCATTAAGGATGGATGCCAGTAACAGCGATTTGTCCTTGCAATCGCCATAGCGTTGTTTGAAAACCTTATCGGGGGTATTGGCCTGGTGCGAATAAGGCCCGGTTTCAATCCCCATATACCTCACCTCATCCTGAACCAGCATCACCGCGGCCCTAAAATATTTTTCCTTATCGTTTCTGTATTGCTTTTTCAGATAGTTGATACTGTCGGCCAGTTCACCAGTAAATGTTGTGCGGATGGGGTTAATCTTTAGACCCCAGTCAACCACCTCGGCCCAACTGTTGTAATCACTCGCCTGCACATGAGCAAACTGGTTTAACCATTTTGGTTGTACCTTGTTGGTAGAGATGCCAGGCACCTGGAAATCTTCCCACACATAACGCTTAAGCCCGCCTGCAATAGAAACTTTGGGTTGCGACAACAGGTTAAAAGGTTTAATAGTCATGTTTCGCGATGCGGAGAACAACAGCGTGGTATACTGGTGCATGATAAGGTCGGATCCCTGGAAATAGATGTTCCTGGCAAATTTGTCATTAAAGATGGGATTGCGACCGGTAATGGTATAAGCATATTCAATGCGGTCGCCCTTTCTGATATCCGAAAGAATGTATTTGGCAGAATAGGTGCCATCGTAAATAAACTTGTCCACCTCATCTTCTTCGGGCAAAAGCTTAAAGGCAGATAAATTTAGCCGGTCCTGTGGCTTGCCATTACGCCATACGATCAGTTCATGAAAATCCAGTCTCTCAAAAGCGGGATCGAAGCTCACAGAAACATCTGAATTATTTTGAACGCCTGATTCTGAAACGATTGCTATAATGGAGTGGTTATACGTGGCCTTTGCCTCAACATTTATCTGCTCTTCAATCAGCTCAGAATAGGCCCCGTCGCGCACATTCCTGTCAGACGGTCTTTTATTGTATGGCTTATAAGTAGAGATCCATCCCGGCTTTGGCGCTTTATGAATAACAGGCGTATCGGCCTTTGCCGGGGTGGCGGCAAAAGCGACTATAAAAAGCCCGAAAATGAAATTAATCAGAGGTGTTAGGCGTTTTTGCATTTGGAGATGAAAGTAAAAAAAAGAACTGGAATTAAAAGATTAGAAGGATTTTTTGGGATGCCTTTCGCTTTTTAATAAATCGCCATTCTTTAAAATCAAGCACATCTTTAAATCCTTTAATCATGGTTCAAAACATTAAAAAGGACATCTTAAAATCCTATTGATCCAAAAAATCTTAGTTCCATATGATATTTGTAGTATTTTCGTTTAATACGCTATATTGTGTGGGAATATGAATGCTACCGATAATTATGAGCTCTTAATTGATAAGATCAACATCTTTATCCGGAAGTACTATTTCAATAATTTTTTACGGGGGTTGATATTTTTGGGCGCCGGGCTATTCTCAGCCTATGTGGTGATCACCCTGAGCGAATATTTCGGCAATTTTAATATCCTGTTTCGCACGCTGCTTTTCTATTTGTTTATTGTACTGAATGTCGGTCTGATAGCCTGGCTGATTGTACCCTCATTATTGGCCTGGCTAAAGGTGGGCAAATCATTAACACATGATGAAGCTGCAGAGATTATCGGTAAACATTTTAACGATGTACATGACAAGTTGCTGAACACGCTGCAGCTAAAAAAACTGGCCGGTGAGGATGAGAAGCATCGTGCACTGATTGAGGCCAGCATCAACCAAAAAATAGAAACATTAAAGCCGGTGAGCTTTCCATCGGCTATAAATCTTAAGGAAAACCGTAAATACTTAAAGTGGATCCTGTTCCCTGCCGCGGTGATCTGCGTTATTGCCCTTGCAGCGCCATCTATCCTCACAGAAAGCACAAAAAGACTCATCCGCCATAATGAATATTTTGTACCGCTTGCTCCCTTTAATTTTGTGGTGCAGAATAAAAGCTTGTCGGTTGTGCAGGGTGAGGACTTGAAACTCGACCTTAAGCTGGAGGGAGATAAGCTGCCCGCCGATGTTTATGTAGAAACAGCCAACACTACCTTTAAGCTTGATAAGGAAAATATCAGCAAGTTCCATTACCTGTTCACCAATTTGCAGCAGAATACAGCGTTTAAATTAACAGCCAATGGCTTTACATCGGTTCCGTACGAGATAAAGGTAAACCTGCGTCCGGCCTTGCTGCATTTTGATGTAGCACTCACCTATCCGGCTTATCTGCATAAAAAAAATGAAACGCTTAAAAACGCAGGTGATCTGAATCTTCCCGCAGGTACAGTTGTTAACTGGCAATTGCATACGCAAAATACTTCAGCCCTGCGATTTGACATGAATGGCAACAGTGCCAATGTTGTTTCAACAAAACCGGATGTTTTTGAACACAGTGAACGCATAATTAAAAACAGCGTCTACAAAATAACACCTATTAATACCCAGGTAAATCACAGCGACTCGGCAAGCTACCGCGTTAATGTAATTGCCGACGAGATGCCGGCTATCACCGTTGAGGAGAAACAAGACTCGGTAAGCCTGAAAACACTTTATTTTAACGGGCGTATCCAGGATGATCATGGGTTTTCGTCATTAACGTTTCATTACGCGGTTGGCGCTCCTGGTGATAAGGCCAATGTAAAACAATATTCAAAGGCGGTTAAGGCCGACTTGGCGCAAGTGCAATCTGACTTCTTTTATTTTTGGAACCTGAAGGAGATGGGCATAAAGCCCGGAGACCAGGTTACTTACTATTTTGAAGTTGCAGATAACGATGGTGTAAACGGGCCAAAGAAGGTGCGCTCGCTGGAACGTACCCTCAATATCCCCGATGCTAAGGAACTTAACGATCAACTGAATTCCGGCACGCAGGCCATCAAACAAAAAATGGAATCGGCCATTAAAATTGCCGGGCAGATAGAAAAGGATTCGCAGAAACTTAATCAGTTGCTGCTGAATAAAAATACGCTTTCATTCGATGAGAAAAAACAGATCCAGGATCTGTTGAAAAAACGCAAGGATTTGAACGATTTGGTAAAGGAGGTACAGGCCGATAATAAAAAGAACTTATACAACCGGCAGGAAAACCAGCAGCAGGACAAGGATCTTACCGAAAAGCAAAAGCAAATGGAGCAATTGATGAACAATATGCTCGACCCTAAAACCGAAGAAATGCTGCAGCGGTTACAGGACATGCTGGAGCAGGAGCAAAAGGAAGGTGCACGTGATGAGCTGCAAAAAATGCAGGGGGATAATAAGTCGCTGAAAAAGGAGCTTGACCGCATGCTGGAGCTGTATAAAAAACTGGAGTTCGAACAAAAATTGAATCAAAACGTTGACCAGCTTAACAAACTGGCCGATCAGCAACAAAAACTCTCTGACCAGGGGCAGCAGCCTAACCCGGATCAACAGGGATTGCAGAAGGAGCAGCAGAAGTTGAATAATGACTTCCAGGACATCAAAAAGTCGCTGGATGATTTGAAGAAGACAAACGAGCAGGCCGAACACAAACAACCGTTTGAGTACCCGCAGAAGGAAGAGCAGAGCATTGAGCAGAAAATGGAGCAAAGCGCGGAGGACTTAAAAAAGAACGACAGTAAGAAGGCATCCAAATCGCAAAAGCAGGCTGCTGATGAAATGAAGCAGATGGCTGATAAGATGCAGCAAAAGGAATCAGAGGGCGAAGAGAGCGAAAATGCAATTGATGAACAACAATTACGCGAATTATTAAAAAATCTCGTTAATAGTTCATTCGACCAGGAGAGAGTGATGCAGGCGCTAAAGAATATGAACCCAACGGACCCTGGTTATATCAAGCTGGCGCAGGACCAGAAGAACATAAAGGATAACCTAAAGACTGCGGAAGATAGCTTATATGCCCTGAGCAGGCGGGTGCCGCAGATCCAGAGCACGGTGAACACAGAGGTTACCAGCATAAACAGCCATATTGACGGTGCTCTTGAAAACCTGGGCGACAGGCGCACGGCGGAGGCAACCCGCAACCAGCAATATGCAATGACGTCAATGAACAACCTGGCGCTGCTGTTGGCCGAAGCTTTGGACAATTTGCAAAACATGCAGAAAAAAGGGAAGAGCGGAAAAGGCAAGGGGAAAAAGCAATCAATTGGGCAGCTGGCTAAAATGCAGCAGCAGCTTAATCAGAATATGCAGAAGGCGCGAGAGCAGATGCAGCAGCAGGGTAACCAGGGAAAAAGTTCCTCGGGAAACAATGGAAATATAAGCGAACAATTAGCTAAATTAGCGCGTCAGCAACAGCAGATCCGGGAGGCGTTACAGCAGCTAAACCAGGAGCAAAATAAGGACGGGACGGGCGGTTTGGGAAATTTAGATAAAATTTCAAAGGAAATGGAACAAACGGAGCGCGATCTCGTAAACAGGAGAATAACCGATGAAGCTATCAAACGGCAACAGCAAATTCAGAGCCGGTTATTAGAGGCCGAAAAGGCGGAGCAGGAACGGGAACAGGACCAGCAGCGCGAAAGTAAAGCAGGAAAGGATGTGCCGCCGGGATACATAAAAGCATTGCAGGAATACCAGCAAGCCAAAGAAAAACAAACAGAACAGGTACGGACCGTTCCGCCTGAACTAAATTATTATTATAAATCAAAAATTAAATATTACTTTGATCTACTCAACGCTAAATGACATGGACCAATCAAATGTTCAAGCAGGTGAACTTTACACCTTACAGCTTCCTTCAAAACAAGAAAGCATAACTTTGCTGGAAAATTTGATAGAAGAAATTGCCGATAAACACAATATCAGCGAAGACACCTTTGCCAATATGATGACCTGCCTAAGTGAGGCTGCGAATAACGCCATCGTTCACGGCAATAAGCTTGATGAAAACAAAAAAGTTATTGTGAACGCCGACATTGAGGGCCGCCGCATTATCTGGACTGTTACTGACGAAGGCGACGGTTTCGACTATAACAACCTGGCCGATCCAACGGCTCCGGAAAACCTGGAGAACTTGACCGGGCGCGGCGTGTTTATAATTAAACACCTTGCAGACCAGTGCATATTTAACACCAAGGGAAATGAAGTTGAACTTCACTTTAAGATCTAATGCCTGCCATCAGCTTTTTTGAAGAAGACATCACCTACAAGTTAAAAAACAAGACTGCTGTAAGGCAGTGGGTTACCGAAACCTTACAAGCCGAAGGATATAAGCTTAATGAGCTTACCTATATCTTTTGCTCGGATAATTACCTTTTACAGATAAACCAGCAGTATCTTAACCATGATACTTATACTGACATAGTCACGTTCGACAACTCGGACATTCCCAATACCATTGTTGGCGATATTTTTATTTCTATTGACCGGATTCGCGAAAACGCGCTCAAATACAATCATTCAGAAACAGAGGAATTGCACCGCGTAATTATCCACGGCGCCCTGCACCTGGTAGGCTACACCGACAAAAAGCCGGCCGACAAGAAAAAAATGACATTAAAAGAAGATTTTTATTTGAATACGAGAAGCTTTATTAGCTAATTTTACTTCCGTTCCCAATAACAAGAGGCAACGCATCTTTAAAAATCAACGTATATCCTGTTACACTAAAACCAATATATTAATACCATGAAAATACTTGCATTAATTTGCGCTTTAACATTTGTTACTGCAGCGCCAAAATCAGTTTATGAATTTAAGCTGAAATCAATTGAAGGAAAAGCTTTTTCGCTGGCCCAATACAAAGGCAAAAAAGTTTTGGTAGTTAACACTGCTTCAAAATGCGGATTCACCCCGCAATATGCCGAGTTGCAGAAAATGGCAGAGCTTTACAAAGACAAATTAGTTATTGTTGGTTTCCCGGCAAACAACTTTGGTCAACAGGACCCTGGCTCAAACAGCGAGATCAAAACGTTTTGCAAAGAGCGTTATGGCGTAACGTTCCCGCTTAGCGAAAAGGTGAGCGTAAAGGGCGATGACATCGATCCATTGTTCAAATATCTTACAGAGGCGCCAAATCCAGATTTTACAGGGGAGATCAAATGGAACTTTGAAAAATTCCTGATTGACGAAAATGGTAATTTAATCCACCGCTTCCGTTCGGCAACAACTCCTTTATCTCCGGAAATTACAAAATATTTGTAAGCTGGAGGAAAAATACTCGTAAAGGCTTCCGGTATACACCGGGAGCCTTTTTTATTTGCCTAACCTGCGCCGATCTCCCTGATTAAAGCCTGTTCTCCAAAACCTCGATATGAAATTTCTAAAATTGGGGTGTGTTATTCCTTAAAGTTGTTAAAAGCAAATCAAAATTGAGCAATAATTAAAAATTTCATAAAAGTTAATATTGCTGAGCATTTTCTTTTTTGTATCATTTGGAATGATTATCTTGGTACTTCACAAATAATGTTATCAATTATGGAAAAATTAATAATATTACGGATATTTTTTTGCTTTCCCCTAATAGGCTTTATCCTTCCTGACCTCGGTTCATTGCTCTCGACGAAATCTGTTGGCATACCAATGATCCATCTTTTGATGGAAGCTGTACTTATCGTTATTGTCGCCATTTGCACTTGGTTCATAAATGCACCAAAGCGCAAGGACAACACACCGGCAGGTGGCCAGCCGGCTGTATAACTAATTGAAGGGTAAGTGCGGTCTGGCATTTTTGCCGGCGGTGTTGCATTGGTGCTATATTGTGTTCATTCCTTTGGGCCGGACATAACTATACGCCGGTAGGCGGTACGTTAACATTATCAATCGTCTCACTCTTCGTCATTACCACCCTGTTTACCGGCAGGCTCTCCGGGTGATTGTCCCGAACGTATTTTATCAGCCCCTCGCGGATATAGCAGCGTAAATCAAATGCCTTTGACGAGTTGCTTGCACTCACCAATACCCGGATCTCCATAGTTTTTTCCTTTGCATCGGTAACCTGGATAATTTTTACGCGCTTATCCCATAGGTTGGTGGCGGCCAGCAGGCGGTCAAATTCTATTCGCAAAGCATCAACCGGGGTATTATAATCAAGATACAGGAAAACTGTACCCAGGATCTCGGATGTGGTTCGTGTCCAGTTCTGAAATGGCTTTTCAATAAAATAGTTAATGGGCAATATGAGTCGGCGCTGGTCCCAAATGTTCAGCACCACATAAGTTAAGGTAATGTCCTCAACGCGGCCCCATTCACCCTCAACCACCAATACATCGTCAATCCGGATGGGTTGCGTAAATGCTATCTGGAAGCCCGCAAGCAGGTTGCCTAATGATTTTTGCGCCGCAAAGCCGATAATGATGCCGCCGATACCCACGCCGGTAAGCAAACCTGCACCAATTTTACGTACATTATCAAAACTGAGCAGGATGACGGCGATGGTGATAAATACAATCACAGTTGCCAGCAACCGCTTAATGAACTGCATTTGTGTACGGATCTTACGCTCCCTGAGGTTATCGTCTTTGTTAAGATCGTAAGTATGGTAAACATAATCCTCAAAAATATTAATGGTATTAATCAGCACAACCGCAAACGAGGTGATCAGCAAAATCTGGATAGTTCGGGATAATATCAGGTCGTATTGGGGGCTAAGCACCATCATTGGCTCCATGAGGTTCAGCACCAGCAGTGGCACAAAATGGTTCATGGGGCCGCTGAAATGTGTAATAATGCTGCGGAACAGGGAATAGTCGGTATACTTTTTATTATAATTAAGGATAGCTTTAACTGTAAACTTCACAATCAGGCCGATTATAACAGCAGATGCCACAATAATTATATTCCAAACAAATGGCTGGATCCGCCCAGACCAGGCTTCTATAATATCCT
Organism: Bacteroidota bacterium; assembly: GCA_030775685.1. Lineage (GTDB taxonomy): Bacteria > Bacteroidota > Bacteroidia > Sphingobacteriales > Sphingobacteriaceae > Mucilaginibacter. The sequence goes on from JALYIP010000023.1 coordinate 50,718, forward strand.
TCATAATAAGTAACCTACCCTCATAACGTTAAGCGGTTAATTTTGTTGGCGATTACTTTTCCATAAGACCAGCCCGCAGATTAACAAAAAGCGCTATCTTAGCAACATCTACGTTACATGAAAAAACTTTTTACGCTATCTATACTTCTGCTTTGCTTACAAGGGGCGTTTGCTCAAATGAACTTCCTGCCGAAGTTTATCAGGAAAATGTACTTCAGACCTGATAGCAGCCGCGAGCCGGGGTTTGTTTTATTACCTGCATTAAGCTCGGCGCCCGAAACCGGCGTTGAATTTGGCGGCGCAGCACTCTACTCATTTTATACCGACCCTACAGATCGCGGCACCCGGGTATCCAGCTTATTCGGCTACTCCACCATAACTACAAAAGGTCAAACCAAGCTTAGCCTTAATGCCAATTACTGGACACCGCAGAACAAGTTCCACTTTACTGTAAATACCAGCTACTATAATTTCCCATTTAATTTTTATGGTGTAGGTAATAATACCCGCAAGGCAGACGCCGATCTGGTGAACGAACGCCGGTACAAATACAGCTTTAATGGTGAAAAGCTGATCGGCGACAATATTTACATCGGCTTTGTAAGCGGGTTCTTTAAGTATTTTTATAAATACGACAAGAATCCGCACGGAATCTTAAACACTGACCCCGACGTGGAGGATAAAAGAGGCGGATCAAATGTTTACATCGGCCCCAGCTTTACTTTCGATAACCGGAACAACAACACCTATACCACCCGCGGCATGATAATAAATGCCTATTACAATGTTATTCATGGTGTTTTTGCCAACAATAGCTACGCAGGTGGTTTTTTTAATATTGAATACTCCCAGTTTTTTCAGTTGGCTCCCAAATTTGTTTTAGGGGTTGATATCCAGGAACAGAGCCTTACAGGGGCACGCTCACCATTTTATCTATTACCTCAAATGGGTAGTGATGAGTTGATGCGCGGTTACTATGGCGGCCGTTACCGCGACCGTAATTACATTGCCGGGCAAACGGAACTCCGTTATCGCATTGCCAACAGGTTTGGTTTAGCAGGATTTGTTGGCACTGGTGAAGTCTTTCATTCCACATTTACAACGGCCCAGCTAAAGCCCAACTATGGCGGCGGATTTCGCTATTTCTTTGATGTTGAAAAAGGCCTTGCTGTACGCCTTGATTATGGCGTTGGCCAGCAGCCTGCCGGCGAGAAAAGAGAAAGCGGTTTTTATATCGCGCTCGGGCAGAGCTTCTAATGTGCGGATGACCTTTACCGTGTGATCACCTGTTAAGGTGGATGAGATACAGCTGCGCGCAGGCCATGGCATCAGACAATGCATCGTGATGGTTAAGTGAAATTCTGTGTTCTGAACAGCAGGCCTTTAGGCCCTTTCCAAATATTTTATAAGTGCATTGTTGTGTGAACCTGGGCTGCTGAATATTGTAGTAAGTGAGGGTTTGCGAAAGGCAATTGAAATCAAAGGCGCCATTATGCGCTACAACAGTTTCGTTTTCTATATAAGGCCGTAACAACGGCCAAATACTTGCAAATTTTGGCGAATTATACGTGTGCCGTTCGCTAATGCCATGGATCATGGTATTTCCAGGCATATAAATATTCCCCGGCGGGCAAACAAGCAGGTTTAGTTTGTTAACAAGCCGTCCCTCTTCAACCCTTACCAGGCCCACCTGGCAAATGCTCCAGCGTTTCCCTTGTGCGGTTTCAAAGTCGATAGCGGTGAATGAATTACTCATGTCGGCAATTAAATCTTAACTAAAAAATCTTCCTTAGCCTGCCCTGGTTTAAAGAATACCAGGCCTATCCAAAACAAATCAATGGTTACCGTTACCTGCGGATGTGCCTTTATCTGTGCCCAGGCTTCCTTCATGCCTGTGCTCCAATAAATGTCGTCGAAAATGAGCAGGGTGTCCTCATGTACCTTGGGCAGGCACCATTCAAAATAATTAAGGGTAGCGTCCTTTTGGTGGTTGCCGTCAACAAAAACAAAATCAAGCTGATCCAGGCTATTGATAACGCCCGGCAGCGTATCGTCAAAGTTACCTACTACAGGTTCAACGTTATTTATTTCACCTTTTTTTAAGGTTTGTTTAGCCACACCAGCAGTTTCGGGGCAGCCCTCCAGCGTGTAAACCTTAGCTCCGGGTGCTGCCTTTTGCAGGTAAAGGGTGGTAATGCCAAGGCAGGTGCCAAGCTCAATAATGTTACGGGGCTTTAAATCGGCCACTAAACGGTAAAGCAATTGCGCCAGCTTTGGCGGCTTAAGTGCATTATGGGCAATGTCGCTGATCTTCTTCTGGCGGTTATTGTTTACATGCGATCCGGCGCCCAAATCGGTCACGGTTATAATATTATTGTCAATAAACAGCGTTTTTCGGATGTTCTCGACCCCGGCGTATACTTTTTTGTCATCAAAATCGTAAATTACCTTATCAATCAGCCGATAAACAAATGGTGAGTGTACACCGTGCCTGTTTTTCGCTTTAAGCCGATGCAACAGGTAGTCGTTCGCGAACCTTAAATTAAACATGGCTGTAAAAATATACAAACGTTTAGTATTTTAGCGTAATAGCATGTTAAATCCAACAGAACTAAATTCATTGATACGTTTACTGGACGATCCGGATCGGGAGATTTTTGAGCACGTTCACCAGAAATTACTCTCTTACGGGTCGGAAGCCATTGAATATTTGGAACAAGCCTGGGAACAGACATCTGATTTGATGCAACAGGAGCGGATACCTAACCTTGTGCACGAGATCCAGTTTGATATTGTAAAAAAAGACCTGCAACTATGGCACCAAAGCGGTGCGTTCGACCTGCTGCAAGGTGTCCTGATCATCAATCGCTATCAATACCCCGACCTCGATGAACAAAAGGTAATTAATCAGATAGAGGGCATTAAGCGCGACATCTGGATCCAGATGATGAACGAGGCAAGCCCGGCTGAACAGGTGAAGCTAATCAACCACGTATTTTATAATATTTACGGTTTTAGTGGCAATACCGCCAATCACCAGGACCCGCAAAACAGCTACCTAAGCCAGGTGCTGGAGACAAAAAAGGGCAACCAGATCTCGCTGGCGATAATTTATTCTATCATCGCCCAAAAACTGGATATTCCGATTTATGGTGTAAACCTGCCGCAGCATTTTATTTTGGCTTATTTGGATGACAGCCTGCAGAGCGAATTTGAGGGCGGCATTCTATTTTATATCAACGCATTCAATAAGGGCTTTATATTTGGCCGACGGGACGTAGATATGTTTTTAAAGCAATTGAATTTAAAGTTCGACAGGCAGTTTTACGAACCTTGTTCTAATACAGACATCATTAAACGGGTATTGCGCAATTTGATAAGTGCATATGAGCACGCAGGCTCATCTGATAAGGTTGATGAGTTGAATGAATTGTTGACGATAATAGAACCCCCTGCTTCTGGTGTATTAAATTACTCAATAAAACCCGGCAAATAATATCGATACCCTTTGATATTATTTGCCTGGCAAAGGAAACACCGGCCTTTCGCAATTCAAAAACTCCCTCTTCAGGGGGCCGGGGCGCTAAACCCATTCTCTTCCATCCAATTCTTCGCCCAATCAATCCACTTGTTTTTTGATTTGGAATTGTTCAAACCAAATCCATGGCCGCCTTCCTCAAACAAATGCATTTCGGCCTTTACTTTTGCGGCCAATAACGATTCATAAAACATGAGGCTATTTTGAACCGGAACGACGGTATCGTCCTCGGCATGTACCAGGAATGTTGGCGGTGTATTGGCCGTAACCTGTTTTTCGTTGCTGTATAAATCAACCAGGTCTGCAGCAGGTTTTTTCCCTATCAGGTTTTCACGCGAACCCACGTGCGCCTGGGGCCCAAACGAAATCACCGGGTAAAGCAGCAGCATAAAATCGGGCCTAACGCTGATGTTCTCTTTATTCTCAATCACTACTTTATCAAAATGCGTCCCCTCGGTTGATGCCAGGTGGCCACCAGCCGAAAAGCCGATGATGCCGATCTTATCCGTTTTTAATCCCCATTTAGCCGCATTTTTACGCACCATTAAAACTGCCTGTTGAGCGTCCTGCAATGGTCCTATGGTTTTATCAACCATAATACTATCACTGGGCAAACGGTACTTTACCACAAACGCCGTTACACCAAAACTGCTAAACGCATTGGCAATACTTGAGCCCTCGTTATCCATCGACAGGCCTGAATAGCCACCACCGGGAAATATGATTATTGACGTGCCGTTGGCTGTTCCCTTTGCGGGAAAATATGGTGTAATGGTTGGTATACTTACTAAACTCGACCAGCCCCTCTCGTCTTTTTCAATATAGCTCTTTGGCGTTGGTTTAGCATTTTGAACCCCGTTTGGGTAAAGTAAAATTGGAGATTGGGCCTGGCTGGAGCTGAAAATAGTCATGATAAGCAAGGTCATTAAAGCGCTAACTGTTCTCATATATAAAAATTTATACAATTATAAACTATTATTTAATGCTTCGATTATGATTGGGCGCTTTAAAACGAAAACGACCGAAACGCAGAGTCCGGTCGTTCAATTAGTTTTTAGTAAAGTCTTGTTAGTTTCTCCGGTTAAACAAAAACGAAGCATAGTACAGTAAGGTAGCCAACGCGCTTAATGCAGCAACCACATAGGTCATAGCGGCCCACCACAGGGCGTCCTTAGCTTGCTCATGCTCTTCGCGGGTTTGCATAACACTATAGTTGTTATTCAGCCAGGCCAATGCGCGGTTGCTGGCATCAAACTCAACAGGCAATGTCACAAAGCTAAATGTAGTAACCACGGCCAGCGCAATAACACCAATGGCCAGTACATACGGGCTGTGGATAAAGAACAGCAGCATCACACCGATAAACAAGGTCCATTGGGTAAAGGTCGACGCAACATTGATTATGGGCACCATGGCGGTACGCAGGCTGAGCCAGCCATAAGCCCTGGCATGTTGAACGGCATGCCCGCACTCGTGGGCGGCAACCGCGGCTGACGCAACGCTCCGGCTGTAAAATACATCTGGGCTTAAGTTTACCGTTTTTGTTTCAGGATTATAATGGTCGGTCAATTGCCCTTCGACAGAGATCACCTGCACATCGTAAATGCCGTTATCACGCAGCATCCGTTCGGCAACTTCCTGGCCGGAAAGGCCCGACAATAAGCTCATTTCTGAATATTCCTTAAACTTACTTTTAAAGCGCCATTGCACTATAAAGCTTACTATTGCAATAACGATCATTAAAAACCAGGCTGAACTGTAGCCTATGTAAAATCCTGCTATCATTGATATGTGATTCATATTTTTAAGTCTTAAGTATTGAGTCCAAAGTTCGGAGCCAAAGCCGCATATTTTCTATATTTTTGAATTAAGGCTATCGGCTCCGTACTTTAGGCTTAAACAAAAAGCATTCCGCAAAAACAGAACACCTTGGCAACAAATACCTTTTCATACTGGGAGCGAACCGCATTTATTGACAATGCCGACGTAATCGTCATCGGCAGCGGGTTGGTAGGGCTAAGCGCTGCGCTATATTTAAAAACAAACGCCCCTGCTTTGAATGTATTGGTGCTCGAACGTGGCTTTCTGCCAACCGGTGCAAGCACAAAAAATGCCGGATTTGCGTGTTTCGGCACGGTTTCCGAACAAATTTCCTACCTGGAGCATTCATCGGAAGCGGAGGTGTTGCGCATGGTTGATTATAAGTGGCGCGGCCTGCAGCGACTGCGGCAAAACCTTGGTGATAAAAACATCGACTTTCAGCAGCATGGTGGCTATGAGCTGTTTATGAATAACGAGCAGGAGGCCGCCCAAAAAGCTGAGGGACAATTAACGTATTTTAACACATTATTGCAGCAAGCCATCGGGAAAACTGACATTTATTCAGTCGCGGATGTAAAAATTGCAGACTTTGGCCTTAAAAACGTCAGCCATGCAATCTATAACCCCTACGAGGGGCAGATCCATACTGGAAAAATGATGCGGACCTTATTGAACAAGGTGTACAATTTGGGAGTGATGGTTTTAAATGGGTGTGAGATAGAAAAAATTGAGAGCGGCGGCGAACATGTTTATCTTTCAACATCGCAGGGGAATTTTAAAACAGGCAAAGTAATTCTTGCCACTAACGCATTTGCAAATCAACTGTTTCCTGAGTTAAAGGTGATCCCCGGGCGCGGGCAGGTGTTGGTTACCAAACCTGTTGATGGGTTAAAACTAAAAGGGACATATCACTTTAACGAAGGCTATTACTATTTCAGGAACATCGACAACCGCGTACTTTTTGGCGGCGGCCGCAACCTTGATTATGCGGTCGAGGAAACCTGGGATTTCGGGCATACCGATACCGTAAAAAATAAGCTGGAATATTATTTAAAAAAGATGATCCTGCCGGGTCAAAACTTTGAAATTGATTACTGGTGGAGCGGGATCATGGGGTTTGGCGAAGACTTAAGCCCGATTGTAAAGCAGGTTGAGCCAAACATTTTTTGCGCGGTGCGCTGTAACGGAATGGGCGTTGCCATGGGAAGTTTGGTTGGCGAGGAAGTTGCGGAGCTGGTGATTAAGGATTTTTGATAATGATTAAAAGGTAACAATAAATATTCGTAAATTCGAATTATGGTAACGGTACAGGTAAAATTAAGTGTTGAGGATATCATTGCTTCCCTTTCTGATTTTGATAAATTAGAACTGGAAAAGCTTCAAGATGCGCTATTTGAACTTAGGGATGGCGTTGAGCTTCAGGCCGCAGTTGACGAGGGTCTGGAAGATATAAAAGCGGGACGGGTTAGCACCCATGAATCGGTGATGAATGAAATCAAGTCAAAGTACAACTATAAATAAAAATGTCGGCTGTAGCTGTGTTATGGTCTGATAAAGCTAAAAAGACCTATTCGGATATAATTGAAAATCTGAACACCAGGTGGACAGTAAAAGAAACAAATCATTTTATTTCCCGAACCGAATCGGTTATCAATACAATAATCGAAAATCCTCTTCTTTTTCAGCAGTATAAAAATGATCCTCTTGTAAGGCGAGTGGTCTTACATTCCACTACTATATTGATATACAAAATATCGTCTGATGGAAAGACAATTCACCTTGTTACTTTTTGGGCTGCAAGACGAGATCCTGACAAAATGGGTCTGAAATAGGTTGTCTGGGTTGATTTAAGAATCAACCTTCAACCCTTCGCTTATATCGACAATAGCTCTACAATTTTCAAAAAATCCGGGTTAATCTCACCGATATGTTTGGTAGCGTGTTCAAACTTGGTAAAGGCAATGTCGTTGTGAATCAAGCCCACCATTTCATTGCTATGGCCGGCCTTTAACGCCTCAACTGCTGCTACTCCTAAACGACTTGCCAGCACCCGATCCATACACGATGGCCTTCCGCCGCGTTGTATGTGCCCCAAAACAGAAACACGGGTATCATAATTAGGGAATCTTTCCTTTATCTGGCGGCCAACTTCAAAGGCATCACCTGCCTCGCCGTTTTCGGCAAGCATAATTATTTTGGATGTTTTATCCTTTCGCCCATTAGCAAGTTTATCAAAAACCGCATTGATGTCGGTTTTGCTTTCGGGGATCAAAATTGTTTCGGCTCCTGCAGCTATGCCTGTACGCAAAGCTATTAAGCCCGAGTCGCGACCCATCACCTCAACAATAAATAACCTGTCGTGCGATTCAGCCGTGTCCCTGATCTTATCAACGGCATCAATTACTGTATTAATGGCAGTATCGTAACCAATGGTAAAATCGGTACCGCAAAGGTCGTTATCAATGGTTCCGGGCAGGCCCATAACCGGGATGTCAAATTCTTCGCTAAAAACACGTGCGCCCCTGAAGGTGCCGTCGCCACCAATGGCAACCAGGGCATCAACGTTATGGCTCTTTAAGTTATCGTAAGCTATTTTGCGGCCCTCCGGCGTTCTGAATTGCTCGCTGCGGGCCGTTTTTAAAATCGTACCACCACGCTGAATAATGTTCGAAACCGATTTGCGGTTCATCGGGAAAAGGTCGCCCCTTATCATCCCATCATAGCCACGGCGAATGCCCGTAACCTCCATATCGTAGTAAATAGCCGACCGTACTACTGCCCTGATGGCAGCATTCATTCCAGGCGAATCGCCACCTGATGTAAAAACTCCTATGTTCTTAATCTGCGTCATTGTATGAATTGGCGCTATTTCGCGTTGTAAAAATGTGTCCGAATATCTTCTTTAACGAAGTAAAACAGCAAAGCGCGTGCACCCCTCTAAAAGTTCCGCGAATTTACACTATTTTTTGATGCAGGGCGAGGGTTTTTGTAAAAGGATGCAGGATAATGTATGGTAGGGGCGTATCGCATACTCCCTCGCCAGGTAGATTAGGGCGTATGCGATACGCCCTAACAGAATTTCTATTTTTTATTTTTATACGCTGCTATACCGCTGTCGAGGTATTTGATATAATCCTGTACATTAAAGTTAGCGCCTTGCGGCGGTACAAGGGCATTGCCATTTTCGTCTATCATTACGTAGTATGGCTGGGCGTTTGAGTTATATTTTGTGATCTCGAGGTTAAGCCACTTGCCGCCCAGTGTAGTTACGGTTTTTCCATTATAGGCTGACTTTGTGTACTCAGATGGTGGCAAATCTGTCTTGTCATCAATAACCAGTTGCAGCACCACAAAATCATTTTGCAAGCGTTTTAATACCTCTGGATTTGGCAATACCTTCGCCTCCATGCCGCGACAGTTTACACAGTTCCAGCCGGTAAAGTCAATCCAAATTGGTTTGTGCAGCTCTTTAGCTACCTGGATGGCCTGGTCATAATCATACCATTCATCAAGGCCCTTAACCTTTGGCATCCGTTTAAAGACTTCCTCGTATTTTTTTGTTTTGATGGACGATTGATTAACCGGAGCAGGCGCAGATCCCCCAACACCGGCAGAAAGGTCAAAATCCTGCGTGCTTAACGGCGGCAACAATGGGCTGATAGCTTTTAATGGCGCTCCCCACAGGCCCGGGATCATGTAAACTACGAAAGCAAGGATAATAAGCGTAATAAAAGTTCGCGGCACCGACAAATATGACACATCACTATCATGTGAGAACTTGATCTTACCGATGAGGTAAAGCACCATTAAAATACCGATGCCTATCCACAATGACAGGAAAATCTCCCTGTCGAACCAGTTCCAGTGGTAGGCCAGGTCGACATTTGATAAGAATTTCAGTGCAAATGCTATCTCGATAAAGCCTAAGATAACCTTTACGCTATTAAGCCATCCACCTGATTTGGGAATGCTTTTTAAGGCCGAAGGGAACATAGCAAACAACGTAAAGGGCAATGCTATTGCAAGCGAGAAGCCCAACATTACAACTGCAGGCGCAAGTCTTTCGCCCTTTGAAACAGCGTTTACCAACACCAGGCCAATAGCAGGGCCGGTACAAGAGAATGAAACCACAACAAGTGTAGCCGCCATGAAAAATATACCTGCAAGTCCGCCTTTGTCGGAATTGGCGTCAAGTTTATTGGCGAATGAACTTGGCAAAGTGATCTCGAACGCACCAAGGAAAGAAATGCCAAATACAACCAATAGCAGGAAAAAGCCAATGTTAAAAACCCCGTTGGTTGCCAGTCCGTTCAGTGCCGTTGGCCCAAATGCAATGGTGATGATGAGCCCAAAAACAACATATATGAAAATGATAGAAAGTCCATATAAAACGGATTGCCCTATCGCATTTGCCCTGGTGCCGCCTTTTTTGGTGAAAAAGCTTACGGTTAGCGGCAGCATTGGGTAAACGCAAGGTAATAAAAACGCCGCGAAGCCACCAAGGAACCCAGCTATAAAGATCTGCCACAGCGTTTTAGGAGCGTCATCGCTTTTTGAAGCTGATTTGGCTGCCGCCTGCACCTTAGCAGCTTCCTTCATTTGCTTTTTAGCTTCGGCTGCGGCACTATCGGCAGCGGTTGTTATTTCAGTAAACTGAACATCTCCTGCTGATACTGCTGTATCAGCTTTTTTTCCTTGTGCCCTAACCGGGTCTAAACCGGTGAAAAATATTGCGGCTACAACAGCAATAAGAATTAAGCACCGGGTTGCCGGGAAACGTTTAACAGGTCCGTTCATGTTCGTATTATTTACCTATCGGTATATTAAAATCAATTTGTTCGCTTGGGTTGCATTTATGATCGTTACAGGCCATATACTCCAGTTTACCCTTAACTGAAGTTACGTTAGCTGCTGTAAGCTTTATTTTTTGCTGAAAGATCACCGACTTTTCAAAATAGCTGATATCCATTTTTAGTATCGGCTCATATTTCTTCACCGGGCTGGGCTCAATAGTTTTACCCACCAATGTATAAACTTTTGATGGGGAAAATGTAAACGCAGTTTTTAAAGGGCTGTCTCCGCCGGCAGTAAGTGAGTAGATGTGCCAGCCATCCTGGATGGAGGCCTTCAGATAAACCATCGACTCGCTGCCATTTATTTTTTTTGACGCATACGACCATTTAACCGGGTTCTCTACTTGCGCAAAGGCTCCGGCACAAACAGTCAGCACAATAACCAGCGTCAAAAGATGCTTCATTGCCTGGGCGGATTATTTGCCTAAGGGAATAGAAAAGTCGATATCTTCCGGAGGAAGGCATTTCTGATCGTTACAGGTCATAAATTCCAGCTGGCCCTTTACCGCTGTGGCGTTGGCCGATTTCAATTTGATCTTTTGCTGAAAGATTACCGATTTTTCGAAATAAGTAACATCCATTTTAAAGTTAGGCTCATATTTGGTTACGGGGGTTGGTTGTACCGGCTTGCCAATCAAACTGTAGTCCTTTGACGGCGCAAAGGTGAATGAGGTTTTTATTGGTCCGCCATCTTTTACGTCAAGGCCGTAGATGTGCCACTTGTCGTCAATTGTCGCCTTTAAAAATACAACCGCTTCTGTAGCGCTTATTTTTTTTGCCGCGTACGACCATTTTACATGCGATTCGATCTGGGCCTTAGCGCCAACGCTTAAAACCAATGCAATTACTGCTAAAAAAACTTTCTTCATTCCTTATATTATTTAATACAAATTACGTGGTCCAAAATCCCTGCTAATTTAACAGGGATTACTGATTTCTTTTTGAAGCCCGGAAAATCATTAATTTAGAAACTCAATTTCCTTCAGGCTAAACTCAATTTCTTCTTTATTATTATTTTCAACAACTAATATCCCGTTATTCTTAACGTCTCTGATGATTCCTTTAAAGATCCCATCCTTTGACCGGTAAACCTTCTCTTCGTTTAACCTGTATAGTCGGTTTAAATATTCATTCCTTACAAACGAAATTTTTCCTGCCTTTAAATCCAGGTAATATTTTTCAATATGACGGCAAATTTCGGACAATAATATTTTTAAATCATAATCCCGGTGTAAGATTTGCTTGACAGACACGGCATTTGGCAGATTTTCCGGGAATTGCTCCTGGTTAATATTAAGCCCGATGCCAACAATGGCATTCTTAATTTGTCCGCCCTGTATCATATTTTCAATTAACATACCCCCCAGTTTTTGGTCGGAGTAGTAAATATCATTGGGCCATTTTATCTTTAACTGATGCCCTAAAAGGGGCTGTAAGGCGTCAAAAACACCAAGACTTACAGCCCGGGTAAGGTCAAATTGATCTGTAATTGCTAAAAACGCCGGTTTTAATAACAGGCTGAACGTTAAATTCTTACCAGGCTCGGCGTGCCAGCCGTTTTGCTGCTGCCCGCGGCCCGCATATTGACTTTCTGCCATAATGACCGTTCCCTCAATCACTGGCTTGGAATTTGACGCTAATTCTTTAAGGAAATTGTTTGTTGAGTCAACTTCTTTAATTGTTACAAAATTTTGTCCAACAAATAATCCCGAAAATATGTTATTTTGCAAAGTATAATATTTATAGATACTAAATCGTTCAAAACTAATTCTTTTTGATGGTAAAAAACAAAGCGCTAAGTGAATCTGCTTATATTTCTGAATTGGCCATTCACGGCATCCAGGAAAAAAAGGGAAATGATATTATCAGGTTAGACCTTCGTAATATATTTAGTTCGGTGACCGATTATTTCGTGATCTGCCATGCCGATTCATCCACACAGGTAAAAGCCATAGCAAATAGCATTGAAGATGAGATTTACAAGGCCACTCAACAGGATCCTTACCGCAAGGAGGGCCTGGAGCACGGCGAATGGATACTGCTGGATTATATTGATGTAGTTATACACGTTTTCAGGACCGATAAACGTGAGTTTTATGGTATGGAGGATCTTTGGGGCGACGCGGAAATTAAAATGTATAAAAGCGCATAAGCCTCCGCAACAAATGCGCTCACCAGGGCGTCATCATCATACCATGAATATTTTAAAATAAAGATTGTAAGTTTGACTTTTAAAAATGAAAGATAATAAATTGGAAAATCCAAAACCGATCCGGAAAATACCGAATAAAAAAATAACTCCCAAACCACCAAAACCGAACATTATGTGGTTTTATGCCATTATTGTTGTGGTATTGCTGGTTGTAGCTACCCTTTTAAATACTACTACTACAAACCCCATAACCTTCCAAAAGTTCAGCGAAATGCTTAAACAGCATGATGTTGACAAGGTGGTTGCCTACCGGAGCGGCGACTTATTTATGGCCGAGGTTTATATTAAAAAGGAAAGTTTAACCAAGGCTGAATATGCAGATGCTAAAAAGGATAATAGTGCGCTAAAGATAAGCAACGGCGACGGCCCTCAGTACATCTTCTCTGATGCCACCTATGAAGGCATAAAGCAATCTATAGCTAATGCCGAAAAAGATTTTGGCTTTACAGAAGATCAAAAAATATCTGTTAGTATTGAGCCGGGGCACGAAAGCCTGTTATCAAACTGGTTTGTGCAGTGTATAATAATGGCCGTGTTGCTTGTGGCAGTATGGTTATTCATCATGCGCCGGATGAGCGGTGGTGCAGGTGGCGGCCCGGGTGGCCAGATCTTCAACATCGGTAAATCAAAGGCTACTTTGTTTGACAAAGAGGCCCAGGTATCGGTAACATTTAATGATGTGGCCGGCCTGGAAGAAGCCAAACAGGAAGTAATGGAAATTGTCGATTTTCTTAAAAATCCTAAAAAATATACTAACCTGGGTGGTAAGATCCCTAAGGGCGCCCTTTTAATAGGATCGCCTGGTACCGGTAAAACCTTGCTTGCCAAGGCTGTTGCAGGCGAAGCACAGGTGCCGTTCTTCTCGCTGTCAGGTTCTGACTTTGTTGAGATGTTTGTAGGTGTGGGTGCATCACGTGTTCGTGATTTGTTCCGCCAGGCAAAAGACAAAGCTCCATGTATCATATTTATTGACGAAATTGATGCCATTGGCCGTGCCCGTGGTAAAAATAATATTGTTGGTGGTAACGATGAGCGCGAAAACACCCTGAACCAGTTATTGGTTGAGATGGATGGTTTCGGTACTGATTCTGGTATCATCATCCTTGCGGCTACCAACCGTCCTGACGTTCTTGACTCTGCGTTATTGCGTCCGGGTCGTTTTGACCGCCAGGTATCTATCGACAAACCGGATCTGATTGGTCGCGAGCAAATCTTTAAGGTTCACTTAAAACCTGTTAAACTGGCTGAAGGTGTTGATGCAAAGAAATTATCTGCACAAACCCCTGGTTTTGCCGGTGCCGAAATTGCCAACGTATGTAACGAAGCGGCACTGATAGCTGCCCGTAAAAATAAAGAAGCGGTTGACATGCAGGACTTCCAGGATGCGATTGACCGTGTGATTGGTGGTTTGGAGAAAAAGAACAAGATCATCTCTCCTGAAGAGAAACGCATTGTTGCTTACCATGAAGCCGGTCACGCTATTGCTGGCTGGTTCCTGGAACATGCCGATCCGCTGGTTAAAGTATCTATTGTTCCCCGTGGTGTTGCAGCCTTGGGTTATGCCCAATACCTGCCTAAAGAACAGTTTTTATACACAACTGAACAGTTAATTGACGGCATGTGTATGACCATGGGTGGCCGTGTTGCCGAGGATATTACATTTGGTAAGATCTCGACAGGTGCACAAAACGACCTTGAACGGATTACCAAGCTAGCCTATGCAATGGTTACCATTTACGGTATGAATGCCAAGGTAGGTAATGTATCATTTAACGATACGCAAGGCGAATACCAGTTCAACAAGCCATATTCTGAAAAAACTTCTGAGTTAATTGACCAGGAAGTTCGTAACCAGATCAGCGATGTTTATGAAATGACCCGTAAGTTGCTTTTGGATAAGAGAGATGGTTTGATAAAATTAGCCGACAAGCTGCTGGAAAAAGAAATCCTTTTCCAATCGGATTTGGAAGAAATATTAGGCAAGCGTCCGTTTGATAACCGTACTACTTACGATGAGTTTGTAAACGGCCCGGAAGCCGACCAAACACCTGCCGCATCAGCATTGATTCCGGAAGGTATTGCCGACCATTCAGGTACGTTTGAAAGAAACCCTGAAGAAAAGGAAGCTACAGGTAAGGAATAATTTCCAAGGCGAAAGTCTTAAGTCATCAGTCGCATGTAAAAATTCACTGATGACTTAAGACTTTTTCGTTTGACTTGGGACTTTCGACTCAAGACTAAGTACTCCAAATATGAGGGACATCACTACACCAAAGGAAAAACTGCTGAAAAAGATCCGTAAGGCGCTTTTGGAAAAAAGGGACAACCCCTATCCAAACCTTGAGGACCTGCCGCATTACCCGCCCTCAGAAGAATTAAACGAAGTGCTGTTTGCTGAACAGTTTACTGCAGTTTCTGGTCAGTTTGTTTTTTGTGAGGATGAGGTAGATTTTATTGAAAACCTGCTGGAACTGGCAGAAGAGCGCAAATGGCGTAAAATTTACTGCTGGGAGCCGGCCTTGCAGGACGTTTTAACCCGCTTTGAATACCCATTTTACGAAACAGACAAGGATTTTGACGAGGCAGAAGTTGGCTTTACCCTTTGCGAGGCATTAATTGCGCGTAATGGCAGTATACTGCTTTCAAACGGTAACATGGCAGGTAGGCGATTAAGTATCTACCCCCCTGTACATATTGTATTGGCTTATACCTCGCAAATGGTGCTCGATATTAAGGATGGGCTTAAGCTTATCAAAAACAAATATGGCAGTAATCTGCCATCTATGATAACCAATGTAACAGGCCCAAGCCGCACCGCCGATATTGAAAAAACACTCGTTTTAGGCGCTCACGGGCCAAAGGAGTTGTTTGTTTTCCTTTTGGACGGGTAGGCATTTCTTCTGCCGAGACATTTAACCCAAAATTCAGCTTTGCAGATTCAAATGGATTTGCCTCAAACCCCATAACGCAAAAAAAGCATCGTATAGTAACGATGCTTTTTCCTTATATAAATTGGGAATACTTGCCCAACGGTAAAAATGTCTTAAGAATTAAAGACTTCCAACGCCTTCTCAATCCTTGCAATTGTTTCTGCTTTCCCCAACAGCACAGCAATATCAAACACATGCGGCCCAAACTTACCGCCAACCAGCATAATGCGGAACGGCAGCATCAATTCACCGGCCTTGATGCCTTTTTCTTCGGCAAGGGCCTTGAAAGCAATTTCCAGTTCTGCAGGCTCAAATGTTGCGGTTGTATTTATAAGATTGATGAACGCATTAAAGAAATCTGTTTTAGCATCGGTCCATTTTGGTTTAACGGAATTTACATCATATTCCTTTGGCTGTTCAAAAAAGCAGGATGACTGCTGGTAAAAATCAGGCAGCAACACGCAACGGTCCTTTACCTTATCGATAACCTGCAATAAATATGCATCATCGGTTATAACAACTCCCTTGTCCTCTAAAACCCTTCTTACTTCAGACTTTAGACTTCCGGCTTCAGACTTCTTAATCCACTCTGCATTAAACCACTTCGCCTTTTCAAAATCAAACTTCGCTCCTGCCTTGCTAACGCGATCAAGGGAGAACTTTTCAATTAACTCATCGAGGGAAAAGATCTCCTGGTCGGTACCGTCGTTCCAGCCAAGTGTAGCCAGCAGGTTTAAAAACGCTTCAGGTAAAAAGCCCAACTCGCGGAAACCCGGGGTTAGCTCGCCTGTTTTGGCATCAAACCAGTTCATGGCGTAGACTGGGAAGCCCAGGCGCGCGCCGTCGCGTTTGCTTAGCTTACCATGGCCATCGGGCTTTAATATCAGTGGCAAATGCGCCCATTGCGGCATATCGGCTTTCCAGCCCAAATAATTCCACAGCAGTAGATGAACGGGTGCAGATGGCAACCACTCCTCCCCACGGAACGCATGGGTAATCTTCATCAGGTAATCGTCAACAACAACTGCCAAATGGTAGGTTGGCATTCCGTCAGCCTTTAATAAAACCTTGTCGTCAACCAGGTTGGTTTCAAAGCTTACATGCCCGCGGATCAAGTCGTCAAAACTCACCCTTTCGTCTGCCGGCATTTTTATGCGTATCACGTGCGGGGTATGCGCATCAAGCAGTTTTTCAACTTCATGTTCACTCAATGAAAGTGAGTTACGCAATCCATCGCGATAAACCTGGCCATATTGAAAGTTTGGGATTTCCTTGCGGTTTTGATCCAGTTCTTCCGGGGTGTCAAAAGCATAATAAGCATGGCCTTCGCGCACCAGTCTTTCAGCATATTCGCGGTATAAAGCTTTACGTTCGCTTTGGCGATATGGGGCATACGGACCACCAACCACCGGGCTTTCATCCGGGGTGATGCCACACCATTTTAAACAATCTAAAATGTATTCTTCAGCACCTTCCACATAACGGCTCTGGTCGGTATCCTCGATCCGCAAAACAAAATCGCCGCCATTTTTTTTTGCGAAAAGATAATTAAACAACACGGTACGTACACCACCCAGGTGCAAACCACCTGTAGGACTTGGTGCAAACCTTACTCTAACTTTTTTATCAGACATAGCGCGGCAAAGATAGGGTTATAGTCCGAAAGACGGAACGCCGGAAAGTACGAAAGATGTAAGGTGTTTTTTGGGTGACATGGCGAAGGCTGTGTTATGCGTTTAAAAACACATCTATTTACTGCGACAAAATTGATGCAGCGGCAAAAACAGACCGGGTCCGGAAGATAATTATTCACTTATAATGGGCATCTTTACCAATATGTAAAACAAGGCTTGCTCATATATGCTAGTTGAATTTGTTACCCGGCCCAAGCTTAATTTTATGACAGTGTTTGCTGAGGCGCTGAACGTCCCGGTGATCAACAATGAGTTGCAGATCCCACCATCGCTGGGAGAGGGATTTGTTCGCCGGATTGATCTTAAGGACGACTTTCGCCTGCTTATTCACCGATACAAACTGAAGGAGGAGCTTATTTTAAAACGGATAGGCTCTAAGGATCCGGCGAGTTTTATCAGTGTTATTTTCTATAGTAATGACGAGCCCGTTACCCTCATTACAGCCGACCGCAAAGAAGAGCAATTTACCCGCTATAATGACCTCGCCATCCAGATTGCATCTAATAACCTCGATTCGATCATCACATTTCCGGCAAATACAGAGATCTACTTTACGGTAGTTGGCATTAGCGCTGTTCGCCTGGAAAGCCTGCTTGAATTGGATCGGCCTGATCCGACCATTGAGGCTATCACTAACCCCAAAGAATCGTTCCTGTTTTATGAGGGAATGAGCTCAGAAGCGCAAATGACGCTTAAGCAATTGTCGGAACCGCAGGCAGGAAACCTGCTCACCAACTTTTATTATCGCGTAAAGGTGGAATCGTTGTTGTACTATGTGTTTAATAAACTGCATAGCAGACAAGCCGCCGGACATAGCACGATAAATAAGGCAGACGTTGAAAAACTAACCCTTATCCGTGCCGCGGTGCTCAATGACCTGGGCCAGCCACCCAGCCTGCCGGAACTGGCGAAGCTGGGCGGCATGAGCGAAACCAAGATGAAGGAATTGTTCCGGCAGGTATTTGGCGACAGTATTTATAATTATTACCAAACCGCAAGGATGGAAGAGGCGGCCTACCTGCTCAAATACAAAAACTATTCTGTTAGCGAAGTGGGGTATCAACTTGGATTCAGCAATTTAAGTCACTTTGCCCGCTTATTTGAGCGGCACCATCATCAAAAGCCAAAAAAATACGCATCCGGCGGATAAGACTATTTTTCAGGCGTAGCGCGCTATTTTAAGTTTCGCCATCTGCAGACCTTTGACATACCATTTAAAACAAAAATAAAAGATATGAAAAAGTTACTGATGCCCTATATAAGCGAAGGTTTGAAATTGAAAAACCATTTGGTAATGGCTCCGATGACCCGCAGCCGCGCTATCGACAACCTGCCCAATGAATTAATGGCGGAATACTACGGTCAGCGCAGTGGAGCCGGGCTAATTATTACCGAAGGAACGGCCCCTGCACCTGAGGCCCTGGGATACGCCCGCATTCCCGGTATTTTTTCAAATGCACAGGTAGAAGGCTGGAAGGCTGTTACTTCGGCGGTGCATAAAAACAACACCAAGATATTTTTACAGCTGATGCACACCGGCCGTGTTGGCCACCAGGATAATTTGCCGGCGGGCGTAGCGTTGGTGGGCGTATCAGACATACCTGCCGCCGGACAGATCCACACCGATACCGCGGGCATGCAAAACCACTCAACTCCAAAAGCATTGGATACTCAAGGTGTGCGTAGTGTAATCGACGGGTATGTTAGCGCCGCTAAAAATGCAATAGCGGCCGGTTTCGATGGCGTAGAGCTGCATGCCGCCAATGGCTACCTGATAGAGCAATTCTTTAACCCCAATGTAAATAATCGTACCGACGTTTACGGGGGCAGCATTGAAAACCGGGTACGGTTTGCTGTAGAAGTGGCGGAACAGGTGGCCGATGCTATAGGGAAGGACCGTGTTGGGATGAGGATCTCTCCAAATTCCACATTGGGCGATCTGCAGGCGTACGATGCAGAAACCGTGGAGGAAACATACATCCATTTAAGCAGGGAGCTTAACCGCATCGGGATTGCCTATGTGCACATTAGCATCAATCCGCAGGTTCCACAGCAAACATTGGCGGCGGTTCGTACAGAATTTGAAGGCACGCTGATCTATTGCAACACATTTACCGCCGAAAAAGCCGAGGCAGAATTGAACGGTGGTGACGCCGACCTGATTGCTTTTGGCCGGCCCTTCCTGGCAAATCCTGACCTGGAACAACGTATTGCAAATGGCGCCGAACTAAACGCACCTGATTTTACAACATTATATACACCCGGCGCTAAAGGATACACCGATTATCCGATATTATTTAATTCCTAATCTGCTCAAACTGCTGTTAACTAACAGTACGGAGCGAAGTAATTTGGCTTTAAACTTTAAAATTTAACAAAATGGCACTTTCAGAAGAAGTATTGCAAACTATTGCCTATGCCCGTGAGCATGGCTACGATAAACTTAATCGGTTTCGCCCTGAACAAACCAGGGAAATGATGAAGCTGGCTCCTCAAAATGAAAACCCTACGGCAGTTGGGCAGGTAATTAATACCGTGATTGAACACGATGAGATCCCTGTTAGAATTTATATTCCGGAGGGCGATGGGCCGTTTCCTGTGATCTCGTACTTTCACGGCGGCGGGTTTGTACTCATGAGCCTTGATACGCACGACGAAATTTGCAGGCAGATCTGTGTGAATACGGGCGCCGTTGTAATGTCGGTAGATTACAAACTGGCACCTGAACATCCTTACCCGGAAGGACCGGAAAGCTGTGTGGCAGCAACTCTTTGGATGATTGAAAACGCAACACGGTTTAACGGTATTCCTGAACGCATGGCCATAGCTGGCGATAGCGCAGGCGGATACATGGCCCTATATGTGGCGCAAAAACTGACTGCTTCCGGTGTTCAGCTTAAGGCACAATTTGCAGCTTACCCGGTGACCGACCACTACACCGCCGATCACGCCTCGTGGGACGAGAACAGGAAAGATTACGTGCTAACCGCACAGCTGATGCAATGGTTTTGGGATGTCTTTTTGATTGACCCCGCTAAGTTTGAAGAAGCTTCGATATTAAGAGCGGCAAACTTTTCAAACCTGCCTCCGGCGCTCCTCATTACCGCCAATTATGATCCGCTTCGCGATGAGGGAGAAGCCTACGCAAGTAAATTAAGATCGGCTGGCGTAGAAATCCTATACAGGAATTTTGAAAACACGCACGGTTTTTTGGGGATGGGCACAATGGGAAAGGAAGCAATGCAAATGGCCTGCGAATTTTTAAAGACCAAATTGGAAGATTGATAGGTTCCTGTTAAGACAGGAGACGAGTAATACACGCCGATATTTGAAATAATTTGTTCAGTTAATCCGGAACGGTTTTAATACCACGATCTTACTAAAAAAACTTTGTCGGGGCCAAATAAATAGCGGCCAATTATTTGATTATAAAAAACTTAATTAAAATTAAATGTCCAAACAAATAGCTATTTAAAATGTTCTAGGTTTAGTGCATTCCCAATAGTTGTGCGGGTTTTAGAATTCCGTTATTAATTATCTAAATGACCTTTGGATTTTTCGATGATATTTTATGGAGAAAGTGAACGGCATGTTGAGACATGGTCGCGAAATCCATGAGCAACATCTCTAATTAATTTCCACTAAATCATAACCCATGAAAAGGATTTTGTTGATCGAGGATAATAATGATATCCGGGAAAACACCTGCGAATTACTTGAGTTTGAGGGCTATGAAGTCGTACTGGCAGTAAATGGCAAAACGGGGCTTATTTTGGCCCGGGAGCATCTGCCCGATATTATACTTTGTGACGTGATGATGCCGGAAGCAGATGGTTACGAAGTATTTAGTGGCTTGAAAACAAACCCATTAACCGCTGCTATACCGTTTGTATTCCTTACCTCGAGTGTCGAAAGCAAGGAGGTGAAGACAGGTCTTGCAATGGGAGCTAACGGCTATATCCGCAAGCCTTTTGATTCGGAAGAATTATTTGCGGTAATTACACGTTGCCTTAAGGAAGCCGTTTTGTAGCTAGGTCAATGTTATTCTTTAATCCGATAACAAGCAAAGTAGAACCACCATATAGGTCCATTCCCCAAAAACTATTTGGGTAAAACATGGTCGTGATTTTTAATCCAAAGGTCAGTAGTCAATTTTCATTTATAGGTGATGGTCAGCAGTCATTATAGTGACTTTCATCATAAAATATGGATTCGGCATCACCTACCTTAGTAAGCAGGTTTTACATTATCAGCACCATCTTAAAGAGGCACAGATTATGTCCTACAGGCATTACAGTTATATTTTATTATTTCTTCTTACCTTCTGCTTTTTACAGAATGTATGGGCTCAGCGTGGCAAACAAGAACCCGCTACTGATTCGTTGTCGCGTGCCTGGAACCAAACCATTCCGGGCAGTTTCAGCAGTCAGTCAGGAGCTGTTTTCGATAGTATACAAATCAATAGATTTTTAACGCGTTTTCCGGATTTTAAGAACTATGCCGGTGAGATCAATACTTTTTACAAAGGGAGAAATTATGCTTATGCATGGTTTGATGCAGGGCGCCTGATTGAACAGGCTGGCAATTTATCAAACAGGGTATTAAATCTTCAAAACGAGGGGATATATAAAAGAGCGCCATATCAAAAAGAGCTTGATTCTTTAATGTTTATCACACGTTCCCTAAAAAATAAGCCGGACATCCAGGTGGAATTGATGCTTACCGCCCAATACTTTGCCTTTTCAAATATGGCCTGGCAGGGTATGAACAGCGAAGTGAGCCAATCAGCCAAATGGTACGTGCCAAGAAAAAAAATGGACTATGAACAATATTTGGATAGTCTTTTAAAAGAACCGGCAAAGCGCCTGGCCTCGGCAGATCCGGTATACCGGCAGTACGAACTGCTTAAGGCTTATCTCCGTAAATACCGCTCCCTGGCTGCGCAGGATAATTGGACAACAATAGTTATGCCTTCGACCGGTACTAAAATTGGGGACACTTCTGCTGTAATTCCTGTTGTTAAAACCCGCTTATACAAATTGGATGATCTTCATGGTGACACACTGGATCATAGTTATAATGTTGAACTCGTAACGGCAGTTAAACAATTTCAATCAAGGCATGGCCTGGTGACAGATGGCCTGTTAAACAAAGAAACCGTAGCAGCGCTGAATGTTCCTTTAAAAAGCCGGATAAAACAGATCCTGGTGAACATGGAGCGAAGTCGTTGGCTTCCCGTAAGCTTGAATACGGACTACCTTGCGGTAAATATTCCGGAATTTAAATTGCACGTTTACCATGCAGACAGTTTAATGTGGAGCTGCAATGTTGTTGTCGGACAAACCGTCAATCCCACTACCGTGTTTTACGGTACCCTTAGATATGTTGTATTCAGCCCTTATTGGGCCGTACCGCCGAGCATAGTACGCAAAGAAATCATTCCCGCTTTGAAAAGGAATCGAGTTTTTTTGTCTGCTAATCATATGGAGATCACAGGTTATGAGGATGGGCTGCCGGTTGTCAGGCAGTTGCCCGGCCCTGAAAATTCCCTGGGGTTGGTTAAATTCCTTTTTCCGAACAGTTACAATATTTACCTGCATGATACGCCTTCCAAATCGTTGTTCGGAGAGTCGTCCAGGGCATTCAGCCATGGTTGCATCCGGGTGCAGGAACCCGTAAAACTGGCCAATTTTCTCCTGAAGGGTCAAAGAGGCTGGAATGCAAAGAAAGTGGATATTGCCATGCACGCAGGTAAGGAACAATATGTTACTTTAAAACGTAAGGTTCCCGTTTTTATCGCCTACTTCACGGCATTTATAGACCGCAATAACCAACTGAATTTCAGGGATGATATTTACCATCTCGATGAACAGTTAACCGATATGATTCTTTCGGGGACAGGCTCTTATTAACAGCTTTTGTTGCCGTGAAATGTTATAACGCAAGTGCTAATTGACTAATATCCGAAATGTGATCGTAATTTAATTGTTCAGTTATGAAAAAAATAAGCGCCGTTTTTGATGGATTAAAATTCTCACATGCTACCATGGCATACGCCATTAAAATGGCCGGGAGTAGTAAGGCTTTGCTTTCCGGGGTTTTCCTGGATGACTTCCTGTACCATAGCAACAATGTTTTTGATAGTTCTAAGGACCGGGATATATTCGGGGAACA
Source organism: Bacteroidota bacterium (assembly GCA_030775685.1). GTDB lineage: Bacteria > Bacteroidota > Bacteroidia > Sphingobacteriales > Sphingobacteriaceae > Mucilaginibacter. The sequence continues at coordinate 73,940 of JALYIP010000023.1, forward strand.
CATCAAAAAATTACAGGATAAGGACAAAGCTATCCGGGAGCAATCTATTGCCATTTTCAATACTTCGTGTATCAAGGCCGGCATCAATTACGTCATCCATCATGATAAGAGTTTTGCCATTGATGAATTGCTTAAGGAAAGCATTTATAGCGACATGTTGCTGATTGGTGCTGACGAGACCATGAGCCCGGTTAAAGAAGAACCGCCTACCTCATTTATCCGGAGTGTATTGGCAGCGACGCAATGCCCCGTTATGGTGGTCCCCACGGAATGTATAGCGATTGAAAAGGTTATACTATTGTACGATGGCGAGCCTTCGTCGGTATTTGCCATTAAAATGTTCAATTATATGTTCCCCTGGATGCGGGACCTTCAAACGGTTGTGTTGTCTGCCACCGGGGCAAAAACCACATCAATATTTCCCGATGACCCCTTAATTAAGGAGTTCATAAAGTGCCATTACCCCAATGCTGATTATCTGTTATTACCAGGCGAGCCGGAAGAGGAAATACCAGCCTATTTAAGAAAGGCCGGGCAAAGCAGCCTGATAGTTATGGGTGCATATCGAAGAAGCCAGGTTTCCAGGTTATTTAATACGAGTATGGCCGACATTATTATGAATGACTTGTCTATGCCTTTGTTTATTGCTCACAATAAATAACCCGGAGGTATTGGCGTCAGCGAGGGGTATTTAGTTCGCGTTTCCTTGCTGTTAAGAGATGAATTTATGGCTTAACGTCACTTAGCAATTGAGCAGGTTCAAATTTAATACCCTTTGCAGCCATTTCATCTGCCAGTTTTTTAGAGATCGGCCTGCAGGCGCAATTTTTTTGATGCTCCAGGTGCCACTCAACCTTTTGTTCGAAGGTTGGATTCTGAGGCATTGGGTGCTCCAGGTGCCAGCTTACATTTATGTTCATAGTTGTACCGGTATTTTTTCGTCCATCATATAATTAAAATACCGGTACCTGAGCCATCGGATATGGATAAACCAGCAAGGGCACAGTTGTATTAGCCGCTATTTTTTTAGTTACACTTGATTTGAAAAAGAAATCAAATAAGCTGTTTTTCCTGTGAACCATCACCAGCATGTCGGGTTTTTCATTTTCCAAAACCCAAATGATACCCTTTTTTACGTTTTGATTTGGAAAATTACGGTAGCTAACTCTTTTATACTTAACGTTAAGTACCATTTCCTGCATAAATGAGTTTTCGGCTTTATTATGTTTAACATCTTGCGGTAGGTCCGGGTTCACATTCCCGATGATAATATCGGCAGTGAAATCTTGGGCCAGACCTGCGACTGCGTTTATATACTTAATATCATTCAGATTAAGGTCGCTGGCGAAAACGATTTTCTCTATGTCATTGACAGAGGCATTTTCAGGGACTAACAATAAGGGAAGCGTAGTATCATCAATCAATTCGCGGCAGTTATTACCCAATACAAAAGATGTTAGCGCATCAGAGCTATGTGTCCCTGCAACCAATAGCACAATTCCCTTACTCCCCTGCAATATTGCCAGGGTATCCACTACAGCTCCTTCTTCACACCGGCAAGTTATTGCAGGTAAAAATTCGCCCGGTAACGGTCTTTCTTTGAGGCCGTGTTTTAATTTGTCGCAGAATTTTTGTAATTCTTTCTCCGCATCGGCTTTGATCTCTTCAAACTCATAAAGAGGCCAGGCCACCTGGGCAGCCGCCATGGGCACATCTGCCGGTACGAGGAACGCGTTAAACAATAAAACATTTGCTTTGATCTTTTTTGCCAGGTGCAGCGCATATTTTGCAGCGTGTTCTGAACGTTCAGAAAAATCGATGAGTACGGCTATTGTTTTCATGATGAGTCAACTTTAATATGTTACCATAAAGTTGAGCAAAAGAAGCAGGGTAAAAAATGAGATAGGTCACCAAAAAACTTGCGCTTAGTCAGTATCTACAAGCAGTACCGCCGCGCCCGCTATTTCACCGTTTCGGAATTTATTAATAGCTTCATTGGCCTGCGATAACTTAAAAAACGCCGTTTGGGTATTAATCGAAATGTTTTTTATGATGTCGAAAAATGCCAGCCCATCTTGTCTCGTCAAATTTGCCACAGATTTAACTGATCTTTCTCCCCATAATAAATCATAGGAAAAGGCGGGTATTTCACTCATGTGGATCCCGCCGCAAATTACCGAACCGCCCTTATCAACATCCGTTAATGCTTTTGGGATAAGCTCTCCGGCAGAAGCAAAAATAATGGCTGCATCCAATTTTTCAGGGGGGACTTCTGAGCTTCCACCTGCCCAGTGAGCGCCCATTTTCACGGCAACCTGTTGCGTTTTGGTATCACCATCCCTGGTAAAGGCGAATATTTTTTTACCCTGAGCTATTGCAATCTGTATGATAATATGCGCGGCAACGCCAAAACCATACAGGCCAATATTGTTTGCGGCAGCATCTATCATATGATAAGACCGAAAACCAATCAGGCCGGCACAAAGCAAGGGTGCATATCCAGCTTTGCTATAAGCTGAGTCCATCAAAAAACAATACCTGGCATCGGCCACGGTATATTCTGCGTAACCGCCATCAATGGTATAACCGGTGAATAAGGCGTTATCGCATAAATTTTCTTTTCCCTGTTTACAAAACTTACAATGGCCACAAGTATAACCGAGCCATGGCACACCCACTATGTCATTTAGCCTTATGCTTTTAACCCCGCTGCCAAGTTTTACAACTTTACCAATTATCTCATGCCCGGGGATCAATGGTTGCTTTGGACGGTCAAGTTCCCCGTCCACAATATGCAGGTCAGTACGGCAAACGCCGCAGGCAATTACTTTAATCAGCACCTGGCTTTTTGTTGGTTCAGGAACAGGAACCTGCTTATAAACCAGAGGTTGCCCAATTTTTTCAAAAACCATTGCCCACATCGAATCCGAAAGTGCCATTTTATTGGATTAAATAAATCAGTATAAAAGGGTAACGGTCTCCTTACAGTTATGTTTCAAAAAGTGCCACAATACGCCGGCGGAAATACCATCAACGGAATCGTAATATGCCGTGCCATTTTTTGGGTATAACTGCCTTTTAAAAGTTTAGCCAGGAAATGATGCGGCCGGTGAACCATAGCCAGCATATCAATTTGACCATGCTCGGTCAGCCAGTCCAGCCCATGCTCTAAGTCTATGCTTTTTACATGCCGGTAATATATTTTATCATAGTTGGCTTTGCTGGTTACCTCGCATAAAAAATCGTCGACTTCGTGCTCAACAACATCTTTTTCGTACTTTTCATCTGTACAGTGGGTAATCAATATTTCGGCGTTAAATAACCGTGCCATACTTGCCAATGAATGGATCACTTCGATGTCTTCTTTGCTTAAATCTGTTGCAAATGCAATTTTTTGTACGGGTTTAAATACTGCAGTAGCTGGAATCAGTAAAACCGGGAAACAGGCGATATCAATTAAGTCCCTGCTGTTACTCCCCAGGAAAAAACGACTTACTCCACCAGCTCCTGACATGCCCATTACTACAAGCGGCATTTTTTGTTCATCAACTCTGTTCCTGATAACGTCCTTTACCGTTCCGATCTCGCTGTTATAGGTCACAAAAGGGTGATAGGATTGGGGATTGCTCACGTCACGTTCTTCCAGCTCCAGCATTTCGGATAAATAACTTAAATCAACAGTTACCTCATTTTTTATCGAGGTATAATCTTCCAGCGGCCAGGCAACCTGTGCGGCTCCCGGAGCCTCTACCGGTACCAGTACCGCATTGCATAATTGGATACCGGTCTTCATCCTTTTAGCTATCTGCATGGCATAGCGCGCTGCATTATCTGCTGCGGCAGAGAAATCGGTAGGTACTAAAATTGTTTTCATTTTATATCTTATTTAAAATATTAACGCATTACCAGGTTTTGGGCCACATTATACAAGGCCATCTCTAAACTTTTATCCAGGTGATAAATATCCTTATAAGTGATCAGCTCCCCCTCCTTCATCACACAGGTTAGATAGGTTACCTTTATAGGCATTTGTTTGTTTAGCATAAATATTTTCCGTTTATAGTTAGTTACAGCTTTGTGCAGTGCTTTTATGTCGTCTGCCCTGCCATCGTTTTTTAATAGCAAAGCGGCTAACTTTTCGGCATTATCCACCCAAATACACCCGCTGCTGAGGGCCCTTTCGTCCCGGTTAAAAAAATCCTTTTTTGGCATATCCTGCAAGCTGATTTCAAATGTGTTTTGGAAATGAAAAACCAGGTTTCCCAGGCCTCTGTCACATCCGGAAGCATGACGTGCGTAATAGTCATCAGGATTTTCTGCTATCTGTTGGAGGCTCGGCTGGTCGACCAGGATAAATTCCCCTTTTTTATTATAAATAGCCAGGTGGTTGTCTCTGAGATAATTCAGGTCCTTAATGGTATTGGGTAATATGGTATTCAGGAATACTTTTTGCAATATCACCACATCGGGGGCAGTTGTAAAATAGCTGATGGCACTATTAAGGGTTGGCGTAGGATTAGCTGCCTTGCCAACGGCCACCCTGAATTGATAAACAGTATCGGGTTGAAAAAACTGCAAGGTGTAAGCGGGAATATTTATCTGTATAAAACTGCCGTCTTCGATATTTGCCCATCTTAATCGCTCCATGTTTATTGCCATGAGCCTGATGTTACCTTCCGGAACGTCATAACAATCGCCAGTATATAGCCCGGTAAGCAGCCTCATGTGACGTTGCAGATCCCGGTATTCTTTTGAGGTTGGCTGCAGGCTTTCGATGGCCGCCAAAAAATCATAATCTTTTTTTTGCTGCAAAGCCAAAGATAAACCGGCTTCAGCGCGAAAGCTGTTCTTATTATCTGCATCAATCCATGTTGCTGAAAATTCAGGGTTTAGTTTCCCGTAATGGAGGTTGTTAATTAATGTAATAATGGCGTCGGTAAGCGTAATTTCAAAATGTGCTTGCTCACTGATGCTTACCTTTCCGGGTGTATCTAAAATATTATGTAGTTTATCATACAGTAGTTCTTTTGGGTGATAATCATCATGCGAAAGCCCATACTGCAATACACAATCCAGCAGCAGCATTGCTTGCCAGGTTTGTCCTTCGCCGTTTTGTGGCCTGATCCAGGCTGGCTGAAAGTTTATTTGACCATAAAATCGCATTACGCTTTTGGGGTAATATAAGCCCGGAGTCTCCCCTGCGACTAGCTGACGTTGAATTTCTTTGATAAGGGTGGTATCAGGCTTTGCAATTAAAGGTGAAGCGCTAACCTTAGCAGTGAAAAACAGAACTATTAAAACACCTATAAATTGAATAATTCGGATAAATTTAGCCGGCCTTTTCATAACGCAATCATTTAAACTTGACGGCGTAAAGTTGGCAAGAAGCGGACGACAGAAAAATGATCCCGGTCAGTACTAAAGATGACCTATCGCAAATTTCGGCCATTTAGCAATTGGGATACCTGGATTATGCCCAATGTCAACACTTCCGATGACCGCTATCATTTTTGGGTTAAATTTTATTGCCCAGCTTTGAAATGCCTTTAACACTAATTCAATGGTTATAAAACATATATAAGTGTTCGTAGGTTTCAAGTTGGCTACCTATATCCATTTAACAGGATAATTGCTGATATGAATTAAATTCTCACTTTCAATAAGTTACACTCACCCGTTACTGAAAAACAAAATGCCAGCAAATAATTATAACGTAAACGGACTAACTAACGAGCAGGTTATTTCAGCAAGGCTGAAATACGGCTCAAATACCCTCGATTATAAAACAGAAAATGGATTTGTTGACGCTGTAAAAGGGTTAGTAAAAGAGCCCATGGTCATTCTATTGCTGGTTGCATCGTGTGTTTACTTTGTAAGCGGTAAAACTGGCGATGGCCTTTTTTTGGCTGCGGCTATAATATTCGTATCGGGGTTATCTTTATTCCAGGACTCCCGGAGCCGGAATGCCTTAAACAAACTCAAGGATTTTTCACAACCCAAATGCCAGGTGATCAGGAATGGGAAGGTAGAGGAAATAAAAAGTGATGACCTGGTAGTTGGCGACAGCCTGATGGTGTCGGAAGGCGCTTCCATTACCGCAGATGGGATAATTTTCCAGTCGAACGATTTTTCTGTAAATGAAAGTATCCTCACCGGCGAATCCTTTGCCGTTTATAAAGATCAGTCTGCAGCTGACAATTTAATCTTTCATGGAACTACGGTAGCAAGTGGCCTGGCTATAGCTACAGTTACAGCAATAGGGAATCAAACCCGGCTGGGTAAGATCGGCAAAAGCCTGGAGTCAATAGTCGAAGAAAAGACGCCACTTGAACAGCAGATCAACAATTTTGTAAAGAAGATGGTAATTGTTGGCACCATTGTTTTCCTCATTGTTTGGGCCATCAATTATTTTCATTCTGCCAATATTTTGGATAGCCTGATCAAAGCGCTAACCCTGGCCATGAGTATCCTGCCGGAAGAGATCCCGGTAGCCTTTACCACATTTATGGCCCTGGGCGCCTGGCGGCTGATGAAAATGGGGATAGTGGTAAAACAAATGAAAACGGTTGAAACATTGGGCAGCGCGTCGGTAATATGTACAGATAAAACCGGCACAATTACTGAAAATAAGATGAGCCTTGTGAAGGTTTATACACTGACACAAAACGAAATTTCAGATGCTGAAGGGTCGCTTACCGATGCTGAAAAGGAAATAATGAGGCTGGCTATGTGGGCCAGTGAGCCAATTCCTTACGATCCGATGGAAACTGCTTTACACCAGGCCTATTCAAAAATATGTCATACAGATGAAAGGCCGAATTATAAAATGATCCATGAGTATCCGTTGGGCGGTAAGCCACCAATGATGACCCATTTATTTGAGGATAAAACAGGTAATAGAATTATTGCAACCAAAGGAGCCCCGGAAGCCCTGATGGCAGTTTCGGCTTTAAGCAGCGGGGAAAGGGACCAAATAGAACAAACAATAAAAACACTGGCGGCTGAAGGGCACAGGGTGTTAGCCGTAGGCGAAGCGCATTTTAAAGGGAATAAATTCCCGCTTACTCAACAGGAATTTAAATTTACCTTTAAGGGCCTGGTGGCCTTTTATGACCCGCCCAAGAAAAATATAAAATCGGTATTAAATGATTTTTATACGGCGGGCATTTCCGTTAAGATCATCACAGGCGATAATGCTGAAACTACCGCCGCTATTGCCAGGCAGATAGGGCTGCATGGATTTGAACAATGCATCAGCGGAGATGAGCTGATGTTGCTAAACCAGACCGAATTACAGAAGAAAACCGAAAAGGTAAATATTTTCACCAGGATGTTCCCCGATGCAAAATTAAAGATCATTGATGCTTTAAAAGCCCGGCATGAGATTGTGGCAATGACCGGTGATGGGGTTAACGATGGCCCGGCACTTAAAGCGGCGCACATTGGTATAGCGATGGGTAAAAAAGGAACTGAAATTGCCAGGCAGGCTGCATCACTGATCCTTTTAGAGGACGACCTTTCGAAAATGGTGGATGCCATTGCGATGGGCCGGCGGATATATACCAACCTGAAAAAAGCAATTCAGTATATCATTTCCATTCACATCCCTATTATTTTAACAGTATTTATTCCGTTAGCTTTAGGGTGGGCTTACCCCAACCTGTTTTCGCCGGTTCACATCATTTTCTTTGAATTGATAATGGGGCCAACCTGCTCAATAATTTATGAAAATGAGCCAATGGAAAAAAACACCATGTGTCAAAAGCCACGACCATTCAGCGCGACATTTTTTAATTGGAAGGAATTGACAACAAGTATATTGCAGGGCTTAATGATAACAGCCGGAACCCTAATAACCTACCGTTACGCGGTGACCCAGGGCTTTAATGAAGCGCTTACCCGTACTATGGTATTCACCTGTTTAATAACTGCTAACATACTGCTTACACTGGTAAACCGCTCATTCTACTACTCGTTATTCACCACTATAAAATATAAAAACAACCTGGTGGTCATGATCATTTGCGTTACTACACTTATTGTTGTTGCATTGCTTTACATAAAGCCACTGTCAGCCTTCTTTGGCTTCGTGCCTTTGAGAATGCAGCAATTGAGCGTTAGCATTGGGGTTGGTCTTTGTTCGGTTGCCTGGTATGAACTGGTTAAATGGAGAACACGGTGTAAAAGACCGATAGCATAATCCGCAGGGCAGTTAATTTAACTGGTATAGTGCGGCGGACCAATATGAATTAATAACAAAAAACGGAACCAGTTTCCGGTTCCGTTAAGTATATCCATTTTCCATTGCCTGCAGAGCGGTTATCAAGTCTCTCTAAATTGAAATTGTTTTTGATTCATTAAATATTGATGGTTTCTAATGATGCCGGGATAATGAGCACAGGAAGTTCCTGACTTTTCAATACATCGCTGCTATGGGTGCTTTTAAACAGCCGTTTCCAGAAACTGCGGTGATCATGAGAGAGCACCAGCAGGTTGGAGCCATTTTCCTTGCACAGGCGTTGCAGCCGTTCTATCACATTTTTACCGTAAATGTTTTCATAACTAATGTTTGGGTAATGAAATTTGGCCACATGCTGCTCGAAGCTTTTTCTTCGTTCAATCGCTTCGCTGTCATCCTGCCCGAACACCACTACGTGGACAATTTCGAGATAGAAATTAAACTTTCGGCCAAGGCGGGTAAGGTAATGCACAGCCGCTATATCCCCATCGCTGAAATCACTGGCGAAGGTAACTTTGGTTAACTCTTCCAATCCGCGTTCGGCGGGAACAACCAATACAGGACGATCAGCCTTATTAATCACAAGTGCGGTATCGCTGCCTAAAATTAAGTGATCGAGCGAACTGCCTGCGGGCGATCCCATAATGATAAGCTCTATATCTCCCTTTTTTAAGCGGGCAGATGTACAATCATCTACACTGCCATCTTCCTGCTGCCAGTCAATCGAAGGGTGGTGTACACCATCGGGAAGATCGTTGACTTCGGCTTGCAGGTGCTCCGTAAGCAGCTCCAGTTTATCTTTACATCGTTCGCCATAAAGCAAGGTGTCAATACCCCATGAACTATTTGGGTATTCTACAAGCGCAGTTTGTGTCACCCAGGAATGAAGCAGCAGTATATTAGTATTGAGTTTAGCGGCAAGGGGTATTGCGGATAGGGCTGCATGACTGGCTAAATCACCCAAATTGGTGAGCACAAGAATTTTTTTCATGGTCGTAACGTTAAAGGTTTAATAACTAATCAAAATAAAACCAATTAGCCGGGAGAAAATATGACCGTCATCATGATATTCCATGATTGCCATCAAGCTGCCAGAATTCCTTTTCGCTCATGACAATAATTGAACATTACCGCCTTAAGGTCTTTAAACTAATGATCCTCTTGTAAAACCATTGTTTAGCCAGTTCTGCTGTTATCATGTAAGTTATAATTATCAGCAGCATCCATCCGAAATAGGCGCCCGGCACCCTTGAAAAGCCAAACCATGTGCTCGCGGGTGTAACAGGCAAAGTCAATACCAACAATAAAACTATTAAAGTTGCGATGGAAAGATATTTGCCGGGCAAGCTTTTGAAAAAGGGCAGCCTGGTTCTTACAACCAGTACAATTAACGTGGCAGAGATAACCGACTCCATAAACCAGCCGGTTTGAAAAATCTTTTCATTGGCATGAAATACAAATATTAAAACGCCAAAAGTAAGATAGTCAAATACGGAGCTTAATAAGCCGAAGATGATCATGAAACGTTTTATAAAATGCAGGTCCCAATGTTGAGGCGACTGAATATTTATGGCATCAACCCTATCTGTAGCTATAGCCATTTCAGGGAAGTCGGTCAAAAGATTGGTTAGTAATATTTGCTTAGGCAGTAAGGGTAAAAACGGAAGAAAAAGCGATGCCCCGGCCATGCTGAACATATTGCCGAAATTGGCGCTTGTGGCCATAAAAATGTATTTCATGGTATTGGCAAATGTTTTGCGGCCTTCAATTATGCCATCGATCAGCACGTCAAGGTCGCGACTCAAGAGCACGATATCAGCCGCTTCCTTGGCAACATCCACTGCAGTATCTACAGATATGCCAACATCTGCTGTGTGTAAGGCGGGCGCATCATTGATCCCATCGCCCATAAAGCCGACGACATGCCCAGCTTTTTTCAAAATGTTAATGATGCGTTCCTTTTGATTCGGCTCCACCTCCGCAAAAATGTCGGTCAGCGGCGCCTGGTGCATTAATGCGGCGTTGCTCATTTTTTGAATTGATGAACCGGTTAAAATGACAGGTTTGGCGACACCGATCTGAAGTGCCAGGCTTTTCGCCACCAACGCATTGTCGCCCGTGATGATCTTGAGTTTGACACCCAGGTTATTCAGTTTGACCAACGTAGCGGCCACCCCGGCCTTTGGCGGGTCGAACAAAGTAATGAATCCGAGGAAAACCATATCCTTTTCATCTTCCCTGGTAAAATTCTTAGCAGAACTGGCTGACTTATACGCCACTCCTAAAGTTCGGAAACCGGCCTCGCTAAATGCTTCGTATTGTTTCAGCAGGCTGGCCTTGTGAGCGGTTATATCACTCAGCTTTCCATCGCGACCTTCCACCTGGCTGCAAATGTTTAGGATGACGGTCAGCGCGCCTTTGGTAATGGCAAAGTTCTCTTTCGCGTTTTTCACCTGTATGGTTAGTCTTTTTCGGATAAAATCATAGGGGATCTCCGTCTGAACCGTATAGGCGGGCTTTGCTCCTTTATAGCCCAGGCAGATTGCCGCATCTATCGGGTTGTTGAAGCCTTGCTGCAGCAAAGCATTCAGCCAGGCGTATTGCAATACCTTGTCGCTGTGCTGTCCGCTGCTATCGAGCGTGTCCTTCAGGTTAACCTCGCCCGCAGTGATCGTGCCGGTTTTATCTGAACATAGGATATCCATACTGCCAAAGTTTTGGATGGAAGACAAGCGCTTGACGATCACTTGCTGTTTAGCCATTCGCCGGGCCCCGGTGGCAAGGTTCACGCTGATAATGGCAGGCAGCAATTGGGGCGTTAACCCCACAGCCAGCGCCAGGGAAAACAAAAAAGAATCAAGCACGGGTTTGTGAAGGAAGACATTGATCGCAAATATGACGAGCACCAGCACCAGTGTGATCTCCATCAGCATATAGCCGAATTTGCGGATACCCCTTTCAAAATCGGTTTCCGGCGCTTTGGTCTGAAGGCCCGCCGAGATCTTCCCAAACTCGGTTTCCAGGGCAGTTTTTACCACCAATACGCTAGCTTTCCCGCTGATTACGTGGCTGCCCATAAAGAGCGCATTGGTCCTTTTAGCCAAAGGTGTGTCGGCCGGCAAAACACCTGCATCTTTTTCTACAGGGTATGTTTCCCCGGTAAAAGCGGCCTCATCCACGAAAAGTTCCTGCGATTCCAGGATCAGGCTGTCGGCTGGGATGACATCGCCTGCCGATAGGAGCACAATATCGCCCGGCACTACAGCTTCCAGTGGTAATTCCTGCGCTTTTCCGTCACGGAGTATGGTACAATGCAACGATACCATTTTTAACAATTCGGCTACAGCGTTTGCTGCGCCTCTTTCCTGCCAGAAACCCAGCAGGCTACTAATCAGTACGATTGTTAAAATAATCGCTGTATCGGCCACGTCACCCAAACCAGCCGACAACAGGGCGGCTGCGATCAGCAGGATGGTTACCGGGCTTTTAAATTGTGACAGGAATAGAAGAATAGCCGAATTATTCGCGTTTGCCCTTATCTTATTTGGCCCGTATTCTTTTATTCTTTTTGCGGCGTCCTGGTTGCTAAGGCCATCCTTACTTGCTGACAAATGCGTAAGAGCCTGCTCTTTGCTGAATTGCCAAAAACTGGTATCGATACTGCCTTCGCTTTTTGACATGAAACAAAATTTGTTAAGATGGGAAAATGAGTAAAGGGACAGTAATATGCGGTGGCAAGCCGCCTGCTACATATGGCCCCACGAGCCCCATGCAGCGAAAATGATGTTGAGCCATAACCAGGAAGTCATTATGCATTCCATTGATCAACATATCAACTGCAGTGTTTAAGTCCCCTTCCGGTATATTATTAAAAAAGAGCTGATCATAATTTACTTTATTACGGACTTCATCATCGGGGACTTCATCGCCCAAATCTTTATCCATACCCACCGGGCCCTCTTTAGAAACGTGGGCAATGGACAGGTCCGCATGCCATAATTTTGCCAGCCCGGCCAGGTATCGAACAATTTGCAAACGGCAATAAGGCAAGTCGGCAAGGTATACCAGGCGTTCTATGTTTTTTAACGACCATGTTTCCGGGATGAGGAGTAAAGGGCATCTAACCAGTGTAAGCAGTGTGTTGAAGTTTATATTACCGTAGTCTCCTGTTGATAATGGCTCTGCCGCTCCTTTCACTATCATCCAGATATCCCGTTGATTGATCATTTGTGCCAATTGATGCACATCCATGACGGAAGTATCCATCTCATCGATTGCCGGCTCAAAATCATTCGGCCTGTCGTTCAGCCCGTCTAAATATTCGCCCAGGTTGGTCATCAACAGGTCGTCTTGCCCGCTGGCTGTATTTCCCGGAATCGCTTTTTCCGCAAATGAACTGCATAGCTTAAAGGTATTCGCCAACACGATATTAGCATGCGTTTCCTGAGCAATAAAAAACGCAAGTTTCGCAGCGTTGACTACCCCGGCAGAGTTGTCGTTAATAACAAGTATCGTTTTCATCGACTAAGGATTAAATTCATAGTAAAGCCTGGAAATTGCTCAACAGTTGTTAGCTTGACCTGTCCTCATCCTTTAGTTTACTTTCCCATTTCCAGTTCAGTATTTCAGGCATATCCTTGCCGTTGGCTTTAATATATTGTTTGTGTTCGGTCAGTTTATCCATCAGCTGTTGTTTAAGATAAACCCCTTTGCTGCCGGTTTGCGGCAGGCGGTCAATTACATCCATCACCAGGTGGAACCGGTCCATTTCATTCAGCACGGTCATATCAAAAGAAGTTGTAATCGTTCCTTCTTCCTTATAGCCACGTACGTGCATGTTCGTGTTATTTGCACGATTATAGGTTAAGCGGTGTACCAGCCATGGGTATCCGTGGAACGCGAAGATCACTGGTTTATCGGTTGTAAACAAAGCATCGAAATCCTTGTCGCACAGGCCATGGGTATGTTCCGTGTTTTTTTCGAGTTTAAACAGATCCACAACATTAACCACCCTGATCTTGAGTTCGGGTAAATGCTCCCGCAATATGGTCACTGCGGCGAGTGTTTCAAGCGTAGGTACGTCTCCACTACAGGCCATAACCACATCCGGTTCGCAATCCTGGTCATTGCTGGCCCAGTCCCATATCCCAATGCCGCGAGTACAATGCGCTATCGCTTCATCCATACTCAACCATTGCGGTGCGGGGTGCTTTCCGGCAACAATTACATTAACATAATGGTAGCTGCGCAGGCAATGATCAGTAACCGATAGCAGGCAATTGGCATCCGGTGGAAGGTAAACCCTTACAATCCCGGCCTTTTTGTTCACTACATGGTCAATAAATCCGGGGTCCTGGTGGGTAAACCCGTTGTGATCCTGCCGCCAGACGGTAGAAGTCAGTAAAATATTTAAAGATGCGATATTTCGCCGCCAGGGAAGTTCCTTGCTCGCCTTTAACCACTTGGCATGTTGGTTAAACATGGAATCGATAATATGGATAAAAGCTTCGTAACAGTTAAACAAGCCGTGCCTGCCGGTCAGCAGGTAACCCTCCAGCCAGCCTTCACACTGGTGTTCGCTCAGCATCTCCATAACACTGCCATCAGCAGAAAGAAATTCGTCATGCGGATTGATAGGGGCGTTCCATTGCCGGTTAGTCGCTTCAAATACCAGGTCCAGCCGGTTTGATACTGTTTCATCAGGCCCGAAGATCCTGAAATTTCGCTTTTCGCGGTTCTCCTTGATCACGTCGCGCAGAAAGCGGCCGCATGTATAAGTGTCACCTTCTCCACCTGCACCACGAAAAGGAACTGTGGTTGCATAATTTCGAAAATCGGGCATCCGCAGATCGCGTAATAACTGGCCGCCGTTGGTATGTGGATTTGCACCCATTCGTCTTTCTCCCTTGGGGGCCAGTTCTGCCAATTCTGCTTTCAATTTTCCCGTTTCGTCAAAAAGTTCTTCAGGCTTGTAGCTTTTCATCCAGTTTTCCAGCATTTGCAAGTGTTCCGGTGGTGTAGTTGCAGACACAGCCAGCGGTATCTGGTGCGACCTGAAATTTCCCTCAATCTTGTAACCGTCAACCTCTTTAGGCCCGGTCCAGCCTTTTGGTGACCTGAGCACGATCATCGGCCAGTGGGGGCGGATCCCGTTAAGGTGATCAGCATCGTACTTCACCTGTTTTATCCGGTCAATAGCATAATCCAGTGCAACAGCCATGTCTCGGTGCATTTGTTCGGGTTCATCACCCTCTACGAAAATAGGATTCCAGCCATAACCACGAAACAACTGCTCCAACTCCTGGTGGCTGATCCGTGCCAAAACGGTGGGGTTTGAAATCTTATAGCCATTTAGGTGCAGGATAGGCAATACAGTTCCATCGGTAAGCGGGTTCAAGAATTTATTGGAATGCCATGCTGTAGCTAAAGGCCCGGTTTCGGCTTCGCCGTCACCAACTACGCAAGCCACAATTAAATCAGGATTATCCAGCACTGCGCCAAACGAATGGCTCAATGAATAACCAAGTTCGCCACCTTCATGAATAGAGCCGGGTGTTTGTGGTGAAGCATGGCTGGAAATGCCGCCCGGATATGAGAACTGGGTGAACAGTTTCCTGAGCCCCTCCTCATCCTGTGTAATATCAGGATAAACTTCCGTATAAGTACCTTCCAGGTAAGTGCTGCCGACAACTGCCGGCCCTCCATGCCCGGGACCGGAAACATAGATCATATTCAGATCAAATTTATTAATGATCCTGTTTAGATGAGTATAGATAAAGTTCTGCCCCGGTGTTGTTCCCCAGTGACCAAGCAGCATGTTTTTGACATGCTCCAATTTCAGGGGTTCCTTTAGTAAGGGGTTATCCCGCAGGTAAAGCTGCCCTACTGACAGGTAATTTGCCGCGCGCCAATAAGCGTCCATCTTGTCAAGCAAATCGGGCGATATAACTTCAGTTTCAGTTGCGATCAATGCTGTTTCCATAATTATAATGGTTAGTGTTTATTAGAGTTCAGTAACTCCGGCCCCGTTGATTTAATGATTTGAACAAAAATAGGGTTGCCGGCAGGGCGAGAAAATGATGAGATCGGTAATAAAAAATGATAAAGATCATTAACGCAGATGATCGAAAAAATAATGAATAGTGAACATACTGTTTAGCAGTAAACACCTATCATACTGAGCACAATTTTACAACATGACCATCATCATATTTTTGAATGTTCCCTGTCATTTAAGAGGCAAGGATTTAATGGTAAAATTGTTTCATTATGAGTCAGATAAACATCAAATACATTAAGAACCTGAACAACGATTGTTTAAGAGGTATCGAATTTTATAAGCAGGAATTGGGTTTTCTGCAGGAACGGCTGGAAGAAATTTCTGCGGATAATACTTCCAGGGAAGTTCAGGAAAAGGTCGAACATTTTCAAAATCAGTTCCTGATCCATGGGAATTACCTGGACGGGTTAAAACATGAGATTCATGTCAATGATAAAAGTATTGAGGATGAGCTGCTCAAGACGGGGGCATTTGTTTCAGAAAACATAGCCACCGAACACAAGCGGATACATGAGCAGTACATGGATGAAGAAAAAATATTTAATGACCTGCGGCATGAATTTAACCGATTTGCTGCGCAGTGGATGTGAGAGAATTACTGCTCAGATTTAAGCGATTTTCAGATAACAAGTTTTAGGGGCTCTATTGGTGTCGGATGTGATGAATACCATACCCGACACCATACTGTTAGCCTATTCTTTATTAATTCGTCCTAATCAATAACGAACGTACCATCTCTACGTGTTCGATAATAGGTTTTAATATTGAAGAAAATTATAAAGATTAAGTTAAGGAGCGATGACTAGCTAATCGTGTTCAAAGAGCCATTTAAATGGTTTGATCTTATTTTCCGGCTTAAGCCCGTATTGTTTTATACTTTTTTCAATAATTAGTTCAACCGCCTCATCAATATCATCGGTGACGAGAAACAAGTGTGCGTCGTCATTACTTATCGTGGCGCTTTTGTTCATTTGTTCAATGTGTTCGAGCAGGTCTTTGTGATATTCTTTTCCAAAAATGATAATTGGAAAATTTTTGATCTTATGGGTTTGTATTAAAGTAAGTGCTTCAAAATATTCATCTAAAGTTCCGTATCCTCCGGGCATAACCACGAAGGCGAAGGAGTATTTAACCAGCAGTACTTTACGCAGGAAGAACTGTTTCATATAAACCCATTTGTCCAGGTAGGCATTCGGCTGTTGCTCTATTGGTAGCTGAATGTTACAGCCCACTGATCTTCCGCCCACATCTTTAGCGCCCCGGTTGGCCGCTTCCATAAGGCCGGGTCCGCCACCGGTTAAAATGGTAAAACCCAGCTGGGCAAATGCAGCGGCAGCTTTACGCGTGAGCGCGTAATAAGGGTGATCTTCTTTAAACCTGGCCGATCCGAAGATCGTAATGCACGGACCAATAAAATGCAGCGCCCGGAAGCCGTGGATCAACTGCGTCATTGTTTGAAAAGTAAACTTTAACTCCTTCCACCTGGATTGAGGGCCATCTAAAAAAACAATTTCCGATCTGTTCATTTTATTTTTTCTAAATCGTAAAAGCATGTGGTTGAAGGATCTCCAGGAATATGCAACTCCATAAACCAAAATGAGCTTTACAAAAATTGCTTTTGCTTTATTCTAAATCAATGATGGAGGTCACATTTTGATTTCAACAAGCTGTTATTTATCAATATTTTAAGTGATAGAGATCACCCTTAGTGGCAGTTAGTTAATTTTATGGCCTATGAACGCCTTTGCAGATCCTGGCGCGGGCTTTTCGTAAACCTCATATTCCCCTGCTATCGATTTAAGAAGGTAGCGCCGGTACCGCGGGGATAACGAATCACTTTTCGAACGAATATAGAACTGGGGTAATTCCGGCGTTATTGTGGCTAAAGCTCCTGTCTTTTTTTGGTAAAGGTAACGCCAGTAAAAGCATTCGTCTGAAAAATCGATGCTTTTGCCGGGAGGTATCAAATTTAGGCCCCGGTAAATGCGCGTAAAGTCTGCATTGGTGTCATTTTGATAAAGGCGGTAATTCACATTAGCCCGGTCAGACCTAATAAAGTAAAAAACAAGCAGGCCGAAAGCAATGATCAAAAGCGGGATTCGTAATCGGGTTTTTCTGATGACGGCTTCTGCCAACAAACATAGCGTATAACAACTAATAGCCAGGCTTATGCTTAGTTGTGCCGCCATAATTCTGTCCGGCGGAAATGTGCGGATCATGCCCGTTATCGACAACCACGCGACCCATATAGAAATAAAAAATTTGCCCAACAATAAAGCAGATTGTTTAGTGTAAAAGCAGAATAAAATTAGCGGCATAAAAAAAAGCAGCCCAGCGCCTAAATGGTTTTCAGAATTAAAATTACCTGAAAAACTCTCCAGGTAGCTTTTAAGTGTAATTAGCAAGTTATTGCTAAACGTCTGCAGCGATTGTGTTTGCACAATGACATATTTATTCGCTATCAACGCGGGCAGGCCCGAAAAACAAAGCGCAGGCAGGTAAAGCAGAAACACTACTAATGCAATCACCAATTGTGCCTTCCAAAAGTTTGCCGCAGCATTCTCTTTTCGATTTGCATTAACAATGATAAATATGGTGCAAGTAACATGGAAATATAAAAAGACCGGAATGCACCAATAACCCGCCGCACAGGCAATAACGTAAAGTTTCAGCCACCTTCCGTTACCAGTTAGGCGATATTGACTAAGTGCGAAAAAGGCAAGCCACGCGGCCAATGAACAAAACTCATACCCTCTTGCCTGGAATGAAAAGCCCCACATAGGGAACTGGAGCATTAGTACCAGGGTAATTATCACCGCCACGAAATTGTTTTTCAGTAATCTTATCAGCGAGGTGTACATTATTATAATAATGGCCAGGTAGCAAACAAGGGAAATTAATCGCCCGGTAAATACTTTGTCTGTCGCAAAATGAAAAACCAGCCCATTTATAAAATTAAAAAGGATATGGTTATTCGGGAGCATATAGTAAGAGACGGTATAAAAGGGCGGAAGTCCTGCACAATTAATAGCAGAAAAAGCCTCATCAAAGGCAGGCCGGGCCAGACTATTTCCCCATAGCCAGGCCAACGTTCCACAAATCGCTAAAAAGCACGTAGGGACCCAGGCCCTGAAATTAAACCGGACGCTGATTTTTTCCTTATGCTGATTCCTGGCTAAAAGAAAACATAACGTAGAGGAAGCCAGGAGCCCTCCGATACAAAACAAATTCCCATGCGCTTTGGTCCTTTGGGTAAAAAACTCTTTCCCCCAGAAATCCTGCCTGTAAAAACCCGGGCTGCCGGCTATGTACCAACGGGAAAGCTGGTTGTAGCTGGTAAACAAAAAAAGCAAACAAAATATTATGGCCACGGTTAAGAAGGTAAACCCAAACGCCGCAAGCCAGTTAGTTTTAATTTTGTAAAGAATCCTGCCAATCTTCATAGGCGACAATCAATAACATTTTCCTCCATTACGGGTTGATACCTTGTTTTAAATAACAGGATTCGTGCGTTCAAGTTAAATTCCACGGGGTATTTTGAGATAAAGTTCCTGAATCTGGTTTGATCATAAAATGACGGCTGTTACAGAATTTTGTGACATAGGAGCATTATCTGGTAGGCAACGGTGTATCGTTATAAAGCTAATGTCAGGAAAGCCACCTCTTCGGAAACTAATTTAACTATAAAATCTTTAAAAAAATGACCATGGTCACATTTTTGCGTGAAAACAATTATTTTTTATATGATCCTGATTGTTGTTATTTGTGACGATTATCAATTAACGATAAAAGCAGTTTATGGAGAATGCCGCCCTTTTAAAAGCTATAATTGATAATGCCATAGATGGCATCATTACGATTGATGACCATGGCATCATTGAATCCATCAATCCTTCGGGATGCAAACTTTTTTTATGTACCCCTGAAGCGGTCATCGGGGAAAATATATCCACTTTAATGCCGCCGCCAGACAGGCAACAACATGATGAATATATTCATCGCTACCAGCGTACGGGAGTACCTCATATTATCGGCATGGGGCGTGAGGTGACCGGCCTGAGAACAGACGGTAGTACATTTCCCTTCCGGTTAGGTGTGAGCGAGGTTCCTTTTGCCAACCGCAAAATTTATGCGGGTTTTATTCATGACCTGTCGAGGGAAAAGGAGGCGGAGCAACAGTTGCAGGAGTATGCTGCTCATTTGGAAGAGCTGGTTGAAAATCGCACCCATTCGCTTAAAGAAACGGTACAGGCGCTGCGGCTCGCAAAAGAAGAGGTTAGTTTTTCCCTGGAGAAGGAAAAGGAATTGGGGATGTTAAAAAGCAGGTTTGTTTCGATGGCGTCTCATGAATTCCGTACACCTTTAAGCGCCATTCAACTGTCGGCCTCGTTAATAGAGAAGTATGCATTGCCTTACGAGAATGCCAATATTCACAAGCATGTGGCCAAGATCAAGAATTCGGTTGGCAACCTGACAGCGATCTTAAATGATTTTCTTTCGCTCGAAAAACTGGAAGCCGGGAAGGTAGAGCCAACCTGCGTACCGTTCGACCTGGTAAAGCTATCAGAAGAAATTACAGAAGAGCTGCAGATGGTAGCCAAACAAAACCAAAGTATCCTTTATCAGCATACCGGAACCGGTAGCATTGTTAACTTAGACCAAAACCTGCTGAAGAACTGCGTGATCAACCTCATCACTAATGCCATCAAATATTCCGGGGAAGACACCTTTATTGAGTTTTTAACAGAGATAGATAGTGAGAATTGTATTATTACCGTTAAAGATAATGGGATAGGCATTCCGGATGCCGATCAGAAGCACATGTTTGAAGCATTCTTCAGGGCGCATAACACCGGCAATATTCCAGGTACTGGCTTGGGATTAAATATCGTAGCCCGTTATGCCAGTTTGATGAACGGCCGGATTAAATTTGAAAGCGATATCAACCAGGGAACTATCTTTACAATCACATTTCCAATATCATGAGTAAAAAAGTATTGATCATCGAAGATAACAATGACATCCGTGAAAACGTGGTGGAAATTCTTGAACTGGCCGGATACCAGGTGTTCGGGGCCAATAATGGTAGAACAGGTGTCGATCTCGCCTTAAAAAACCTGCCTGACATTATTTTATGCGATATCATGATGCCCGAATTGGATGGCTACGGCGTATTATATATGCTGAATAAAAATCCGGAAACTGCTGCCACGCCTTTTGTGTTTTTAACAGCAAAGGCCGAACGGCTGGATCTGAGAAAGGGAATGGAAATGGGGGCCGATGATTACCTGACCAAACCTTTTGACGATATGGAGTTGCTCAACGCCGTTGAAAGCAGGCTAAAGAAGAAAGAACTGCAGCAAAATTTCTACAGTAAATCATTAGATCGTTTAAATAACCTGATCGGCAAAAATGACGGCCTTGCCGAATTGAAAAAAATCATCCAGGAACGCAAATCGCGCCAGTTTAAAAAGAACCAGGTTATTTATTACGATGGTGATAAGGGAACCGGGCTTTACCTCGTTATCAGCGGGAAGGTTAAAACAATCATGCTGGCTGAAGACGGCAGGGAACTGATGACCGGTATTTATGCCAATGATGAATATCTTGGTATTAATGCCCTGTTAGCTAATGAGCCCTATTCCGACACAGCCACTGCATTGGAAGATAGTATCTTATGTCTTATACCCAGGGATCAACTGGAGCAGCTACTCCATCTTTACCCAGACGTTGCCAGAGAATTTATTAAACTGCTGGCCAATGACATTAGGGAAAAAGAAGAACAGCTGATGCAGCTGGCTTATCATTCGGTCAGAAAAAGAATGGCAGAGGCCATGCTGCGTTTGTCGCGCCAGCAAACCAATGAAAATGAAAGTTTCAAGATAACCCGTGAAGACCTGGCTGCTATGGCAGGCATGGCCACCGAAACCGTTAGCCGGACATTATCTGATTTCAAAGACGAAGGCTTGATTGACAAAAAAGGCAGTGCCATTACTATACTTGATTTGGCACGCCTTTCTAAAATGAAAAACTGATTCAGATCATTTTTCTTACTGATACCGCGCATAAACTGCATTATTTATTAGCCGTATTTTTACCGGATAAATATTTAGGTAATGAAAGCAGTAGCGTACGATATAGAGCCATTCGAAAAGGAATTCCTGGCGCGGGCCAATCAAAAAAAACATGATATTACGCTTATAGCGAATCCATTAAGCGATGCTACGATAAATTTCGCAGCGGGAAAAGATGCCGTTATTGTTTTTACTAATGATGGGATTCCTGCTTCGGTTATGGAAAAATTGGCCGGTTTGGGTATAAAATACATCGTCACATGCTGCGCTGAAAAGAACATTTTTGACCGGGAAGCAACAGTAATCGATGGGATTAAAATCTCGACTATTTCAACTGATCTGTTACAGGCAAAAACCAACAGTGCTTTGCAGGAAATTGCCGACCAAACAATCAGAAATCTTGACTTATGGCAGCAAAATATGAGTGCTTCAAAACCAGCACCTCCGCGAACAACCAGCCTCTTGTAATTATGCTGCCATGACCATTTAAACGCTAATATTGCGTTACTTCCCCAAGTTACACCAATTATTCTACCATGTTCTATTCAAAATAATATTCCTGCTACTTTTATTTTAATACTTGTTGATTTTGCCTGGTCAACTGGAAAAGAACCACCCGACGGTAAGTGTTTTTAAGTGGGGTCTCAGAAAATATATATCAACTAATGGCGCAATAAGTGACCTTCGTCATTTGCCAGGCTTGGTTGCAGACTTAGCTTTGCCACCAAATTCTTAAAATGGAACTACCGGAGATTATTGATGTTGCCCTTATTGAACGCGGTTTAAAGCATTCTGTGGTATTTAAAAAGTTAGACGCACTCACACCAGGATCGTCAATTATTATCCGGATTGATGATGACCCCATACCCTTATATGATTATTTATTGGCGAAACGCGGACAAACATTTGTATGGGAACTCGTTAAAATGGACCAATTGACCTGGCAGATAAAAATTATAAAGGGATTGCAAGAGCATAATGAAGAAACCATTGGTGAAATAGTAGCCCGGGATTACGGCAAGGCCGCGATTTTTAAAAGCTTAGGGATTGATTTTAGCTGCGGTGGCAAACAAACAATCGAAGAGGTGTGTAAACAACATGGATTGGCTGCAAGCGAATTATCCCTTCTGTTAGCCGCCGAAACGCAGCCCTTGTTGACGCCGGACATGGATTTTCAAAGTTGGGATATTGGGTTTATGTGCAAATACATGGTTAAATTGCACCACTTGTATTTAAAGAGCAATACGCCGTTTATTCAGGAGCTCTCAAAAAAAATAAGTAAAACCTACAGTGAAAAATACCCGGAGATTATAGAAGTAGTTGCAATTTTTGAGAAGATTAGTAAACTATTGATGCGAAGTATGGATAAGGAAGAGCAAAACATTTTTCCCTATATTATAGCATTAAACGAAGCTTATAAGAATGGCACGGTTATTAAAGAGGCGGCTTTTGGCCCTCTTTCTTTTTCGGTTTATCTCCTGGAAGCGGAACATGAAAACCTTGCAGAAGATTTCAGGATGCTTCGCACCCTGACAAGAAATTACCAGTTGCCCCCGTATGTTCCGCATAGTTACGGGATACTCTATAAAATGTTACAAGAGTACGAAGATGACATTTATCTGCATCTGCACCTGGAAAATAATATCTTGTTCCCCAAAGCTATTGAAATAGAAAATGAAATGCGCGAGAAGAAATTTATCCAATAAATGCTTGTCGGGATTATTGATTGATTTTCAACACCTATGCGGTAATCTGTTTTACACTATTTGATGGGTTTACTGTGTGAATTGCTGGTCAATACCCATTCGCAATTTCCAGTCAGATAAACAATTGTGTCAACTGTTCCCAGAAATCGTCCGCTTCAACGCTAACCTGGTCAAATAATTCATCTATCTGACCTGAAAACTCCATTAGTTCTTTGCTCATGGTAACTTATTTAATAATCTGTACCAAATTTATTGGGATACAACATAATAACAAATGAGGAAGCTCATTGACATAACTGTTCTACGTCATTTCTGGCGGACAAGCTGTTCCTAACTTTGATTAACCTTTAAAAAGCATAAAATGGAAACAGTAACTAAAACATCACCGATAAAAACGGTAAACCCATTTAATAATGAGCTTGTCAAATCTTTTGAAGTAATGACTGATGAGCAAATCGAATCAAAGATCGCCCTGGCCGATAACACTTTTCAAACGTGGAGAAAAACACCTAAAGCGGAGCGCGCACAGCTCTTGCGCCGGGTAGCACACCTTATGCGCATCCGGATAAACCAATTGGAAGAACTGGCTACGCTGGAAATGGGAAAGCTGGTAAAAGAGAGTCGCGCAGAAGTTGAGCTTTGTGCTGCTATTTTCGACTATTATGCAAATAACGGTGAAAAGTTTCTGGCAGACCAGCCGCTGGAAACGCCCCAGGGTTCAGCCTTTCTAAGTTACGAGCCTATTGGTGTTTTGCTTAGCATACAACCATGGAATTTTCCGTTTTACCAGATCACCCGTTCGGCGGCACCCCATTTGATGGCAGGTAATACCATGCTGCTCAAACATGCGTCAAATGTGCCACAATGCGCGCAGGTCATGGAGGATATTTTCCTGGAAGCCGGTTTCCCGATAGGCGTTTACCAGAACTTATTTATTCCGGGCAACAAAATAGATGCCTTGGTAGCGGATAAAAGAATTAAGGGGGTAACGCTTACCGGAAGCGAGCCAGCCGGTTCTTCCATTGCAGCAGCAGCCGGGAAATACATTAAAAAATCTACATTGGAACTTGGCGGCAGTGACGCTTTTGTGGTGCTGGATGACGCGGACGCGGAACAAGCAGCCGAGGCCGCTGTGCGTGGCCGCATCTGGAACGCCGGCCAGGTTTGCGTATCGCCTAAAAGAGTGATTGTGGAGGAAGGCATAGCTAATGTATTCCTGGAAAAAGTTAAGACTAAATTCGCAGCGTTAAGGGTAGGCGACCCTATGGATGAGCAAACCGACCTGGCGCCTTTAAGTAGTGAAAAAGCGGTTGAGGACGTGATCAAACAGGTCCAAAAAGCAGTTGAACAAGGTGCGACCGTGATAATGGGCGGGCACCGTATAGATCGCCCGGGCGCTTTCATGGAGCCGACCATTCTTTGCGACATCCAGCCCGGAACAGCCGCCTACCAGGAAGAGATATTTGGCCCGGTATTCATGTTTTACAGGGTAAAGGACGAGCAGGCAGCCATTGATCTGGCCAATGCCACAGACTACGGTTTGGGAGGCAGCGTATTCAGCTCCAATAATGACAGAGCCGTAAATGTGGCAAGGCAGATCGATACAGGCATGGTATACATCAATCATGTAACCGGTATTGCACCTGAGCTGCCCTTTGGTGGCACCAAACACTCGGGATATGGGCGGGAGCAATCGCCTGCTGCCATATATGAATTCGTCAATGCTAAACTGATCCGGGTAACCACGGCGGATAATGCCTATTAATTAAACGAAGGTTAGTTTATAATAAGAAGACCCGCAGCAACAGCGGGTCTTCTTGTTTTTAAGCGGACGGCCTAACTAGCGGATGTATTCGCCCCGCCGGAAATTCCGGTTATCGAAATGGAATGCTTTGCGAGGCGCAGCAGAATGGAGGCTATGGTATCCACGGCGGTTTTGCGGAATATGGGGTTTCAGACTCCAGGGATATTTCCTGGGACAATGCATAATTTGCTGTTTTGCCTAAACAAAAAATCCTGTAAATCATCGATTTACAGGATTTTTGCAATTTTAACATTGCTTTTAGCGGAATGGACGGGTCATGAACATCGCTCATAACTGTCTATATATCAAATAATTATATTTTCAAAAAATCAACTACTTTACGAATCACGCATTGGATAAATGATTCTAAATCGTTGGTTAAATATACGACAATTACGAAATCAAACAATGCTTCGAATTTAAATAAATCCTATCTAATCAAATAGTCCAAGATAAAACTTACTTGTAAGCTATTCAATCGTGGTTATTCTGAAAGGCTTGACTATGATCAAAGCCTATTATTTATGGCATCCAAGTGCCAAACAATTGACCCGGTGTGCTTTTGTTCGAACAGACATTGGTATGCATAATGAGCCCGGTGCGGATATTAAAATCTCCGGCACCATCAACTGAAGAGATTTGGTATCACCCAATATCCGGCTGCTACACTGGGCGACGAGATCCCTTTGAACGCCAATGAAGAATTTGATAGGTGGCTAAATTTGGGTGTGGAAAACCGTACGCCATAAAATATAAATGAATTTACAAAAGATCAATTACATTGAGCAGTTTTTCGAGATCAACCTCCGAGTTGTAAAAATGAAACGAAACCCTTACCCCTGGCCCCCTCGAAGTAACGATGATGCCACTGTTTTGTAGCTCTTTCATTAAATTGGGTGGAGCCATTAAGTTGAATATCGCTGAATGGTTTTTACGATTTTTGACTGCCGGAGATAACAAATCACGTTCTGTGAAAGCTTGCCTCGCTTTTGAAGTGAGATGCCTGATGTTATGTTCAATTTTTTCAATACCCTGTTCCTGCAAATAGCCTATAGCGTTAAATAGTGTACCAAAATTTAGGGTATCAAGATGGCCGGGTTCAAAATATAATGACAGGGTGTTTCGGCCCCTTAAAAACCCCTCGGTTGGCAATGCAGATCTTTTCTCATTCGTATAGAGCTTTTCAGCGGCTGGTTCGGTTAACAGAACAAACCCGTTTCCATACCCACCCAATAACCACTTATAGCCGCTCGATATAAGCGCGTCGATACCCGATCTCTCAAAATCAAAAGAAGCAGTGCCGCAAAACTGTGTTCCGTCAGCAACGATGAGCAGGTCGGGATATTTTATTTTTAGTTGCTTTAGAAAATCGAAATCGATTTTAATTCCGGAGGTGTATTGTACGAGGCTTAAGGCCAGGACATCCGGGTTAAAATGCCCGACAGCGTCCGATATGTTTTGTTCCAGTTGTTCATCAACCCGGACATAAGCACATTGGTGTCCCCTGCTCTCCACAGGATAATTCACAGAGGGGTAATCTTCTTTAAGTAACAGCAAACGTTTAGGCCCGCCAAGGCCCTCCAGCAACGTATTAAATCCAAATGAAAAATTTGGGACGAGGTAGGTGTAATCAGCGCGGCCGTTAAAAAAGCCGGCGATGGTGCTCCTCCCGTTTTGCAGAAACTCCTCCCGTTTTAGGCGAAAAAGACTTCCTGATAACAGAAAATCCTGATCATGCGCTCGTCGCCATTCGGATAGATTTCGTGACAATATCCCGGAATTGGCAGTATTCAGGTAAGTGTAGGTATCGAGTACTGGGAACTGATCAGAAAAATTCATATTCAAAAATATATAGAAATCATAGCATCAAGCAATGTTCGCTAAGCTAAGAGAAACCTATAATCGCCCATAACGATAAAGCTGAAATCAATACCCAAAGCATCACTGCCTGTAATAAAGGTACAATTCCTATGGATCTCAGTAGTTTACATGGCAAGCTGGTTCCAATTAAGAAAAGGGTAACAGTAAGTCCGATCTTTGCTGATCCCGTAATATAGGGGATAATTGGTTTAATAGCCGGTATATAGGTATTTAGCAGCATAGCCAGGATAAAAAATCCAATGAAATAAGGAAGTTTCACATTTTTGCTGCCGGTTTTAAAAGCGGCAGCAGTAATAAATGCCACTGGAATAATCCAAAGCGCACGCGCTAATTTAACCGTTGTTGCCACCTGGAGAGCCTGCGCACCGTAATGTGATGCTGCGCCTACAACCGAACTGGTATCATGAATGGCGATAGCGCACCATAAACCGAATTGTGATTGAGAAAGGCGCATGCTATGTCCGATGAGCGGGAAAACAAACAATGCGATGGAGTTTAATATAAATATAGCCCCTAAAGCTACCGAAATCTGTTTTTCCCCTGCTTTGATCACCGGAGACAAAGCCGCAATTGCACTTCCGCCACAAATGGCGGTTCCGGCTGAAATCAGGAATGAGGTCTTTTTATCGATCTTCAAATATTTACCTGCAAATAAACCAACTGTAAACACCAAAATAATGGAAAAGACCGTAAATAGAACCCCTTCACGTCCGGCCTGTATGGCGCTAAATACATTCATTCCGAAACCTAAGCCAACTACCGCTACCTGCAGCAGCCAATGCGTTGCTTGATGACTCAATTCCGCATAGGGATTCTCCATCACCTGGGCCAGAATTAAACCCATTAATAAGGCTACCGGCGGGGAGACGAAAGGGAACAGGCATAGCAATAGCGCTATCGTAAAAATCACTTTGTGGGTATTGATATTTACCCTTGTGAATAAGCTTGCGGGTTCTTCTGCATCAATCATTTTCATTTTGCTGTGTTAATAAATTAGGTTTTTATATAAAACTGAACACGCCTGCGATAGTGCAGGGCCTAGTTTTTTGTAAACTCCCCATTTGCATTAATGGTTATCTCATCGCCTAACATGATATTGGCGAATGTTCCCCCAATGGCAAAATCCGAACGTTTGATGACGCCGCTGATCTTGAAACCGGCTACAGTTTTCGTCAGGCCGACAGCGGCAGGCGGGATTCTTACGACCGCATCCAAAACGATAGGCCTGGTAACGCCGTGTAAGGTTAGGTTGCCTTTGATTTGATAAGTGGCCGCACTTTTTTTGGTAACTGAAGTGCTATTAAAAATCACTTTTGGAAACTTTTCTACATCTAAGAAGTCAGCGTTTCTGATATTGTTGTCGCGGTGTTCGTTATCTGTATTTACACTGGCAGCAATGGCGCTAAACGCAAACGTCGCGCCTGAAAAGTCATCACCTGTAGTTGTGATCGTGGCATCGAAGGTTTTGAAATAGCCTTCTACATCGCTTGTCATATTGTGGCTGATACTGAAGCCGATCTTTGCGTGGTTTTTATCTACGGTCCAGTTGCCCGGCGTAATAGCTTTGAAGGAAAATAACGTACCGATAATGCTTAAAGCCGCGATGATGGATAATTTTTTCATAGTGTGTTGTTGTTTAGTTTGTACCTGCCTTACATGGAGTTGCAGCTACAAAGTTATTTGGAGTCACCGCCGCTGAAATGCGATAATCAAATCATAAAATGCGCAAATCAAACATTAACGCCGGCAACGGTGTCCGGGGCGGGCTGCGTACCTGATTGATTTTTACAGCTTTTACTTTGATTTGTGCATTCGGCGAAGACTGCGTTAAACTAATTTTGAATCGATTTCCCGGGTTGCATTCTGGTAAAGTTGTGCGGGAATAACAGCAGTATTAATTCTTAAATATGATCCGATGAAAACAAAATTTATTTTTTTGGTGCTTTCCTGTTTAGCCTTAGAAAGTTTTACCGAAATGTTCCCTGCCCACCATGCGAAGTGGTCTTTAAAGGGTATTTCCAGCCGCAAATTTGCAGGTTCAGCGATCCCTTACCATTACGACTCCGTCAGGCTAAGCAGCCCCTACCAGTTTGACCACCCGGCCCGAGCTTCAACCCAGGGTTATGTCGTTATTAAATATCCCATTTTCCAAAATAATGATCTGAACGAGATCATTAAGAAGGCCGTCCTGTCGCCACTAAAAGTTAACTACCAATTCAAAAATGCGGTGGCCGCAGAGCATCCCGCCTTGTCAAATTTGGATGCGATTAACAATCCGGCTGCTGATTACAAGGCATTAGCCGGAGCATTTTTAAAACAGTTCGAAGCGCAGGCCCCGCAAGAAGACTTACAAGCTTACTGGTATGCAGACATTGAAGTAAAGGCAATATCTGACCAAACGGACTACATCGCTTTACTTTGTAAAAAGGATTATTTTACGGGAGGGTCACATGACCTGTACGATCATATTTATCTTAATTACGATGTCCGTAATCATCGCTTAGTCACCTTGACATCGGTTCTTCAACCCGGTAAGTTAAATCAGCTGAAAGTTATCGCGGAGCGCATTTTCCGAAAAAATGAAGGGCTCACACCAACACAGGAACTTGACGGGTATTTCTTTCAAAACGGAAAATTCGATCTGCCCGACAATTTCACGATCACCTCCAAAGGGTTAATGTTTTTATACGATTATTATGAATTAAAACCTTTTGCCGCGGGTACAACGGCCCTGATCATCCCCTTTGCTGATCTGAAACATCTGGTATTACCTAATTCCATTTGGGCTCGTCGAATCCAATAAAACGGAATAGCCCTATAGCCGTTTTCAGGCAGATTTGTCCAAGCAATATCTTGTAAAGTCCATGGTTCAGCACAATTACCGCATCTACCTTTGACCCGCACTTCGCTACAGACGGCTGGGGGGGACGGCAGAAAGCCCCGTGACAGCGAATCATTTAATTAAACGTAAATATGAAAACGAAAGAAAGAAGATTATTGGGCGCACAGGAAATTTTGTTTTACGCGATGAACGAGGCTTCGCCAAAGCATTTTTTGGTAGTGGCAGAAATTGAGGGGGATACCAGCCAAACCGCCTGGGAATCGGCGGTAGCTGAGATTCATACAGCACACCCCATGCTGAACGCGCATATTGTTGCAGCTGAAGATAATTTGGAGTTCACCGATTCGGGCGATGCAAATTTGCCATTAGCTATCGTTGAATTAACACCGGCGTTCGATTTCAATAAGGCGATCGAAGCGGAACTTGAACATGGTTTTCAATCAGACAAAGGGCCGCTCGCCCGGATTAAACTTTTTTACAGCGCGCAAAAATGTATCGTGATCATAGCCGCTCATCATTCCATCAGCGATGCGTTGTCATCCGTCGATTTAGTGAATGATCTTTTGGGAATTTTATCAGGAAAAACAATCAGCAAATTGCCGCTGCGACCTTCTGTTGATGAATTCCTAGGATTTGGTAACGAAAGCCTGGCTTTGAAGATAAATAATCAGATCAAACCGGGATATCAGCTTCCACATGAGTTTACCAAACAGCATCCGCCTGCAAAAGTAGAAGTACTACATTTTTCAAAAGAACTAACAGTTCAACTGTCCGAAGACGCCAAAAAGCAAAAAACCACAGTTCATGGTATACTACAGGCGGCCGCTGCGTTGTCGCTGAAGGAGTTATCGTTTCCGGAAGCGCGCCCGGCCTACATTATGTCACCATTTTCAATCAGGAAAGAAATGAATATCGGCACTGACTTTGGATTATTCATTGATACAAAAATCGTTGCGGTTTCAACAGACGAGACTGCCGGCTTTTGGAACATCGCGCGGTCAGCCACGGCAGAATTAGCCGATGTACATAGCGCTGAATTCTTAAAATCCTCCGCCGAACAGCTACGCGGATTGATCAGTTATTCGGATGATCTGATCCAGTTCATCAAAGATAATTTCAACTTTGACATCATGCTGTCTAACCTGGGCCGCTTGTCATTTGAGCCAGCCAGTCCGGGGCTTAAGCTAAATTATATCGCTGGCCCATTTATAATATCCGGGTTTAACCAGCAGC
Source organism: Bacteroidota bacterium (assembly GCA_030775685.1). Classification (GTDB taxonomy): domain Bacteria; phylum Bacteroidota; class Bacteroidia; order Sphingobacteriales; family Sphingobacteriaceae; genus Mucilaginibacter. The sequence continues at coordinate 104,779 of JALYIP010000023.1, forward strand.
AGGCTATCGGCGCGGCTACTTTTAATGGGCAACTCGTGCTAACCAATTCAAGTCGCTACCTGGTACCTGGGCTTTTAACGATGATGGAAACAAAAATCAAAGCAGCCCTTTCGCGATAGATCTGCGGATCCAGGGATAGCTCGACGGTATCATTTCGAATTACCAAAAATCAAAAGAAAAAAAGATGGAAACTGAAAATAAAAAACTACCATTAACTTATGATCAATTATTTATCGGCGGCAGTTGGGTCAACTCCTTGTCTGATGATAAATATGAACTCAAATCTCCTCACGACCAATCTTTGGTCGGCTCCGTTGTCCTGGCTGCCAAGGCGGATATCGATGCTGCTGTAAACGCAGCACAAAAGGCTTTGAGGTCAGGGCCATGGTCCAAAATGTTACCCGTGGAAAGGCAGGAAATTATTGAGTGTTTTAATGGTATACATCACCAATATGTTCATGAATTTGCCGGGCTGATTACTAAGGAAAATGGCAGTCCGATATGGTTTACCAGTATGCTGCAGGATCTGATGAAATTGCAAAATGAAACTTGTCTGCGCTCTGCGAAGGCGGTCGATTGGGAGTTGAGGCAACCGACCTATTCTGGTGAGCGGCTGATCAGAAGGGAGCCTGTAGGCGTTGTTGCGGTGGTTATCACCTGGAATGTGCCACAGCAATCCGCGCTTATTAAGATCGTTCCTGCGTTACTTGCAGGCTGCACGGTTGTGCTTAAGCCGACCCCTGCAACGGCGCTGGACGGCTTAGCTTTGGGCGAGCTTTTTAGAGCAGCCGGGCTACCGGACGGCGTACTGAACATTGTTCCTGCAGATCGTGAAGTTGGGGAGTACCTGATCAGCCATGCGAAAGTTGATAAAGTCACTTTTACCGGGTCGACAGCTGCCGGAAAAAAGATAGCATCGATCGCCGGAAGCCAGATGAAACGCTTTAGTATGGAACTTGGTGGTAAGGCTGCCGCTATAATATTGGAAAACGCTGATATTCCTTCAGCTATTGAAAATATGAAGTTCGGTGCGTTTGTGAATAGCGGCGAATCCTGCTTTGCAAAAACCCGGGTGCTTGCGCCCAGGAAAAAGTATGACCAAATTGTTTCCGGCTTAAAAGAAATGATCTCAGGACTCACAGTCGGTAACCCGGCATTGCCTGAAAACTTTATCGGGCCGATGGTTAATGAGGCGCAATTCGAAAAGGTAAGGAACTATGTTCAATTAGGCATAAGAGAAGGTGCCAGGCTGGTTACAGGAGGCATAGAAAAGCCAGCAGGAGACGATCTCGAAAAGGGCTGGTATATTAAGCCTACCCTGTTTGCCGATGTTAATAACCAGATGCGTATAGCAAGAGAAGAAATTTTCGGGCCAGTACTTATGGTAATACCCTATGATACCGTTGAAGAGGCGATCGAAATTGCCAATGATTCTGACTACGGGTTGTGCGCAGCGGTATTCGGCAGCAACATTGAGGAGGCCGTAGAAGTTTCCCGCCAAATTCTGGCGGGTTCGATCAGCATCAACGGTGCCTTTCTTGACTTCGACAGCCCCTTTGGTGGATATAAACAAAGTGGCGTTGGAAGAGAATCCGGCATTTACGGAATAGAGGGGTTTACTGAATTGAAAGCCGTTTTTATCTAATTCGCAGATATGAAACCAAAGATCATTCGCAATACGGAAGGTCGGGCCATTATGGGTGGCAGGCAAACTATAAAACTTAATGCTGCCGATACGGCTAAAAAAATGTCGGTGACCTATAGCGTCGTACCTGCCAATTCGGGCATACCGGTTCATATTCATTCTCGTGAACATGAAACTTTCCAAATTGTGGACGGCGAATTGGAAGTTACTTTGAACGGGGAAGCGCAATTGCTCAAAAAGGGCGACATGGTATTCATGCCAAAACACATTCCGCATGGATTTAAGGCATTAAAAGATACCAGTATGTGGGTAACCCTTGTCCCGGGTGGCGCGGAAAATATGTTCGTAGAACTTGCCGGATTGCCACCCGGCCCCCCGGACATGGAAAAAGTTGCGGCTATAGCCGAGTCCTATGGAATAAAGTTCGTTTAAGGTCAGGTAGTAAGGGGAAGATTTGTTTTTTGCAGTTTTCCCTTTGATTTACGCAGTTTCAGGGGGCATGTATTGTATTAATTTTAATCTTATTTAAAAATATGAAAGCACTTGTTTTAGAGAACTATGGTTCTCCATTCGTTATTAAAGAAATAGACCGCCCCGCTACAAACGACGGAGAGGTATTGGTACAAATAAAAGCTGCCAGCGTAAATCCGCTGGACACGAAAATCAAATCGGGTAATGCCGGTCACGCTAAAACACAGCTACCAGCTATCCTGGGAATCGATATGGCGGGTGTTGTAGTTGAAGTGGGTAAAGACGTTAAAAATTTTAAAGCAGGTGATGAAGTTTATGGTATGACCGGTGGAATCGCCGGCGTACAAGGTTCACTGGCAGAATATGCAGCAGTTGATGCCGATCTGCTGGCAATAAAACCGAAGAATTTGACCATGGCTGAATCGGCAGCGATTCCCCTTGGGTTTATTACAGCCTGGGAAGGACTGGTTGACAGAGCTAACGTAGGCGAAGGAAAAAGCGTGCTGATCCACGGCGGTTCCGGAGGAGTTGGTCACCTGGCAGTACAATTGGCGATAGCTAAAGGCGCGGATGTATTTACTACAGATAGCCCGGCCAAAAAAGAACTGGTAGAAGCGTTTGGCGCAACGTCTATAGATTACACGACCGAAGCGGTTGAAGACTATGTAATTAAGCATACTGATGGCGAAGGTTTCGATATCGTCTTTGATACCGTGGGCGGGTCAGTACTGGACGCTTCATTTAAGGCTGCAAAAACCTATCATGGGCACGTGGTGAGTATTTTGGGCTGGGGCACGCACAGTATCGCGCCTTTATCTTTTCGCGCGGCTACCTATTCGGGGGTATTCACGTTATTGCCGCTGATTACCGGCAAGCACCGGCTGCATCACGGAGAGATCATGAGCGAGGCTACCGCGATCATAGAAGCTGGTCAATTAAGACCTATAATTGATCCAACCTATTATTCATTTGAGAATATTGAGAATGCGTATCAAGCAGTTGAAACAGGAAAAGCCAAAGGAAAAGTGATCGTGAATATAGGATAGGGATTAAGTTGAGCTTATTTGATTGACGAGCGCCGAAGATGATATTCAAAGTTTAATCACGCGGCATACCCTTTGAATAATGGCGGTGATAGTTAAGCATTGTGTAAATTTCAAATTTTGTTTTCATACCAACAAATGATTAACTTGTCTGACATATCATCCCAACTCCAGTAATTCATGCATAAAAAAGCGCTCCTGGCCTTTCTTGTATTGCTGAACTACAGCTTTCTGGCGCGGGGCCAAAAGGAGACGGCAGTTGCTGCCAGTCACATGAAGCCGGCTTTCCAGAAACTGCTCCTGGAACTCAGCACCACTTATTTCACTGTAGTAAAAGAAAACCAGGTAGATCTGGACAGCAGTTTAATTTACGTTAGCCACAGCCTATCGTTGAGCCGCGTATCAATACTTGCTGAAGGGATAGGGAATAAAGAAGTTTTGAATAATGCAGGCTGGGTTGACCAACGGAAGCCCAGGATAGGTGAAAAACAATTGAGGCAGGCAACCGGACAAGATCATGCAGCACTGTCGATAATGTTGGGTGCTTATTTTGCGTTTGAACCGGGAAACAACTTTAAATCCGATAAAGTTGGCATAAGTTACCTGACTGCAGGTATCAAAGAATGTGACGAACTGTCGAATGTAAAATTAAAATTGGCCGGGCAGAGGTTGCTGGCCAAGCTTTATTTAAAAGACCAAAGATTTACGGATGCTGATAAATTATTTGCAGATGTAGCAAAGGAGTTTCTGAAGGCTGGGGATTCCTATGGCGCAGCGCTAACTTATTCTTGGTGGGGGCTTTACGCACCCGTTACTGCGACGAGTACAATACCGAGAATTGCACATACCGAAACGGCCGCACAGCGTTTTAAGTTACTTGACGATAAAGAAAGCCAGATCAATTCGTTGATTAATGATAGCTATCTGCATTTGTTAAGAAATGAACTGACCGTCGCGGAGAAGCTTGCAGAACAAGCAGTCAACCTCGCTTCAGCTATCCGATTTCCCTACTCCCATTATGTAACTGGAGCATTAATGACAACGACGATGTTTCAGGGGAAATTTGGTGAACCGTTAACTTACGGAATCCAAAGCATTGAAAATTCACAAACAGTAAAAGACAGCATTGCACTGCCCTATTTTTACGGTATTGTCGCCGGTCTTTATCATAATGAGGGAAACAGAGAAGATATCGCTATCGATTGGGAAAAGAAATCAGTTAATATTTTTTTAAGCAGGCGCGAACATAATACGATGGGTATTCATGACCTGGTTGAAGCGCTGCTGGCAAACGGCCGGGAAGCTGAGGCCGCGTCTTACATTAAAAAGGCCACCTATCAGATACCGCCGGTTACGACGCTTGATTCGCTATTTTATTATTTAACACTCGGTTCGTATGATACATACACTAAACATTGGGCCTTAGCGCATCGTCTCCTAAACAGGGCGGCGGTGCTGGAAAAAAAAGTTGAACTACACGGATTGAATGTCAGAAAACCGGAGGTGCTGATTAGTTTAGCCACTTTGAATTTTAAGGAGGGTAATTATCAGCAAGCCAAAATATATTATGAACAATTCCTTGCCCTGCAGTCGATCGGCAATGGCGGATTATATGGAGATAATGCAGTGGCTTTAGAAGCCCTGATCAAGATTGATTCTGCAGCTGGCGATCAAAGATCGCTGCTTAAGGATTACAGGCGTTTTACAGACGCGACCATCCGGAATTACAAGGTTTCTAAAACGATGCTTGCTGAAGAGCTGCAGGTTAAATATGCCACAGAGGACCGGATCAATCAGATCAACCTGCTGAATCAAAAAGCAAAATTGGAGCAGGCAAATCTTAACCAGGCAAATTTCACAAAAAATATCACGATCGGAGGCATTATACTCCTGGCCATTATTGTAGGTCTGCTTTACCGGCAAGCTAAGATCAGGAAGAAAAACAATGATATTGTTACCCGCAAAAATGAATTAATGCAAAAGTTGCTGGACGAAAAGGAATGGCTTGTTAAAGAAATACACCACCGGGTTAAAAACAACTTACACACGATTATTTGCCTGTTGGAATCACAGGCTTTATACCTTGAAGATGATGCCTTAGCGGCAATCGAAAACAGCCAGCACAGGATCTATGCGATGTCGTTGATCCATCAAAAATTATACCAGTCAGATGATATCAAAGTCGTTGACATGCATAGTTATCTTTCAGAGTTTGTCCATTACCTGATTGAAAGTTTCGGCTCTCCCGAGCATATCCGGATCGTACTGGAGGCTGATGATTTAAAGTTAGGCGCTGCACAGGCTATCCCTATAGGTCTTATAGTTAATGAAGCCGTAACTAATTGCTTTAAATATGCATTTCCGAATGCAATGAATGGTGAAATACGAATTGCACTGAAAGGCATTGAGCATGAAATCTATTTGTCGGTGACCGATAACGGGATCGGGTTTAAACCAACGGCTGATCAGGAAATGAAATCGCTTGGACTGGAACTCATCAGAGGCTTGACCCTGGACTTGCGCGGCGCTTTAAACCTTGAGACGGCCAGCGGAACTCAAATCCATATCCGATTTAAGATCAGCAACTCCGGAATTACTGCTGAGGATGATAAAATACTTACCTCGATTATCTGATTTTACCATTAGCGTAGCTTTACTTCGTAAAAACACTATCCCAGTACTATCGGGATAGTGTTTAAATTAGATTACCCTTTTACAGGGACAGCCTGAGCCCATTCCGGCCTTGTTACCGGATGGCCATTTAGGGTTTCTACGATTTCCTTTGAACGCCTTAAAGTGCCTTCCAATGATTTCGGACCGGCAAAAGGCAGTCCCCCAATGTGCCAGCCATCCGTGTGTAATTCTTCTATTAATACCCAAACGACTTCGCGAAAAGCTTCGGATCCTTCGAATTTCACCATTACATCGGTGAGTGCGGCAGCAAGTGCATGTTTTTCTTCCGTGGTGAAAACACCGTCAACCAATTTTACATTTACAAATGGCATAAGAATTTAGATTAATGGATATGAATTAAGTGAACAATTGAAAACGAAATATTGCTAAGGCATGAACGATGACTGCTGACCAAGGATATAGTTTACCCGCTGCCGTTGCCAGGCCGTATCCTTCCTCACCAGCAAGCCTTTATTGTTATAGTTCTTATAGTCGGCGGCCAACCCGGATCGCAAAGCTGTGGACTTTACAACTTCTACTGATAACAATTGATTGGGAATATTTGCCCCAAACCAGTTTTCATCGCTTTTCTGTTTCCAGGTTACTAAAGTCCTCGTTCGGCCTCCTGTGTATAAAACCGACATCGATCCTGACTTTTTATCGATAAATGAGGCCATCATTTTCAAATCACCATCATTAAATTTAAAAGACGCGGGAAGCGAAGCGTTTTCATTGAACAAGAGTTTTTCCCCCTGGTTATTATTACAGGAGGTTAAAAATAAAATGCTGATAAACAGAAGTATAGCTATTGGTTTCATGTTAGTACTTAATAGGTTGGGTGAATACAAAATCTTCGTCTTTTTGCGGGCGGTGGCAATTAATACATTCGGTAGCGAACAAAGCCGTTTTACCATAAGGTACCAGTTTTGGCGTTTTGAAGCGTGCAAAGCCCCAGCCTTCGGTCGATGCAAATTTCTGGTCGTCCTTGATCATATATTCTACCTGCTTAAATGCGCCGGTTTTGACTTTTTCGTCCTTATCCTCAATTTGGTCCCAGGCTACTTTGGCGAAGACCGTGCCGTTGGGCCAGGGACGGACTCTGTTTTGATGTATGGCCTTAACGGCGATGTCGTTACCAAAAATTACGCGCATGGTGCCGTTATCAACACGGTCAGTGGTACTGATGACCTGCCAGTTTTTATAATCAGAAATGTAGGTGATACCATTTAGGGCGACAGGTAATTGCTTCGCTGTACCTTTTCTGTATGCGCGCTGTTCGTTTAAAGCCTGCACTTTCGCGGTATCCCCGATTTTATTTGCGGGAACGAGGGTCATCATAAAGGCCTTTAAGATGGCCAGGTCATTTGCCGAAATTATGGCATTGCTATGGACAAACGCATAACTTTTGATAGGCATCGCACCGGCACCAATCTGATTGACGGCCTCCCAAAGCCTGGCTTTCTGCTCAGCGGGCGACATTTCCCCCCAGGTAGAAAAATTGAGCCCTTCCCGTCCTTTCTCGATATGCGCTGCTACCTGCCAGTAAACCGGCGCAATCTTATCGTACCAGCGAAGATTCGTTTCGTTTGAATGACAGTCATAACAAGCTCTTTTGAAAATGGCTCTCACATTGGGCGGCACCTGGATTTCAGCAGTAACCCTGGGTTCAGGTATGGCAGGATGATAAAATTGGATAGTTACAAAGATCACCATCAGCGTTATTGAAGTTTGAAGGGTGATTTTTCTGAACCTGTTTTTTTTCTTATTCATTTAAATTTCTTTATTGATTATTTGTGGTTACTTAAGTGTTGAATCGTAATTATGAAGGCGGTCTGCTGTTCCATCCTTGGCGTCGCTGATTTTAGACCTGATCAATCTCCGGTAAGCCGATGGACTCATTTTTACATTTTTTTTGAAAAAATTAATAAAATGGGGGCCTTCTTCAAATCCGAAACAGTAACCAATTTCGCATACATTCCATTTAGACCCGTACAACAAAACACCGGCTTCCAGGATAATTCTGTCGGCTATAAGCTGCGAAGTTGTCTTACCTGTTATCTCTTTTAAGCATCTGTTCAGGTGGTTGACATGGACGGAAAGCGCATCAGCGAAATCTACAGGGAACCTGCATTTCATTTTCCTGTTCGGTGAGCTGCCCGGAAATTGCTTTTCAAGCAGTTCAATAAACATATCGGTCAAACGCAGTGCGCCGTTAGATCCGTTTGCGGTCCTGATCTCAGAATGTCTGCTAAAGGATACCGGATCCAACAATAGAGGTCCGGGTATATTTTTTATAAGAAGTGCGTTTTCCATAAATTACTGGCTGATAGTTTATCTTATTCTTATTAGGTTAGTAAGACCGCGGAGGCACCGATGGCCGGCCTATCCGATAAGGGGTTTATGCGGGCCTTTACTGCAAGCAGTTCATTAACGCACAGGCAGCGATCCACTAATAATCCTTTATCTCCACAGCAGGTCTCCACTACATGAATGTATTTATAGGCATAGGTGATCTGGTCGAAGAGCATGTCCACTACTATTATGGTAGTCTGATCTACTGTAAATAACCGGCCGTCCTGTACACAAAGGATATCATGATCAGTGGTCACTGAAAAATCGAATACGTAACCCTGGTCATGAAGAGCGATCACCCGCTTAGTCAAAGCCACATTGATTTTCCGCGGAATGAAGAAGTGATTCATGTGATGCCGGATTTGTGTTATCGTGTTCATTATTTCAATAATTGATTAGATATTTGTGTGCCAATATTTAAGATATTAATTACCAGTGACTTAACGCTTTTTTTCTCTTTTATTGAAGAACGATATATCGCCTTTAACTTTTTAAGGAGCGACATGTCGCTGGTCAGCATCAGAAACTTTTCCAGGGAAATCTTCCTGCTTTCTGGGCACGCAGAACCGATAATAATTACCGCACAGATGGCCATGACCAGGTGAGTGATATAGAAAACACAGGTTTCCATTTTTTGACAATTAAGGATTAGCATCTGTAAATATTAAATTATGGACAAACAGCGATTCGCCTGATTCATCAAACATGCCAAACTATTACTTATTGATAATCAGTATATTGATTGGCTTTAAGGGCTCCCTGGAAAATTTCATTTCAGTTATCGGCGATGAACAGGCGATATATCATTATTGCTATTTTGACGGAGCGATAGTTTATTTACCGAGCAGTTTTTGCAATTCATTGATCAAATCATCGCCTCTAAGATTTTTGGTTACAATTTTGCCGTCAGGATCAACCAGGAAGTTTTGCGGGATGTGTTATTGAATTATATGCGATAGGAGTTGGCGCGGCCCTCCAGTGCGGAAAACCCTTACGTTTTAAAAGCTTTTAAAAAGCCCGATAATGCGAAAACTTCCGGAAGCGACAAAAGAAAATATCGCATCGCAAAAGATCACGACAATAGGTACTTATCATTTCACATTCACCGGACTGGAGCTGACACACGATCACAAAACAGCTTATCTGTCGGAGCGGGAAGCTGAACTACTGGACCTGCTGCTGCAGCATAAAAATGATCTGCTGGACAGGCGTACGGCGTTGCTGAAAATCTGGAACGATGATAACATATTTAATGCGCGCAGCATGGACGTTTATATCACCCGGCTGCGAAAGTATTTTAGCGAAGACCCTCACGTTGAAATTCAAAATGTCCGAGGGCTGGGGTACCGCCTGATCGAGCACCGACATTAAATATTGATTTACTTGAGCGTTACGCTTTTCTCGATCCCTAATTTTTTCATTCTTGAACTTAGGGTTGACCCATTGATATTTAAAACTTCTGCTGCTCCCCCCTCTCCATATATTTTCCAATTGCAGGCCTGAAGGACCTTAATAATATGGTCGCGTTCATTTTCGTCCATGGTTTTTAACGACTCCGCTTTTACCAATAAGTTACTTTTTTTCGTGTTGGATGCCGACATGATATCGGTGATGATCTTACCGCCGGTAAGCAATACCGCTCTTTCAACCAGGTTTTCCAGTTCCCTGATATTGCCCGGCCAATGATAGGTTAGCATTGCCTGGCTCGCGGCGTCAGAGAAACCATTGATGTTTTTATTTTCCCTTTGTGCAAATCGGAACAGGAAATAATTAGCAATCGGTAAAATATCCTTTTGCCTTTCTCTTAGAGGAGGTAAAGTTATTGGAAAAACGCTCAGGCGGTAATACAGGTCAATACGAAACCTCCCCAGGGACATTTCCTCGTCGAGATTTCTATTCGTGGCCGCAATGACCCTTACATCTATTTTCTTTTTTTTGCCTCCTAATGGCTCGATCTCTTTTTCCTGGAGCACCCTTAGAAATTTGACCTGCAGGTCGAGCGGCAATTCCCCGATCTCATCCAGGAAAACTGTTCCGCCGTCTGCCTGCTCAAACTTGCCGATACGTTTTTCAGATGCACCGGTAAAGGCCCCTTTTTCATGTCCGAAAAGTTCGGATTCAATGAGCCCGACAGGCAGCGTGGCACAATTGACGATGGTCAATGGCTTGAGGCGCCGGGATGATAATCCATGAATTGCCTTTGCTATGAGTTCCTTGCCAGTACCGCTTTCACCCAATATCAGCACAGATGTTTCAGAAGGTGCGACAATTTCAACATGATGTATGACATCCAGAAAACTAGTACTTTCCCCTATCAGGTTGTTGAGCGCATTATTTTCAGGAACTAATGGTGCGTTTTTCAAGCCTGATTTTCTAAGTTCACGATTTTGCTCCAGGGAGGAGCAGGCAACATCGATCATGACCAGTACTTCTCTTTCGCGGAAAGGTTTAACGAGGAAGCCGTAGGGCCTGGTGGCTCCGGCGGCTTTCAGTATCCGCTGATCGGAATTTGCGGAAAGATATACAAATCCGATACCTTTCTCCACCAAAATTTTAGCAAGGTCGATTCCCGTAAGCGGGCCATCCAGCTGAATATCCAGGAGAACGAGCAGCGGATCCTCTTTTTCGATAACCTGCAGGGCTTCCGGTACAGAACGGGCGATCGTACAAACCGAATAGCCAGCTTTTTTCAGGATGAGCCGCAGGTTATTGGCCTCGATAAACTGGTCTTCTACGATGAGTATTTTAGCTTTCATTTCGCCCTTAAAACTTTAAATTTAAAAACATTGCACTAACTATCCTAATTTGCGTTGATTCGGTTTGGTGGGTTTAAGCCTGCCTGGCTCCTAATTACTCCGATATTTCCCGATATCATGATATATCCTTATTGTTTTATAAAAGTTGCATATCTAAGCAATTGAAATTCAATAAATTATAAATCAGGCACGCGGATTGGTTAGCGATATATCGTAACTCAATAATATATCCGATGATCACAGAACAAGCATCTTCCCTGCAGCCTGAACTGATCAAAAATGATCAGTCGTTTTTATCAAAGTTCACTAAAAAGTTAAGTGCTGTAAAATGCCGCAGACAGCTTTTTAACGTGATCGGCCGCGATATCGGGAGTTATTTGAATGTAGAGTATTCGACGTTATTCCTATTAGGTGCCGACCGTGAAACAGCTTCAAACTATTTCAAAAATGAAACACTGACCGATCCCGACGATCCTTTTTGCGAAAGCGTAACGCTGTATGGAACTTCAGAACCAAAAAAAATTATTCTGGGATGTCAAGGCGCGGGCCCTGCGCCGGTAGATTTTGAAGAAATATCAGAGCAGCAGCTTATGAACATATATCTGAAGCCTGAGGCGGAATGGGTAGCCGGAAAGGGATTGATCGTAAATCTCTTTGACCGGGAGACAATTTTTGCGCAATGGGTGATCATTGCCGGCTACGATCAGTCTTTTTACAAAGAACGAAGAGATCTCTTGCAAGTACTGGCTAATTTGCTTAGCCTGGTTATCCAACGTTTGAAAACCGAGGAAACGATCACAGAAAAAAACGCAGAGAGTGAAACGCTTCAATCATTAAACATCGACTTCGCATCCATCAGGGATAAGAATGATCTGCTAAAGATCATCCAGATCAAATTAAAGCAATTATTTGAATTTGGATACCATTGGCTGACGGTGCTCAACGAGGATCAGTTAACCATGTCGACATTTTTGCAGGATTCCTATGCCAATGCAGAAGATAATTCCTGTTATGAAGAGGCTGTAAAGGTCAGGTACAGCATCAACGATAAAATATTCAACAAGGTCCTTTTAGCGAAAGAGCCCCAAATTTTTGAGATCGACCGTTTAAAAAAGGCCGGCAGCATGCCGGGCTACATGGAGATCCTCTATAACAGCGGGGTCAAAAAAACGGTAATGACCAGCCTGCAGGTGGGTTCCAGGATCATTGGCGTTTGGACCATTTGCCTTTCGGAGCATCAGGAAATAAATGCTAAACAATTGAACCTTATCAAAAGCCTGTCCAGTCAGCTTTCCATTGCGATATCCAACATTATGGCCAACCAGGAGATCGCTGTCAGAGAAGATGAAAAATCGAGGTTGCTGACCTTCAGCAACACCATAGTCTCGGTTCGTGACAAGATTCTTTTGGCGAAGATCCTTAAGGAACAATTAAACAACCTTTTTAATATTAAAGATTACGTTATACATTTTTTAAGCGAGGATAAACAAAAACTTACCCCGGTATTATTCGACCCGGATGCAGATTTTGCCCAATGTGCTGATTTTAGAAAAATGATCAATGCACAGAATGAGGTAAATGATGGAATCTTTAATAAAATCCTGGCTTCTGAAGAACCGGTTTTCTTTGATATAACACAATGTTTAAACGAGCCCGGGCGACCGGATTACCTTAATAGTGCCAAAGCCATTGGGCTGCTGCAAATGATCGGAGCTACTATTCGTTTAGGGCAGGAAAATATTGCCATTATGACCTTTATCCATGATGATCATCAGCGGATCGTCGAGCAATGCCGCCTTTTTAAGTGCGTTCTCTCCCAAATTGGGCTAACGATTTCAAATATACTGGCCAATGAAAGGATCATTTGCCAGCTAACAGAGATCAACAATTATAAATTGCTGCTGGAAGAAGAAAAAATTTACCTTAAGGAGGAGATAGAAACAACGCTGAACTATGCTGACATTGTCGGAGAAAGTGCAGTCATGCAAAAAACATTTCGCCTGGTATCCCAGGTCGCGTCGTCAGACAGTACGGTATTGATACTTGGTGAGACAGGTACGGGAAAAGAATTGATCGCACGGGCTATTCACAATAGCTCACCCCGAAAAAACAAACTCATGGTTAAGGTCAATTGCGCGGCCCTTCCCGCCAATCTGATCGAATCCGAATTATTCGGTCATGAGCGGGGCAGCTTTACGGGGGCTACCGAACGGCGGCTTGGCAAATTTGAGCTCGCTCATCAGGGGACACTATTTCTGGACGAGATCGGCGACATGCCCCTGGAACTACAAGTTAAATTGCTCCGCGCCTTACAGGAAAAAGAAATCGAAAGAGTCGGTGGAAGAAATACGATCAAAGTAGATGTACGAATCATTGCTGCCACTAACCGCGACCTGGAAAAGGAGATGGCTGAAGGGAGGTTTAGGAGCGACCTTTATTACCGGCTAAACATCTTTCCGATCACCTTGCCGTCTCTCAGGGAACGTAAAGAGGATATTCCCAATCTTGCCCGCTATTTTATTGAAAGGTTCGCAAAAAAATCCGGCAAGGAAATTAATACATTAAATAACAGAGCATTGCAGGAACTGGTTAATTATCATTGGCCGGGAAATATACGTGAATTGGAGCATTTGATCGAAAGAAGTATTTTGCTTGCCGCGGGTGATACGATAAAACAAATTCATTTACCGAACCAAAGCCATCAAACGCAGAAAACTAACCTGGAGGACGAGTTCATTATCCAGACCATTGATGAGAATGAACGGGAATTTATTTTAAAAACCCTCAAATACTGTAATGGAAAAATTGGCGGTCCGTATGGCGCGGCGCAACTTTTGGGCGTACCGACGAGCACGTTAAATTCAAAAATGAAGCGTCTTGGGATCAAAAAAGATCATCATTTATAATGCCCCGGTTATTCATTTTGCACGGATTTCAATTTTTAATTTGCCGGAAAGTGTAAATAGCTATTGTTGGCCATTATTAAATTTGAACTCATTCCCTATAACCCGATATATCTGCTACAACCGAAATTCCGGTTTTGTCACGAAAAACCTGCGGAGATACCTTAGTGAATTTTTTGAATACCCGGCTGAAATAATATTCATCCTGAAAGTTTAGGAGGTAAGCGATCTCCTTGATACTTTGCCTGGTTAGATGAAGTTGTTTTTTCGCTTCAATGATCAGCCGTTCACTGATCAGCTGCGAAGGGGTTTTTTTGAAATATTTAGCGGAACGTTTGGTTAAGCTATTCGGTGATATATTCAGCAGCGCGGCGTAATCGCTGGGTTTATGGAGGGTAAGAAAATGCTGATCGATAAGTTGCCGGAATTGTTCCATTAACCTGTCCAAGTCTTTTACTTCATTGTTTTCAAGTGCATTGATCTTGATCGCACTCGCTTTAGCAAGCCAGAGCTGCAAATATGCCTGGATAACCGTTTCATTGTTTTGATCTGCCGTTAATTCTTTCTCTAGGTCATTTAAAAGCGCTTGAAAGATATGGCAATCCCCTGCCCTAAAATTGATGGCGGGCTCAATATAGCAGTTATTGAATAAAAGTCCGTTACAGGATACTTCCGCGCGGTGATATTCGATGCAGTAAAAATCGCCGTGAAATTGCATTATTACTATTTCAAACTGCTTATCAGCGTCAATATGTATTTGTTGAAGCGGGGTAGAAAACAGCATAACCGGACCGGTAAAGGCAAACTTACTAAAATCAGCCTGGTAGATACCTGTTCCGTGCTCGATAAATATGATCGAGTAAAATCCAAATTGTACAGGCTTTGCCAACGCCGCCGTGTTGGTTCTGATCAAGTCGAATAATATCTCTTTATCTCTTATAATTGGTTTCATAGGCATAATCGCTAAGCTGATCTATTAGTGCTGCGTATTGGTTGTGTTATTTCGCTATTACAAATATCCGATATTCCTAAACTTGACAACACATATGTTTGATTTTAGCAATTATACGACTGCCTTTAACAATATCCCATTCTGGCGCTGCTTAAGTGTTATCTAAATAAGTAAGGTTCATTAAACATTGGATTAACAATAGTTAACACTCGTTAGCAGCGCGTTAACATAAATGCGGGATTTTGCAGGGTAGTTTTGCCTGACAAAAAACAAATCAACAATTAAATTCTGTTCGGAACGCCGACGAAAGAGCTACCTGCCGCCCGCGATAAAACCACTGTAACAAGCCAGCGGCATTTCGAACCTTTACCAAATAACGGCGAAATATCGTTATTCACAATCCTTCAAATAAATTATAATAAACTAATAGTCAGCAACTTAAAATATGGCATAAAATTACCTGTAAAAACGCCAATGACTAAAGGCATTCGGCATAGGAACAAAACCCGCAAGGGCAGATTAGTCCAAGCAATAGCTTGATTAGTCCATGGCATCAGATTGACTGCGGCAATACCTTTGAATATAAAAAACTTAAAATAAAGAATTATATCATGAGAAATTCATTCATACAGTTTCTTGCAAACCTTGAACGGTCTGGCAAAAATGCTGTCCGCTTTGGTATCGTCATTGTCTTCCTTTGGATCGGAGGATTGAAGTTCTTCACTTATGAAGCAGATGGCATCGTCCCGTTTGTTGCGAACAGTCCCTTCATGTCTTTTTTTTATAATCACCCTGCCGGTTATAAAAAACATATTAACCCGGAAGGAGCGTTGGTAGCGGCTAACCATCAATGGCATGAAGATAACAACACCTATGGGTTTTCTACCGGCCTTGGAATAATCCTGGTATCGCTGGCCGTATTAATAGCCTTGTATAAAGTATTTCCCATTCCGAGTATGATCGCTAGTATCCTGATCTTTATCATGACGCTGGGTACCCTTTCCTTCTTAATAACCACGCCTGAAAGCTGGGTACCGCACCTGGGTGATCAAAACTGGGGATTCCCCTACCTGTCGGGCCGTGGCCGGCTGGTGATCAAAGACCTCGTAATTCTTGGCGGCGCAATTATTACGATGAGTGAAACCGCCGCCCTTTACCTTAAGCGTAAACAACTCAGTCAGAGGACTAAATAGTCCTTAAATTTAAAAATGAAAACCATATCCGTGCCAACGCGAGACCAAGTGAGTCCCGATTCGCAACTGTTATTTGACGTTTTACAAAAGCGTATGGGGAAGGTCCCCAATTTGTATGCAACGATAGGATATTCACCTTTCGCGTTACAAAGCTTTATGAACCTGGAAGAAACGCTTAATAAGGGCGTTTTTAATCCTAAGGAAAGGGAAGCCATCGCATTAATTGTTTCAGAAATAAATTCCTGCGAATACTGCCTGGCAGGCCATACGATGGCGGCTATAAAAAGAGGGTTTACAAAGGAAGAGACCATCGCGATAAGAAAAGGGAGCGCTGAGGACCCACGGTTACACGCTATCATTCAATTATCCAAAAGCATAGCGGAAAACAAAGGAAAACCTTCTGAAAACAGTCTTGAGGCATTTTACAACGCCGGATTCGATGAGGCTGCCCTTATGGAACTGATCGGCTTCGTTACTGTCCGGATTTTTACCAACTATGTTTTTGCATTAACAAACGTGCCCATAGACTTTCCCTTGGCGGAGCCCTTACATTAAATCTGGAAATTATTAAATGACGGAAGACGCATGGAAATCAACCGATGGACATTTATAAAACAAATTACTGGTTGCGCTTTTCTAGCATTCTTTCCTGTCAGTCAAAATATGATTATGAATACACAGGGAATTATTATTCGCACGAGTCCTTACGGGGTCAAAGAGACAATAGACCGGCTGGTCATATTCCTGGAGAAACACGGGTCTACCGTTTACAGCAGAATTAATCAACAAAATGAAGTTCGCCATACAGGCAGGGAAATCCCCCCGGTTGAATTTATATTGTTCGGTAATCCGGCCAAGGGCGGAGCGATCATGGCGGCGAATCCGCTTGCGGCACTTGACCTTCCATTAAAAATCCTTGCATGGGAAACTGAAGACGAAGTCGTAAAGGTGGCGTTTAATGACCCGGCTTATATAAAATACAGATATTCACTCCCAGCAAAGCTAACTGCTTCACTGGATATTGGTCCGCTGCTAGAGAAGGCTTTAGCCTAAAAAATGAAAATTCTTCGTAAAGATCGATAAATAAACCAGCATTAAACATGGAAATACGATACCCACTTCCACCATTTGACCAGGAAAGCGCAACAAAGAAAGTACAGCTGGCCGAAGATGCCTGGAACAGCCAAAACCCTGAAAAGATCGCACTGGCATACACACCAGATACCGAATGGCGCAATCGTTCCAGCTTTATTAATGGCCGCGACGAGGTCATAGCATTCTTAAAGGCCAAGTGGCAGCAAGAATTGAACTACAAGCTAAAAAAGGAATTATGGGCTTTCCAGGGGAACAGGATCGCTGTCCGGTTTGAATATGAATACCAAAACCTCGACGGGCAATGGTTCAGGGCGTACGGAAATGAGAATTGGGAATTTGATGAAAGAGGCCTGATGAAAAAAAGGTTCGCCAGTATCAACGATATAGCTATAACGGAAACAAACCGGCGGCTTTAAAATAATTAAAAACAGAAAACAAATTTAGAAAAAATGAAAGCAATCAAGCGTGTACCGGAGATCCTCGCCGTTCTCCTTTTACTATTCTTCCACCCGTTAAGGGCAGAGATCATTCATTATTTTAAAAAATCAACTATCATGACAGACGAAGCAGTTCATTACCACACAACTAACGTTAAAGGTATAAACATCTTTTACCGGGAAGCCGGCCCTAAAGACGCACCGGTGATCCTGCTGATGCACGGTTATCCGACCTCATCTTTTATGTTCAGGAACCTGATACCTATGCTAAGTAAAAAATATCATGTTATAGCGCCGGACATGCCGGGTTTTGGATTTTCAGATGCCCCTGACCGGGAGCATTATGCCTACACCTTTGATAATGTGGCCAGCACCATGCAAGGCTTTATTGACGAACTCGCCTTGAAACGTTTCGCCATATACATCTTTGATTATGGTGCTCCTGTGGGTCTAAGGCTGGCTATACACAATCCGGACCGCATCACAGGGATCATTTCACAAAACGGCAATGCTTACGAGCAGGGATTATTAGACTGGAGCCACGGACTGGTGAAAGCTCTTTGGGAAAATGGCTCACAGGAAAACCGCGATAAAGTAAGACCTTTCTTTACGTTGGAAGGGACGAACTTCCAGTATCACGAAGGCGTTGCCGATAAGTCATGGATATCGCCTGACGGGATCTATCAGGACCAGCAGTTAATGGACCGTCCCGGCAATATAGAAAAACAAATAGACCTCTTATGGGATTACCGGAACAATATCAAACTTTATCCCGTTTTTCAGCAATATTTTCGCGACCGCAAACCGCCGATATTAGCAGTTTGGGGAAACAAAGATCCGTTTTTTTCACCTCCCGGTGCCGAAGGGTTCAAAAAGGACGATCCGAACACTACTGTTAAATTTTATGATACCGGCCACTTCGCGCTCGAAACGCATTGCACGGAGATTGGTCGGGATATCTTAGCGTTTATGGCAAAGCTTCCTAATTAAATTTATTTAAATAACCTATACGGGAAGAAGATATCTGGAAAGAATTAAACTTCTTCTCTTAAAAAAACGATGATCAAGACTTGGTTAACAATTTCCGGCATAAAACTATACACAAAAATTGTTGACACGAACCTTCGCGGCGATGACATGGCAGACAGGCTAAAAAGTTCTCAAGTAAATAACCTTCAATCAATGCAGTTAATCTATAATGAACTATAACGTAAATGAACATGGATATTATGGTGAATTCGGCGGAGCCTATATCCCTGAGATGTTATTTCCAAATGTCGAAGAACTGCGGCTCGAATACCTGCAAGCGATAAAGGACCCGGCATTCCAGGCCGAATTTGGTCATTTGCTTAAGGATTATGTCGGCCGCCCCTCACCGTTATATTATGCAGGCAGGCTGTCTGAAAAATATAAAGCAAAGATTTTTTTAAAACGGGAAGATCTTAATCATACCGGTGCGCATAAGGTTAACAATACAATCGGTCAGATCCTTCTTGCGGAAAAGCTTGGCAAAAAGAGAATTATTGCTGAGACCGGTGCCGGACAACATGGGGTAGCAACAGCAACTGTATGCGCGTTAAAGGGCCTTGAATGCCTAGTGCACATGGGAGAGGTAGATATTGAGCGGCAAGCTCCAAATGTAGCGCGGATGAAAATGCTCGGCGCCAAAGTGAAGCCCGCCCGGTCAGGCAGCAGAACTTTGAAAGACGCGACAAACGAGGCGCTGAGGGATTGGATCAGTAATCCTGAAGATACCCATTATATTTTAGGGACGGTAACGGGCCCGCATCCCTATCCGGATATGGTTGCCCGCTTCCAGTCCGTCATTTCCCAGGAAACCAAATGGCAACTAAAAGAAAAAACAGGAAAGGAGCTCCCTGATACCGTCATTGCCTGCGTGGGCGGCGGAAGCAATGCCGCAGGTATGTTCTATCATTTCATTGATCACCCCGAAGTACAACTTATTGGTGTGGAAGCCGCGGGAAAGGGAATTGAAACAGGTGAGTCAGCAGCGACAATAGCATTGGGCCGGGAGGGCGTGCTTCATGGAGCAAGGACAATCCTTATTCAGACAGATGATGGCCAGGTCATCGAACCTTATTCTATATCTGCAGGCTTGGATTACCCCGGCATTGGCCCGCAGCACGCCCACCTGTACAAAACCGGAAGAGCGGTTTATGTCAGTGCCACAGATGACGAGGCGATGATGGCCGGATTAAATCTTAGCCGGCTTGAAGGCATTATCCCTGCCATAGAAAGCGCTCATGCGCTCGCTCATTTGGAAAAAATGAATTTTACCGGGGACGAGGTTGTGGTCATTTGCCTTTCCGGCCGGGGTGATAAGGACCTCAACACCTACATCCGATATTTTAATCTGTAGCTAACAAAATATAAAACAAACAGGACAAATGGAGTATAAAACATGGTTTACGGTTCTGATTACCGCAGCAATAGCTCTCGCCGGCATTAAGGCACATGCCCAAAATGAGTCTTACACACTGAAAGGGACAATGGGAAGATTACAGCCACCCGCGAAAGCTTATCTTTTTTTTGGTAGTGCCGCGGGAGCAAAAACTGATTCTGCCACTTTCCATAACGGCAAATTCAACTTTTCCGGAACCCTTGATCAGCCAAGGCAGGCAGTACTTTATGTTAGTAAGAAAGGTGCCGGTCTGGCATCGAGCGAAGACGGATCGGTTGTTTTTTATCTGGAATCCGGGAATATATATATCCGGATTCCCGATTCCATTCAAAACGCTGCTGTTTTGGGAGGACCGGTTAACTCGGGTAATAATCAGCTAAATAAAGCTCTACGGAAAAATAATGCCGGGTTAAAAAAATTGAGAGAAAATTATGCCGCCAAATCGCCCCAGCAAATGAACGTGAAAGGAACCAGGGATAGCCTTACCAAACAAACCGACCTGCTCATTGCAGAACGAAAATCTATTTACCGGGCATTCATCAAAAAGCATCCGGCTTCAATGATGAGCCTATTCGCCCTGAAAAGTTTCCAGGTTCCCGTTGCAAATGTTAACGAAGTCGAACCGATGTTTCATCTCCTTTCAGCGAGTGTAAGGATGAGCCTAGCAGGCCAAAGGTATGCGGCAGAACTGGCGGTGATGAAGCATATTGAAATTGGAGCGGCTGCGCCGGATTTTTTCTTACCAGATACTTCGGGAAAGGTCATTTCACTTCATGATTATAAAGGAAAATATGTCCTGATTGATTTTTGGGCAAGTTGGTGCGCCCCTTGCAGGGCTGAAAATCCTCATTTACTTACCGTATACAGTGCTTACGCAAAGAAAGACTTTGCCATCATTAGCGTTTCCATCGATAACGCGAAAAATAGCTGGATGAATGCTATTCATGAAGATCGTTTGCCATGGACGCAAGTATCCGATCTGAAAGGGTTTAATCCTGGTGGCATCGCCCAATTGTACGCAATACACGGTGTTCCGCAGAACTTCCTGATCGACCCGAACGGCAAGATCATCGATAAAACCATCCAGGGAACTGATCTGACAGGTAAGCTGAAAAAGATCTTCGGTCTATAAACAGCATCACATGAAAAAGCAAAAAACATGGCTTTCAGCTCGATATTAACGCACGGCATGAGGTCATCGTCGGAACTGACCACGATGAGTTAAATCACTGATCGGTTCTTAGCGCACTGCATCGTTACACCAATATATTTTCATATGATAAACCAGCTGTTTAAAATCAAACCCGCGTTAATTGCTTCAATTTTGCTTGTGGGGACCTTGGGCGCTTGCTCTACCCATCGTCATATAAGTGTTGCTGTGGCAACAGCGTCAGGCGGGGATAAAATGAGCGCTATTCAAAATACAAGGCTATTACCGAGTTTTGAGCAAGTGCTCCCTAAAGGAACTAAGGTCGCCTGGGGCTTGTTTAGCTGCTACAAAGTCGACGACAAATATTACTTCGAAATACCAGATTCCTTGCTTGATCGTGAAATGCTGGTAGTCACGCGTATGGTAAAAGCGCCTCCCGGCCTCACGCAGTTGACCCACCAATATGGCGGCGAGCAGCTTAACCAACAGGTTTGGAAATGGAGCCGCCATGGTGATCAAATATTCATCAAAGTACCGGGTTATTCTATACGGGGAGGAGATAATGGTCAAATGAAGGAGGCCGTAGCCAACTCAAATCTGGAAACGATACTGGCTGCTTTTACGATTAAAGCGAGAAGCGAAAACGGTAAAGGAGTACTGATAGAAGCTGGTAATTTTTTTAACAGCGATGCGCCTGCAATAGGGATATCCGCATCGATGAAAAGAACCTACAAGGTTTTTGACCTGGATAATACCCGTTCATACATTGACACGATCAAAACATTTCCGATAAACATTGAAACAACGGTCGTAAAGACTTATCGTTCTGCAGAATCCCCTTCGGACAACAGCAACGGGGCCATCACTTTTGAGCTGAATACCTCAATAATATTGCTGTCAAAAATTCCGGCAAAACCACGGCTATATGATAACCGGGTGAGTTACATCAGTCAGCATCAAACAGATTTTGGTACAGATGCCCAGAAATCGGTAGTGACCTCCTATATTCATCGGTGGAAACTTGAACCGAAAGATGAAGCCGCTTATGAACGGGGAGAGTTGGTTGAACCTAAAAAGCCGATCATATTTTATATTGATCCGGCAACCCCTGCCAAATGGGTTCCCTATCTTATCAAGGGCGTAAACGACTGGCAGAAAGCCTTTGAAGCCGCCGGGTTTAAAAATGCGATCATCGGTCGACGGGCTCCAACGACGGATGAGGATCCCGGTTTTAGCACCGAGGACGTGCGGTATAGCGTAATCAGGTATTATGCGTCCGACCAGGAAAATGCTTACGGGCCGCATGTCGCTGACCCGCGTTCCGGGGAGATCATTGAAAGCCATATCGGTTGGTTTTATAACCAGATGAAGGAACTGCATGACTGGTATTTTATTCAAACCTCTGCAGCTAACCCCGCTGCGCGAAGTGCCAAATATAGCGATGAGGTGATGGGCGAATTGATTCGTTACACCTGTTCACACGAAGTTGGCCATACATTAGGCTTACCGCATAACTGGGGTTCGAGTTCGGCTTATCCCGTTGATTCACTGCGGTCCAGGTCATTCACCAGCAGCCACGGAACGGCTCCTTCGATTATGGATTATTCAAGATTCAATTATATCGCGCAGCCGGGAGACGGCGTGACCCAGTTTTCGCCCAAAATAGGAGAATACGACCTTTGGGCGATTAAGTGGGGCTATTCGTGGTTTCCCGGTAACCAATCTCCGGAACAGGAAAAGCAGTTACTTGACGTTTGGACAAACGAGCGGGCCGGAAACCCTTTGTATTTTTTTGGCCAGGAATTTACAGATTACGATCCGCGCATCCAAAATGAAGATATCGGCGATAATGCGATCAAAGCGGGCTTGTATGGTATAGCCAACTTAAAAAGGGAACTGCCTAATCTTCAAGCCTGGAGTTTTGAAAAGGGTAAGGACTATGGTAATTTAAAAGACCTGTATAATCAGGTTTTAGCACAATACGAAAGGTATCTTGACCATGTTGTACCCTACATTGGAGGAATGTACGTTACAAATAAAACCCAGGAACAAAAAGAGAAATCCTTTGATTTTGTAAATCAGCATGACCAACAAAAGGCAATCGAATTTTTAAGTAGAGAGGCATTTGAAACGCCGCAGTGGCTGATCGATAAAGCTGAATTAGCTCAATTTGATAACGGCTTGATCACTGAAAAGATAAAAGCTGTTCAAACCGGGATTTTGGAAAGTTTATTAGCACCGGCGAGGCTAGCCAGACTATACAATGCAGAGGTGCTCGATAAAGACCATGCCTATTTTGTTACCAAGTTACTCCATCAGCTTCAGCAATCGATATTCAAAGCAGCGCCCGATCCATTCCAACGGAACCTGCAGCGCAGTTATGTAAAGTTACTGTCTGATTTGCTGAAAAGTAATTACAAGTTCAATCTTGATCATGACTCGCCGGATCATGGTAATACGCCTATCGATGTGTCCCTATCCGATATTAAACCGATGGTCAGGGCTGAATTAGAGAACCTTAAAACAAATATGCCAAGCAGTAATGATAAATTTCTACAGGCGCACTATAAAGATCTTAAGTATCGTATAAATGAGGCTTTGAATCTGAAATCTTTTTACATGTCGGTGCTTAAAGAAAATTAGTTTGTTCGATGATTTCAGCTAAAATTAAAGTTAAAATTATTGGCGATAATTCAGCCGCCTTAAATGCCTCAATTTTATTATAAATCAATAAAAGCCCCATTTAAATATTATGCCCACTGCATGGGCTCAAACCAGGACCCAAACAATGCCATTTAAAGAAGGATTTTAAATGTAGTAATACCGAATTATCATAAAAGGGCGGAAATTAACCCAGCCTTTTATTTAAAGGCACTAAAACTACTCCGCTCGGGCAAGTCGCTTTATGGAAGATTGCGCTTTTGCGCCCTTACTTAATAGTTTTCTGCATCCAGCGTTGGAAGCTGAATTAGAAAGCCATTTAGAGTTACTCCAAGGCTTTCTTTTTAATTTGCTCGTATTCGAGCGATTCTTCTTGTTTCATTCTAAACTATGTTAAAGGTAATTAATTGCACTTTGACGAAGTTTATTTTACACCCTCGAAAAATGGATTAGTTTATAGTTTGCCCATACTTTTTATATAAAATCAGATTAATGAGGTGTTCGCACATCGCGAACACCATTTTGGTTACAGTTGCAACTTTAATTTTTTGCGTAGATCGTTCATATCTTCACTTATTTTCAAATCAACTATCTTTGCATAATGCTGCGTTTGCTTCAGCGATTTATGTCCTAACATTTTTGACACCGTTTCTATAGGTACGCCATTCGTAAGTGTAACTGTAGTAGCAAACGTATGCCTGGCAAGGTGGAAAGTTAGGTTCTTTCTTATCCCACATAGGTCAGCGATTTCCTTCAAATAAGAATTCATTTTTTGATTCGTCAACACCGGGAGCACGATTCCTTTGTTTACACATTTTGGATGATCCTGGTATTTGGCAAGAATTGCTATTGCATTGGGAAGCAATGGGAGTCTGGTACTTGAGTTGGTCTTTTGCCTTGTAGTAATGATCCACATACCACCATCAATACCGATCACTATATCTGTGTTACGTAACTTGTATGCATCAATGTAAGTTAAGCCTGTATAACAACTGAATAGAAATATATCGCGGACATGACTAAGCCTTTCGATATCAAAACTCTTGTTCGTGATTTTGATCAACTCTTCTTTAGTTAAAGCAACTGGAGTAACCTCATTTCGTTTGCTTTTAAAGCCAAGAAAAGGATCAGTCGTTAATAAACCTCTTTTCATGCATTCGAGTACAATTTTTTTGAAATTGCCTAAATACTTTATAGCTGCGTTATGACCGCATTTTCTTTCACTTTTAAGCCAGAATACAAATTGTGAGATAAACTCATAATTTAAATCTTTAATCTCAAAATCATTCTTCTCATACTTCCATTTGATATAACTGCTTAAATGCGCGCATACCGTATTATATCGGGTTAAAGTAGCCGGGGCGAACTCCTTGCCTACTAAAATTTTCATCTGCCTGTTATGTTCTTGGAACGCTTCCAGAATGAAATATTTCTTTTCTCCTCTGCCTGTAAGAATATTTTTAATGTTTTCCGCAGTTAGCGGCTTACCGTCATCGATCAGATTTCTTTTTATCTGATGAACCTTGTTGGAAATGGTATCCAGATACCGGTTCAATTCGTTTGCCTCTTCGTTGATTTGCCTTGCTCGTCCTGTTTTTGTGTTCCATAGATCAGAAATCCATTGCCTTTTGATGGATATTTCCCGGCGCTCGCTGTCTACGGTAATGCGCAGGTATACATACCTTCTTTGTTCTTTTTGATTTTTTGCTTGCTTTAAATAATAAAACAAACCGAAGCCTTTTTCTAACATAATAAATTTTTAAATGTCGCTAAAGCTTGAAAGCGCTCACCTCAAATCAAAATAATATGACTAAAAGCTGAGGCAATATCCAAACAGGTTGCATTGTAACCGTTTGATTATCAATGCCAAATGACTGCATTTATGGGAAATTGCCAAATAATAACAAAGCGTTCATTTTCAATGAGTTACAAATCAAAAAGCGTTTTTTTTCTCAAAAAAGACGCTACAAAAGACGCAATAGAATATGGTGCATTTTCGATAATTTCAACAGAGCCGAAATTCAAAAACCGCTTAATTTCGCTAATTAGGGGGTTTTTACATTTTTAAAAGGAAGGTTCGAGTTTTTCATAGACCATGAAAAAAAGCCTCTAAATCATTGATTTAAAGGCTTTTATGAATTTGGCGGAATGGACGGGACTCGAACCCTGCCCTATAATATCCTCATTTTTAATATTTTACAAGTGTGCAAAAGAAGTAATTCCCGAATTACTCACATAAAATTTGCAACAGTTTAATTCC
The DNA here is from genome assembly GCA_030775685.1 of Bacteroidota bacterium. Taxonomy (GTDB): domain Bacteria; phylum Bacteroidota; class Bacteroidia; order Sphingobacteriales; family Sphingobacteriaceae; genus Mucilaginibacter. The sequence goes on from JALYIP010000023.1 coordinate 130,792, forward strand.
TAATGACTTCTGTAAAAATAACCATTAATTTTAATTGTTGCAATATGTGCTGGCATTAATACCCTCGCACGGAATCGCCACGTGTAATTAATCGAGATTAAGCTCTCATCATTTTACAAATTTGATCTGATGTATCTACTTTCTTCAATAGAGAAATAAAAGGCTGCCAGCAGCATGGTTGACAACGTTCATTAAGCTGCCGTTGTTAAACAATTTTGCTAATTCCCTTTTTATATAACTCTTCAGGGATTTTAATTGTGTTTAAATCCATTTTAGGAAAACGAGGTTTCACAAAAGTATCGCAGAAATAATTATGATAAGTTGCTGTCCAGGAATATTTTTCAAACAATTTAAAATTGGATTTGTGAACCTTCAAATTATTCACAATAGGTTCTCTATGAGCCTCTAATTCAACTACTATTTTTCTTTCGGGGTAATTAAAATCATAGAACAAAATGAATAGATAATTGACAAAATACAATCCATCAATATCCACGAGATACTCTTTGTTTTGTGGTGAAGAATCATGCTCTGCATAATAGTTGATATGCTCCTTTACAACCTCAACCACTTCTGGCGACAAAATGATCCTAGGATTAAGTGCTTTTTCTGATTCTAATTTGTAAGCATCTACCAACGCTGGTCCCAAAACAATATTTTCATCCATATAAAGATTACTCATAGTTATTGCACCCCGAATAAAAATATCAGATTTTGCGAATGTAAATTGAATATGTGATAGCACTTCGAAAATATTCCCCAACTCAGATTCACCAGATTGATCATACCACGGATGACCAAAAACGAAATTGTCCGTAAATATTTTCAACTCAAAAGATTTCAAACCTTCCTTTCCGGAAAGGTCATGATGCGATTCGATATGCTTTAACTCCATTTCCAGCACATTCAAATATTTACTAAAATACGTGAGATCGTTTTCTTTAATCTTTTGACTGAAACCAAGAATATCAAGATAAGCACAAAAACTCATCCTAAACAGTTGTTGGCCTTTAACGTCCTTATATATTTCTTTCATTATTTATTTGGCCCAACAATCGATTTTTGATATTCTGTCCTTCGATTCATTATATTTAAATAGTTACAAATTTTGAAGGGTACGATTGGCCACCGTATGGAACTTCCCAACAACCATATCGCTTTTATCAAGTTCTTCTGTTATATACGAAGTCGTATAAATTACCTGATAGGTCGATGCATCAAAACTTTTAAGGCGTTCAATAAGTATTTTTTGAAAATTCTGTGCTCTTTTTTCTTCGATTCCTTTATCTTCCATGTTATCTGCTAATATGAAACGGGGGTATCTCATTTCCGGAATAGATAATGACGCTAAGAAAAGCGCAAACCTCGCGGAAATTTTCAAGTAGAAATTAGAACTCGCCGAATACTTCGCGTATTTACTGGATAAAAAGGCAATGTTGTTGGAAAAATCTACGTGGAAATCATTGGCGTTTTTAAACTCGTCCTGACGGTGAAAATCATTGGTCAGAAAATATAATGCTTCTTTTTTGATTTGATTTTCAACTTTGTATTTTAGTGCATTCTGTTGATTTTCAATATGTTTTATAAACGCTTCGATTTGTTCTTTTTCCCTGGTCAATTTATCACGTTTCTCTAATAAGGCAGCATAATATTGTGCATTTTCGAGCATCGTTCGGTATTGAAGTATTTCGCCCTCAACAAACCCCTTGTCAGTCGCAAGATTTTCAATCTGCTCTTGCCTGCTGGTACTTACATCTTCGATTTCGTTATCAAATTGCTTTTGCAGATCCTGGAGTTTTCCAAGCTCTTTTTTTATTGCGGGTGCCAACGCCTCAATTTCTTCCTTTAACATCTTTTGTATGGAAGTTGACTCTATGATCTGAAAATTTATTTCCTGCTGCATTCTGCGGGCTTGGGTTATACCATAGCTGGAATCAAGCTTTTCCTTACAGAGTTTACAGGTTTCTACACCATCTTCAGATGGCGTAGGCTTTATTTCAGTTAAACATTCAGGACAATATTCGAGGGGGAAATTATTTAAAAATTCACGTGTCACCACTGAATTTTTTAAGGCTTTCAATTTTTCATTTAGGGAACCTATAAAAAAGTCATTGTCTGTAATTTCATGTTCCACATTGCTGTATTCGTCCTTCAATTTAGTTACAGCCACGCGTTGTTTAGCTATCTCGTCAGACAATTGCTGATATCTGAATCTATCTACTTTGATAGTTTTTACTCTCTCAGCCCCCTTTAATTCAATTATTTGCAATTCTATTTCTGCTATGCGAATCCTGGCATTATCAATTTTTGCTTCGATATTGGCGGGATTAAGCATTAAAGCATCTGAAAAAAAACCTTTTGTTGCCTTTATTTCACTTTTGGTTTCATCTACTTCTTTGGTAACATCTACCAACCTTTTTTTATTTTGATATAGATCATCATCGTAGATGCCTAATAATAACTCGGCTGTTGTTTCCCTGGTAATTTGTGAATCAAATTGTTCATATACAAATAGTGAACTGGTAGGCGATTCCTGATCTATGTACATCAATCGCAAAAGTTGATGTATGGTGATATTGCTCTCGCCCTTAACAACAGGAATATTCAAGTTGTCAAATATCACATTTGAGAAACTCTTAGTTTCCGGATATGAGTTGTAGCCAAACTTCTGCCAATGTTTATCCGGCGGAGGATTTCTTGATTCGTCATAACTTCCCCAATAAAAATAGATAGATGTCCTGGTTCTAACCTTCCGGTTATCATCAAGCTCTATAGGCCGTCGTAGGGTGATGACAGCGCCGTTCATTTCTGTCTCAGCATAGACCTCCGAGCACTTTTTAGCTTCCGGAACAAAATCGGTGAACTCTCCACCCAAAATGTAGAATATAAAATTGGATATTGTAGACTTACCACTGCTATTATCGCCTCTGATAATATTAACACCTTTATGGAACAGCTCATCATAAGCCACAGAGCCGTTAAGCGCTATAACCACTAATCGATTAATAAAGAGGTTATTGGTAATCATATTTGCTAACCATTAGTTTTGTTCTGCTTTTCAGTCCATCCGGGCCAAACATTGAAATAGATGCAAAATGATATACCATCATTGTTATTACATTCTGCTCCGTATAGCTTAACTCCTCAAATTTACCTTCGTAATCTTTCAATATTTCCCTTGAAATTATTGACACTCTATTTTCTTTTAATAAATCTTTGTTAATAATCCCATACGATGCCAAACACTGCAAGGCCGTCAATTGATAAGGGCGAAGCTTTTCAAATACTTTCTTATTATCAAAAACCTGGTTATATGGATTATTTCTTTGTTTTATAAACCGCGCCCGCAATTCACGGATATCCTGATCATCTTTTTTCAAAGAAATACTATGCACCTGTTCAGGGAATAGTAAATAAAAATCCCAGATTCTCAGTCGGTCAAGCTCAACAAAGTCATCCTTCTTAACATGGGTCAGTAAGCGTATCATCCTATAAATAGCATGGTAGTAATCAAAAGCTTGGTTATAAACTATCATAAATAAATAGCCCAGTTTAAGTGGCATTTCCCAGTTAGGAAAAAAATCATGCCGTAAATTTCTTCTACTGTATAATTTAAAAATGTGTCATCACGACCGTCTTGATTGATTAAGTCGAATATTGGCTGGACTATCTTCTCCATTACCGCTTGCTTGATTGCTATTTTTCCTGCACTGCTCTCGATTAAAGGTTCTATGTATGTCTCGAAATAAAGATTGATTAAACTAAATAGCTCCATATCTATTAGCTGGGCCGTTTCGTAAAGCTTGTTTTTCTCCAGCTTTTTACTGTACATATGCTTTCTTTTGGTAGCCCTTATAATCTCTACTTCACTAAAGCCACCATCAGCTAATTTATCGGGCATGCTTTTCCCGTCCAGTTTGGTATTATAGCGTTTAAAATCGTCGATAAAATCACTAAGCACGACCTCTTTCTCAACTTCCTCTTTTAATCTTTTAAATTTTTGTCCAAGCCGGCTAATTTGCGAAAAGTCGATATTCCCGTTTAGTTGATTAACATTGACCTGTTTATCAACGGGGGCACTGTTGGAGATGTTCTGCCCGTCCTGCATTACATCTGGATGTTACCCGAATTTGTTTGAATATTGATTTGTTTTTCAACATCACCATACGAGTTGATATTTTGCTGAAAATTACCACTAAGAAGATTTTGGGAATTCGTTACAAGCTCTCTAAGCTGCTGGGCAAAGCCCTCGTCCTGTCTTAATAGAGTTTCCAACTCTTTTGTGAAGGCTTCTTGATCCGTAGTAGCCAGTCCTTCTACGTTTTCTTTTCCCTTTTTAACAAATGGACTTTTGATTAAGCTCCAAATATCCTCGCCAACTTTTCTGGCGACCCCTTCACCGGTTTTATCAAGAAATGGTTTAGCGAGTGTGAAAGCAGTTACCGCGAGAGTTAAAATATCCATAAGGTTTAAGATTGTGATATGTGATAATTGGTAAATCTATGAAAAAAACAAATCCCTTTATTATAATACACAAGTTATTAAATCGATTCGTTTAATGGCTTATTTGTCCACATTTCTATCATGAACCGAAGGCGTCTTAATAGTTCATCATAAGTGAGGATGTCCATAATATTTTTATACTTCCTTTTAACGACTTCAAAATCACTTTTCTGTTCAACACTTAGGTTATAGTCCCTTCCCATAATAATTACTCCACCTGGATTGGTAAGCTTTACCTCGAAGCCTATAGGTAGTCCTGAAAGTTTTTGCGTTAAGATTTTTTCTCCGTCCGCTCCCCATCTGTTCAAATGATAAATATATTTTTCGATCTGCATGACGGTACCGGTTAACTCTCGGTATGGGATGTGATTATCCCTATAGGTGGCCTGGGTAACAATTACGCTTTCGAACGGCTTCTTAATTTCAAGGATATCAGCATAACCGCCGCTATCCACAAGCAAAATATCAACATATAAATCTGTTTGATCCTTTCTCTTTAGCTGTACATTTTTAAAGGCGTATACATATTTGGGATAAATTAACGTGATAATTACCAGTATTTCTTCCTGCCACTGCAATTCACTATAGCTTGTTTGCTGTTTGAGCATCAATTCAAGTTTATCAAGGATTAACATGAATTTATGTATTTCCTGATCTCTCAGCAACGGACCGAGATCAGATGATTTGATAACTTCTCGTTTGTTAAGATATTTCTCATACTTAGCGCGATAATCTGGAACATTATCTACATATTCCCTAATGATGCCTGTTATCACGGATCCTTCATAGAGATTCTTCTCATGAGTGTTCGGAAATTTTTTAATAAGATCCCACATAATAGTCTCCGGTATTGTATTATCGACATCTCCGCCAACATAAATATCATTTTTGGTAAAATGCTCGATTTTTGAAAAGACAGATATGTTTCTGTTTGAGACAAATAACTTCACATCAAAATCAATATTTTTATGTAGAAACACACTATGGTCATATGTAACTATCCCTTTTTCGATGTGATAATATTCGCCAATTAAATTTCCAAGTATAAAACTTATGCTTTCATCTTCCCGTTCAAATTCATCGTCATCTATTGTTTCGCCAAGATAATCGTCATCTTCAAGTGCAGCTTCAATTGTCTCCCGATCCGTTTTATCCAATACGTCTTTTGATGCAAAGGTGAAAGTCTTCCGAAGCGTAAATTCCCCTGTTTCTTTCAATTTTGCCATTACCCAACCTGGGCCACCATCAATGTATTCATAAGACAAAACTAATCTATTACCAGATGGGTAAATTTTTATCATTGGTTTAGTTCTGATTATTGGTTAAGATATAAACTTACAAAGTTTAGAGCCAAGCATCTATCATAGGTGATAAATTTTATCAAAAGAGCCAAGATACCGCCCGCGGCTCTAACTACATAATATTATTACATTAAGTTTATCAACCGGGCGGATTATCCACTATCTTATATGGTTATGGTATTGCTGTAACGTGTTGATATGTGTCTGGTTAAAGTTGCTAACATTTCGTTGAGGGAAAGTATTTTTTATGTTAAAGTGGATAATCGCCGCTATCAAAGTTTTAATTTATATGTTATATTTGTGTATGGCCAAAAACTTTTTTGAAAATAAAGATTATAACACCCCGGTATTTGAAACCAACAATTTCGTGGTTGTCCCTTCTTTAGGCTCGCTTATGGAAGGATGGCTGCTGATCGTGCCTAAAACATATTATTTGAATTTCAGTCAGTTATCAGCAGAACTAATAGCTGAAGTAAAGGTTATTATTCAACACTTACAGGCCCGTTTTCTACCGCTTTTTGTAAATGATCGTTATGTGCTTTTTGAACACGGACCTGCCGATTTATTATCGAAAGCAGGTTGTGGGGTGGATTACGCACACTTACACTGGGTTCCTTGCGATTTCGATTTGCTTAAAGGAGCCACCAAATTTCTCGGACTTGATTTTGCCTGGCAGGAAATTGAAGGCTTGAGCGATGTCGCTAAAAAAGCTAAGCTTAGCCAGGATTATCTCTATCTTCAAGATCAGGAAGGCCGTCATTTTTTAACTTCTCAGCCTATCGTTCCTAGCCAAACATTTCGGCAGGTGATCGCTCATTACTTAAATCAACCTGAGCGCTTTGACTGGAAGTCTTATGACGGCGCTGAGCATATCCGCTCGTTTTATAAAAAATTAACCTTGATTGACTAAGATGGAGCAGGAGCCAGAGAACGAGCATTCGCGGGAACAGCCGTCTTCTAAGCTGACCACTTCTTTCGCTCCCGCTGATCCTACAGATGGCAGACTGGCTGGTGCTTGGCGTACGCGGTATGAACCTGAAGCCTGGCCATATATTCGAAAAGAAGCCTGCTATGTGGGCTTGATGATCATTGGAATCGCAGTACTAATCATCTGCATACGCTTCAATTTTTTCGGGTCGATCCCTATTCCCTCTTCGATCAAGAAATTAACTTACGCCTGGATCGGCGGTACCCTTGGAGGAACGCTTTTCAGTACTAAATGGCTTTATCATTCGGTAGCGCGCAACCTGTGGAACCAAGACCGTTTTCTTTGGCGCATCTTTACACCGCATATCAGCGGCGCATTGGCATTTTCGTTTATACTTTTGATTTCGTCCGGTATGATTAGCCTTTTTTCACCGGCGGCCATGGAAAAAAACAATGCTGTCTTCGGTTTTAGTTTTTTGATTGGTTATTTTTCGGATTCTGCCATCGCAAAACTGACGGAAATCGCCAACACTCTTTTCGGCGCTACTCAGAAAGAAGCACCCAAACGTCCAACTAAAACTACCGGACACCAGGAATGATCAGCCGGTATCTGATAGATAAGGAGTCGGAATTTCAGCCGCTACTCGTGGGTATCAAAGCTTTAAATTTGATCCCTTACCGGCTTTTTACACCGGAATACATTGTTTTGACCACGGAGTTTTATGCCGGTTGGCAAGCAAGTACCAAAACTTTTCTTAATGATAACCGGGATACGCTTACCACCATCGCGAGGTATTTTCAGCAGAGAGACCACGAACAAATTATTCTGCGTTCCAGCTGCACCGAGGAGGATATGCACGCACGGGGCAAATACCATAGTAAGCGTTGTAAGCCAAGTGTCGAAGATATTAGAGCGGCCCTGGAAGAAATTTATGTTGATTTTCAGCGTTCCGAAGAACGCCTCGATCTGCAGCTCGCGATCCTGATCCAAGTTTATCGCCGTCCGAAAATGAAAGGCCACATGTCAAACGAACGGCGCGTTAGTGCATCTAAACTGGACTGGATGATCGAAAAGGATATTGCCTCTGGGATGGATAGCGAACCGGAGGATTTTACAGCTGGCAGCCACGAAAGGGGCCTTGAGCTTTCGCTGATTAACGCCTCAAATGCCTCGACTGCAATTAACAACCTCAAAAAATTTGCAGCGTATTTTAGTCAGCTTTCGGGTGTATACCATGTCGAATGGGTTTGGGATGGTCAGAAATCATGGTTGGTTCAGGTCGATCAGCAGGAAGACGATATTTTTGAAGGAACAAAACCGGGCTCGGAATGGAAAGTCGAGCGAAAAAAAATATCTGGAAAAGCGATTCCTGACCTGGAAGTGCTGGAAACAGTAGAATCGGTAACGAACCCATGGCGAAAAATTGAGAACATACGGACTTTTATAGCCTGCGGCCTGGACTATTGGCCTGTTTATATCTTGGAGAATGCTGCCGTAATTGAAAGCGTTCTAGCTGATGCTACTGATGTCAGTCTGATCACGGATCTGAAAAAAATATTGGTGTTGCCAATTGTTATCCGAACGGAAACCGTCAAGAAAGACTCCATGTCACCCCGTACTGATACCATTTCCACTTACCAGGAAGCCTTAAAATTTATTAAGGACAAATCTGAACTCTTTATACAGGATGGATTGCAGAGCGATCAATTTTGTTTTCTGATCCATCAATTTATTTCTTCGACGGCAGGTGCGCTTGCGATTACCAAGCCAAATACGCAAGTCGTTCGTATCGATTCGATCTGGGGGATTGTCGAAGGCCTGTACTATCATCCATACGATTCATTCGAATATAATAAAGGCAAAGACAATATTTCAAAAAAAATCCGCTGTAAAAGTCAGTATGTGGACGTGGATGCTGCTGGGAATTGGAAGATAAAACCGGCGGGGATCAAGTATGACTGGAGGCCCTCTCTTACCGATGATCAGGTGCGCCGTATTGCACATGATACAGATTTAATCGCCAAACACCTGCGCAAACCTGTGAATGTGATGTTTTTTATTAACAAGGGGAATGGCTACCCTGAAATTTTGCCCTGGTTTTATAGCGATGAGATCACGGAAGTTGGTAAAGTTTATGAGAACTTCCTTTCTGTTAAGAACAAAGTTATCATTTGCTCACGTGCAGATTTTGAACGCCTAGTAACTGCCGGAAATGATGGGGTGAAAAAAAACCTGTTTATTGACCTCAATGTAAAGGATCTTCGCGACAGGAAACTGATCGTTGAAATGGCTGATTTTGCCAAAGCGCATGACTGTATTGTTGATATTAAGGGCAGTATGCTTGCGCACGCATTCTACGTTTTTGATTCACGTGGCGTCAACATTCGCTGTATTGACCCGTTTGAAGCTGATCACAGTATTAAAAAATTCTACAAGCTGGTACGAGATAAGATCCCTACCATGATCGGCAGTAATGATGAAAACGTTCAGAGCTATCGGGCTACGCCGGAAGCGTTCTTGTCTTTGCTTAAAGATAAGTTGGTCGAGGAAGCCAATGAATTTAAATGGGCGCGTAGTGATGAACAAAATATTGAAGAGCTTGCCGATGTCTTGGAGGTCTTGCGCGGGGTATGCAAATTATATGATCTCAGCCTTGACGACCTGGAACAAATAGCGGATGAGAAACGGGAAAAGCGTGGTGGATTTGAAGAGGGCGTGGTACTCGTTGCTACGCAGGAACAATCGGTCATTAAGTTAAGGGCAGAGCAAACCGAATTATTCGAGCCGACTGAGGGCGCGCTTGACGTGAAGAGGAAACCGACACTGCAAATGTTTTCCAGGGGTCCGATTGATAATTTTAAATCACTGACAGAGATCGATCATATTATTTTGCCCTATGTCAACAATCTATCTGTACTTAAAGACAGCTTTCGGTATCTCTTGAAAAATGAACCTTTTAATGCAGTAGAGATTGAATATCACCAGGGTGGTATAAACTTGAAATTCGAAGTGCTTGAGGAGATTATTGAAGATCCTTCGCAGCTATCACTTTATCCATCAGCTACCCCGGAAAACGGCGTATAAAATTTAAGGTATCGGGCTTTAGGCTCTGTTTAAGCTTTTTCAACATTTATCAAAAACACCTGTTTCTGAATAAGTCTGCCTACATCTATGCTTGAAACAGAACGGGGTGGTCACATTCATCAGAATCCACACCTATGAGCGTAACATATTTTAAACCACATGACCGTTTGACTTTTCAGAAGATACCATCGATATTGGCAATCTGTTAACCTGGGATCGGTCGCAATTTTTAAAGCACTTTTTAAAAGGGTATTTGCCATAAAGACCGCCTCGAGGAATTTTACAAGCGCCATCTTGCTTGGTTACCGAAAGCCTCCGTAATTGGCAAGTAATAGAGATGGTAATAGAGACGGTAATAGGGACGTGACACCGTAGATTGGTGATAGTAAATGTACACCTATGAATATAGCTAAAAACACTCGTTTGATTGACCTGACCGTCGCGGATTTAATGGTCATTGTAAAAGAATGCATGACCGGGTTCATGCCGGGTGATGAAACCTTAAATGACGAAGACGAAATTGGCGGATATGAGATCGCCGAAACAATAACCGGGTATTCTCGTCAAACGCTTTACCAGTTAAAATCTGCCGGAGAATTGCCTTATATAGGTTTACCCGGCGGCGGTATCCGGTTTTCAAAAAAGATGTTAATGAACTGGTTGTTATCCCATCAAAAGCTTACGCACCAGGAAATACAGGAAAAAGCGGAAACTCTGAAATTTAAGCGCAAGCTGCGAAGAAAATAATTGTTTGCACAGGTTATTCAGATAGTATCCGGTACAGTTCCAGATTTAGGTAATAATTGCCTTTACCGATTACTCTCTTATCCAAAACACCCATGTCCGTTAACTGGTCAAGGTATTTTCTTGCGGTATTTTCCGCATAAATGTTGCCACCAACAAGGTGCTTTACCCGTGTGTAAGGTTGGGTGAATATGGCGTTGACCAGCGATTCGGGGCGTGCGATGTCGGTATCTTCGATGATGGCTTTTAAAATGGCATCTTTTGCACTAACAATGTCATTGATCTTGTCATAAGTGATGTTCGAAGTCACCTCGACGGCTTTCAGCATATACAACAACCAATTCTTCCAACTTCCTCTTTGGGTTACCCCGGCAAGTCCCGCATAGTAGTCTTCTTTATGGTCCATGATATAACGGCTTAAAAAGAGGATGGGATAATCCAGCAGGCCTTTTTTGGTCAGGTAGTGTATATTGAATATCCTGCCGGTGCGTCCGTTGCCGTCGCGGAAAGGATGTATCGCCTCAAATTGAAAATGACCAATGGCCATTTTGAGCAATGCGTCTATCGGATAAGTTTTGTCGTCATTCAAAAATTCGATCAGGTTGTTAAGTTTAGCTTCGACTACTCCCTTGCCTCTTGGCGGCGTGTAGGATACTTTACCGGCATTTGGTCCGGTGCCGCCCTCTTTGATAACGATCTGCGCGATGGGTGTTCTGATGCCATCATTAAACTGGCTGACGATCCGGTACATTTTGACGAAATAATTTTCGTCAAAAACCTGCTCTTCCTTCAAATAAGCATAACCTTCCCATAGGGCCTCACGATAATACAATACTTCTTTGGACGGCCCGTTTAATTGCCCGATCTGTTCTTCACTATAGGCCTGGTACAATTCATCATCAGTTGTAAAGATATTTTCTATTGCGCTGGAAGCTTTTGCTTCCTGTAAACTAATAGAATTAATGAGCAGCCCCTGGTTTGGAATGACGATACTCCTGCCCTGTAAGCGGCCAAGCGCAGCTTTGGCATTACCTAATTGACTGTAAATTTCCACATCTTCATAGAGGTGTTTGTCAATTGGCAGTTCCGGCAAGGTATTCCAGGGAATGTTCCGGTCAGGGTTTACTCTGTAAGGCATAAACAAATATACATCATTTACCTTAAAAATTTAATATTTTAATGTCAATTGGTTTTGTGACATTAAAATAATGTCGGATGATGTTGATTACCTTAAAATACTGCGATTTTAAGGTATAACCTAAATTTCGCATTAAAATGCTTTTGGAAACTTTATAAATGTAAAGGAGTTCTATTAAGTAATTGATGGGAACTAATTCGGTGGGAACTGGTGCTTAACGCATCAGTTCTCCGGAGAAGAAATGTAATTCTGCGGATGGTGATTTGGAATGCCATAACATTGATTTTTATGGCGCAAAGGTGAATTTGTTTGGGTTATTTGATTAACAATTTAAAAATGTTGGTAGCGTTTATTATAAGCCTTAAACGGGATGATGGCTTGATTCATGCTTATGTAACGCGATATTATGGGTGGTTTTTGGCAGGGTTTACTTTGAATATTTAAAAACGTTTTCTATATTTGATAGGTCAGGGTGCACCAGATATCGACTAATTAAACAATAACATTGCGTTTTATTGTTTATTCCTACTCATTTTAAATTTAATTAATCTTCTTGAAAATGGATTTGAAAAAATTACACATTTACAATTTGGCTGTTTCGCTAATTGGAAGTAAAAAACAAATGACTGCTGCTGATCTTGCTGCCAATCTTAATGCAAATGGTTTCAAAACAAGTTATGGTACAGATTACCTGGGCATGCGTGGAACGTATACATTGCTACATAGTACTTATGAAGTAGTTGAACGTGTTATGGGTAAAGCGCAGGCTGCATTGATCGCCAATGCGTTTACTAAGCCAAATGGCGGTTTCGCGTGGGAATAAATTAGAAAGGATAGATGTAATCCATTTTATCTTTTTTGAATTTTAATATCTGGTTGTGATTTGGAATAATTGTAACCAGGTATTATTTAATATCGGTTTTACTTTGTGATTACTAACAAAATTCGCACTTTTAACGAATGAATCAAGATTTGCTTTTAAGGCTATTCCGGTCAATAGAAGGTGATAAAAACGATGACATTGTCAAAGTTGCATCGCTAGTTATTGAAGATGAGGAGAAAAAAGGGCACATCAAACTCGCTGATAAACTTAAGTCTATCCTAGACAATAAAGTATTGTCTAATTCGCGCATAAAAGGCGAACTGCGTCGTTTATTGCCGCAAGGTGTGACTATCCCAACTGATAAAAGACATAATTTTCCGTTAGCCATTTCGATTGACCGTGAAGAACTTCGTCACGAAATGGTTCTACCAAAGGGTACAGAGGAAAAAATTAACAGGATTGAAAAAGAGTATGCTGCAAAGGAACGGTTAGCTTTACACGGACTAAAGTACCGTCAAAAAGTACTCTTTTATGGATCACCGGGCTGTGGTAAAACGATGGGTGCTGAACGTATAGCCTGGAACTTAGGTCTTCCATTTTTAAAAGTCCGTTTCGATGTTATTATTTCATCATACCTTGGAGAAACGGCATCTAACCTTACCAAGCTTTTTGACGGTTTAAAAAACTACCCTTGCGTACTCTTGCTTGATGAATTTGATATCGTCGGTAAAACCCGTGGTAACCGTCAAGACGTTGGCGAGATGCATAGGATAGTAAATATTTTGTTAACACTACTGGAAGAATATAACTCTGAGGGCATTCTGATTGCAACGACCAATATTGATGATGCTTTGGACGAGGCATTATTCCGTCGATTTGATGATATTATTGAAATGCCCAAACCGAGCGGGGAAGAAGTGTTAAGGTTAACTAAAATGACACTTTCTTCCATTGATTATGATAAAACTATAGCGTGGGACGACTTGATTGAAAAGATGATTGGGTTTAGTGCTGCGATTGTTGTAAAGATTGCAAATGACGCCGCAAAACTGGCTGTAATCAAAAATGAAAAAATTGTCAGACAATTCCATCTCGAACAATCTCTAACCGAAAATTCCCTATACCTAAAATAATATAATGGCAGAATTTCCCCATCTCAAACTACCGTTTAAAGTCGCCGGTGTTCATAAAGCAAGTGGAGGAGGAAATAATAAAAAAGGGGATCGGACTTTAGCGAACGAAAATAATCGACAACATCACGGTCAATATCTGCAAAGCGAGACAGAAAAACTTCTAAAACGTTGGGATGAAATTCGGCAACTTCGGGCAGAATCGGGTCTTGAAATGCCAAATAATCAAGATATTCCAGTATTTTTAAAGATAGATACGGCTTCGTTTAAGTTTGAATCGCTTGTTAACTGGGGTATTAATGTGCTGTCGGAAGAGGAGAACGGTTATATCATTGGTGCCTCGTCAGACAATTTCAAACAGTTTCAAGAAAACATCAATGAATTTCTTGCTGAAAAAGGTACATATAGAAATACAGCAGCTAAAATTTGGGAGATCATCGTTGATGATTCATGGCGGGCCGCTCAATTGATCAAAGGTGATCTAAAAGAGATTTGGACGAATTTAGTTGAGGATGAAACCTACATCGTTGAATTAGGTGTATCCTGTTACATAACAAATCTGAAAGAGTATCCCCAAGAGCACAAATTTGATAGTGAAGAAAAATACCGTTCTAAACTTGAGGAATACTATGCACACGTCAGGCAGCTTGAGATTGACCGGGATGCTATGCAAATGGAACGTGAAGCAGAAGTTGAGCGATATATCAATATTTATGATGGCACCATTGAGAAAATTTGGGACAATCAAATTGATGCAATTTATTTTAAGGTTGCCATCAACGGAAATGGCTTACGCGACATCGTTATCACGCATCCGTTTTTGTTTGAAGTAAAATTAGACACGGAATTCATTGTTGACAATAACGACGGAGGCATCCCCGATGAGTATGAATTGCAGCTTCTTCCGCCAGACGAAACCAGCGGTATAGTTTGCGTTATTGATAGTGGTATTCAGGAAGGCCATCGGTTAATTGAACCGGCCATCGATGCATTTTCGTCAAAATCCTACGTTGCGGAAGATGCGTCCGTCGCAGATTATGTAAAGGTAGATGGACATGGTACTAAGGTTGCTGGTAAAATATTATATCCTTTGCTTATCCCAGCTAATGGCGAGTATCAACTAGAAACAATTATTCAGAATGCAAGGATATTGGATAAAAACAATCGCATTAGCCATAACCAGTTCGGACCGGCATTGGTTGAACAAATTGTCAAAGATTTCCCAAATACAAAAATCTTTAACTTATCTGTTACTCAAGATGAAGCGTACAGTGGAACACATATGTCTTCCCTTGCAGGTTCAATTGATAAATTAATGCATGAGGAAGATGTGTTATTTATCATTGCTTCAGGTAATATTTATTCAGATTGTGACGAACCAGGTAAGTTGGGCATAAGTCAGCATATCAATAATGGATTATCATTCCCGGATTATTTAGTAGACCCTTTATGCCAGGTAGCCAGTCCAGGAATCAGCTTTTTTGCAATAACAGTTGGTTCTATCGGTGAACATGATTATGAAGATGACGATTTCAAATCAATAGCCGGGAAAGATAAAATTTCACCTTTTTCCCGTTCGGGTCCCGGACTTTGGGGATCTATAAAGCCTGACGTAGTAGAATATGGGGGAGATTTGGTTCGTGGGATCTTTAATAACGTTATTAAGTCTCATGAAGTAACCAGCGTGGAAACGGTAAACTCGACTATGCATGGTGCGAATATTGTTGGGAGAAGCTCCATTGGCACATCATTTAGCGCACCGAAAGTAAGTTATATTGCATCACGACTTCAGTTTGAACATCCAAATGAAAGTGCTTTAATGTATCGGGCACTTATAATCCAAAGCGCCCGGTTACCTGAACATTGCTTCAATCAGCCAACGGCAAATGATTTTAAGTTTTACGGGTACGGGATTCCCAATATTGATCGTGCTTTGAATAATACACAGCAACGAATTACTTACATTCAAAGCGGTACGGTACAACCCAAAAAAGCAGACATCTATCACTTAAAGATTCCGGACGAGATCAAAGGTGAAGGTAAAGAGTTTACCATATTAGTGGAGGTCACTTTATCTTTTACTGCACGTACAAGATTAACCCGAAAAGGCGCGCATTCATACCTGGCAACATGGTTAGAGTGGCGTTCATCAAAATATAATGAGAATTATAATAGCTTTAGAAACAGGACGATTGATTACCTGGATTTAGATGAAGAACTTGTCGAAAATGCTGCAAATGTAGAAGAAGGGGCAAACGCCATTCAGTGGTGCCTAAGAGAAAATCCGGCTTTTACAGAGAATGGAATTAACCGCAATAATTCTACGGTCCAAAAAAGTTGGGCAATTATTCAGCCGCATCAGTTCAGTGAAGATTTTAGTATCGCTGTTATTGGACATTCAGGCTGGGATAAAGATTTGGAAGCAGAGAATGATTATGCCTTAACCATCTCCTTTGAAATATTCGGAGCTCAATTACCTTTATATAACTTGATATCAGAAGCACAGATCGAAGCTGAACAAGAAATTTAGATTTTAGGGCAAATATGTGGGCATTCTAAATTATGGAATATAGGGACGAAGATATTGACTATACAAGAATTAAATGGCAGCGCTTCGAAGAGCTTTGCTTTGATCTGTTACATAAGTATCAATATTATGGATTGACATGGAATAAAGGCGGTGCGGATGGCGGACGAGATATTGAAGCTTTTTTTGGTGTTTCAAATCCTATCACGGGGTTTTATGAAGAGAAATGGTATATAGAGTGTAAACACTATACTCAAAAGGTTAAACTGGCGGCTCTTAAAGACAAATTTGCACAAGCTGAGGTAGAATCAATTGATCATTTTTTGATCATTACCAATAGTTACTTAAGTCGTGATACTAAAGCCTGGATCGAAAAAACTAAGCCTGGACTTAAGTTCAAAGTACATGTATTAGATGGAAAAAATCTCAATAAAAAACTCTTAATATTCCCCGAATTGGTGGCAGAATATTTTGCTGACGATACCACCCGATTGGTAAGAGATTTATACAAACAGTGGCTTTTTCATGATAGCCTGCCACATATAAAAACGTTATATAAGATTTTTAAAGATGCCGATCCTGATAGGCTTTCGTTAAACGAATTAGTTTTTCTGGTATTTGTATTTGATAAAATTGATCATGAGTTTGACCCGAACGGTAATGATGATGATCCTCCGGAATTTGATTTTGGGCAGCTGATACCATTTATTGCGGCTAAAAAGAACCTTCCCTTCCCCGTTCTAAATAAAACGGAGCAGGAGTTTCACCGTGTCAAATATTATTTAGAACATAGCTCTAGCAGCCGGTCGACCATGACTGGCGATGGTATCGACAGCCAGTTTTTTCACGATCTGCGCCCATTTAAAAATGGAGGTTTGCTGGAGATGTTTTTTGAAAGAGATATTCACAAAAGGGTAGATCTGCGCGTTGGGCTTTATGAAAAGCCTGAAAAATAAGATATAAAATTAATTATAATGATAGGGTCCGCGTGGATAAAATAGCGATGCTGTTTCACAACAACAGATAACTATTTATTATCATCACTATTAACGGCAAATTTGCCAACTAATAAATTTAACATTATGGACACCAATTATTGACCTGCCTGATCAATTCAGTCGATTTCATACCAGGATAATGTACTTCTACATATTCTTTAAAAGCCCTGACTGTATCCATATTATCCCACTCCATTGCTGTCAGGCATAACATCGGCCATTTTTTAATTTCTTTCATAAAACCGTAAACTGGTAAATAAGGCGGCGCATAGTAAAAAGAATTTTCTATAAGCTTATCATAAACCTTATTATTGAGGGCGATTTTCAAATCCCTCACTATATCGTAGGCGATGGTAGACTTGCTGCCAGTCTTTATCGTTTCCGCCAGCGCGGGCATTCCTTCGTCATAAAAGAAAGTGTATAGGTAATCTATAAACCCGCTTTCCAGTTCGTTACATAAGTCTTTACTGTAATAGGCATAGTCCTTTTTAAATACTTCAAGTGAGAAATCGTCCGGATGTTTTTTCGCGATGAATTTGATAACCTCAGTTTCCATTCCGATCACCTGTAGTAGGCCCGGCCCTTCTGCAATGCTTGTTCCCGGAATTTTAAGGCAATATCTTTCTTTAGCAAACAACTCGAAATAATAGCTTTTAAAAAAGATGGTTTTCCGCTCATAGGTCACCTGTATATATAAGGGATAAGTGAGCTGACCATGGAAATCAACTTGTTTTAAGCGGTCATTTAAGTATGTCTTGTAACTTATTTTCACTTTTTATTAGAAATATTTTTTGATGCGATTTGATTGCCTTTGGTGTTCCCTGCTTTTAATTAACCGTTGATGATTTAACAAGAATAATCAAAAATAAGCAAACCAAATTAAGTTGCTTGCTGATTGAACAGGTCAAAATTAATCATTTGTTTTGACATATTTTATTCTATCAAAACAATATTTTATATTTGAATTATATAAAAGCAGCTGCAATTCAATCAATTGTGGATTAAAAGTCGCCATTCCATAAAGTAGTGGAAGGCAAGAAACATTCTTACTATTAATTTTAATACAATGACATCAAATGAATTAATTACAAAAGGGGATCTCGAAGCATTCGAGAAAAAGCTTCTGGAAAAAATAGAAATTATTCTTCAGCCAGGAAAAGGACAAAGCAAGCAATGGTTAAAAAGCAAAGATGTAAGAAAGCTATTGAACATTTCCCCTGGCACTTTACAAAACCTGCGTATCAATGGCACACTTAGCTATACCAAGATTGGCGGTATGATGTATTACAAACTGGAAGATATTCATAAAGTACTGGAAGGAGGTGCACATTGAAACCAGTTCTTAAAACGAAGGAAGTGGCGGCCTATGCCGAGCGAGTAAGGCAAATGGGTAAGAATCCGCATCTGCTCGCTAGCCACGTAAGCATGTATGCAGCTTTGTTTGTCTGCTGGCAACGGAGTGGGTATAGTAACCCGTTTCCGGTTAGCCGACAGTTGCTCATGTCCTATAGCCGAATCGCATCCACCGCTACCTATCATAAATGTATAAAAGAACTGGAAACGTTTGGGTACATCTGTTATTACCCATCTTATCACCCGGTAAAAGGCAGCCTGGTTGAATGGCCAGAGGATAAGCATGATAATAGATCGGCTGATCACTTGATCTAAGGATAGCAAGATCAGTTGATCACATGATCTAAAGATCGTTAGATATGTTGATACCCAGATACGAAATGAACCCACACAACGAATACTTCGCCCCCAATAGCGAAACGCTATTTCCAAGAGACTTTAAAAACGAAGACATCTCTAATGCAATAACCTGTATGCGCAAATCAAATAATTTTATGCAGAGTAATTGTTCAAGTCCGTTTTTGAAGTTTAGCAGCAATAACTCTATCAACTTTCCTGTAGCAGCGATTTGGAGTGTGCGACAGTCAAAACGTCCTTTTCTTCTTGGAAGAAAAGGAGCAAGCGGAAGTTGGGCAGAGCCCTACTTTGCTTGCCCTACGCTATCGCTACGGGGTTTTGCGTATCCTCCGGGGATACTTTACCGCGTTTTTACCGGCAAAAAAGAAGAATACAGGATACCCGGCGGTATCCTGTATAGGTATTTAAAGGCATATAGGTCTATACAGCCTTATGCCAACAAATGAAATTAAGCGATGGAAGACATTAATGTAAGATCAGTAAGATACCCTGTTGTGGTTGACCAGAAATTTGAAAAGATCGCCCTTAAACTGGGGCGGACAAAGCGGCAGGTCTTTATTCAAATGGTCGATTATTTTTATAAAAGCAAGAAAGATCCAGTGGACCTGAATGATGAGGTGCTAAAAAACACGCTGTTAAAAAACCACCAGCAATATATTGGTTTTATTAAAACGCAGGAAAATATGCTGCTGGTTCCAATCAAAATATTGATAGACAGAATCGGTGAATCGCAGCGGCAAATCATCGAACGCTTTAACACCGAGGTATTACAGCACAATGTAGATGTGCTGAACAATCAACATGCCCAGGCAGTTGTGTTCAGTGAAATAGGCCGGTTGATGGATGTTATATCAAAAAGTCAGAAAAGTAAGGAGACCCTGAAAACGCAGTTTATGTCGATACTGGAAAGCTATATCAGGTCAAGAGAGGCGTTTACCATGATGACATCGGGAAGGGAAAAAGATGAACTAATTGCTATGGTTAAAGACCAGGTGCGAACATTATAATAGTAAATATTATGTTTATCAATATAAGTGATAGTAAGGAGGCTGCCAATAAAGGAAGCAGTAGCGGGCTGGTACATTACCTTGAAAAAGAGAACAGGTTGACTGGGAACAAGTTCCCTGAAAACTGGTTCAATGGGAACCGTTTAACTATCGATGGCTATGAGGTGATGCACATTATAGATAATAACGTTGCCAAATTAGGTAAAGCTGATGCCAAATTCTTCTTGGTTAATATCAGCCCCAGCCAAAAAGAGATCGCTTTTTTAAAAGAGCAATACGGTGATGATGGTGTTAAAGATCAGCTCAAAGGATTTGCGGTTCGGGTAATGGATGCTTATGCGCAGAACTTTAAACGCGAGAGCATAAATAGCCATGAGGATCTGATATGGTTTGCCAAACTGGAGAACTACCGTTATTACACCCACAATGACCCGGAAGTCAAGCAGGGTACCAAAAAGCGGGATGACCGTAAGGAGGGTGAACAGATGCATGTGCAGGTCGTTGTCAGCAGGAAAGATGCAACCAACAAAATCAAGCTTAGCCCGATGAATACATCAAGAGGCAAGAATGAGGACCATTCTAAAAAGATGGGGCAGTTTGATCGGGTGGCTTTTAAACAGTGTGGTGAAACGTTGTTTGACGAATTATTTGAGTTTGACAGGCAACTTAAAGATACAATGGCCTATGCCAATGCGCAGAAAAACGGCAGCCTGGCCGAACGGATACAAATGGAAACTCAAAATCAGAAAGAGGAAGCCGTACACTTAGGCAGCGGCCTTGCCGAAGATCAGCCCGACATGGAATTAACACCCGGCATTCATTCAGAGCCCGTTACTATAGGCGAGTCTTTTGACGGCTTTATCAGCCCTGTCCATATAGACATAAAAGATGATGTGGATGATGAGGCTATACATGGGAGAAATCGTCATAGGAAAAAACAGGTGAGAACCAATACACGATAACTGATTTGGCGATACTCTGTCGTTATAAAGTTGCCGATAATTAGTTATGCTCTACAAAATCTTTAACTTTTGCTTTTACTTTGTCTTGTATTTCTGCCTGAATAACATCATGTATAATATTAGGATCAATCCGAAAGGCATAAGCCATTGTGTTAATATGTAGTATCGTAAACTTTTCAGGATTAGATAATTTATTATGGTAAGCCTCATAATTAATGCCCAATAATTTAGCGACTTTAGTTGGACTTCGTTTTACTAATTGATACAGCTTGCTTATTTTTCCCGATAAGAACAATGTCTGTATATCCTCAAAATTAGGATCTATAGGGATTTCGCTATCTTCTTTTGAAATATTCCAATTAGCCATACTAAGTATTTACTTACCCAATATGTGTAAATGTTAACTTTATAACTATAAATAAGAACTATTCGTAAGTTAAAATTTGTTATTAATAAATTTTAACTTATTTTTGATATATACTTATCAATGAATTGAATGATTTAAATACGAAGTTATAAATTTGCAGCACTAACATTGATTTAATGGAGGTGCTCACAAGAACCTCAAAATCCGCACGAACGTAGGAAATTCAAGGATACAAGAGGAAGTGAGCACCCGGAACCCTATATTCTTAGGGCGCCGGGTCTACTTGCGGAATTTGTATCCTGGTACTATTTTCGAATAGTAGCTGTTTAAGTAGCAGCATCGTCCTACGCGATCCCTCGTGCGGATTACATCCAATGGTGACCCGGCTCCTTCGGGAGTTTAGTTCTACGATTTGGCTTGAGGTTTTGATAAAAATCAAAACGATGAAGTCACAAAACAAGCTCTTACTTAAATTAAAAATTTCCTGCTCAAAGTTTGGTGGGTTGATTTTTCTTTTAGACTATTATCTCTCCCTAAAAAGCTTGTTAAAAAATATTATTTGTGCTCCCGAATAAATATCAGGACAAACGGCAACCTAAGATCAGCTTAATAGTTAATAGTCAAATTCAGGTTGCCGTTTCCCGCCTCATAGTCTTATCCGGCTAATTGTTTAACGAACTCAACAAACTGAAATTCATGAAAAAAATAACGATATACATCGTACTGGCCGCGCTTTGTCTAAATTTTACAGCACACTCCCAGGACAAACCAAATATCACCGCTCTAAAAATCGGCGACCCGGTTCCTGATATGACCATCACCAACATCATCAATTACCCTGCTAAAACTGCCAAAATCTCCAACTTTAAAGGCAAGCTTTTGATACTCGACTTTTGGGCGACCTATTGCACCCCATGTTTGCATTTACTACCTCGGTATGATTCATTGCAGAAACAATTCGGCAATAAGCTTCAAATACTGTTGATTACAAGGGAAAGCAGCGAAAAAGCTAAGGCTCAGCTTAAAAGATTTCATTCCGGGTTACCATCAGTAACATCAGATGAAAACTTAGCTAAGCTATTTCCACATACCTCTATTCCTCATGAGGTCTGGATAAAAGATGGAAAGATCATCGCGACCGGTTATGGAGAAGATGTTAATGAAGAAGCCATTCTCCGGGCGATTCAAAACCAACCTATCCTTACCGACCCGAAGGAAGATAATTTAGCTTTTGATCACCTGGCACCATTGTTAATCAATGGAAATGGCGGACGAAGCAATATATTTTACCAATCCCTGATCACTCCCTATATAGACGGCCTGCGTACCGTAGAGGGTTATGATAAAAATACGGAGAGGATTATTTCTGTTGCAGTTAATGTGTCAGTGATTAGTTTGTACCACCAGGCATTTAATCATTTAGACCCTTTATTGTCATTTGATAACAGAACGATTATTGATGTTCCTGATTCTCTAAAAGTCAAGCTTGTCAGACCCGTTAATTCCGGTTTTCATCAGTGGATCAAACAATATGGATTTTGCTATGATTTAGTTCTGCCTTCAAATTACAATGGAAAAATCTATTCCGTGATGCTCAATGACCTGAATAGGTTTTTTGAATTGCATTATGGTATAACAGGCCATATTGAAAAACGCGAAGTGACCTGCCTGGTCTTATCCCGCGTTAATAATAGTTATTCACTTGAAAGCAAAGGCGGCGAACCTGTTTTTAAATCGGATGATGCGCATTTAATACTTAAAAATCTACCCATAAGTTCATTCGTGCTTCTGCTTGCAAACCAGCACCGAAAGCTGCAAACACCAATCCTTGACGAAACAGGCTATCAGACTCCAATTGACCTGACTTTAAATGCAGATACCGGGAATCTGGAAGCGTTAAGAAAAGAGCTTTTGAAATCGGGATTAGACATAGCGCCGGAGAAAAGGACAATTGACATGCTCGTAATCAGGCAGCATGGTGCCTCCGATAGCCCGGAAAATCCGGAATGAACCATTGTTAAACTGACTAAATAAAAAAATTATGAATAAAAATATTTACCTCCTCCTTTTTTTGATACTGCCCTTTAAACTCTATTCACAACAACCGGAGCGTTTAAAACAGGTAAGCGGACACGTCTTTTCCAAAGATCATATCGCTTTATCAGGTGCCACAGTACAAATAAATAACACCGCAAAAGGAACGGCTACCGATAATAACGGATATTTTCAATTGGCCGTGCCGCTTGAAACCCGTTATTTATTAATATCCTATATTGGCTATAAACCCCTGGAAATAAAACTACCGGCCAGGGATACCACATTATCAAATATAATATTGGAGGCTGACGACAACTCTTTAAAAGAGGTAACTGTTTCCTCCGGTTACGAACAACTCACTAAAAGCCATACCACTGGTTCCTATGAGGAGATCGGTAAGGGTTTGTTGGAGCGAAATGTTTCTACGGATATTATTACCCGGTTGGATGGGATCACCCCTGCTTTGGTCTTTGATAACCGTGCACCTGACCAACAGAACCTGAGTATCCGGGGCAGAAGCACGATCCTTTCGGATAATGCCCCGCTGATAGTTGTCGATAATTTCCCTTACGATGGCGACCTGCATAATATCAACCCTAATGATGTAGAAAGCATTACGATATTAAAAGACGCTGCATCAGCCGCTATATGGGGTGCCCGGGCCGGAAATGGGGTGATCGTTATTACGACCAAACATGGAAAATTCAATCAGGCCAGCCATATTGAGTTCAATGGCAACTGGACAATAGGAGAAAAGCCGGACTTGTTTTATAATCCGGCCTTTCTAAGCTCCGCAGATTTCATTGGCGTAGAAACGCAATTATTTAAGCAGGGATTTTATACAGCCGATGCAAATTCTCCCAATAAACCGGTACTGTCCCCTGTTGTTGATTTATTGATTGCACAACAGAATGGACAAATTAGCGCTGCAAGCGCTAACCAACAAATTGAAACGCTGAAAGGGCAGGATGTGCGGAATGATTTTGAAAAGTATTTTTACCGAAAAAGTATCAGGCAACAATATAACTTGAACCTGGATGGGGGCGGCGAAAAGTACAATTATTTTGTTTCCGGGGGCTATGATTTTAACCGCTCTAACCTTGTCGGTAATCATGATGAAAGATATACATTCAACGCTGTAAATAACTTTAAACCCCTAAAAAACTTAACCATTGGAGCAGACATCAATTACACCGCTACTAAAAATGTGACTGACAACCCAGGGTACACTGCCATAAACAGCGGCAGTGGAAAAAGTGGGTTATATCCTTATGCGCAACTGGCAGATGCGAATGGTAATCCGCTTGCCGTAGCAAAGGATTATCCGCTTTCTTATACAAGTACTGCTGCCAGCCAGGTTTTTTTAAACTGGCAATATAAACCTTTGCAGGAGATTTCCTTAGCGGATAATTCCACCTCGCTGAAAGATGTCCGCTTAAAATTCAATGTTAAATATACCGTCCTGCCGGGTCTGAATGCAGAAGGGTTATATCAATATGAGAACACTAATCAAACAGGTAATTACCTGTATAGCCAGGATACTTATTTTACCCGCAATCTGATTAACGGGTACGAGCAACCCGGCGGTCAATATGCAGTGCCTATTGGCGGCATATTAAATAGCATGGTGAGCACATTAAATTCACAGTCCGGAAGATTTCAGGTTAACTATAATAAACTGTTCGGAGGAATAAATCAGCTAACAGCCTTAGCGGGTGTTGAAGTCCGGGACATTCATTCACAAAGCACCGGTAGCCGGCTCTATGGATATGATGATAATCTTTTACTCAGTCAGCCGGTTGATTACCTGACTTATTTCACCTTAAATCCCGGAACCAATTCAGCAACCATACCTTATATTGCCAATCAAACTGACCTGACAGACAGGTATGTTTCAGAGTATTTAAATGCCAATTACAATTATGCGGAGCGTTATTTCCTGTCGGCCAGTGCAAGAAAGGATGCATCCAATTTATTTGGCGTCAACACCAATCAGAAAGGTGTTCCATTATATTCGGCAGGAGCTGGATGGCAGTTGAGCAAAGAAGCATTTTATCATCAGGACTGGCTTCCGTACCTAAAACTAAGAGGTACTTTCGGCTATACCGGTAATGTGAACAAGTCAATCACCGCTTTTACCACTGCCCTGTATGATACCGATTTACTGACCGGATTACCCAAGTCCATTGTAGTGACGCCGCCCAATCCAGACCTCCGTTGGGAAAAGGTGCGCATGATCAATATCGGGGTCGATTTTGAAACAAAGAATAGGAGGATAAGTGGCAGCATCGAATACTTCACCAAAAAAGGAACAGATCAGTTAGGAAGCGTTGCGCTCGACCCAACAACAGGTTTCTTTGTCAGTAACCGTTATAGTTATTTTCTGAATAGTTCGGCAATTTCAGGTCATGGTACCGATATTGAAATAAACACCATCAATACTAACGGTCAGGTTAAGTGGCAAACCCGCCTGCTCTTTAGTTACGCGATGGATCAAGTGACCAGCTATCAATATGAGAACCCGGTTAGCGATTATTTTGCGCCAAACTCGCCTCCATTGGTAGGAAGGCCGGCATTGGGTATCTACAGTTACAAATGGGCGGGGCTGGATCATGCAACGGGTGACCCTATGGTTTATTTAAGCGGCGTTCCAAGTAAGGATTATACAGCTATTGCAAGCAAAGCAACGATCAATGACCTGGTTTATAACGGGCCTGCGCTTCCGCCTTATTTTGGATCTGTGATGAACACTTTTAACTATAAACAGTTCACTCTGAGCGCCAATATCACTTACAAATTCGGCTATTATTTCCACAGAAGTTCCATATCCTATTCCGACCTGATCAATAACTGGCAGGGACACCAGGACTTTGACAAACGCTGGCAAAAACCGGGCGATGAATTAACGACCAATGTTCCCTCTTTATCACTGGATGATAATGCCAACCGCGACAATGCTTATGTTCATTCCAGCGCATTGGTAGAAAAAGGAGATAACATCCGCTTACAGGACATCCAGGTAGCCTATACGTTAAATCACTTCAGGAATAATCATTTCCCTGTTAAAGACCTGACCATCTATGGATACGCGAATAACATAGGTATCCTATGGGGGGCAAATAAGGAAGGGCTTGACCCGGATTACCTCTATAACTATTCCGCCATTAAGCCGGTGAAAAACTTTTCGATTGGGTTCAGGGCGCACTTTTAATCAAATACATAAAAATGAAAAAGATCAACATATTATTGAGCGGTATCCTGATCGTATTGACAGCATGTACCAAAAGCTTTCTGGATATCAAACCGGACAAGTCGCTGGTAGTACCACTAAGTTTGCAGGATTTCCAGTCTCTATTGGATAATACGGATGCCATGAACATTAACATGCCCAGCCTGCAAGAGGTATCTGATGATGATTATTATATCAAAGATGCTTCGTTTCAGTCGGTAACTGTCCCGATGTATAAAAATGCATATACATGGAATAAGGATATTTACGCAGGTAGCCCTGATGTATTGGACTGGAACTACCGTTACCGGCAAATCTTTTATGCCAACCTCGTACTGGAAGGCTTAGCCAAGTTGAATGCTTCGCAGCAAGCCGACCGACAATTTGCAATTGAAAAGGGGAGCGCCTTATTTTATCGTGCTTATGCTTTGTTCCAGGTAGCGCAATTGTTTTGTAAACCTTACCTGGCTGCTACGGCATCTAATGATCCCGGCGTACCTGTCCGTACTTCTTCGGATATTAACCAGGCCAGTAGCAGGGGCACGGTTGCGCAAACCTATGCACAAATCATAGCCGATCTGCAAAGCAGTTTGAGTTTACTTCCCGCAACCGTCACCATAAAAACCAAGCCTAACCAAATGGCGGCATTGGCAATGCTGGCAAGGGTTTACCTTGCCATGAGTAATTATAATGATGCACAGCATAACGCGGATGCGGCCTTGAATCAATATGCAACTTTATTGGACTACAATAGCCTGAGCACAACAGCCTCTTACCCGTTTCAGCGTTATAATAGTGAAGTGATTTTTCACAGTACCATGATCTCCACATCTATGTCCAATGTTTCCCGGCTAATCATTGATACTACATTATATAAAACCTATAATACCAATGACCTGCGCCTCAAACTTTTTTTTAAAGTCAGTTCCGGTGTAAATACTTATAAGGGAAGTTATAGCGGCTCATCCACATTTTTTAATGGTCTGACTACGGACGAGCTATATCTGATCAGGGCAGAATGTTATGCCAGATTAAACAATAAAGATGCCGCTCTGAGTGATTTGAATACTTTATTAGTCAATCGATGGAAAACAGGAACCTTTGTCCCCTATGCGTCTGCATCTGCTGACGAGGCCCTGAAAATCATTTTACAGGAAAGACGTAAAGAGTTGATTTATCGCGGGCTCAGGTGGACGGATCTTAGGCGGCTTAACCAGGATAGCAGGTTTGCTGTTCCTTTACAAAGAAATCTGAATGGTATAATTTATACGCTTCCTCCAAATGACCCCAAATACGTTTTGCCAATACCTGATCTGGTTATTCAGCTAAGCGGAATTGAACAAAACGCCCGATGATATAAAAAAAAGGTCAGCATCCGGATGCTGACCTTTTTTTATTCGTATCCATTTTTATACGTGTCAATCACCTTTTTGCGCGGATGCAATCTG
Organism: Bacteroidota bacterium; assembly: GCA_030775685.1. Taxonomy (GTDB): domain Bacteria; phylum Bacteroidota; class Bacteroidia; order Sphingobacteriales; family Sphingobacteriaceae; genus Mucilaginibacter. The sequence continues at coordinate 158,728 of JALYIP010000023.1, forward strand.
TAGATTTTCCTGACCGGATTTTACGCTTGAAGGCTGCCCGCCAACAAAATTGATTTGACTTGCGCTATATTCTTTAGAACAATAGTCGCCGGTGGTTTCGCTGCATTGCGGGCCGCTACTGTCGTAAGTAGTAGGCACACCTGCCGCAGTGGTATCAAACCAATAGTTGGTGAATTGTTTTTTTTCTGGTGCTTTCATGGCAACTGCCGCTCCAACACCTAATACTATGGTAAACATGGCTACTATAGCCATAAATTTGTTTTTGAACAGTTTAGTGTTCATAGCATGGTCTTTTTTTGTTAAAAAAGATTACCGTAAAAAATCTCAAATTTTGTACTTTTATATTGCGTTTTGTCTTTTGGCAGACCTCACCGTAACTATTCGCATCCCTGATGCGGTGGTTACCTGATCCCGAATAGCCCTGCCCGGCTATTCGGGTTTTTCGGGAATAATGCAAACTTACGGTGGTGAGTAACTCTGTTAGTAATTCTCTTTCGGGCGTAAGCACAAGTAAAGAATGGCGCTACGATTATGGTATGAAACCATGCCGATGCGGCCATGTACTCCCTGATGAAACGGATGCATTGCGTTGCTATAGCGGCCAGCATGATCTTTGAGGCTACTTCCTCTGCCATGTCCCTGATCTTTGTTGCATCAAATATTTTCACCCTATACATTTTTCTTTATTGTGCTTAAACTTCACTGGCGCAGCCCAGGCGCCACCTGCCCTCAACTTCGGCACTTTATCGATGTTACCTTCGTCCTTTGCGTTAGTTTCGGTGTTACTCTTACCAGTACCGGCCCGATTTCTATATGGATGACTTTATCACTCAGGGGTTGTCATCCTTTTTACTAATGCTTTTACGTCTCTGGAATAGGCGCACAGCTCCCGGTACTCCCCTTACATTTCTTTGTCAATCTTTTTTGCCTGATCGTCTGCTATAAATTTCGGCATCTATTTTTTAACTGAGAAGCAAAAAACAGACGAAATTCAGGTAGTTTTAAGCAAAAAAAGGTGTGTGTTTTGCCGGTTAGTCGTTTTGGAAATCACAATTTTCAAAGAAAAGCAGCTTTATTGATGGTCTGAAGGGGGATAACCAAAGAGTTTCCTGAATTGGATGCTAAAACTGTGCATATCCTTATAGCCGACCGCTCCGTATACTTCAATGACATCTTTTTTATCTTTTGCAAGCATCCGTTTGGCATGCTGCATCCGCACTTTGGTCAGGTACAAATGAGGTGTTATATTAAACTCCTTTTTGAAATTTTCGATCAGTGTTTTTTCTGTAATATTGAATTGCCCGATCAGCTTTTGGTTATTGAGTTCAAAATCAACATACTTTTCTTCCAGGTAAGCCCTTATGCGATATATAGGATGAGATAGTTTGATTTGTACGAGTTTTTGATATTCGGCAATGATCTTTTTCAGGATGCGGGATTGCGCTGATTCCAGGTCATTTTTTGCTGTTTCCTCCAGGTTAAATAGCGCCAGCAGGTCATCAGAGATTTTCTTATTCATCACACAGGAGGGCATGTGTCCATATAAAACTTCGTGATCATCCATTTTTTCCACGAATGGGTTTAGCCCGAGATGGCTGTTTGTTTTCATTTGTAACCACCTGGGCCGTAACGTAAAGCAGCATGTGCGGTGTGTCCCGGCAGGTAAATGGTAAAAATATTCCGCCGGTTCATTGTAGGTCGCATAGCAGATACCTTTCCCCGCTTGAGCAATTGGCTGTCGATCAGGAGTGAAAAATGCAATTTTTCCTTGTAGCATAAAAAACTGGAACAAGCTTGGCTTATCCACCGAAAAACTTGCGTAGAGATCGGTATGTAGTTTAAATTCGATTACTTCCATGAAATAAAGAATATGACTGTAATGCTGGCAAATAACAACCCCTTCCGGCAGTTCAATCAACTCGGCGTTGGCATAAGATATTGGGTATTTGCAATCATCCGGCAGGTTCTCGGTAATATCTTTACAAGGCAACCCGGCAGAAGAAAAATTAAAAGTAATAGGGTTTTTCATAAGGTTGTTAAAAAAATGGCTTCTCCTTATGAATGATCAGGAGCCGCCTTAAACGTGTTTAACCATAAATAATTTAATATTCCAATAGCTTATTTAATTAAGTACTAAATAAGCCGCTTAATCTCGGCGTTCTTTTTATTCAAAAGTGTGACATGCGTAAATATTTTTTCCCTGTCCGAATAAACTCATTTTTTACATGCGCAAACAGTGGTGAAAGGGTGGTGACTTTTGGGGGCGAAAAAGGGAGCAAACACCCAATAATTTGCCTGATTATCACTTCAACGCCAACAATTATTGCATAAATCGGCTCTTTGGGGGTTCCTCGCGATGGAAAAAAGTAAAAAATAGTTACTACCCTTTACCACTGTAAAAAAATTCTTCTCTCAATGACAGCGTTTCATCAGAACCGAACCATTTATTCTGATATGTGTCGGGAGAATCTTCCGGCGAAGTATCCTTTTAATTTTCTCTTATTTATCTGTTTCCTTATTTCAGATGATCGTGCACTTATCTTATCTATCCTTTTCTTTGCAATTTTTAGCTAAGCGTTAACACCGTATTTTATCAGATTAAAGTTATGCTCCTGAAAATCTTTTATCAATCGATTACATTACAAAATGAGTTGATCTACATTACAAAAAATGTCGTTCTACCTTAATAAATGGATTAATATACATCACAAATGAAGTTGCTTTACCTACCCTTTTGTCGCAATTTTTAGCTAAAACGTGAGTTTTATCCCATCTGGTTAAAGTTATAGTATGGATGTCTTTTTGTCAATAAACAATGGTTCAGAACGTACTTAACAAATGATAAAATCGACATTACCGATTGTTAATTGATCAATTAACAATTGGGTTGACTTATTACTTTTCTTATTCGCCGAATATTTTTGCACTTTTTATCATCCCATTATTGGCTACCTGAATATTGTGTGTTGACAGAAACCCTACAGAAAAGTCGCTCTCCTAATACCCATAGTATTCAGGACACATTAATACAACGTACTTTCCGTTTACACCATAAATTTCATCAGCTTAACCGGTATATGCTAAACGTTTATCGAGTAATTTAAAACTATAAGTTTTAGGATTTTTCACTGAGAAGGGTGTAACAATGCTAATTCATCAGGCCTTGTTATTTGAAAATCTGAATGGTAAAAGAGTGTGCACTGGAAACAATAAGCATCTGGTTTGTTCGCGGGAGGACTTTAACTTCTATATTCACCAGATCCGCGAAGATAGCCCACGCCGGAGTAACACGTCAAGGTAATACAGGCGGGCCGCTTTGTCCGCTTTTCAGCGGCTGGCCCGCCCTTGACATGTTATCCGGCTCCCTCTCTTGCTTACATGGTAAAAAAGGAATGGTAGGTTCAGTTGGTTGACTTTTAAGGGTAAAAATCGTTATTTTAGGTGGAAAATAAAGGGGTCAATTGAGGCAAAATATTGAAAAAATTGCTTCGGAGTCGGGTCAACGAAACAATACAGAAGGCAAGGTTATGGCAATATCACAGCCGGTCTTTTCTGTAAGGCCCAAAACAAACTTATAAAGTTTGCTATCTTGCGGGCGGCAAATTATATTGCAAATATAATAAATGCTGCTAATAAGTTTCAGGTAAAATTATTGTAATGGTAAATTTTGTGTCAATTTATTTTAATATCACTCCAATTTAAAACTGATATAAATAAGTTATTTTAAAAAATTAGGTCACCTAATAGACATGTCTGTTAGTTTTAAAGCGCCTTTTTCTAATTTTGTAACGTTATGATTCTACAGTACTGCTCCGACCTACATTTAGAGTTTTCCCAAAATGAAGCTTATATAAAAGCCAACCCAATTCAACCCATTGGAGATATTTTGATATTAGCAGGTGACATCACGTTGTTTACCCGAATAGACCATCAAGAAGACTTCTTTAATTATGTTAGTGATCACTTCAAGGAAACATATTGGATACCGGGTAATCACGAGTACTATCAAAGCGATATTTCAAACAGATCAGGTTCATTTGAAGAAAAGATCAGAAACAATGTGTCCCTGGTCAATAACGTCGTTAAAAATTTTGGCACACATCAATTACTATTTTCAACACTGTGGTCGTCGATCAGTCTTTTAAATGGCTGGCGAATAGAAAGGGGCTTAAACGATTTTTATCAAATTGGTTATAACGGGAAACGTTTTCAAATCCCTGATTATAATGATTTTCACGCAAAAAGTCTCACGTTTCTGCGAGATGCTTTAGAAGCAGATACAATCGGCAAAAAAGTCGTGGTCACCCATCACGTTCCTACTTTTAAATATTATCCGCCTGAATACATAAGCGATTACCTAAACGAAGCTTTCGCAACGGTGCTTGATGATCTTATTTTAAATACAACACCGGACTATTGGATTTATGGACATCACCACCGGAATATTCCTGAATTTAAAATAGGGCATACAAAAATGTTGACCAATCAACTTGGATATGTTCAACAGAATGAAAATCTATTTTTTAATAGTGATAAATGTATCGAACTTTAAATTATGCATTTGGAAGCTCGTGATGATTGGGATGGTAGCGAAGCATGATCTGATAGCAATGGTGTCAGATGCTAAAAAAGCTAAAATCGGACTTTTCAGTCATGGTTGTTTTGTAACTATACTCGCTGGCTATGTGGCAATTGCCCCTATATCGCCCCTATGATTTCTTTTGCCCCTATACAAGGTGTAATATATTACCTGAGTAACAAGCAGTCACAAAAGCGGCAGCTTATTTATCAATGACTGCTCTAAATAATGTTGGGTATTTAAAAGAACTTTGTATATTTACTTTTAATGTAACGATAAGACCCATTTTTTAGGTCTTATAATGACACTCGAAGTAATATGGCACATAGCGTTTACATATCATCCAACTTAACACAGCAACAACTTGAATTTATGAAGTTGCTTGATGACTATGAAATAGAGCTATTCCAATTTGAAGAAATTGAAAGCCAAATCAATAGAAAGTTTGACAACCTTAACGAAATTCTTGAAAATTTAGTTCATAAAGAACTGCTTTCCCGGATAGAACGGGGGAAGTTTTGCAAGATTAATTTCCGTGATGGAAACGTAATCGGCACGTTTGTGGTAAAAAACAGCGCAGTGGCTTATTGGTCGGCTTTAAATCTACATGGGTTAACCGAGCAATTTTCTAATACTATATTTATACAGACCACGCAGAGGAAAACCGATAAGGCTCTTTTAGGAACCCCTTATAAATTTGTCACTATAAACCCAAGCAAACGTACTGGTATTATCTACAACGGTTATGGCAACACAAAATATCCTATAACGGATATTGAAAAGACTATAATAGACTGTTTTGATCAACCACAATATTCTGGTGGTTATGCTGAATTAATAAGGGCTTTATCCCAGGCAGAAATTGACGCTGATAAGATGATCAATTATTGCAAATCAGTTAGCAATGCCGCTGCTACGAAAAGGATAGGGTTTTTGATTGATTTATTTGAAAAGCCATCGATGGATAAATTTATTGATTTCGCAAAAGAACAGATCAATGAGAAGTATAATCTTTTTGATCCGCGGGGAACAGAGAAAGGCGAATTTGTAGCAAGTTGGAAGCTGAGATTAAATATCAGCAAAGATGAATTACTTAATCTATCAGACAAACAATATTAATGATACTAAAGAAGGAAATAGAAAAAATTGCGCTGCAAGAAAATGTATCCCGTAGTACGGTAGATAAAGATTGGGTATTAGGTCATTTTATTGATGCCATATTCTCCATTCCAATATGCCGGGATAGTCTTGTTTTCAAAGGCGGGACTTGTTTGAAAAAGTGCTATATACCTGATTACCGATTTTCAGAAGACCTGGACTTTACCTCTGTAAATCCCAACTTTGTATTAGACCAGAAATTATTACAAGAAATAACAACACTTATAACGCAAAGAACAGAAATCCCTTTATTTATTGATTCTATAAAAGAATTGAAGCATAAGGATATGCCTACCGGGTATGCAGCAATCATTAAGTTTTGGGGCGCTGATCATTTAAAGAACCAGGCACCACCTCCCCCGGAAAGATGGGCAACAAGCGTAAAAATAGAGATCATCCGTTATGAAAAAATGTTATTTCCGGTTAGCTTACGGTCCATAACGCATGCGTATTCTGATAAACTGGCCTTAGCAGATCAACCCATTCCCTGTTATGATTTACAAGAAGTAATGTCAGAGAAATTGAGAGCGTTAATACAGCGCTCATATTCTGCTCCACGAGATTATTTTGACATCTGGTATCTGTCAAAAAAGCTTGCAGCTATAGAATGGCCGGTAATAGTAGATGCGTTCCACGAGAAAATGAAATTTAAAAATATAGAATTTACCGGCATAGACCAATTTTTAAATGATGATGTAGATAGAAAGCTTACAGGCGCATGGAAAAATAGCCTTGCGCATCAGATACCACATGAACAGTTACCACCTTATAATCAGGTGAAAGAAGAGCTATCGTTGTTGTTTGAAAAGACTTTTACTACCGATTGAAGTCAAGCGGCTGTGGCAGGTGACTTCATTACACCACGCGCTACCGCGCCGGGTTCCATTGCGCCGCCAGCCTCGCCGCCCTTGCAGGGATGAAATTCGCTATCGCTCATAACATACCTGCTGAAGGAGGTCAACAATAGATAAATTAAATGATAATTTATCTTGCAATTATTTAACTGTTATTTGCCCATTCATTAGCATGGGTAAAAGCCAGTCACGAAGTTGGGTAAGTTGTTGATTCTCTTTAATTATTCTATTTTTTTGTTTTTCTACATTTATTACAATGTCTTTAAACCTTGATAACAATTCATTGTTTGGTATTTCTGTCCAATACGATAAGACCCCTTCGATATTTAATCCTAGAATACTTGTACCTGTGGAGTACCCTGAAATGTAACGATGAAAGTATTCGGTATTAAACAGTTTATAAAGATAAAATTTCAAGTCCTTTTCATTGACGTTAATTGTTGTTACGTGATGAGATGATATAATTTCAGTTTTGAAAATGTCTGGTACTAAAAAAGTTTTTCCTATAATGTCCTTTTGTGGATCTAAAGCTGTCTGCTGAGTGTTACACATCACTAAATCATAGGGCTTTAGGATTTTAGAGCTACTGTAGATTCCTGAAAACGATTTTGTCCCTTGAATTTTAAATGTGCCATCAGTGTTGAATGAATTTAAATTGATCATTGGAACTCCAGCATTTATAATTTCTTTCCCGCTGTAAGAAACCCCTCTATTAGTTCTCAAATAATCTCTTAACTCGGCAACTTTCCATCCAATAGGTACTGATCTTTTTAACACCTCACTATAGATCATTTTACCGCCCGATGATTTATACGGTTTACCTTCCTCATTTGGAAAATCATATTGTACAAACCAATAGTCAAAAATGGCCTTTGCCATCTGTTCTAAATTATCATTTAACACTCCTTATTGTATAATTTCGGACTGCTTACTATAGTTCAACTTGTTTCTTTGTAGTTCATTTTTAAAAACACTGTAATGAGAGAAACGACTAAACAAGAAATTATTAAAGCAATGTCTCCAATTTTGAATTTTAAACAACTACAATATTTGAGCAACGTATTAGATAACAGTTCGTTAAACATTGAAATACAAACAGAATTAGCTCAACCTGAACGCGCGGAAACAAGCAACAATGATACTTTGGTAAGTTTGTTCATTGCGTCAAAAAAAATTGAGGGTTGTTCAGAAAAGTCGTTGATTTACTACGTAAATACTATAAATGCTGTGTTAAAGGATCTAAAAAAGAGCATGCATCAAATTTCGACTAACGATTTGAGAACTTACCTCGCGAGCTATCAAGAACGAAAAAAATCAAGCAAAGTAACTTTGGACAATATTAGAAGGATATTGTCCAGCTTTTTTACCTGGTTGGAAAATGAAGATTATGTTCTTAAAAGCCCAGTTAGAAGAATAAACAAGGTGAAAGCACCTAAAATTATTAAAGAAATTTTAAGTGATGAAGAAATTGAAACATTGCGAGACAATTGTGACAACATAAGAGATTTAGCGCTTCTTGAAATGCTCTATTCTACAGGCATGCGTGTCGGCGAAATGGCTAAAATCAATGTAGATGATATAGATTTTCACGAACGCTCCTGCATTGTTACCGGAAAAGGCAACAAACAGCGTGAAGTTTACTTTGACGCTCGTACTAAACTACATTTAAAACAATATTTGGTCGCTCGTAAAGACGATAATCCTGCACTCTTTGTATCCTTAGCAAAGCCGAATAATCGTTTACAAATTGGTGGGGTTGAAAATTTATTAAAAAAAATTGGCCAAAAATCGAATGTCTTTCGCGTACATCCACATAAATTTAGGCGAACCCTTGCCACTATGGCTATCGATAAAGGAATGCCCATTGAGCAAGTTCAAAAACTGCTAGGCCACGTTAAAATAGATACTACACTACATTATGCAATGGTTAATCAGACTAATGTTAAAATCGCGCATAGAAAATTTATAAGCTAAATATGAAAAATGTAATTTTAAGTGATATCATCAATTTAGTGAGTGGTGGAACACCGAAAACAACAGTAAAGGAGTATTGGGATGGAGAAATTGGTTGGTTATCAATTAATGATTTCAATAATGATTTACGTAAAGTTTATTCTACAGAAAAAAAAATAACTAAAAAAGGATTAGAAGAAAGTAATACAAAAATACTTGAAATAGATGATATCATTATTTCTGCACGAGGCACTGTAGGTGCATTAGCGCAAATTGGGAAACCAATGGCTTTTAATCAGTCGTGCTTTGGGATAAGAGGAAAAAAAGAGATCGTTAACAATACCTACTTATATTATGCATTGAAAAATTATGTTGCCAATATTCAAAGCAAAGGACAGGGTTCAGTTTTCAATACAATTAATTTAGATAGTTTTAAATTAATGAAGATCAACATTGAGCAAAATATTGATCTCCAAATTAAAATATCAGATATTTTATCATTACTTGACAACAAAATTGAATTAAACAATAAGATAAATGATAATTTATCTTATTGTTGAGTTAACTGTTACTTGTCCGTTCATCAGCATTGGTAATAACCAATCTCTTAATTGCGTAAGCTCTTGATTTTGATTTTCAAGTGTAACTTGCTTATTAAAGAATGGGGTTATCACCCTATTATATGCTTTTATAATTTCATCTGTTGCTAGGCAAATAGGTATTGATTTTAAAGTTGACGCTGATATTTCTTTAAAGGTCGAGCCTACAGCATTGTTTTCAATTGTTGGAATTAAATTCTTAATTGAATAGTAAATATACTCTGTGGAAAAGCCCTTATTAGGGATGAATGACTTAAAGCCCTGATTAGTGGTTACCTTACCTTGCGAAATTGCCAGATAACCAATCGGTGCCCTTGTACTTAACAAGACTGTACCTTTAGGCATTATATTCAACGAAGCAATCTTTATTCCCTTGTCGGACACATCCAGTTCACCCTTTACAATAAATTTATTCCCCTTATTCTGTGAGAGATCTTTTGGTGTAATCCAACCCGTTCCATTCGTAGTAAAATATTCTTCAATTTCTCGAGGCGGGGTGCTTCCACCTACAATTTCGCCTAAGTCTGATACTACTCCTTTTTGAAATCCTTTTGGTATTTTCCTTCTCAATTCTTCATTATAAACCATATCGCCACCTGATGATTTAAAAGGCTTACCTTCTTCATTTGGAAAATCAAACTGCACAAACCAGTAGTCATAAATGGCCTTAGCAATCTGTTCTAAATTATCATTTATCTTATTGTTGAGTTCAATTTTATTATCTAAAAAGGAAAGTACTTTAGCAATTTGTTCACTGTTTTTATCTAATCTTATTTGAATTTTTTCTACCGCTTCTTTTGTTAAAGCATTTCTTGTACCGCCTACTCTACTTATGGTGAGTAAGTAATTTTTCCGAAAAATTAAGTAGTATAGTAAGTAATCTGGATGAATTTTTCCATTGGTTCTAATAATGGAAACATGCTGATTTACTCTTGCTGGTAAAATTTCGGCAGGCACTTTACAAACTCTTGCAATAGAATCTCCAGTAATATTTAATAAAATATCATTCTGTTCGACCTTAACATTATTCAATTTAGATGCTTGTGCCGTATCAATAAAAGCTAAACCGACTTTAGAAAATCTCATATCTAAGACATTTTGACTTCTAATGAGCGAAATACCATCGCTTTTATAGTTTGACTGTCCCCCTTCGGGTGTAGCTCCGCTACCTATTTTTGAAGTTAAATTGCTTAAAGAATCGAATTTAAAATCATTCATAACTTAACCCCTTCAATTGGTTTTTAATCTCAGCATCTAGTTTATATCCTTCTGCGAACAAAGCAGTTAAATCATTTTCAAAACCCTGCATTTTAGTTTTAAATTCATCAGGAGTGATATCAACATAATCAATTCTGACATCAAAATATTGTCCAGCAGAGAAAGAATAATTTTTATCTTTAATATCAGCATGACTTACCTGCACCGCAAAATCATCTTCTGTCTTTAAAAGGTTAAATGCGTCAATGATTTTTTGTTCTTCAATTGTTGTTAGTACGGTGCGTTGATTTTTCCCCTCTTTGACTGTTACGCCAAGTTTACTGGCATCTACCAGCATCACCTTATCGTCCGAATGGGCGCTGTCTAAAAACAATACAGAAACATTGGTGCCTGTACTCGCAAATATATTACTAGGCATACTTACTACGCCACGCAGCATATTACGGCTAACCATCGCTTCCCTTATCTTTCTTTCTATGCCGCTTTGAGCAGTAATAAAACCTGTGGGTACAACAATAGCTGCTTTACCCTTTGCGCTTAGGCTATATATAATGTGCTGTATAAAAAGCAAGTAGATGGCCATGCTTTCCTTTTTAGCTTTAGGGATATTGGGTAAACCGGCAAAAAAGCGCACTTTATTAATGTCCCTTTCAAGATCTTCACGAAAATCTGAAAAGTCTAACTTGAAAGGAGGATTACTTACAATGTAGTCGAACTTTTCTTCGCGGTAATAGGGTTCCAGTATAGTATTACCTTTAATGATGTGCGGTATGCTATGGCTCAGGTTATTTAGCACTAAGTTTAACCTGAGCATATTGCTTGATTTTTGAGAAATATCTTCGCTATAGATACTGCATCTATCTTCGCCTATGGCGTGGGCAATATTCATGAGTAAGGTCCCCGACCCTGCGCTTGGGTCGTACACCTTAACACCTTGCGGCTCATCGTTAACCATTATTGCTGCCATAATCCGTGCTACGGCGTGTGGGGTGTAATATTCCGCATATTTACCACCGCTATCGGTATTATAATCTTTAATAAGGTACTCAAATATAGTGGCAAAGAAATCGTATTTCTCACCAAACATGCTCTCAAAACTAAACTCAAATAGTTTATTAATCAGGGCTTTGCAAAAAGCATCTCTTTGGGATGCATCGCTAATGAATTGACTAAGTTCATCAAACATTTTGTCTTTGGCGCCGGATGCTGATTTAACGGAGTATATTTCTTGGTTATTGACACTAATTTGCCTTAAAGTATCATCAAACAATTTTGCGAAGTCATCCTCATTCTGTTTGTTGAATAGGTACGTAATTGTATGATGGGGTTGTAGCTGTGGAGTATTGGGATCAATGTAAGCCAACAAGAAATTGTATTGCTCTTCTGGTATTGATTCTAATGCTTCCTGAAAATTGATTGCCTCACCAAGCTTGTATTGTTCGACCTTTTTTGCTTCAAAGGCGAACTTGTCGTTCATATATTTATATAAAAATACTTGGGTGATGATTTTAAATTCATTACCATCATTACCCAGACCGTAATTAGCACAAACGCTTTTAAGGGTATCTATTAGTTGTTTAGTTTTAGTTATAAAAAGTAGATCGGTCATCGTATATAATTATTGTATTGAGCCATGTATTCGCTCGCTATCAATGTGTTAATAGTCTTAGTGGTGTTAAAGTCAAGGTTGATCTTTTGCTTTTGAACAAATTCTCCTGCAACCAAATTCAGCAAATAGCGATTAAAAAAAGGTTCATTGTCAAGAATGTTTTTGTTGTTCTGCAATTGCTCGTCAGTTTGTCTCTTAACAACCATTAATGCTTCATGGAGCTGCAATTCTCTGGCAGAAATACCTTTGTTTTCCTGTAATCTTTTATGAATACGCGCATATTTCTCATCCTGTTCGTACTTTGCTTTAAGTAGGTTATTTTGGCGATTTAATTCGGTAACCCGGTCGTAAATAGATTTCAGCAAAAAGATATTGTCTCGCATATCCTCCTGGCTCACTTGGTCAAGGTTTTTATTTTTGAAGATACGTTCCAGTTCTTCACGCAGAGAAATAAACTCCGGGTCTTTTTGATCAAAGTTAAACAGCAAGGCTTCACGTGTGCGTTTGAGCTGGCCTCGTAACTGGTCAGCTAATATCAGTTCTTCTTCCGATACTTTTGTGAATAGGAAAATCACATCTTCCAACGCAGCGTTCAATAAATTAGAGTTGTCAGCTTCACTGTTTAGAGTATCTATCAGATTTAATTTATCAAGTTGTGCCTGTGCAACACGCAGCAATTGGTTGAGTTTAAAAAAGTCCAATTTGCTTAATAGCTCATCATGTCCCTGTAAGCGAATCCGATTTTTTAGCTCTTTGGCATTCTGAAGTGCTTTTATCAGTACAAGTAAATCCTTTTTATCTTTTATTTCACTTACCTGGTTATGAAATAGCTCACTATTGATGGTGTCAAATCGGAATAAAATTTCTTTAATTCCTTGTATATCAGCTTCAATTTCTTTAGGCGATTTGAATAGGTCACTGTAGTTAGCCATCTCATCGCCGAGCTCGCCCTGCAATTCCTTAAAGTAATTATCGTTGGTTTCCCTGAACGCAGAACTGATGTCAGCAAAATCCACTACAAACCCATATTTGTAATTTTTATAAGGCCGATTAACACGCGTTAACGTCTGCAATAAATTGTGATCTCTTACTACCCGCGCCAGGTAAAGTTTTTTAAGGCGCTTGGCATCGAAGCCTGTCAACAACATGTTGAAAACAAATAGTATGTCAATAGTCCCAGACTTAAACTGTTTTACCTGCTCCTTACGTTCGTCTTTAGAGTTGATATCATGTAATATCAGCGCCGCTTTGAATTGTAATTTTACTTGAGTCCCATATGGAACAGATGGCTCGGCGGCTATAAATTGCTGTTTCACTTCTTGAGGCCCATAAAGATCTTCAAAATAGGTAAACAATTCTTTTGCCTGATCAGAGGTATCGCATACTACCATTGCCCCTAATGAATGGTCGTTTTCGATCCTTCGAAAATTTTCTAAATCTTTTAAGACATAATCAAGCATAGGCTTGACAAATTTCGGATGTGCGAATACCTGGCTTTTGGGAATATCTCCCTGTAACACTTTGATCTGCTCCAACACTTCCTGCATTTGCATTTTATAGGTGGTATCGATCCCCTCCCGGATTAGGCGCAAGGTATAACCGTCCATAATGGATTGATTATAATAATATTTGTGAATATAATCACCAAATAGAGCTTTGCTGTCAAAGTCTTTAGCAACTTCCCGCAAAAGGGGAGTTCCTGTCAGCGCGATTTTTATGGCTTGCTTGTCGGAATTAATTAGGTTAGCCAAATTGTTGCTTTTGGGATTATAGCTCCGATGGGCTTCATCAAGAAAATAGATCCGCTGAATATTGATGTTATATCCCAAATCTTTAACGACTACGGTTTCTTCAGTAAATTTTTGAATATTGACCACTGATATTTCACTGTCGCCGGAACTGTTAAGTACCGTACTAACTTTTTGTATATCCCTCAAAAAATCGCTGCGCGAGTTAACCCGGTTTACCACCAATCCCCTGTTAGAAAACTCTGTAGCAGCCTGATTGGCCAGATCGATCCTATCTACAATAAAGTAGAATTTCGCAATCGTGTTTTTTTTCTGGAAATAGTCAGTTAAAAACTTCACGTTGTAAAATGCCAAAGCAGTCTTACCACTACCTTGTGTGTGCCATATAATACCTTTATCTATACCTTCATCAAGTTTTGATTCAATCGCTTTGGTAGCAAATAGCTGAGGGTAACGCATGATATGTTTGTGCGTTATGATTTTACCGTCTATTTCATCATCAACGTATGCAATAGCATACCGTAACACAAATGCCAACCTATCTTTACTCAGCAGTGAGGTTAGTATTTTATTAGTGTGCGAATCGAAGTGCTTGTTCGTAATAAATTCAGGGGAATGCTTGATCGCGATAATATTATTATCTTTCAATACCAAATTCTCCAGCAGATCATCCTCGGAAGCTAATAATTTAGCCAGGTTGAGGCTTTCTTCCTCACGGAAATAGTTGAATTGCAAATCTGCATAAGCTGATGTTGCATAATATGCACCTTGTAAAGGCTCCACTACACCATCTTCGTAGGGCATATTGTTGGAGAAAACCATCAGTTGGCTGATGTTGGCAAATCGCCTAAACTTTTTGTTTTTGAAACGGTCATTGATTCGTTTCCGTTCGGCAAGTACGCCATCTTTATTATTTGGCTTCTTGACCTCTATAAAAACAAGAGGCATTCCATTTATTAGTATTGTGATGTCCGGTCTAAATTCATCCTCGCCATTTTTGCAAGTTAGTTCAGTAGTAACATGAAAACTATTATTATTGAAGTTGCTAAAATCGATAAGTTTGATACCGGATGTAGCAGTAATTGCTTTATAAAAATCACGCCCTAAATCTTCATAATCCAACTTTAAGGTAATTTCATCAAGCTGCCGTTCTATTTCGTCCTTAGCAGCACTTGGATTAATTCGAGCTATACTTTCTTTGAAAATATCAGAAAAGATGTTAGTTTCTTCGATTCGCTGTTGTTTATTCCTTGTAATATAGGAATAGCCCAAACGTGCAAGATGCAGTATTGCAGGTATTTTAACACGTGAATCTTCGTTGAAGGCCATATAAAGTAATAGGTCTTAAAGATAGAAAATATGGCGGTAAGCAATAAAGTAAATAATTACGAGGTTTGGCGTTCAATTATTTTAGTGAAACGAGTTATGCTGTGCATTGACTACTGCGTTAAAGCAACAACCGCCGCTTCCCACAATATGTATTTTCTGCAATATTCCATATTCACAACATCCGCGAATGTAACCCACCGCCGGGATAAAAATAAAGGCCATGCAGAGCGGGCCATTGTGTTTTGTTTTTCAGCGATGGGTGTCCAGCCTTGACTATTTAACCGGCTCGCGCTGGGTGCTTACGTAGTGAATAAGGTGCGCTTGTTCGTTGGTGTTTAACCAAGTAGATACTTAATCAAACAAAACGGACTAACCCTGACTATGGGAGTTTTTTGATCTGATAACAAAGTGAGGGTAAAATTATTACGTTCTTGTAATAAAGTGAGGGTAAAATATCGCCGACAAACCGGATTTTAGCTTTTTATATCCTCAAACTTTCGGCAGTAACTTAAGTTTACTGCCGAAAGTTTGCAATTTTTTAATTGTTGTGACTGAATACATAGGCTGACCTGCAACTAGTTAAACAATGAACTAATTCTGTAATAGTAATTTACTTGAATATGTCCGCTGGTTTATTTTTATTCAAATACTGGTACTCTCAGTACCAGTATTTGATTTTTTTTAAACTAACTAATAATCCCGATAGGGTATAAAATAAACATAGATTTACTATATAGTCCCGATAGGGTATAATTTTGATATTAATATAAGATATAATCCCGATAGGGTATAGTTAATAAATTTAAGTTATATTTGTACCCGAAAGGGTATAAATATGTTGTCAGAGTATTTGAAGAAAAAAAGGAAATTACTAAATCTCACACAGGAAGACCTGGCATCCAAAGCGGGGGTCGGACTTAGGGTTGTTCGTGAGATGGAACAGGGAAAACCAACATTGCGGATGGATAAAGTGAACCAGGTGTTGATGTTATTTGGCGCAGAACTCGGAGTGGTATTAAAAGTAAAAAATGATGAGTAGGAAAGGTCTGGTGTATTTTCAGGACACGCTGGCTGGTGTACTTGCGGAAACTGATGATGGTTACGAATTTACTTACCAGGCTGATTATTTAGAGAATAAGAACGCAAAGCCGGTAAGCTTAACGCTGCCATTGTCAACCCAGAAATATGAAAGTAAAGTATTGTTTGCTTTTTTCGATGGCTTAATACCGGAAGGTTGGCTACTGGATTTGGCAACAACGCACTGGAAGGTCAAAAGCAATGACCGGTTTGAATTATTACTATTAACATGCAGGGATGCAATCGGAGCTGTAACGGTTATTCCCGAAATAGATTAAGCTATGGCAAATTGTTGGTTTTGTTATCAGGATGCAGGTACATCGTCTTATCATGAAAAATGTTCAAAGCGATTTTTCGGTACGGCGAAAGTACCTGAGCTGGAATTGAATAATAAACTTTTGAAAACGTTGGCCGAACAGACCATCAACGAGAGGATCTCCGTGACCGGAGTTCAGCCCAAGCTTTCTGTTACCCTGGAAAAGACGAAGGAGCAGAACCGTCTAACTATAGTAGGACTTTGGGGAGAATACATACTTAAACCGCAGCATCCTGATTTTCCGGAAATGCCGCAATCAGAAGATCTGACTATGCATTTGGCAAGCCTGTTTAAAATGCCAACCTGTGATCATACTTTAATGGAGGCGTCAGATGGTAGTTTGGTTTATCTTGCCCGGAGGTTTGACCGGGTGAAAGGCCATAAAGTTCACATGGAAGATTTCTGCCAGCTTTCTGAGTTTTTAACCGAAAATAAATACAGGGGCTCTTATGAAAAGATCGGTAAGCTTATCCTGAAATACTGTACTCAAACTGGTTTTGATGCACTGACTTATTTTGAACTGGTGTTATTTTCTTTTTTGACAGGCAACAATGATATGCACCTGAAGAACTTCTCCGTGCTGTATGGCGACGAAGGAGTAAGTTTAAGTCCTGCATATGACCTTCTAAATGTAAATCTTGTTAATCCACAGGACGATGAAGAACTGGCCCTGACAATAAACGGCAAAAAGAAAAGAATTAGATTATCTGATTTTGATGTGTTGGCTAGAAGCATGAATATACCTGAAACCGCCGTTAGGAATACGTATAACAAATTTTCCTCTAGTAATAAGGAGGTTGGTAAGATGATTGAAGCATCATTCCTGAGCCCCGAAAAAAAGGCACTATACCTGGAAATTTGGAATAAAAAGCAACGGTTGTTTAATTGACAAGCCACAGTTATACATTGTGGATTTTCCTCCTGGTGAGAAAAAATAAAATCCTTATTCACCGCAGTCGCGAAGATAGCCCACGCCGGAATCAAAAGTCAAGGGTACACAAGCGGGCCGTTGTGTCCGCTTCCAGCGGTTGGCCCGCCCTTGACATTTGATCCGGCTAAGCGCTTTTTGTTGCTTAAGCGTTGAATAAGAATTGGCCGTTCATTAAGTGAATGTGTTTCTTTGACATAGCTGGATATTCTGGAAGGCTTGACCAGGCGATTCCGTGGGATGCCGAGCATCTATTTGTGTTATCACTTTAGAAAATGGCAATTATTAATCAAGGAATTGATATGGTCAAAGTGTTGCAGAACTAACGGTACGCAATTCCGGAAGGTGCTGATCAATGGCTCCGGAATATCCATCCATGCGACAGAAATCATTAATTGTGCGACAAAAAATAAATCTATTGCGACAAAAAATTAAAAATATGTCGCATAACAGAAAATTGCGACAGTTTTAGAAATTATACGACATTTTTGATTTAAGCCACTATTTGGATAAACCACGCCTGATTGACCCCGTTTGGCCAATTTCAAAATGACCACCTTTAGTGCTTAAGTTCATGCTTTTAGGAAAAGAAAGAAAAGGGGCGAAGAGTGGTCTGTGCGATTAGTTTATCCAATTTAATATCTGGTTATTCGGCAAGTTATAACTTTTAGCTACTTCTTTCACCGATTGATTTCGATACATTACTAATAAAACGAGCTTTTCCTTAAACTCCGAAGAGAACGTGAATTGTTCCAACATCTTTTCCTTCATATGGAATATAATTATTCCAAAACTGTCAACCTATACCTGTATGAGACCTAATGCTTTAGCTCGATAATAACTATAAATTCACCCTTATTCTGTGACATGCTAAAGCTATATGTGTTATTATTTAATAAGATAATCGATTATTTGCCGTTTATCTGGTCTATAATAAACAATGTATTGCCTGGCTAAAAGTTGATTTTATCTGTAATAACTGTATTTTTTCAATAGGATAATCGATTTTTTTTCGATTATCCTATTAATTTTTTACATTTGATTATGGATATTAATCAAACCATAGCGAATTATTCAAAGCAACCCATTACGCATCAGCTTTTGAAGTCATGGTTAAAAGATTATAAGCGGCCTAATGACAAGATCAATGCATTGAAATCAGAAGGTGTTTTAGCTTCGGTCAAAAAAGGCTTTTATATTGCCGGTCCTAAATCATACTCCGGACGGCCTGAAAATGCTTTACTTGCTAACCATCTGCTTGGTCCCAGCTATGTATCAATGGATACAGCATTATCTTTTCATGGAGTGATACCAGAACGTGTTTATGCAATCACCTCGATGACGACAAAAGCATCGCGTGAGTTTGATACGCCAATAGGCTTATTTACCTATGTGCATTTGCCTTTACCCTACTATGCCTTTGGCATTAATATAGTCAAACTCACTAATGAGCAATACGCTATGATTGCCGGCCCTGAAAAAGCTTTATGTGATAAGA
This sequence comes from Bacteroidota bacterium, assembly GCA_030775685.1. Taxonomy (GTDB): domain Bacteria; phylum Bacteroidota; class Bacteroidia; order Sphingobacteriales; family Sphingobacteriaceae; genus Mucilaginibacter. The sequence goes on from JALYIP010000023.1 coordinate 177,594, forward strand.
TCATCAGTACATCAGGATTGATCATAAGAAGTACAAGCAATGCTGGTAGCTATCTCCTGGATGATTTGCGAATGGATGAAGATGCGTTGAAAAGGTTTAATACGCAAATGATGGATGAATGGCTGCCCGATGCTCCTAAGAGGGAAAGCCTGAAAATGGTTATTAAAATGATCAAAGGCTTATGATAAAAGAGTGGTTAGAAACTTATAAGCCCTCCAGCCAGGAGGAAGCAAAGGATGCATTGCGGGAAATCATGCAGGAGATCGCGCTGGCAGGTCTGTATCGCGCCGGATTTTTTGAAAAGGCAGCGTTCTACGGTGGCACTGCTTTGAGAATATTTTATGGATTAGATCGATTTTCAGAAGACCTCGACTTTTCACTATTAGCGGTTGAACCTGAGTTTTCTTTAAATAAATGCCAGGATGCGATTATTCAGGAATTTAAAGCTTTGGGTATGGATGTATCGATAAGGGAAAAGCAAAAAACAAATCAAACCAATATCGATTCTGCTTTCCTGAAATCAGAAACCATCTGGAAGGAACTCGTTTTGGAAGGGATTATCCCTCAGAGCGGCATGGAACAGGTGGCCAATGTGAAGATCAAAATAGAGGTAGACCGGGAACCTCCGTTGGGTTTTGAAACAGAAGACAAACTCTTGTTGAAACCTTTTTCATTTTATGTAAAGTGTTTGACTTTGCCTAATTTGTTTGCAGGCAAAATGCATGCTTTACTTTTCCGTAAATGGGGCGAAAATGTGAAAGGACGGGATTGGTATGATATGGAATGGTATATCCGAAAGGGTATCCCGTTAAATCTGGATCATTTCCTAATGCGTGCGAAAGATAGCGGGGACTGGAAGAAAGATACCATTACGGAAGCGGAATTCCGGGAGCTTCTAACAAAGAAAATCGATACGGTGAAAATGAACTATGTGATCAATGATATTAAGCGATTTATTCGGGATACTAATAAATTAGCTATCTGGTCACCTAAATATTTTCACGACCTGGTAAATAGCCTGAAGGTTGTTTAACTATCGTTATTGAACAAGCAATTATACCTTTCCTATAAAAGTAACCCTATCCTTTTCAACTGGTGTATATTTTCATCATAATATACAAAAACGATGGAAATATACACCATTTGACATCTGCTCGTTGATAAGCTCAACCACTAAATTAAATCCTATCTTTATATTCTAAACGTTAGCGTAATGACCCAAAAAAGGCCTTATCTTTTATTCTTGCTCCTTATTTTACAAAATTGTACTCATGCTCAAACCTTTAATAAAGCCAGGTTAGACAGTTTTTTTGTCGCAATGAACGCACATGATGAAAACATGGGTAGTATCGCTATAGCTTCCAATGGTGCCGTCGTCTACCAAAACGCCATCGGTTACAGTCAAGTGAATAAAGGCTTAAAAACGCCGGCGACTACAGGAACTAAATATCGGGTAGGCTCCATCAGTAAGATGTTTACTGCGGTTATGATCTTTCAACTGATAGAGGAAGGCAAGTTTAGCCTTGAAACACCATTAGCTACGTATTTCCCACAACTCCCTAATGCCCAAAAGATCACCATAGGAGAAATGCTTGATCACCATAGCGGTCTTCATAACTTTACGAGTGACTCGCTTTATACCACGTATATGACCGCCCCTAAGTCGGAAGCTGAAATGATCGCCATCTTTGCCAGGCAGAAACCCGATTTTGAACCGGATGCAAAGGCAGAATACAGCAATACCAATTTCGTGCTGCTGGGTTATATCATTGAAAAATTGACTGGTAAAACCTATGCAGAAGAATTGAAAAAGCGTGTCACCTCAAAAATAGGTTTGACGGATACTTATTACGGTACTAACGCCAACCCAGCCAAGAATGAAGCCTACTCCTACAATTATACCGGTCAATGGACGCAAATGCCCGAAACGGATATGAGTATTCCGGGTGGGGCTGGCGCTATTGTATCCACACCGACTGATCTGGTTAAATTTATAAATGCGCTCTTTACAGAAAAACTCATTAGCCAGGCTAGTTTAGAGCTGATGGAAACGATGAAGGACAACTTTGGTATGGCCATGATCACGACTCCGTTTTATGATAAAAAAGGCTTTGGACATACGGGAGGCATCGACGGATTCTCTAGTTTGCTTGCTTATTTTCCGGAGGATAAGTTGGCTATAGCTTACACCTCAAATGGGGTGCGATATTCAACAAATGATGTGATCATAGGTGCGTTAAGTATTTATTTTAACAGGCCGTTTGTAATTCCTGAGTTTAAAACGATTACACTAACTACGACCGACCTTGATAAATATGTCGGCAAATATACCAGCAGCCAAACCCCGCTAAAAATTGCTATTACTAAAAATAATACCGAACTATTTGCACAAGGCACCGGTCAGGCGGCATTTCCGCTGGAAGCTAAAGGAGGTGATAAATTTATTTATGCTGGCATTACTTTGCAATTTGAGCCAACTAAACAAGACTTCATTTTAACCCAAGCTGGGGTTACACGCTTATTTACTAAAACCGATCAATAAGGACCAAATTGCAAATTCGGAGATAAATAGCCGATTATTTTATGTTCATACTTCGTAAATATTCTTTAGAGAATAGCTCGAATCATCAGTTCTCAATATTATAATTACCACCGAGCAAAACTCGGTGGTAAAATAAACTCAACCTGCTGCTAATTTGTCTCTCAATTTTAGCATATCTGAACTAATCTTATGATCCATTACTTTGGCATAAATCTGAGTAGTCTTAATACTGGTATGCCCCATCATCTTTGCAACGCTTTCAATAGGTACACCATTGTTTAGTGTTACCGTTGTGGCAAAGGTGTGTCGGGCAATGTGAAAGGTTAGCGGCTTTTTAATTTTGCACAGGTCTGCGATCTCTTTGAGGTAAGCATTCATTTTTTGGTTGCTCATCACCGGAAGCAGTGTGTCCTTAACTACGCATTGAGCGTGGTCTTCATAGGCACGAATAATGGATAGAGCAACGGGCAGGACGGGTATCCTTGAAAGTGTGTCCGTTTTTTGTCTGCTGGTGTATATCCATAAGTCGCCATCAATACCCCTGACAAGTTCCGAGCGTTTCAGCTTATGTACATCCACATAAGCCAGGCCGGTATAACAGCAGAACACAAACATGTCCCTGACCGTACTTAACCGCTCAACGCTGAATTTCTTTTTTGTAAGACGTCGCAGTTCCTCTTTGGTCAACACTTCCCGGTGGACAGCCTTTTGTTTAGGCTTGTAGTTCAGGTAAGGGTTAACCGTCAGCCAGCCGTTCCCTAAGCAGATACGGACGATCTTGCCGAGGTTCTTGATGTATTTGATCGCTGAGTTGTTACCGCACTTACGAACGCTTCGCAGGTAGTATTCAAAATCATTAAGAAAAGCGAAGTTTATCCTCGTCACCGGGATATCTGAAATGTTATACTGCAACTGCATAAAATCCCTGGTATGCATCAGGCAGGTTTCATAACGTTGCAGCGTGCTTTTTTCAAATTCTTGCCCAACAAGGCTCTCCATTTTTTGATTGTGATCTTCAAACACAGCCAGTAATGTACGCGCTTTTTCCACCTTACCGATGAACCGGTTTTTTAGGGTTTCTGCTGTAATGTTTTCATCAGCATCTGACATTCTGCGTTGAAGGTCATAGATTTTAAACTGAATATCATCAAGATAAGCGTTTAATGTTCTTGAGTCTGCTTTTGATCCGATAGCCCTGCCGCTAACGGCATCCCACCTTTCAAGATCACATTTGCGGCTAACTGCCAGTTCGGCGCGCTGGCCATCCACTGTAATGCGTAAATAAATTGGCATTTCACCTGATTGATAATTTTTAGGCTTTCTCAGGGAAAAAAGCAAAGAGATTGTTGTTCTCATAACTTTTGATTAATTAAAAGTGAAACAAATTTGATTAATTAATCACCTGGAATCAAGATGTTCAATGATTGAACAAGCTGTATATCAATTTATTATGCGCTAATTCGGGAGTTCGTAAGCAGACTTGAAATGACTCCCGAATTACCCGCATTTTATATGCTAAAAGTTGAATAATTTGGTATGCCCTGAAAATGAAAAACCCCTCAGATGATGTCATCTGAGGGGTTTTTACTGTTTTTGATATTGAAAAAGCGGAATGGACGGGACTCGAACCCGCGACCCCATGCGTGACAGGCATGTATTCTAACCAGCTGAACTACCACTCCGTTTGGGATGGCAAATATACGCACCAAATTTTATTACACAAGCTGTTTTTTAAAAAAGTTTATTTTAATCTAAAAAAGTGCCTTTTTAGCAATTAAATGGGCTTTTTAGACAGAAAAAGATAGTTGCTTTATGTGCTGGCCGTGTAATTTATCGTTGTGATTTTAACTGTTCAGGCTCCAAATGGCCTGGAACGTGACTTAGTGAAGCAATAATGAGTAATTATTTGGAAGCGCAGACAAAGGGATTGTATACTTTGTAAAAAGGGCCTTTTGCCTGATTTTTATTTGAAAAAATAGCGTGTATGCTAAATTTCATTTATTTTTCATAAATCGTATCCGGAGGGGCAATTAAATTTGCGATTTTCGCAAAAAAGCCTGTATATTTATAGCCTAGATTAAATAAATTCAGGAATCAGCCCTATTGAGTTGCTAACTGGATGATAATAAAATTTTAATTGTAGTTTTTTGGGGAAAGCCGTTCATGTTAAAATGAACGGCTTTTTATTTTTAATGAGCGTCTACAGGCATTTTAACAGCCTTTTTAAAGGGCTGCAGGTAAAGCAGTGGAATGGAGAAAAGCATTACTAAGCCAGAGATCCAATAAGCATCATCATAGGTAAGCAGTAGGGTTTGCTTTGTTAATGCGCCTTCAATTGCTGCGTAAGCCATGTGTGTGGCATCAAGCACCGATTTTCCCTTCGCAACAAAGCTTTGCGTTAGCATGTTGAGCCTTTGGGTAAACGCCGAATTATACGGATTGATATTGGTTAACAGGTTGCTGCGGTGCAAGCCGGAGCGAATATGAATAATTGTAGTCAATACCGCAATACCAAACGAGCCGCCTAACTGGCGCATCATGTTATTTAAACCTGTGCCCTGGCCCAGTTCCGGCCCTTTAAGGTCGGCAATGGCAAGCGTGGTGAGCGGAACAAATAGCAACGCCATACCAACCCCTCTTATTAAAAGCGGGATAAGCACATCGCCCTGCCCTGTGGCAAGCGTAGAGTTGCTAAGCATAGTTGTGAATACAAAGAACAAAAACATGCCCGCAGTGGCCATAAATTGCGCCGGAATGCCCTTATTAAGCATCTTGCCAATAAACGGCATCATGATAATGGTACATAGCCCTCCCGGGAATAACAGCTCGCCTGTTTGCTGTGCGGTAAAGCCAAGCAAATTTTGACAGAACACCGGGAACACAAATACCGATCCGTACAGACCAAAACCCAGCACAAATGAGGTGAACATACCCACCGCGAAACTTCGATGTCGCAAAATCCCAAAGTTCACTATCGGGAATTCGATGCTCATTTCACGCCATATAAAACAAATGGTACCAATTACTGCGGTCACCGTAAGTACAAGAATGTACGTTTTGGCAAACCAATCCTCGGATTCACCCTTTTCAAGGATGGTTTGCAAGCTGCCTACCGCTACTGCAAGCAAGCCAATGCCCCACCAGTCTACCGGTTTTCCTTTGCCCTCCTTTGGTGTTTCACGGACGAATGTATAAGCACAAAATGCTGCAATGGCTCCCACAGGAATATTTACATAAAAGATCCAGCGCCATGAGGCGTGGTCGGTGATGTACCCGCCGATGGTTGGGCCCACTGTTGGCCCTACAACCGCTCCCAAACCAAATAATGCGGTTGCGGTGCCTATTTGCTCGCGCGGCCAGGTTTCAACCAATATAGCCTGCGAGGTTGAGATTAAACCACCGCCTGCAACACCTTGCAGGATCCTGAAAAGAACTAACTCGTCAAGACTTGTAGCGTTACCGCATAAAAAAGATGCGATGGTAAATACAACAATGGAAGTTATAAAGTATTGCTTACGCCCAAACCGGCTTCCCAGCCAGCCAGACATCGGCAGAACGATGACGTTTGCAACTGCATAGCCTGTAACCACCCACGCAACGTCTTCAAGGGTGGCGCCCAGGTTTCCCTGGATTACAGGTAAGGATACGTTCACAATCGTGGTATCTATCAGCTCCAGTAACGAAGCCACGATAACCGTGATAGTGATGATCCATTTTTTAAAGCCGGTTTCAGCCATTTCTTTAGTATATCTTGTTATTAATTAGCCTGAAGTCAATAGCCTTAAGTCGTGAGTCAAAAAGGTTCCGACTTAGCACTATCGACTCAAGACTTTCGACTTAAACTTAGTCCTTTATTATTACAGACGCATTTACGCTCATGCCCGGGCGCAGTTTCTCAAGGTCTTCTTTTGAACCTGTAATCTTAATTTTTACCGGGATGCGCTGAACAACCTTAACAAAGTTACCGGTTGCGTTATCCGGTGGCAACAAGCTAAATCTTGCACCTGTTGCAGGAGCAAAGTTGTACACGGTACCCTGTAGTTTCATATCAGGGTATGCGTCAACATCGATATTAACTTTCTGACCGTTACGAATGTTATCTAATTGCGTTTCTTTAAAGTTTGCAGTAATGAACAAACTGTTATCGTTTACAATGGAGAACAATGTTTGCCCTGCCTGTACCAGTTGACCCAACTGCACATTCTTTTTAGAAGCCACACCGCTTGATGGGGCTTTTACTATCGTGTAGCTAAGCTGTAATTTGGCATAGTCGACATCTACTTGCCTTTGGCTTACGCCGGTATGGGTAACATTCAACTGGCTTTTGGTAGTTCCAACTTGCTCAAGGGCTGCCTTGTATTCGTCCTGGCTTGCTTTGTAGTTAGCCTGAGCAACTTCCAAATCAGCCTTCGCCTGGTCAAATTGTTGTTGAGTGATCGATCCGTCCTTTACAAGATTTGCATAACGGTCATAATCCTTTTTAACCTTTTCGAGCCGGGCGGCTGCAGAAGTTACCTGTGCTTTTGCGCTTGCTGAGTTAGCAGCATTTGCAAAGATCTGCGACTGGCCAACATTAATGTTTGCGCTTGCGCCGGTTTCAGCCGCTTGCGCCTGTTCTAATTTTACCTTGTAGTCGCGGTCATCAATTTTAACCAATACCTGGTCTTTATTAACGTGGCTGTTTTCCTCAAAGTAAATGCTGTCAACATAACCGCCAACGCGTGCCACAACCTGGCTTATATCGCCATCAATCTGCGCGTCATCGGTGTCTACGTGCTTGCCGTAGTAAATATATTCCTTGATCCCGAAAATGATACCCGCTACAAGTATTACGCCTAATATAATTGGTAATACCCTGTTCGGTTTCTTTTTAGGTTCTGTTTCCTGTGTTTCGTGTGCCTTTGCCATTGTATGTATTGTTTGGGTGTGATTGTTATTTGTTAAGTTTTCCGGTTGATTTTATTAAAGTGTAATATGCCAGTCCTGCGTCGGCCTTTGCCAGTTCAAGATTTATCTGTGCCTGGTATAACAGTGTTTCCGCATCTGCGCGGTCTGTTGCCGATGCTATATTACTTTTGTATTTGGATTCGAGGATCTTGTTATTTTCACCAGCCTGCTCAATTGAAGTTTGCAACAGTTTGATCTTATCCAAAGCCATGGTGTAGTTTTGATAATCCTGGTTCACTTCCTTTTTTACATTATCAAGCTCGATGTTTTTGTTGATCACGGTTTCTTCACGCTGGATCCTTGCTTCAGCTACTTTGTTCTTGTTGGTCCATAATGAGCTGAAGTTCCATTTTAAACCCAGGCCTATAGTGATCGGTGTTATATAGCTACCGCTTTTAGGGATTGGGTTTGAAGATACGTCAACATAATAACCGGCTACCGAAGCGCCAAGTGTAGGCACTGAATTAGCTTCGATATTCTTGATATTTACTTCAGATACCTTTGTTCGTAAATCAAGCTGTCTCACCTCAATGCGGTTGCTCATCGCAGTATCAATATAGGCGGAGAGTGGCGCAACTGGCTTATCAGCATTAGTAATTTCGGCTATTGTTAACTGAGTGCCTTCGTTTAAACCAAGCAGGATATTAAGGTCGTAGTTGATGATCTTACGGTTAGTTTCAAGGTCGATGCCATTCAATTCGATATTTGAGCGCTGCAATTGAAAACGCAGCACATCATTTTTCGTAACTAAACCTTGTTCAAAAAAGCGTTGTGATTGCTTAATCTGCTGATCTATAGAGCTCAAATTTTGCTCAACTACCTTTTTGCTTTGTAAAACCTTGTACAGATTATAATAGGCATTAATAATGTCGTAAGTTATCTGGTCCTTATCATTGTCGCCATCTAAGCGTGCAACCTGGGTTAGCAGGTCTGTTGATTGCTTGGCATACATTAATTTATGGCCGCCAAAAATTGTCTCGTTAAGCGAGATAATACCCAGATAGGCATTAGCACTACTAGGTAACGATAAGTTTTGGGTACCTAAGGATAACTTATTTGCAGGTATTTGTGCCCGGTTGTAGTCAAAGCTTGCACTTCCTGTTGGTAGTGCCTGGTCCTTTGCCTGGTTGTATTGTGATACAGCCTGATCAATTTTTGATTTCGACAGCTTCAGCACCTTACTGTTATCAAGGCCAAGCTTAATGGCTTCGTCAAGGGTGATGGCCCGGTCCTGTGCTTTTGCCGCTGCGCCAAGCAAAAGCGTGAGCAAAATGGCCGGGATAAGAATACGCACGAAGTTCTTAAACGTGCTTCTTAAAGGGTGTAGGTCTGTGTTATTATTTTGTGTTGTCATTTTCAGTTCAGTATGTATGCTTTTAACAGGTTCTTCATATACGCTTTTATCCGTGGTTTCAGCTGTTCATCCATCGCGGTTTCGTCCTGGATGTCGAACCCAAGCAAGGCGCCCGACATAAGCGGTGTATTTATAATATAATTTTTTGTGCCGTATATGGTCGCGATAGTCATTTCCATATCGATATCTTTTTTAAATTCACCTTTGTCTATACCATCCTGAAGGATCTTCTTTAATTCGCCCACATTTACCATCAGTATAGTGCGCAGCTTGTCAGAAATATCCGTCCTGCGGTTCATCCCCATTTCCTGGTATAGTAGCTTCTGGAAACAATTGTTGCTGACAACCTTATCGCCATAGATCTCGATATAGGCTTCCATCTTGCTCCATGAGCTCATGCTCTCGTCGTTTCCAATATTTTGTAATATATCCTGGAAGGAGGTAATTTTACGCTCAACAACGGCGATAAACAAGCCTTCTTTCGAGCCGAAATAATAATTCAGCATGGCCATATTTACGCCGGCTTCCCCGGAGATCATCCTGGTTGAAGCGCCATCAAACCCGAGTTCCGAAAACACTTTTTCGGCAACATCAAGTATGTGGTCTTTTTTATCTATTTTCTCTTTTTCCATAACTTTAACAGAACAAAATTAATCAAACGATTGATTGATTATATCATATTTTTGTAATGTTTACTCAAATGCCTGATTATCAATCGTAAAAAATTAATCAATCGATTAACAAATGAGGTAAAATATTGTTTTTGAGATAATATTATAATAATAAGAAGGCAATAATAATTGCTTAGCGGTGATCCGCAAATGGTTGCCGACAGTGTTTTGGCACCGGGGAATATGAAAACTGGAAATAGATGGATCCTATTTCATACCATAACGAACAACCTTTTTTAATGCAAAGCTGTCGGAAATGGAAAGAGGCAAAAAAGTTTGGTGAGAAGGTTATTAATAATCAGTGACACGTTGGACTGTTTACTCTTTAAATAAAAGCCACCCTGATTTTAAAGGGGTAAATTAAGTGTAATTTTCTGTCAGCCAATGTTTCCCGCAATTCTATTGTAAATATTCGCCAGGTTTACGTTTCTGTATTTTCCCAATCTCATTCGTTTTGCGGTACGGATTTCTTTAAACCCTTTTTCGTATAAAAAGGCTGTTGCCGCCAGGTTTTCTTTTGGAAATACTGCTTTGTCTTCAATGCTGAGGTGCTGTTTTAGAAGCTCAAGTCCCGCTGATTCTGTGTTTGCAATTATTAAGCCTTCGCCCCATGTTGGCAAATAAAAGCCTTCAACAATATTGTTTCTGCAAAATAAGCACCCGTGTTCAAAGTGATTTTCCAGGTGAAACATCCTGTCCTCGCCGGAAGTTAACTTGTCCAATATGGAGACCTGCTCCCGGAAATCATCCCGGTATGGTTCAATATAAGTTGAGCTGCCGGATAGTTCCCCTGTATTAATGTCTTTGAAAAATAAATATTCAGTTTCTGTAATAAAACCAACTTTTTGGTAAACAGGGGCCCCCAGGTCGGTGGCGATTAAATAAATGGTTTCGCATTTATTTTGATTTGAAATATCTACCAGGGTTTGCGTAATAAGTCGCCCAATTCCCTTACCCCTATGATTCGGATGAACAATAATATGCCCAAGCCAGGCAACATCGTTGTGAATAATTGCGGCTCCGATCCCTGCAATTGCATTGTCTGCAACCACCTTAACCGGGAAGCAGAAAGGTGCATTTGTATAGAAATCGAAACTTGGTATTATGTCTGGCCATCCCTCTGGCTGAAGGTTAATTAGTATGCCGGCATCACCATGATCTAATGCTTTAATTTCCACTTATTTGGTTTCTTTGATCAGCAAGATAATTAAATCAATTTATCGAACTCATGCGCTCTCCTTTACCAGTTTCTGATCTAAATAAAGTATGCTCATAAATATGGCGGCACCCAAAAATATCACCCATTTAAATTTATATAATACAGCCATAAACTGAACGCCTGCATTTTCATTAACAACAACCAATACCTGGTAAAAGGCGGCAAAACCTAAAATAAGCGCAACAAATGTTATCAAGTAAAACCTGATATCCCTTTTACGGTTAAGTTGTGCCTGTAGTCGGTTTTTAACCTTTGCAGCAAAGTTAAATGGCAGGCCCTCCTTGGGTTCCTCCTTCAGTTTTTCAAACAGAAAGCGATATTGTTCCAGTTCCTTCTTTTCTTCGGCGGATGTTGGTTCGCCGGGCAGGTTTAGCCCGCCTTCCAGCAGTGATTGAATCTCCCCGTCATTTAGCTTTTTCATATTTGCTCGTTTTTTTGATCCTTTTCTATTTTTTCCTTCAATAATTTCCGCGCCCTGAAGAGGTTACTTTTAACAGTGCCTTCCGGCGTTCCGGTAATTTGTTCTATCTCCTGGCAGCTGAACTCGTTTAAATGGTATAGCGTTAAAGCTGTTCGGTAAGCCAGCGGCATTTGTGCAATCAGGCCGTTTAAATATTCCGACGCGTTTTTCCGGGTTAAAACCTGTTCCGGGTTATCGTCGGTAAAATGGTAATTATCTATGTTTTCAGGATAGTCTGTTTGTCGGTCGTTCCTGTATTTTTTAAGGTAATTAATAGCTGTTAAATAGGCAATGCGCGCAATCCAGGTTGAAAGCTTCGATTCAAATTTAAATTTAGGCAGGCTTTTATGCACTTTGATAAAAACTTCCTGGCAAATATCCTCCTTATCCTGCACATCGTGCACCAGGCGGTTAATTACAAAGAATACAAGCCGTTCATATTCCTTTACCAATAGCTCAAAAGCACGGAAATCTCCCTTAATTATCCTGGAAACAATCTCCTTTTCATTTAACATACTATATTAGTCAACCGGTGCCGATAATCGGTTGCAAAAATTAATAAAAAATATTTGCAACCGGGTAACATCTTTTGCTGACTACTGTATCAAATTACTTTAAATAACAACATTATGAAACAGTTACTTCCCTTTATAATCGTGATTGTATTTTTTATAATCATCGCAGTTTTGATATTAGGCCTGCTTAATTACCGGTTAAGAAAAAGAATTATCAATTCCGGCCCATTAGACCAAACATCCTTTAAGTTCCTGTCGCAACTTTCAACCGTGAGCTCTGAATCGTTAAAATGGGGCCTTATATTATTCTTCGGAGGGCTTGGTTTAGTGATCATGCAATATATCCCTTACAGCGCCGAAGATTCACCCTTGCCGTATGGCGTTGAAATGATCTTCGTTGCCGCCGGCTTCATCACCTATTATTTAATTATTCAAAACAAAAGGAATAAGCAGGATAATTAAGGCGACTAAAACCCTCACCATTTAATTCTTTAACACCTGATTTTTAAAAGGGTAAATAGCCCTTAATGGATAGCTACACCCTAAATTTTAATACTTCAAATTTTATCACCATGAAAATTAAATTTAAACCCACCAGCATAATCTTAATTCTCGCTGTATTATTAATGATTGTCAATACCGCCCGGGCACAAACAGCGGCCGCAACCTACCAACTATCCGGTAAAATTGTCGACTCTGTAACTCATCAATCATTGTCCCTTATCACTATCCGGCTAAAGGACAATAAAGGCGAGCCGGTAAGGGCGATGGTAACCCGGGATAGTGGCACGTTTGCTTTTGCAGCGCTGAATAGCGCGCACTATGCGTTATCAATAGTTGCTATAGGATATCAACCTAAAAACATTGACGTTAACCTGTCAGGAAACATCAATCTTGGTGATATCTATCTTAAGGAACAGCAAACGTCGCTAAAGGAGGTTACCATAACTGCCGATAGGCCCATGATCAGCCAAAAGGCCGATCGCATAGTATACGATTTACATGCCGACCCTGAAAGCAAGGGCAGCAGTGTTTTGGGGATGATGCGCAAGGTTCCGTTTATCTCGTTAGATGGCAATGATAACATTTTGGTTAAAGGAAATTCAAGCTATAAGGTGCTGATCAATGGTAAGCCATCCAGCATGGTAAACGGAAATTTAACTGCGATATTGAGGAGTATGCCCGCTTCAACCATTCAAAAAATTGAAGTGATAACTGTGCCACCTGCCAAATATGATGCAGAGGGCCTTGCCGGAATTATCAACATCATCACCAATAAAAAAGTTAACGACGGCTACAACGGCACATTAAACATTAATGAAAGCTTCCCGGCAGGCGGGCCCGGTGTGGGTGGATCTTTTACAGCTAAGATGGGTAAGTTTGGCATCTCCGCTTTTGGCGGGGCCAGTATTTACGATAATCCGCAAACAACTTTTTCAAACAGCGTTATTAGCTCTGGTTCGGCTGCAACAAATCTTGAGCAGAGCGGCCTCACAAAATCGAATACAAAAAATGGCTACCTGGGCTCACAGTTGAGTTACGAGATTGATTCGCTTAAGCTTATTTCGGGCCAGTTTAATATCAATGGCAATCGTTCCAATGGGAGCAATAGTTTGAAATCCTTTTTAACAGGATCTGGCATCGCTTCACAGGGGTACAACCTGATGAATAATAACAGCGGTAGTACCTACGGCATTGATGCAGCTATTAATTACCAGTTAGGTTTTAAAGCGGTAAAAAACAGGTTCCTGACTTTCTCTTACATGTACAGCACTAGCCCGGGAAATCAAAATGCAAACATTGGTTTTTCAAACCTGGTTAACATGGCGGCTAATGATTACAGGCAAACAGATCACCAGAAGTTTTCGGAGCAAACCGTGCAGGTTGATTTTGTAACACCTTTAAAAATGGTGAACATGGAAGCCGGCGTAAAGGGCATTTTCAGGAAAAACGGCAGCGACTTTCGATACAATGGCTTTAATAATGGTACAGGCGACTTCGAACTTGATCCCGCTTTGTCTGATAACTATTATAACAGCCAAAATGTATTCAGCGCTTACAACTCCTATCAACTGTCGTTAAAAAGCTGGAATATAACCGCCGGTGTTCGCCTCGAGCAGACCGCTATCCGGGCCAACTTTGTTTCCTCCGCATCTGTTGCTGATCAAAATTATCTGAACGTTATTCCATCAGTGGCCGTTGGAAAGAATTTTGCCGATCAAAGCAGCATTAACTTCGGCTTTTCGCAAAGAATCAGGCGGCCGGGCATCAACAGGCTGAACCCTTATATCGATCGTTCAAATCCTAATATCCAGTCAACCGGCAATCCTGCTCTTCGCCCGGTTTTGTTAAACGATATCCAGGCAGGCTACAGCAGCAACAAGAAACTATCGGTAAACATCGGCCTCGATTATTCCTTTATGAACAATCTTGACCTGAAGGTTATCCATTTTGATCCTGCAAGCCAGATCAGCACAACCAGCTACGCCAATGTTGGCAAGGCAAAAAGCCTCGGTGCTAATGTGAATATAGGTTACCCGGTTGCTAAATGGTATAACGTGAGTTTAAACGGAAACCTGATGTACCTGTGGTTAGCCGGCCCCGGCGATGGCGTTGTTATCAGCAATAACCGTTACATATATTTTGCAGCCTTGTCGAACGCCTTCCAGGTAGCTGACGGCTGGCGGATCAATGCTGATCTTAACGTCATCAGCCGCAACCCTAACGGTTTACAGGGAACATCAAACGGGATGGTTAGCACAGCCTTCGGCGTAAACAAAGAGTTGATTAAAAATAAATTGGGCTTTGCAGCAACAATCAAGAACCCGGTAACCAAATACCGGAACAATCAAAATCAAACCTTTGGCCCCAACTTTTCACAATTCAGCGTCAGCAGAGATTACTACCGCTCGTTCAGTATCAGCCTGAACTACAGTTTTGGCGGATTACGGGATGGAATAAATAAAAGTAAGAGCGAGATAAGGAATGATGATTTGTCAAATTGAGGCTAAAAAACAATTTGGTTAGAAACAAAAACGGATTGATAGCTATCAATCCGTTTTTGTTTTTTTATGTTCCCTTACATGGACTCGAACCACGACAGGCTGAACCAGAATCAGAAGTGCTACCATTACACCATAAGGGAATTTGGTATTCAGGGTGCAAATATATAAATAATGCTATTTATTCGAACACATGTTGTCCATCGATTTTTAAATATGCTGTTTTTAACAGCTCCAACGCATAATCAGCATCACCAAAATCCCGGATATAAAAGCTGATCCAGCCGGAATTTCTGAAAGTGTGGTGATCGGTTATCCTGCCTTCTGCAAGATATTGTTCTTTTATTTTACGACTAAGCAGCATGTCTAACAAACCATTGCTATGAATGTGCGCTATCTCCTTTCCCTGGAAATTAAATTGTAAGCCCCCATATTCGTGGACAGTTGTTGAGGTTCCTGGCCAGGTCGCGACTTTTGCTTCGATATGGTCTACGCATCGAAGGACTAGTGGAGCGGTTACCAGCATCCAAAGCCTGAGCTGTGCGTCGAACAGGTGGGGCAGCAATGGCACAAACTTTAAAAAGCCGAAATATTTTATAATGAATGGGAACATGTTAGTTAGCCTCGCTTAATTCCTTAATATGTTCCATCACCCTTAAATGGACATTCCGGGTAATGCTTTGCGCCCATATATCATAATACCAAACCGGGAATACATATAGCTTATACCAGCTGTTGCCCGTTAGGGTGGTGGTGCCATTGCCGTTATCCTTCAAAATAAACTGGCCGCGCAGGATGTCGATATGGTTCATGATCTCCGGATCGCGGGGCTGGTGGGTAACATCAAACGTGAGGTTAACGCCGGGCTGATATGTTGCTATCTTTTCGTCGAATACATAACCATTGCTGAAGATGCATTTGCGGCCCGCACCCTCGTAATAACCTGTAACGGTTGATTCAACCGGGCTCGGCATCCCGATGCGGAACAGCCAGAATTTGTTGGGTTGCTTTATCCTTTTAAACGCGACCACATTTTGCCATACCTTATTTGGCGGCGCATTTACAACAATGGTGTCTGATACCATGTTTTCATAATTATGGGTTGATAGGGAATCATTAATAAAAATGAAGATCAGCAACAGGATCACACTGACATTTAATTTCTGATTATCCCGCTTAAACAACCTGGTCCCCGCAAACGTGCCTGCTATTACAAAACAGAAGATAAGGGGCGATACAATAACCAGGCAAATAGAACCCTCCCCAAGAAAAATGAAGCTAAATATAATTGCCAGGAATGAATTGTAAATGGAATACCAGGTCAGCTTTCTTCCTGGCAGCTCAAGTTTACGCCAAAACCACGCGCTGATCATCCCCATTAAAACGGGAATAATTACAAATTCAGAAAGTATTAAAACGCCGGGCCCGGCGATCTGGCTGTATCTTGTAGCACCAATTACCGCTGTAGCAAAGATGCCCGGAATTAAAAATCCGGCTAACAGACTGTAAGATTCCTTTTTCATTCTAATGGGGTTTAAGTTGATATTTATAAAATTGAATTTTCAGTAACAATTGAAATATTATAACATAAAAAAAGACCTATTTAAAGATCTTCAAAATTGATCCCCAAAACCAGCTTTCGTCAGCCTTTATCATGGTTTCAAATGTTTTGTCTACGTTCTTGGCCAACTTGTTGATATCGGTAACTGTTTTATTAAAAGTTTTAAATGCAGGGTCCTTTGCTTCGCCCTTTACCTTCGATAATTCGTCAAGAATCTTAATCACCGGGTCAAGTTCGCGTTTACGACGTTCCTTCGCCACCTGGCGGGCAATGTTCCAAACATCCTTATCGGCGTAAAAATATTCCTTGCGTTCGCCCGGGCGGTGCTGCTTTTCAATCAGGCCCCAGCCGATCAGGTCGCGGAGGGTCATGTTGGCATTCCCGCGCGAAATGCTGAGTTGCTCCATTATCTCTTCTGTAGTCAGGGCATCCGGGGTAAGCAGCAACAAAGCGTGTACCTGCGCCATGGTGCGGTTGATGCCCCATTCGGAGCCTAACTTGCCCCATGCCTCAATAAACTTTTGCCGTGCCTCTGGTAATTCCATCGTACAAAGGTAATAATGTTATCGAACTTTCAAAATATTATGAAAGTTTATTTAGTTCGATTTTTACTTTCGATAAATTTCCTAGGAAATTATATTTTTTCGCCGTAACTATTTAATATTCCCGGGCGTCAATAACATACAATCGTTACCCGGTATATTTTGCTGTATGGTAATAGATACAGTAAATTTGATTACCAATTATATCAAACCAATTTTTTTCATAACCTAAGTTATTAATCATCATGGAGGAACAAAACGTTTCCAGGCGCCGGTTTATCGGTACCGGGATACTTGCTGCTGCAGGTATGGCCCTGGCTTCAAAAGGTTCGTTCGCAAGCTCAATACTTGCCGACGATAAACCCAATTCAATGATAAACGGCGTGCAAATAGGTGTAATTACCTATTCGTTCAGGAGTATGCCGGGCAGTGCCGAACAGCTGCTTCAATATTGCAAAGCCTGTAACATTAATGCCATTGAACTTATGGGCGATGCGGCAGAGGCCTATGCCGGTGCGCCGAAATGGGAAAGCGGTGTCGACTATGCCACCAAAATTGCGGATTGGCGCATGAATGCGTCGATGGACAAATTTGTTGAGCTACGCAAAATGTACAATGATGCCGGCGTTAAAATTTACGCATGGAAGCCAGATGCGTTGGGCACAAAAAACACCGATGCGGAAATCAACTATGCCTTTAATGCCGCCAAGGCGCTGGGCTGTACGCACGTAACCGTTGAGCTGCCCGACGACCAGGAGCAAACGCAGCGCCTGGGCGACAAGGCGACCGAGCATAAAATTTATGTAGGCTATCATGCACACACACAGGCTACCCCTGAATTATGGAACGTAGCTTTAGGGCAATCAGACTATAATGCTATTAACCTGGATATCGGGCACTATGTGGCAGGTACCAGCACCAGCCCGATCGACTTTATTACTAAAAACAGCGACCGCATTGTAAGCATGCACATTAAGGACCGCAAATATCACGACGGTGTTAACATGCCATGGGGACAAGGCGACACACCGATAAAGGAAGTGCTGGCATTAATGAAGAAAAGGAAATTTAAGTTCCCTGCGACTATCGAGCTGGAATACGATATTCCTGCCGGTTCAGATGCAGTAAAGGAAGTTATTAAATGCCGCGAATATGCTAAAAATGCATTGAGCACGGTGTAAAACCAAAAGGACTTCTTTTCCATAGCGATGGGTTTTAAACCCATCGCTATTATTGATAACCTATTTGTTTATCACCTCCAAAATTTGCGCTGCACTACACTTTTCTTGTAGACCGCTTGTCATATTTTTAATGGTTAACAGGCCGCTTTCTATCTCATCGCTGCCGATGATGATGGTGAATGGAATGTGTTTACTGTTGGCATAATCCAATTGCTTTTTCAGCTTGGCCCCTGCCGGATACAGCTCTGCATTTACATTTTGGCTGCGTAGCTTTTGAAGGATTGGTAAGGCAAACGCTTCGCCCTCCTTATCAAAGCAGCAGATGAGCAATTGGGTTGTTTGGTTTGATGTTGTTGGGAACAGGTTAAGCTCGTCCATCACATCATAAATTCGATCGGCTCCAAAAGAGATTCCTACTCCGGTCAGTCCTTTTAGGCCGAACATGCCGGTCAGGTCATCATACCTGCCGCCGCCGCCGATGCTGCCCATGGCAACCTCGTTGGTTTTTACCTCGAAGATAGCACCGGTATAATAGTTTAAACCGCGGGCTAGTGTTATATCTAATTCTAAGGTGGCAGTTATCAATTGGCAATTGGCGATGTAATTAAATACAGTTTCAATCTCGTCACAACCCTTTAAGCCTGTTGGGGAACTTGCAAGTGCAGTGCGCAGGCTGGCCAGTTTTTCAATGTTTGATCCCTCCAGTAAAATAACCGGTTTAATTTTTTCGATATCATCAGCAGAAAAACCGCGATCCATCAGCTCTTTGATAACGCCATCAAGACCAATTTTATCCAGTTTATCTATCGCTACGGTTAAATCAATGATGTTATCAGATTTATCTATAAGTTCGGCTATTCCCGATAGTATTTTTCTATTATTTAATTTTATGGTGAAATCCTTTAAACCAAGCTTACTTAAGGCCTCGTCATAGATCAATATAAATTCAGCCTCATTTAGTAAACTGTCAGACCCAACCACATCGGCATCACACTGGTAAAACTCGCGGTAACGGCCTTTCTGCGGTCTGTCGGCGCGCCAAACCGGTTGCACCTGGAACCGCTTGAACGGGAACGTGATCTCGTTTTGGTGCTGCACTACATAACGGGCGAATGGGACTGTGAGATCGTAGCGGAGGGCTTTTTCGGAGATTTCAGAAGTGGCTGTTTTAGAATCCAATCCCAACTCATAGGCTGTTATTTGTAAATCCTCAAGCTTAATATTTAATCGATCAATCAAGTTTTGAAGATCAATCTTCCTTTCTATCCATTCCGCTTTAGTATCTGCATAAGTTCTGCCCACACTTATCCAATATCCCCTATCAGCGGCGTTACCTGGATTATCTGCGGCCTTGTAGGCCCCATTTATTAGTTTATTCAAAATTGGCACAAAAACATCATATTGGTGCTTTAATTTCGACGCATAATCACCGGAATCAAGTATTTTAAAAATAAGCTTATCTCCCTCTTCACCATACTTCCCTGTCAACGTCGACAAATTCTCCATCGTCGGTGTTTCTATCTGCTGGTAGCCATATTTGCGGAACACGCTTTTAATGGTATCGAAAATAAAATTACGCTTCACCATTTCGGTGGGTGAAAAATCGCGGGTGCCCTTTGGTACAGATGGTTTGATGGATGCCATAAGGGGCAAAGGTAAACTAAGATTTGTAAGATTAAAAGATTTTAAGATAACGGGTTAACACTAAATAGTTTCCTGTAATCCCATCGATCCTATAAATCTTAGTTAAAAATCATCTTATATTTGGTTCAATGAACATCCTAACTGAAACACCCCGCTTTATAATCCGCCTGTTTAAGGCCGAAGAAGAAGAAATGTACCTTAAGCTTTTTGATGACAGGCGGGTAATGAAGTACCTGCCCTTTCGCACCCAGCAAGATCTGATTGCCGTATTTAGGGAAAACCTGGCAGATAGCGGAACAGTTACCGGCAGATGGGGTATTTTCGACAAAGCCAATGGTGATTTTATAGGTCTTTGCCTGCTTCGTCCGTTTGATGATGCCAGTGAGGATATTGAGTTGGGTTATGTACTGCATTATGACTATTGGGGGCAAGGTGCTGCATCTGAAATGGCGCAGGCGCTATTGGCACATATGCTAACCCTAAAACCCGGTACCACATTTGTCGCCGTAACCGACCTTGACAATATTCCGTCTCAAAAGGTGCTTGAAAAAGCCGGATTGAAAAGGGCAGCAAATTACGTAAGAGGCGGTGAGGAGCTGGCGTATTTCAGGACCGCTGATTTTTTGTGATGGTATGATTTCGTTGATTTTGATTCGATTTTGTTTGAATTGAACGAGGCTCTCTATATATAAAACCCTTATATTAGTTGTCTCAACTCCATTCACAAAATGAAGAAATCCCTGCTGCTTTTTACGTTCGCTGTGTTTTTTACATGCCGCTTATTCGCACAGTCAACAAGCGACAGTTTGGTAATAAAGGATTTGCAATGGGATCCTAAATCGCCGGCATCATTTGCAGAGCTTAATATCCCATCGGGCGGTAGTTTATTACAGGGCTTTATTCTGACTGCCAATGGTGCGGGCAAACATCCAACTCTTTTAATGCTGCATGGTTACCCGGGTAACGAGCGGAACCTTGACCTGGCACAGGTGGTACGGTCGCATGGGTGGAATGTTGTTTATTTTGATTACCGTGGGTCGTGGGGAAGCCAGGGGAAATTCAGCTTTAAAAACTGTGTGGAGGATGTGGTTAATGCGGTTGCCTGGTGCAAAACAAATGCAACGAAGTTCAAGATTGACACCGCAAACATTGCCCTGTTTGGCCATAGCATGGGTGGTTTTGTATGTTTAAAGGCGCTTACTTATCTACCTGGTGTTAAAAAGGGATTTGCGCTTTCGGCATGGGATATTTATGCCGATGTACAAAGGTTTAAGGGCAAGGATTTTGAAAAACGGATAGAACAGGCAAACGGGAACTACTTTGTATTAAACGCCAGCACCGCTGAAATTTATAACCCGGTTATTGCCGACCCTGATTATTTTAACCTGCACAACAGCGCAACAGCTTTATCCAAAAAGCAGGTGATCATGCTGGATGAAATGCATATGAATAAGAATCTGGCGGAAGACATAAAGACCCAAAACAGGGCGTATTTCGATTACCAGGTTTGGGCAACAGATCACCCCTTTACCAATAAACGGGTCTCGTTAATGAAGTTGGTGTTGTGGTTTTTGGATAAATAAGATATGAGTAACATTTGATCTTTTGTCATCCTGAGCGACAGCGAAGGATCTTTATCGAACGATAAGTGTCCGCGCGATAAGTCGCCAGCATACCTTTTCATCGTGAATGCAGCTTACTGAAGATTCTTCGCGATGCTCAGAATGACAAAGAAATATAATTAACTCAACTCCTTAATTATCTCCTTACACCCTTTCTCAACCATCAAAAAAACAGGTTCAAATTGTGCATCGTCATAATACGGATCGGGGACGATCTTATCGCCCAATAACAACCTTACTTTTTTGCGGTCCTCATCGTTACGGGCAAGTGCGAGGATGTCACTCAGGTTGCTTTTATCCATAACAAAAATGTGGTCGTATTCATCAAAATCGCTGATGCGGAACAAACGACAAATTTGGTTACTGATGTCGATGCCATGGTTCCGGGCAGTGCGCACTGACCGGCGGTCCGGGCCTTCCCCCACATGCCAGTTTCCTGTACCGGCAGAATCAACCTCCCAATCGAGGCCCTGCTCTTTTGCAAGGTGTTCCATTATCCCATGCGCCAGCGGCGACCGGCAGATATTGCCGAGGCATACCATTAGTAGTTTCATTGTTTGGGGTTGTAAATGTTGTAGTTGTTGTAAGGGTTGTAGATGTTAATAATAGGTTGAAATCGCCTTCAACTTCTACAACATTTACAACCCTTACAACTTTTACTAACTAAAAAGCTGATTCAACACCCCCGCTAACCTAACTCCTGCTTTTAACAATTGCTGGTTAAGGGTTTCCAGGTGAGTAAAGTTGTATTTATAGTTGAGGGTGTCGCCGGGTTTTATTTCGGTGTATATCTTTTCAGCGATCTGGTTCGATTCGTACAGCCATTGGCTTATTGGCGCTTTCTGCCATTCCTGGCGTTCCTCAAGCGTGGTGTGATTAATGTTTGATGCATACTCGGTATAGCTCAGTTGCTGGAAATCTATCAACTGCGAATCCCAGATGGAGTGCAGGTTTGTTGGCGTATTAAACCAGTTTACTTTAAAATCATTCCCGCCTTTGTCGTCAGTGTGGGCAGTGTGCATCGGCTGGTGAACATCCTCGATGATGTGGATCAGCATGCGCAGGTAAAGCAATTTGTTCTGCTTGCTGATGTCTTTCTTTTTTAGCTCGCCGATCAGGAAGTTTAGCTTGGTGTAAGCGTCAACGTTGGTGTCTTTGGCTAAAAAATCCTGCATTTCGGGCAGGGTATAAGCCTTGTCGAAATCGATAAAGTGCCAATTATACAGGTAGCTATAATTGGGGTCTGATTTTATAAAATCGGCCCAGTTGCTGGTCATCGCTATCGACTCATTCCCTAAAATTTCTTTAATGGCTTTGCGGGCCTGCGGGGTTAAATAGCTTTCAGCAATCTGGCCGCAAATGCGGTGCCCCTGGGTGCCCCAGGCCATTGATTGTACCGGCGCATAAAGTATAGCTATACCTATTGCCAGTTTCTTTAAAAATGTTGTTTTCATTGCAAAATGTTTTCTATAAGGGTTTTGGAATACAGGATGTTCGTTTTATCAAGCGGGCATTAATAGGGATAACGCTCGAGATACCCGCAAATTGGATGAGCGAATCTGTTTTTTTGGTGATTTTGAAATACTCTTCATAGTCGCCTGAACGGAAACAGCCCTTGTCGTCCTTCAGCGTCATATCGGCATTGCAAAACAGGCCCTTCATGTGCAGGGTGTCGTGCCGTTGTTCATAGGTGCCACGGCAATATTCTGTCCAATGGCCTGAGCTCATGCAGGAGTCGGCACCTGTATTTACTTTGCTGTAGGAATGGATTGCAACAAAAAAGGAATCGCAGGTGAATTTAAAATGATAGGATGAATAGCTAAGCAGTTGCTTTTGCGACGGCAATGAGTCCTGCTGCCATTCGCCCTGCAGGTAGCCTTGTCCAACGGTTTGCTTATCAGGGTTGAAACTACAGGCGGAGCAGCAAGCTAAAAGCAGAAAGCCAAAAGCAATTAGGCAAGAGGTAAAAGGGTAAAGGCGAAACGGCTTTTGCATGGATCTATTAAAAGCCCCTCTCCTAAAGGAGAGGGATTAGGGTGAGGCTTATTTTAAACTGCCAATCATATCTTCCGGGCGAACCCACTCGTCAAATTGCTCATTGGTTAGTAAACCAAGGCCAAGGGCAGCTTCACGCAGCGACAGGTTTTCCTTAAGCGCCTTTTTGGCTATTTTGGCAGCATTTTCATAGCCGATATGTGGATTTAATGCCGTTACCAGCATTAGCGAGTTCTCCAGGTGCTTTTTGATACCGGCGTAGTTTGGCTCAATGCCTGCTGCGCAATGGTCATTAAACGAAGTACAGGCGTCCCCAATCAGGCGGGCCGACTGTAAAAAGTTAGCTGCCATAACCGGCTTAAACACGTTCAGTTCATAATGTCCGTTTGAGCCTCCGATAGAAATGGTGACATCATTACCCATTACCTGTGCCGCAACCATGGTAACCGCTTCGTTCTGGGTTGGATTAACCTTGCCCGGCATAATTGATGATCCCGGCTCATTGTCAGGAATGTGAATTTCGCCAATACCTGAACGCGGACCAGAAGCCAGCATGCGGATATCGTTGGCAATCTTCATTAATGATACGGCAATTTGTTTTAATGCGCCATGGCTTTCAACAATGGCATCGTGAGCGGCAAGCGCCTCAAATTTGTTTTCGGCAGTGCGGAATGGCAGGCCTGTAAATTGGGCAATGTATTCGGCCACCTTAACGTCATAGCCTTTTGGCGTATTGATGCCGGTACCAACGGCGGTACCGCCAAGTGCCAATTCAGACAAGTGATCAAGTGTGTTTTTCAGTGCTTTTAAACCATGGTCTAACTGCGATACATAACCCGAAAATTCCTGGCCTAAAGTAAGCGGCGTAGCGTCCATCAGGTGGGTGCGGCCAATTTTAACCACGCTTTTAAAGGCTTCGGATTTTACCTTTAGCGTATCGCGCAGCTTTTCAATTCCCGGAATGGTTACGTCGGTCACCATTTTATAGGCGGCAATGTGCATTGCGGTTGGGTAAGTATCATTTGATGATTGCGATTTATTTACGTCATCATTAGGATGGATGAAGGTTTTACCCTCGCCTAACTTGTTACCTGCAACTACGTGGGCACGGTTGGCAATTACCTCGTTCACGTTCATGTTTGATTGCGTGCCCGAGCCGGTTTGCCAGATCACCAGCGGAAATTCGCCGGCTAACTCGCCTTTAAGGATCTCGTCGCAAACTTGTGCAATCTGGTCGCGTTTTTCGGCTGGCAATACGCCGCAATCGGTATTGGTATACGCCGCTGCCTTTTTAAGATAGGCAAATGCCGCAATAATTTCCTTTGGCATTGATGCCTCGGGGCCAATTTTAAAGTTGTTGCGTGATCGTTCGGTTTGTGCTCCCCAGTATTTATCGGCAGGTACCTGTACCTCGCCCATGGTATCGTGTTCAGTTCTGAAACTCATGGAATTTGTGTTTTTTGCAGGGGCAAAGGTAGGGTTTTATCTAATGTTTGTAAGCCTGTACAGGTAAACTTTTTGGTACAAAAACCATAATAAGTTAAGGTATAATTCAACTAAACAAGTTGTAATTACTGCATATATTTAATCGCCCTCTTCTATATCGTCGTCCTCCCCCTCTATATCATCATCTTCAAAATCGCTAAAAAAGCGATCCTCATCAAACATTAGCTCCTCTAGCTTTTCCTGTTCGGGGGTGCTGGTATCAAAGCGGATCGCCCAGTTATCCGGGATGTCGTAACTTTTGTCGAATCCCCGAACCCAGTCGTTAAAGACCAGCCGGAACTCATCGATCTTATCACGCATCAGGTCCACATAATCTTCCTCGTTGATCTCCACCATCGATGCGAAAGAGATTGCGTTGAACATATCCTGTGTGGCCAGCTTTATTAAAACTGCATTCTGCATGCGTAGGGTGTATAACCCACCGCCTTCGGCACCAGCTATCTTGGCCTGGATCAGTGCGGCGTTGCTGAACATCTGGGTGGCCAGGTGCTCTTTCATCTCGTCTTCCTTCAGGGCATCAGCAATCACTTCGGCAAGGTCGAATAATTCCTGTGCCTTTTGATACACGGGTAGTTTTTCATATTTATCTAATCGGCGGGACATAGGTTGATGTTTATGTGAAGGTAAGAGTATTTTTTGAAGTCCGAAAGTCAGTAAAGACCGAAAGTCCGGAAGAAGCTGCAATCTGCCGCGTTTATATTTATGGCTAAAGCCCGATTCTTTCACAATTCTTATCCGTCACTTTTAAGTGACAACAATAAGCAAAGAGGACTAAGCAACTCTTTCTTTCGGACTTTACTGACTTTCGGTCTTTTCCGACTCAAAAAACTATCTTTGCCCACATGAACATCCTGATCCTCGGTTCGGGCGGAAGGGAAAGCGCCTTTGCCTGGAAATTAGCTCAAAGTCCAAAATGCTCCCAGCTATTTATAGCGCCCGGCAATGCCGGTACCAGCAAGTATGGCACTAACTTAAATGTTAAGGTTAACGACTTTGAAGGTATCAAACAGGCAGTTTTAAACAATAAGATCGACCTTGTTTTGGTTGGCCCCGAGGAGCCGCTTGTAAAGGGCATTCATGATTTTTTCCTGGCGGATGATCTGCTGAAGGGCGTACCCGTTATCGGTCCGCAGCGCGAAGGTGCACAACTTGAGGGCAGTAAGGATTTCTCCAAACAGTTTATGGAGCGGAATAACATCCCGGCAGCGGCATCAAAAACCTTTACCCGTGAAACCATGCAGGAGGGATTTGAATATCTTGCCACTATCGGCTTGCCTATCGTTCTGAAAGCCGATGGACTTGCAGCAGGAAAGGGCGTATTAATCTGCATGAGCGTTGTCGAAGCACAGCAGGAACTGATAGAAATGCTTACCGAAGCCAAATTTGGTGAAGCCAGCTCGAAGGTGGTGGTTGAACAATTTTTGCAAGGGATTGAACTTTCCGTGTTTGTATTGAGCGACGGCAATAATTACAAGGTTTTACCATCAGCCAAAGATTATAAGCGTATTGGCGAGGGTGATACCGGATTAAATACCGGTGGTATGGGCTCTGTTTCGCCGGTGCCTTTTGCCAGCGGGGAGTTTTTACAGAAAGTTGAGCAGCGGGTTATAATTCCAACTGTTAATGGTTTAAAACAAGAGGGAATTCCTTATAAGGGGTTCATTTTTATAGGGCTGATGAATTGCGGCGGCGACCCGTACATGATTGAGTACAACTGCCGCATGGGCGACCCGGAAACAGAAAGCGTAATGATGCGCATTGAAAGCGACCTGGTCGATCTGCTGCAAGGTGTTGCCGAGGGCACATTGGACGAAAAGGAACTAATTATATCGGATAAGGTAGCCGCAACCGTTGTTATGGTTGCAGGCGGTTATCCGGGTGAATATTTAAAGGACAAAACCATAACGGGTATGGAAAACGTGCGCGATTCGCAGGTGTTTCATGCGGGTACCTACCTGGATGGCGAGGATGTAAAAACATCGGGCGGCCGGGTATTGGCCATTACCTCTTTACAGGATAACATGTTTGATGCACTTCAGCAAGCTACTGCCGATGCCAGCCGTATTTATTACGATGGCTTGTATTTCCGCAAGGATATTGGGTTTGATTTGTTGTAAGGAGAGTCCGGAAGTCAGTAAAGTCCGAAAGGGGCTGCGGTTTGTTGCGTTGTATCGGGCTAAAGTTTACACTTTTAGCGATTAATCCCTATCCGCTACTTTATTATTACTGTAAAATAAATCCACTGATAATCAACATGTTTTACAGCGTTCCGGGTGTTCCACTTGACTTTCCCTAAAATAGGTTGACAGATAAAAATGGGGAAAGATGAATAATATAAATAAGTCAGCTGTCGTTTCAGAATATTTACAAGGGGGCGTGTCCTACCGGGACCTGCAGGGAAAATATGGTT
>JALYIP010000024.1 GCA_030775685.1 Bacteroidota bacterium
ATCACCCTGTAACCTGTGTACAAAGATCTGCTGGTCTTTTGCAACTTTAAATTGCTGTCCGGCTATACTTACTATTGCGTACATTGTTTGTTAATTATTGTTTTAAAATTCGAGGTGCAAATATAGGAATACAATTTGCAATAAACAACACCTCTATTTATTTTTCTTTCTATCTTCTGCTTCTGACAAAACCGACGTAATCTCCTTGATCAGCCCCTCATTGGCATCCTTTAACTTCGCATCACCATTAAACGATTCATCAAACACTACTTTTTTGCTTTTACGCTGATAGTTAAATTCAATGCAATAGCGAACAGGCTTCAAACCTTTGTATTTAGTACTGTCTCCCCGCTCGTCTGACGGAAAATCCCAGAATCCGAGGTCGGCAGCCTTACGGTGCAAATAAAGGAGTTCGCTGTTTTTCAGCAGGATGTTGGTTTTTATTAACGAATCCCTCTTGTTTAAATACTGGTAATTACCGGTTTTCGAGTCGTACCTGTTTACCAGGCTGTCGCTGGTGCCATATTGAATTACGAACGATTTAAATTCAGTGAATTTATAGGGTGCGTTCTTCAGCATCCTGCTATAATAATACACACAGTACAATAGGAACGGAACCACTATGGTTAATGTAAAAAATATTTTCTTTGCTTTATCGGACATGGGTATCAATTAATTAGAGATTGGTTAATTAGAGATTAGTTGTATAGCTAACTTTGAATTTCAATTGATTCTTCACTTAATTCGTTTTCCCATTTGCTTACTACGGCTGTTGCCATCGCGTTGCCAAGCACGTTGGTTGCAGAACGGCCCATATCTAACAAGGGATCAATTCCTATGATGAGCGCCAGCCCGGCTTCGGGAATATTGAACATGGGCAGGGTTCCGGCTATAACTACCAGCGAGGCCCGGGGAACGCCGGCAACGCCCTTGCTGGTTAGCATTAATATCAGCAGCATAGTTACTTGCTGCCCTACAGATAAGTGCATATTGTAAGCCTGCGCTAAAAACAAGGAGGCAAACGTCATGTACATCATGGAGCCGTCGAGGTTAAAGGAATAGCCAAGGGGTAGCACAAAGCTTACGATCTTATTATTACAGCCGAAACGTTCCAGCTCAAGCAACACCTTTGGATAAGCTGCTTCGCTGGTAGATGTGCTGAATGCAATTAACATAGCGTCCTTTATTTTGCTGACAAGGCTGAAAACCCGTTTACGCAGTACTACAAAGCCGGCAAAGATTATCACCATCCAAAGTAGCGTGAGCGAAAAATAAAACTCCCCGATAAAAATCGCGTAGGTTGATAAAATTCCAAGGCCTTGCTTAGCTATAATCGCAGTTATAGCGCCAAACACCGCCAGCGGCGCCAGCATCATCACATACCCGGTTATTTTAAGTATAACATGGGCAATGGCGTCCATAGCCTTAATAACAATTTCTCCCTTTTCGCCGATGGCTGCGGTTGCTATACCAAAAAATATGGAAAACACTACGATCTGCAGGATCTCATTGTTCGTCATCGCCTCGAAAAAGCTTCTCGGGAATACGTGATCAACAAAGTCTTTTAATGAGATCCCTGTTTTCTTTATTCCGGTAGCTAAGTGGCTATCAGGTAATGGCAAATGCATTTCTGTTCCGGGCTGAAAAAGGTTAACCAGCAACATGCCTAATAAAAGTGAAACGAGCGTTGCCGACAAAAACCACAACAGCGTCTTGCCCCCTATCCTCCCCACAGCTTTAATATCGCCCACCTTAGCCACGCCAACT
This sequence comes from Bacteroidota bacterium, assembly GCA_030775685.1. Classification (GTDB taxonomy): domain Bacteria; phylum Bacteroidota; class Bacteroidia; order Sphingobacteriales; family Sphingobacteriaceae; genus Mucilaginibacter. The sequence goes on from JALYIP010000024.1 coordinate 1,768, forward strand.
ACCAGCGTTGAAAACACCAGCGGCCCTACGATCATCTTAATAAGATTAAGGAAAATCTTGCTTAGAATATTAAAGCCTTCCAGCTTATCTTCCCTTTGGTCGTCGGCAACCTTACGGAGGCTAACCTGGGTGGCCCGCTGAATCTTAAAATTTTTGTAGGCGGTAGTAGTACTGTCCAATCCCGCTAAGCGAGCGTCTATCTTTTTGATAGCCACCTCTGCCGAAGTCATCCGGGTATTAATGGCATTTATTACGTACACATTGTACAGGTAACCTGCTATCACGCCCAAAATAAGCGCGACAAAAATATAGAGCGTAAGTTTGCTTTTTTGCATAGAACTCGTTGAGCCTGCAAAAGTAGTTATTTAGTTTAGTCCGAAAGTCGGAAAAGTCCGGAAGTCCGAAAGAAACCTCGAATTTTCCAGACTTTTTCTTTCGGACTTTACCGACTTTCGGACTTTCGGACTTAAATTTTTTCTACAACAGCTGCTGTCCCGTAAGCAAGGACTTCTGTTACGCCCTGCATAACCTCGTTGGCATCGTAACGCATATTAATAACGGCATTTGCGCCGTGCTGCTGGGCGTGCTGCATCATTAATTGATAAGCTTCTTCGCGGGCCGTTTCGCAAAGCTCGGTGTAAACGCTGTTCTGGCCGCCCATAATTGTTTGCAGACCGCCAAGTATATTGCCGCCAATACCGCGCGAGCGAACAGTGATTCCTCTTATTATCCCCAAATGCTGGGTGATTTTATATCCTTCTAAACCTGTGCTTGTTGTAACTAACATAATTTTTGAGTTTTGTTATTTGATGAGTTTTTAAGTGATTTGTTTCTAAAGATTGCCTTTTTTTATTTCAGCTATGGCATAATGTGCCGCGCGGGCTGTGAGTGCCATAAAGGTAAGTGACGGATTTTGAGTTCCTGTGGATGTCATACAGGCGCCATCAGTTACAAATACATTAAAACAGGCATGCAGCTGATTCCATTTATTAAGCAGCGATGTTTTAGGATCATGCCCCATTCGTACGCCACCTACTTCATGAATATCAAGCCCCGGTGCTTGTTTACTGTCATTAGGGCTAACGTTCTTACAACCCGCCTTATTCAGCATCTCTGCTCCCTGCTCTAAAAAATCTCTAATTAATTTTTCATCGTTATCGTCATAGTCGACAGATACTGTAAGCATTGGAATTCCCCATTCGTCCTTCTGACCCTTGCTTAAATAAACATGGTTAGTTTCTTTCGGGATAGTTTCCCCCTGCATCATCATATAAATACCCCAGTCGCCCGCCTCAGAAATAGCATCCTTATAGGCACCGCCTAATTGCGGACCATCGGCAGAATGCCCCCATCCTCCCCGGGTAGCCGTGTAAAATGTCATGTATCCCCGCAGAAATTTCGTTTCCTGCTTATATACATTCCTGAAATTTGGCATCATAACAGCCGTTGGCCGACGGCCATAATAGTACGAATCTTCATAACCATCCATCCTTGCAGTTAATGAACCCCGGTAATTCTGAAATGCGATGTACTTGCCAAGTAAACCATTGTCATTCCCCAACCCATTTGGAAAACGCGAAGAAGTTGAATTTAACAGGATAAGGTTTGTGTTTAATGCGGCTGCATTAACAAAAATTATTTTAGCAAAATATTCCGTTGCCTGTTTAGTGTGTGCATCAATCACCCTAACACCGGTTGCCTTCTTTGTCTTATCGTCGTAAATAATAGAATGCACTACAGAGTCGGGCAATATCGTCAGGTTACCCGTTTTTGCTGCGGTTGGCAAGGTAGAAGAATTCGAGCTGAAATATCCTCCAAACGGACATCCCCTTTGGCATAAATTACGCGCCTGGCATTGTCCCCTGCCCTGCTCCAAATGAACCTCCTTTGGCTTGGTTAAGTGTGCGCAGCGTCCTATGATAACGTGCCGGTCTTTGTAATTTGCCATTATCCGTTCCTGCATTACCTTTTCAACAACGTTCATTTCCCATGGCGGCAAAAATTCGCCATCCGGCAGTGTTTCCAAATTATCGTGGTTGCCGCTAATCCCGGCGAAACCTTCTACATAGCTGTACCAGGGAGCTATGTCGTCATAACGTATTGGCCAATCAACAGCGAAGCCATCGCGGGCGGGGCCCTCAAAATCGAATTTACTCCATCTTTGCGTTTGCCTGGCCCATAAAAGCGATTTCCCCCCAACCTGGTATCCACGGATCCAATCGAACGGCTTTTGCTGGATATAGGGGTGTTCCTTATCTTTAACAAAAAAGTGTTCCGTACCTTCATCAAATGCATAACAACGATTAACTACCGGGTTTTCTTCTTTTGTTTCCCTGGGAATATATCCATGGTGTTTAAAGTCCCATGGATTTTTGGTGGCTGTAGGATAGTCCTTTAAGTGCACTACATTCCTGCCACGCTCCAAAACCAACGTTTTTAAGCCCCCCTGGCAAAGTTCCTTTGCCGCCCATCCGCCACTAATCCCCGATCCAATAACAATAGCATCATAGGTATGATCAGTTGTAGCCGTATAATTAAATTCGGGTGAAGACATAATTGGGACGTTGTTAACAGGTGATATTGGAAACTCTAATATAGAAATTTATGCCGGGGCTAAGTAAACAATCTATCCCCCTTTTTCATATTTTTGTTTGATCGATTCCTTTAAAATGCTGCGCGTAACTGAACTGTATATTTATCCCATAAAATCGCTCTCAGGTATTGCACTCCAGAAGGCACAGATAACCGACAAGGGCTTCGCTTACGACAGGCGGTGGATGCTGGTTGATATGAATAACTGCTTTTTAACACAGCGGGAACACGCACAAATGACATTATTAAGTCAATCCATTGAAAAAGATGCGTTGCGCATTACCCATAAAATAAACAATAGTTCAATCACCGTTCCATTAAACCCGCTGCCAACAAAAGACCGGCAAACGGTTACCATCTGGGACGATACCTGCATAGCAGAATTTGTAAGCGAAGAGGCAGACGGTTGGTTTTCGAAGATGCTTGGGCTAAAATGCAGGCTGGTTTATATGCCCGACGATTGCCTGCGAATAGTGGATCAGCGTTACGCACCTGAAAATTCAGTTACATCCTTTGCCGATGCCTACCCGTTTTTACTCATCGGCCAATCTTCATTAGACGAATTGAACAGCCGCCTTGCTGAACCATTGCCAATGAACAGGTTCAGGCCGAACATCGTGTTTACCGGCGGTGAGCCATTTGATGAAGATCAATATGACCACTTTACTATTTCCGGGATCGACTTTCATGGTGTTAAACTTTGCGCCCGTTGTGTGTTAACCACTATTGACCAGGAAACTGCAATGAAGGGAAAGGAGCCATTAAAGACTCTCTCCTCTTATCGTTTTAAAAACAACAAAATCCTTTTCGGGCAAAATCTGATCCATGAAGGATCAGGTGAAATTTCTATCTGGGATCAGTTATTGGTTTTGAAGAAAAATACTGATGAACGTTTTATAGTTTAACTAATGAAACAGCATATTGCCCATATTACACTGGTTGTTAATGATTATGATGCGGCCATTGCGTTTTACACAGAAAAACTGAGATTTAGGCTTGTTGAAGATACCCGGTTAAGTGAAACAAAAAGATGGGTGCTGATTGCCCCAAACGGCGCGAACGAATGCTGTTTATTATTAGCGAAAGCAGATAACAACGACCAAAGGAGCAGGGTGGGAAATCAAACCGGGGGCCGTGTCTCTTTCTTTTTATATACAGATAATTTTTGGCGCGATCATTCCGAAATGCTGAACAAAGGCATTAACTTTATAAGGGAGCCTAAAACTGAGCCGTATGGAATTGTTGCCGTATTTGAAGACCTTTATGGCAACCTATGGGATTTGATTGAACCAAATAAATAATCGCGTGGCTTTATTAAAAGTACGTTGATCAAAATCAATATTCAACAAATAAAATACTACCTTTACCAAAGAGGCATTCCCTGTATAAGCCGATTTGAACCAACACAAATCTTTTACTTATCTTTGTAAGCGCTATTTTTAAATATGCTATCGAAAAAAACAAAGTATGCAATTAAGGCCCTGGTAGTGCTGGGGAAAAATGCTGACAAACCGCCAATGCAAATTTCAAAAATTGCTGAGGAGGAAAAAATCCCTAAGAAATTCCTGGAACAGATCCTTTTAGATCTGCGTAACGCCGGCTTCCTTTATAGTAAAAAAGGTGCAGGTGGCGGCTACAGCCTCAACAAGGACCCTAAAGATATATACCTGGTGCAGATAATGCGCATAACTGATGGCCCTATCGCCATGGTTCCATGCGCAAGCCTTAACTTTTATCACAAATGCGACGAATGTCACCAGGAAACCACCTGCGGTATTCGCGATGTATTTATTGAAGTTAGGGATGCAACCGTAAAAATATTATCAGAAACCAGTATCGCGGATGTGATCAGCAGGGAAAGCTCCTTAATATTGAATGGATAAGGGTAGTTGATTAGTTGGGCTAGGTTGATTAAGTTCTGCTTATTAGCAACTCAATCAACCTCTCACTTAATCGCCCCAATTAACTTAAAGCCTCTCCTTTTCATCTTTAGCCGCATCATCGCGGTTTTTCTGTTTTTTTGATGCAGTGCCAAATGAACGGCTATAGGATAGCTTAATGATAGGGCGAAAGCTGGATTCAGGTTGGTAATTAACTTTAACATAGCTATTAAACGCGTCTGCGATCATCGCTCCGTCGAGGCCGTGATAACTTCCGCCACGAAAAATATCGGCTACACTTAATTGAAAACTACCGTTGCTGTTGTCAAGCTCCTTTTTAAATCCCAGGTTGCAAACGGCATTTCCGTTATTACGGTTGTTGCCGCCGTAAGACAAGGAGTTATAATAACCAGAAAACTCGATGGCGTAAAGGCGAGGCAGTTTAAAAGTTTCGGTAAAATTAAGGGTATAGCTGAAATAATTTTTCACAAGCAGTTCAGGGAAATAGGTGATCCTGTACTTGTGCCATCCGCCGATAAAATTATAGTTCATTTCCCACCACGCCGCTACCTTCACCAGGATGGTGGCCTGCGCAGTTAGATTATTTTGCCAGTCGGCATTTTCAGGCATCAAATAAACCAGGCCCTTAGTGGGACCGGGCACGCCTTGCACACCCACAATAGGATCAGAGTCACGGCTGTACAATATGGAAAACAAATAATCCTGCCAGTTATAAGCCAGCTTTAAGTTATGGGTGATCGTCGGTTTCAGGGCAGGGTTGCCCGTAAAAACAGAAACAGGGTCATTATAAGCCACATAAGAAGCCAGGTCGGCAAAAGTCGGGCGGCTGATTCGTTCCGTATAGGATAGTTGTAATTCTTCCTTCGCATTCAGTTTCCTGCTAAGAAAAACATCAGGAAACAATCTCCGCAACCTACGGTCGACAAAGTATTGCGCATTGAGTGAATGATCGGTCGTGTTGCGTGAATATTCGTACCTGGCCCCGGCAGAGAGACTAGTCAGGCTGTCGGGTTTCCAGTTCAGCACTGCATAACCCGCACCTATCAGTTCGCGGGTGGCCAGGTCGTTGGAAGTGCCCACCCCGATAGGCACCCACTGGCCGTTGACCAGGTTTTCGATACCGGCTACGCTCTGGCTCCGGGTATAGGTGCCTTTTAACCCCGTTTCCAGTTGCAGCCGTTTGTTAAAAGAATTGCTGTAATCCAATTGAGCGACAAATACGTTAATGTTGGCATTTGCCAGGTTGCGTTGCCGGGGCGAAAACAGGCTGTCGCTAAAATTGCTCTGCACTTGCGTAGGGCTATTGCTATGATGGCCAAAGTAATCCAAATTTACATTGAACTTTTGATTCTTGCCGATGGTTTGCTCCAGGTAAAGGCTGGGGTGCAGGTAATGTGTATGATTGGTGCCGGACAGTTGCGAATCAAACACAAGGTTTGAGTCGGGCAATGCGTAATTGCCAAAGTTATGGTTAGTATTTTTATCCGAGCTAATGCTATAGTAAACGTTACCGCCTATGGTTGTTGCAGCGCTTGCATGATAATCCAACCCGCCGCCAAAGCCCTGATAAGCTGACATGGTATTTCCTTGTCCATTATAATGAAAGTCCGTTAAGCCTCCGATGATGGGAACGTTTTCCGTGCCCTCCGCCAGCAGCAATGAGTAGGAATGATCATGAGCATAATCATACGACGCATGCAGGCTGAATTTACCGCTATTGTGGTTCAAATCAATATCGGCAGATGCTTTATCGCCTTTACCATAACCGGCCGAGGCTGTTACAGAGCCGCTGGTACCTTGCCGCTTATTTTTTTTTGTAACGATATTGATCAGCCCGGCATTGCCATCCGCATCATATTTGGCGGGTGGAGTAGCAAGCAGTTCGATCTTATCAATGTCATCTGCCGTCATGCCATTTAACAGGGCAGCCACCTGGTCGGCAGAGAGGCGCAGTAATTTGCCGTCCAGCATTACCATTACACCGCTTTTCCCATTCAAGCTGATGGCGCTGGACTGCGGGTCGACGATGACGCCGGGTGAGCGTGAAAGCACCTGTAAAACCGAACTGCCTTTGGTCATCAGGCTATTTTGTACGTTAACAACCAATCCTCCCGCCGCCTGTTGCACCAATGGTTTGCCGGAACGGATCACCACTTCGCTTAATTGCTTATCTAATGTTTTGAGCTGGATCGTTCCGGCATCGTACGATGGATGTGAATGATCAAGCACAACGGGTAGCGAGAAATAGTTAGCATACCCTATGCCGCTCATTTTAATCATATATGTACCGGATGGTACAGCGCTGAGTGCGAAATGACCTTTTTCATCCGAGAGCGTGGACCGCACCATTGCACTGTCTGCACTTTTCAACAATACCACAGTGGCAAAAGGTATCGGGCTGCCATTGTTATCCGTAAGAGTACCGCTTACCTGGCCTTGGGCGACAGTGGCAAATAGGAATGCGCAAAGGATCAATAATACTGTTTTCATACCCAAAGAAAGTTTGGATAATCAGCATGCAGAAATGTGGTTGATGAGTTGCGGTAGCTAATTGACGAGGCGCATGAAATGACTTGAATTAATGTCGTCGGTGATTGGATCATGGTAATTTACCGGTTGTCCTTTACCCGGTGTATTTCGTCAATTAAAAGGCGCCGTTGGCATTCCTGAATGTATTTATTAACTGAATAGCTGTAACTTTATCAATTATGGCATTCATTGCGACTTCCCAGAACTGGTTCATAAAATATAAAATTTACCACATCCCTTTCTGGATGGTGTATAGTTACCTGCTATGGGCGCTTACAACAGGCAGTCTCTACGAAGCCGCTCATGAGCAATATTTTTCCACTTTATGGCCAAAGTGTTTTTTTTATATGATTTTTCCCGCATTCGCGGTATATTTCAATTTGTATTTTCTTATCCCGCGTTACCTGCAAAAAGGGCGTTACATCTGGTATATTCTTTTCCTGGCATTAGCCATAGTCGCATCTTCATACCTGATAGTGCCTGGGTATTACCTAAGCGCCTGGCTGGCCGGGCGCACCGCAAAAGAAATGTTTGGCATCACCTTTAGCTTTAACAGTTTCTTCCAGGCAGCTAAAACCGACCCTTTGCGATCAACATTAGCCGCAATTACGCTTGGAATGAGCGTTAAGCTTGCCAAAAACTGGATTGAAATGCAAAGACGGCAGCGGGAACTGGAAAGGGAAAAGCTGGAAACCGAGTTGAAATTCCTCAAATACCAGTTTAACCCGCATTTTTTATTCAACAGCATCAATTCCATATTTTTCCTGATCCATAAAAACCCGGGTATGGCTTCCGATTCGCTGGCCAAATTTTCCGACCTTTTGCGGCACCAGCTTTATGAAAGCAATGACAACCAAATTCCGCTTGATAAGGAGCTTTCCTATCTTGAAAACTTTATAGAATTGGAGAAACTCCGGCAAAACAAGGACGTAGCCGTTGAATTTGAGGTTGATCAACTGCAAACCGTATCATTGGGAATTGCGCCCTTTATATTGATGACGTTTGTGGAAAATGCATTTAAACATATTTCGCGACACTTTGATAAGGCCAATTGGATAAGTATTAAGCTTCAAATAGTTGATTTCCAGCTTAACCTGTTTGTGGCTAATAGCACCGATCCCGCTGAAGCCAGCCAGGTAGTAACTTACGGAGGTATAGGCCTGCAGAATGTAAAAAGGCGGCTCGAACTTGTTTACCCCGGGCAATATAAACTCGACATAAAAAACGAACCGGGCACCTTTGAAGTAAAACTTCAGCTAACTTTAACCGAATTTGAGATGCAGCAAGCAGCGCAATTGGCTTAACCTTATGAGAATAAACTGCGTAATAATTGACGACGAACCGTTAGCACGTGAGGGCCTGGCCAGCTATGTGCGCGAAGTTGATTTTTTACACTTAACCGCAACCTGCGAAAACCCCATCGATTTGGTAAAACTAATTGATGAAAATAAGGTTGATCTTATTTTCCTGGATATCCAAATGCCCAAGATGAACGGGATAGATTTTTTAAAGATCGTTAAAAACCCGCCGATGGTTGTTATCACTACAGCATATCCCAGCTATGCCCTGGAGGGTTTCCAGTTAAATGTGCTCGACTACTTATTAAAGCCCATCACATTCGACCGCTTCTTTAAATCGGCAAATAAGGCGAAGGACTACCAACGACTGCTCAATATATCAGCCTCAGCCGGTCTTCAACAACCTGAGCCCGCCGCCGATTACTTCTTCATAAAGTGCGGCAATAAATACGAAAAGATCTATTTTGAAGAGATTTTATATGTAGAGGGGATGCAGAATTATGTGACCATTTTTACGATAAAGGGTAAATATGTAACCTTGTTGAACCTAAAGAGCCTCGAAGAAAATCTGGATCGTAAATCGTTCATCAGGGTGCATAAATCGTACATAGTTTCTACCGGTAAAATTGAAGGCATCGAGGGTAATGAGATCTTCATCCAATCTCACCGCATCCCCATCAGCAGGAACTACCGCGAACAGGTTATCCAGCAGGTGGTAACCAATAAGCTTTGGATAAAATAAAATTCTCATAAACAGAAAAGCCACCCCCATAGGATGGCCCTCTGTGTTTATCGCGAGTAGATTGTGTTAAAAATGGAATGCAAGTTTCGTAAAGATCCTTGTTCCGTTGAAGCCCATTTGTACTGCTTCAAACGGACCGCCTGATTCGCTATCGCCGAATGAACTTGAACTGTTTGGATCAACCGAACCCTTTATAACGTTATTGCCAGGGTGAACATTGAACAGGTTATCAACTCCAACTGTCCACGACATTATCTTGCTGACTTTTACTGACGCATAAATATCAGTAGTTACTTTTGGTTTAAAGTCGAAGATCTCCGGAACTTTTACGTTTGACCCATCCAACGTTACGTAAGGGAAGAAAGGATCTGGCGCATTATCAGGTGCGCTGGTTTCGCCAAAGCCCAATTCTTTCACATCCCCAAAATAGGTAAGATGCGTTCCAAAAGAAACTCTATCGAAGCCGTACTCAAGGTTAAGTGAGAATTTTGCTTTCGGCGCGCTTGCTTTCAGAAAGTATTGCTCCCTGTCGTTAAAAAATGTGGCGCTATCGCTGGCAGAATGCTTGAACGTAGCAGGCACATTAATTTTATCGATGGTTAAGCCCTGGATATTACCTGCCAATAACACATTGAAGTGGCTGGTTAACCAGCGTTTTTTATAGTCAATTACAATGTCGACACCACGGTTGGTGGTATTAACGGCGTTTGCAAAAAATTGAGCATCACCAATGTTTTGGCTCTTTAATATATTAAGTAACGGGGCACCCAAAGTTGCGTCATCAGCGCCATATAGACCAGAGATCACAATCCTGTTTTTCATTTTAATATCGTAGCCGTCAACAGTTACCGTTAAACCACTCATAGGTTGCCATGCGAAGCCGAGGCTATAGTTTGTTGAAGTTTCCTGCTTTAACGGCGGGATGCCTGCTGTACGGGCAATTTCGGTATAATTCGGAACGAGCTTGGTGTACACCAGCTCACCTCCTATTATAGAGGTGTTGGTATTACTAAAATTGATCTGCTGTAAACTAGGTGCCCTAAAACCGGTACTTACTGAACCACGCAGGTTAAAATTATCAGTAAGCTTATAGCGTGTTGCCAGTTTAAATGTAGCAACACCGCCAAAATCCGAGTAGTGTTCAACACGGGCGGCTCCGTCAAGTAACCATTTTTCGGTTACGTCCAAAGCACCCTCTGCATAAGCTGCCTCGTTAGTGCGGTGTGCTTTTACCGCATCACTTGGCTGGTAGCCCGGATATCCTTCAGATCCGGATGCTTTTGAGATCAGCGTATCTTGCCCTTTTGATCCGGTTGTTGGGAATTTAGCGCCACCATCTATATATGAGTTTGGTTCGCCTGCATAAAGTGCATAGCGCTCATACCTGAATTCCGCACCAAATGATAACTGCAGGCCCTGAGCCACTTTGCTGAAACGTTTGGTTATGTCGGCATTTGCGGTATTCTGCAAAAAGTTAAAGCCGCCATCGTCAAAACGGGTTTGGATTGGCTGCCCTGCAACATAAGGCAATGAAGCGTTAAAAGTGTTATTGCCCCAATAGTGAAAATCGTTCCTGCCAGTGTTATCACTAATATCCCAGTCCCAGTTGCTTTTGGTAGTTCCCTTAAAACCAAATGCAAATGATTCATCTTTGATATAAACGTCCTCTTCAGGATTATAATAAACGTTGTTCGGACCGATAGAGCCATCAGGATAATCAAGTAGCCTCATAATTCCAGCCACAAAGATCAAATTACCGTTAGCGTCTGTCGGAAATTTTGTTGGATTTTGACGAAGGCCATTTGCGTAGTTCCAGCTGCGGGTATACGCGTATACCTGCGAATGCTTATAGTTATAACCTCCAAATGAATAAAACACCGTATTTGAGCCTTTAACAGGCAGTTCCATATTGAACATACCGCCGCCGGATACTACAGAACCATCGCCAAATGCCCTTCTCTCCCTCGCAACCGGTTGCGCATTAGGATTTGTTTGCCAGTTGGTATCAGGTATGGCCCGGAAAGTTTTACCCTGGTTCATATAATTAACACCAAAGTTGATAAAGCCCCCATTTTTACCTATAGGCAAACCATAATTGGCACCCAGGGTAAAAGTTTGCCCGTCGAATTTTTTTCCGGTATAGTAGGCAGCTGGGTCAACATTATTAAGCGTATTATATTTCTGATCATCATACCCGCTAAAGCCGGCATTGATGTTTAAGTGATTTATACTTTTCTTTAACACGATATTGATAACGCCAGCAATTGCGTCAGATCCATATTGTGCCGATGCACCGTCACGTAAGATTTCGACATGATCGATAGCCGCTTCAGGTATAGCATTTAAATCGGTGCCGCTGTTACCGCGGCCGCGGGTGCCCACTTCGTTAACAAATGCTGACAGGTGCCGGCGCTTACCGTTTATAAGAACCAACGTTTGGTCGAAACCCAAACCACGTAAACTCGCGAAGTCGATAGCATCAGACCCATCGCCGCCGCTTTGTTTGTTGTAGTTAAATGATGGCACTGCCTGGTTAAGCTGGCTCATCAGGTCAGGCTTGGCTGTTGTCGCATCAACTGAATTTATGTTGATAACGTCAACCGGCACCGGCGATTCAATCTTCGTACGGCCAGCACCACGACTACCTACTACCACAACTTCCTTTAAGGCTTCGGAAGACGACGCTAGATCAAAATCCAATATCTTACTTTCTCCATCAGCGAGCGTAACGCTCACAGTTTTCTTCACAAAGCCAACCGCAGTAATACTTACCTGGTAAGTACCTGCTTTTAACGCCAGGGTATACTTTCCGTCAACATCGGTAGTGGTACCGTTGCCAAATGGCAGGGCTTGTACAGTACCACCCTGTATGGGTTTACCGGCGCTTGTAACTGTGCCCGTTACTTTCTGGGCAAAAATTGGGGAGCAAAATATAAGAAGTGCTCCAAAAAGCAATAGGGGTAATTTTAAATTCATAGCTTTTAATTTAGTGTAAAGTTTTCATTAGATTGTTGTTAAACTGATCGTAAATTATGAATATTATTTAAATATTTTAGCATTAAATCAAAAAAATACAAGTTTTTACCAATTAATTTCAAAAAATCGACACAGTTTGAATGATATTAACAATAAAATACATGAATAATTAAGATGATTTATCAATTTATATGATATTATTTCTGTATAAATCGAAAATAAATCATCTAAATAAATAATTACAAAAAAAATAGAATTAATACGAGGATTTTATTCAAATAATAGCTTAATTAACCATTTTTTTTATAAGGTTAAAAACTGTTAGTGTAAAAATTACACAAGTATCACAGCCCAACCACCGACACCGGACATGTATTCCATGAAACAATTTTTCCTAAAAAAAACACCCTAATCCTATTGACTTTCTTTTGTAATCAAAACGTAAAAACTGCCTTTTTTCAAATAAATACGACAACTTCCGTATACTATATATATCTTTGTCATTATAAAAGATGAAAACAACCATTTATAATTATTATAAGGCTATGATGTATTGCCATATGTGCGGCAACTGATTGGGGCTTTATCGATATTTATATTAAGATACAAAGCCTCTTTAGCGCCCGCCGGAGAGGTTTTTTTATACAACAAAATTAACTACGTATTATGCAAAGCTTTCGCACCGAACTGGAGAACCCGGTAGTTGAAAAAGATATTATTGATCTTGAAAAAAAGATCAGGGCCTTCCGTGAAGGTAAGATTCATGATGAAAAGTTCAGGAGCCTGCGTTTGGCTCGCGGCATCTATGGTCAACGCCAGCCGGGGGTTCAAATGATTAGGATTAAACTGCCCTTTGGCAAGGTAACCTTTAAACAGTTGCTAAAAATTGCCGATATATCTGACAAATACGCCAGCAGCAACCTGCATCTTACTACAAGGCAGGATATCCAGATCCATTATGTGAGCCTTGACTGTACCCCACAGTTATGGGCAGAGTTGGAGCAGGACGACATTACCTTGCGCGAAGCTTGTGGGAATACAGTTAGAAACGTAACAGCCTCTCCTACCGCCGGGATTGATCCACTGGAGCCCTTTGACGTTTCACCATACGCTCACGCTACATTCGAATATTTTTTACGCAACCCGGTTTGCCAGGAAATGGGGCGTAAATTTAAGATCTCCTTTTCTTCAAGCGAAGCAGATACTGCGTTCTCCTATATTCATGATATTGGTGCAATTCCTAAAATAAATGAAGCAGGCGAGCGTGGTTTTAAGATAATGCTCGGCGGTGGCCTTGGTGCACAACCATTACTTGCAAATATTGTGGAGGACTTTTTACCGGAGGCTGAGCTAATTCCTTATATCGAAGCCATCATCCGCATATTCGACCGCCATGGCGAACGCAATAATCGTAACAAGGCGCGTTTAAAATACCTGATCCAGAAAATAGGATTGCCTGAAGTTTTGTCATTGGCAGAAGCGGAAAGAACCGCGTTGAAGGTAAAAACGTATAAAGTAAACAGGGATGCAGTTCCCCAACCAGCACTTCCTGCAGAAACTACATTTGCCGATGTTGCTATCGCCAACCCGTTCCGTTATGAACAATGGCTGGCGACCAACGTATTCGAACAAAAGCAAAAAGGCTTTTACGGCGTGTACATCAAGGTGCCGGTAGGTGATATTCCTTCAGAAACCGCCCGTAAGTTGGTAGCTGTGCTTCAGCCACTGGTGGCTGATGAGATCCGCGTAACGCAAAACCAGGGATTACTGTTAAAATTTGTTCGTAAGGAGGCATTGCCATCTTTATATAACGGTCTTGCTGGTCTTGAACTGGCTGCGCCGGGTTTTGACAGTCTTGCAGACGTAACCACCTGCCCCGGCACCGATACCTGTAACCTGGGCATCTCGAACAGTATGACACTTTCTCGCGTATTGGAAGATGTGATCTATAATGAATATGAGGAACTGATCTATAATCGTGAAATAAAAATAAAGATCAGCGGCTGCATGAACTCCTGCGGACAGCATGGTTTAGCGCACATTGGTTTTCATGGCAGCTCGTTAAAGGCAGGCACAAAAGTATTACCGTCTGTTCAAGTGCTTTTGGGCGGCGGAACAGTGGGCGACGGTGTTGGCCGCGCTGCTGAAAAAGTAATCAAAGTTCCAGCCAAGCGTGCAACTCATGTATTGAGAGCGGTTCTGGACGACTACAAATTAAATGCTATTACCGATGAAACATTTCACGGCTACTACGACAGGAAGACCAAGGATTATTTTTACCAGCTATTAAAGCCGCTTGCTGACCTGACCACATTAACCGACGACGAGTTTGTAGACTGGGGCCACCAGGAAACATTTGCAACAGCTATTGGCGTTGGTGAATGTGCGGGCGTTATTATTGATTTGGTTGCAACCTTGCTTTATGAATCGGAAGAGAAATTTGGCTGGGCAAATGAAGCCTTTGCTGATGGCAGGTGGGCGGACGCAATTTACCATGCCTACAACACGTTTGTAAGCTCAGCTAAAGCATTATTGCTTGATAAAAACATAAACACCAGCACACAAACAGGTGTAATAAAAGAATTTGACAATAATTACATAAGTACTGGCGAAATTAAAATAGACGGCACATTTAGCGATTTGGTTTTACAGATCAACAAAAATGAACCATCGGAAGAGTTTGCGGCTGCCTACTTACAGCAAGCCGGCGAATTTTTAGATACCGTTAAAGCTAAAAGAGAGGAATTGGTACAATCATGATCACAACATCAACAGAAAAAAATATAAAAGAACCACGCATTACGCTTGTTGGAGCAGGTCCGGGTGATGCCGACCTGATAACGCTTAAAGGCGTTAAAGCATTACAGTCGGCCGATGTGGTTTTATATGATGCGCTGATTAACGAAGAATTGCTTGAGTTTGCTCCTGCTTATGCTGTAAAGGTATACGTCGGCAAACGCTCCGGCGACCCCTCATTTTCGCAGGAAGCGATCAATAAGCTAATGGTTGATTACGCTTTGAACTATGGCCACGTGGTACGCTTAAAGGGTGGTGACCCTTTTGTATTCGGACGTGGCTTTGAAGAGTTGGATTTTGCTGCCTCATACAGCATCCCGGCACAGGTTGTACCGGGAATTTCCAGCTCGATAGGTGTTCCGGGTATGCAAAACATTCCTGTTACGCACCGTGGCATGAGCGAAAGCTTTTGGGTGGTGACAGGTACAACAGCCAATCACCAGGTATCAAAAGATGTTTATGAAGCAGCCCGCACTAACGCAACGGTGGTTGTTTTGATGGGTCTGCATAAGTTGGCGGAGATCACTGAGATCTTTAAAAAAGAAGGAAAAAACAAATTGCCGGTTGCCGTAATTCAAAGCGGGACAACAAAAGATGAAAAAATTGCCATAGGCATAGTAGATACGATAGTTGAAGTTGTGGAAGAAAAGAAGATCACCTCGCCTGCATTAATTGTATTTGGCGAAGTGGTATCTTTACATCCTGCCTATCAACCTATAAAAGAATTTTATGACATTATTGCCCAGGAATAGCAAGTTAGCCGTGCAGAATGAAAAGGCGGAGGGTAATCCATTGTTCCCCGTTTTTTTAAAACTGAATGACTTGCATACGGTTCTTATTGGCGCAGGCAATGTTGGTTTGGAAAAGCTGACTGCCATTCTGCGCAATAGTCCGAATGCAAGGGTTACTGTTATTGCTTTGGAAATTTTATCAGAAGTTCACTTACTGGCCTCCGAATATGAAGGGCTGAATATCATACAAAAAGCTTTTGCGGATAGTGATTTGAATAGTGCTGACATCGTTGTTGCTGCAACTAATGATGCCGACCTGAATAAATTTGTGCGGCAGTCGGCGCACGACAGGAAACTCTTGATCAACGTGGCGGATAAACCCGAGCTTTGCGATTTTTATTTGGGTTCGATTGTCCAGAAGGGTGATCTCAAAATAGCTATCTCGACCAACGGTAAATCACCAACCATTGCAAAACGCCTTAAAGAGGTTTTAAACGAGAGTTTACCCGCAGAATTGGATACTACTTTGCAGCAAATGAGTGAACTGCGTAATTCTTTAGGCGGCGATTTTGCCTATAAAGTACGCAAGCTAAACGAAGTAACTTCCGTATTGGTTGAACCAAAATCAGCAGAGAAAAAAAATATCATCTGGTTAATATGGGGTTCCATTATATTATCCATTATTATAGCGGTTACAGCACTCTGGTTTAACGAGCCAGGTTTTAGGGCCTTCGCACAAACTATCGGAACAGAGTTTTATTACTTTTTAGCGGCCGGTTTTTTATTCGCTTTGATCGACGGAGCTATCGGCATGTCATACGGTGTTACAACCACCTCATTCTCTTTACAAATGGGCATCCCCCCTGCCGCCGCAAGCATGGGTGTTCATTTATCGGAGATCATGAGCAATGGCATAGCCGGCTGGATGCATTACCGCATGGGTAATATCAACTGGAAGCTGTTTAAGATGTTATTGGTCCCGGGAATTATCGGCGCAGTAACTGGTGCTTACCTGTTATCGTCATTGGAACAATATAGCCAATATACAAAGCCATTCGTTTCCGTTTATACTTTAATATTAGGGATCGTAATCCTGTCAAAAGCATTTAAAACGGGCGTGAAAAAATCGGAAGACAAAATAAAAAAGATACCCTTGCTCGGCTTAGGCGGCGGCTTTATCGACGCTGTTGGCGGTGGTGGCTGGGGTTCCATCGTGTTGTCTACATTAATTGCAGGAGGTCGTCACCCGCGCTTTTCGTTGGGAACTGTTAAGCTGTCACGGTTCTTCATCGCACTTATGAGCTCTATCACTTTTATTGCCATGCTCAACAGTAAACATTGGGAAGCGGTTGCGGGTTTGGTGATCGGTAGTGCAATTGCATCCCCCATAGCAGCAAAGATCTCTAATAAGATTTCGGCAAAGGCAATAATGGTTGCGGTTGGTGTAATCGTAATTTTGATAAGTATAAAAAGTATTGTAGCGTTTATTACAAAGATCCATTTTTAAGATGAGTGAGTTAGCAGAACATATAAAAAAGGAAACGGCGGGATTAAACCCGGTGGAGGCCTTAACGCTTTTATCGGATATTTTTCATGGTGAGATTGTTTTCTCTACCAGCTTTGGCTGGGAGGACCAGGTTATCACGCACATGATATTTGCCAATAACCTGCCAATTAAAGTTTTTACATTAGAGACCGGCAGGCTGTTCCCCGAAACTTATTACGTTTGGAACCGCACCATGGAAATTTACGGAAAACCTGTTCATGCCTATTACCCGCAAACCGAATTGGTGGAGCAAATGGTAAGCGCGAAGGGCCCAAGTAGTTTTTATGAATCGGTTGAGAACCGGAAGGAATGCTGTGGCATCCGTAAAATTGAGCCATTGAAACGTGCATTAGCAGGCAATAAGTGCTGGATAACCGGGATCCGTGCCGAACAATCAGCTAACCGCCATGATATGGAAAATGTAGAATGGGACGAAGGAAATAACTTAGTTAAATTTCACCCGATCTACAGCTGGACTTTAGACGAAGTGAAAGAGTATATAAAAAAATATAATATCCCTTATAATACATTGCACGATAAGGGGTTTCCAAGTATAGGTTGCGCCCCCTGCACAAGAGCGGTACAACCCGGCGAAGACTTCAGGGCAGGAAGATGGTGGTGGGAAGACCAAAGCAAAAAAGAGTGCGGATTACACGGGGTTAATGAAGTGATTGAAAAATAGTTAGTGAATTGGCGATTTAGCGAATTAGTGATTGCCAGGGAATAGTTAGTGAACTGGCGATTTAGTAAATTAGTGATTGCCAGGAGTATTTTTAAATAATAAAAGAGTAAAAAGAGTTATTGAATTATCGGTTTTGAAATATTTCTTCAAAATCACTAATTCAATAACTCGCTAAATCAACAATTAATGTTAGATTATTTAGACGAGTTAGAGGCAGAAGCTATTTATATTCTGCGTGAGGTTGCCGGCCAGTTTGAAAAGCCTGCGCTATTATTTTCAGGTGGAAAAGATTCGATCACGCTGGTGCGCCTGGCTGAAAAAGCCTTTCGTCCGGGTAAGTTTCCGTTCCCCCTGGTACATATCGATACCGGGCACAATTTTATTGAGACTATCGAATACCGTGATAAAATGATCAAACGGATTGGCGAAAAGCTGATCGTCGGCCATGTTCAGGATTCTATCGACGAAGGCAAGGTAGTTGAACAAAAAGGCAAAAACGCCAGTCGTAACGCTTTACAAACAGTTACCTTACTTGATACCATTGCTAAACATGGCTTCGATGCCTGTATCGGTGGCGCCCGCCGGGATGAGGAAAAAGCAAGAGCTAAAGAACGCATCTTTTCTGTTAGGGATGAGTTTGGTCAATGGGACCCAAAACGTCAGCGCCCGGAACTTTGGAATATTTTTAATGGCAAGATCCACAAAGGTGAAAACGTGAGGGTGTTCCCTATCAGTAACTGGACGGAGCTTGACGTTTGGAATTACATCCGCAGGGAAAAAATTGAATTGCCATCTATTTATTTCGCGCATGAACGCGAAGTAATTACCCGCAATGGCCAGCTCATGGCAGCATCGCCATTCTTAAATATGGACGAAGATGACATTATTGAAAAGCGCAACGTTCGTTTCCGCACCGTGGGTGACATGACCTGTACAGCGGCAGTTGAATCGTACGCTTTTGAGATAGATGACATTATTAGTGAAATAAGTGAATCAAAAATAAGTGAACGTGGCGCGCGTATGGATGATAAAGTGAGTGAGGCCGCGATGGAAGACCGTAAAAAAGGCGGATATTTTTGATGTTCGATTTCGGATTTTAAATCCATATCAACGTTTATAATCACATTAGCTAACTAAAAAAATCAATCCGAAATTGAAAATCCGAAATCCGAAATAACAAAATGGATATATTAAAATTTATAACAGCAGGCAGTGTAGATGATGGTAAAAGTACCCTCATAGGGCGTTTACTGTACGACAGTGAATCTATTCTTGCTGACCAACTGGAAGCATTACACAGCTCAAACCGTAAAAACGATGACGGCAGCGTTGACCTTGCAATTTTAACTGACGGCCTTAAGGCTGAACGTGAGCAAGGCATCACTATTGATGTTGCCTACAAATACTTTCAAACCGATAAACGCAAGTTCATTATTGCTGACACCCCGGGCCATATTCAATATACCCGCAACATGGTTACCGGTGCGTCGAATGCTAACCTGGCTATTATTTTGATAGATGCCCGCAAAGGGGTTATCGAGCAAACTATCCGTCACTCCTACCTGGTTTCCTTGCTGGGGATCCAACAAGTGGTGGTTTGTATCAATAAAATGGATATGGTTGAATTCAGTGAGGCGATCTACGAAACCATCGTGAATGATTATAAAGCACTTGCTTATAAAGTCGGCCTTACAAATGTAAAATACATCCCGGTGAGCGCCTTAAAAGGTGACAACATTGTTCACGCTTCATCGAACATGAAATGGTATGAAGGCAAAAGCCTATTGCCATTTTTAGAAACTATCGAGCTTGAAGTTGATGACAGTACAGCACATGCCCGTTTCCCCGTGCAATGGGTGGTAAGGCCGCAAACAGAAGAACTGCATGATTACCGCGGCTATGCCGGCCGTGTTTCCAGCGGATCATTTAAGGTAAATGATAAGGTAACTGTGCTCCCATCGGGTTTCCATTCAACTATTGAAAAAATTGAATTGCTTGATCAAGAACCGGAAGAAGCTGTAGCAGGCATGTCGGTAACTATCCATTTAAAGGATGAGATTGATATTAGTCGCGGAGATGTTTTGGTTAACACTGAATACCAACCTGAAGTTTCGCAACTTATTGAAGCCGATTTGTGCTGGATGGACACCCGTACTTTGGACCCTACACTTACCTATTTTATACAACATAACAGCAAAGTAACCCGCTGCAAAATCAGGGAGATTCTTTACAAAGTGAACATCAACACGCTTGAAAAGGAATTTAATGAAGATTTTAGGTTGAATGATATCGGCCGCATCATCATAAAAACAGCAGACCCATTAGCCTTTGATCTGTACCAAAACAACAAAGCCAACGGAGGCGCTATAATTATTGACAGCCGTACCAATGTTACCGTTGGGGCACTAATGTTACGTTCTGTTGTGGAAGATTAATTAACGTGAGTTCGATATAAGCAATATCAACGTAGGCAAAGCGTTCCATTTTTACACGTGGAACACCCGGAACGCTATGAAACATATTGATTATCAGAATATTACATTTTTAACTAATCAGTAATAATTGCAAGTGCCTGATAATCGATAAATTATACACGTTCATTACATAAAAAGACCAGAGAAAAGTTCAACAACTAATCTCTGGTCTCTAGTCTCTTATTAACCGGTCACTACTTCGCGAACTCGGTCTTCAACTCCGCTTTTTCCGCTATTCTAAATTTCTTCACTTTCGGCACAGATACGCTGGCTATATAGGGATTATCCTGGTTAAGCCTGTAGTATCCCTGGTGATATTTCTCAGCAGCATAAAACACCTTGTAAGGGACAACCTGTGTCACAATAGGTTCCGGGTAGTGCTTACTATCATTTATCTTTTTAATCGTGGCTTCCAGCACACTCTTTTCTTCAGGGGTACGATAAAAAGCTATTGACCGGTAGTCAGTTCCAACATCGGGCCCCTGGCGGTTAAGCTCAGTTGGATCATGTGCGAAAAAGAACGCGTTGGCCAAAGTTGCATAGCTGATAACTTTAGGATCATAATACACCTGCACACATTCAGCGTGGCCTGTAGCACGTGAGCTTACATCTTCATAGCTTGGACTTTTAGTGGTACCTCCTGCATAACCTGAGATAACTTTGTTTACCCCCCTTAATTCAGACATGGCCTCACTCATGCTCCAGAAGCAGCCGCCGCCAAAAGTGGCTACAGCCTCGCCGGCGCCGGGCTTTGGCAAAGCAGCAAAATCATTTTTTGGATCAGGCTGGCCATTAACGCATCCTGCAAATAACAGGATTGCGGTAACATATAAAATAATTCGTTTCATACTGTTTTTGAGTTTATAAGTAAATATACGTTGATGATGTTTTGTTGGATGGTCATTGCCGGGTAAAGTTGTAATGGTTATAAAAATTTTAGTTATTGTAAACGTTTTCTTCCTTAGACGAGCGAAAAGCAAAACCCTTACAACTTTTACAACAATTAGAACCTTTTTAACCCTACAGCCCTCTTTACCTTAAACAATATCTCCGTTAACCCATTAATCTTGATCTCATAAACCGTTGCCAGCATCATTCCTAATTTGCCCGGCGGGAAGCCTTTGCTATGCATCCACTCAAGGTACGACACGGGAATATCACTTATCAGGGTGTCTTTATACTTACCAAAGGGCATCCTGGTTTGTACTATTTCAATAAGGATCTTCGAATCGGGTGTTATATTTTCCACTCCGGTAAAGATAGGCAATAGTTATTCACAGTCCCGGTTTCAACATTGGTCAAATAACAAAATGGATAATAACCAAAATATGACACACAATTTAAGCCAAATGAAGTTATACCAATTACATTTATAAACTTATTTATGAAACAACAATTCGCAGCAGTACTTACAGGATCTGATTATCCTGTTGATGGAACAGTAAAACAAATAGATTTTGACGGCTATCCAAACGCCTATGAATTTGAATCGATAGACAATAGCCTACATATCATCATTGCTAAGGATGATGACGGCAAATGGGTTCGCGTTGCAGGTACAGAGCCTTACCTTAATAGCTGGATTGACGAGCTGGCTCAACAGGTGGTATAATTACAATCAAATATTCATATGGAAAAACGGGAAATAGGAAGTTCAGGATTAAAAGTTTATCCCTTAGCCTTTGGGGGCAATGTTTTTGGATGGACGATAGACGAAAAGGAATCCTTTAAAATATTGGATGCTTTTGTTGATGCAGGCCTGGATTTTATCGATACCGCCGATGTGTACTCAAAATGGGTGCCGGGTAATAAAGGTGGCGAGTCTGAAACCATCATCGGTAACTGGTTAAAAAAATCAGGCAAACGTGATAAAGTTATTATCGCCACCAAAGTTGGAAAACCAATGGGTGACGGCAAGAAGGGACTTTCGCGCAAATATATCACCCAGGCAGTTGAAGATTCACTTAAGCGACTACAAACGGATTATATCGATCTTTATCAATCACATGATGATGACAAAGACACTCCGTTGCTGGAGACTCTCGAAACATTCACAGACCTTATAAAACAGGGAAAGGTAAGAGCAATCGGCGCATCAAACTACGATGGTATAAGATTAAAGGAAGCTTTACAGGTAAGTAAAGACAATGGACTTGCCTCGTATGAATGCCTGCAGCCTGAATACAATTTATACACCCGTGAATACTATGAAAAGGAACTTGAACCTGTCTGCCGCGAAAGGAACGTTGGCGTAATTAGCTATTATTCATTAGCAAGCGGCTTCTTAACGGGAAAATATCGTTCAGAAAACGACCTGTCGCAAAGCAGTCGTGGTGCGGGAGTGAAAAACTTTCTTAACCCTCGTGGCTACAAAATTTTAGCCGGACTTGATAAGATATCCGCTGAGTTTAATTCAACACCGGCAAGCGTGGCGCTGGCTTGGGTAATGGCCCGGCCCGGAATTACTGCTCCTATTGCGAGTGCTACAAGCATTAAACAATTAGAAGACCTGGTAAAGTCAACACAACTTGAACTGAGCAGCGGCGCCATCGATCTATTGAATATCGCCAGCAGCTACTCGAACTAAGATTTATAGGAAAGAAGTATTTTAAGAACCGCTTTTTGACCTTTGTTACCCACCACTTAAACGATGATATAAACGAAAAAAGGATTGCAAGATCCTTTAGATATCTTGTAATCCTTTTTTCCTGAAAATCTTAATTTAAAAAGAAAGAGCCACCTCGCGGTGGCTCCTCTCATTATATATTAATTGACAAACATTCTCTTTTAAAACCGGCCCTGCCTGTGGTTAACAAAAATAGGGCGATTGTTTTGTTGGTTATTTTGGGCAAAGTGCCCGTTGCCACCTCGGTTATCCCTGTTGTTGTAGCCGCTATTTTGGTTTGATGGACGTTCGTTTTGCCCTCTGTCATTTCCCCAGTTTTGGTTAGGCTGACTGAACCTGTTATCCTGTCCCCTGTTGTCAAAACGGTTATAGTCTCCTCTTTGGGCTTGCGGACGGTTAAACCTGTTGTCCCTGTTATCAAAACGGTTATCATTTCCCCTGTATGCATCACGGTTAAATCTGTTATCCCGGTTATCAAAACGGTTATCATTTGCCCTGTACGCATCACGGTTAAAATGCTCATCTCTGCCATAATGGTTATTCCTGTTAAAGTTTCTCCATTCAGCTATTTCATGGCCGTTATACCTTGACCTGTAGAAATCGTTACGCATATACGGGCGGTTTGCATGTACCTCGAACCTGCGGGCGCTTCTCCAGTCATAGTTACGGTAAGCGCCGGGTAAGTAAGCACAAGTGATCCAGTTATCGCCATTGTAATAATAGTAGCTTTGAGCGTTAACGTTATAATAAGCGTCTACGTCAGGCAGGTAATAATAGTCGTCATCGTTGCTATCATCATAAACCTGGTCGTTTTCATCATATACTGGTGCTTGTTCAACCACCTCAGTAGCCGGTACGTAAGTTACAGGACGAAGCCCTAAATGTAAACCCACACTCACCCTTATTTGTGCATTAGCACTGTTATAAAATAAACCGCTTAATGCTATTGCTGATAATATTGTTAGCTTTTTCATAATCATAAATTTTATACAGTTAGGACAGGAAAGCGTAACAATGGTTTAATCAAACATTGCTATAATTTTATATAAAACAACACATAAAGATTATAATTCTTCATATTACTGCAAAAACAGAATTTAATTTCAACATTAATTAATATCTGATATCAAAACCATATATTATTTTACTTTATTATCTAAAGAAAATATAAAAAAAGGTAACGATAAAAATCGACTATTGCTGGATTTAGAAAAGGCGAGAGTGGCAAAGTGAGTTTAGATGATTACACCGATTTAGTTTTGAATCGGTGTAATCTTTTCTAATCAGGGTAATCATTCAGTTAAAGTATACTGGTAAGCCTTGCTCCTTTGTATTTTAGCCTTAACGCGCTCAATACTATCTTCAATTTTTTCCCGCTGGCTTTTATAGGTTACAGCATCAAAGGCTTCATTGTAAGCATTCAAGGCCTTTTCCCATTGTTTATTTTTTTCGGCCGATAATCCAAGCAGGTTATAAATATCAGCTGCCTGCACACCGGGAACGGATAATGCCTTTGAGGCGATATAATTTACCTGTGGTTCCATGTTCAAAAAAACAACCAGGTTTAAGTAATGAAAATAGTTAGCCGGAAAAGCAGGATCAAGCTCCATGCAGGTTTTAAAGTGATAGCCTGCTGTTTGATGATCTTCCAGGTCGTAATAGTATATTTTGCCAAGCTGATAGTGGGCCTTTGCATAAAACGGATCGTTGCTGATAATTTCATTCAGCAATTGCAGCGCTTTGGGCGTTTTCCCGTAGTCCAGCTTATCGGTGGCTTGTAAGTACTTTTCTTCTAATGTATAATAGGTGTTCATAAAAATTCCAATCAATCAGATTCTCGGGTTAGTTAAACCTAAATCCGGTAAAAAATAATAAATGTTGCTGTTTTTCGCAGGTAAGATAAACTGAACTCTAAGAGAGTACACCTGGTGCACACCTCTCCTGTTGCATCCCAAAGGGCCGCATACAGTTGTTTTTGCAGAAGTAATTAAGGCGTTGCATCGTTTTATTTTTTTGCAAAGATAACCAGATTTTATAAAAATTGCAAAACGTCAATCATCCGGAAAAGTCACCGCAACAATCGGTGTAATCATAAACAACAATCAGTGCAATCATATAACTAACTTTTTTATATTTTTGCGGATGATACGGATGATGCTAAACTATATCTCCGGCACCATTCCTAATACATGGATATATCAGTAGTAGTACCTCTTTACGACGAAGTAGAATCATTACCCGAATTGACCTCATGGATCAGTCGTGTAATGGATGAGAACCGATTTACTTATGAAGTGATCCTGGTTGATGACGGTAGTACCGACGGTTCGTGGGAGATGATCAGGAAGCTTAATGAGAGCAATCCTTTTATAAAGGGCATCAAATTCAGGCGCAATTATGGCAAATCGGCCGCGCTGAATATGGGTTTTGAAGCCACGCAGGGCAATGTAGTAATCACCATGGATGCCGATCTTCAGGACAGCCCCGATGAGATCCCCGAGCTTTACCGCCGCATTACCGAAGAAAAATACGACCTGGTATCCGGCTGGAAAGCAAAACGCCATGATCCGCTAAGCAAAACCATCCCTACAAAAATATACAATGCGGCCACACGCCACATGTCCGGCATTCATAACCTGCACGATTTTAATTGCGGCCTTAAAGCCTATCGCAAGGCGGTTGTAAAAAACATAGAGGTTTATGGCGAAATGCACCGCTACATTCCTGTTATTGCCAAATGGGCAGGGTTCATAAAAATTGGTGAACAGATAGTTGAACATCGCCCGCGTAAATATGGCAAAACCAAATTCGGTATCAGCCGGTTTATCAACGGCTTGCTTGATTTAATGTCGATATTTTTTGTTGGCAAATTTGGCAAGCGCCCGATGCATTTTTTTGGTACAATGGGTACTTTGAGCTTTTTGGCAGGAACCATTATTACTATTTGGATGATAGTTGATAAGTTGCGCGCCATTGCAAAAGGCGAGCATTACCGCGATATAACCGGACAGCCACTCTTCTACATAGCCCTGGTAGCTGTAATATTAGGCTCCCAATTATTTTTAACAGGTTTTGTAGCCGAACTGGTATCACGAAGCGCCCCCGAGCGCAATAAATACCAGGTTGAGGAAGTTATTTAATGCGTGAATGTGCGAATATGCAAATGTGCGGATGGGAAGAGATACGTTGATGTTTAAAAAATTAGTTTGCTTAATTATATCGCCTATAATGAAAATCAATCTATATATTTTTCATCATTTTTACATCCGCACATCCAAAATCCGCACATTCGCACATCACATCCGCACATCCGCACATCCAAAATCCGCACATTAATAAATGTTTTTTTCCATCATTATACCATTATACAATCGCCCGCAGGAGATAAAGGAACTGCTGGAAACTCTTACGCTGCAAACTTATAAGCAGTTTCAGGTTTTGGTGATTGAGGATGGCTCAAAAGATGATGCCGCTGATATTGTTAAAAGCTTTGCCGATAAGCTGGATATTAAATATTTTGTAAAACCAAACGAGGGCCAGGGTTTTACCCGCAATTATGGCTTTGAGCGCGCAAAAGGCGATTACTTTGTGATCTTTGATTCAGACTGCCTGATTCCTGAAAATTATTTAGAAATAGTGGATGATTCACTGGCTAGTAACTGGCTCGATGCTTACGGCGGACCTGATGCTGCTCATCCCTCATTTACGCCGGTTCAAAAGGCTATCAGTTATTCCATGACTTCGCCATTTACCACCGGCGGTATCCGCGGCAATAAAAAAGGCATTGGTCAATTTCATCCCCGAAGTTTTAACATGGGGATCTCAAGGGCGGTTTGGGAAAAGGCAGGCGGATTTATTATTACCCGGTCGGGCGAGGATATTGAATACAGCATCCGGATTCATTCTATGGGTTTTAAGATAGGATTGATCCCTGAAGCCAAAGTTTATCACAAGCGCCGCACAAGCTTTTTCCAGTTTTACAAGCAACTCCATTTTTTTGGCAGGGCACGCATCAACGTTTATAAGTTCTTCCCGGCGGAGCTTAAACTGGTACACTTTTTCCCCGCAGCGTTTACCTTATGCTTGATATTTACCGTTATTGCTAATATATTTAACTGGCGAATAGCCTTGCTATGCAATGGGATTTTGGCGATTATTATTTTGTTGATATTTTTTCATTCATTGGTGAAAAATAAATCGGTAAAAATTGCACTTTTGAGCCTAATAGCATCCTTTATCCAGTTAATTGCTTATGGCTTAGGCTTTATGCAGGATTTCTGGAAACGGGTAATATTAAAACTATCATAATTATATATGTTTCATCCTTTTTCAGTAACAGAAACGCTCAACATAGCGTGGCATATTTTCAAGAAAAATTTCGCCACTATTGTTGTGTATTCCCTGTTGGCTATCGTTTTAATAGGAGCCATAGTTTTTGTTATTGATTTTATTCTTGCAGATGCAATTTTAGCATCAATTGGCGTATTTGTGTTATTAATAGGCATCAGTTTTATATTCCTGGGTTTTATTAAGTTGGTGTTTCAGCTTTTAGACAGGGAATATTATGATTTTGAATTCCGCGATATTGTTCCAAAAATCAAAATGCTGCTCAGTTACCTTACGCTGTTGGTGATCGTAAGTACGCTTGCTGTATTTATGACCAATATGATCAAAAACATGAATGAAAGTCTCATTCAGAACGTACTTGGTATCCTTGTGGGTGTTTTCTTTGAATTTTTCTTCCTGTTTTACTTTCCAATTTGCACTTGTTTTATTGTTGATGACGGCAGCGGTCCGTTTGAATCAATTGCCCAAAGTTTTCAGCTTATAAAAGGTAACTTCTTAAAATATTTCCTGTTATTTATCCTGATTGAGGCCCTCGTTTTTGTAGGATCGATAACCATCATCGGGATGGTAGTTGTGGTGCCGTTCGTAAACATCTTATTAGTTGTGGCCTATCGTAAATTAGTTTACAGTCACCTGGATGTGGATGACGACATTACCGAAACGGTTTAATTTATGGGACTAAAGGCAGCATTAAGCAAACCTTTTGCCGCTATCGTAAATATCGGACTAAACAGGCTCCGCAAAAATGCGGTTGCACTTCAGCAAAAAACATTCGAGCAACTTATCAACAAGGCAAAGGATACTGCCTTTGGCAAGGATCATCACTTTGAGCAGATCAACAACTATGATGAGTTTAAAAGAAATGTTCCCGTTCGCGATTATGAGGAGCTAAGACCATACATTGACCGTGTTACCAAAGGCGAGGAAAACGTGCTTTGGCCCGGCAAGCCCGCTTATCTTTCAAAAACATCCGGAACGACATCCGGCGTTAAATATATTCCCATCTCGAAAGAAAGCATGCCCGAGCATATCAAGGCTGCACGTAATGCGCTATTGAGTTACATCCACGAAACAGGCAATGCCGACTTTGTCGACGGAAAGTTGATCTTCCTGCAAGGCAGTCCTGTTTTAAGTGTTAAGGCAGGAATTTCAACCGGAAGGTTGTCAGGCATCGTGGCTCATCATGTGCCCGGTTACCTGCAAAAAAACAGGATGCCGAGTTATGAAGTAAATTGCATTGAAGACTGGGAGCAAAAAGTAGACGCCATTGTTGAGGAAACCAAAAATGAGGATATGCGCCTCATCTCCGGTATTCCCCCGTGGTGCCAGATGTATTTCGACAGGCTCTCGGCAGTATCAGGCGGCAAAAAGATAAAGGAGATCTTTCCAAACTTTAAGCTGTTTGTGTACGGCGGTGTTAATTACGAGCCTTACCGTTCCCGCATGGAGGAAAGCATTGGCTTCGCAATTGATACCATTGAAACATACCCGGCATCCGAAGGGTTTATTGCATTCCAGGATTCACAAAAGGACAAAGGCTTATTGCTGATGGTAGATTCAGGAATCTTTTATGAGTTTATCCCTACAGACGAATTCTTTAATGAAAACCCAACCCGGATCAGCCTTAAAGATGTTGAGCTAAATAAGAATTATGCTTTGATATTAAATACAAGCGCCGGTTTATGGGGATATAGTCTTGGGGATACCATCAAATTTGTATCGAAAGACCCTTATAAAATTATAGTTACCGGGCGCATTAAGCATTACATTTCCGCATTTGGCGAGCATGTTATCGGCGAGGAAGTTGAACAGGCATTGATGGGTGTTGCCAAACAACAAGGGGTTGATATAATCGAGTTTACCGTTGCACCGCAGGTAAACCCTTTACAAGGGCAACTCCCTTATCATGAATGGTTTATCGAGTTTGGATGTGCACCGATTGACCTTAAAGCTTTTGCACTTGAAGTTGACAAAGCCCTGCAGCAAAAAAATATTTACTATTTCGACCTGATTGAGGGTAACATTTTGCAGCCTTTGATAATCCAAAGCTTAAAAAAGGATACCTTTATAAATTATATGCGTTCACAAGGAAAACTTGGAGGGCAAAATAAAGTGCCGAGACTCTCGAATGATAGAAAGATAGCAGACGAATTGAAGGAGTATATAAACCTATAATATTGAGTAATAAAAAGAACATCGCTATTTTGGGCTCGACAGGAAGCGTCGGCACTCAATCACTTGAAGTGATTGATAATAATCCTGACCTTTTTAAAGCCTTCCTTTTAACAGCATACAGTAATGCCGACCTGCTAATAGCCCAGGCCTTACAGTTCGATCCCGCATATGTGATCATTTGCGATGAAGGCAAATATCAATACGTAAAGGAAGCACTGGCAAAAACAGATGTTAAGGTATTGGCAGGAATTAGGGCAATAATCGATACAGTCACACATTCCAAAATCGATATTGTATTAACCGCCATGGTTGGCTTTGCCGGTTTGGAACCAACAATTGCAGCCATAAAGGCTGGAAAGGATATCGCGTTAGCCAATAAGGAAACACTTGTTGTTGCCGGTGAGCTGATCAATGCCCTTGCCAAGAAACACAAGGTAAAGATTCTGCCGGTGGATTCGGAGCATTCAGCTATATTCCAGTGCCTTGCAGGTGAAGAAAACAATCCAATTGAAAAGATAATATTAACAGCTTCCGGCGGCCCATTCAGGAACAGGTCGCTTGCTTATTTAGAAAACGTAACAAGGGAAGACGCGCTTAAACATCCAAACTGGGTAATGGGCGCCAAAATAACTATCGACTCCGCATCGTTAATGAATAAAGGGCTTGAAGTTATTGAAGCGAAATGGCTCTTTGATTTAGATGCTGACCAGATTGATGTGATCGTTCATCCGCAATCAATCGTCCATTCAATGGTGCAGTTCAGGGATAGCTCGATAAAGGCCCAAATGGGCTTGCCGGATATGAAGTTACCTATTCAATACGCGCTCACTTATCCCCAACGTGTAAAGAATGACTTTAAGCGTTTTGATTTTACCAACTATCCTAATCTAACGTTCGAAAAACCGGACCTGGTAACGTTTCGTAATTTGGCACTGGCGTTCGATGCTTTAAAACAAGGTGGTAACATGCCTTGTATTATAAATGCCGCAAATGAGATTGCGGTAGCCGGGTTTTTAAACAAAAGTATTGGCTTTTTAGCCATGAGCTCAGTAATTGAACAATGTATGCAACACATTGCCTTTTTGAAGAGTCCTGATTTGGAAGACTATTTGAATACTGATAAAGAAACACGCATCTTTGCGCAAAATTTAATACATCAAATGCCATTAAAGGCATTACAATTTTAATATAAATATATAAATGAGTATAGTGATCATGGTGGGCCAGTTAATACTGGGCCTGTCTATTTTGGTAATCCTGCATGAACTTGGACATTTTTTGGCAGCCCGCGCTTTCGGAATTAAGGTAGACAAGTTTTACCTTTTTTTTGATGCATGGAACTTTAGCCTGTTTAAATTTAACTACAAAGGTGTTGAATACGGAATTGGCTGGCTTCCATTGGGCGGCTACGTTAAAATTGCCGGAATGATTGACGAATCAATGGATACCGACCAGCTTGCAGGTCCGCCGCAGCCCTGGGAGTTCCGCTCTAAACCGGCATGGCAGCGCCTGATAGTAATGCTTGGCGGTATAATTGTAAATATCTTTTTAGGCATTTTGATATTTTGGGTACTCACCATTAAATATGGCGAAACCTACACACCTAATTCTGATGTGAAGTACGGCATTGTGCCAGGCAAATTGGGCACAAAAATGGGCCTGCAAGTTGGCGATAAGATTACCGCAATAAACGGCAAGGAAGTGGTGCGTTTTGAAGAGCTTACCAGCACTGAAGTGATTTTAGGAAACACCGACCTAACCGTACAACGCGGTGATCAGACATTGCACGTTAAGGTTCCGGGTAATTTGATCAATGACCTATCCGACATGGGGATGGAGCAGTTTATCAGCAGGTCGCCAAGGTTTAAATTCTCTGTCGATTCTGTGGCTGCAAATTCCGGGGCCAAACAGGCCGGATTACAAAAAGGCGATAGTATTATTGCAATTAACACTGCAAAAATTGGCTTTTTTGATGAGATGCAGACACAATTGCAGCAGTACAAAAACAAGCAGGTACAGGTAACGATAAAACGTGATGGTACTGTTTTGCAAAAACAAGCACATATTGACGACAAAGGTGTACTTGGATTTTTCCCCAAGCCTGATCTTCCAAAAACTAAGAGATTAACCTACGGATTTTTCGGCTCGCTGCCTATTGGCGCTACCAAAGCATGGGGAACCTTTACGGACAACGCAAAGGGACTTGGAAAGGTATTTAAAGGCGAAGTAAAATTCAATAAAGCTGTAAGCGGCCCGGTAGCTATCGCCACCATGTTCGGCTCACATATCGATTGGATCCGTTTCTGGAGCCTGGTTGGCTTTTTATCGATGGTGTTGGCGTTGACTAATCTATTGCCGATTCCGGCCTTAGATGGCGGACACGCGTTGTTCCTGGTAGTTGAAATGATAAAGGGCAAACCACTTAGTGATAAGTTTTTAGAGCGTGCCCAGATTGTGGGATTCGTACTGCTGATAACATTAATGGTGTTTGTATTCGGTAATGATATTGTGAGGCAGGTGATGAAGAAATAGGTTTCCTCGATAAATCTATAATAAAACAGGCCGGCCTTAATAATAGGGACGGCCTGTTTTGTTATAGATAATAGGCAGCAATTATTGAGCCGGGTCTGAAAAATCATCATTGGCTTGTTCAATATCTAAAATAGAACGTTCGTTTTTAAAGATTGCCGCTCCTATTAAGGAAACTATAGCTCCTGTAATAGGCGTGCCTATTATTACGCCAAAAAAGGCAATGAGAGTACCGTATTTCTTCATCACATTCATAGTTGTTTCTATTTGGTCTGATGATAAAGTTCCGGCAGCTTCTAATTTTTGTTGCTGTGCCGCAAGTGCCTGTGTCCACACATCGGGGCTTAAAAAGGAAAGGTATATGTAGGAAAAGATGCCGATCATAATCCCCGAAAAAACAGCAAATAATAATCCCTCTACAAAAGCCTGGCCAAATGTTATGAAGCCTCCCAATTGATCTTTAAATTCCTTTTGCCCTAAAAGTATAAAGGCGATAAAAAATACATAATTGATCCACCGTACGGGTGAATTAATATCAATATTTAGAAATTGATAGGCGTAAGTAAGAACAATTGAAGTTACAAAACTGATAAGCGCCCATTTAAAGGCTACCTTACTTGGTGTTGGAGCATTATTTTCCATTGATAATTGGTTTTAAGTTTTATTTAAAAGTAAATAATTTTATTCAACTTCAAGGAATAAACATAAAAAAGCAACCGGGATGTTAACCGGTTGCTTTTAAATTTTTTAAAAACGCTAAGATTGATTTTCAGCCTTATGAGGGCTGGGCGTATGGCGGATCCTTTTTGAAAAGCGATCCAAATATGAGTGCCAAAAGAAATATAAACAGGATAGAAATTACCACTCCTTGTATTGTACTGCCAATTGTTATATGCTGTTGTTGGGCAAAATCCTTTTTCATATCGGCAATATTTGATTCCACAGCTTTGGGATTCTCTCCTCTTTGCTTCAGAATTGTAGCTTTGGCATTAATCGCGGCTATTTGGGTTTTTTGAATACCTCCCGGCTCGATGAATTTATCGAAAACTATATCCTTTGCTACAAACTGGATCAGATAAGCCACTATAAACATTGTGAATATCCCCGTCGTGGCCTGTTTAAATGTCCAATAACCACCTATATTTTTGCGGGAATTAAAGCAGAAAAACACGACGCAAAAAATCGGAATAAACACCGAAAAAAATATCGGTGCGGCTACAAAAAGCGCCGGCGACTGATTAGCCGCTGTAATAAAATAATAAGATATTATACTAAGCGCTGTAACAATAACACCCAACAACAACCCGTTTTTAACCCCGTTTATCTTTATCCTTTGTTCAATATCATTCATTATTAAGATAGTTTTATGCTATTACCTGAAGCTTACCAGGATCTCCAGTACAGCCATATCAAATTCCTTTTCAATTGCATTAGCTGCAATGCTTTCCTTTACTTCAGGAGCCGGATCGGTGTTTTGAAAAAAGCACATGATCGGGTAAAACAGTTCCTTTAATTCTGAATCTTCGGGCAGGTTGGCTCCTACTATATGAATTTCGCCAACAGGGCTCTCCATTAATATTTGGTGAGCAATTACAGGCTCATAAATGCGGTATTCATCCTGGAACTCGTCTTCATCAACCAGTAAAAATTCTTTTAGATAATCTTCAAGACCAGGTTCAATATCCTCGTCCTCGCATTCGTTTAGATAAAGGAGCAGGTTAAGGAGCTCGGTACCACGATCCAGCGTTTCCTCTTCAATAGCCTCCCATTCAGGAGTATCGAGGTAATCCTCTTCCAGTTTCTTAACGTCGGCGCTAAAGAAATTGATCATCAGCAGGTCGAAGAACACTTCGCGTAAAGCTTCCAATTGCGGATAATCATCAAACACCTCATCCATCATGTCAACTTTACTCATAAAGTCTTCTTCTGAATCAAATACTTCGCCTATTACATCAATAAACGGCGTAGCATCGAAGCTGCTATATTTCGAAAAAGCCTTTAAAGAGGCTCCAATGGCTGTTTCTACTTTTTGGTCGATCATTTTTTTATTGTTTATATAGGTGATTGTTATTTAAAGTCAACACCACTTTTCCTTTTAAGTTCTCCCCGATAAAGGGTGAATTGTATGATTTTGATTTGTTATTTCTCTTAGTGTATTCCCATTCCTCACCCAAATCGAGCAAAACGATGTTGGCTTCCTGTCCTTCACCAATTGTAGTTGCATCTACACCTAAGATCTCACGTGGATTGACGGCCAGTTTTTGAACGATCAGCTCCAGATCAAGCCCGGCCTTCAAAGCCAGTGTAAAAGCTGTTTGCAAACCAATGATGCCGAACTCTGCCACTTCAAACTCCACATCCTTAAATTCAACTTCGTGTGGGGTATGTTGTGAAACTATAGCGTCGATGGTGCCGTCTTTAAGCCCCTTCAGTAAAGCATTAACATCGTCGCGGGTACGTAGCGGTGGTTTTACCTTGTACAAGCTATCGAAGCCCATAAGCGCTTCATCGGTTAATACCAAATGATGCGCAGCAACGTCACAGGTAACTTCCAACCCTTTGCGTTTTGCCTCTCTTATCAGCTCTACAGAGCGCGTGGTGGATATCGTTGTAAAGTGGATCCTTGAACCCGTGTATTCTGCAAGATAAAGGTCCCGAGCGATCATCAGCTCTTCTGCTAATGGCGGGATGCCCTTCATGCCCAATAGGGTACTTATCTCACCCTCATTAACCTTTGCCTTGCCCGCTATCGCAGTATCTTCCGGGTATGATAGGATCAGTGCGTCAAAACCCTGCGCGTATAACAATGCGCGTTCCATAAGCCCGGCATCCTGTACGGGGCGGTTACCGTCAGTAAACGCCTTAGCTCCGCTTAAAAACATATCGTACATTTCTGCCAGGTCCTTACCTTCGCGTTTGTGTGAGATGGCTCCCAAGGGATAAACATCCACCAAATTTCTTTTGGCGCGATTCATCAGGTACTCAATCTCGGCCTTTGAATGCACCGGCGGAATGGTATTTGGCATCAAGGCTATCCCGGTAAAGCCACCGGCAGCAGCCGCAGCAGTTCCTGTGTGTAAATCCTCCTTAGTTTCAAGGCCCAGCTCACCGATATTGCAATTTAAATCAAAAAAGCCCGGAGATACATACTTACCTTCTGCTTCAATCAATTCTGCATCAGCTTCCAGATCAGGGCCTATTTTGCTTATTACGCCCTTCTCAATTAAAATGTCGGCAACCTGGTTGTTAAAAGGAGAATTAGAATCAATAATTGTCGCGGATTTTATAAGCAAATTCATTTACTATGCTTTAAAAGGTGGGTTTTTATCCATTTAAACCGGTTGCTTTATACTGCGCTGATCTGTTTTATAGAACCTGATCAGCAGTATTTCGGCCCCCAGAAAAATCAATGCCAAAATTATACAAAGTTTCCATAATTGTAAGCCGAAATTTGCATCAGTTACATTTCCTTTTAACGAGCCTTTTCCACCCTCCATTATTTCGCTGGCGCCCGGCACCAGTTTAGCCAGCTCTGTATTGTTCAAATAACTCAGATCCGATTCACTTCGGTTGTCGTTAAAAGCCAGCACAGCAACAATGCTATCCGCTTTTTTCAAGTCGTAAGTACCCGTTTCATGCAATTGATCGGCCACATATATAAGCGTACTCCCCTCCTGTTGTTTGGTATCCGGGATGATGCTTTGCGTACCTTTTACCAGCTTTAATAATTGCTTCTCATTGGTTTTAACAGGCAGTGTTTCAATCGCCTCGTCGCGACCAAGCGTATAGAACAACGGCTGATCGTGCCCGCTCAGCAGCGCTATCCTGAACATTACCGGCACAAATAATGCGTGCCTTGGCAAATTGCTAAAATCATCAACGAGAGGCGAGGCAGAAACATATACTTTCCCCCTGCCACTTGCGTACCCGGCCCAGAAGGTTTTGTTGCCTGGCAATGTCATCAGGTTTTCCGCGCGGTTGCCTGTTGAAGAACTAAGCTGGTAGTATTTTTTCACAACCGGCAGATCCGGGTTTTGAGGAAACCCTTCGAAGATATTTTTAAAAATTTGATTTTGCAGGTTAAGCGTTGACACTTTAGTATCCCCGGTTAAAAGTTTTTCAGGATAAGCAGCATTCATTGGCTGCAATAACGACCGGTAGCTATTTAAATCAACATCGGCAGACGGAAATACGACCAGTGTCCCCCCTCTACTTACATAAGCTTTTAACTGTTGCGACAGCCCTGTTGAAATGGCATTTATGTCGCTTAAAATAATCAGCGGATAAGTATTTAAGGCAGCGTAATCAACGTTTCCGTCTGGCACCCTGTTAGCTGCGAAGAATGGATCGGACGCGAACACGGCTTTTAAATAGGGGTTTGCGATACCTCCATCAACCAATAAAATGGGCATTTGCTGCTTTACATTGAACGAAAAATGAAACTGGTTATCAAATGTAACCGGGTTATCCTGCAACGTTATTTCGGCGCGCTGCCAGCCCGCTTTAAGCCCTGAAAATGATAATGTATCATATTGTTGTGCGCGTGCCTTAACGGTGTAACTACCTAAAGCCTTTTGTTCGCCGTTTATCGAAAGTTTAAGCGGGATCTTTTCCGCAGGCTTATCTGCATAATTATGAAGCCTCACAACCAGTTTTTCACTTTCGCCCGGGCGATGTATGGCGCTTAGCAGGGACACCGAATCGACAGCTACATTCGGCAGGATATTGGCCTTGAGTTGCACCAGGCTGATCTTTAACCCGGTATCAGCTTTAACCGGTACTGTGCCCTGCATGTTTTTTTGAAAATCGGATATGACGTACACCGATCTGCCACCTCCCCGGTGCATATCCAGTAAGCTTTGCTGCCGGCTAATGATCTGTTGCAAACTCCGGCTTTGCGGACTTATCTTCACGGCATCAACTGCATCGTTAAATTCGTCGCGACTTAGTAAACGCTGATGCTTGCCCTCAAAATCCTGGGTAAGCAATTGAAAGCTATCGTTAATGTTATAGGCTGAAGCAATTTCCTTCGCGCGGCGCCTAGCTTCGTCAAGCAGCGTACCCTCTCGGTTAAGGGTTTGCATAGAATATGAGTTATCTACAAATATACTAACCGCCTGTATCTTACCGGCGTTAGCGGCGTTTTTGCCGGGCAGGTATGGCCGTGCAAAGGCGAAAACTAAAAACGCCAAAGCAAGTAATCTTGAAGCCAGGATAATGCGTTCCTTTAAGTTTCTGCGGTGTGACTGCTGCTCCTGTACATCCTTTAAAAACTGCACATTGCTGAAATATACCTTTTGATACCTGCGAAAATTAAATAAGTGAATAATAACAGGGATGGCCAGCGTTAACAGTGCAAATAGAAAGGCAGGATATAAAAAATGCATACTTTGGTGCGGGATTGGCACTATACAAATTTACGGAAAATATAAAAAACTTTAACCATACATGCCCTGAATGTGAATAAATACTTTCTTTTTTAGCGCAATTTTTTTCTTTCTTTGTATTGCTGCTACAGCTTTTAGGCAATTAATTACTTGATTAATTATCGATCCAAAAAAATCAGCACCCGCTCCTACTTCTACTACTTAATATAGTTTTTGTTTACTGTTTTTATTTAGTTGGTCACCACCCTGATCAGGACCCTTGTCAACACCTTTGTCAGCACCTTTGTCATACCTATTAACGCTATTAATTAACAGTATATATTTAAGAGCCTACCCTATCCACACATCTCTATCCACACATCTCTAATCTCTGATCTCTGATCTCTAATCTCTAATCTCTAATCTCTAATCTCTAATCTCTAATCCCCCGCTCATCCCCAAAACACTTCGCTCCTGTACTTTATCTTTTAAGTTGATGATAGTTTTCGTTGCTTTGGCTAATATATTAGTTGAGGCAGCAATTGAAAAACAAGATCACCATATCGCTTTACTGGAAATGCCAGCTTATTGGTTGGTCTGTTGCCGCGCTGTATTGGGAATACAGGGGGTTAACCGGCGGTAATTTCAACTGGGCGCTGGGATTGTTGCAATTTATTACTGATGTATTTATTTACATCCTGCTTACGCATTTGTATCGCGCCTTTGCTATAAAATACGATTTTCAAAATTTAGACTTAGGTCCACTGCTTAAACGGATCATCCCCTGTACAATTGTTTTAGGCATTATTTATACCCTTGTAACTACTGTTAAATTATACCTTTTCCAGTTGTGGTTTACGCCCCATTTATCACAAACTTATGGCCAATTTTTCAAGGATCACGGAGAGGCCATCTTTATAGGGGGCACAAGGTTAATGTCGATATGGTTGCTGGCCTACCACATGTACCATTATGCGCAAAGGGAAATAAGAGCAAGCCGTGAAAATGCCAGGTTAGCCATCATTTCGCGCGATGCACAGTTGAATAACCTGTCCGCCCAGCTAAACCCGCATTTCCTGTTCAATTCTTTAAACAATATTAAGGCATTGGTTATTGAAAACCCTAAGTCGGCGCGGCGGGCTATTGATTTGTTGTCGGACCTATTGCGGACCAGCCTTTACACCGGCGATGATATGCTGATAAGCTTGCAGGACGAAATCTCTTTAGTCAGAGATTACCTTGAGCTGGAAAAATTAAGGTTTGAAGAACGGCTGCAATATGAGATTCATTTTGATGAGCATCTTGCTGCTGTTAAAGTTCCGAGGTTATCTATTCAAACACTTGTTGAAAACGCTATAAAACATGGCATTGCAAAGCTAAAGGCAGGTGGATTGATAACCATTAGCGTGGAGGAGACATTTAATGGCGTAAAGATTCTTGTTCAAAATTCCGGAAAATTAATCATTGATGATTCACAAAAAGGTGTGGGCCTTAAAAACCTTGAAGAAAGGCTGGAAGTACAATACAGGGGCCGCGCAAGTTTTGCAATAAGCGATAAATTGAACGATGTTGTTTTAGCCACAATAACCATTCCATCAGCATGAAAAAAACAACCGTTATAATTGTTGATGATGAGCGCAATGCCAGGGAG
Source organism: Bacteroidota bacterium (assembly GCA_030775685.1). Classification (GTDB taxonomy): domain Bacteria; phylum Bacteroidota; class Bacteroidia; order Sphingobacteriales; family Sphingobacteriaceae; genus Mucilaginibacter. The sequence continues at coordinate 40,729 of JALYIP010000024.1, forward strand.
GAGGTCAGGAAGCTACTCGAAAATTATCCTGAGCTGGAAATTGTTGGTGAAGCAAAAAATGCAGATGAGGCAAAGGATCTCATCGAGCTAAAACAACCCGACCTGCTATTTCTTGATATCCAGATGCCGGAGAAATCAGGGTTTGAATTGCTGGAGTCGCTTAGTAATGTACCCCAAGTGATATTTACTACAGCGTACGACCAGTATGCGGTGAAGGCATTTGAAGTGAGCGCTATAGATTACCTGATGAAACCCATCCGCGAAGAACGCTTTGCAAAGGCAATGGAGCAGTTGAAGTTAAAGACAAACGCTCCAAATAATGACAGGATCTTTGTTAAGGACAGGCAGCAATTCCACTTTATCAGCTGGAGCAAGGTTCATTTAATTGAGTCGATGGATAATTATGCGCGGCTTTATTTTGATGATAAGAATGTATTCCTGAAAAGTTCTCTGAATCTGCTAGAGCAAAAACTTGATGAGGCTGTATTTTTCAGAATAAACCGTGCACAGATCATCAACATAAAATACATTGAAAAAATAACGCCGGCGCCGGACGGCCGACTAAAGCTGCTGCTGAAAACGGGAGATACGCTAGAAGCATCGGACAGGCAATCAGTTAAGCTGAAGAAGCTTATGAAAATATAAATCACGTAAACATTTAGTAAAAAATCATGAACAGAAAACTCTGTATGGCATTGCTATGCCTTATTATGTCGACCTTTTGCCGGGCGCAATCGCCATCCTTTAAGCAGATAAGCGCAACAGACAGCCTTGGGCTAGCCCGCCAAATGCCCGCATTAGCTAATGATATCATCCTGGAATACAAATTAGCCGGTTATAAAAAAGCCGATTTGAACAATCTCTTCAGGCTACAGATCGTGGCAGGAAAATATGCAGAGGCAATTGCTACTATCGGCTCAATACGTAGCGCATCAAGAGCAGACGGAACTCAATATCCCAATTTGCTTTACAAACAATTTGAGCTTTTTGCACAGGCCCAAATTGATCAACACGCCACCGGAAAGTCTTTCAGTAATTCTTTTAATAATTTATTTGATGCGCTCTTAAAACAACTGGACGATAAAAGTGCACAATATATTTATTTTTCGTTTACAACCAGGAACGGGGTGAATGAATTGAAAACCGATTTCCAAAAGTCGTTTGCTTCATCAGTAAAAAAAGACAGTTTAAATATGGATGAAGCAATAGCGTTTTGCAACAGTTACCTTCTTTTACAAGTCCTGGAAAATATCGACCCTATTGCACGCGCTTTGTTTAATGCAGACGATAACAGGAGATATATTATCAATGACAGCGTATTCATCAAAACAAAAGACGGTGCTACACTCTCGGCGGTTATGGTGCGGAAGAAGGGAATCCGCACGCCAGAGCCAACTGCCTTAATGTTCTTTATTTACTCAAATCTTGAACGCAGCCTTTATGAGGCAAAATATGCCGCGGCGCATGGTTATGTTGGAATGGTTGCCGATACGAGGGGAAAACGCCTGAGCCCCGACCCGATTGAACCTTACGAGCATGAAAGCCGGGACGTAAACATAGTGATCGACTGGATTAGTAAACAGCCCTGGAGCAATGGCAAGGTTGGTATGTACGGCGGCAGCTATTCGGGTTATGCCCAATGGGCGGCAACAAAGCACATGAACAAGGCGCTCAAAACCATTGTGCCATATGTAGCCGCAATTCCCGGACAGGGTTTACCAATGGAGAACAACGTTTTCCTGAACGTAAATTATCAATGGGCGTTTTACGTTACCAATAACAAATATGTCGACGACGCGATTAACAACGATAATGAACGCTGGCAAAATCTGCGGAATAAATGGTATACAAGCGGTGTCGCATTCCGAAAAATTGACAGCTTGGATGGTACGCCAAACCCCTGGATGCAAAAATGGCTCAGGCATCCATCATTCGATAAATACTGGCAGAACATGGTGCCTTACAAAACAGACTTTGCTAAAATAAATATCCCGGTATTAACCTTTGAGGGATATTATGATGACGGACAAATTTCTGGAATGAAGTACCTGCTGGATCATTATAAATATAATCGTAAAGCGAATCACTACCTCATTATAGGCCCGTATGATCATTTTGGAACGCAGCAGGGAGGCTACCCGGTACTCCGGGACTATAAGGTTGATCCGGTTGCATTGATCCACACCAGGGATCTTGCATTTCAATGGTTTGATTACATTCTTAAAGGCGGTAAAAAGCCGGCGATACTAAAGGATAGGATCAACTTTGAAGTGATGGGTGCAAATGTTTGGAAGCATGTCCCGTCCATCGCCAAAATGAATAACAAAACCTTAAAACTCTATTTAACCAATATCAAGGCCGACAGTAGTTATGTATTAAGTGACAAGCAGCCAATAAAAAAAGGTTCGGTTTACCAGGAAGTTAACCTTGCCGACAGGACAACATTTAACAACGATTATTACCCCGATCCAATCATCAAAAAACAACTTGACCGAAGCAACGGTCTCTTTTACATAAGCAAGCCATTTGATAGACCCATTGAAGTGAATGGCATATTCACCGGAGAATTAAAGACCATCATCAACAAAAAGGATATGGATATCGGTGTTGTGCTATACGAGGTGACGCCAAATGGGGAATATTTCGAACTCTCCTATTACCTTGGCCGGGCGAGTTATGCAAAGGATATGAGCCAAAGGATCTTGCTTCATCCAGGCACTATGGAAACTATCCCGTTTTCAAGAACCCGAATGGTGAGCCGGCAATTAAGTAAGGGCAGCCGCCTGCTGGTTGTTTTAAATATAGATAAAAACCCTTTTGCGCAAGTTAATTACGGCACAGGTAAGGATGTGAGCGATGAAACTATTAAGGATGCAAAGGAGCCGCTGAAAATTTGGTGGGGAAACGGGAGTTTTATTAGTATACCGTTGATGGAATAAAATACTTCAAACTATGTCATTGGGGTCTGCTATACAGCGGAAGCAATGACATAGTTTTTTAATCCTCCCTATGATGCCGCCTTTTCTTCTTTTTATGGTGTTCTTCGGTATTTTTTTTAGACTTTTTAGTGGTTGACGTTTTATTATCAGAAGTTGACGCTTTTACCTGTTCCTTTTGAACACCTTTTACATTGGTTGAGTCTTTAGTTAACTGCTTTATGGAAAGCTCTAGACCGTGCAGATCGTATTCAAACTGGCGTTTTGCGCCTGTTGGTTTGGCCACTTTGGTATTGCCATCGTAAATTGGAAATTCACGGATCAGCTTACCATCCTTTATGTAAAAGTTGTCATCTCCTCTATAACCAGCACGCTGCGATTTATTTAATCTTGGGAACTCAAGCTTGTGGGCGCCGCTGCTGTTAAATTCAAAGGCGTACATGTTGGTATAGTTGATGGTATCCTTTCCCTTGGCCTGGATTATTATTTCGGGATTGCCGTCAAGATCCATGTCCGAGTTATATGCGTCAACAATATCGCCGGCAAGGTCGCCGGTTGTGGTTGTAAATTTGGCAGCAACTGAGTCGGAATGCAGGATCTCGAATGCGCCTGTTTTGGTTGAACCGCGTCCCCAGCTTAATACGTCATAATCCTGTCCCGGCGAAACCTCAACCAGCTTATGAAACCTGAATGGCGCCATTATCGCCGGTTTTTTAGGGGTAACAACTGTAGCTTCGGGCTTTTTGTCATTCCCGCAGCTTACCATCAACAGGCTGCCGATAAAGGCCGAAAGATATAACTGGTATTTGTTAAGCATAATTCCTAATTAAACAATGTGTCGGGAGTTACCTCTGCCCTAGGTTTATCCGGCGTGGTGATAAACATTTTTAAATTCCCATTGCTGGTGGCATCAAAATATTTTATGGTGATCCTATGGTATCCTTTTAACAATGCAACCGCGCCTCCCTGGTCGTACATGTTATGCCTGCCGTCGTTATCAATAACCGGCTGATCATCAATTGACAATGATGATCCGTTTGATGATGCTGTTGAAAACCCATAAACTCCGTCACTATCAATACGTATTAAGCCGGAATATATTACACCGTAACCCTTCATATTTTTCTTGAAGGCAGTTGTGCTGAATGTAACCGCCAAGCCGCTGTCGATAGCTGCAGCTGTACCAAGCTGGGTTACACTGTTAAATTCACCTGTATATAATTTGTACTTCAAGCCCTTGTTCACGTTCGATCCGGCAACTGCAGGCTGGGGAACTTTATTGTACACAACAGCCCTTGTTACCTGGCTGCGTTTGCCTGACGGCGTGATCACTATAGTTTTCAGTTCACGGTATTGGTCGGCGGGTACGTTGTAAGTCATTGGTATGGTGTACTCCATATCGGTTTCACGCGGTGTGTACCCGTCGATTGTATAGTAAACCTTAGCACCCTCAACCGGGCTTTTTAGCTTTACGGTTAGTTGGTTACCAAACATAATAGTGTCCTGGGTGCCAATTGCTTCGGGTACACGGAAATTAAAGCCGCTTTTTTCAAGCCATGCAAGGTGACCAGGCAAGCGGGTATTTGCAAAGTCGGTATAGTTCTTCCTGGCCAACGGCGTCCATGAAAGTTCCGAAAGGGCAAGAATTCGAGGCAGGATCATGTATTCAACCTTCTTTTCGGTAGGGATATATTCAGTCCACAAGTTGGCCTGTACCCCCGTAATAAATTTCTGCTGATCAGGTGTTAGTTCATCAGGTGTTGGGTTGTATTTGTAGATCTTACTTAACGGATCATATCCCCCAATACTAACAGGCTCCAGGTTTGATTTACCCTGCTGCTGATCGATATAAAGCCCACCGCTGCCGGGCGTCATTATTACGTTATGGCTTTGTTGTGCAGCCGCAATTCCGCCCTCTTCACCACGCCAGCTCATTACAGTAGCATTTGGAGAAAGACCACCTTCAAGAATTTCATCCCAGCCGATCATGCTCCGGCCTTTTGAGTTGATAAACTTCTCCATGCGCTGGATGAAATAGCTTTGTAATTTATCTTCCTTGCTGGACGACTTATCATCAGTTAAACCTAGTTGTTTGATCAGGTCCTGACAAAATTTCGATTTCTTCCACGCATTCTTTGGCACTTCGTCACCACCCACATGGATATATTTGCCAGGGAAAAGATCCATCACCTCGGTTAATACGTCCTGCAGAAAATTAAATGTTTTGTCGGATGGTTCATAAATATTATAGAACACGCCCCACGTTTCAGCTGCCTTATAGGTGCTGGCTAAGGAAGGATCGCAACTAAACTCAGGATATGCAGCCATTACTGCTTCCGAGTGACCTGGCATCTCAATTTCTGGAACAATGTTGATATACCTGTCTGAGGCATATTTTACCACGTCGCGAATCTGATCTTGTGTATAATACCCTCCATAAGGTGTGTTATCGAATTGCTGTGGTGTCCGGTCGTGGTAATTACCGATAACCGTTTGTGCACGCTGGCTGCTGATTTGGGTTAATTTGGGATATTTTTTTATTTCGATGCGCCAGCCCTGGTCGTCGGTTAAATGCCAGTGAAAGTTATTCAGTTTATAAGCTGCCATCAGGTCGATATATTTCTTTACAAACTCAACCGAAAAAAAGTGGCGGCTCACATCCAGCATCAAACCGCGATAGCCAAAACGGGGATAATCTTCAATTTGTACGCAAGGCAATTTTGCCACTGCATTTCTGTCGGCAGGAATTAATTGGATCAGCGACTGAATTCCATAAAAAAGCCCCGCGCCCTTTCCGGCTATAATAATCTGTTTCGGCGTAATGGTTAAACGGTAGCCACCCTCAGGCAAATTATTGGCACCAAAAGAAGTAAGTATGATGGCATTGGTAACCCCCGCACCGGTATTCACTTTAAGCTTAACCTTAAGCATGGCTTTATTTTGCAGATAATCCTGCAAAAACACTACGGCCTTATTGGTAATACTGTCTGCATAAATGGTGGTCTCCTGGCTCAATACAAATTGACCGGCAGTTTTTTTTATAGAAACAGGGGCCGGTATTATACCCATATTAGGGTCGTTATCCTGTGCATTTACAAACCCGGCAAAAAAGACCATGCAAAAGCACAGCGATATAGAAATCCTTTTATACATACAGTAAAATAAGTGGTTTAGTAACGAGCTGGTGAAGATAGCAGATTTTGGAAAAAAACTTCCTTTTACGGGTGTAAAAAATCTGTAACTAAACAAAAAGCCACCCGTTTAAGCGAGTGGCTTTGATTTATTTCTTTTCCTCGACTGCGACAGCCGCTACAACAGGTTTAGCCTTTTTATGATCGTGGGGCCGGGTTTTACCGTATGAGCCCATTGCCAATTTTCCCTTGCCTGTTTTTTTATCGCCTTTTCCCATGTTATGGTTGATTAAGTTAATTAATGATGACCGCTGATTTAAACTGATTGTTTTGATTTCGCTGATCCCTCGCAAGGTATAACTTAATAATCGATAAAGTTGTTTTATCGCAGATTAATAAAAATCAAGGATCTCAACTAATCTCAGGTCTCTAATCACTAACATCAAGCCGTAACCACGTGCTCTTTTGCAGCAAGGTAACGTTCCGCATCAATAGCTGCCATACAACCACTGCCTGCTGCTGTAACAGCCTGGCGATAGATATGATCCTGTGCATCGCCGCAGCAGAATACACCTTCAACATTTGTTGTGGTTGATCCCGGAGTTGTTTTTATATAACCGGTGTCATCCATGTGGATCCAGTCTCTAAATATCTCGGTATTTGGATGATGCCCAATGGCCACAAAAAATCCCTGTACCTTTAAGGTTGTTTCTTCGTTTGTTACGTTATTCACAACGGTTACACCTGTAACGCTTTGGCCGTCGCCAACTATTTCCTTGGTTTCTGTATTGTAAAGGATCTCGATGTTTGGTGTATTCAACACGCGGTGCATCATGGCCTTCGACGCCCTGAATTCGTTACGACGAACGATCATGGTTACCTTACGGCATAATTTAGCTAAATAGGTTGCTTCTTCAGCAGCAGTATCACCTGCACCTACAATAGCAACATCTTCTCCTTTAAAAAAGAAACCATCACAGGTAGCACAAGCCGAAACTCCAAAGCCGCTGTATTTTTGTTCTGATTCCAGGCCCAGCCATTTGGCAGAGGCACCGGTTGAAATAATAACAGTATCGGCCGTAATGGTTTTGTGCTCATCAACAACCACCTTGTGCGGCAAACTTGAAAAATCAACCGAGCTCACATAACCAAAACGAATGTCGGTTCCTAAGCGCTCTGCCTGCTTACGGAAGTTTTCCATCATTTCGGGGCCCATGATACCTTCAGGGTAGCCTGGATAATTCTCAACATCAGTGGTTTGAGTTAACTGACCGCCTGCAAGCAGTCCTGTATACATAACCGGTTTTAAGTCGGCACGTGAAGCATAAATAGCTGCGGTGTAACCTGCAGGTCCGGAGCCTATAATCAGGCATTTTACATGTTCTATATCCTGGGACATTTTTGTTTTTAAATTGAAAATCAAAGGTACAAAAAAAGAGGATTTTATTAGTCAAACGGTGGTAAAGATATAGTTAAGACATTACAATTCTTTTACCGGCAAATACTCACTTCCCAACATTCGCCTTAAACACCCTGATCACATTTCCGCCAAGAATCTTATTTACATCCTTTTCGGAATATCCAAGCTTTAGTAATTCTTCGGTGACCTTTGGGTAATCAGCAACGCTGTTCATACCCAGCGGATATGATTCTGCCCCATCAAAATCGGAGCCGATGCCGACATGGTCAACACCTATCAATTTGGCAATGTAATCTATGTGATGGATCAACAAGCTAAGTGGTGGGCGGATCTTGTCTGACTCCGATTTATAAATTTCATTCAGCCTGATATTGGCTAAATCGCCATCATGGTAAACATTGGTAAGCGAATCAAGCTCGGCTCGATGTTGATGGATAAACGTTGCTGATTTAGCAGAATAAGTGCTATCCACAAATCCGCTGTAAAAATTGACGCAAATAACGCCCCCATTTTTTGCGAGGGCTTTTAACTGAGCATCCTTCATATTGCGCCGGTTTGGGTCAATGCTCCAGGCGCAGCTATGCGAGGCGATGATAGGTTTGGTACTGGTGGCAATTACATCGTAAAACGTTTGCTCTCCAACATGCGATACATCAACCATAACGCCCAAATCGTTCAGGTGCCTTACTATTTGTTTGCCGTATTCGGTTAATCCTAAATGCTTTAGTGAATCCTTTTTAGTCACCTCATCCCTCGCCGATGTTGCCCATGAGGTGCTGTTATTCCAGGTAAGGGTAAGATAATTCATGCCACGCTTGGCCAGGCTGTCAACGTAATCCATCCTGTCCTCTATCATGTGCCCGCCCTCGACGCCAATCATGGCTGCCATTTTTTGCTCTTTTACAGCCCGCTTTAATTCCTTTGAGTTATGAACCAGTGTTATTTTACCAGGGTTCCGGGCAATTAAAGCGTATAACGAATCAATTTCCCGGTTAGCAAAAGCATATGCCGTGCCCTTTCCATATTCCTCTCCACACCAGACGGAAAAGATCTGCCCATCCAGTCCGCCTTGCTTAGCACGCACCAAATCAAAGTTACCGGTGGTTTGCAGCTTACCTACATCCTGTTTGGTGATCAGGATATTGGAAAGGATATCATTATGGGTATCAATTAAAATTGCTTTTTGATGGATCTGCATTGGGGTTTGGGCAGACGCGTCTATTATTAGCAGCAAAAGCAATGATAAAGGAAATAGTTTTTTCATATTCCTAAAGTAGCAATTATTATAAAGAAATGCTGTTGAAGATTACAGCTCGCTTCTATCAAACAATTGTTTTACCTCAAAGACGGAAATTGATTTACAAAAAAGTAAATAATTACACCCATAATTAATGCAACACCAATAATCATCACAATTGGCCAAATGAAGCGACTTTGATTATCATCTATTATAAAATGTTCTATATCGTTGGTGTCGTAAACTATTTTTACAGTGTCGCCAACATTATAAGGTGATGGATTGCTACCGATGGAATACTTTTTTGTTACCCACTCCTTTTCAAGTGTGACATACCTGATTATTGGGTAATGAAGCCCGTTTCTGCCAGAACTGTCGTTATCGAAACTAATGCTGGTCATGTCTGAGGTATTTTCCATATCAAAGACCACACCCTCAACTCTTTCACCTGTGGCCAATATCTTTTTGTATTCGTTCCATTTGCCAAAACCAAACACCGCTAAAAAAGCACCACCGGCAACAATTATAAGTTCATCATAGTTTACGTTCACGAGACCGGAATTTAGGGATTTAAAAGATTCTTTGTATTTAATCATCACATTTCCATCCGCACATCAGAAATTCGCACATCCGCACATTACCTACGTCTGTATTATCCCCACATTAAACGCTTTCTCAATGGGTGCATGGTTTGCAGCCTCAATTCCCATGGAAATTACTTTACGCGTTTCAAGGGGATCAATAATTCCGTCAACCCAAAGCCTTGCCGAGGCATAATAGGGCGTGGTTTGTGAATTGTACCGATCCGTAGTTTCCTTTAGCAATGCATCTTCCTTTTCCTGGTCAACTTCCTCGCCTTTGGCTTTCAACCCGGCGGCCTGCATCTGCACCAGCACCTTTGCTGCCTGTGAGCCGCCCATAACGGCTATTTTTGCTGTAGGCCAGGCATAGATCAATCGCGGGTCATAAGCCTTGCCGCACATGGCATAGTTACCTGCGCCGTATGAGTTTCCAATCACAATAGTAAACTTTGGCACCACCGAATTTGCTACGGCATTCACCATTTTAGCGCCGTCTTTTATTATACCGCCATGTTCAGACCTGCTGCCTACCATAAATCCGGTAACATCCTGCAGGAACACCAACGGGATCTTTTTTTGGTTGCAATTCATAATAAAACGGGTGGCCTTATCTGCCGAATCGGAATAAATAACGCCGCCAAACTGCATCTCGCCCTTTTTTGATTTGACAACCTTACGCTGATTGGCCACAATGCCAACTGCCCAGCCATCGATCCGGCCAAGGCCGCAGATAATTGATTGCCCGTAACCAGCCTTATATTCCTCCAGCTCAGAATTATCAAGCAGGCGTTTTAAAATATCGTTCATATCATAAGCGGCATCCCGGTTTGTAGGCAAGATCCCGTAAATGTCCCTGGGATCAAATTTGGGAGCTGCTCCCTTAATCCTATCAAAACCAGCTTTGGGGAAATAACCAGTCATGCTCATTATGTTGCGAATAGAATCGAGGCAAGCTTTATCGTTGGGGTGTTTATAGTCAGTTACACCCGAAATTTCGCATTGTGTTGTGGCACCTCCAAGTGTTTCGTTGTCCACATCCTCACCTATCGCCGATTTTACAAGGTATGATCCTGCCAGGAAAACCGAACCCGTGCCTTCCACAATCATCGCTTCATCGCTCATGATGGGTAAATAAGCACCGCCGGCCACGCATGAACCCATAATTGCTGCAATCTGGATAATACCCATACTGCTCATCATGGCATTATTGCGGAAGATTCGGCCAAAATGTTCCTTATCGGGGAAGATCTCATCCTGCAAAGGCAGAAAAACTCCGGCAGAATCAACTAAATAAATAATCGGCAAGCGGTTTTCCATCGCTATTTCCTGCGCACGCAGGTTTTTCTTGGCTGTAATTGGGAACCAGGCTCCGGCTTTTACAGTGGCGTCATTAGCCACCACTACACACTGCCGCCCTGATACATAACCAATACCACAGACAACCCCACCCGAGGGACAGCCACCGTGCTCGGCATACATACCATCGGCCACAAAGGCACCCACTTCCAGCCAGGGTTTATTTTTATCCAGAAGGTAAGCAATACGTTCGCGGGCGAGCATTTTGCCTTTTTCCTTTTGTTTAGTGGCCGCTTTTTCGCCGCCGCCCTGGTAAACTTTTTTCAGCCGGGTATTCAACTCGTAAACAAGCTGCTTGTTAATATCTTCGTTCTTATTAAAATCAATATCCATAGTGGTTTTTATAGCGATGTAATTTTAGTTAAAATTGATCATTTAAAATAAGTCATTATTTATTTTACCACCAGGGCCGTTTGGTTGTTAATAATTAAGTACGAATACTTATCAAGTCACGTAAAAATACGCATAGCCTTTCCTTATTAACTTTTTAATTTTATCTGTAGAAATTAAACCTAAAACAATGATACAGCAAACCAAACACTATGGATGGGCCCCGGATCTGCCCGACCATAGAGACATGCAATTTTCCGTTGTGCGCCAAGCGGCATTAGCCACGGCTGTTCCAAAATCTGTCGATCTGCGGCCGCAATGCCCACCTGTTTACGACCAGGGTCAGTTAGGATCGTGCACGGCAAACGCAATTGCAGGAGCTTTCCAGTTTGAGTTGCTTAAACAAAAACTACCATCATTTAACCCCTCGCGGTTGTTTATTTATTACAATGAGCGTGTATTGGAAGGGCATATTAAGGTTGACAGCGGCGCACAAATACGCGACGGCGTTAAATCTGTAGCAACACAAGGCGTTTGCGATGAAGTACTTTGGCCCTATATCATTACCAAATTTGCAGCAAAACCAAAAAAAGCCTTATATATCAAAGCATTAAAAAATAAAGCCATACAATATACCCGCCTTAATAATACCGCTATAAATGAATTGAAAACATGCCTTGCATCGGGCAGTCCATTCGTTTTTGGCTTTACAGTTTATCAAAGCTTTGAGGGTTATGTGGTTGCAAAAACCGGCGTATTAGCCATGCCAGGCAAAAACGAAAGTGTAGTAGGCGGACATGCAGTAATGGCCGTTGGTTATGACGATGCTAAAAACGCATTTATTGTACGTAATAGCTGGGGAAGCAACTGGGGATTACAGGGATATTTCTATATGCCCTATGCCTATATCACCGATACTAACCTGGCAGATGACTTTTGGACGATTAGCAGTGTGGATTAGGAAGTTGATGGTTAATAGTTCACGGATCGGAGCCGGAGGACAAGACCTAATCTCTAGTCTCCAATAAACTAATCTCTAACACCCGGTCTTCTTTTAACAGGCGAAATCGATTTAACTATGGTTTCGCCTGTTATTTGTTTTTTTACAGGCTTTTGCCTTGCCAGCGAGTTTTCATAAGCTAACTGAAGCAACTGTTTTATATATTCTTCAGGAAAATCTTCCTTGTCCCTTACCCTTAAATAACGGTATTGGCTGCCATTGCCAATTAAAACTTTTTGCGGATCGGAAAAATCCACACCCCGTTTGAAGCCGAAGTTCACATGATCGCTGCAAACTGCTATGCTGCAAAAAACATCTCCAGCTTTATCTGTAGGCGACCAGCCGAAAGCTACTGCATTATAATTGTCATAAATAAGTTCATTAGTTTCGGGGTACAGGTGCCAAACAAACGCTCTTAGCCATCGAGCTGCAGCCTTTACGCTATCCGGATAAGGCAGCATAAATCTCATTAAATCATTAACATTTTCCTTGCCCATTTTTTTTGTTAAATGTATCAGACTAAACACATCTTATTTATAAAGTTAAACGTACAAGTTATTGAATTATAAAATATTGTCACAATACCCCCTGGTGACGGTCGTGCTTTTTTGAAGTATAAAATTACTGTTTAATGGATAAAACTAATTTCTAATAAATATGGTGAAAAAATAAAGATTACATGCGTTAAAATTTGACGGAAGGCGTCTCCTATAAGATAGTTTTTGCCCTTGGGCGAAGTTAATTTCAAGACTACTTTTCCGGCATATTATCCCATTCAGCAACGAATGTCGCGCTGCTTTTATATGGGAGATTGTGAATGGCTTTGCCGGGCATTTTTGTTGATGCATCAGTTATTACAAGTGTAAATAAGCTGGTGAAAAGCTTAGGTTTCTTGCGCATTCCAAATATCTTTTGTGAGTAATTATTTAACACGGAGATCGCAAAGAATGCGCGGAGTTAAACGGAGATGTCATGTTTAATCATTGCAGGCAGATAAAATTTAAAAGAACTAACAAATACTTAAATCAAAATTTATGATTCTATTACTATTGACGTACCTGTTCAAAAAATTTGGACACAAACTAAAGCTTGGCGCGCTTTTGCAAAAACCTCGTTATGCTATGGCACTGCAGCCAATTAGGGTTCAAAATGTATCTGTCATACAGAAATTAAATTCGGGAAACGTTTAGCGATTAAGGCTGATAATTTCTTTGATCGATGAGCATTGACATCGACAGTAGCGGATGCTTTTCAAAAAATTAGCCTGCAGTGATGGCGCTTGCAAGGTGAGTTTTAATAATGTGGAGCGATCTGTGTCCGGGGCCGGGTGATGTACTTTTTGTACCGGCCGACGTGGAGCATCGCTTTGAGAAATTTACTAATGACTTTGCCACCTGGGTTATCTTTTGCGGCCCAAATGGCGGGGAAGACGCTAAGTAATAAGCCGGGAATCTACATCGTCCTGGTATTTTTCTACCAGTACTTTTACAGTAACAAGTAGTTGCCCGGTATGCCTCATAGTATGTTCGGCGGCATGTACGTACAAGCCAATAACCGTTGATGGTAATTTTGCCCTGCCCACTCCCCTGCTGTCCGTCAGCGTTAATTCGTCAGTATTTGCAAGCTGAAAAAGGCAATCATCAACCTGCTTGTTAAATAGTTCAATAAAGGTGTTCGCATTATATTCCCCTTCCGGTGGCCCCCCTTCCAGAGCCAGCTCGGTTAATTGTTGTCTGTTTAGTTGTTCATCTTTTGCATAGGTAAACAGTCTGTTTAACACACCGACAAGGTGCTGAAGGTGAAACCCAGGCGACGCCATGCCAGACAATTTCTCCCACAACAAAGCTTCAGGAAACCCATCCATTAAAGCATTAATTTCCTCGCGTGCCTGTAACAAAGCATGGGCTACCGGTTGTAATAAACCAGGTATATTATCAAGCGGGCCACATAACCAAACTTCCGGTTTATCCATAGCAATTATTTTAATTTATCCATCATTACCTTCGCCTCGTCATGACTGAGCGTTTGCGGCAGGTTGTAGATCTCCCGTACCCTATCGTGGGTATTATCAGTCCAAAGCCAACTCGTCCAAACCATAAACCAGGCCCATTGAGGTTGTACCTTTAATATCTCGGCTTTGGGTAGCTCGCCAGTTTCCGTCAGCGCTATTGGTTTTCCATTGGCCAGGGCAAGTAAATCGTTATAATCTTTTTGCTCGTAATCAAAGTGGTAAACATCAGCGCCTAAAATATCAACGTAGTTAGCACCGGGGTAATAGTCCTTGTAATCATAAGCCTCATCGTAAGGGATATCACGCAAGCCATTTGCACCCCAAACCCAAAGCAAGTTGTTTAAATGGAAGTAATTGGTGTACCTGTCATACATCATCTTCCATAATTTAGCAATGCCATTCTCGCCCTTCCTGTTTCCCCACCAAAACCAAACACCATTCATTTCGTGGTATGGGCGCCATAAAACGGTTACACCGGCGTCTCTAAGCTGTTTCAAATACCCTGCTACTACATCAATTTGCGCGAGCCATTTTTTATTAAGATCGGTGCCTGGTGTGGTCAATTCATTCCACTGGGCATCAGTCATTTTGCCCTTCACATTTTTTTCAAAGTCATACGGAGGGTCATCCGTTGGTTTTCCTTCATGCCACATTAAAGTTATCAAATAGCCTTCCTTCGATTTCTTTATCGCTTCCTCTACTATCTCCCGCCCAAGGTCCTTATCGCCCCAGTTTATAAAATCACTACCCCACACCGCCGGGTATTTCCCGGTAATATTTTTCGCACTGTCTGAAAATACATTCCTGTTGCTGTTATAATTTTGTTGTCCCGATAAAATATATCTGCCTTTTATACTATACAAAAAGTTCAGTGTTTTTTTAACTCCGGCGGTTGCATTCTCATTTACAGGACGTTGATTTTGTGCATTGACGTAAATACTTATGAACAATATTAAAATCAGAACGAAATATTTTTTAGTTGGCATACTTTTTTATCAGATTATCAATAGATGTTCAAAATTAACAAAAATCTATTATCAAGTTGTTCCGTCAAAATTGCTAACAATGCCTTACCTTTGAGGCCATTAACACTATGATTAAATTTGCCCCGGTACGAAGAATTGCCAGCCCATTGCTAATTCTTGCTGCCATACTTATCACATTTCAAAGCTGTAAAAAAAAGCGCGACGAGACTGCTACCTTTTTTTTCAAGAAAACACACAATAAAGTTTACCAGGACTATAGTCCGCACGCTTTTGCAGTAGTTTTCAAAAAAGTGTTCACGCAGGAACGACCAAAGCTTAAACACGCCGATTTTATAGCAGATTATTATCGAAAAAATCATTATAAGCCTGAAATAGTAATGGATCATTTGTTTAATAATGATCTGCTAACGGTGTCTGACTATTGCTTTAAAGCCGATGAGCACGGCCTTGACCCATCGATATTTGATGGAGAGCGGCTAAGGGAACTGGTTTATAAATTCAACAACAAGAGCAAAACCAAAAGCATCGATGAGATCTATCATGATATCGCCGAGATAGAGATAAGCGCAGCTAACTCGCTGATTAATTATTCCAACGCGTTGGAATATGGTGTAGTTAACCCAAAGCTTATTTACCAGCGCTATTTTTTAACAACCAAAAGGCCGGATAGCCTGGGCATGCTGCATGTTTTCCGCATTAGTAATATGCAAAGTTATTTAGACAGCATCCAACCTAAGGACCCTCAATATAAGGCACTGCAAAAAGCGCTAAGCGAAAAATACGAGGCTCCGGGCAGATCGGGCGAGGAGAGCAAACGCATATTGCTTGTGAACCTTGAACGGTTAAGATGGAAGAATAAGCCCGCCGAAGACAAATATGTTATCGTAAACATCCCTGATTTTTTCCTTAACGTAATAGATAGCGGCAAATCGGTGTTGAAAATGAAGGTGTGTGTTGGCCAGGGTCGCAATATGGATAATGCTAATAATCTTGCTGCATATAATGATACCTGCAAAGTTGATAATCCCAACGAGCATGAGACCCCCTTGTTAAACAGTGTAATTAATTATGTGGAGGTTAATCCGGTTTGGAATATCCCGCAAAGCATTGCCAGCAAGGAAATCTTAAAGGAAGCTGCAGACGACCGTTTTTACCTGGCCAATAAAGGCATTAATGTTTATAAAAATGGCAAACTGGTTGGCAACCCTGAAGAAATAGATTGGACTAAGGTAACCAAGGATAATTCCCCATTCGAGTTTAAACAACAGCCGGGCGAGGATAATTCATTGGGCAAAATAAAATTCCTTTTCAAAAACAGGAGTAACGTTTATTTACATGATACGCCTGCCAAGTCGGCGTTTTTGAGAAAAATGCGTGCAGTTAGTCATGGATGTGTCCGTTTAGGGGACCCTAAGGCACTTGCGTTAAATTTATTTGGCCCCGGTGAACGTTATGACGAGATTGTGAAGGACATGGATGACAATAATCCCGACCCATCAGATATGAATCTGCCAAAGAAAGTTCCTGTTTACATTACCTACGTAACCTGCTGGGCCGACGAAACAGGCGCATTACAGTTCAGAAATGATGTGTACGGACAGGATATTGTTTTGTATGAGCACCTGCAAAAATTCCTGCATCCGGCTACCAGGGTAAATACTTACGGCACTAATTAGTGAAGTCTGCCCGGTATAGTTTGCGGCTTACAGGCTTGCCATTACAGCATGATTTGAATCAGGAAAAATGTAGTTTGCTGCCATATCTTCGTCCAAAAATATCGAGCTATAACGATCATCGTTACCGTTAATAAACATTACTGTTTTATCCTTTATGGTGTTGATAACCTGCTCAGCAACATCAAGCGGTACTGCAGGGCAACCATAACTACGCCCAAGCCTGCCTAACATTCCTATTGCATTCTCACCAACATAATCGGCGCCATGAACCACTATCGCCCGCTCACGTGCATTTGAGTTAAAACCAGCATCCATGCCATCCAAGCGCAACGACCGGCCATTTTTGCCATGATAAACATCATCTGTAATGTAGAAACCAAGGCTGCTTTGGTGAGAGTCGATCCTGTTCGAGAAGGTTGTAGCCATATCATCGCCACTTCCATGGCCGTGAGCCACCCAGGTATTTAAAACCAATGCATTGTCGATCATATCGATGATCCACATACGCTTTTCATGGCTTGATTTTGTTAGATCAACAACCGTTAATACCGAGCTTGTTTGGGGCAGTTTATTTGAAGCTTTTAGGTTCATGAAGCCGGTAACGGCCTTATAAAAAACATTAAATTCCAATCCCGACGCTTGTAGATGACCTGCTTCGTAAATGTTTGAAACGTATTTTTCGAGTAATTGCCTGGCGGATAAGCCATTCCTAAAATCGAAGTTATTTTTGATTGGATTAGCGCTTTTCCAGCTAATAGTAGTAATTGCGAGGATCAATAAAATTCCTGTAAAACCGCCAACACGTTTCTTCATTCTTTACCTGGTTAAAATCAATAATCAATTAGTGGCCGTTTTTACGTTAAAAACCAGAATTAGGTTCTGATTTTTCGCCACTTTTTACAATTTATTACTAAAGAAATTTTATTTAATAATTAATAAAAACGTCATTAATAAACAATAATATACTAAGTATTAAATTTTTATTTAATAATTTAATACAAATACTATGTATTGTAAACTGCAAAAAAGTTTAATTATTATTTAACCCAGTTGATTTTTTCTTCAATTTCGGTATTTCTTTTTCCTTCGGGATATTCATCAGCGTAGCCAAAATACAGCACACCCATTATCGCATCCTCGTCTCCAAAGCCTAAAAACTCCTTAAAGAACCGCCTGAGCGACATGCCTCCGGTACTCCAGAACGAAGCAATATTTAACGCAGTTGCGCCTAAAAGCATATTTTGTATGGCACACGACGCTGCAGCAATTTCTTCGAACGGTGGTATTTTCGGCAGATCGCCGCGCTTCATCACTGCTACTACTACATGCGATGCCTTATCTCCCTGGTGTTGTAAGTTATCGTAAACAGTTGGGTTAAAGTTGTCCCCCATGCTGTTTTGTTTATAAAGCTCGGCATGTTGCACACAGAATTCTGAGGGATTTTCATAAACTATAAATCTCCAAGGTTCGGTAAAACCATGCGTTGGCGCCCAGTTAGCCAATTCAAGTAATGCGGCAATATGCCCATTAGGGACTTTGTTGCCATTCATTGCTTGAGCCTTAACAGTTCGGCGATTTTTTATAATGCTTGCTATTGTTGCAAAAGAGTTATCCATAGATGTAAAAGTAAAGCGTCCCGGTTATTTTAACCAGGACGCAAAAGTAAGCTTTTTATAAAAAGGGCAAATTATAAATCTGCTCCTCATCAATAAATGGAAGGAAACCTGTGCGGATCCGTTTCATTCATGATACTGTAAACTGCTTCAATAATATCGTCGAGCGATGGTTTACTAAAATATCCGCCATCAGATCCGTATGGTGGCCTGTGATGCTTGGCAGTTAATGTTCTTGGTTGTACATCAAGCGAATAATAGCCTTTCTGTTCTTCAATTACCCGTTGCAAAATGTAAGCGGATGCTGCACCCGGTAAGTCTTCGTCAACTATTAACAACTTGCTGGTTTTCTTTAACGAGTTGCCACATACATTTTCGGTATCAAACGGATACAGGGTTTGCGGATCGATAACTTCTATACTGATGCCCAACTTCTCCAACTCCACCGCTGCTTCCATAACAATGCGAAGCGTAGAGCCATAAGAGATCACCGTAATATCAGTCCCGGGGTTTAATATTTCAGCTTTGCCCAAAGGCACGGTAAATTCGCCAACGTTAGCGGGCAAACGTTCCTTTAAACGGTAACCGTTCAAACATTCAATAACCAAAGCCGGCTCATCACCCCGCAGTAACACATTGTACATACCGGCAGCCTGTGTCATGTCGCGCGGAACGCAAATATGCAAGCCACGCATGGAGTTTAATATGAGGCCAAGAGGCGAACCTGAATGCCAGATCCCCTCCAAGCGGTGCCCGCGTGTGCGAACTATCAACGGCGCCTTTTGGCCACCACTTGTACGGTAGCTCAAACTGGCCAAATCATCACTTAAAACATTTATAGAATATAACAGGTAATCAAGGTATTGTATTTCAGCAATCGGTTTTAAACCCCTCATCGCCAAACCCATGCCCTGCCCTATGATCGTCGCCTCGCGGATACCGGTATCTGTGATGCGCAAATCGCCATATTTGGTTTGCAGCCCGGCGAATCCCTGGTTTACATCGCCAATAGCGCCTACATCCTCGCCAAAGGCAACAATACTTTTATCGCGCTCAAAGTTGGCATCAAAACATGCGTTTAACACCTCGCGGCCATCAATAAACTTTGAATCCTCATAATATCTCGCGCTAACATTCGCCACATTTAAAGGTGAATACTGTGTTTCGCTAAATAATTTAGAGTTATACCGCTTGGTGTTTTTTATATTTTCGCCGGCAAGCCATGTTATCAGTTCCTGCTTTTGTGCTGTATTATGTTTTACTGTAATCCGTAAGGACTTGCGGATAGCTGCAACAACATCTTTGCGCCCAGGATCAACACAATTGCGCAACTCAGCAATTACCTCATATAGCTGGTCGTGCTCAGGCAGATCTTGCGCAAGCCGCTCGATAAGATGCGACGCCTCATTTATTTCAACTATTATTTCGTTACTTAACTCGGCCCACACTTGCTTTTGCACATCCCGCACATATTTTTTTGCTGTGACTTCAAGCGCATCCATCTCAGCTTCCGTGGCAACTGCTGAAGCTATCATCCATTTACGCATCTGTAGCAGGCAGTCGTGTTCCTCTTCCCAGGCAAGGCGCCCCTTTGACTTATAACGTTCGTGCGAACCCGAGGTTGAGTGGCCCTGCGGCTGCGTCATCTCGATTACGTGGATCAAGACCGGCACATGCTCAGCTCGGCAAAGCGCTATTGCGCGCTCATAAGTTTCACATAATGCAACATAATCCCATCCCTTAACTTTGTAGATCTCGTAGCCATTACTACCTTTTTCACGTTGAAAGCCTTTTAATATTTCAGAAATATCCTCCTTGGTTGTTTGCAGCTTAGCGGGAACAGATATCGCGTAGGCATCGTCCCAAACCGAAATAGCCATCGGCACCTGCAATACGCCTGCAGCATTGAATGTTTCAAAAAACAAACCCTCGGAAGTCGAACCATTGCCGATTGTTCCAAAGGCAACCTCGTTTCCATTAACAGAAAACTTGTCTAAATATTCAAGTTGCTTATTTTGACGATACAGTTTTGAGGCATAAGCCAATCCCAGCAATCGCGGCATATGACCACCAGTTGTTGAAATATCAGCCGAACAATTCATGGTTTCAACCTGGTTTGCCCAGCTTCCATCCTCGTTTACAAAACGTGTAGCATAATGGCAATTCATTTGCCTGCCGCCTGATGCCGGGTCCTTTTTAATATCAGGATAAGCATATAACTGTGCGAAGAATTCGCTCAGGTTACTCATACCTGTAGCGAACATAAAGGTTTGATCGCGGTAGTAGCCCGCACGCCAGTCGCCCTTTTTAAAAGCTTTTGCCATAGCTAGTTGTGCAACTTCCTTACCATCGCCAAAAATTCCAAACTTAGCCTTACCCGTGAGCACTTCCCTGCGACCAATCAAACTCGCCTGCCTGCTTTCGTAGGCAATGCGGTAATCTTCGATCACAATCTTCTTAAAATCTTCAAAACTGAGCTCAGCGGTATTTAATTGACCGGTAACGTTAATTGCAGTTTCGGGCATATAATATTTTGTTTAGACAGCAAAACTATAAAATTCTATTCTGTAATTGGCATTGTTGCATATAAAACATGGAGTTTAACGAATAGTTTTATAATTACATTAAACCTTTTATATTTGTAAAAATCAAAGATACATTATGAAAAAGATTTTATTAATATGCGCAGTAATTTTAGGTTTTGCTTTTAATGCATCTGCACAAGATAGCGAAAAACCTGTATTTAAATTCAACGAGGAAAAACACGATTTTGGCAAGATCCCGCAAGGCACACCAGTTAGTACCGTGTTTGAATTTACCAACGTTGGTAAGGAACCGCTTATTTTAACAGATGTTAGGCCAACATGTGGTTGCACCATTGCTGATTTTACTAAAACCCCTGTTAAAGCAGGCGAAAAAGGCACTATTAAAATCACCTACAATGCTGCTGTGGCAGCACCTTTTAATAAGCCGATCGTGATAACATCAAACGCTTCCATCCCGCAAAAAACAATAAATATTGTTGGTGAGGTAGTTGCAAAACCGGCGAGCACTAATTAAGGCTAAGCAGGACACTTAAAAAGATACTTTAAAGACGCGAAGTTATCGCGTCTTTTTTATTTCTCATTAATCCCAAACTTCTTCTTTCGGACTTTCGGACTTTACTGACTTTCCGACTAATTCACTACTTTTGCCCCATGCCAAAAATATCAAGTAAAGGGCAGCAAATGCCTGCCTCCCCTATCCGTAAATTAACCCCTTTTGCCGATAAGGCTAAGCTGGATGGTAAGAAAGTTTATCATTTAAATATCGGTCAGCCAGACATCGAAACGCCTGAAGGGATGCTGAACGCGATAAAAAACATCAGCTTTAAGGTTTGGGCCTATACCCCATCAGAGGGTACATTATCTTACCGCAAAAAGCTAACTGAATATTATAATAAACTGGATTATAACATTACCCCGGAGAATATAATCGTTACTACCGGCGGTTCGGAAGCTATAACCATTTCTATGATGGCATGCCTTGATCCGGGCGATGAAGTAATAATTCCGGAGCCTTTTTACGCCAATTACAATGGCTTTGCCTGCCAAAGCGATATCGTTGTGAGGCCTATATTATCATACATCGAAAACGGTTTTGCCCTGCCTCCTATCAGTGAGTTTGAAAAGCTGATAACCGACAAAACAAAAGCTATCATAATCTGCAACCCGAATAACCCGACCGGGTATTTATACTCAAAGGACGAACTACAGGCGTTAAAAGAATTGGCTTTAAAATACGACCTGTACTTATTCAGTGATGAGGCTTACCGTGAGTTTTGTTACGATGGGCAGACATTCACCTCCTTAATGCACCTTGATGGATTGGATGAAAATGTGATTGTGATGGATACCGTAAGCAAACGTTACAGCGCCTGCGGAGCACGTTTAGGCTGCCTTATTACTAAAAACAAGGAAGTAATAGCAGCCGGATTAAAATTTGCACAGGCAAGATTAAGCCCTGGCATGGTTGAGCAGATTGCCGGCGAAGCAGCCGTTGATACACCTGACGAATATTTTGAAACAGTAAATAAGGAGTATACCACACGAAGGAATACTATTGTAAACGCCCTTAATAAAATGGAAGGTGTTTATTGCCCTAACCCGGGTGGTGCCTTCTACGTGGTGGCACAACTGCCGATTGACAACGCCGACAAGTTTTGCCAATGGATGCTGGAAAGCTTCAGTTATGAAAATCAAACAGTGATGATGGCTCCGGCAACCGGATTTTACAGCACACCTGGCGCCGGGCTAAACGAAGTTAGAATGGCATACGTTTTGAATAATAATGACATTGAAAAAGCAATGAAGTGCCTGGATGAAGCATTGAAAGTGTATCCGGGGAAAGTAGCTGAAAGCAAAAAGCTTAAAGCGGAAAGCCTTTGAAAGCAGATAGCAAAAGCGGAAAGCAGAAAGTTCAAGGTTAAAACAGCGCATATTTAAATTGTTTAATTTATTCTCTCGGTTAAAAACAGTACCTTTGAGGGCTTTAAGCTTTATTCTTTCAGCTTTCTGCTCCAAAAATGGGGTCGACCGGAATTGACAGGATGGAGATAAGTAAGTAAGCATGCAGCGCGTTGGGTGAATTAGCGCTCTAATCAGAACACTCAAAATCACAAATGGCGAAAATAACTACGCCTTAGCTGCTTAATTTAGAATTTAGCTAGCTTTTGTCCCGCCGGTTCTCTGTTTCGTTGGATCGGCAACCGGGGCATCGAAAAACGGAAATAGCCTGCTTAACGGTGTGCATAGCAGGCGAAATAAAGCACCTAAGGAAGACGGTACAGGCAAGCAACTGGCCTTCCCCTTCCCTACAATTAAACAGAAGCTAAGCATGTAGAAAGCTTACCTTATACCATGTTTGGACGAGGGTTCGAATCCCTCCGGCTCCACAATAACTAATTAATTACCAATTAGTTACACAAACAAAAGGATACCACTCTAACTTGAGGTATCCTTTTTTATTTTAAACTTTGTGGAACATTCGTGGAACAAATGAGAATTTCATAAAACCCGTGCAGCCGATTCTTGTCAAGCTTTGATTCAGATAGTTGTCAAATTAAAACTCTTGACAACTTCCTAATTGCCATATGTTGCATGTTAACTGCTTCGTGCCAAGCTTCCGAAGCAATTGGATTTTTACACCGGTTCGTCATTTAATTAAAATAAAAAAGGTGGAATTAGTGGCAAAATTGCTTAATCATACCGTAAGCGTCACTGGACCCTAATTCGCCGGCTTTACTGAAATCAAGACAACCAGCGTCCTTTTGTCCTAAATTCCACTTTGCTGCACCCCTACCGAGGTAAAAGCGAGGGTCCTTATCGTTTAATTTTAAAGCTTTATTGAAATCTAATAAAGCTCCAGTAAAGTCTTTTAAGCTTAATTTAATTTGCCCTCTTTCAAAAAATACTTCGCCAATGCTATTTGGATCTAATGTTAACGTTAAATTATAATCACCTAAAGCTCCCCTGAAATCTAAAAGCAAATCTTTCGCTCTTCCTCTGTAATGATAAAATTCTGAAAAGTTTGGGTTAATTGCTATTCCTTTATTTAATTGAGCGATTGCACCTATGTAATCCTTATTATTAATTAACTGGTAGCCTTTTTCAAGATATTTATGACCTATCGGTAGGCTGTCACGCCCCATCAAAACCTGACTATAACTTCTATTATTTAGAAAAAAAAGGAGTAGCATAAATAATCCTTTTAGGAAGCGGTTTTCTTTTGTTCGCATTTTTGTCATATAGCTAAAACTAAAGTTCACAGCAATAATAAGGCAAATTTGCCTCAAAGCCAACCCTTAATTTAACTGAGTTTTGACCTGTGCCACAACTCAGAGACCCGATAGCTATAAAAGTCCTTGCTGACAACGTTAAGCGTTTCAGAATGGAGCGTAATCTATCGCAGGAAGCGTTGGCAAACCTGGTTGAAATTGAATATAGTCAGATAAGTAGGATTGAACGAGGTGTAATTAATACGAGCGTTTCAGTAATATTTGCCCTTGCAAAGGCTTTAGACGTTCCTCCCTTCATGTTGATAAAACAAGATGCCATTACGGTTGCCGGATGAGCACCTAACATTTTTTATTACAAAGTCTCAATGGTAATTCTAAACAATAAATTTACCCTGCGCTTTTTGGATGCCTATAATCCATTAAATTATTAGGATTTACCGATACTATTTGTTGAAACTTTTACAGAATATTAATTGAGGTTTCAATTCAGATTTAAAAATAGGCGCCATCCTACCCTTCCAATTTATCCCATAATGAATTCGGTTTTTTCTCCCTAGTATGTAAATCTGAGTTGGATAGTGCTCCCACCTTTGTTGACATAATTGACATTTATCAGTTCGTTGACTTGTTACTACCGAGTTGCCGTAAAAGAGTCAATTTAAATATCGTCAATGAAGAGATTGTGTCTGTATAAGCAACGATTGAAACTTGGCTATATGATTTGAATAAATTTTGCAATTTAAGAACCTGGTCGGACCCTGCTTTAAATGGGGAGTTAAGTTTTACCGTTATTTGGCTCTTACTATTGTTTATAGTTTTCACTTTGCCATTAAATTCTAAATATTCCTGACGATAATCATATGTTAGTTTTACAAAATTATTTACTTTTAAACTGGTTAACGATTTACTGAGGCCAATGTTAACTATCATATTGTTATCAACTAATGATACTGCATTTATTTGACCATTAATTTCCACTTTAACTGGCAACTTAATTTCATATAGAACGATAAGAAAAATTATGAATAGGAAAAATATAACGAAGTTGGCAGTGAAGATGGTTTTACTGGGAGGAGTCGACAAAACTTCCTGCACGTCTTTGCTTCGTTTAAGATTATCTGTCATTTCTAATTCGGCTATGCGACGTTTAATTGATTCTTCACAAGTTCATAATATTCACCTTTGAGATCGCATAAACTTTTGTGATTACCCTTTTCAATTATCATCCCATTCTCTAACATGATAATTTGATCAGCATTTTTTACGGTACTTAGGCGATGTGCTATAATGATTACCGTTTTTCCCACAAAGAAATTATTTAAATTATCGATAATGGTTTTTTCGTTGTTTGCATCCAGACTGCTCGTTGCCTCATCGAAGAATATATATTCAGGATTTTTATATACAGCGCGCGCTATCAAGATTCGTTGTTTTTGACCACCACTCAATCCTGCTCCGGACGCACCAATTTTTGTGTTATATTTAAGTGGCAGACTTTGTATAAAGTCGTATAAGTTTGCAACTCTAGTGGCATGGTCAAGGCGAGGGAGATCAATTTCCTCTGCCCCCAAAGCAATGTTATTTGCGATGGAGTCATTAAACAGATAACCATCCTGCATGACAGTTCCGCATTGCTGTCTCCACAAGCGCGGAGAGACATCCTGATGAGATTTATCACCAATTTTTATTTCACCTGCAGTTGGTTTATAATAGTTTAAAAGGAGTTTCATAAAGGTAGTTTTACCGCTTCCGCTACTTCCCACAATTGCTGTTACTTTCCCTTTTGGAATTATCAAATTAATATCCTTCAATACAAATGGAGAACTTGGGCCTTCATATTGAAATGACATACCATCGATTAAAATATCTTCAAATAAGACCTCATCTGAATGATCGTATCCACCGGCCCTTTCCTCATCTTCCTTATTATGTATTTCTTGCAACCGGTCCATGCTAAGCTTTGCGTCTTGAGCACTTTTGAGGAAGCCTACAATTTGCTCTATTGGGCCGTTTATTTGCCCTGTAATGTAAGAGATACTTAAAAGGGACCCCAGAGTCAAGTGATGATTTATAACTTCGTAAACCGCCCAAAAAGACAAAAGGATATTTTTCAGGTGTGTAAAAAACAAATAGCCTGATTGTTGAAATTGTTCAAGATTCAAAGATTCGATATTTAGTTTAAAATATCTTACCTGAAGTTTTTCCCATTTCCATCGAAAGGAAGTATCTGCACCAAACAGCTTAATTTCTTGCATTCCAGTTATCATTTCGTACAGCTTATCCTGATTTTCTCGATTTCGCGAAAACCTTTTGTAATCAAGATTTTTCCTTTTCTTTTGAAAGAGAAAAACCCACAACAATGCTAATGAACTGAGCACAACAAATATTAATAGAAACATGATATTATAATAGGCCAGTACGACCATGAATATCATCATATTTATCAAAGAGAATGCGGAAGATAAAAAAGTGCCGGTCAGAAACGATTCAATTCGGTGATGATCTCCGATTCGTTGCGAAATATCTCCAACTGCTTTAGTTTCAAAAAAGCTGATGGGCAAACGTAAGAGTTTTATTAAGAAATCTGATATGATGCTAAGGCTTATTCTTGCATTTATATGCAGCAAAAGCCAACCTCTAACCATATCAATTGCTACATTACCCAAAAACAAAAATAGCTGAGAGGCAAAAATGAGGAGAATGACCGGTAGGCTTTTTTCTGCCACGCCCACATCAATAAGCAATTGGGTTAGTATCGGAAATCCCAAAGAAAAAAGACTTGCAAGTACCATCCCAATAATTAGCTGTACGATGTACTTCCTAAAAGGACGCAAATATCTAAGCATGAAGATCAAACTCCGGCTTTCTGGCTTGGGTTCTAGATCGTAAAATGTATTCGTAGGTTCGACCAGTAAACCAATTCCTTTATCATTGTCATCAGCTAGCCAACAGTTTGTAAAAGTATTTTGATCAATTTCGACTATACCATGGGCCGGATCTGCAATGATAAATCGAGGCTCTTTTTTTTTAATCCAGGGAAGCCATCCGTAATTATTGCTTATGTCATAAAGCACGACAAAGTGATCCTGATTCCAATGTAAAATACATGGAAGAGGACACTCTTCAATAAGTTGAGCGATTGTCAGTTTTGATATAAATGTGTTAAAGCCTATCTTTTCCGCC
This sequence comes from Bacteroidota bacterium, assembly GCA_030775685.1. Lineage (GTDB taxonomy): Bacteria > Bacteroidota > Bacteroidia > Sphingobacteriales > Sphingobacteriaceae > Mucilaginibacter. The sequence goes on from JALYIP010000024.1 coordinate 67,965, forward strand.
GCCTCACCAATGCTTACTATACTTACGCCCTCTCTAGTTAGATAACTGCTTTCTCGCAAAAATTCTAAGGAGTAGTTCTTTCCATAAAAAGCCGAAATCATTTTTAAACAAGAAGGTCCACAATCAATGGTATCATATTGCTTTTGAAACTTATACTTGTTCATTCTCAGCTAAGATCTCAAAAAATTTATTTTTGACCAAAGTTGTCTTTTTATTAATGTCAAAGTCGTAAACACAATAATCCACACCCTCATTTTCAATGGCTTGTTGTGTACAGCCACCACCGCAAATAGGGAGTATAGGGCACTCAAGGCAGGGTTTGTTTTTGAACTTACTATTTAGGCGTTTTTCGAGTTTTTCATTCCAATCTATAAACCCTCCTGGCCTCAAAATCCCTTCACTGTTTTCGTTTGTAAAATCTCTCGCCGTGCATTTAAAAACCTCCCCATTGTAGTTAATCGTTGCATGATTACGGTGATCACCATAGCATGAATACATTACAGTATCATGCGCTCCAGTGGCAACTCTAAATCCGTTTTCCCTGAATATCCATCTAAAATCTGTGATCTGATCGTCGATATTTTCAGTGATCTGCCAAACTTTATGCAAATCAAATTCAATGTATTGCCTATCGTTTTCATCCATTGCCGAAAAGTCTTTGGCAATATTTTCCAACCCCTTTAAAGTTTCTGGGCTGATATTTATTCGTATGTTGACCCTGATTTTATTTTTGGCCAGGTCAATAATGTTCTGTACAATTTTATCATAGGACCCTCGTCCTTCGGATATAAACCTAACTTTGTCATGCTGTTCCCTGTCCCCATCAAGGGTTATTTGAAAGAAATTAAGATTATATTTAAGACAAATATCTATCACTTTTTCGTCGATTAAAAGGCCATTGGTAGTAATAGACGATTCAAAAAATATTCCTTTTTCGGCGGCGGCTTTATGACTTGATTTAAGAATTGGAACAACAACTTTGTGGAAATACAAAAGAGGTTCACCACCAAACCAGCCAAGGTTAAATCGCTGTAACTGTTTTTTATTTTCAAATACCTGTGATATGAATTCTTCGACGTAACGAATTGTCTCGTTGTCCATTTTTGAATCCTTGATATGTGTTTCATAGCAATACCAACATTTAAAGTTACAGTTCATCGTTGGGTTAATATGCAACTCAAACTTAGATTCGTCATTGTCAATCGCGTTTGAGATCTGCTTGACTACATCGACTTCATCAAGAAGCTCATTTACTAAAAATCCTTTGTCGACCAGGCAGGTGTAGAACTCAGGATGAACTTCATTGAGCTCTGAAAAGTCTCGTAATTTGAAAGAAGCATCATACATTTGGTGCAACATATCCTCCAATACCAGAAACTCATTTGTGAAACTGTTGTATCCGATGTAATGATCGTCGTGAAAAAAAAACAGGTTAAATTGGCTTGCTTTCATTGATATGGTTTGGTTTATGGAATTAATAATTATGAACATACACCCGAATTAGAACATTTAATCCCGCCATTTGAGCCGGTGCAAGTTGTTGTATTGGTGCATTGACCGGTATTATCTGCGGCGCATGCTGCGTTTGTACAAACTCCGGTATTAGGGAGGGGTTTATCTAACGCTTTTCCTCCTTTGATTGCTAAAAAACCACCTGATAATTTTTCTTCATTATCAACGGATAATTTTTTCAGTACTGATATTAAGCTTTTTTTCATGGATTCAATAAAAAGTTAAATGAAAGAAAAATCAGTTCACCGTTTTGAAATTGAACAAGGACTATTGTTATTTAGTATTCAGTCCAAAAATTCCAATAACTATGCAGTCAAACTCTCGTATTGAATTCAATCCTTAGACCAAACTTAACGAGGCATTTTTTATTTTAATTATTGACAAATTGCTGAGTTCGTACAAGTGCCAGAGTTTAATGTATTACAATAAACAGAATTACTACAAAGAGGGCTATTAGTCACGTTTGGACCACAGTCCGAATTAGTACAAGGGTCCCCGGTGACCTTAGTGTTGGTAACAGGATAGGCCGTTCGTTTAAATCCACCTTTGATGTGAATAAATCCACCAATTAATTCACCAGTTGGTAAGGTTGTCAATGATGACAAAAGATACTTAATCGATTTTTTCATATTTTCTTTAATTTAGTTTTCAGTTTATAGCACATCAACTTGCATTTTACAGTTAGTTGAATTTTGTAGTGTAGCTATTCTATTACTAACACTGGGCGCTATTCGTACAGGATCCGTTAGTCGTATCAGTACATATATGAGTATTGGTACAGGTGGTATTAGAATTCTCACATGTTCCAGTATTTTCGCACTTTTTTCCGTCATTTGAAATAATATTCAAAGATCCTGTTCCTCCTCTGATACTTGTGAAGCCGTTTTTCAATTTACCATCGTCGGACAATGCCAACCTAATGATTAATGATTGAAGTGATTTTTTCATTTAATTTAAATTACGGTTTTATTGACTATGATTTGGTAATTTCTCACTATAATCTCGGTCGTTTCGTCAAATTATAGATCCCAATGGATAGCGTTATCTTAGTTAGTTATATTAACAAGTACCAGAATTTGTACAATTCTTCGAATTTGTTGTGTCAGTACATGTTTTGCTGTTCGTGCAGCTATCACTGTTGGTGCCAGTACACGTTCCGGTATTGGGGCATGCAAAATTATTGGTGCTTGGGAAGTCAAACTTGGCTCCGCCTTTTATTGAAGCAAATCCACCGGTTGCCATTCCACCAGGAGCAATCTCAAATTTTGAGATGAGGTGTTGAATTGATTTTTTCATTGTGTAAGGATTATTTATTTTTTGATTTAAGATTCAATTTTATATAATAATTTACATCGTCTGATATAAAGCCCTGGTCACGCAGTTTTGAAATATGTTCAGGCGAAATATTTTGCGACTTAAGCATTACTATATAGCCTACGTCTATATTTTTGAATTTAAAATTCTCCAAGCTGTCGATATAATACTTGTCTATTCCAAGTGCTTTGAACGTAAGAAGATAGTCTTTAGGGATGAATCCTACTTTAGTTTGATCGATTGAAGTTAAGAACGGCCTATCGATACCCCGTACTTTGAAGAACACTAACTCCATAATATTCAGTTGATCGTACCCAAATGCTTTTAAAAAATTTATATAATTTTCGTTTACATCCGATGCGCTCAAGGCGGCAAGTGAATATGATGATATATTATTATATCCTAAATTTTTAAGCATCAGTAGATATTTTGCATTAACGCTGCTATACTGCAAAGCCCAAAATTCAGTGATCGGCATTTGATCGATACTTTGACTCTTAAGCCCATTTAAAAAAGCCGTCGAGACGTTTACTAATATCAAATTACGCAATGCCAAGGGAGAACTTTCTGAACGTATTAGTTTTTCAAGGTCGATTGTACCAATAATATCAAAATCATCTTTGTGTCCGTTCCCTATCCATTCGGCTTTTTTCGCTAAGACCATCGGAAAAGATGGGTTAGGAATTTGATGATAAAGATTACCTTTCTCATTTAGAAAAGCTTCATCAAGATTCAGGGCTTTTGCTGCAAATAATTCATTTGCGCTTAAATGAGAATATCCAAAATCAGATAAGGATTTAATGTAAGAAGGTTTAATTTTCAACAAGAACATCCCAATTAAATCCTCGATGCCCACGTTTTGGATGCCTGTATGTCTAATCTCCGTGATATATTGGAGAGGCATTTGAGACAATGCTACTCCGAATTCGCCCAAAGAATCAATTTCAGTAGTACCACCCATTAGTAAAATTCGATTAAAAAAATCTTTATCAGGCAAAAAAGAAAACTTCCCATGAGATTGTTTCTTATCTAAAACGCCAGAGAACTTCAGCTGTCCTGCCGAGATGTTAATAGTCCATTCCGATAAATGACTCTTGAGTCCAGAGGTCTCCGCGAAGTCAAAGGTTTTGACGGCAATTAAATCGTCGTGGGTTCCGTAAAAAAAATGCAGAAAGATTGACTGTCCAGTTTGCTCGCCGGACCATCGGCCAGAAATTACTGCCTTAGATTGAGTATCTTCCTGCTTTTTGTTAATGTCTGAAGCAGCCAAACAAATGAATATATTAAAACATAAAAGAGGAATGATCGCGAGTGATACCCTCTTGATAGCAATGAAGACATTCATATAAACGCTTTTAAATTAAAAATCTATTTACGTTAACTAAAACGGCGCCGATCTAGGTAGGAAAAGGTCTAGCTAGTTTTACAAGAAGTAGCAGGAGAGTTCGTAGCTTTTGAACAGTCTGTAGGTGCCTTATTTACGCATGCACCTTCGTTAGTTCCAGAGCAGGATGTACCATCATTTGTACAGGCTTTATTAGCACTGGGGTACAAAAATAAACTCATCCCCCCTTTTACAACATAAAACCCAGAATTAATCTGTTCTTTATCTTGATTCAGAGAATTGGCGATAATTTTTTTAATGGATTTTTTCATATTTTTTATGATTTAAAGTTTAGATCTAGGAGTCGCAAAACAGCCACTTATGAGATTAGGGCACATAGTGATTGATTAAACAACTATGAGTTAAAGTTACTCTTTATATGGTTAAATGCAATAGTTAAATTGAATGTAACTATTTTTTTACGAAAGATTTATTCCTTAGACTATATGGACTTACCCGCCTTTTAGTGGAGCTAGTTCCCTGAGCGTGCTTGCTCTGAACCGCTAGAGTTGTGGGAGGAACCCTTATGAATTTTATTATTTCCAAAGGAATATCTTAAATTTATTAAAAAACGCCTAGAGTCATTGTTTGCAATTGATGCGTAGTCAATATTGTTAAAGGTCGCTACGGATTGTATATTTTTTGTTTTAAAAATATCCCTCAATGCCAACGAGACTTGTAGTTTTTTGTTGAAAAAGACGGTACTTGCAGATAAGTCAGCAAAGGTATATTGCATGTAGTGGTAAATTCCGGAGACAAAAGGAAATTGATGGGTAACGTCGAGCCCCAACGTCCAGAGTTGAGCCTCATCAAAGTAAATACTATTGGAACTTGACACATCTGCTCCCCAACCGTTGCTTTGAGGTTTTGTTAAATTTGAGGTAGATGTCGTTTCAGAATAGTAAATTGAAAAATCATCTGTAGTTTGTAGCCATTTAAATACTGTTGTACTAATACTATTATCCAATAAATAATTCTTGGAATGAAAGAAATTTCCTACCGTAGTCACCTGGATGTTAGAGTTATTGTTGACCAACTGTATCCCACCAGATTCGTTGGTAGTCACGCCGTAACTTAGGGTTGTATTTAATAGATGATGATAAGTATTTGAAAGTTCGTAGTTATTTGTAAAAGAAGGACGTAACAGAGGGTTTCCAATACTGTAATCGTATAAGTCCTGGTAAGTTTTAAAGGGATCGAGTGATGAAAAATAAGGCCTTGATATCCTTCGTCCATAATTAATTGAAATATTATCTTCCTTTGATGCCTTATATGTCAGGTAAAATGTTGGAAAAAGATTTAAATAAGACCTGCTGTTTTTTTGAGATAGCTCCACTGATATGCCAGTAGATTGAGTTGCTTCGCCTCTCAATCCTGCTTGGATAGCCCAGTTTCCGAACGATTTATTTAAATTGACAAAAACAGCCTGAATATTTTCTGAATACTGAAATTTGTCAAAATTGCCTGTTTGGGCCACGATTGAATCTGTGTTTCCTTGTTGAAAAGTTACATTATTGCTGCTTTTAACAAAAGATGCTTTTGCACCAGCCACAACATTGATTATTTTAAATGGCAAATTAAACTCAGCATTAAATGTCAAGCCTTTGGAACTCACAAAATTGTTGGATGCAATATTTGTTTTCGGCAGCGAGGTTTCGCTTCCGTCAGGAAACGTGTTAAAGTTTAAACTGTTATTTTCAGTATTGTTTCCACTGTTGAAAGCATCCGCGTCGAATTCCAGGATTTTCCCAAGTGTATCTAACTTCTGGGATAAATGTAGGTTAAGCGTATTCGATGTATAATTTTTCCGGTTCAAAAAATTTGAATGCAATACAGAATCCGTTAACCCAGTTGCCCTTGATTGTGTAATTGTTTGAGTTGTCCCTGGCATGTCAGGATATGAATTAGAAGTGTTATAGGAAGCACCTAATGTCGTGTTTCTTGATAAAATGTATTCGAGACCCCAGGTCCCTGAAAGATAGTTTGATTTCTCCTTCAGCTTGTCATTTCTGGACCAAATCTGATTTTGATAATATCTTGTTTGGCCTGACGTTGGTCCGTTTGCCCCTTTTGAATATATAATGCTGCCAAACATTAGCAGATTTTTTAAATTGTAATTTAGATTTAAATTGGTTACGGAGGTGGCATAGCTGTCGAAATTAATTCTCTCTGAAAGTGTTCCATAATAACCCGGTGCCCTGTTTTTCTTTGTTATTATATTTATCATTCCACTATTGCCAGCAGCGTCGTATTGAGCTGGTGGGTTTGTGATGACTTCAATTTTTGAAATATTATCTGCATTGATAGTCCTGATGAAATTGATCAAGGCAGTCCCATTAATATGAAGCAGTTTTCCATCAATCATTACAGACAGATCTTGTTTACCCACCATTTTCAATGCATCCCCGTCTACCCTGATCAAAGGGGTTTTTTGCAATAATTCCATCCCGTCAAGTCCGATTGTATTAATATTATTCTCAACATTAAAAATTAATCGGTCTACCTTTCTTTCTAGGATGTTTTTACGAGCCGTAACTGAAACCGTTTTTAATAAATTTTCCTGAACTTGTAAACGTACATTGAGCGAGAAGTTATTTTTCAATAGTATAAGCGTGTCAATATTTTGATAGCCGATTAGCGAAAATGTCACATGATATTTCCCATCAATCTGAAGACCGTTCATAAAATATTTGCCACCCGCGTCCGATGCTATTGAGCGCGTTTTAGACGAGTCTTTTTTAATTGTTATTGTAACATACCCTAAAGGCTTTGATTCCGAATCCGTTACAGTTCCTTTAATATCTTGAGCATTGACATTATTAAATATAAAAAAACAAAGGATTGTGTAAAAGTATGTTGCGAAATTTTTTAACTGTAAAATTAGCTTCATTATCGTTTAGGTTAATTGCCTAAAGTACTATTTTTTTTCTTAGTGACTATTACTGCAAAAAAAAAGTTACAAACGACATGCTCTGACATATAAAAATGATTGATCTGCTTTGAATCTGTTCAATGTTTGCTAAAACATCCGCGTACAGCGGATTTAGATAACACTCGCTGCAAAATGGCTTTGGCTTTGATTAACTTGCTCCCTAACTCTTTACAAGGTGAAATAGCTCATATGAACTCACTCAACAACGAGTTTTACACCGCCGACAAGGTGAGCACTATTTTGGTTGATGGTTACTACATGCTATACTATACAGAATTACTCAACCGGAGTTAAACCTCATTTCGTTTAAGCCAATTCAGATCGCGAAACCTAAGCCAGCTTTCACTTCTCCACTAAAACATGTTAGAGCATCTCATCCTATCAACGGGGTGCAGGGAAATTTGTTTTGAAAATAATTCGTTAATAATCAGAACCTTAAACTATACTTTTATATATTGCGCAACACAAATTATATCATGAGCGATAAGACCCAACATCACCATTTAGCTTTAAATGGAGTAAGTCCTAATTTCAATTCCAACGAAGTTGTTCAGGACACGGGGCACGGATATACTGTCAACATCGAAGGAAATGATCACGACCTTGTACGCTTTTACAAAGCTGGCGTTTTGTTAGCTGAAGATCTGATAAGAGATGGCAATAACCTTTGGCCCGGTGATATTAGGTTTAAAGAAGTTATCAGACATGATGATAAAAGGGCTTATCTGGTGGGTATCTCATGGATCAAACCGCGATCTTGTCTACATATATGCGATACTAGATTATAAGGTTTTCAGATCACTTAGATGGCGAGATCAAAAGCCGGGAGATGTTACCTACGATTGCCGCACGGCGGTGTTATGGCAATACGGAGACGATAATTTCGGCAATATTCAAACTTAGTGCCCAAATGGTGATTGGCCACTGCTCAGGGCTCTATTAGATTTTAATTTTCAAACAGAAATGTGGAATCTTACACCCAGTGACAACCTTTGGGTCTGTAAAATAAACTGTGTCAGCCCTTGGCAGGCCCCATGGGGCCTGCCAAGGGCTGATTGCTACATCAAATCTTAAATCATTCTTCCGGGAAACCAACTGGCCAGTTTCTGAGCAGTCGTGGCCCAGTTTGAAAGTGGCATCGTCCATTTTTGTTTGATGTTATTATGAGCCAAATAAATCAGTTTTAGCAAGGTCATATCAGAGGTAAACCCGCCTTTTGTCTTCGTGACTTTTCTAACCTGCGGTAGAACCCCTCGATGGTATTGGTGGTATAGATTAGCTTGCGGACTGCTGCATCGTACCGAAAATAAGTGGTTAGCTTCGACCAGTTATTTCGCCAGGATTCCAGTACCTTCTCATATTTTTTGCCCCACTTTTCTTCCAACTGATCTAAACGCAGTTCAGCCAGCTCTAGTGTTTCTGCCTGGTAAACCGGCTTCAGGTCTTTCATAAACACCTTCTGATCTTTAGAGGCTACATACTTCAGGCTGTTGCGGATCTGGTAGACGATGCAGGTTTGTATCTCTGTTTGCGGGAATACGGTATTAATTGCTTGTGGGAACCCGTTTAGATTATCGATACAGGCGATCAAAATGTCCTTTACACCACGGTTCTGCAAGTCGGTAAGCACCGACAGCCAAAAGTTAGCCCCTTCACTTTGAGAAATATACATCCCTAATAACTCCTTGTGACCGTGTCGGTCAATGCCCAGAATATTGTAAACGGCGTGAGATACCATCCTGTGGTCTTTTTTAACTTTATAATGCATCGCATCCAGCCAAACGATCGTATAAAGTTCTTCCAGTGGTCTTGATTGCCATTCCTTTACTTCGGGGATGATCTTGTCGGTAATGGCTGATAAGGTGCTATGGCTAATCTCCGTATCGTACATATCCTTGATGTGTTTGGAGATATCACGTAGGCTCATGCCTAACCCGTACATGCCGATAATCTTCGATTCCAGGCTCTCGGCAAGGATCGTTTCACGCTTGCGAATCAGTTCAGGCTCAAAACTGGAATTGCGGTCACGCGGGGTATTGACCGATATAATCCCATCCGAGGTGCGAACATCCTTACTGGTCTTGCCATTCTTCCGGTTGCCGGTACTGCGTAACCTTGTTTAACAACTCTTCGGCTTTGTGATATTCTACTGGACAATGGTTCTTATTGGTGATATAAAACTCCTCTTCCTCGTCTCGCTGCATATGAAACCGTTGTCTTTTACCTTCATACACTACATAAACTTGGAATAGCCTTACTTCCCGTACATGCATGCTTATAAACTCAAACTCTGCACCCTCTGCTTCAACTTTAAAATTCTTCATATTGGTTAACGTCAACCACTTTTCTTTCCACTTTGTCCAACTTTATGTTCTGTTGCTGGCACTATCTGGATTTGATCTGCATTGTTAACAATGATCTCAGGTTTATCCAGTATGCCATCAGCTACATTGTTTATAAGGCCCGCAAGCCTTATCCCTGCTTGGTCAATTCGTTTATGAACTGTCGGTATTCATTTGTTGTAGTAAGCCACATCAATATTTGCCCCTGGTTGAGTCTCTTTATAAAGCTGTTCACTAATTTGATAACTCTCCTAAAGCCAATCGATAATCTCGTCCGATTGCCACTGCTGTACTTCCGCATCAGTTGCCTTGTCACAAACTGCTATAAGCTGTGCATCCGATAAATGTTCATGATCGATCAACTTGCTATCCCAAAAGCTATGAAGATTGGTGCCTTTTCCATCAAATTGAACTTGAATAGTATTGCCTCCTTTGTCCTCTTTGTGGCTTACATGCATCGGCTGATGAGCGTCCCCTACAAAATGAATGATAAACTTAAGTGCTTCCTTCTTTCCCTCTGGAGAACCAGAACGAAATAAATCGTTACACATTTGTAAAACAGTAAGTAAGTTCGGTGAGTGCTGACCCACAAACTTTTGGAATTCGGACTTATTTAAACCACCAGGCACATTCACATAATGCCATGTAGCTGTTGTAAATACTGTGGGGTACTTCTTACCTCATCCGCCCAACTGGCAACGTCTTCCATCGTTTGCCCTTTTAAAACATTACCAACTAAGTCTTTTCCCTTAACTGTTAAATGCTTTTCAGCAATAGCAGCAACAGTCGATGGTCTACAGTTCCCCATGAAATTAAAGCTATAGCAGCAACGGTAATTAATGACAGAATATGGTATTTCTTCATATGGCTAAATTAAGAGATGAAAGGGAGATTTTATATTACGTCCACATATACTTATTATTTATTTAGAAATCTCCATTTGCAAAGTTTATTAGCTATTTACAACACCATTTTTGTTGTTAAAATATCTGCAAATAAGCTACTTGCATAATTGAAGACAATCCGCTATCTTCAACATGTAATCCTTATCATTATGAAGTATTTAACTGCCACCCTTTTAATATTTAGTTTGTTATTGGGCAAAACAAAATCATATGCTCAAAATAATTTCGGCGGAAGTATAGAACTCAAAAATCCGCACAAAACATATATGCTGGCCGGCTATGAAAGAATTCGCTATTTCCAAGCGCATCAAGCAAGTCATGGCGTCAAACTCGATTCAATTGTACACGTCGATGAATTTGATGGTAAATACAACGAAGAGGAAAAAACTTATAAGTCAAGGAGATTTGATGTTGATGTCTATGGTTTCAAAACGCTGGTAATTAAATGTGACAACTCAAAAAACGATATTTCAATAACATCGCAAACATTGAACAATGAAGTATTTGCAAAAGGAGATATTTTCATTGATACTTGCAGGTTTAAATCACTTCTATTAAGTAATATTGATGATGCAGTTGGTAATATAAGCGTGTCTAACTCATACGGTAATAATGTATATCTTAACCCATACTGTAAAAGTTTTCAGCTATTTAATTGCGTTTTTCATTCCCTTGAAATTGCTCCCGAGGGTCGAATGGGAAATCTTGCAATTACTAATTGTCGTATTGATTCGATCAAATTCTCAAACCCATTTTTTAAAGATACCCTTACGCTCAACTCGATTACCCTTTTAAGGCCATTCGATATGAGTGAAGTTTCCTTAACATCGTTTGTTTTACGTTTAGGAAATATCGACTTTAAAATGCTGAAGAATATTCCTCTTGATATTGTGGAATTTATCGTAGACAAAAATCAAACGTATGAGAAACAAGCAATTCTTTATCAACAAATTTTAAAAGAACTGAAGGATGCTGGCTTAACTGAAAAGTATGAAACTCAAGATAAATTATTTCAAGAACTGAAGTTGGTTCATGATGACCATCCAATCTTAAATTTACTTAACAAGTTTTGGTGGGATTATGGATATGAAAAAGGAAGGGTGTTCTATATTAGCTGTATGCTGTTTGTCTTGTTTTTTATTTTAAATAGCATCTTTTTCCACGAGTTGAAAATGGTTTATTTTCCAGACAAGTTTATAAGTCAAAAGTCAACGTTACTACTTCAAACTAAAAGTCCAGCGCCGATTATAGCCAGAATATACCAATTGCCTGGAATACTTCTTTATACTGCTTACCTTTTTTGGGGATTGAAATTAGACCTAAAAGATCTTGAGGTGAAACATTGGGGCGCGATTACACTTATTGTTTCGCAATATATCTTAGGGGTAATTTGTCTTGCTTACTTGGCAAACTACGTCTTAAGTAAGTAATTTGTTTATAAAACCTCCGTACGAGCCTATCACTATCCATTTATTCTTAAAAAGGAATGCTCATTCAACAAAGTTGAATATCGTCAAAGTTATTGTTAAAACATTTCAATAGGAGGTATTTCTATTGGAACAATTCTTGACTTTCGGTGTAATACGTTTTACGGGAATCAATTTCAGCCTTAAGGATTGTTTCGCCAACGGGTGTTAGTTTATGTTTGGGCAGGTGGACCTGTAGAAAATCTCGCTCCTTCTCAGTAATTGTATCAGGGAACAATTCCGAAATATGTCGTTCAGCGTCTTTTAGAACCGTCTCAATAGCTTTGCTCAAGACATTAATCTCTTCTGCTAGAATTTTATTGGCTTTTGAAAACGGTGATATCTTTACTGTGTAGAGGATTTCATCGACATAAGCATTGCCAATTCCCTGGACAACCTTTCCATCTGTCAATACAGTTTTTATAGACGCTCAGTATTTAAGGTTGTATTAAATAGCCTGTAGGCATCTCCAATACGTCAGGCACCTTTGAAAGTTCCGGATCAAGTTTTAACATCACGGCTTTTTGCCAATCGCGCTAAAAAATGGCAGGTTACAGATTTACGTTGGCGGTGCCAAATGGGGAGAGAAGCGTTGGAGAGGTAAGATTTACCCTCCGAAGACTCGGGATAGCGATTTTTTGAGTATTTACTGCCATAACTTCAATACTGTTGAATTTGGTCCATCGTTCTACAACATATACACTGCCGACGAAATAGCTAAGTGGACAAAACAGACAGCGTCATCGCCAGATTTTAGGTTCTGCCCTAAGTTTCCCCAATTGATCACTCATATACGGCGCCTCACCAATGCGGAGGATTCGACTATGAAATTCTATAGCAGCCTGAATGCATTTGGCAATCAGCTCGGTCCATTGTTGTTATAGCTTGGGGAAAACTTTTCACCAACGAGCTTTCCACACTCAAAGCATATTTGGAGGCGTTGCCTTCTACTATCAAAGTATCATTGGAGGTACGCAATAAAGACTGGTTAGAATCCCATCGAACAACCTGCTTAAACATCTGAACGTGGCCTGGGTAATGGTAGACGCTAAGGGGAGGCGTGATTGTGTTCATATGCTTTTACCCACGGCTGACGCAATAATTAGGTTTGTAGGTAACAACCTTGATGACACCGACTATTCCAGGACCGATGAATGGGTCGACCGCTTCATAGTATGGAAAGAGCAGGGTTTACAATCTATTTGGTTCTTTGTGCATCAATTCGATGAAGCAGTTGTTCCTGATTTATGTGATTACCTTCTAAACCAGCTTAATACGAAGTTGGGAGCCTAAATCAAGAGACCGAATATTTTATAGCGTTTATGACTAAGTTGGTGAATTGAGCTTGTTGCTTTTAGAATTGAACGCATACCCTATGTAACTACTTGATAATCAAACGCGGCTCAATTCTGAGCCATGAGAAATTAAAGGATAAGGGATCGAATCTACCTCTTGGTGATCAATATCGATCCGCTTTACAGGTTGCGCTAAATGCTGCTATTTTTGTAACTATATTTCATAACTAATTGATAATCATACTGGGCGCAAAATTGCGCTGTGTGATTTGCAGAAAGTGAGGGATCGAACCAACGCCCCGATGATTAACCACCATTCGCCTTATCTGATGAGCTATATCCAAGTAACTATTTGATAATCAATATCTGAGCAATTTTGCGCGGATAGAAATCGCATTGATTGGGGGATCGAACCTACGTCTTATTCATTTATAATGATTTGTTATACCAATTGGGTTACATTATTTGAGCTACATTTCGTAACTATTTAACAATCAGCATAAACACAAATTGAGGCGATGGATTTGTAAACATGAGAGGTGCACATCCAGAACATCTCATTTCTCCAATATTGGGCGCCGGTAAACACAACCATTCGTTTAGTTACCCAACTTGAAAACGTAATGTGTATCAGAAATTTGGATCTGGTTGATATTGTTAATACTAATATTAAGTCCCTAAAGTTGCGGCTAACATCGCAGGTTCTCTATTTGCCTTTTGTGATATAGTTAGGTTAAAGCCCCCTAGTTGCGAGAGTAAAAGGTGCTTTTATCTTGACAGATACTTAGGTTATCCCTGACCTACTTTCTCCGGTCAGCAATTTCTAATTTTCTGGTTCATTTAAAACAATACAATCATGTTAACGCAAAAGATGAACACATTATCCGCGAACTTAGAATGGATTTTAAACTCAAATGGATGGAAGAGATCATGAAGCAATTCTTTATGGAAAGTATGGAAATGCTGTTATTATAGGTTAAATTTCGGACCGATGAGTCCAAACCGTTTTTGACCATTGCTGATATCGCCAAGCAGTTTAAAGTTTCAAAAGCAACGATCCATAACTGGATGAACCGGGGTATCATTAAAGGAGTAAAAGTAGGTAAGAACCGTTATTTTACTGATGATGAATTATCTGGCACTCTTTACTTTTTAAAAGATTCTCGAAAACTAAACCAACGACCTCTTGTCAACAATGTAATGAGTACTTAAAAGGGGGATACTCTGAGACAATCAAGTAAAGAGCCTGCTGTCACCAAGCCCTTTACGTTTAATGATTCATTGAGAAATACTAGATAGTTTTTGGACGAACGATTTTTACTCGGTAAAAAAATGTTCTGACGAATAAAGATAAAATTCAAAAGTGCCGGGTTGGACATCAACGTAGACTCTTTCAAATACGCCTCCTACAGTCTTATTGTAAACATTCTGTCCATGCATAATTTGCCTGCTAACAATGTCATCGATTAACCCAGGACCGTCGTAAACCTTTGCTGTGGTCATTATGGCATTTCCTAGAAGGTCACCTCCTGTGTCAATTCTTGACAAGATCTCCCAGAACGCAACGTCGGCATCATCAGTATAGGCCCCAAGCCCAACAGCAATAAGTAGCTTCTTTGCTTGTTCGGTGTCCTCGATAGTGCGAATCAGGTCGCTGAGGACGCGATTGATGCTGACAGTATGTTTTGTGGCATTTATCCAACAACCAAGGTCAATATCATGCACCGCGTGTTTGTTAGTTAATTGAATTTCTATGTCTTCGCGTAGCGCTTCGTAGGTGCTAATTTTGTAGCCTTTACCCGCATGCTCGACAAATGCTTCTTTGTTTTCGTCAATCATCCTGATCTCGATCTCGTCTGGATTGCACTTAAAATATATCAGCGCGGCTTCCCTGAATACATTCATTGGGATGATACGTGTTTTACTATTAGTATTCATTTAGTATGAATTTGATGTTTAAACTTATTGGATGTAAATGTTAAAAAATTAAACCTACAAGATGTAAACTTTAAAGATTTGTCCTGTAGGCAGATAGTGATAGATGCAGAGGCCAGCGTTATTCGTTTGTAGTGTTTCGCAATACGACCTCGGTATCTGCGGGCAATTGCGGCAGTTCATTGGTAGCATAGTTGCTTGTTGCCGGAAATACATTTTTGATGATGACCTTTGTTCCCGGGATGAAAGCTTGTAGCTCCAGGTCCAGGAACTTTTTGCCGTTTTCGTCCTCGACGATCTCAGCTTTGTTGAATGTTACAATCATGTGTGATTTTAAATAAATGAATGAATGAATGAAATGGGTTAGTTGTGGACGCGCTTTACCGTTATCAATGGTTGACAAGGAACGCATAGGTTGGTGCTGTTAACAATTGTTGACAACACAAACATAATGTAGTAGGCTATAACAGCCCGAAGAGTATTCGAGGCGTTTAGTATTTAAGTTGGTTGATTTATTTAAAGCTCAACCATTTCAACTGGATGGGCTTGCCATTATCCCCCTTGCGAACGCTACCATCTTCATCGACAATTTCCCTTGTGGTAATGATGAACTTGTCCAAATCGATGTTGTGTTCGCTTCCCAATACTGCACTATCTTGCAGCGCCATGAAATAAGTCCGCTTGCCAGTTATCACTTTGCGGCCCAATGCCTCGTGTTCTACGCCCTCGGTTTTAATTGTGTGCAAATAGTTTCCATTGCTTGTCTTAGCGCTGATCTTCGCGACTTTAACTTTGATAATTGCCATGATGTGTCTGAATTAATTTGAATTGATGATACCGCCTTCACGCAGCATTACGTCAAACATTTACTCCCTGTCTGAATGGGATGGCATTAGGGATGGAATTTGTTCCCGGTTTGAACACCGGGGGTACCCCCCACGCCGAAAACAGGTAGGGGATATAGTGTGAAGTACTCATCACATCGTCGAATTCAGGCCAATTTTTTGGGGTAGAAAAAATTTGGGTACAGAAAATTTTGGGGCACCGATAGCATCTCCTATCTCGCTATAGTGTTCTACTGTGACACAGAAGCTATTAGTAAGACTGTCGTGTTTAGCCTGACAAAATCATCACAGACTGGAGCAAAGACTATGACATTGGGTTGACATCGAGTTCGACAAAAAGCAGTATTTTTTATATTTATGATTTTAACATCTATCTTTTATAAATATATAGATATAAGATAGTATGGTATAGTTCATGCGACACCAGTGTCGTCACCCCTAAATTAACGTATACATTCCCAATCAGTTACACCATAAATACCTCTCAAAGTGACGACACTCATGTCGTTACTTGTTTGGGAAATTTCTATTTTGTCGCTTATAGTATGAGCTTAAACACTGCCCCTAAACAGATTAAAGTGTAACGCATAAGAGTTTCTTTGATCTATTCAGGGATAGTCAATACTGTAAAACCAAGTTCATTGATATTGGAAATGACTCTGATATTAAGCTGGCACTTATCAAGTTGGGGATTAACTGGCGACATCACGTTGTATGCAAAAAACCCACAGGATTATCGATGAGTGTGGAACGTAATTCGAATTCACACTCGGCGTTCATACTGAGCGCAATTTTGCGCTCAGTATGATTATCAAGTCGTTACAGAACTGATTAAATAAAATGGTCAATTGTCTGAACCCTTTTGCTATGCTATTGCCGATGGCGCAAAGTTGAGCCATCATTGAATAACAAACTGTCAACGCCACCTCAATTTCAAGTTAATGCTGAATATCAAATAGTTATATTGTTGCAAACTTACTTGAATTTTGATTATCAAATAGGTACATTAATAAACATATCAAATTGTCGAGCGTTGGAGTCCAACACCTCAAAATCCAAAGGTGCAAGTTTGAGGTGCTGGTCATTATCAACAACTTATAGTTGAATTAAGGCGACATGCAATTTTCATTTCATATTTGGCCGTAAACAAACTTAAACAGGGGTTAACGCTTATCAATTTAAACTTTTAAAGTTTAATGCCCGGATAATCGAGTTTATAGCGATGTATACTGATTTCTTACGGACCTCAACCAAGGAACGATGCGTTCAATCGATAAAAACTGGCAATTGTGAATACCTACACTAACACTAACGTATATACTTTTTGGATATTTCCGGTACGTTAATTGGTATAAAGGCCGACAAATTTTAATCTTCAAGTTTTTTGGTGGTTTTTCTTAGGATTTTTTCCCGATCTCTTTTACCCTTTTGCTCATCGCATAAATCTCACGACCGCGTGCATTAAACTCACCAAAATATGCTTCATTAAATTTAGCGGCTTCCTTGCCGGTAAAACCCATAACCAGGAAAGTAAAACCATCTTTTGTGATTTTGTATGAATCATCATTTGTAGCACTTCCGTTAGGTAACTGCCTGATAATCAAAATCGTCTCAAAATTGAGCCGATGGAATTCAGGACTACAATTAAGATCTCGGATATTCCGCAGAACGTTTTTGTGTTGTTTTCCAAACCTTAAGGCAACCTGTATCGAAGTGGTTACGGACTTGCCGTTTTCGATAGAGACGTAATTGATTACTTCATCCATGAGGTATTACTTATTAGTTTAATTGTTTGTCTTTTATCGACGGCTGAATTTTCAGCCGTCGATAGGAGTTAATAATTTTCACTAAAAGTTATACAAGCGGCTATTTAATAATTAACTCCTGCTGAAGTTCTTCTTCTTCCAAATCATAAAGGGCTTCAACCCTTTCCCCAACGGTTAGTTCCAGGTCAGGTCATCAATGCGAAATAGTGGGAATCCGATCCCCGAGTGCATTCCTAGCACAACGGGATCAAAAGCTAAGCAAGCTTGGATATACCGCTGATATTGACCACCTGATTCCGGCGGAATGCAAGCTGCTCGGACTGCTGAAAATTTCGCCAAAACCTTTCGGCAGAAAAAAATCCGTAGTACACAAACTACTACCCCGAAAAAATAAAAACAATCATATAAGTCGGGATAGCTGCAACTTGCGTTAACGCTCATCGCATACTTTTATGGATATTTATGGGTATGCAGGAATAAAGGATTGACAAAGCAGTCGCTCCCACTGCATTTATACAATCTCATTTAGGAATTACCATCGTTAAGAAAAGGAAAGTATGACTTATAAGTAAAACACACTTAGACCCTAATATAATCGCAACTCCATGAGAGGCATTTGGCTCCGCATATATACGATAACTTCTCACCTACCCATTTGTGCAAAAATATATACTTTTGCGCAAATGAGTTCCGAAGTTCTACAAGACCCGATAATATTTGCCCCCGATAATTTTCAAGCTGATGTGATACTACAAGATGAACCAGGTAATAAGACACTTAAAAGTAATTTAACTGATGCTATGCATTACCTACTGCACACCATCATCCAGATGGAAAATCGTCAGGATATGCGCAAAGAGTTTATAGAAACAGGTTATTTCAATCTAAACGCAACCCATCTTAAAGAAATTTGTGGCACTCACTATCGCGACGCCGGACGAATATTAGAGAAACATAACGTCATAAGCATCGACCCCAGCTATCAGGTGGGGTTAAAAAGTAAAGGATATTGTTTAATAGGCAATTACGCAAGCTCGGAAAACAAAGTGGTAAAGCTTGTTGACAAGGGTGGTACAAAAAAAAGGCTGATAGCTTGGAGGGAAAAGCAGGATAATGAAAACAAGAAGGAACTTGCAAAAATAGAGTATATAACAAAATGGTACGATAAAGACCGATTGACAGTAGATGTACAAGATGCCCACGATTTTGTTGAGTTTTATAGATATATGCTGTTAGAGCAAATACCACGAGATATAAGCGAAAACGAAAAAAACAACCTTCAGAACCGCATTAACCAGCGATATAATGCAGCAATAGGCGTTATTAAGCGCATTATTGCCGGGGATTTCAAACTTTACCGGATGGGAAAAGACAATCGGCTTCATAGTACTATAACAAGCGTGATGAAAGAGTTCCGAAGTTTCTTACGGTTTGATTGTCAACCACTGATTGGAATTGATGTAAAATCCTGCCAGCCATACCTTCTTACCAGACTACTGAAATCATCCACATACAACTTAGCAGAGTCGGATCTGAATATAGCCAGCATTTATCCGATTCTATACAGTACTTTACAGGAGGACCCTAACCTTATAAGACAGATAGAGAACATCATTATGTTGCTAACTTTTACTTCAGACCCAATAACAAAAAGAACCTTTTTTAATATCGACTGGACAAAGGATTTTTACCAGGAACTTATTGATCTGGAAGCTGGATTATACCCGAGTGAAAACAAAATGTTTAGGAACAGGGAATCGGTTAAAAGAACCATGATGTTTATTCTGTATGCCACTAAGGAAAATAAGTATAGAATACCCGAATGGAAGAGATTTGAAGCTCTTTTTCCGATAGAGGGTAAATTGGTTCGATTTTTTGATGCTCTCAGTCGTTTGCATAACAATAGCTTTTTGCCTATCCTTTTACAGCGAATGGAAAGTAAACTTATCCTGGATGTGGTTTGCCGTGAAATTTCGGATACTGTACCGGATGCACCGATAATACCGATACATGACTCTATCCTGACAACACCTGCTTACGTACGGGTAGTTGAGGATATAATTAAAAACACTATGGAAAAGACAGTCGGTATCAATCCCGGCCTGAAACAAGAATCCATAAGTGCTGAAGAAGTGCTGAACAAATTGAAGGAGATATCGCAGGCAGATTATGCAGAGATAATAAGTGATCTTTCTAAACAAGTAAAAGACCGCCTTGTAAACTGCAAAGATCCATTAATAGTTCAAACACCAAGATGGAAAAATAAACAGGTTATATCATCCAGATATATTAATAATTCGACTATTCTAGATAATTATTGGCAGCAATATAATGATGATGAGTAGCGTTCTTCCTTTATATTCATGAAATAAAGGTCGCAAATCTATAACCTTCAATTGAAAATAAATAACTGTTTGCTTGAATTTATAGACTTTTTATCATCAAAGTGAAAAGTGTAATATTTTGGTCTTGCTGTGCCTATTTTAGAATAGATTAATTAATTCGTTTAATTTTGCTTTAAGCACAAAGGGCAACTCGCGGAAATTAGTCATCGACCAAAAGGGAACTTCAGCAGCGATAACATGAATCTCAGTGCCATCAAAAGCAGAGCGTACTTTGAAGTGGTCAGGTTCTCTGCAGGATTCCGCAACATTAGGATATAATAATAGCACGCATTTGCAGCCGCGCCTCATTGCATAAGCCGTCATTTGATACATGTCTGCTTGGGATATTCCTTTTTTTGCATCTGCGGTGAGATCACCTTCTCGGAGCTTGTATTTTGTATCTACAATGATTTGCTGGTCATCATTGCCTATCCTGGTAAGTAAAATGTCGTGTCTCATCCTGAAAGCCTTGGTGGGCTCTTCTACCAGGGTAAGGCCAACTGTTTGAGAGTGAACCTTCCACATGCCCCTGAGTTCACTGTCTATAAAACCAGCAATAAAGTCTTCGAAAATCACTTCCATAGGCAACAATAAACTCCAGTGCTCCTGTTCGTACATCTGATTACTATACAATTGTTGGTCAAGAACTAAACGGCATATAGAAATTGTATGCCGGTAGTTTTCAAAGGCAGGATTCAGACTGACCTGGTCAAGAACGACGCTGGTACAGGGTTCGTCAGTGACATCATCGAGCAAGAAAAGTACGTCTTCTAATACACGCCTGGTATGCTGTAGTCGACTCTTTTTCAAAAGAATTTGCGCAGAATATTTTATTGCACGATTCAATTTGTTGTCATAAACCAAAGGGGCGTAATCGCATTCCAGAATGTGGGCATTTCCACGACCCATCTGGCTGCTGATGTACCTGGAGAAGTTAATCCGCCCCCGTGGTACTGTCATAGCAGCTTCTTCTTCGTGGTATAAGGCAAGGGGGCTTTCATTTAGCGTTTTCCAATATTCATTCGCAAATAGGCTTATTATCAGGTCAGGGATATTATCGTATTCAAAATTAGCCAAGTTGGATGTGTTAACTGGTAATCGCCATTTCTCGGAGTAGTTTAACCACCAAAATAAATGCTGAATAATCAGATTACTTGCAGTTTTGGCGGTTGTATCGATATTCTTAAATACTTTAGGGTAAATTTCAATATACTGATCTCCATGTTGCAAAAAACCAACAAAGTTTCGGGCGCGGGCACAGTCGCCATCAAATGTAAGTAAACGTTGGTAACGCGCTGCCTCGGGGCTTTCCGATTCGAAACCATCGTCAGCGATTAACATTGCTGCGTAACCCTGCCATATCGATTCCAGGAATCCGTTTAAGCCTTTCCTGTCACTTACCGTAAATGGTTCCCCAAACTCAAATATTTTCTGGTGCCTGGTCATTAATAACTCTCGGTGAAACATCCCATTTGTATTTTGCTATATTGAATTTTACTTTGTATGATGTTTTTTCAAATGCGAGTTCCACTTCCTCAGAGCGGTTATTGAAATATTCATTTAACAACGGTATCACTTTTTTTATCAAAATCTGTTCAATGGAGTCTTTACTTAAAAAATAAGCATGTCCTATGAGATAGTCAGCAGAATGCTTTTTTTGATAAATATACTCGTTTACTTGTTTCAACAAATTCACGCGTTCAGCAGGTTGGTTGTTTTGTAATAAAACATCAGGATCGGGGTAATAACCAGTAAATTCAAATCGTCTTCTGAGAGCCACATCTAATAAGGCAATAGATTTATCCGCAGTATTCATAGTACCTATTACAAATAGGTTGGGTGGTATACAGAAATCTTTTTCGCCGTTAGGTAGCGTTACTTTTAATTCGTTTTCCCTTCCTAGTCGTTTGTCATCTTCAAGGAGCGTTATTAACTCCCCAAAAACTCTTGAAATATTGGCCCGGTTTATTTCATCTATGATCAGCACATACCGTTTAATAGTTGCTTTGGGGCCTTCATCATTTTTGCGTATTTCCTGGAGTACTTTTACTATAGACTGGTAATAGATACCTAAGCCGGAATTAAATTCCCTTACCCCTTCAACAATTGATTGTAAAGTACTAACGCTTAAAGTGTGCAATGAGCTGCCCTTTTCCTTTTCGAAACGAATTGTACCATTTTCAACTTCAGTGATATAAAACTGCTTGCCAGATACCATTTTTACAGGTATCTTTTCGTCCTTTTCAAGGGGCTTTAAAAACTCATCAAATATCTCGCTAAAGGATTTGGTTATACCCCGCTTTTGGCGAACTGCTAAATAGTTCTCTTTAGCACGCTGTACTATTTGGTAGAATATGCCTTTATAAGGCCGAAACCGGAGTTCTTCAAATTCGGCATCGGGCCTTATTCCTACCATAAAGTCCTCGTAGGTATAGTTCTGATGGAAGGTAACAAACTCTACCTGGCCCTCATTTCTCAATATATCAAATCGTTTTTTATATTCCCCACGATCGGTTGTTGACTCTCCATCAATGATCCTGACAGCTTCATCAATCGTGTGGTAGGTTTTACCGGTACCTGGCGGGCCATATAGTATTCGGTTCAATGGTGGAAGTTCCTCTTCATCGATAGAATACTCGGTTGTTTTTTGTTCTTCAATAGCAAAGTATAATCCATTCTTTATAAAATCGTCTTTGTAATGCGAATATTGTTTCACATAGGCGCTCAAAATTTCTTTGAAAGGCAGTGTTGGAGAAAATGTATCCGGTCGGAAAAGGCTTTTATATCCTTCAATTGTGTTCGGATGATAGTCCCAGGGTTGTTTTGCGATCCACTGAACCTCTCGTGTATGCTTATAATCAGGCACAGCGTCGTTATACTGATATTCACCGGTAATTATACCCACACCCATCAATCGATTCACTCCACTATTTGCAAAAATTACATCCCCTATGTTTGCGTCCTTAAAAAGTATTAAATTCCAAGATACATTTGACTTTGAATCTGGAGCCAGATTCAGCATGACATTCAATTCTTGCAGCGTATTGACTGATGAAAGATCAGTCCCAGAATCGGGTGAATCAATTGAAATAGTGTTTGTATCCACGTCGTGTTGCCAACGGACAGCCTGTGGCCCGGGGGAGTATTTATAAAACTTGCGTTCGATATTTTCGACAACTTGTTCCGCAGCATTATAGTCACAGAAAAAAGTGTCATATAACTGCCAAATGGCAAGCTCATCCGGATCAAAATCTTTCGGTACCCTTGCGGATTTAATTTGTTTTAAAGTATTGTCTTTTCTTTTTCTACCCCCACCTGCATAAATGGTGTTATCTCTGAAATAGCCAATAATATCTGGATCAAAAAAGTCAACGTCTGAAATTCTCCATTGGGCCTCGGACATATATAATTGTATGTCCCTTGTGATTTGAGCTGGCTTTTTGTTTACCAATTTAATTAAACGATAGTTTGTTTCGTCGTCGTAAGTAAAATCTGTCAACAAAAGCTCTTCTGTAAACAACGGATCAAAGTCAATTTGAAAAAATGCCTTTTTGTATGGTCTTTTAATGGTAAAGACTATCAGATCGAGATTTACCCTGAAATATTTGAAGGCCGCCAGCCAAGCGCCATTCATGCCTTCTATTGCTGGCTTGACTACAGTAAAGTAAAGGTTCTGTCCGTCGGCTCCCCAATGATCTGCGCGCCAGAGTTGCACCCGGCTGTTTGCAATCATGAAGACGTAAACCGGTTCGAGGTTGAAGTCTTCGATATGATTCAGGTCCCCGAAGTAACTTGTTCCCTTGGGTGCGGAATAATAAGCTCCAGCAAGTTGGTCTTGGGGAGGTTGATTAATGTTGATACGACCGAAAAATAATTTCATCTTGGATATTAGGTTTTGGGTTGATGGTTTATTAAGTAAATCTATGATTCATTATCATCGGCTTTCTGTATCAATGCCAGCACACCATCTTTAATGTCCCGGGTGCTATTGGCCCAAAACTGATTAAACAGGGTTAGGTATTGGTCGCCCATATCCTCGAATGAGGTAGTAATAACAGGATTTTTTGATGGGAGCAAACCGAAACTGATCAGATTGATGTCATGCGGCGCGATGGAAAAACAATGGGTTTTGCCATCATTTTTTATCAAGATAAACTTTTGCCCACCCATGTTTCCGTACCGGATCTGGCATTTATCCTTTACAGTAGCAAAGGTGGTTTCAGCTTTATATTTCCCTCTTAACTCAAGGTTCTTTCCGAACTCCTTTTCATCATAAGCGAACCTGATGTCCTGGAGTACATCACTATCAATCAAAATTTGAATTCGCTTTACCTTATTTAGTTCAAGAGCCAATTCGAAAATGGCGTTAACAGTAAAGTATGAAGCACTAATAAACACTTCAGATCCTTCAGCCAAATGTATTTTTATTTCATCAAATAAGAGGGTCTCCTGGTTGTTTATAAGCTTCATTTAGATTGCAGAATAAGGCTAAAAGGCTAAGGTATTAAGAATGCAGCGAAAAACACTGATATATTAGTACATCGAAAGAAAACAACAAGTTAAGTTCATACAGCAGCTACACTTGTAGCCCTGATTTGAGTATTGACGTGCCCGGTGCAGGGAGTTTAGATGGGATTAACTCTTAAATTTTGTATAAACGTACGGTGAGCTTTCAAATAACGTAATAATTGAAGGTTCCTTTGTGCAACTTTAATGTTTTTGCCCACCTTAGGATCAATGACCTTGCTCTCGTTGTTCTTGAAATTGAATAAATCGACGTTGTCAACATAATCTTCCTCGAGTGCTATTATCACCTGATCAAGTTTTGATAGAAATGCGATTCGATTTTTCATTACACTGTTGTTGAAACGCCATATAATTATGTTTTTTTCGACTATGTGGGGATAAGGGGTAACTGTCAATAGGGTTACAGCTGGCTAATATATGAATATTATACAAAGATATGGGTGGTTGACAAAAGGTGGATAGCGATAACGTTCTATTTTATACAAATCGATAGTGGCTCATTTGATAACTTAACCACAATATTGCGTTGACTGAAACTTCAATTGTTGCTTAACTTTTAAAACCAATAGCGGATATATGGTTCTTCCGTTAAGTCACAAAGTGTTTTCTCGCATTGCCTGCAAAATGTCCTCCACAGTTTCTGGGTCTTCCAATAAATAATCGTGATCATCTTTTACCTTTTCCTTGATAGTATCTAAAACCTTTCTATTGGCCTCATCGATAATACTCCAATTTTTTTCAATGTAGATATCGGTAACCTGGTGTGCCGGGTCAATATGATTTAACGCCATGGACACATCATCCATTGAAATACGACAAACGTTTCTGGCAATAGTGGCCCAACTATGACGAGCGTAATAAGAGGTTAGGTCTTCGGGTAACTCCAACTTGACTGCAAGGGATTGTAATCCTACATTGAGCATGCTGTTGAATAGTTTGCTATTTGAATACATCCTGTGAAAGTTAAAAACCCTTTTATTGGTAGGGTCACGGTATTTATCTATGAGCGCCTGGGCTTCCCGTTCCACCTTAATTGAAATAAAGGCATTGTCTTTTCTCCTACCGGTTGTTTTTGCTCTTTTGTATTCCAATCTTCCGCCTTTTATATCTGTCACATTAAACAAATCTGCCGTATTCATACCAATAAGGTAAAATGACAGCATAAACACATCTCTGCCAAGTTCCATTCGAGATCCCAATTTTACATCCTGAAAATCGCGGATACTCATAATTTCCTTGGGTTTCAAGTTGCGTTTTTCAGATTCTTCAGGAGCTTTACCTACTATATATTTTACGAAAGGCGAATGTGTAATACGTATATCATTCCGATCCTCATCGTTATATTCCTTTTTTGCTTCATTAAATAGCTTACGAATACATCCCATTGTATCAATAACACCATTTTTAGCCCCGTCGCTGTGATAAGTAACTGGCTTACCTACCTGGTTTAACCTAACATAGTCCCTTGGTGTTTTCAGAAAATCCTCCAATTTATGCAGGTTGTTAACATTAATTTCAGTAATCATTACCTTTTCCCTGCCAAAGAAGTCAACCAAATGATTGACGGCACGAGTAAACTTTGCCGCGTAGCTTCCCTGTCCGGATTTTATTAGGTTTTTAATATAACTGTTACCGAACCTGACAAAATCTATCGTGTCATCTCCGAGCTTGGAAACTTTACGTTCTAAATAGGCTGCAAGGTCTTTAACGCTGTACAGGTTTATCTCCTCACCCATTTTGTTTGCCTGATCATAGTAATCCTTTATCAGATCATTGGTCTTATTGATAATATTCCGGTCCTTTAAATCAAGTTTTTTTGTTAGCTGAGATTTGGTGACAAAATAGGTTGTGTTATTATAAGCTTTCTTCCGGTTATGGATAACCCGGATTTTAATATTAAAAGTACCATCCTCTTTTTCATGATGAGAATGAACCATTGCCTTAAAAGTTGCCATATACTCTGTGGAACATTTGTGGAACATTTCAGCAAAATATATCGAATATTGTGCTGGTTTAAAGGCGCAAGTTATTTAACAAAAACATCAAAAACAAGCCAAAAAAGCATAATAATTAATAAACAGGTGATTGACAACAAAACACTGATTTATAATGCTAAGCATGTAGAAAGCTTACCTTATACCATGTTTGGACGAGGGTTCGAATCCCTCCGGCTCCACTGAAGTATCAATTAATTGCCTTTAAATCAAGTATTTAAAGGCAATTTTTGTTTTTAGGTGTCAATCCTTGTGTCAATCAAAAATAGTATAATTTACATAAGATCAATCAATATTTTTTAACCTGATAGTTTTTTCATCAAGTTGTTCAAATAAATAATGATATTGTTTTTTACTTTTTGTGGCTCTTAACATTACTTGTTGTGACAGACTTATCCCCCTTTACGATTTGGGAATAAATTCCATTTCTCAATAAATTTAGCAATATCGTCAAAACATAAAGTTCTACTGTCATTGCCTAATAACGCAATTACAATCGCTTCATGTAGTGTTAATAGTTTTTTCATCTTTTCGGATAATTATTTAGGCTTTGTATGTTTGAATTACTCTCCCCCTGCGGACTACTTAAACTATCAGATTACCATTGTAAGTCAACGACTTGCAATGGTTTTTGTTTTTACTGTCAATAAAGTTAGGTAATTTCTGTTACAATAAGAACAAATAATTAAAATGTTGCCATTTTATACAGGCGCTTTATTCCACAAATTAGTATTTCAAAATGCCAAAAAAAATCAACTGGGATGCGTTATCAAAATATAAGGCAAGAATGTAAATTTGGTCAATGCAGAAAAAAGCCTAACGAACTTTTCTAGCTGCCTGATCGCAAGCATTCTTTGTAAAACGCTTTCTTAAGAAAATTTATTTCTACTAAAGGTTTTTCACCGCATTCTTCAATTAGTTCCTGTGCCCAGTCTTCGTATGAAAGTGCTGGATTATTATATTTCCTCCTTGCGTTATGGATCCCGCTAGAATAGAGGCTCGTCAAGTTTCCATCCTCGTCTGATGCTGAAACTGCTGGTATATGGTTATCTAACCAATACCTATTCCAGTCGTAAACTGGAAGATCAGGCCGCACAGAATGTACATTTCATGTGGCTTTTAGGGATGAAAAAGCCCGACCATAATACCATCAACCGTTTCAGAAGCGAAAAGCTGTCGG
>JALYIP010000025.1 GCA_030775685.1 Bacteroidota bacterium
AACTGGAAAGGTATTGTTTGGAACGAGCACGATAAAGGGATGACCTTTACCGAAGTGCCTATCCCTGAGGATATGATCGAAGAAGCAACCGAGTGGCGGGAAAAACTGCTTGAATCGGTAGCTGATTATGATGAGAGCCTGATGGAGAAATTCTTCGACGCTCCTGAAACGATCACCGAGCGCGAAGTGTTAGACGCTTTACGTAAAGCCGTTTTAGATGCCAAAATTGTTCCGATGGTTTGCGGTTCGTCATTCAAAAACAAGGGTGTTCAAACCATGCTTGATTATGTGATGGAATTATTGCCTTCACCTATGGATGTTGAAGGTATTGTGGGCACCAACCCTGATACCGGCGAAGAAATTGTACGCCAGCCATCTGAAAAAGAACCATTTGCCGCATTGGCGTTTAAAATTGCAACCGACCCGTTTGTGGGCCGTTTGTGCTTTATCCGCATATACTCAGGTAACCTTGAAGCTGGTTCGTATGTGTATAACATGCGTTCAGAAAACAAAGAGCGTATTTCGCGTATATTCCAGATGCATGCCAACAAGCAAAACCCGATCCCGAATGTTGGGGCAGGCGATATTGCCGCGGTAGTAGGCTTTAAAGATATCAAAACGGGCGATACGCTTTGTGATGAGAAACACCCGATCGTATTGGAGTCGATGAACTTCCCTGAGCCCGTTATCGGTTTAGCTATTGAGCCTAAAACACAGGCAGATGTAGATAAATTGGGTATGGCTCTTGGTAAACTATCTGAAGAAGATCCAACCTTCCGTGTAAAAACAGACGAAGAAACCGGCCAAACTGTAATTTCGGGTATGGGCGAGCTTCACCTGGATATCATCATGGACCGTTTAAAACGCGAGTTTAAGGTTGAGGTTAACCAGGGCGCGCCGCAGGTTGCTTACAAAGAAGCGATCACAGGAACTATCCAGCACCGCGAAACATACAAGAAACAAACCGGTGGCCGTGGTAAATTTGCTGATATACAGGTTGTTATTTCACCTAATGATGAAGGTCAGACAGGTTTGCAGTTTGTGAATGAGATCAGTGGCGGGTCAATTCCCCGTGAGTTTATTCCGTCTGTTGAAAAAGGCTTTAAATCCGCGATGGATAATGGTGTATTGGCGGGCTATCCGTTAACAAACCTGAAGGTTCGTTTAATTGACGGATCCTTCCACGCTGTCGATTCGGACGCTTTATCGTTCGAAATTTGTGCACGCAGCTGTTACCGCGAAGCATTGCCAAAATGTAAGCCGGTGTTGCTGGAGCCGATCATGAAGATCGAGATATTGACCCCTGAAGAAAACATGGGTGACGTTATCGGTGACATGAACCGTCGTCGTGGCCAGCTGTTAGGTATGGATTCACGTGCAGGTGCACAGGTAATTAAGGCTACTGTACCACTTTCAGAAATGTTTGGTTATGTAACCCAGTTACGTACCATCACTTCAGGTCGTGCTACTTCAACCATGGAGTTTGATCACTATGCTGAAGCGCCACGTAACGTACAGGAAGAAGTAGTTGCCAAAGCAAGAGGCAAGAAAGCTGCAGCTAACGCATAAAGGGATTGCACCGATTAGAAAATGATTTCACCGATGAAAAAAAATCGGTGTAATCATTCCCTCAAAATCGGCGTAATCATAATTATAATAATACCGTCAATCCTAACAAATAGCTCTTAGGAGGGACAATCAAACAAATCGGTGAAATCATCAGTAAATCGGTGAAATCATCACAAAAAAAAAACAAGATGAGCCAAAGGATCAGAATCAAATTAAAATCGTACGATTACAACCTGGTTGATAAATCAGCTGAAAAGATCGTAAAAACAGTAAAGCCGACAGGCGCTGTAGTAAGCGGACCGCTTCCATTACCAACTGAAAAGAAAATTTTCACAGTATTGCGTTCACCGCACGTAAACAAGAAGGCACGTGAGCAATTTCAATTATGCTCATACAAACGCTTATTGGATATCTACAGTTCAAACTCAAAAACTGTTGATGCTTTAATGAAGCTTGAATTGCCAAGCGGTGTTGAAGTTGAGATCAAGGTGTGATAGTACCGGAAGATCAAATATTTTAGAATCAAGACATAAGAATCAAGATTCAGGATAATAAAAAGCCATTTCGAAAGAGATGGCTTTTTTGTTGAATATCATAGCGTCATTGCGAGGAACGAAGCAAACTCTACGCAGAATAATCAACGAAACTTTATGTTGATTTCAATGTAGACCTTATAGCCGCTAACTAGTCACCACAATATTTCCGTTCCCTGATCTGTATAGTGTAGAGTTTGCTTCGTTCCTCCTATGTTTACAAAAGAAAAAAAAGGTGTAGTTATAGCGTTAGTATGAGCTAATAAAGCATTCTTTATATAGATTATTTCATTGGTGAAAAAGAGTGAGAGCACATCGTTCCTAAATAGCTAAAAGCATATTGATTGCGAGATATAGCCTCACTCTTTTTACTTTCTTGAGTTTGAACAGAATGTAAGGAATACCACATAGTAGTATATCCAGGATAACCAGCAGGAGGAAAAACGGAGGAAGGTTTTCACTTATGAAAGTTCATTAAAACGATCCGTTCTATGGCAAAAAGACTATTAAGACAGGTAGTGGGCATTGATGTTGCTCACAAAGAACTCGTGGTATCATTAGGGAATATGGATGAGGAGGCAGAAACCAATATTTATGCTTATAAGACTTTTTCAAATACCGAAAAGGGTTTTATGGCTTTAGTATTATGGGTAAAAAAGCACACCATTGAGGGCGCCTCATTAAGGTATGTGATGGAAGCCACTGGTGTATATCATGAAGCCTTTGCCTATTTTCTGTCGGAGAATGACTACGTTATCAGCATTGTGATGCCCAATAAGATTAGTAACTTTTTCAGAACACTGGAAATTAAAACAGTGACTGATAAATCCATGTCTGAAGCTATCGCCTTATTTGGACTTTCAAAAAAGTTGGAAGACTGGGTACAACCTCAAAAAGCATTCAGGGAGTTAAAGCAGGTAACCCGGGAAAGAGATCAATTGGTAACCGAAAGGACTATGTTAAAGAATCAACTTCATGCAGAAGAGGTAGAAGCACATTCGAGTAAGATGACCATCAGCAGAATAAGATCCCGGATAAAGCTAATTAATATACAGATCGGCGCAACAGAGAAAGAAACAGCAGCTATCGTTAACAGCGATGCAGAAATAGCCCGTGGGGTAATGCTGATCACATCAATACCGGGCATTGGCATGCTAACCGCAACTGTAATTATGGCTGAAACAAACGGCTTTGCATTAATCAGAAGCCAAAAGCAACTGACCAGTTATGCAGGACTGGATGTCAAAGAAAAGGAATCAGGCACCTCGGTCAAAGGTAAATCCCGGATATCCAAAAGGGGAAACAGGTATCTGCGTAAAGCCATGTACATGCCGGCACTGGCAGCTATAAGACACTCCGAAAGATACAAAGCAATATTCGTAAGGATAGTATCCAGAAATGGTATTAAAATGAAAGGCTGTGTAGCCGTGCAAAGGAAATTATTGGAAATGGCTTATACCACTTATAAAACCAATACCCCTTATAATGCTAATTATCTGCAAACTCAACAAGAAAACGAACTGGTATTAAATAATTAGAGCAGCCACTTTAAAAAAGGGCCGCCCTAAACAGGCTAACATAAAGCCGCCTAAGACACAAATATAAAATAAATCATACGAATTACTTGTATATCAACACAGAATCTCGCAATGACAATTCGGTGAGTTTTTCCCTATCATCCCACCGTAAAAATCCCATCAAACAATAAAAACAAACTACGTCTTCTGCATCTTTACATATAAAAATTAATTTATGCCACACCTGTTTTCTCCTATAAAAATAAAGAACATTGAATTTAAGAATCGTTTGGTGGTATCGCCGATGTGTGAATACAGCAGCGAGGACGGTTTCGCCAATAACTGGCATTTGGTGCATTTGGGCAGCCGGGCCGTTGGTGGTGCAGCTTTGATCATTACAGAGGCTACGGCCGTATCGCCGGAGGGCAGGATCTCTTACGGTGATTTAGGAATCTATAAAGATGAGCACATCGACAAATTAAAAGAAATAACCGATTTCATTCATGCACATGGCTCGGTAGCGGGTACACAACTGGCTCATGCAGGCAGGAAGGCCAGTCATGAATTACCGTGGAACGGGAACGCGCAGATTCCCTCGGATCAGCCGAATGGGTGGAAAGCTGTAGCGCCGAGTGCGATACCATTTACACCGGCCGAAGAAGCGCCGTTGGAGTTGGATAAAGCTGGTATTGAAAAAGTAAAAGCGGATTTTAAGGCGGCAGCAGCGCGTGCTTTAAAAGCAGGTTTTAAGGTGATTGAGCTGCACGGCGCACACGGTTATTTGATCCATGAGTTTTTATCGCCATTGAGCAATCAGCGTACCGATGAATATGGCGGCTCGTTTGAAAACCGGATCCGGTTTTTACTGGAAGTGATTGAGAGCGTAAAAGAGGTATGGCCGAAAGAAAACCCGCTGTTTGTCCGCATCTCGGCAACCGACTGGACCGAAGGCGGTTGGACTGCCGATGATTCTGTTTACCTTGCAAAGGAGTTGATCAATAAAGGTGTAGACCTGGTTGATTGCTCAACAGGCGGTAATGTGGCTACGGCTAAAATTCCGTTAAAGCCCGGTTACCAGGTAGAGTTTGCCGAAAAAGTAAGAAAGGAAGCCGGAATTTTAACAGGTGCGGTTGGCCTGATCACAGAATCGAAGCAGGCAGACGAGATCATCCAAACCGGGCAGGCTGACTTTGTAATCATGGCGCGCGGGTTTTTACGCGATCCATATTTTCCTTTACGTGCCGCGCACGAGCTGGGTCACGAAACAAAATGGCCTGTTCAGTATGAAAGAGCCAAATGGCATAAATAATTGCTAATTTTGCATAGTCTTCAGGGGTGTCACCCTGAGGCACTCGAAGGGTGAGCGCAGAGGCCTTTGCCCGCATGCTTCGAGTGCCTCAGCATGACACCCGTTTTAACGCTTTATACATGAAAAAGTATCTTTCCTTAGTTACCTTCACGCACACCATTTTTGCCATGCCTTTTGCCTTTATCGGCTTCTTTCTGGCAGTTACCACTACTGATCACCGGTTCGACTGGATGAAGCTGGTGATGATGATCTTGTGCATGGTGTTTGCCCGTAATTCGGCAATGGCGTTCAATAGGTATCTTGACAGGGATATTGATTCAAAAAACCCGCGTACCAAACAACGCGATATCCCATCCGGCAGGATCAGCCCGGCAGCGGCGTTGACATTTACTATT
Organism: Bacteroidota bacterium; assembly: GCA_030775685.1. Lineage (GTDB taxonomy): Bacteria > Bacteroidota > Bacteroidia > Sphingobacteriales > Sphingobacteriaceae > Mucilaginibacter. The sequence goes on from JALYIP010000025.1 coordinate 5,324, forward strand.
GTTAATTGCCTGTTGTTTATTGCTACCACCTGGTTTATAAATGATCTTTGTTTTTATCTTTCGCCGGTAGCTTTGCTCGTAGTATTAGGTTACAGCGCTACTAAACGATTTACCGCGCTTTGCCATTTGGTATTGGGTTTGGGTTTATCCTTAGCGCCTATAGGGGCTTATTTGGTTATTACCGGGCAGTTTGCGTTAACGCCATTATTCTTTTCGTTCGCGGTACTTTGCTGGGTAAGTGGTTTCGATATTATTTATGCCCTACAGGATGAAGACTTCGACCGCAGTGAAAACCTGCATTCCATCCCCGCTTATTTGGGTAAGGTAAACGCTTTAAGGTTGTCTACCTTTTTACATATCCTTTCGGCAACATTTGTTATCATGCCGATTTTTTTTACGCAGGTTGGCGTACTGTATTATGTTGGCATCGTGTTTTTCTGCGCCATGCTGATCTACCAGCACCTGCTTGTAAAACCCAATGATCTGAGCCGCGTTAACTTTGCCTTTATGACTACCAACGGAATAGCCAGCGTTGTGTTTGCTGTTTTCTTTTTGCTGGATAGGTTGTGGATTAGGTAAGGAAAGTCCGAAAGTCGGGAAAGTCAGTAAAGTCCGAAAGAAAGAATTTGCATATTTTTGTCATTCTGAACATAGTGAAGAATCTTATGCAATTGATAGGTCGCCGTCATACTTATCCGATGCTAAGGATTCTTCGCTCTCGCTCAGAATGACAAAGAAACATCAGCAATACCATGGACGAGTTAAAAGCACAAGGCATTTTCAGGGAACAGCTTAAAAAGTATGTTGAGTTTAACGAGGCAGAATGGATCGTGTTTGCGCAGCATCTTTCATTCAGCACCTTAAAGAAACGCAAGCATTTTGTGGAGCCTGGAATGACCTGTAAAGATATTGGCTTTATTGTAGCAGGTGCTGTGAGGTATTATTATGTTAAAGACGGCGAGGAACTTACCGGCTATTTTAGTTTTGAAAATGAGTACGTGAGTTCTTACAAAAGCTATCTGACACAAACGCCGGCAGTAAGCTATATACAGGCGCTTACGGATACCGAGCTGATCACCATCACCCATAAAAATATGCAGCTTATGCTGGCAAACCCCATGCTGGCCTATAAAATGGAACGCTTCGGTCGCCTGGTAGCTGAACATTATTTGATCTGCTATGAAGACCGGGTATCTGGGTTTGTTACAAAAACCCCCGAAGAACGCTATATGGATTTGTTAAGCACCGGCCGCGAGATCCTGCAACGCATGCCGCAACATTATATAGCCCACTTTTTAGGGATAACGCCGGTTTCATTATCGAGAATAAGAAGAAGAATATTGGTTGAGGCTAAATAGCCGCTAGCAGGCACCTGACTATTTTTAAACGCGACAAGCCTAATCTCTAGTCTCCAGCCTCTAATCAACTCAATTCCTTATCTTTTGTTAACGTTTTGAGCGTCAAAGCCGATGTACCTTTGATTAAATCAAAAACGAAACATTATGCACACCATATTAGGAGCCGGCGGCGCAGTAGCAAATGCACTTACCCGCGAATTAGAAAATATTAATGAGACCATCCGTCTGGTTAGCCGCAAGCCAATTAAAAGCGACAATAAAAATGTTAGCTGGAAAAAGGCCGACCTTTTAAATTATGCTGAATTGCTGGAAGCCTCAAAAGGATCGTCAGTAATTTACCTGACGGCAGGGTTGGTTTACGACAAAAAGATCTGGGCCGAACAATGGCCGGTTATTATGCAGAACTTTATCAACCTGGGTAAGGAAACCGGGGCGAGGCTGATATTCTTTGACAACGTTTATATGTACGGCCTGGTTGACGGACCGATGAAGGAAGAAACGCCTTATAAACCGTGCAGCATAAAAGGCGGCATCCGCGCCAAAATTGCAAATATGCTGATGAACGAAGTAAAAGCAGGCACCATCCGTGCTTCAATAGCCCGCGGCGCTGACTTTTACGGCACCGACAACATGAACAGCTTTGTAGATATGATGGTGCTTGACAAATATGCCAAAGGCGAAACCGCTCAATGGATAGGCAACTCAAACAAACTGCATAATTTTAGCTATATCCCTGACATGGGTAAGGGTATGTTTCTGCTAGGCCAGCACCCGGAAAGTGATAACCAGATTTGGCACATGCCGACTGCACCTGCTATTACCGGCAAGCAGTTTATTGAATTAACGGCGCGTGTTTATGGAGTTAAACCTAAGTTTTTCACGGTTAAAAAGTTTATGCTTTGGATCTTTGGTTTATTTCAAAAAGTGGTAATGGGCACGGTTGAAATGTATTACCAATATGATCACGATTATATTTTTAACAGCGACAAGTTTGAAAAGGCGTTTAATATGAAGCCAACAAACTATGAGGACGGCTTGAAGCTGATGTCGGAGACGTTGTATGCGAAGAAGTAGTGGGAGGAGTCCGAAAGTCCGGAAGATAGGATCGTTATTTAAGAATGTCATGCTGAAACAAGTTCAGCATGACATTCTTTTTTATTTCTTGGATATTCATCCGTACATCTGCACATTTGCATATCTGCAAATTAGATAACCATGATCCACAAAAAAACAAGAACATATATACCAGCGGGCTTCGAAATTAAATGGGAAAGCCTGGAACCACTTTATATTGAACTACGCGACCGCACTATAAATTCAGTGGCCGATCTTGAAAAATGGCTGCATGACCGAAGCGAAGTTGAAGCTGCCCTGGAGGAAGACTTCGCCTGGCGCTATATCCGCATGACCTGTGATACAACCAGCGAGGAACTGTTGCAAAACTTTCAATACTTCGCTACCGAAATTGAGCCAAAGATTGCTCCTTTCAGTAATGACCTGAATATAAAGCTCATTAACAGCGAATGGGTTGACAAACTGGACCACAATAAATATTTTATTTACCTGCGCGGCGTAAAAAAATCCTTGGAGCTATTCAGGGAAGAGAATATCCCAATCCAGACCGAGATCCAGGTTGAGCAGCAGAAATATCAATCAATAACCGGCTCGATGTCGGTTCATATCGGTGACAAAGAATTTACTTTGGAGCAGGCATCTGTGTTTTTAAAGGATACCAACCGCGCCAAAAGACAGGAAGTTTGGGAAAAGATCACCGGTCGCCGCCTGCAGGATAAGGGTCAGCTTGATCGGCTTTTTGACCACCTGCGTGTATTGCGCCATAAGGTTGCTGTAAACGCCGGGTTCGAGAATTTCCGCGATTACATGTTCCAGGCTTTAGGAAGATTTGACTATACCCCGCAGGATTGCTACGCCTTCCACGAGGCAATTGAAAAGGAAATTGTGCCTATTCTTAGGGAACAGGCAGAAAAGCGCAGGGAGGCTTTACAACTCGATTCACTTAAACCGTGGGATATGGATGTTGATGTATCGGGCAAGCCGGCGTTAAAGCCTTTTAATAGTGGCGATGAGTTGATTGAGAAATCTATCCAATGTTTCAGCAACATTAACCGTTACCTGGGTGAACGATTGGAGATCATGAAGGATAATAACCTGTTTGATGTAGAAAGCCGCAAGGGCAAAGCTCCCGGTGGTTATAACTACCCGCTATCAGAAACGGGAGCTCCATTCATCTTTATGAACTCGGCCAATACGTTCCGCGACCTGACTACCATGGTTCACGAGGGTGGGCATGCAGTGCATACATTTTTAACTGCCGATTTAGAATTGAACGATTTTAAACATTGCCCGAGCGAGGTTGCTGAATTGGCTTCTATGTCGATGGAGTTAATGTCGATGGATAACTGGGATGTGTTTTTTGATAACAAAGAAGACCTGAAGCGTGCCAAACGCGATCAGCTTTTTGATGTATTGAAAACATTGCCATGGGTAGCCGTGGTCGACCAGTTTCAGCATTGGATCTATACCAATCCAGACCACACTGATTCAGAACGCACAGAAGCCTGGATCAAGATCTATGAGCCATTTGGCGCCGGCTTTGCAGATTGGAGCGAACACCAGGATGCTGAAAATAACCTGTGGCAAAAACAGCTGCACATTTTCGAGGTGCCGTTCTATTATATTGAATACGGTATGGCCCAGCTTGGCGCAATAGCAGTTTGGAAAAATTACAAGGAAAACCCTGAAAAGGGCTTGCAGCAATATTTGGATGCCTTGAAATTGGGCTATACAAAAACTATCAAAGAAATTTACGAAACAGCAGGCATCAAGTTTGATTTCAGCGCCGCTTATGTAAAGGAACTGGCGGAATTTGTGAAGAGCGAGATGGATAAGTTGTAAGGAATATTTCAATGGAAACGATTCAATTCAAATACAATAAAGGCTTTGGGTTTATAAGCTTCTTCGGAATATTATCATTGTTTATTTTTAATTTAATAAAGAGTTTTAATTACACAGATATTGCCGATATAAAAATAATGATTGGATTTGAAGCAATAATGCTGTTGTTTCTAATTATTGTTGGTGTAAAATATTTTGTCCCGGTAATTACTAATAAGATTGCTCTTGAAATTAATAAAGAGGGGATAATCGACAATACAAGACACAATCAATTTTACTGGGGGAATATAAAATTTATCCGTCAGGTAAATCTTAAAAATTCTTCCGCTATTGAAATTGGATTATTAGACAGTAATTCAACAAACCTAATCAGGTTACAATATATTGCAGGAACTGATTATGAAATTTTTAATGCCGTTGAAAACTATTTTAAACATGTAAAATAGTAACAGTTAAAGATATGAAAGCGAGTTTCTTAAGGTTATCCCGCTTTTGATTTAATGAATTATCTACGTTAATAAATAGTAAGAACGTGTTATTTTGACATTGTCGTATTTGTCATAACTATCTGTAAAATAACTTAATATGTCATAAAAATATCAAAACATACTTGTTAAAACATGTAAAATTAAAACCAATTGATGTTTTTGCAGTTTAATACAGTATGAAAAAGATATTATTAAGTTTCGCCCTTATATCATTTGCTATATCGGCGTTCAGCCAAACAGCGCTTAAGCCTGTAAAAGTAGATAGCCTTGTTACCGTTTCGTTGCCTGTGGGCGTCCAGAAGAAGGATACCCTTGGTCAGCATATATATTCAGCAAACGGCATGTATGGTTTTATGACCGTTATAAATGCGCCTAACGAAAAGAATAACACACCTTTAAAAAAGGAAAACGACCTGAACAATGTATTGAAAAAATACATTGGCAGTATCCAGGCTCAGTCAGGTACCTATGCCAGCGCCCAGCATGTACGCGACACCACGATTGGTACATTAAAGGCAAAGGTATTTACCTTAAAAAATGATGATGGCAACGGCACCGTTCAGTTGGTAAACTTTACGCTGCTTTATACCCAGGATGCAACTTATACATTTGAATATGTGTATCCTGAAGAAAGAAAGGATGTTATAAAGGATGAGTATAAGGCGTTTTCATCTTCTATTAAACTTTCGCCGCAGTTACAGCGTAATGACCAATATATTTCAAATGCTAAAGGCATGTCGCCCATTGTGCAAATAGGCGTATATGGAGGCGGCGCAGTGTTGCTGTTATTAATTGTTATTACCGTGATTCGTAGAAGAAAAAAACTTGCAATGAGTTAATTTCTGATCTTAGATAACAAACGCAATAAGGTCTTGAGTCGTAATTGGCTCAAGACCTTATTGTTTAGGACCTTTTCAGCAGGCCTTTGTTCCAGCTGCTTCGGTGTAAAAACTCTTTGCTGTCGATAAAGCTTATCCAGCAAACGGTAACTATTACGCCCAATACTGACCCAGCCATTACATCTTCAAAAAAATGCTCACTAAGATACATTCGTGAGTAACCAACAGCTATGGCAACTATCACCAGTAAAATTCCCCAATTTTTATTTTTCGCCAGATAGGTGATCAGCACCCCCGCCGAAAACGCGGTTACAGTATGGCCAGACGGAAAACTGTCGAACTGCAATAAATAAACGCCTTTAACCACGTGTATCTGGCTCAATCGTGCTTTGAATAGCAATGTAGGACGTGGCGCATCTGCAATGTATTTTACAACCTGTGCAGTTAAGGAGGTCAATGTGTAACTGCTCGCCATTAAAAAAGCTACACGATAATTGAAGAGTACCAATATAGCGGATAGCGCGATAATGGTCCAGCCATTGCCGAGATCTGTTAAAAACGGGGCTATAAAGTCGCCAAATGTGCTATAAACACCGTTCACCGCAAAGTAAATCTCTTCCTTTGTAAAAAGAAGTTTAATTACGAGGCATGCAGCCAAAAAAACAAGATAAGGGATAAAAAATAGCCTGATTTGTTTTAAAACATCATTTATTCCTATATTCATCGTGCAAAGTAAGCATATCATTACTGAATGCAAAAAAATGGTTATGTTTACCCTAACTGATCAAATTATTAAGAACTAATGTCGAAGAGTTTATTCCGTAAAAAAAACATTCATAAAATATTAGCCGACGTAGCAAGCGGCTTTAGCGATGCAGAACATTCGGGTCATTTAAAAAAAGAACTTACCGTTAAAGATCTTACCCTAATGGGGATTGCCGCAGTAGTGGGGGCAGGGATCTTTTCAACCATCGGCCTTGCGTCGTTTAACGGTGGCCCCGGTGTAACCATATTATTTGTACTTACAGCGGTAACCTGCGGATTTTCAGCGTTGTGTTATGCGGAATTTGCCTCTCGCATCCCGGTTGCAGGCAGCGCCTATACATATGCCTACGCCTCATTCGGTGAATTGATAGCGTGGATAATAGGATGGGACCTGCTAATGGAATACGCCATAGGCAACATCGCGGTGGCCATATCATGGAGCACTTACTTTGTAAACCTGCTGGAAGGCTTTCACATCCACATGCCGGAATACCTAACAACGGATTACTTTACCGCATTTAAAGCGCATGAGGAAGTTCAGCGGTTAAACAGCATTCATCATCTTAGCGAAATAACTGATGCGCTTAAACAAGGCGCTGCCGCATGGGCCAACGCCCCCGGTTTTGGGAGTTTCAGGCTGATAGCTAATACCCCGGCATTGCTTATTGTGATCATAATAACTTACCTGGTTTATATCGGCATCCGCGAGACTAAGAAGGCCACCAACGCGATGGTGTTTTTAAAAATAGCTATCGTTATTGTGGTTATAGCTGTAGGCTTTTTTTATGTAACCCCCGCGAACTGGCATCCATTTATGCCTAATGGCTTCAAGGGAGTAATGAAAGGTGTATCAGGCGTGTTCTTTGCTTACATAGGTTTCGACGCGATATCAACCACGGCGGAAGAATGCCAAAGCCCGCAACGCGATTTGCCCCGGGGGATGATCTATTCGCTGATAATTTGTACTGTACTTTATATATTGATTGCACTTGTGCTCACCGGTATGGTAAGCTATAAGGAGCTGGCCGTTGGCGATCCACTGGCTTATGTTTTTACTAAATTACACCTGACAGCATTGAGCGGGATCATCTCGTTCAGCGCCGTTATTGCTACCGCGAGTGTATTGCTGATCTTCCAGCTGGGCCAGCCCCGGATTTGGATGAGTATGAGCCGCGATGGCTTATTGCCAAAGGCATTTTCCCGGATCCATCCTAAATACCATACACCATCATTTGCAACAATTGTAACCGGTTTTGTGGTTGCTATACCTGCCTTGTTTATGAACCTTACAGAAGTGACGGATTTGACAAGCATCGGTACCCTGTTTGCGTTTGTTTTGGTTTGCGGCGGGGTATTGCTATTGCCACGTGAAGCTGCACAAAAGGGGCGTTTTCATTTGCCATATATTAATTCAAAATATATAGTTCCGGCAGTATTTATTATTGGGGTGTATTTTTTCAGGCATAACTTCATGGGTTTGTTCAGCGGTAACAATGCACATGAGAATTTTCCGATGTTTTTATTTATTATCCTTTCAGCAGTACTAACTGTTTTGTCGTTTATGAAAAACCTCTCGCTTATCCCGGTACTTGGGTTGCTGAGCTGTTTTTATTTAATGACAGAGCTAGGCTATACCAATTGGCTTAGATTTTTAATTTGGTTGATAATCGGATTGGTTATATACTTTACTTACGGATATAAGCATAGCCTGCTTAACAAGACACACGAAAGTTTGTAAAGTTTATCAGCCTACAATTCCATAGCAAACGACATCCCTTTTACGCCATCCTGGTACATTGGCATCACCATGGTGTGTTTACCTGCTTTACTGGTATGGCTAAATGCGTTCCTTACATAAGGATAAACCAGGTAGGCCGCCTTGGTAGAAAGGATGCCGAAGCCTGCGCCGGCAACTACATCGCTAAACCAGTGGTCGCGGTGATACATGCGGAAAACACCTGTTGTAATTGCAAATGAATAGGCCACTATACCATAAACTGGTGATTTACCCGAATATTCCTGGGCTAAAAATTCTGCACCCATAAAGGCGTTTGCAGTGTGGCCCGATGGAAAGGATAATTTATTGGCATTATTAGGCCGCAGCCGGTGTGTAGTATTTTTTAAGATATAAACAGATCCGCCTGCAAACGCCGCGGAGAGGCCCAGCAGGGCAGTACGATCAATAAACCTGTTCTTGCCTTCAACACCAACCAGGTTTAACCCATAAACCATTGCAACAGGAGCAAACTGGAAGTAGCTTTCAATGCTCCCGGAGTAATGCGGGTAGTACTTATTGAATCCGCTATTTACATAATAATCAAACCTGCGCACCGGGTGAAATACAAAGGAGGCTATTCCATAGCCTACTAAAGCTGCCGGGAATATCAAGGCAGCAGTTTTACTATGCAAGTGCTGCACCGTGTCGGGAGCGGTTGTGAGGTCCTTTTTGATAGTATCACCAAGTTTCTTTATGGTGGTATCAGTAACTTGTGCACCGGCTCTGAACGAAATAACACACAACAAAACAATTACTAGCTTTTTCAATGGCGGAAATTTGAATCTTAACAATATTTTATAGGTATAGTTTTTTCAAATAGGCAAAAAGTAGCGCAAGCCAGTTATAGTTAATCCAAACGCAACAAATTTATTACTTAAAACTGTAGTAATTCTGAATTAATATTGAGTTAACCTGGAAAACGATTGACGTGTTCCGTTAAGGCTGATAGTTTCGAGTTTGTTTTATACCATAACGGTCAAAGAAGAATGGTAATTACCGGTCTTCTTTGAACATTAAAATCTTCTGAATTAATGTACCCTGTGTATCTCTACAGTTTCAGGGGCTGCCAGCATCAAAGGCACTTTTTCAACGGTAACAAAGCTCAGATCGAGCCCGAAACCGCGTTCCTCCGACAGGCTTATCTTCTTCAGGATCTTATAATAACCCATTACAAAGCTCTCGTAGAAGGAAAGATTATGTGAGCGGGACAGTACCTTTTCGATAACCACAAACCTGAAATCACCTACAATTTTATGCCGGTTTAAAGATTTATATCTACTTGTGATATCAACCTCGCCTTTTTTAACAAGGTCTTCAACTACCTTTCTGAATAGCAGGTTTATCTGCTGCTCAACCCTGAACCCAAGTTTAAAGTCGATGCGGATAAGTTTATTTGGAACCAATACGTCAACCTCATATTCCTTTTTATAGGGTTCGTCAACCACATCAACGTGTACCAGCCAATACACATCGGCGCGTTTGGGCTGCTTTTGCAGTATGGAGTAAATGATTTTTGATTCAATCTCCGAATTGAAGTTTGCGCTGGTTAAGTAAACCAGTTGCGAAGCATATTTAGGTACTGTTTCGTCGTCACTCAATTCCTTAAGGATACTGAAATAATCCTCTATTTCTATAAACTTAACATAGCGGTTACGGATCCTGCGGGCAGTGTGCCATGTCCACATAATAGTGAATAAGAACAATCCAACGGATAAAGTAAACCAACCACCGTGTACAAATTTAACCAGGTTACCCGCAAGGAACGTTCCTTCAATCAGCAGATACACACCCAGGAATATTGCCACGATATAGGTTGGTAGTTTTTTACGCCGTAAAAAGTTAGCCACCAAAATAGTAGTCATCAGCATGGCCACGGTGATGCTTAAACCATAAGCTGCTTCCATATTAGCCGATTCCTTAAATAAAAGCACCACGCCAACGCAGCCTGCGCATAATAGCCAGTTTACGCTCGGTACGTACAGTTGACCCTTTTGCTCCGATGGGTAGTTTATACGAACCTTAGGCCATAAATTTAGGCGTACGGCTTCAGCGATAAGCGTAAACGACCCCGAAATTAAAGCCTGACTTGCGATAACCGCGGCGACGGTGGCGATACCGATACCGTAAATAAGAAACCACTTGGGCATGATCTCATAAAATGGATTATATAAGTTAAGATCCATTTGTTGGCCGTTGTGCTGTAAAAGCCAAACTGCCTGCCCTAGGTAGTTAAGCACCAGGCACGTTTTTACATAGATCCAACTGATCTGGATGTTTTTACGACCGCAGTGGCCCAAATCGGAATATAATGCTTCGGCCCCGGTGGTACACAAAAATACCGCACCTATAATTACTAAAGGGTGAGCATGAGGGGCATGACTTGTAAGTAACTGAAATGCATAATACGGGTTTAGCGCCCTGAATATCGCTGGGGATTTGAAGATAAAAGAAAGCCCTAAAACCCCCATCATTGTGAACCAGATAAACATCATTGGCCCAAAAGCTTTGCCTACCAGTGAGGTTCCGAATTGCTGTATAATGAAAAGGAAGATGATAATAGCAATCACAATAGGCATTGTTTCCAGGTGCGGGAACTCGCCCTGGAGCCCTTCAATTGCCGATGAAATAGTGATGGGAGGCGTAATAATACCATCGGCAAGTAAAGCGCAACCACCAATAACAGCAGGTACAATGAGCCATTTGGCACGGCGGCGCACTAATGAAAAAAGTGAGAATATTCCACCCTCACCCTTATTGTCGGCCCGTAAAGTAATTACTACGTATTTTAAGGTGGTTTGGAGGGTAAGCGTCCAGAAAATAAGGGAAACTCCTCCTAATATTAAAGTTTCGGAAATGGATCTATCACCAACAATGGCTTTAAATACATACAGCGGGGAAGTACCAATATCACCGTAAATTATTCCTAAACTTATTAACAGCCCTGCGGCGGTTAGTTTTTGCAGATCTTTATGATTCGACACTTTATACCTTTCAAAAGCCCAAAAGTATCAAAAATTACAATTAACTGATTAAATAATAAATATTAGCAAAAGAAAAGCTAAATTTATGGCAGGATTAAACCTTTGACTGTTAAATTTTGTTAAAATGTATAATAATTGCGGTGTGTATTTAAGCTGATGACAGCTTTATTTATACTTTTGTAAATAATAAAAAGCATGAGGCGAAATTCTACTTATAAAAAATCATGGATCATAATAATTGCGATAGCAATCTTTATGAATTTCGCCTTTTCAAATGCTATGAGTTTTCAAAGAACTGATACGAGCATCCTGCATTTATTAAAACCCCACGCAAGCAAAACACCTACATTTAAAAGCACACTCCATTTGGTATTGCCACCAATAAAGCCGGCGGTTATTTCGACTACCAAACTAAGTGTTGTAAAATCTGATGATAAGCTGCTGTCAAACGTACAGGTGTATCCAAACCCTGTTACAGATCAAATTAACCTTAAGTATGCTATATCCCGCCCATCGGGTGTCACTATAAAGATTATGGATGTGCTGGGCAATGATATTTTTACCTTGTTTAACCAAAGGGTTGAACCTGGTCAGCAAGCCTTCTCGTACTCTATCACCAATAAATTAAACCAGGGCTTCTACTTCGTTCGTATTATAGCCGGTACCGAATCGGTAATTAAGAGGATATCGGTTATTCCTAACTGAGACTAAGATTTTTTGGATTTGTAGGATTTAGAAGATAAGAATTGTTCGATTCTAATCGTTACCTTTATATAACTACTCAAGTTATGGATATTAAATTAAAACAAAGGATAGCAGAAAGGATTATTCAGAGCGATGACGATTTTTTACTTAATGAAATTAAGTCATTGGTAGGATTGTCAGACAATGATTTTTGGAATGATTTGCCTGCACAGGTGAAGAGTGCTATCAATGAAGCAAAAGATCAACTTGACAGAGGTGACGGGATTCCGCATGACGACGTAATGACTGAAATGAAAAGCCGTTTTATTGGAAGGTAATGTCTTCGTATTCTATAATCTGGTCGCCCAAGGCCAGGATAACCTACACGCATACGCTTGAATATCTTTATGAAGAATGGACAGAAAAAGAATTAAAAGCTTTTATGCACCGAACTGAAGAGGTTATTAAGTACATATCCAACAATCCTCAATTATATTCCTATTCTAAAGAAGCCGACGCTTACAGATGTGTTGTTGTGAAACAAGTTAGTTTGTTTTATAGGATAAAATCAAATCACATTGAACTTTTAGTGTTTTGGGATAATCGCCAGAATCCTGAGAAACTTGCTCTTTAACCTATATCTAAATTCGATTTTTAAATTTTTACTCCTAAAATCTTTTTATCCTACAAATCTTAGTTTAATTTCGGCGTTATGAAGATAATTGCCATTGGCCGCAACTATGCCGAGCATGCCAAAGAGTTGAATAACCCAGTTCCGGGTGTTCCGGTGATATTTATGAAGCCGGAGACAGCGTTGCTGAAGGAGAACAAGCCATTTTATCATCCTGATTTTTCGGAGGATATTCACCACGAGATTGAGATCGTAATCAAGATCAGTAAAGAAGGTAAGCATATCAGTGAGCAATTCGCTCAGAATTACTTTGAAGAGATTGGTCTTGGTGTTGATTTTACCGCCCGCGACATTCAATCAAGGCATAAGGAAAAAGGGCTGCCCTGGGAGCTTGCAAAGGCGTTTGACAATTCGGCGCCTATCAGTTCATTTGTTCCAAAATCGCAATTTGCCGATTTGAAAAACATCAATTTTAAGCTGGATGTAAACGGCGAAAACCGGCAAACCGGCAACACTTCGTACATGTTATTTTCGTTTGAATACATCATTGCCTTTGTGTCAAAATACATCACCCTAAAAAAAGGCGACCTTATTTACACCGGAACACCGCAAGGCGTTGCCAAAGTGAATGTGGGTGACAGGCTGGAAGGCTATATTGAAGATGTAAAGATGCTCGATTTCTACGTGAAGTAGGGGGAAGTCCGAAAGTCCGATAGTCAGTAAAGTCCGTAGTCGGAAAGAGAAACAATTCGAAATTCCGGAACAGTAATCAAGTATGATCAAGAAATTTATTATTCCCCTAGTTGTTATTTTATGCTGTTTTTGTTTTAGTGTGTTTGCACAAGGCCCTATTCAAAGTCAGCCATATCCTCAAAGGTTTTTCCGCTATCCGCTTGATTTGCCGCCGTCTACCGCCGGTTCGTTTGGCGAATTGAGGGGAGCCCATTTTCATTCAGGATTGGATTTTAAAACCAATCAGCAAACCGGCTACCCGGTTCATGCCGCTTATGACGGCTATGTTTCGCGCCTGCGGATCCAGTTTGGCGGCTTCGGGCACGCCATCTATATAACACACCCCAACGGCTTTACAACGGTTTATGGTCATATCAAAAGCTTTAGCCCGGCGATGGAAAAGCTGATTCGCGATGAGCAATACAAACAGCAAAATTTCGAAGTTGATTTTAAGCTCGATCCCTTACTATTGCAAGTTTGCCAGGGCGAGGTGATTGCTATTTCAGGAAATGAAGGCGCGTCCGCCGGTCCGCATTTGCATTTTGAGATCAGGGATACACAAACCGAAGAAACCATTAATCCGCAATTATTCGGCTTGACCATTCCGGATAAGGTGCCACCAACCATCTCCGCTATCAGTATTTATCACGTGGACGGTAGTCCGTTTACTGAAAAAACACCTCGGCAATTTTTTGCGGTTACAGGTAGCAACGGTAACTATCATTTAACAAAGCCCCAGGTAATTAATTTGAATGGCCAAATCGGGTTCGGCATAACCACAACGGATATGAACAGCGTATCGCCAAATCATAACGGGATCTATTCGTGTGAATTGAAGGTGGATGGAAAAACGGTTTATACATTCGCTGTTGAGCGTTTCGCATTCAACCAAACACATGCCATAAACGCCTATGTTGATTATCCTGAATTGTTGAAAACACACAGATGGTTTCAAAAGTGCTTCATATTGCCCGGCAGTAAGATCTCGCTTTACCCGCAATCAATAAATCGCGGCCTGGTTACATTTATTGATGATGCCATGCACGATGTTGAATATGTAGTAAAGGACATAGCCGGAAACACATCTACGTTAAGCCTGAAAATTAAATCCAATATTGCATCTGTTAACCAACCGGTTTTAAAGGCCGCCGGGAATCTGTTCCGTTACGACAAGGTAAATGAGTTTAGCAGCGACAAAGTTAAGGTACGTGTTAACCCGGGGAACCTGTATGATGATATAGATTTCACTTATTCGACACTGCCGGAAAGACCGGGCACATTTTCGGCTGTTCACCGCATTCATAATAAGTATACGCCTGTTCATGAAAACTTTGACCTTTGGATAAAGCCCGACAGCACCGTTGGGAAATTCACTGATAAAGCGGTAATTGTAAGTACCGAAGGGGCCTGCTATAGTGGCACGTTCCAGGATGGTTATATTAAAGCACAGCCCACCTTGTTTGGCGATTTTTATATTAAGCTGGATACCGTGGCCCCTGTTATTGTGCCCATTAATATCAGGAACGAAGCTAATCTTGCAGCCGCAAAGACTATTTCGTTCAGGATAGGGGATAACCTGTCGGGTATTAAAACCATTGCGGGGAAGATTGACGGTAAATGGGTTTTGATGGTGTGGGATTTTAAAAGTAAAATATTAATTTATAGCTTTAATAGCGATATTGCGCATGGTAAACATATTTTCGAATTAACTGTTACCGATAACAAAAACAACAGCAGATACTTTTCTGCAGCTTTTAACAGATAGCAATGGCAACACTTACAGCAGGCGACAAGGCCCCGGATTTTACAGCTAACGATCAAAATGGTAAAACGGTTTCTTTATCAGACTTTAAGGGAAAAAATGTGATCCTTTATTTTTACCCGAAGGACGATACCCCAGGTTGCACCGCAGAAGCATGCAGCTTCAGGGACAACTACCAGGCGATGCTTGGCCAGGGTTTTGAAGTGATAGGTGTTAGTACCGATGATGAAAAATCGCACAAAAAATTTGAGACCAAATACAGCCTGCCGTTTCCGCTGATTGCCGATACTGATAAGGCTATTAATGAAGCATATGGTGTTTGGGTAGAGAAGAATATGTACGGCAAGAAGTATATGGGCACTGCACGTAAAACATTTATCATAGGCCCCGATGGCACCATAAGCCATATACTTGATAAGGTTGACACTAAAAACGCAACCGAGCAAGTGCTTGACCTGTTGCAATAAAGCCTCACCCACCCCTCTCCAAAGGAGAGGACTTAAAATATAATAGGAAAAATAGTAATATTGCTCCTGTAAATAATAAGCAGTTAATAAAGATTTAAGTTTAATTATTTGTTACATGCCAAAAGAGGTTGACGACGCAGAGATATTAAGCAAGTTTCAGGATGAGAAAACCCGGAACGAGGCATTTAACATGCTGCTGAAAAAATACCAGCAAAAAATATACTGGCACGTGCGGCGCATGGTAATTGATCATGACGATGCCGATGACCTGGTACAGGATGTATTTATAAAGGTATGGAAAAACTTAGCCGGCTTCAGAAGCGACGCACAGCTTTATACCTGGATGTACCGCATAGCCACCAATGAATGCATTACCTTCCTGAATAAGAAAAAGCAAAAGAACAATATATCGCTTGATGATGTGGCGTATGAGTTGGCTGACACTTTAGCTGACTCGACCTACTTTAACGGCGATGCTGCACAACGTAAATTACAGGAAGCCTTACTAACCCTACCCGAAAAGCAAAAACTAGTATTCAACATGAAATATTATGAGGATATGAAGTACGAGGAAATCTCGCAGGCTTTGGGTACCAGCGTTGGCGCATTAAAGGCATCCTTTCACCTCGCGGTAAAGAAAATAGAAGCCTACTTAATTGGTAGAGATTAATTTTAAATAATTTTAAACCTTTTGAAAATTATTCCATCTATACAACAGATATGAAGAGTGAAATGGAAAATAAAGATTGGCTGAACGAATACATGTCACTGAAACAGATTAATCCTGCTAATCCGTTTACAGTGCCAGCCGGTTATTTTGACAACCTCGGAGATCGGATTGTAGCGTTGAAGAATTTAGAAGAATTAAAAGATGATGAGCTAACAGGCGGTTTTGAGGTTCCTGCAAATTATTTTGAGGAGTTAACCGGTAACATACAGAGCAGGATAGCAATAGAGGAAGCTTTAAATACTGATGAGCATGGGTTTACCGTGCCCGAAGGTTATTTTGAAAATCTGCAGCAGCAAATTCAAAGCCGCGTTTTTATTGAGGAGGCTTTAGGGGAATCTGCGGAACAGTTTACTGTTCCGGAAGGCTACTTTGATAACCTCAGTAAAAATATTTTAGATAAAACGGTTAACGCCAATGTTGTTAAAAGCACGGGGATAGTTAGGAAGATGTATACTTCCAACTTCTTTAAGTATGCTACTGCCGCTTGTATTGCGTTGGCTTTATGCGGTGGGATATTATTAAGTGAGCTTACAGGATCAGTTATTGAGCATAAGGGCACTTTTTTACATAAAGAGTTGTCAGGTGTTTCGGCAGATGACATAAAGAATTACCTGGAATTAAACGCTGATCCTTCAGATACTCAGCAATCAGTTGCCGCTGATGATGCGAATATTGACGATCAGAGTTTAGAAAATGCCTTGCGAAAAGATTTGAATAACGAGCAGTAATAAATTTAGATGAGTAAGCTGATAAGGTTTGTTTTCGGTATAATAATTATGGTGTTCATTAGCTTTACAGGCTATGGGCAGCGCCGTGTACTTGTGCCGGTGCAGCCATATAATCCGGCGCAGCGGCCTGTTGAGCGGTACAATCAAAGGCCGACTGTTGTAAAGCAGGCTAAACCTGCCGGTGGCCGAAAGATCCAGGCTGTTAAAGAAAGTTTTATAAGTCAACGGCTGAACCTAACCAGTAGTGAAGCGAAAGCCTTTTGGCCCCTGTACCGCAAATATAACGAGGAACTTACTGCCGTGCGCATCCTTAAACGGATAAACAATTCCAGTTCCACAGCTGATGGCGCCAAACAGGTTGAACAGGACCTGCAGTATGAAAGTCAGCTGGTAGAGATCAAAAGAAAATACCGCGATCAGTTTTACAAAATTTTACCTCCCGAAAAAGTAAGCATCCTGTACAAAAGCGAGCGCGAATTTAATGACGAAGCCCTCAAGATCCTGAGCGAACGCAGTGTGCGAGCAGGAGATTGATTTTAGTCCGAAAGTCAGTAAAGACCGGAAGACCGAAAGTAAGGCATTACAGTTTTTAGAAATAAGCTGACTTCAATAAATTCCACAATATCTTTCCGTCTTTACTGACTTTCCCGACTTTCGGACTTTTCCTTACCTTTGCATCATGCCCACTCTGCGACAACTTTTCTTAGCTAATAATGCGCAAACCACTGATTTTCCCTTGCTGCTTGAGTTTGAGCGGGCGGAGGGAATTTATATGTATGACGCCGCCGGGAAAGCCTTTACCGACCTGATATCGGGTATTGGGGTAAGCAGCCTGGGCCATGGAAATCCACATGTTATTAATGCGATAAAAGACCAGGTGGATAAGTATATGCACCTGATGGTTTATGGCGAATATGTGCAAACACCACAGGTGCGATTTGCAGAAAAGTTAGTTTCCTTATTACCGGATCAATTACAATCGGTTTATTTTACAAACTCAGGCGCGGAGGCAGTTGAGGGGGCATTAAAGTTGGCCAAGCGTTTTACCGGGCGGCAGCAGATAGTGGCTTGCCATAACTCCTACCATGGCAGCACACATGGCGCTTTAAGTGTAATGGGTAACGAGGACTTTAAACAAGCCTATCGCCCCCTTTTGCCGGGTGTAAGTTTTATTAGATTTAACGAGCCTGCTGACCTTGAATTAATAACTAATGAAACTGCTTGCGTTATTGTTGAGACTATCCAGGGTGAGGCAGGGATCAGGGTACCTGATGCACCTTATATGCAAGCGCTGCGTTCACGCTGTAATGAAACCGGCACGCTGCTGATTTTGGATGAGATCCAGGCGGCGTTTGGCCGTACGGGCAAATTATTTGCTTTCGAACACTTTGATATTGAGCCGGATATTTTATTGCTGGCAAAGGCCCTGGGAGGAGGGATGCCGGTTGGCGCCTTTATCTCATCAAACAAAATAATGGGGGCGTTGAAGGAAAATCCAATTCTCGGGCATATCACTACATTTGGAGGTCACCCTGTATGTTGCGCTGCAGGGTTGGCGGCGCTCGGGGTTTTACTTAATGAAAGGCTGATTGATGGGGTTGCTGAAAAGGAAGCCCTGTTTAAAAAATTGCTCGTTCACCTTGCAATTAAGGAAGTAAGAGGCAAAGGCCTTATGCTTGCCGCAGAATTTGAAAGCTTTGAACTGGTAAAGAAAATTATTGACCGCTGTATTGAAAACGGTGTAATTACCGACTGGTTTTTACATTGCAGCAACTCCATGCGGATAGCGCCTCCTTTGATAATTACAACGCAGGAAATTGAAAAGTCTTGTGAAGTTATTTTGGAAGCAGTGAGCTTTTACTGCTAAAGCATTCATTAGATAATACCCCCCTGCAGGGCAAAAAAGTGCGATTTAAATCGTATCTTGGCGAAAGAGCGCACCTTGCAATGGTGGTTCTGATATTCCCTCCATTTAAGTAAATACCATTTCGTAATTAGTGTGCTAACATTATTACCATCCCTGAATTATAGTTTGAGTTAAAATGGTATAGTTTGTGATAACTATACTGAATATGCATCTAAACGGCCATTTAAAGGTCATTTATGCATGTTGTTGAACAAGACTGCCCGTTTTTTAAGTCACAATTTTAAACAATTAATTAAACCAGAGGTTTTAAATATAGATCTTCTACGTAAATATGAAAATAGCATACATATCAACCTATCCTCCCCGCGAATGCGGCATAGCGACATTTAATCAAAATTTAATGCGGGCCATAAATGCAAATTTCCCCGAACGGAAATCGTTGCTGAATGGTGGCTTTGTGGTGGCTTTAAATGATTCTGAGAGCATGACTGAATATGAATACCCGGAGGAGGTTAAATATGTTATCAGGCAAAATCATCAAAAGGACTACATCCGTGCTGCAAACTACATAAACACCAGTAACGCCGATGTTTGTATAATGGAGCACGAGTTTGGTATCTATGGCGGCGAAAGCGGTATCTACATCCTGCCGTTGTTAAACCGGCTCGAAAAACCGTTAATATCTATCTTACATACTATTTTAAAGGATCCAAGCTATGTGCAGCGCATTATTATCAGGGAGATAGCAGAGCAATCGTCAAAAATAATTGTGATGAGCAAGCGGGCGGTAGAGTTTTTAACTACCATTTATGATATCCCGGCTGATAAGATCCAGATAATCGAGCATGGTGTGCCTGATGTGGAAGCGTCAAGCCCTAACCCTGTTAAAAGCTTAAGCCAGTTTAAGGGCCACCGGGTAATGTTAACGTTTGGTTTGATAAGCCGCGGCAAAGGTTTGGAGACGGTTGTACGGGCGCTGCCTAAAATTGTTGAAAACCATCCTGATGTGATGTATGTGGTATTAGGGAATACCCATCCCGGCGTAATAAAAAACTCAGGCGAAGAGTACAGGGATCACCTGAAAACGCTTGCTACTCAATTGGGCGTATCAAAGCATTTAAGCTTTATCAATAAGTTTGTATCAGAGGAGGAGTTGGTTGATTACTTGTCCGCAACGGACATATATGTTACGCCTTATTTAAACGAGGCGCAGATAACCAGCGGGACCTTATCCTACGCAGTAGGTGCAGGTGCGGCGGTTGTATCAACTCCGTATTGGCATGCCACTGAACTTTTGGCAAACAATCGCGGGCGGATGTTCGATTTTAAGGATGCTGAGGCATTGGCCGAGATTGTGAACGAGCTGTTAGACCAGGAACGTGTGCTGAATGAACTCAAGCAAAACGCCTACGAATATGGCTTGCATTTACGCTGGCCTGTTATTGGCGCCGAATTCATCCGGGAAGCGCAGGAAGCAAGTGTAAACCACGATTTTAGTGACAAAATTTTAAAGAATAGCATTGTTGATCCGGAGATAATGCCAAAATTCAGCCTAACCCATGTTTTGCGGTTAACAGACGACACGGGGATTGTTCAACACGCTAAATACGGGATCCCCAATTTAAAGGAAGGCTATTGTTTGGATGATAACGCCCGGGCGTTGATAATGGCGCTGATGGCCTATCAACGTAGTAAAAGCCGTGAAGCATTTGAGCTTTTACCAATTTACCTCAGCTATATTCACTATATGCAAACCGAGGATGGCAACTTTCGCAACTTTCTGAGCTTTGACCGCCGGTATTTGGACGAAGTAGGATCGGAGGATTCATTTGGCCGCACCATCTGGTCGCTGGGGTATTTGATAGATTGTTCATCAAGTAATTCATACCGTGAGTTTGCTACCGAGATCTTCCATAAATCGTTCCCACACTTTAAAATGTTAAAACATTTAAGAGGGATGGCGAATACCATAATCGGGATAAGCCTTTATTTAAAGGCATTTCCCGGGGATGATGGGATGATCAGGGAAATGATCAATTTAACCCAGCCTTTAATTGATGCCTATGAACACCACCAAAGTGAAGACTGGCAATGGTTTGAAGAGAAAATGACCTATGATAATGCCATATTGCCTTTAGCGCTACTTCATTCCTGCGAAATTACCGGCAACGAGAAGGTGAAGCAGGTTGCCTTAAATACAATGGCGTTCTTAGATAAGCTTACCCTGTCAAACGGTTACCTGAGCCCTGTCGGCAATGATGGATGGTATTATAAAGGTGGCAAATTCCCGACATTCGATCAGCAGGCTATTGAAACTATGGCTATGGTACTGATGCATTTCCAGGCTTATACTACGTTCCGCAAGCCACAATATATCGAGAAGATGTTTTTGAGTTACAAGTGGTTCCTGGGCGAAAATACTTTACGTGCCCCGCTTTATGACCATGAAACAAAGGGGTGTTGCGACGGTTTACTGCCAACGGGCATAAACCGTAACCAGGGCGCTGAAAGTACGCTGGCGTATTTGATTTCGCACCTAACTGTATTGAAGGCATTTGAGCATGAGTATGAATATAATAAACCGGGGCAACATGTTTCATTGTCGTTTTAAATGAGGGTAGCTGTATTAGCGCCTGTTGCCTGGCGCACACCGCCAAGGCACTATGGCCCATGGGAGCAGGTGGCCTCGAATATTGCAGAGGGCTTGATCAAGCTGGGAATAGAGGTTTCCCTTTTTGCTACCGGCGATTCAATTACAAACGGTAAGCTGTTTTCCGTTTGTGAAAAGGGATACGAAGAGGACAGGAGCCAGGATGCTAAAGTTTTGGAATGCCTCCATATCAGTAGTTTGATGGAAAAGGCCGGTGAGTTTGACATCATCCACAACAACTTCGATTTTTTGCCACTTACTTATTCCGGGCTTGTAAAAACACCAGTAATTACCACTATTCATGGTTTTTCATCGCCGAAGATAATTCCCGTTTATAAAAAATATAATAACATTGGTCATTACGTATCCATAAGCAATTCAGACCGGAGTGCAGAACTGGACTATATCGCGACCGTTTATAATGGTTTGAATGTTGAGCAGTTTGAGTTTAACGATAAGCCTGAAGACTACCTATTGTATTTCGGCAGGATCCACCATGACAAAGGCACCGCTGAAGCAATTGAGATCGCACAAAAAAGTAAACGGAAATTACTGATTGCTGGCTTAATACAGGATGAGAATTATTTTAACGAAAAGGTTAAGCCGCATTTAAGTGAAGATATTCAATACCTCGGCAATGCCGAACCGGTTAAACGAAACCAGCTTTTGCGAAATGCTGCCGCACTTTTGCATCCCATAAATTTTAATGAGCCATTTGGTATG
The DNA here is from genome assembly GCA_030775685.1 of Bacteroidota bacterium. Classification (GTDB taxonomy): domain Bacteria; phylum Bacteroidota; class Bacteroidia; order Sphingobacteriales; family Sphingobacteriaceae; genus Mucilaginibacter. The sequence goes on from JALYIP010000025.1 coordinate 27,422, forward strand.
AGCGTAGCCGAAGCCATGCTTTGCGGAACGCCCGTTATTGCCTTTAACAAAGGCTCGATGCCGGAATTGATAAGGCATGAAAAGAGCGGGTTTTTGGTAGATAGTATAGATGAAGCCGTTGAAGCCGTCAATAACCTGGCAAAAATAACCCGACAGGATTGCAGGGACTGGTCTGAAAGCCAATTTTCCAGCGATAAAATGGTGGCGGACTATTTAGAATTGTATAAGCAAATTCTTAGGTAACCAGTCTTATAGGTTTTTAGGGTTGATCAGATTAATGACCACCTTTACCATCATATCTTTTTCATCGGGCTTGCTTTCTGCTATCATTAATGTCAAAGCAACAAGGGCATTGTCAGCTAAGCGTTTTGAGCCATCTTCCCGGTAAAGTATGCCATTTTTTTCTAAAAACCATACAAAAAGATAAGCCGCGATACGTTTGTTGCCATCTGAGAACGAATGATTTTTCACAACAAAATATAGAAGATTGGCAGCCTTTTCTTCTATTGTTGGATAAAATTCAGTACCCCCAAAAGATTGATAAATGGTACCGATAGAGCCTTTGAATGATTGATCTTTTTCATTCCCAAATAATGAACTTCCCCCAAATATGTCTTTCAAACCTTTGATAGCTTGCATAGCTTCTTCATAAGTAGCCACAAATAGCTGCTGATCGGTTGTGCCTTCAATATTTAATTGCTGATGATCGTATCTGTCGAGTATATCGAGCGCATAACTGTAGTCGGTTACTACTTTTAATAGGCCGGTTGCTTCATCAGAAGTAAGTTCTTTGCTTTTTAATACATTACCTAAAAGATTTACTGTTTGCTTTAAGGAGTTGAGTTGGTTGGTTTGTTCTTTTAATTTTTGTTCGTTTAGAGTATACCCTTTTATTAAGTACTCCTTTAAAATTTTATTTGCCCAAATACGGAATTGAGTGCCTTGTTTGGATTTTACACGATAGCCAACTGAGATAATAATGTCTAAAGAATAAAATTTATTTTTATATTTCTTACCATCATTGGCAGTTGTCAAGGATTCCTTGACAACTGAAATTGCTTGTAGTTCACCTTCTTTAAAGATGTTATTTATATGCAAACTGATATTCTGCTTAGTTTGATTAAAAAGTTTCTGCATTTGACTTTGCGTAAGCCATGCGCTTTCATTATCAAACTTTACATCTATTTGGGTTAGCCCATCGTTGGTTTGGTATATAATAAATTGATCGGCAATCATTAATGTCAAATCTAACTTTTTATAACTAATTAAATAGTAAAATCACTGTTGAAATTGCAAATACATTATTGAGATAACTCGATTCGGAAATGGGCATTTTCCAGTGAGGGACGATAATAATCTATTTCATTTTTTGCGACAACTGCTAATTTTTCACACACCCGCCTTATCAGTTTCTTTTTTATCAGCTATCAATTTGGCGATAAGTTCATTCATATCAACCTCGGCAAAGGCGGTTGATGAGTCGGACACACCATAAGGAATTATCAATTTACCGTTATGCACAATTGACCCGCAGGAGTATAAAACATTAGGCACATACCCTTCGCGTTCGTCACTGTTGGGGATCAGCAAGGGTTCCTTTAGCCGGCCTATTTCAACTTCAGGATCATCTAATTTAAGCAGGCTGGCACCAAGTACATACCTACGCATAGGGCCCACGCCGTGAGTTATCATTATCCAGCCATGTTCGGTTTCTATTGGCGAGCCGCAATTGCCTATCTGGATAAACTCCCAGCTAAATTTAGGTTGTTGCAGCATGATAGGTTTCTCCCAGATATTTATCTTATCAGAATACATGATGTAGTTGTTCCAGCCATCTATTCTTGATATCATGACAAATTTGCCATTTATCTTCCTTGGGAAAAGTGCCAAATTTTTGTTTTGTGCTCCGTTGCCATAAAGGGGCATTATCTTGAAATTATAAAAATCGTTGGTTTGCAACAGTTTCGGCATTATAAGCGAACCGTCATAGGCGGTATAGGTTGCGTAGTAAACTGTGCTGTCGTCGTCATTTTTAAAATGAACAAACCGCGCATCTTCGATACCCTTACGTTCGTATTCGGAGATTGGAAATATAACGCGGTCGGATATATCCGTGTCTAATGAAAATACAATTTCGTAGTAGGAGTCGGCCAGCCATAATACCTTGTCGTACTCCAGCTTTTTCATATCCGTATCCTGCAGCTTTTGTGAATCGCTAATTATCCGGCGCAGGTTGGCATATTCAAAATGATGATCTAGTTTTGATTCCAGTTCATTTAAAACGTTGATATCAATTTGGGTTACCGCGGCTTTGTTAAAGAATAGTTTTTTGTTATAAACGGCATTTCTGACTATCTCAGCCTCATCAATATAGCTACCTGCAGGTAAAACAGTGATATTGTTTGCCTGGTCAATTAGTGCCCGCCTGAATGTTATGGATGAAATGTGTCCCTCGCCAACAGCCCTGAAGCTAATGATAACCCGCCTTTGGCCCTCCTGTAATTCAGTTTGATCTGGATCTTCAACTATTGACGGATTGAAAAATGCCGCCGATTCAATAGAATACTCATGCGTGAAATAGGACCCGATCAATAGTTTACGGTATACCGTTAAGGAGTCATAATCTATATCAAGTTCTGTAAAAAGAGGTTTTAATTTGCTGCAATGCCGGTTCAGCGCGCGCGTAATGTTGCGGTGTCGTTTTGAATACTCCTGCAACAGCGGTGAGACGATGCCAAATGCCATGTCTTCGCTGATATTCATAACCCGTTGAATCACCTCTTTGGCTCTGTCATTTCCATTAAAGAAAAACCTGGCAATTACACGTTTTGGATCTGGATTAATTCTTATTGGCTTGCGTTCAATGGAAAGTCTCATATTAAAAAAACATTTATACTGTAACACCACTGCATCAAAATTGATTGCGGCAATTTATTATTAGTTTGACCGGGTTGATTAAGTTCCCCTGTTAAAACGCGCCAAACTTAATCAACTTAATCCAACCCAATCAACTTAAAACTAACTTTAGTATCTTGCTTGCCGATGAACGTATTAATTGTAGAAGATGAAAAGGGCCTTGCGCTTGAAATTGACGAATTTTTAAGTCATGAAGGCTTTACTATTGAGCATGCTCACACCAAAAGCGTGGCAAGCGAGAAGATTTTTGTTAACAACTACGATTTTATACTGCTTGATTTAACGCTGCCCGATGGCGATGGCTTTGATTTGCTGCAAATGCTAAAGGGTTTAAAGGAGCGCGACGATGCGATAATTATCTTAACGGCCCGTGGTGCGGTTGACGATAAGGTGCACGGCCTTGAACAAGGAGCAGACGATTACCTGGCAAAGCCATTTTCGTTAAACGAACTGCTGGCCCGAATGCATGCAATAACCAGGCGCAAACATAAACTGGAGAGTAACGACGTAACTGTAAAAGAATTTAGGATCAATATTCAAAATCGTACGGTACATTATAACCTGGAACGAATAAATCTGACCAAAAAAGAATTTGAGATTTTTAACTACCTGGTGCTTAATAAAAACCGGGTAATATCCCGTACAAACTTAACTGAACATGTTTGGGGCGATGTGCTCGAAATCAACTCCGACTCGAACTTTGTTGATGTGCATGTTAAAAATCTTAGAAAAAAATTATCACAATTTGAACCTATTGAGTGGTTTGAAACGGTGAGAAGTATTGGGTATAGGGTGAATATTTGAGTTTGGTTGAAAGGGTTGTAGTTGTTGTAATGGTTATAGAAATTGTTTACCTATAACTAAAACCCTTACAACCCTTATAACATTTACAACCCTTACAACTAACAATATGAAACTACAAATAAAACTGGCTTTATACAATACGCTAACCAAGTTGGCGATTATTGTTTTTACAGGTTTGCTGATATTGTTTTCGTTGGAGAAGATCACCTATTCACATATATCGTTAAGGCTAAAAAATAAAAAGAACACATTTATAAAAAACCTTTCCACAAAGGAAATTAGCCAGGTTCTTAGCCAGGAACAGACCTTCACCAATTACAATATTTTAAAGGAGGAGTATATATTTCTGAAGCAAATTCCCTATGAGGCTAACCTGAAGCAAACTGAAAGCTTTAGCACGCAACGACGCACCATAGAAAGAACAACCGACAATTACCTGATACTTACTTATCGCTTTAATTTTGAGAACCATAGTTACCTGCTCGAGATAGGCGATACCATGGACGCTGTGGTGCAGCTAAAACAAACCATTAAGGAGTTTACCTTATTGATGCTGGTGGTTGCCTTATTGCTTACCCTTCTGATCGACTTAATTTTTACCAAATACCTGCTGGCTCCGTTTTATAAGATCATTGACAGAAAGCTGATAAAGGTAAATGACCCGATGAACTTTGATTATGAAAAAGTTAAAACCAGTACCCAGGATTTTGAGCTGCTTGATGACAGCATCAGCACCCTCATGAAAAAGATTACCGATTTGTTTATCCTGGAAAAGCAATTTATTGCCAATGTATCTCATGAATTGCTCACGCCGATTTCAATTATCAGTTCGCGGCTGGAAAATGTTTTGTTGAACGAAGAATTAAAAGAGGATAGCGAAAACAAAATTTTTGCTTCGCTTAAAACATTAAACAGGCTAAAATCAATTATAAACAGCCTGCTTCTGATCTCAAAGGTTGAGAACAACCAATTTAATAAGAATGATGAAGTGAGGATTTCAGACGTAGTAACGGAGGTTTTTAGCGAGTTGGAAGACAGGCTTGAAGATAGAAAACTCGTTTTTAATAACAATATCAAACATTCATACACTATACTCGGTAACCATAGCCTCATTCATACAGTTATATTTAATATCATGAATAACTCTATTAAGTATAACTGCGAGGAGGGGAGCATAACTGTTGGGGATTATTTTAGTGAAGAAGGATACGTCCTGGAAATTACCGATACAGGTACAGGAATGAGTGAACAGCAAATTGAAAAAGCCTTTAACCGTTTTGAAAAGCTGGACACAGATGAGCGTGAAAGCTACGGACTCGGGTTAGCTATTGTTAAAAGTATAACCGCTTTTCACGGGATTAAAATTCAAATTAAATCGGCCAGTAACAAGGGCACATCAATAAAACTTATTTTTAATTAGGGAACTTCACTAAATCTTCATAATAGCTGTGTTATTTTACCAACGAGTTTTAGTTCCTTTGTTACCCCTAATAAAAGCTGTTCTTAGAAAAAAGGACAGCTTTTTCTATATCATACTGTTCCGCTTAATGAGATATGATTTAAGCACATTGTTGTAGCCATCTTCAATATAAGCATCAATAATGTCAATATGATACTGCGCACACTTTAGTTCAAGCTGATGGCGGTAGTGCGCCAACGAAGTGATATAGGATTCGCGTATTTTATTTGGATGTACCCGCACTTGTTCGCCGCTTTCTATATCAATAAATTGATGAGGGCGGTTGTCGAAATTAAAATCAAGTTCGTGGTGCTTATCGTTCACGTTAAAAATCACCACCTCGTGCTTATTGTATTTTAAATGCTGAATGGCCGCAAATAGCGACTGCATTTTTTCGGGGTTGAGGCTATTCTCCAGCATATCGCTAAAAAGGATGATCATTGAGCGCTGATGGATTTGCCCGGCCACCTGGTGCAGTACCTGGGTAATGTTGGTAGTTGTATTTATTTTAGGATTATTGTATGCTTTTTCCAACTCGGCATACAGGTAAAATAAGTGGGACGAAGTTGATTTTACCTGGGTGATCACATCGGCCTTATCGCTAAATAAACATAGTCCAAACGCGTCGCGCTGTTTTTTAAACAGGTACATAAGGGACGCTATCGCGTAAATAGAAAACTGCAGCTTATTGATTCCCTTATCAGGGAAATTCATTGACGACGAGGTGTCAAGCAGCAGGTAGCAACGCAGGTTGGTTTCCTCTTCAAACTGTTTCACGAACAGTTTATCTGTACGCGCTAAAAGCTTCCAGTCGATATTTTTTACAGATTCGCCATTATTATACAAACGATGTTCGGCAAATTCAACAGAAAAACCGTGAAAGGGGCTTTGGTGCAAACCTGTAATAAAACCCTCAACCACCTGCCTGGCTAAAAGCTCCAGGTTGGCCAATTGTCTTATATGCTGATCGTTATTTAACACTGATTGCGCCGATTAAAGGATGATTACACTGATTATAGGAAGATTACACCGATTATAGGAAAATTACGCCGATTAACTACATAGCGAATATAAAAAAAATTGCACCGGTTAGTTTCCCAATCGGTGCAATCATTTTAATATCGGTGTAATTAAATTAAACTAATTGCTTAGCTAATTTATCAGTAAGAACAGATTTTGGAACAGCGCCTATCTGTTTGTCAACGATCTCACCGTTTTTAAAGAACAATAGAGCTGGTATATTACGGATACCAAATTTTACTGAGATACCGGGATTATGGTCAACGTTAACTTTACCTACAACCGCTTTGCCTTCATATTCTTTTGCAATTTCTTCAACTACCGGGCCTACCATACGACAAGGACCACACCATTCGGCCCAAAAGTCGATTAATACAGGTTTGTCAGATTTAAGGACGAGTTCGTCAAAGTTTGCATCAGTTATTTCTAAAGCCATGATTTCTAAATTTTAATTTTTTGTATTACAAATATATACTATTCAAATAGCTTGCCGCAATTGTATCCATGACAATATGACAATTAAATTATCGCCAACCTGCCTAATTGGATTGTTTGAAACTGCGTTGACAATAGTATGAGTTTTTGATTGCATTTGTATGATAATGGGCTGCTTTTTTGGCGGGGAAAGGTTTGAACCATGATTCGCTTGATTAAAGGATTAATGGATTTCTTGATTTGGAAAATCCGGAATCGTAGTTCTGAATTTTCTCACATCTCATATCTCACATCTCACATCTAAAACATACTTTTGAACCATGAGCATTGTTGTTGAATCATTAACCAAAGTTTATGGTGCACAAAAAGCGCTTGACGGGATTAGCTTTAGCGCCACACCGGGCATATTAGGTTTTCTGGGGCCGAATGGCGCGGGCAAGTCAACTACCATGAAAATACTTACGGGGTTTATTCCCCAAACTTCGGGTAAGGCTTCGGTATGCGGGTTTGATGTGGAGACACAGGCCATTGATGTTAAGCGCAGTATAGGTTATCTGCCCGAGAGCAATCCTTTATACCTTGATATGTATGTAAAGGAATCGATGGAGTTTATTGCCGGGATCCATCAAATGAAATCGCCCCAAAAACGCATAGCCGAAATAATTGAACAAACTGGTCTTGGTCCGGAACAACATAAAAAGGTGGGACAATTATCAAAAGGTTACAGGCAACGTGTAGGCCTGGCACAGGCTATTTTGCACAATCCAGAAGTGTTGATATTGGACGAGCCTACATCTGGCCTTGACCCTAACCAATTGATCGGCATTCGGCAGCTGATCCTCGATCTCGGTAAAACAAAAACAGTTATCCTTTCAACCCACATTATGCAAGAAGTTGAAGCTGTTTGTAACGAAGTGATCATTATCAATAAGGGCAAAATAGCAGCAAACGACACCCTAGATGGATTGAGAAGTAAAAATAAAGGAAAAACGCTGGAGAATATCTTTATCGATCTTACTAATGGCTAGTAAGTAACGCAATAGCAATCTGCAAAAATTAACTGATATTAAGCTACTTCGAGGTGCTTCTCGGCCATGGTGCCCATAGGAACGGTAAACGAAAACTTAGTTCCATGCCCTAGTTTGCTGGTAACCCAGATCTTGCCGCTGCATTTTTCAACGAGGTCCTTACAAAACAACATGCCCATACCTGTGCCCGATTCATTATTTGTACCGGCGAAACTATTTACCTTGCTTTTAAACAGCTTTCCAAGCTGTTCGTCGCTCATGCCTGTTCCGGTATCCTTTACCGAGATAATGTAGTTATGATCGTCTTGTTGGATGGCTGACACTTCAATAATATCGCCATGGCTTGAAAATTTAATGGCGTTGGTTATTAAATTGCGAATTACTATGCGAATTGAATTCGGGTCGGCAGAAGCAACGGCATCCGCAGGTACATTATCAATAAGCGTAATGCCCTTTAGTTTAGCCTGCTCATAATAGCTTTCTGTTTCATAAGCAACAATATCCTTCAGATAGAAGCTTTTCGCAGAGCTTTCGAAATTGTCCATTTGGCTGTTGATCCAGAAAAGGAGCGTATCAAGGAAGTCGGAGGTGTATTCAAGTTTTTTTAGCACGCCGGGAATCATTTCCAGCATTTGTTCGTGCGAAATAGTTTCGTCCTGCAGCAGGCTGAATAAACCGCGTAATGTACTTAACGGCGCACGGAGGTCATGTGCTAGTACGGATATCAGCCTGTCCTTTAAAACATTCAGGTTGTTCAATTTTTGTGCCTGGTCATCGAGGTCGGACTTTTGTTGTAATACTTCACGGTTCCTTTCTTCCAGCAATGTGTTTATCTTTTGTTGTTTGCGCTTTTGCCGGTAATACACAATTGAAACAGTTATCATACCTGCTATTATGGTTAAGAATACCGTATTGATCAACCGTTGTTGTTTTATGCGCTGTTTGTAAGATTCATCACGTTCGCGATTTTGCTGCTTAAGTGCACGTTCTTTTGAAGCAAAATCAAGCTCGAGATTGTTGGAGGTAAGCTTTTGAATACTTTCGTTATTATTAAGGCTGTCGCGCAGTTCGTTGTATCGCCTAAGCATTTTATATGCATCATCGAATCTACCCAGGCCTGCTAATGTCTGGTTAAGTTGCAGGGCTGCATTTGAGCGTACAGTTAAATTCCGAAGGGTGCCGGCAAGTTTCTGTCCCTCGGTAGCATATTTATAAGCATTGGCAAAATCTTTTTGCAGGTTATACATGGTAGCCATGCCAATTAAAGCATAGGCCTGGTTATAAACAATTTTATATGTGCTTGCAATTTGCAATGATGTATCGAGGTATCTTTTTGCTAGCCCAAACTGATTTTTATGTGCATAACATAGTCCCAGGTCGGTATAAACTGAGCTCATGCCATCCTTATCATCTTGCTTTTTGGCAATATTGATGGCTTTTGTTAGATGGACGATTGCCCTGTCATACTCTTTGTGAGCGATAAGAACTTCACCTATGTTTTCGTTGATCGTACCTACGCCATTAAGGTTTTTAATCCCTTTAAACAGGCTTAGCGCTTTACGATAATAATCAAGTGCCTTCGGATAAACTTCCATGCCCTGCAAAACAACGCCAATGTCGTTGTAAATGGCCGCAGAAGCACCTTTATCGTCGGCTTTAAGCGTTATGTAAAGTCCCTTATAATAATAATCAAGTGCAGTTGAGTTTTGTCCCTCGCTAAAGTATACGATGCCGATATTTTTGTAACAGTCGGCAATTTCCGCGTCGTTCTTTAACTTTACGTTTATATCAAGCGCCTGGTTCAGGTAATATAATGCAACCTGGTATTTAGCCAATAGGTTATCCATGCGGCCATAAAGTTTATAGCAGTAGGCCAGCCCGGGCAAATCATTTAGTGTTTTATAAATGGAAATGGCCTCATCAAAATCAAGTTGAGCCTGGGTGAACTTACCCTTTGGAAAGTTTGCGCGCCCAGTTTGCACAAGGGCATTTGCTAAACCGGCTTTATAATTAATTTTCCTGGCGAGATCGATAGCTTTGTGGCCATAGTATAGCGTACTGTCCGGGTTTGAGTCGAAATAGTTTACTGCAAGTTTGTTTAGCCTGTTTATGCTTATGGTATCAGGTTCCGACTGCCCGTTTAACGACGAAGCAACTAATGTTTTTAAACTATCCACACGGCCCCTGTCTATCGCCGGGAATACCGAAATGGAAATGAATAATAAAAGTAGGGTTACGTAAATCCTCAACGCTGATGTTTTTTTACCTGTGAAATTATTATAACTGTTATACAGGCATTTATACGTAGCAGGAGGGAGGTTTTGTTCGGCTTTATTTAAATTAACGTTAAATTATTTTCGAAAAATAAAATAACAAAAAAGCCCGCTTCAAATTGATGAAACGGGCTTTTGTATAAATATCGGAACCTTATTTTAAGGTATTAACAAATTTAGTAAGCTTTGATTTGTTGTTTGAAGCTTTGTTTTTGTGAATAACGTTCTTTTTAGCTAAACGGTCAAGCATTGAAATTACTTTAACCAAAAGCACACTTGCATCAGCCTTAGTGGTAGTGCCTCTTAATTTTTTGATGGCGTTCCTGGTGGTTTTAGCCTGGTACCTGTTGCGTAAGCGCTTCGCAGCGTTTGAACGGATCCTTTTTAATGATGATTTATGATTTGCCATTGTATAGCTTTGTTATTCTTTTTTCTTTTATTTTAAGGACTGCAAATATAGGATGATTATTTTTAATATCAAATACCTTTTTTGTTTTTTTAGAGATGTTGTAAAGTTGAAAAGTTTTAAGGTTGAAATGTTTAGCTGAGGTGGCAAAATTTTCATCCTGTAAATTTGGATTCTAACAAAAACAATTCACTCATACGACTATATTTGAACATGAAACTGGGCCTTACTCTTTTAGGGGGATTGTTATTAATTGTAATTTGTTCATCGTGGGGCTTCTTCGCTCATTACAAAATAGGCCGACTTGCAGTTTATACTTTGCCTAAGCCAATGGCTCTTTTCTACAAAAGCAATATTGATTACCTAACTGAACATGCCATTAGCGCGGACAAAAAGCGGTATGTAGATTCTTCCGAAGGAAGACGTCATTACCTGAACGCTGATCACTATGGTAAGGACCCGTTTAAACATATCCCGCATAACTGGTACGATGCTGCTGCAAAATATACCGCCGACACCCTGGATAAATACGGCACTGTACCATGGACCATTCAATATAACTATTACAGGCTGGTAAGGGCATTTAAGGAACATGATACCACCGCTATTTTAAATACTTCCGCAAACCTGGGGCATTACATCGCCGATGCCCACGTCCCTCTTCACCTTACCCAAAACTACAACGGGCAACTTACCAATCAAACCGGCATCCATGCGCTTTGGGAAAGCAGGCTGCCTGAGCTGTTTAGCGGCAATTATAATTATTACGTTGGCAAGGCCCGGTATGTTGAAAATCCGTTGACAGAGGCTTTTAAAATATGCCGGAGCTCGTTTAAAAGCGTTGATACCGTATTGCGCTTTGAACGGATGCTTAATAAATCATTTCCTGCGGTTAAAAAATATGAGATGGTGCTTCATGGAAAGAAGGAAGTTAAAGACTATTCAGTTGCCTATGCGGCCGCTTATCATAAAATGTTAAAGGGAATGGTTGAACGACGGATGCGCGCTGCTATCCTGGCTGTGGGTAGTTACTGGTATTCTGCCTGGGTTGATGCAGGGCAACCTGATTTAAATAAACTTATTGCAATACCCATGGATAATTTCGAACGGGCAAAAATCCAACAAGAAGAAGCTTTGTATAAAAGCGGAAAAGTATTAGTTTTAGCTAAATAACCGTATGAGGAAAAAAATAGCAGCACTAACTAAGGGTAAAGCATCAGTTTTTAAATGGCGCAGTCATGAACCATCAAGGCTCGAAACCTTTAGCGATGCGGTTTTCGCCTTTGCCATAACGCTTATCATGGTGTCGCTGGAAGTGCCGCGAACGTTCGATGAGCTTTTTGAGGTGTTCAAAGGTTTTTTTAGCTTCGCCTGTTGCTTCGGGATCTTATTTACGATATGGAACAGCCAGAATATTTATTTCCGCAGATATGGCTTAAATAACGCCTACGTTACCTTCTTAAATGCCTTGCTGCTGTTTGTGGTGTTGATGTACGTATATCCGTTAAAGTTTCTTTTCACAGCATTGTTTTCAGGCGGGCAGTTTAATGATCATGGACATATTGGTATTATGATAACGCAGGAGCAGCAGCCGACGCTTATGTATGTTTACCATTCCGGATACGCGGCGATCTATACTTTGTTTTTTTTTATGTATTTACACGCAAAAAAATCTGCAAGGGAGATAAAGTTATCTCCTGCCGAGGTGTTTGAAACGAATACCTATATAATAGTAAATCTCTTCAACGCCGGACTTGGAATAGCAGGCATCCTGTTCGTTTTAATTGCACCGGTCGAGTATAAAGGAACATCCGGATTTATTTACATGTCGATACCTTTCCTTTACAGCATCTTGTTTGGATACCGTGGAAGAAAGGCCCGCGAGAAATTTGGTGATATTAAACAGCAGCCTGCTTAGATTTACCGCCTTTAACCGCAGCATAAATAGGCGGAATAATTGAGATCAGGATGATCAAAATTTCTACCACTGCAAAATGCTTCTTGAAAAAGTCGAGTGTTCCAAGTTCATAGCCGGCAGCAAGAAATAGGATGATCCATGCTGTGCCACCAATAATGTTGTATAAGCTGTAGCGTACCAGCGGCATCTTGCCAACACCGGCAACAAATGGCGCCACTGTGCGGATGATAGGTATGAACCTGCTGAATATTACAGCCTTACCGCCATGCTTATCAAAAAAAGCCTTGGTTTTAAGGTAATAATCGAGTTTTAAAATTTTATTCTTTTCCTTGAATACCTTCGGGCCTAAATAATTTCCGAGCAGGTAATTAACCGTATTACCGGTAAAGGCAGCTACAATTAATATCAGCCCAAGCAGGTAAATACTTAAACCTGTATTGCCCCCGGCTATTAATGCACCCGCCGCAAATAATAACGAGTCGCCGGGTAAAAATGGAGTAACTACAAATCCTGTTTCAGCAAAAATAATAGCGAATAATATTAAATAGGTTAAGGCATGATACTGGCTTATTATTGCTGCCAGGTGCTTATCAATGTGTAATATAAAATCAATCAGGCTTTTAAGTAGTTCCACTGTTTTAAAGTTTGGGGGTAAAAATAGGATATTTTGTTGAAAGGTTGCAAAGTTGAAAAGTTGTAATGTTATAATAGTTGCAAAATTCGCCTGGTTAAGTAAGGTTAACTTTTCAACCTTACAACATTCAAACCTTACAACAACTTTACTACCTGTTCGTTATTATAGCCGCATTAAATGCTGCTGAATCCGCGCGGTTGGTATAACCGGATGTATACAAAGTATAGAGCCGACCATCTTGAATACTTACTGTAGGTAAGGTTTTTAAAACAGTGGCTGATCCGGTGGCTGTAATAGTAAAAGTATAACTTCCGTTAGGTACCTCAATGTAAGGTGTAAATTTAGGGTAAGCTATTTTACTAAAAGCTAAAGAACCGTTGGCATAAACATCAATGCCTGCGGTACCTGTAGGCGAGGCGTTAACAAAGCGAACCTTACCACGGCCCACAGCAGGTAATGTAGCTGTATCCACTGTGAAAATTGGTAACAAAGTGTTGTTGGCGACATTGCCTGTAATAAAAAGGCTGTATTGCGTATTTCGGGTAAGCGTGTCGTGGCGTATAAATACAACATCCCCGCCTACTCCGTTAATTATTGGCGTTCTGTAGCGATAAGCCGTATCAAGGTTAGCTATAGTGAAATATCCCTGGCTGTAGGTATAAGTAAAAGGTGTGCTGTTTGCTATTAAAAAATTAATGTAAAGATTAACCGGTCCAAGATCGGGGCTTAGGTTAAAAACTTCGTATTTAATATTCAAGCCTGCGGCACTTACAACTGCAGCCTTACCGCATGATGATATTGACCAGGTAAACCATAGTCCTACAATGGATAAAAATAGCCAGCCAGAGATCTTAAAATATTTTTTGCTATTCATATATAGTTATAGATGCTCTTTTAATTTTGATAATTAAGTGTAAATGCTACGTTAAACTTTGTAGCGCCTTTACCATTTTTTAAACCGTGCGAGTATATGGTATAAATTGTATGGTCGGTCATTGTAAATGTGGTGTCTTTAGCCAATGTTTTAGTGCCGGCCAGGTAAACTTTCACATCTTTTATCCCCTTACCGAATGTGATGAAATTTGTTGATGACTTAAATGTACTGGTTTGGTATTTAAGTGTATCACCTACGTAAACGTCCAGGTCGCCCATGTCAGACGATACGTTTACAAACCTTGCCTGGGTGATTTTGTCTGTAACCGTACTGGTATCCGGATTAAAAACGTCTGTGGTTTTAAAAGTCTGATCGGCAGAAGGACCATAGATGTAAAGAGAGTAGCTTACGCTATCTGCCAGTTTTTCAGGCACGCTGAATAGCACATCTAAAGCACCATTTTTTTTAAACTGGAAATTTTCGGAGCCAATTGGGACGGCAAGGTAATACATGGTCGCGCCACCCGGCGATAGGCTTGATCCGTTATTTTGCCTGGTACCGTTTAAATAATAATTTAGCGTGTCTGACGATCCATTTATTATTTTATAAAAGGCTGAAACCTGCTTGGGGAAAACATTGTCGTTGTTTTTGCAGGAGGACAAGCCAATTGCAGCAGCCACAAAAAGTAAAATCAGGTAACGCGTGTTCATATAATAATTGCTATTATAACTGCTTATAATAAAATTTGTTATCGGGGCTAATAAAAAAGTCCGGTTTTTACGCCGGACTCTTCTATTAGTTTGCAGTAGCAAGTAGGCAGTTGGCAGCAGTTAATCAGAATTACAACTACTCACCACTCTCCATTCACTACTCACTTTATGCGTAGCTGTTAAGCATAACCGGCATTACCAGCATCAGCACATCTTCGTTTTCATCACCGCCCTGTGGTAACAAGATCCCGGCACGGTTAGGTGTCGACATTTCGAGGGTAACTTCTTCACAACTTAAATTTTTAAGCATCTCGATCAGGAAACGTGCGTTAAAGCCAATTTCCATGTCCTCGCCCTCATACTGACAGCTTAAACGCTCATGTGCCTCGTTTGCAAAGTCAATATCTTCTGATGATATATTCAACTCGCTGCCGTTTATTTTAAGCCTTACCTGGTGGGTAGTTTTGTTTGCATAAATAGCAACACGGCTTAGTGAACCTAAGAACGACTGGCGATCGATACTCAATTTGTTAGGGTTGTTTAACGGGATAACCGCTTCGTAATCAGGATAACGCTCGTCAATTAAACGGCAAACAAGGTTAATGTTGCCAAATTTAAAGAATGCGCTGGTGCTGTTGTATTCAACCGCCACATTTACGTCATCACTTGGTAACGATGATTTCAAGAGCGTTAATGCTTTTTTAGGCAATATGAACGATGTTGTGCTTGCAGCCTTTGCATCCTTACGGCGGTAACGCACCAGCTTGTGTGCATCGGTAGCTACAAATGTAAGATAAGAGGTTGATAGCTGGCAGTAAACGCCTGTCATTGCAGGGCGCAGCTCATCATTACTTACAGCAAATATTGTTTTGTTTATCGCTTCGGCTAAAACTGAAGCAGGTAAATTTACAGACGATGCATTTTCAACAACCGGGATCTTAGGGAAGTCCTCGCCGTTTTCGCCGTTCAGCTTGTATTTACCATCGCCGGCGTTTATTTCAATAGCGAAAGTGGTGTCGTCAACCGAAAAGTTAACAGGCTGCTCTGGCAGTGATTTCAAGGTCTCTAACAATATGCGTGAAGGGATGGCTATGCGGCCATTTTCCTTAGCTTCAACCGGCAATGAGGTAGTCATACTGGTTTGCAGATCGGTAGCGGAAATAGTTAAGTTTCCATCTTTTATCTCGAACAAAAAGTTTTCAAGGATAGGCAATACTGTGCTATTGCTCAAGGCCCCGCTTACAGCCTGTAGTTGCTTGAGTAATGTTGATGTAGAAACAATAAATCTCATATAGTAGGAATTAATCTATCAAAAGTAAAAAATTTAATGGGCATACTTCCGTCTGCGGATATAATGTTGAAAAATAGCAAACATTACCAACAAACCAAGGGGCAAGGCATTATTAAGTACCTGCCAATACAGTTTTTCGCTGCGAATACGGGCGCGGTTAAGCAACCTGATCTGGATCTCTTTGGTGCGCAAAGTGATTAAGCCGGAATCGTCGGTCATGTAGTCGGCAATGTTCAGTAAAAAGTTTTTATTACCAAAGCTGCGGCGCATATAATGGTCATACCCCAGCGGATATGGAGAACCATCAGCACCCACCTGGTTTTTTAGCACATCGCCATCACTCAACACGATCATTTTTGTTGGCTTGCTTTGGGTGATGATCTGTACGTTTTCGTTTAAACCTTCGGGCAGCGGCCGGTTTTGAAAATCAGACTGGAATTTTCCTTCCAATAATACAGCAACAGCTTTTGGTGTTCCCCTGAAGTCCTTGGGATCAGGCTCCTGCTCAACTGCCTGCAACGACAGCATATGCGGGGCGTTTATTTTTTTGTTAAATGGTGACGTGCTAAGGAGCACTGTTTTAGTAACGTTTTTTATGGCGAGGGTATCAATACTACTTACAAATTCACTGCGGATATCGAGGTTTTTTACCAGCGGATTTTTTGACGTAGGAATAAAAATAGGATAGTATAACCAAGGCAATAACTGGATCTGTGGCTGCCCGCCAACAGCCCCTGTATTGATCGGGATCTGCGAACAGCTCATGTCGGCAATCAGGTCATAGTTGATACGTACACCGTAGGTAAATAATTGATCGTCCAGGTCTAATTGTTTTGGAAACGACATTTGATCGCCATGCCCTCTCAAGCTGTCCAGTTCGGCATTTACCTGGTCAATGGCCCAAAGCACGCGGCCACCGCGCATTAAGTATTGATCTATTTTAAATTTCTCAATTTCGCTGAATTTTGAATCAGGTTTTGGAATTACAAGCAAGCTTAATTTAGTCAATACACTTAAGGGGATCGTTTTTAGATCGACCCTGCCCACCTGGTATCCATCTGCCAATGCGCTCATCGCGCCATTTAATTGCAGGTCGGTTAACTCATGGTGGCCCTCGGTAAAGCCAATTTTAGGCTTACCGCCACTGCTTGCCTTTTTAATGCCCGATGTAAAAGCATATTCGAGGTTTTGGATAGAATTGTTTAACGCTTCCTCGTCAGATGCGCCGATGCGGGTTTGCAGCAGGTTAACGGCCAGTTCTCTTCCATCGCAACGGATCAATGCTTCCGGGAATATTAAGGTTTCCGATACGCCATTATCCGTTTTTACGGTTAGATTTTGGCCCACAACGCCGCGCACAGCCAGCGAATCATATTCCTGCCTTTGCGCATCGGGCGAAAAGCTTTTAGTAGCCGCCACGGGGTCGACAAAGTCAAATTGCACCTTATCGTGGCTGTAGGCCTGCAGGTCGCTCAACATGTCCTTTGTTGCGCGTTGCAGGCGCTTCATACCGCCCGGCAGGTTATCGCTTTTTAAATAAACTATAACACGTACAGGCTCTTTAAGGCTGTCCATAATGCCCCGGCTTATTGGGGAAATAGTAAAACGCTTTTCTTTAGTAAAGTCAAAACGGGTAAAAGTGAGGCTTGAGATAATTCCCAAAACGACCAAAGTAACCAGCGAGCCAATCAGTATCCCATCCTTAATTGATTTTTGACGTTGCTTTATCAGCACAAAAAGGGTTAAACAAATAAACAGGCCGGCAAGTATAATAAAGTAAATAAGGTCGCGGGTATCCAATACACCACGGCTTACAGATTGATAATGTTCAGTTATGCCGAGGTTTTGCAGATCGAGGCTTTGTAGTGACAGCAATTGGCTAAGCGAATCAAATCCGCTGTAGAAAAAGAAGCACAGAAATACCGCTATAGTAAACGCGATGATTTGATTCTTGCTAATTGAAGATGCGAATAAGCCGATACCAACAAAACCTGCACCTAATAAAAACAGACCAATGTAAGATCCGATCACGCCGCCTGTATCTATATTCCCCTGCGGATTTCCCAATTGGAAAACTGAATAATAGTAAACCAAAGTTGGCAGCAATGCAAACAATACTAAAATAAGACAGGCAAAGTATTTACCCAATACAATCTGCCAGTCGGCCAACGGGCGGGTTAGCAGCAACTCAAATGTGCCTTCCTTGCGTTCTTCGGCCAGTGACCGCATGGTTATAGCGGGAATCAGGAACATGAACAGGTACGGCGCAGTATTAAAAAGGCTATCGAGCCCGGCATAGCCATAATCTAAAACGCTCGACTCAGGGAATACCCATAAAAACAGGCCCAACACTAACAAAAACACGCCAATGGTAACATAGGCTACCAGGGAACTGAGATAAGAAGTTATTTCTTTTTTGAGGATACTAAGCACTTTTATGGGTAGTAATGAAAGCCGAAATTACAACAATAATGAACTAAACCAAAACGGCATCAGCCGGATTTATTGTAACCGAAAATGGCTTTTCCCAGTTAATTGTCATAAAGCATCATTGTTGCTATTAACAATTAATAGTTATTTAGTTTTGATGTTTAAATAACAATTTATTAATGTACCGGGCTATTATCACTCTCATTCTCCTTTTAAGAATATCTGTAGTTTCCGCCCAATCTGAATGGAAGCTGAAAACTGAAAAGGATGGTATAAAGGTTTATATCAGTACTGTTTCCACCTCTAAATTTAAGGCGGTAAAAGTTGACTGTGAACTCAATACCAACCTGTCGCAATTAATAATGGTTTTGCTTGATGTAAAAAATTGTGTCGAATGGCTTGATCATACCAAATCGTGTACCCTTATCAAGCAGGTTTCCCCATCGGAGCTTTATTATTATTCTGAAGTAAGTATTCCATGGCCGGTGCAAAACCGCGATTTTGTGGCTCATCTTACCGTTCATCAAAATGCAGAAACAAAAGTTGTGACTATGGATGGCCCCTCCGTTAACGGGATGGTTCCGGTAAAGGACGGCATCGTACGGGTTCGGTCGTCAAAAAGCCTTTGGATCCTTACGCCCGTGGGCAACAACAGGGTTAGGGTGGTTTATACTTTGCAGGTTGACCCGGGAGGCAGTGTGCCCGCCTGGCTGGTAAATATGCTTGCAGGCGAAAGCCCGCTTAAAAGTTTTCAAAACTTGATGGTGGAACTGAAGAAACCGGCTTATCAGCACCCCGAGTTGGGATTTATAAAAAACTAAGTACGGGCGAGTAGTTGACTAAGTTAGATTAAGAGAGTGGTTGATTAAGTTGGATTACGCTGAAATTTCAACTAGTCACCTAATCAACCACTCACTAATCAACTAATTAAGCATAAGTAACAGTAAGCGTAATTGGTACGCTCAATGCTTTTGATATAATACAATTTGCTTTTGCGCCTTCAGCAATTTCTTTAAATTTTTCTTCGCTAACGCCGTCAATTAACGATCCTGTCAGGTTCAATGCAATCCCGGTTATGGCCAGTGCCTGCATGTCAAGGTCTAAAATGGCATCAGTAGATAAATCATTTGGTGTAAAACCAGCCTGGCTAAGCGCCGCTCCTACTGCCATGGTGAAGCAACCTGCATGCGCAGCCGCTATCAATTCTTCCGGGTTAGTGCCAACTCCGTCCTGGAAACGGGTTTTAAATGAATACTGGGTGTTGTTTAATGTGGTGCTTTGGGTAGTGATCTCTCCCTTACCTTCGGTTAAAGTACCATTCCAATGGGCATGTGCTGTACGTTTCATAGTTTTTGTTTTTAATAATTTATTTCAGGTATTGTAAATTGCTGGTTTATCTGGCTGATAAATGCTAAAACCTCATCATGGCCAAGTTGTGTTTCGGCAGAAGTTAAAAAATGCTTCGGTACTTCTTCAAAAGTAGCTAAAAGCGCTTTGCGGAACTTGGCGATATTCTGATCTGTTTTTATGGATGATTGCTTGTCGGCCTTGGTAAACACCAATACGAAAGATAGTCCCTTTTCGCCAAGCCAGTTGCAAAATTCAAGGTCGATCTTTTGCGGCTCAAGCCGGCTATCTATCAAAACCATTACACATTGCAAGCTTTCGCGTTTGTCCAGGTAGGTATGGATGAATTTATTCCAATTGGCTTTTTGGGTTTTTGAGGCACGGGCATAACCATAGCCTGGTAAATCGACAATATACCAGGAATCGTTTATTAAAAAATGATTGATGAGCTGGGTTTTACCGGGTGTTTGCGAAGTTTTTGCCAAACCTTTTTTTCCGGCAAGCATATTTATTAAGGATGACTTACCCACGTTTGAACGCCCGATGAAGGCATACTCCGCTTTAACCGGCGGCGGTAGCTTAGACATCTGGGTGTTGCTGCAAATAAATTCTGCTGATTTTACGATCATGGGGCAAAGGTAGTTGTTTTAGATTTGAATGTGAGATATGGGATGTGCGACAAAAATAAAATATATTTACAGATAGCGATTTTACAATCATCAAACAAAAGAAAATGATATTTTCTGTAAATTTGATGTTTAAACATGTAATTTAAAATGGAAGAATATAAAATACCTGCACTAACCCGTATCGGCCATGTGCATTTAAAGGTAAGCGACCTGCAAAAGTCACTTGATTTTTATTGCGGCCTGCTTGGCTTTGATAAAATGCTGATGTATGGCGGGCAGGCTGCGTTTATTTCGGCAGGAGGGTATCATCACCATATTGGTTTAAACACCTGGCACAGCAAAGGCGCTGCTCCAGCACCTGAATATGCTCCAGGGTTATATCATACTGCAATTTTGTATCCTGAAAGAAAAGACCTTGCGGCCATATTGCAACGCCTGATAGACGCTAAATATCCAATTACAGGGGCATCAGATCACGGTGTTTCTGAAGCCATCTATTTAGATGACCCCGATGGTAACGGCGTTGAACTATATTGGGATCGCCCGCGGGATGAATGGCCAAAGGATGAAAATGGGGACATGACAATGTTTACGCAAAGATTGGATCTTGAGGAATTGTTGGGCGAGTTGAACTAAGATTTCTTTGTCATTCTGAGTTATAAAATCCGTTGGATTGCGAAGGTGAAATGACAAGAAAGGGATGTCATCCTATGTTTGCATAGGGTTTGTTTAAAGCGAGAATAAGAATAATTTTATTGGAGAAGAAAAGGGTAAAGAGAAAAGATTACGATTTGTCATTGGCTGTAGGAAGCCGTTCAGCA
>JALYIP010000026.1 GCA_030775685.1 Bacteroidota bacterium
CTATACCGGATGCCTCGGCACGGTCGTTGGATACATTGAGAAGAGCCCTGTTCGGCGAAGAAATAAGCTACCGGCTTAATCCCAACCCACTAAACCGGTTTGGCGAGGGCGAGGGTTTACTTATTGGCGGCAACTTATCCATTCTCCTTTCTGCATCTGGCTCAGTGTCAGACATGGATTACAGCGGTAAAATATTATTTATTGAGGATATTGGAGAATATTTATACAGTATTGACAGAATGCTGCGCACCCTTAAGCGTGCAGGAAAACTGCAAAATCTGAAGGGCCTAATTGTAGGAGGATTTTCTGATCTGAAGGACAACGACATTCCCTTTGGGCAAACAGTACCTGAAATTGTAATGGAAGTGGTAAAAGATTATAATTACCCGGTATGTTTTGATTTTCCCGGTGGACACGTGCCTGATAACTGTAGTTTGGTTTTGGGAAAACAGTTAAATTTATCAGTCAGTGCAAATTATGCAGCGATAAAATATACTTAAGCAAAAGAGCCGTATTGAATTAATTCAACCCGGCTCTTTATTGCATAGCAATTAATATTATGGGCAGTACTCACCGCCGGTGCAAGTTACTCCCGAGTTAATGCAGGAATATTCGCCACAATACACCGAAGGGTCGCCGCTTGAACAGGTACCGGCCGTCATGTACGCCGAAGTGGCAGTATCACGGCAGTGCCATACATACTTAATGCCTACGCCACCAGTGACGTTTCTCATCTCTTGTTTGGTTAGTTTTTCCATAATTCTGATTGGAATAAATTTTGAATTTGTAATTTAGTTTAGGCCCCCTTGCTGGTTTATAGGTAAACCAACAAGGTAAATTTAATTAATAATAAATATCAAAACAAATAACGCCCCTAAAAATACATATTAACAGATGTTAATAATCGGGCGCTTTATTAATCCACAGTTAACATCAAACTATATTGACTCAAATCTGGTTTAATTCCTAAATTCGTAATTATGGCATTATTTAGCACCCTCGCGAAATACAAAAACTTTGGCCTTTTAGTGATCAGGGTTGGTTTAGGCATCATGTTTATATGGCACGGCTATCCGATGCTTATCGGCGGCCCAAAAATGTGGGCCGAGGTGGGCAGTGCAACCCGTTACATTGGCATTCACTTTTTACCGGTAGTGTGGGGGCTGCTGGCGGCGCTTACACAGGCTGTTGGCGGCGCATTACTCATCCTGGGGCTTGCATTCAGGCCGGTTTGCCTATTGCTGGTCATTAATCTTATTGTGGCAGTTATGTTTCATTTACATCAAAGCGGCGACTCCGGCGGCCTTGGCGGCGCAGCGCATGCAATTGAGGATGCTGTTGTGTTTGCCGGATTGTTTTTTATCGGGCCGGGGAGTTATAGTGTGGATAAAAAGTAAATACTTTTATAGTCGTTTATAAACAAAGAAGCGTCCGGCACATACCGCGCGCTTCTTTGTTTATTGTTTAATGACCAAATAGCCAATATTAAACAATAGAAATTATTTGCTAAGGCTTTTACCCAAATCCCGCACATAATTCTCATCAACATCTCTCGAACCTTGTGAAGAAATAAAACTGTCTGCATCCCCTGCTAACAGCTTCTTTAGCGTGCTCTTTTTAAGAGAAATTGATTTTGCCTGGTTATCTGCGCCAACAAAATAATAATGCTCATCATCAATGTACTCGTCATAACGATGACCTGACTCTACAACGCCATTGGTTTGAAAATCAGATCGATGCAGTTTAGTATCTATTTTCTTATAGATCTTATACTTGGGTGTACTCAATAAAACTTCGGTAAATGGTCTGTCACTTATTAAAGGCACGTTTTCATAAACATGTGTCTGCCCATTTTTGTCATAAATACTAAAAATTTTTATCTGCGCGGGCGATACGATTGCCATTGATCTGCCATCATTAGTGTACATGATGTTTCCGTTCATTTTATCGTAATTGTACATATTGCTTGTTTCAACAACAATGGAATCCTTTTTGTTGATCCCAAAACCCGGCACCCAATTGTCATACAAATAACGGCTTCCCCTTGTTGGCTCCACTGTATACCCCACTTTGGCAGTGATAACTGAAACAGCGCCAGCCTCAGACCCCCCGGCTATGCGGCTCATAACAAGATTTTGCCTGTCTTGTAAAAAAGTGGCCCCGGCGACTGGGGTTTGTGCAGTTGATGAACTAAGCGGAACTATCGCATCAACAGCAGCGCCAATTGGTTTTAAACTGATTATATTGATATTATTTTTACTATCAACCTTAATAGTTGCGCTTTTATAATTATAGGCCATTACCTGCAATGACGACGAAGGATCGGCATTAAGTGTAAAAGTCCCGGTCGAGTCTGCATAAGTGGCATAGTTATGTCGTGCATCCCTGACAAAAGCATAAGGAATGGGTTGTCCCTTTTCATTGTCCACGGTGCCGGTCACTGGGATTGTTTGCCCAAAAGCCACAGAAGCTGACAGTAAAGATACTGCCAGGGTGATTGTAAAAATATTTCTCATGACTAATACCATTTAAGTTACATAAATATAAGCAGTTACAGTCATAAACATCAAAAATTCTCTTATAAATAGTTTAACTATCGAACGCCGAATAACCGTTGCTTGTTTTATAATAACGTCAGGCGATGAGCAGTACAAGAAGTATCCTTTTCTTTTGAATGGGGTACATAAACAAAAATGCCCGGAATAACCGGGCGTTTGTCAGTATTATTCAATACCTGTATATTAGAAGGGATTATTTACCCAGGCTTTTACCCAAATCTCTTACATAATCCTCATCTACATCTCTTGAGCCCTGTGCAGATATAAAGCTATCTGCATCCCCGGCTAATAGCTTTTTCAATGTACTCTTTTTAAGAGAAATTGATTGTGCTTTATTATCATTAGCCCCGACAAAATAATACCGCTCATCGTCAATATACTCGTCATAACGGTGACCATTTTCTATAACGCCATCGGTATGAAAATCAGCCCGTTGTAATTTTGTGTCTACCTTTTTATAAATTCTATATTTAGGTGTCTTTAACAAAATTTCAGTGAAAGGTTTATTGCTCACCATCGGTGCATTTTCATAAACATGTGCGCCGCCGCTTTTATCATATAAAGTAAAGGTTTTTACTTGTTGTGTTGATACGGCCGCCATTGATCTGCCATCGTTGGTATACATGATGTTGCCGTTCATTTTATCATAATTATACAAGTTGGCAGTTTCCACAACGATTGAGTCCTTTGTATTGATCCCGAAACCCGGCACCCAATTGTCATACAAATAACGGCTTCCCCTTGTCGGCTCCACTGTATAACCTTGTTTAACTATGGTAACGTTGGTACCGCCGCCACCACCCGCTTTTGGGCCGCCTGCATATACAGGGCTCCAGACCGCCAGTAATTGCCGCTCCTGCAAAAAGGTAGACCCGGCAACTTTAGTTTGTTCATTTGATTTAAGGGGTACTATACCATCAACCGGGGTACCCGGCGGATTTATCGGCTTTAAACTAATTATGTTTGCACCGCCTGTAACATCAACCTTAACTGTAGCACTTTTATAATCATTTGCCATCACTTGTAATGACGATGCAGGATCGGCCCTAAGTTTAAAGAAACCGGTTGAATCTGCGTATGTGGCATAATTGTGCTGTGCATCCCTCACAAAAGCATAAGGAATGGGTTGTCCTTTTTCGTCAGCTACTGTACCGGATACCGGGATTGTTTGCCCAAAAGCTACAGAACCCGCCAATAAAGCCGCAACAATTGTAATGGTAAAAGTTTTCATATCTATTGACCGTTTAAGCTGCATAAATATAAGTACTTACGGGAACATATCCTTGAAAAATATGTTTAAATCAAGTTATTTGTTAAACGAAAAACGCCCGGAATAACCAGGCGTCTGTCAATATTTTTTAATACTTGTTTATAACAAGGGATTTATTTATTCAGGCTTTTTCCAAGGTCACGCACATAATCTTCATCCACATCTCTTGAGCCTTGTGAGCTTATAAAACTATCTGCATCACCTGCCAATAGCTTTTTCAATGTGCTTTTTTTAAGAGAAATGGATTGCAGCTTATTATCGGCACCAACAAAGTAATATCTTTCATCGTTAATAAATTCATCATAGCGATGGCCGGTTTCAATAACACCGTTGGTATGAAAATCAGCACGCAGCAATTTTGCATCTACTTTTTTATAAATTTTATACTTAGGTGTGCTTAACAAAACTTCAGTAAATGTTTTACCCTTTATTTCCGGAACAGCAACGAACAGGTGGGCATGACCAGCATTATCATATAAGCTAAAGGTTTTGATCTGGTCGGTTGATACTTTAGCCATCGATTTACCATCGTTGGTGTACAGTATCTCACCATTCATTTTATCATAGTTATAGAGATTAGTGGTTTCCACAATAAGCTTATCTTCCTTGCTGATCCCCAAACCCGGAGCCCACTCTTTATACAGGTACCTGCTACCGCGTGTTGGCTCCTGGGTAAAACCTTCTTTTATAGTTTCCTGCCCGCCTGCGTTAGCATTACCACCACCAAATACATATAACTCCCTTGCGTTCAGAAAGTGGGAATCTACTTCCTCATTGCCCGACTTTAACGGAGAAACGGACGATTCTGCCTTACCGGTCGGTAGCGTAATATTCACATTTGTTTTATTATCGATCTTCACATCAGCATTCGCATAGCCGTTTGCAATTACCTGGAGCGAAGACGCCGGGTCGGCATCTAATTGAAATGAGCCTATTGAATCAGCATAGGTGGCATAATTATGTTGCGCATCTCTAACAAACGCAAAAGGGACAGGCTTTCCTTTTTCGTTATTAATCGTGCCGGTCACAGATATTGTTTGTCCAAAGGTAACTGTTCCTGATAGCAAAAAAGCAGATAAGGTAATTCGGAAGAAAATTTTCATATTAAAATTAATGGGCTTAATATTTATAAAGTTTAAAGTTTCTAAAGATAACCATGAAATAGAAAAAACCCACTGCGAAATTCTCTTTAAACTAACTTTTCTTTAATTCAATGGTAAAAAACTTGTTACAAACAACGGGTAAAATCATCGCTTATCCATATTGAATTACGCTCATCAAATTGCCGCGTCATACACCTTCCCGGAGTTATGTGATGATATAAAGCTATCTGTATTTTCGCTATTAGCCGTTAACATACATTCCTTAGAAAATCAAGCAACTCTTATTATCTGCACCTGCAAAATGGCAAGCACATTACCTGCCATGTACAAAAAGTAAAACAATTTTTATTGCAAACCGGAATTCAGTTCCCTTAAGTAGTCGTCATCAATATCGCGCGAGCCTTGCGCGTCTATAAATTTATCGGCATCACCGGCAAACGCCTCTTTTATGGCTTTCTTTTTCAGAGATATTGATTTGGCTTTTGCATCGCCAACTTTCAGAAAATAATACTTTACGTAATCAACGTACTCGTCGTATTTATGGCCCGATTCTATTACACCATTGTTATGGTAATCTGCCCGTACAAGCTTTGTAGTAGTTTGTTTATACAACCTGTATTTAGGCGTGGTTACCATCACCTCAACAAATGCCTGGTCGCCTAGTACTGGTGCCTTTTCAAAAATGTGTGGTAGTAATTTGCCGTCAAAAAGAAAAAACTCCTTTACATCGCCTTTATTCACTTGCAGCAATGAAGCTTTGTCTTTCGTAAAAACCAGCTGCCCGGTAATTTTATCGTAATTATATAAGTTAGCCACATCATATAAAAGCTTGCCATCTGTACCAAAGGCATAGCCATGTGCCCATCCTGAGAGCATATAAGGGTTGCCTCGTGTAGCTTCCTGGGAAAATCCTTCTTTTACCCTTTGTGTAGAGCCGCTTTGCGAAGATAGGTCATCATGGCTTAAATAAACCAGGCCTCCGTCCGGATTATTATCTGCAACAGCAGGCAGGCTAGTGTTTGAAGCGGAAGAAGCGGTACCTTTTGCCAATGTTACCGTTAACGAAGATTTATTATCAACTTTAACCTCTGCATCGTTGTACCCCTGGGCAACAACAACCAACGTAGCTTTTGGATCAACCTTGATCATAAAGTTTCCGGAAGAATCTGCATAGGTTGCGATTTTTAGTTGCGCTTCCCTGATAAAAGCTTCTGGTACTACGGTACCACTGCCGTCTTTTACTACGCCTTTCACTATTATGGATTGGCAAAAGGCAATAACCGGAACTGCATACATTATTAATATCAAACAGGCCTTTTTCATATATGTCAAATTTTTAATTCGCAACACTAAGTATTACACGTCTTTACGTTAAAAATATTACACAATATACTGTTTTTTCACAAAAAAAACCGCTCACGAATGTGAGCGGCTTTTAATATACTGTTATGTTCTATTATCGTGAACCGATATATTTCCATTTTTCATCCCAAGCTGTCCTAAGATAAGGAGGGGGCAAAGTGGTTACAGATGGCTGAAACATATCATATTTAATAGTAATAGTTTGAGTTTTTGGATCGTAAGCGTTCACACCGGTATCATCAAGTTGTAAATATCTTGAGTTGCCTGCAGGCTGTCCGTAATAGTTAACCATTTTAACAACCTTGTTAGTTGCAGGGTCAAATGTTACAACTATACCCAAGCTGCCGTAATAGCTAAGACCGGTTCCGCTTGATATAATTACGTCAACTTGATGGTTAATATAATTGTCGTATACAACACATGTGGTTGCTGAAATTGTACGTAACTCGTACTGCATTGGCGCTTTATCTCCAAGGTTATTATTTGGATGCGATAAGGCTCCGTTAGCCGCGTCAGACATTGTACCGGTAAATGCGTAAATACCGTCCCAAGGGTTTTTCACACCAATACCGGCCGCAATAACGTCATATCCAACTTTGGTAGAAAATCCGCCCAAATCCGTGATTTTGTAAACACCGCCATAAACGTTTGAAAGGTCTAAAGTGCTTCCTTTTACTTTTATGATGATATTCTTTGCAAATTCTCCTGGTGCAAAATTAACTGTCCAGCCGGTTGATGTTGGTGTCACGCCATCATAAGATGCGTATATGCCACCTGTGGCAATATCAGCAGCTGTAGGGTAACTAACCTGGCTGCTGGTTAAGACTGTTATACCCGCGTTAGTAGTAGAATCTGTTTGTAAACCTATTTTAACAGTAATGGCTTTTTGCAAATCGGCTTTACTCGCCGGGTCTCGCCTAACTGTAAATAAAATTATCGTTTTAACATCGCTGAAAAGATCGAAATATTGCGTATATGTCGATGCATCTGCTTCAGTTATCCAAACATAAGTTTTTCCGGCCTGGGAATTTTCCTTACCGCCGAACGACTCTTTGCGGCATGAGCTGAAGACAGTGATCAGCAAGCAAGCAAGAGCTAAGTATTGTAAAATTTTCGTTTTCATTGAACTGATATTTTAAAGTTTTTACCATCACGGATTTTTTCAAAAGATCCGATCCGTGATAGTTTAATATTTATCAACTATTTAACGTTACTGAGCTAAACCTGTAACGTCCCACCACACTGCATTATCCTGAGAATCTGTTCCCGGATTTTTGCCTCTTTCCCTGGCAATAGCCGCTTTAGCAGCAACCTCGTTTGTCTGTAACTCTGTAGAGCTATAGTCAAGCCTTCTTGGAATCAGTCCGGATGTATTTGAGTGAGCTGCAGCAGGTTTTAACGTAGGAACTCCTGTCTTTCTCCAAACATTCCAGCCTATGTGCCCGTTTGGATAGCCCGCTAAATATTGCTGGGTTGCCAGGTTTTTTGCATTGAACGGCACGTTAGACAAATAAGCCGCTGAAGGGGCATCAACACCCCACTGATCAAATGACGCCTTTATTCCGCTTTGATAAAGTGCATTGGCATCTAAGCCGCTCCAACCTAAGCTTGTGCCTTCGGCAACGGCTAATAAAACTTCAGACGCAGTCACTGCCTGAACTGTGCTGGTCTGCAAGCGCTGGTCTGCACGCATGATGTAAGCCCAGCCCTGGTTGGCGCCAATAAAGTTGTTTGCGTCTGTACGGCCCAGGCCATAAGGCACCCCAACATTTGAGGTTTGGGCAGTGGCCGGTGTGGCAGCATTGTTTGAATTGTTCGGGTCATTAGCAGCTCCGCCAAACATTACTTGCCTGCCGTCATTCAAAGATGCTGTTAAAGCAGTCATCGTTGTGCTTTCGCCTTCATCTTTACGCCCGTCATATAAAGCGTACCAAGGGTTATGGTAATCAGAAGTATAAGGAACTGCAAAATTTCCATCATTGGTGCTGATGTAACCACCGGCTACAGCTGATGCAAAGGCCGGCTTAGCCCAGCTATCTGCCTGGTCTGTCTTGCTTGCCTGGGTGGTCACTAAAATGATCAATGAATTACCAAATGCCTTCCATTTAGAAATATCACCACCATAAACAACGTCACCTTCTACTCCGCTTCCGGTTAACGAAGCAACAGCCGCTGCTGTATTTTTCACAATACCTTTGTAGATGTCTTCACTGGTATCGTAAGCCGGTAGAATATTACTCAAGCCCTTTAATGCCTGTGAATATGGCAGGTCACCCATGTTATCCGTAAGCATCCAGAAGATGTACTGCTGCATAATAGTCGCAGCCGCAACAGCATTCTTTGAGCTTAGCGGTGAATTGATCACTGTTTGCGCATCGTATAATGTGCCGTTATAGTCGCCTGCAAAACCTCTTTGATTAAGGTCGTACAGCGATGTGCCAGGGTATTGGGTTTCAGCAAAATACTGGGCGTAATATCCGCCGGTGATTGCATATGCTGATGTAGACGAATAGCCTCCAACATTTAGCTCAACGTTTGCAATGAGCGCAGAAGGTATCACCGTAGTAACGGCGTCCGGCACCTTATTGGTGTTCCCGAAATCATTCAGTTTTTTACAACTTGCAGCGCTCAAAATAAGCAGGGCCGAAAGTGTGTATTTATATGTCTTTTTCATTGTGTCTTTAAAATTTAATAAGTTTTACTTAATCCCCGTTATCAGAATCCAACTTTTAAGTTAAAGCCTATACCTCTTGTTCCTGGCAACTGGCCCGACTCACCCTGAACAGCACTGATCTGTGACGGATCAAAGTCCTTAGTCTTAGCATAGATCAGCCAAAGGTCATGTGCCTGTAATTGAATAGAAGCATTTTTGATAGCGCTGCCTAATCCTAATTTTTTAACAGGGATGCGGTAAGCTACACCAACCTCACGTAATTTAATGAAGGTTAAGTCGTAAACGTATTGATCAGTTGTTCCGTTGTTGAAGTTATTGTGTACATAGTCATATTCGTTCACGTACATGCTAACCGGTTTACCGGTCGCATCAACACCAACTACGTGGTGGCCGCCACCATCGGCAACGTTGTCACGAATTGGGTTACCTTTATCATTAAGCACTGCTGTTCCTTTAGCTAAACCGCTGAAGTCGCCCCATGCGCTTGATAATGAGCTGAATTTACCGCCAAACTGGTAATCGATATTAAAGTCAACATCAAAATCCTTATAAATCTTGAAGGAGTTCTGTAAACCACCTGTGTGTTTTGGAAGCACGCTGCCAAAATAAACAGATTTGTTGATAGCGTATGAACCATCAGAGTTGATAACCGGCACACCCGCAGCATTACGCTGTATGCCTGTTCCAAATAACTGGCCCCATGCCATGCCTGCTGTTTGAACCATGTATGGAACCTGGCTGAATGTATTGTAAGCAACAATAATTTGGTTTACACCGTATTTCTTGCTGATCTCAACAACTTTATCCTGTAACAGGTTAGCGTAGGTAAAGTTAATGTTCCATGAAAAGTTTGCCGACCTAACCGGGTAACCGTAGATGGTTAACTCCAAACCTTTACGTTCAACATCACCAAAGTTGGTAAGGATTGAACTGAAACCTGATGCACCATTTACGTTAACAGCGTAAGGAAGCGCTTTTTCTGACGCTGTCCAGTAAGTGCCCGTAACGCCGATCCTGTCATTTAGGAAACGCAGATCAGTACCAATTTCCTTGCTGGTAACCACCGAACCGTGGATAGTATTATCAACAAACTGATCAGGGGCGCTTTGAATAAGCTGCCCGTTGTACTTAACAGCAGGAACGCCATAAGCAAGGCCAGGATAACGACCGTAACCAAAGGTTTCGTTGGTAGTACCAAGAGCCTTAGGGATCTGGCCATAAGAAGCCCTCAACTTACCGTAGCTTAACCAGCTGCTTTGGCTTTTCAACAAATCGCTGAAAATAAAGCTTGCACCTAATGATTTTGACAATACATCGTTCTTGGCCTGTGGAAGGGTTGAGAACCAGTCATTACGGATAGATCCGTCAATGTTAATTAAATCTTTCCAGCCTAAGTTCACATTAGCTAAAAGCGCGTTATATTTTTCCTTTTGCCTTACGTTATATAGGGTCGGAGTACCCGCACTGTTGGCAAGCGAGTAAATATAAGGGATGCTTAAACCGTTTACTGTTGTTCCGCCATTTTCTTTATCAGTGAAGTTAAATTTATCAGTACCGGCGTTTGCAGCGACAGAGAAATCATGAATCTTCTTGTTGTAGGAAGCTAAAAACTCGATGTTCTCGCGGTTTTGGTATGAGTTATAAGTATAGTAACTGCCTTTAACACCGGTTTGAGTCTGGCTCAACGCCAATTCAGTCGATTCGATGTTTTCAGTCCAGGTAGTGTTCTGGTGTTTACGGTAAGTTGCTTTGAAGCTTAAATCGTTGTTCACCTTGTAAGTTAAAGCAATGTTACCATACAAACGGTCGCCGTTAAAGAAATCCTTTTCTAAATCCTGATAAGTATAGAAGTTATACCAGTAGTTACCGCCATAAAATGCAGTTGGGTTTGCAGGATCATACGCATCCGGATCGTTGTGGTTCCAGCTTGCATATTGGCCAGGGCCGTATTGTAAACCTCTAAGTTCCTTCATGATACCCATATCGATATCGCGGTGGAACCATTGGTCAAATGAACCTGAAGACTGGTTAGCATAACCATCCTGAACTGTACCGTGTTGTTTCTGGTTAATATAGTTAATATTAGCGTTTAACGACAGGTGTTTGCTCAGGTCATAGTTATAATTCAGGTTTAAAGTATTTCTTCTTAAATCCTGGTCAGGTATGATACCTCTTTGGTATACGTTACCGTAAGATAATTTGAAGCTATAGTCGTCACCTGCCTTGTTAAAGGTAATGGTGTTGTCAAGCAAATCTCCTGTTTGGAAGAAGCTTTTTGTATTATTTGGCTGTGGATTCCATGAAGCAGTTTTACCGGTATATTTTGTACCCGGGTACCATGCATACCATGGAATATACTCCTGGCCTTCCATTTTAGGACCCCAGCTGCTATCATCTGAATAATCAGGATAGTATTTGCCGCTTAATGATTTCCATTCATTAGGATCACCGGCCTTCCATATAAACTGCGTGAAGTTAGCGTTGTTACCACCACCGTAAGTGTTCTGGTAGTTTGGAAGGATGTAAGCCTTGTCAAAGGTAGCACCTAAGCGCAGGTCGATGCCCAAGCCACCGTTTTTCTTTGCTTTAGAAGTAGTGATCACGATAGCGCCGTTAGCACCCTGCGAACCTAACAAAGCCGCTGCAGCCGCACCTTGTAGTACAGTAACACTTTCAACGTCGTCAAGATTCAGACCATCCGAGTTCAACAGGATTGTACCGTCAACTACATAAAGAGCACCTGAGCCTGTTCCGAAGCCAGATGCACCACGAAGCCTTACTTCAGTAGTACGACCAAGAGCTGCAGCCGATTGGCTACGAACCTGGATACCCGCAACTTTACCGGCAAGGGCATTGTTGATGTTTGGCTGGCGAACAGTGTTCAAATCTGAACCAGAGATTGCCTGTGCAGAGTTAGTGCTTGAACGCGCTGTTTGCTTAATGCCGTAACCTTGAGTGATCACAACTTCTTTTAGTTCCTTGGCATTTGTTTCAAGGGCGCCATTAATGATGTCTGTTGCACCAATTGGCAAAACCAGTCTGTTGTAACCCACAAATGAGAAGGCTAAAGACTTTGCGGAGGCAGGAACTTTGATGGTGTATTTACCATAATCGTTGGTTTGTGTTCCAACTGAAGTTCCAGGCACTGTTACACTTACTCCAGGAAGAGGAAGATTGTCATCCTTTGAAGTAACAGTACCAGTAATTGTTCGATTTTGTGCAAACGACTGGGTTACGCAGAACACCAGAAAGCACAAACTTACTAGTAAAAGTTTTTTCATTTCGTTAATAATAAGATCAGTTAATAGTTAATTAAAGCTAAAAGTAATGTTAGATTATCAAATTGTCAAGAAAAATCTTAAAAAACATTGTTTTTTTTTAAAAAAAGCAATGTTTGTTAAGTAATGACGAAAATCCATAGCCATTACATTGCATATTACTATGCAATACACACATCTATAACATCAATGCTATTCAGACAGTTATAAACGGTAGAAAAAGGAATTGTGAAAGTTGCGATAATAAATCCGCGTACACTAAGCCCTTAGTTAAAGAAGTAATTGAAGATCACCCTTACTATATACTCAAACTTCTGACTTTATGTGATAATTATTGATTTCCGGGTAAAAACAAACCGCGCGGTGTAGCCACTTCTTTACAAACCGCAGTGCGTCAGCTAATATAAATGAAAAGAGGTTGTCTCAAAAGTGAGGCGGCCTCTTTGATATTTAAGGCGCTTTTCGTACCTTAAAGTCATGGGAGCGAAAGTAGTTTTTAAGCCATATGACCCTGACCAGTTAACGCTACTGCCGTATAAACTGGAGGAGTTAGTGCCGGCAGGCCATCCGGTACGCATTGTCAAGCAAGTAGTTGACGCGGTTGATGTGAAGCCGATCAACCGGAAGTATAAAGGCGGAGGCGCGTCAAGTTTCCATCCTCGTCTGATGCTGAAACTGCTGGTATATGGTTACCTTACCAATACCTATTCCAGTCGTAAACTGGAAGATCAGGCCGCACAGAATGTACATTTCATGTGGCTTTTAGGGATGAAAAAGCCCGACCATAATACCATCAACCGTTTCAGAAGCGAAAAGCTGTCGG
>JALYIP010000027.1 GCA_030775685.1 Bacteroidota bacterium
AAATAATTAGAGCAGCCACTTTAAAAAAGGGCCGCCCTAAACAGGCTAACATAAAGCCGCCTAAGACACAAATATAAAATAAATCATACGAATTACTTGTATATCAACACAGAATCTCGCAATGACGTGATGGAGAACTGGCTGTGGGGGTCACCATCAGCATAAAGGTTCTTGATTGTCCTGCGTAGGGGTTGCTTCGTTCCTCGCAATGACGTGATGGATGATTGTAATTACACGCGTAAAAAGCATGTGTCAACACCGACGTGGATGAGGTGTGCCGTTGATAATTATTCCTCGATTAGCTTATCATATAGATCAATCCATTCCGGGTTTAGAGAATTAACCAATTGAATTTTGGCTTTCCTGCTTCCTCCCTTAATGGCCTTTTCAACAGCGATAGCTTCTTCAATGCGCGAATAGAAATAGTAGTAAACCAGCTTTTCGCAATTGTATTTTGCCGTAAAACTGCCCGGATAAAAATGTGTTTTATGTTCCCAAACCCGGGGGACAAGGTCGGATGTAACGCCTGCATATAAAACGGTATGTAGCTTGTTGGTCATTATGTAAACGCAGCCGCCATGTGCAAATACCATCCTGCAAAATAAAAAATATCTTTTAAAACGCAATAAGTGGTAACTGGAATCATCAGCTTCCAACTCAGCGTCATTGCGAGGCGGGTTGCTCGCAACCTGCTTCGAAGCAATCTCTACGGCGTGCAGGTAACGGAGTTAAAAGTTAGGTGGCGACTAATCAGGCAGTTGGTAGGTCGCCATTAACATAAAGGTCCTTGATTGTCCTATGTAGAGGTTGCTTCGTTCCTTTTAATGACGGGGCGGATAATTTTGCTATTCTATCCCTCCAACCAACTAATCTCCAGTCTCTAATCTCCAATCAACTCACTTCGCTCCCGGAAACTGCTGTGACACCAGGTTTTCAACGGGGTAGCCCATGGCCTTGCATTTGGCCACCAGCTCGTCGTGCAGGGACTTGTCCATTTCGGGCTTGCGACTCATGATGAACAGGAAGCGGTGGTCCGGGTGACCAACTACCACCCACGAATAGTCGGGCGCAAGGTCTATCACCCAATAATCAACCTTTATGGGCCAGATGAACTGGGCCTTCATTTGTCCGTCGGTGGTGCCGTCAACGCGGAAGATCTTCGACTTTACGGTGCGGATGTCGCCCTTGTCGTTTTTTATGCAGGTGGTAACCACGTCGTAGTAACCGTCCTTGTTGAGCGTGTAATGCGTGGTGGTTTGGCGACTGCCCTTGTCGAACATGGTGGGGATGGAGTAAAGGGAATACCAGGTGCCGGCAAAGCGTTTGCTGTCCACATTGCTTACCGTTTTGTTGGGCGCTGTCGCAAAAAGCGTTAAAAAGCTGACCAGGATGATGCTAATGGCCTTCATAACTGTATTTGTTGGTTATTGTTATTACGAAAATTTGAGAGAGAGGGTTTTGGGGAGGAGGGAAAAGTTTGCAGTTTTCGGTGGGCAGTTTGCAGGGGTGTGGTTGGAACCCCTTTGGCTGTATTGGATGACTTAAGCATCCTCCCGCTCAGTTGACAGTGAGCAATTTGCAGGGATGTGGGTATAAACCCATTGGCTGTATTGGATGAACCTGGGCATCTTCCCGCTCATAGCCGCGGAGGCCTAGTTACGTTTTTCGTAAGTTGTTTATTTTTTTATAGGCACTCAAGAGGGCTACGCCGTATGGCTTGATCCAAAAGTAACCAAGACCGAGCATAGCGAGATAATGAGTGCCTTAAAAAAACAAACAATACACGAATAACATCAAGACAGAAAAAAGCTTCCCCGCTGCAGGCCAGACTCCCCGGCCCGCTTTTCTGTCAGGCCATTGCCCGCTTTTGTTTTTGGTTCAGTAAAATGATTTGGGTTTGCAAAAACATTTCTGCAAGCCATTTCCCTTTTATTTTTGGTTTAATACAATTATTGGGGTTTGCAAAAACTTTCCCCCGTCAGCAGACAAGCCTCGGAAAAAATCCGAAAGCGCTGCCGGCCCGCAGCGGTGGGTTGGGGCATAGGAAATTTTTGCGTAAAAGGTCTCCGCGAGCCGGGGTAGTCCGGCAAAAAGATTCCAGCCCCGCAGCGTTTTCGGATTTGTGTTGAAATGGCCCCGTGCGCAAAGAGGCCTTTCTGCTGACTTGATTTTTGGTTACTTTGTATCAAGACAAAGTAACAGCCTCCGCGGCAACTGAGCGGGAGGATCATTGGGTGGAAGAATACTTTTTATTTGGAGCTACCCCGCTGAATACACCTGTAGGGCATGGCGCAGAAACCCCGCCCTACACCCGCCCCAGGGCGGGAATCGCACGAGGCCGGGGCTTTTGAAGAGCTTTCGGCTTATTGTGCACTTGAGCATTCTGCATCCACACGCCCCACGCGCATGCTTCACTGCGAGAACCTCAGTGCAGACTTGTGACTCAGCATGAACTGTGTTTAAAAGCAAATAATATTTGAATAATTTTCGTTATATTTTGTTTGTTGTTTAGCCATTGCAAAAGCTTGTTTTAATAATTTGTTAGCAACAGCAATCAGCGCCAGTTTCTTTGCCTTGCCCTTTGCCAGCAGGCGTTCATAGAGGTCCCGGCAGGCTTTGTTGCATCGCCTGGCACTCCAGGCACATACATACAGTGTTGCCCTGATCTGTGACATGCCCATTTTACAGATCCTGGCTTTGCCTTTAACGCTCGTTCCTGATTCAAATATCCTTGGACAAATACCGATGTAAGAACTTAATTTCCGGTAATCATCAAACCGGGTAAAGCCCCCGCTTAGAACCGTTAGCATCATGGCTGTTTTTTTACCCATACCCGGTATACTTTCTAAACAAGCCAGCATGCCACAATAATGTTCTTTTGCTATTTGCTCCATTTGTTTTGTTAGTTTTTTGATCAATTGGTCTTTGTGAAGCAATTCTCTGCTGATCTGTTTTCTTAGTTCCTTTGTCAGCATACCACTGCTGTCGAAACTCTCTAACTGGTTACTTAAAGCGGTGTGTTCTGTTTGTAGTCTGGCTAATAAAGCCTCTGTCTGCTGTAAAGTAATCATGTGCTGCTCTGGTTTTTGCCACAAAGCAGGTTGTTCCATTTTACCATATTCAGCAATCATTTTTGCATCCTTCTTATCTGTTTTGGCCCGCGACATGCGCATCTGGCTAAACCTGCGGATAACTAATGGGTTGATAACACTTACTGCTATACCTTCATCATGAAGAAAACAAGCTAGTTGAAGATAGTAAGGCCCGGATGCTTCCATCACCACGTGGCTATCTAAAGGCAGTATTTTAAATAACGCCTTAAAGCCATCTCGGTCATTACTAAATTTATAATAACTATACCGCCCTTCGTTTGAAAAAGCTACATCAAAGAACGATTTTGAAATGTCAATGCCGGTGTAATTTGTTTGAGTTTGCATAACTTTGTTTAAGAGATAATAAAAAGTAGAAGAATCTTGCTTAACGGCTTATCAATCCTGCATTCAGGCTCATGGCCTAATGAACTGTTCAAGCTCGTAAGCAAAGGGGTAAAGGGATTAGCATGCTGAACGGCTTCCTACAGCCAATGACAAATCGTAATCTTTTCTCTTTACCCTTTTCTTCTCCAATAAAATTATTCTTATTCTCGCTTTAAACAAACCCTATGCAAACATAGGATGACGCCCTTTTTTTACTCCTCACTACCCACCACCAACCTCCAACCATGAACAATGAACCATGAACTCCCTACACCCCAAACTCAATCACCACACCATCGCTAACGGCGTGACCGGTGCAGGTTAGGATCCAGCCGGCGGCGAGGTCGGCATCGGTGAGGACGTCGTTTTTTGCCATTTGGATGGTGCCCGCTGTGCATTTGGCGGCGCAGGTGGAGCAGTCGCCAACGCGGCAGCTGTAGGGCAGGGCGATGTTGTTTTGCAGGGCGGCCTGTAAAATGGACTGGTTTTCGCCGACGGTCAGGTCATGCGTTTCGTTATTAAAACGGATGCGGATATTGCGCGGTGGATAATTGACGGTTGTTGCCGCTACCGGAACGGTTTCGAGCACAAAGTTTTCCTTGCGGATTTGGTTCGGCTCAACGCCAAGATACAGCAGGGTGAGGCGGATCATCCGCATATAGGTAAATGGTCCGCAGGTATAAAATTCAGCGCGGGACAGATCGGTTATATGGCGGCGAACCAGTTGCTCCACCACCAAATTGTTAAGTCGATTAGCCTCGCTGCTCAATTGGTGGATGATGGCAAACCTTTGGGGATGCTGTATTGCCAATGCCTCCAGCTCATTCCTGAACAATATGGAATTAGCATTGATGTTACTGTAAACCAATACCAGCCTGCTCCTCCCCGCACGACTCAGCGCATATTTTAATTGCGAATAGATAGGGACTATCCCGCTCCCAGCTGCAAATAGCAAGGTCTCCCGGGGCGCTTCTGTATCAGCCAGGGTAAACCTGCCTGCGGGTTCAACAGCATTGAGTATGTCGCCGGGCTTTATTTTGGTGAGCATAAAGCGGGAGATCTCGCCATTGGCGATGCGCTTAACGGTGATGGACAACAACTCCTCATCGGGCGACGAGCTGAGCGAATACGACCGCCTGATCTCCTCCTCATGATGCGTAAATACCAGCGTGATAAATTGCCCGGCCCGGTAGCTGATCCGTTTGCCGGATGCCTCCCTCAAAAAAAATGTGGCGGTATCCGGCAGTTCCCATTTTATGGCTTCAACCCTTAACTGAAGCATGCGTGTCAGGTGGTTAAAACTATCTTACCAAACTGCGACGAGTTTTCCATTTTAGCCACGGCAGCGGCGGCGTTCGCCATCGGGAACACCTCATCAATAACAGGGACAATTTTATGCTCGCCTACAAAATCAACCATCGCTTTAAAATCATCCGGACTGCCCATCATGGTGCCGATGATCTGCAACTGCCGCCAAAAGATCTTGCGGCCGTTTAATTCCGGGATGTTACCGGCTGTTCCGCCGAAAATTACGATGCGGCCACCGGCGTTACAAAGGTCGGGCAGTTTGGCAAAGCCATCGCCAAGCGCACTATCGATAATTACGTCGAAGCCGCCTGCAAGGTGCAGCAATTGTTCGGCCCAGTCCTGCGCCTTATAGTTTACGCCCGCGGCCGCACCCAGCTGTTTGGCGCGTTCAATTTTTTCGCCCGAGCCGGAGGTCACAAATACCTGGCAGCCCGCAGCTACGGCAAACTGCAGGGCAAATGCGCCCGTGCCGCCGCCAACGCCGGTGATCAATACTTTATCGCCCTTTTTTGCCTTGGCCTTAAAGAACAGCGCCCGGTAAACAGTCAACCCCGCCAGCGGAACCGCAGCAGCCTGCTCCCAGGTTAAATGCGCGGGTTTGGCATGTAAATGCTGCGCCTGCACCTTCACATATTCGGCCAGCGTACCATCGGCAGGCAACCCCAGGATCTTAAAATCATCCGACTGGAAATCTGGGTTATCGCCCCAGCCAGAACCGGGGTTAATGATCACCTCCGTGCCTACCAGGTGCTTATCGGCCTCGCTGCCTACTTCGGTAACGATGCCTGCACCGTCTGAGCCTAATATGGTTGGGTATTTAATCCCGGCGTATTTGCCTATGGTGATCCAGTAGTCGCGGCGGTTAAGTGCGGCGGCCTTTATTTGTACCAGCGCCTCACCGGGGCCGGGAGTGGGTTTTTCAGCGTCTTTATAAGCCAGCGGTTTATCCGCAGCTTCGAGGATGTTTGCCTTCATGATAATTTTTCCTTTTGTTATTGAACGATAGTGGCAGGCGCAAATTATGCATTTATCGCTTGCCTAAGCTTCATCGTCCTGTAAATTTCGTGTTTGCCACGCTATTACAATAACAAAATTTTATTTATTGACCGCAGCATCCCGGATCAGCCAGCCTGCGAGATCATTGGCGGCTTTATCATTTTCAAAGCCTGCGGGCAGGCGGCCGTTGGTATATTCGTTATACAGCCATGGGTCGCCAACGGCTATAACTGTTCCCTTGCCATATTTTGCTGTCGCGATGATAACTGCGCCGCTGCTATTTTTTAACAGGGGCTTAGCCGGCCCGCTCAGGCCGATGGAACAGGCGTCCTTTATAAAAATCTTCCCGGCTGTTTTAAATAGCGGGTTGCCGGTGGTAATTATTGCACCATCGTCAAAATGATTATCGTCGATCACGTGATTTTGCAGGTCGTCATTAAAATGCATCCCGAATTTGGCAGCCAGGTTATTAAAGTGCGGCAACTCCACGTTCGCGCTGTCGTTTGCCATCATCAGCAATACGCCGCCGCCCTTAACCCATGCGGCAATTTCATTGATATCCTTTTGCTGAATGTAGTTTGGGTTCGGGCTCTCCTTTTTTGTATCCGGGTCTACAATAATATAGATGGTTGTGCCCTTTAACCGTGCCGTTGTTGGTGCATCGCCTAAGGTATCAAGCGTTGCGCCTGCCCGCTTAAAGGCATCGCCAAAAATAGAAAAACCGGAGTTGGCCTTCTCATCCCATAAATAATGATACCGCTCTGTTTTACCCGCGGCCGTTTTATGAACCTCGTGGTTAAAGTAATAATCCAGCGTAACCTTTTGGGCCTCTACATTCGTGCAAAAACCGGTTACTGCCAACAGGGCAAGGCTTAAAAATTTAGAGTTCATCTGGTCGAAAATTGCTTATATCTTTTCATTGCCTCCACAAAATAGTAGTCGGCATAGGTTAAGGGAACATCCACCTCGCTTTTTTGCGGGAAATGCCCAACGCTGTGCTTTAAAATAAACCCTCCATTGGTACCGGGCGCTGCCTTATATTCTGGCGAAGACAATTTTTGTATGATGGATTGCGCCGTGTTAAAATAGGTAATGGCATCTGCCTTATCCGCATAGCGGCAAAGCTCCAGCAGGGCCGATGCCATTATTGCAGCGGCAGAGGCGTCGCGCAGCGCGTTGGGAATATTAGAGGCGTTAAAATCCCAGTACGGGATCTTGTCTGCCGGTAAATGCGGGTTGCCGAGGATGAATTTGGCGATGTGCATGGCCTGCTCCAGGTATTTTTTGTTGTGCGTTTCGCGATACATTACGGTAAAGCCATACAACCCCCAAACCTGCCCGCGTGCCCATGCCGATTCGTCGGAAAAACCCTGTGCCGTTTTCCGCTGCAGCACTGCC
The DNA here is from genome assembly GCA_030775685.1 of Bacteroidota bacterium. Classification (GTDB taxonomy): domain Bacteria; phylum Bacteroidota; class Bacteroidia; order Sphingobacteriales; family Sphingobacteriaceae; genus Mucilaginibacter. The sequence goes on from JALYIP010000027.1 coordinate 7,179, forward strand.
CCGGTTTCCGGGTTGTAATTTACCACGTGGTACGAGCTGTAGTTGGCACGGTAATGGTTCTTCATGGTGGTGTTTGCGTGGGTTACTGCAATTTTATAAAAGCTGGAATCGCCGGTTTCGCGGGTGGCCCAAAACAGCAGCTCAAGGTTCATCATGTTGTCAATGATCACTAAAAAATCCGAGGGTTTTGCATCCCAGCTTTTGATGCAGCCCACCTTAGGGTTAAACCGGGTTGATAATGATTTGGCGCTGTTCACCAGGATCTGCTTATAGGCAGGCTTTGGGTTAAGGCGATACGCGTTGCCAAAGCTGGTGTACATCATAAAGCCAAGGTCGTGCGTGTGCGTGTTGTACTGTTCGCGTGCGAGGCTGTCTAATGAGCGGTTTGCATCGGCCAGCAGGGCGGCATCATGGTTTTGCTCGTAGATGTTTAACAGGGTGCCCGAATAAAATCCGCTGCACCACCAGCTTGAATTACTCGTTATAAATTTATCTATGGCCTGGTTATAGCTTCGCGGGAACTGGCCTAACGCAAGCTTGCCATCCATAACCTTGTATTGCTTGTCAGCATCTGCAAAATTTTGCCTGATGAGGCTGAGCACCCGGGGCTGCGGCTTTAAATAGGATACGCGCTGCGCAAATCCACCGGATATAACACCCGTAAGACTTGCTATCGCGATTAAGATAAATATGTGTTTCGCCTTCATAATTATTTATTGCAGGCCTGCGACCTGCGCTGATGCGTGTCGCCCTTTCAGGGCTTGGTAATTGGTTAAATTGGTATAATATTGCGGGCCTGCGACCCCGCAATGATGTATGTCGCCCTTTCAGGGCTTCGCAATATCTGTAAAAATACGATAGGCTTGCGTTATAAGCAATGATTTAGGGGACTATTTAACTTCAAAGGTAAAGTATTGGCTGCCAGAATCACCATCGGCAGTAATTCCCTGTACAACGCCAACATATTTCCCTGCCAGGTCTGACGTGTAGAACGACACCTTTCCCACGCCGTCAACAGTTGGCGTCCAATAGAGCAGGTTCCTGAAATCGGGGATGCGGCTTGCCGCCTGCACCTCGCTGTCATAAACCGGCGAATAAAACTGCCTGCGCAGCTGCATGCCTTCGTAATCAATCACCACCGCCTTGGGGTCAAGCTCAACGCCGCCGAGGTCGCCTTTGTAGGTGGTGAAGCTAAACACGCCCTCCGCTTCGGCCGGGCCGTAGTAAAATCTTTCGCGGATAACCTCCAGCCGGTTCACCTTTAATGGATCAATGCCGAAAATCTTGTTGATATCAAAAACCGGCACTCCGTCAAGCAATACCAGCGGGTCGCCGTCAAGGAAGCCGCGGTCGTTTAATACCTTGATATGAAAGCGGCCCTTCGAATTAACAATATTGTCTTCAGATACATATTCGCGCAAATCCTCCTCCATGGTGGTAAAGCGGGTAAAATCATCCAGCTTGTACGCCTTGTAGGGTTTGCCGTAGAATGCGCTGCTGTCGGCGCCCGAATCATAAAACCGTTTAATATTTTTTGCCGAGTACACATTAAGCACCTGGGTGCCGAGGCTGTGCGCCTGCAGCGCGTTTTGCGAACCATTGATCAGCCCGAATTTCGGGAGCGCTGTTTTTGAATATTGTTCCGAGAATGGGTTCAGCACATCAATCCGATACATGGTATCAACCGATGTGTTTGTTTGTACAATCATTTCGCCGGGGCCGTAAAAATCTTTGGTGGCATACAACAGGTGGCCCAGCGAGTCGCTTTCCGAAGTGTATACCTGCACCCTTTTTCCCGGGATGCCCATGTAGGTTACGATATGTTGCGCAGGGGCGCCATTTTGGGTATTTACAATTTTTGCCGTAACAATATGCCCCAGGTGCTCCGGTAAAAAGTTAATGACCACGGGCTTATTCGCCAGCACATCGCTCCACTGAAACCTGCGCCAGCCTTGCGTAAGCATCAGGTTGTCGAGTGCTGCATCCGTTTCGGCCCCCGGATTGGTGAAGTAATAATCAGGCGATTCAATATTGCCCCGCAGATCGGAGCCCAGCCATAAATAATCAAAGATGTTGGTATGATCCACCCCCTGCAGCGAATCGACCCGGTACACCGCCATCGACATATTTGCCGGCACCGCCTTGTTGCCTGCATCCTTAGCCGCCACGCTTATGTTAACCATTTTGCGCTGGGCATATAGCCGCTGATCGGCACTTGCATCGATAAAAAGTTTTTGTGCCGGGCGCTTAAAATAAAGGCGCTCGCAAACAGGCTGCTTAGCATCATTAAAAATGGTAATGGCCGAAATGCCGTCGCCAAGCGCACTTTTGTTAATCGTAAAATGGGCAGCGCCGCCGCTTATGCTTGCAGTTTCAGCTACCTTAACCATTTCGCGGGTGTGTGCCAGCATGTACACGCCACCGTCAGCGCCATTAACCGCAACATCTAATTGTGCACCCTTGTCGGTAAGCGTCATCACGTAGCCGGTGCTGTTTATTGGGGGCAGATCCTTTGTAACGGTAGTCCCGTCCACCCGCATTATTGCCTTATAGGTATTATTGGCGGCGGGGGTAAACGAAAAATTTCCCATACCAAATTTCAGGGATTGAAACCGGGCAAGCGTGTCGCCCTGCTGGCTTATAATTGCTCCGCTAACATTAACGCCCTTCCCGTTCCTGCCAACAGCCTTAAATGCTACCTTGCTGTTCATGCCGGCCACCAGGTTACCTCCCTCGGGAAAAAACTGCACATCATAATTGTTTGCGGTTTCCTTAGCCACCGCCTCGGGCGACTTGAGCGGATTCAGCAGCGTAATGTTTTTTTCAAAATAATAGTCAGCGCTAAAATTCTTCATCCAGTTGGTGTAGGCCCTCAGTTTGTAATTGCCGTTACTGATGGTTACCGGAATATACAGAGACCCATCACCGATACCATTTTTTATGTTGATTTTAGCCTGTGCTATAGGGTTTTGTGTATTGTCCAAAACTTCCAGGTAAACTACCTTGCTCAGGTTAAGCGGCTTATGAGTAGCGGCATCAACACAAAAAATCTTAAACCACATTATTTCGCCCGCCAGGTAAGTGCTCTTGTCAGTATGAACAAATACTTTTTCCTGTATGGCGCTTTGCCTGTATAAATTAAAGCTGTTTTGTATCTCGCGAATAGCTTGCCCGCGGCAGTTTAGCGCCAGCAGGAAAAATACCGGGGTTAACATTATTATCTTAATCGCCTTCATAGCATATCTCATAGTCGAAGCAATGTTTTATTTCAATTTTTCCAAAAATCCGGCTGCTGTGTGGAGCCCCTCAATGTACAATCAATACAAGCAGGGGTCGACGCCGTGTACCCCGCAATTGCAAAACCAACGCTGAATGCCGAGATAGGTATCTCCTGTTTCGGGATTAGCACCACGGCAACGTCATTAATGTGGGTTTTGGGGTGATCGTACCAGTCAGAGTCAATTCCGCAGTCATAGGGATAGTCGGTCAAAAACGTTGTTGGCAAATCCTGATTCGAAATAAAAACCCGTTTTGTTTGAACGGTCCCTGAGCTTATATAGCCAACTACCACTTCTGTTGGGTCCTTAATATTATGGATATTCCCGCTTATCTGTGATGGCTCCGCGTCAAAAATACTTCCCAGCTGCTCGGTATTTTTTTTCAGGTTTCCCCAAAACTTATAAGCATCTGCCGACAGGGCATATTCATGCAAAAGGATGCTGTATTTTATTTCAATCTTTTCAGAGTTACCCGCAATTTGGGTTATAGGTGTTTGATAAAGCACATCCTGCGTAAGCTTAGCGGTCGAGCCCAGTAATATGGTGCTTGAGGTATTGTTGGCAAAACAATAATATATCATTTGATCCTGCGGACGCGATACAATACTGTCGCCGTTCGACATGTAGTTCGATTGGTATTTGGAGTGGAACTTCCATGTTTCGGTGTAATCAAACCGGTAGTAGTGGGTATTGTTATTGGGATCGTGCGAATTGGCATAGATGGAGATCCCGTTGCTTAGTATTTTATACCCGATGCTGTCAATCGGCGGTGTTGCCTTTGCCTGTTCAAAGTCTGACAGGTATTCCTTATTATCTACAGTTTTAATTCGCAGCCGGTATTTCCGGGCAATGTCAAGGCCTGCACCTGTTAAGGTATAAGTGCCTGGAGCTTGTTCGGTAAGGGCGTAGCTGCTGTTATTGTCTGCCTCAACTGTTAGTACAGCGCCGGTTACCGGGTTGGTGGTAGTTGTGCTTGAAAGATTTACGGTTTTGCTGAGCTTAACTGTAGTAACATCGTTGGTGACTATCGTCCCCTCCACAATCAGGTAGCTTTGGGGCGAATTGATTACACCCGGATTGTACGGCTTTTTACACGCCACCGCCAACATAACAGCTAACATCCAAATTTTCCAGTTTTTCATATCTTATCTAATTCACATATTTTAAAGTTGATCGCTGAGTTCAACCTGTTAAAATCTTATATTATAGTTAATAAACGGTATAGGCGCAGCAAAAATGGAAAGCTTGTAGCCACTTATTACGCCGCTTTGTTCGGTAAAGAACGTTGAGTAGGCATTTTGTCTGCCGGTTATGTTGTAAACACCAACGGTCCATGAGCTATGGAAAAACTGGTGTACACGGTGATTCCCGTCAATAATAATGGAGAAATCAGAACGGAAATAGTCGGGGATGCGGAAGGCATTCCTATCCGAATAAAACACCCTTTCTGATCCCGCATATTCATACTTGGCAATTGGCAGGGTAATTGGCCTGCCCGTGCTGTAGGCCACATCAAACGATACGCTATAACGGTGCGTAAAGCGGTAATTGCCACTAAAATTAAATGAATGCGGCTTGTCGTAATTAGCCGGGTAATATTTGCCCTGGTTTATACTTTCGCCGGCATTGGGGTCATCCTGCCTCAGGAAGGTGCGCGAGTAGGTATAGCTCATCCAGCCGTTTAGCTTGCCCTCAGTTTTTTTAATCAGGAATTCTGCGCCGTATGCCTTTCCCTGTGTGTTGATAATATCCTGCTCAATGTGGTGGTTCAGCAATAAAACAGCGCCGCTTTTATAATCAAGGTAATCCCTTAATCGCTTATAATACACCTCTACCGACATTTCGATGGTGTTGGCCTTTGCATTTTTAAAAAAACCTAGCGACACCTGGTCGCCATTTTCAGGCCTGATGTTTGGGTCGCTCAGCTTGTAAATATCCGTAGGCGATATCGAGGTTGAGTTTGATAGCAAGTGGATATACTGGTGCAGGGTATTATAACCTGCCTTTATCGACATGTCGCCGCTTAACAGGTAGCGGGCAGAAATCCTGATATCGGGCGCACTGTAGGTTTTAATGATCTTGCCGCTACCATATGCTGTACTGTCCAGGATATTGGCAGCCTCCTTGGGCAGGTTTGGCGCATAATTATTAACGGTTTGCGGACCCAGGTAATTGTAAATGTTATACCGTACACCGGCGCTGATGGTTAAATTATCGGTTACGTCATACTTATCGCCTAAATACAGGGCGCTTTCCAGGGCTTTTTCTCCTGGCACCTGGTCGGGCCTTTCCAGTGATTGTACCCCGTTAGGTTCAAATGTTCCGGGATTTACATTGTATAAAATGGAGCTTAAACCAAAGTTAAGCGTATGCTTGTTGCTTAAATAATAGGTAAAATCCGATTTAAAGTTCGACTGTGTGATATTGAAGCCCAAATCGTAAGCGGTTATAGGGTTGGCCGTGCTTGAGATATCATACTGATACCTGTCTATCCCTGCCGAAATCAGGCTGTATAATTTATTGTTAAAGTTGTGCTTCCACTTTAAAACGATGTTTTTGTTGCTGTATGAATAGGCGGTATCGCTGTTTAACTTGAACTTGTCCTTGCTGAGATAGCCTGTCAGGTAGAGGTTATTCTTCTCGTTAATTTGATGGCTTATCCCCAAATTAAAATCATAAAATGATGCCTGGCTGTGTTTGTACGATTCAGGCAGCAGCTTCAGCAGCCAATCAGAATAGGTGGTACGCCCGCCGAAAATAAAAGATGTTTTATCCTTTATGATGGGGCCCTCTATGTTCAGTCTGCTGGTTAATAAGCCAATGCCTGCCGAGCCGGTGAAGATCTTTTTGTTACCCTCCCTGTTGGTAATGTCTAACACCGACGATAAGCGCCCGCCAAATTTTTCGGGGATGCTGCTTTTATAAAGTTCAATGTCCTTAACAATATCCGGGTTAAAGGCGGCAAAAAAGCCAAAAAAGTGTGCAGGATTATAAATAGTGGCCCCATCAAGCAGGATCAAATTCTGATCTGCCGCACCACCGCGCACGTTAAAGCCGGTGGTTGCCTCGCCTACTGATGTAACCCCCGGAAGCGTTAACACCACCTTTAAAACATCAGCCTCGCCAAAGGCGGTTGGGATCTGCTTTATATTTTTTATGTCGAGGTGGGTAACGCCGAGCTCTGCGCTCCTAACGTTGGCTATCTTATCAGCCGAGATCTTAACCTCCTTAAGGGCATTGATCTGTTCCTGCATTTCTATGATCAGCTTGCCATCGGTATAAAGGATGATCTGGCGGCGGGTATCCTTCATCCCAAGCCCCTTTACCAGCAACGTTTGCCGGCCACGCGGCAGCGTGATGGAGAAGTAACCAAACTGATCGGTAGCTGCCCCGGTTTTGGTATTGGCAACGTATATGCTGGCCCCCGTAACCGCCTCGCCCGACTTAATATCCCTAATGTAGCCGCTCAATATGGCCTTGCCCGGTTTTATGGTGTTTGTTTTTACACCTATTTCATAAAGTTTATTTTCCGTGGTGGCATCGGGCACCTTCCTTTCAACGTCGGCGGTATAATCGGCAACGGCGGTTTGGGTGGGCGGAGCATTGCCCGGCGCCTGCAAAAATCCGGGGGCCAGTTCGGTTTTTATTTGCCGCCCTTTTGTTAAAAATACCTGCTGCTGTTTGCTGATGACATAGGTGAACGCGGTTTTCTTAAATGCAAGATCCAGCACTTCGCCAAGCGGCTTATCTGTTACCTGCAGGGTAACGCGCAGGCTGTCAAACAGCGCAGGGTCGTAGTAAAAATGATAGCTGCTTTTTGACTCAAGCTCGTTTACAAATTGTGAAATTGTTGCCTGCTGAAAGTTTACGCTGAACAACTTTGTTTTATTCTGCTGAGCCGACACCGCCTCTAAAAAACCTAAAAAGCAAAAAATTGCGAGGTAAATTCTTCTCATACTAGTTTGTTAAATGGTCGTACCAGGTTGCAATTTTTACCATAGCCGCTTCGGGATCGTCCTTGTATCGGATACTGTTTGTTTTCAAATATTGCCTCAGCTCCTTCTTTTTGTCCTTCAAAACATTCAGTATAGCGCTTTGGCTGCCTATTTTATAATAAGTCTTGTTTTTCCTTAAATAATAACTTTTCGACGAGCTGAAATAGCTCTCCAAACCGCTCAGGGTGCTTGTGGTTGTTTGGATGCTCTTTGTGTATCGACCCAAAATTTCAATTTTGCCGTTATAAAGCTGGTTGTAGTATCCCGAGTTCGAGATCACATCGCTCCCCAGTGTATCAGCCTTTATGTTGATGAAATGATTGTTTGCAAAATCGAAGCTCTTAACCCGCTCCTTTAAAAGGGTAAACCTGGCTATCCTACCGGGCAACAATACCACAACCTCGTCCAGGTTAAGGTCATATAACATGGAAACATGGTTATAAAAATACCCGTCGTAAGTTACCGAGCCGTCTGTAAACCCGTTTATATCCAAAAAGAAAGCTGTGCCCTTGATGTGCGGATCATAAAAATAATATTCAGGGCCGCTGAAAACCGGGGCCTGGATGCCAATGGCCTTGTTGTAAATATTTACCGCGTTGGCCATGGCGTGCTGCCGGTTAATGCTGTCGTCCTGCACGGTTTGGGCAGCAGCGCTCACGCAAATAATTACACAAATAAAAACTAAGGCAAAATACCGGTAAAAAGGTTTATTCATGAATTTAGGTTATTCTAATTGCTGGTAAAAGGTTGGAATTTAAGGCTGATTATGTTAAAAAACAAGCCGTGGGGGCACTTTTTTCAATAAAACTGAATTTTTAGTTTAATTTATTCATAACCTGTACATAAACCAATTTGTCTGTTATAATATTGTTACAAATTGTTAACCCCGTTATTAAATTCGATCTGTAATATTGGCAACATTCTTAACCCCATTTATTATGAAACCAGTAAAAGTATTAGTGATTATTTTGTTGGCGATGTTTAGCTTCAGCGCTGTAAACGCCCAGGTTCGTCATAGAAAAGTTCATCATAAACGTTATGTAAAACATCGTCATGTTAAACATCACAGAGTAGTGAGGCACTAACAAAAAGAAAAGGGCAAAGGGTTGTTTGAAACACATGGCCTGGTAAAAGAGGCTATCTCCGAGAGCGATAGCCTCTTTTTATTACTTTGACTATTATGTGCGGTCGTAAATCAATATTATTTTTTACCTTTTTCTATCTGAAACTTTATCTGTAGGCTAAAGACAAATTCAACAGCCGGTTCAATAATCGAAGGGTTGATTATTTTGTCAAAACCAGAATAATTGACTTTATCGTAATAATACGTTGTACTACTTTTTAAATCTTTTTTTATAAGTCGGTCATATTCTGTATATATTTTACTGCTGTTTTGGGCTGTATAGGCTTTGTAGAGCTGCGCCGGATAGTAACTGTAAAAATCTTCACCATAAATTTGCGAAACAGGTAATAGCCTGGCGTTGGTTGCGGCAACGCATAAGTCTTTTTTTTCATTTATTACATCAGTTGCCAACTTAAATAATTGATTCTGAACCTTATTTACATCGTTTACAATATAATCAACCTTTACCAGGTCATATATTTGATACCCTGATGCGGTTATTAATAGATTATCAAGGTCTTTGATATCTTTAATTCTGATAATAACATTTTTTCCGATTTCAAAGCCCTTTAGATATTGATCAGCTATATTACCTTTAACACGATAGTCAAAAAGTTTATTTTGTGTGGTCATATCCACATAGATATCTTTTTGTGCAATATTTAATTTTAGCAAAGCACTAATAAAACCATTTATCCTTTTATCAATTCTTCGGTTGCTTTCCTGCATCGTCGCGGCCGAATCACTTACGCCAAAAGTTACCACATAACTATCCGCAATTACATTCATTAGTACATTAGCTTCAATAACAAAAGTTGAATCTGTTAGATAAGTCTTCTGTATAGATGAATGCAGCCTTGTGGCCGAATTGTCCCCGTAAACGACGTTGCCGCTATGCTGGGCCATAAGGACAGTAGTGCAGAAGAGAGGCAAAATGCTCATTAAAAACTTTTTCATTTGACTTGATTTAGATTTTGGATTAATGCAGCTGCACTAATTGCTTTTTTGATAAATGTGGCTGCTAAAGTTTAATGCACAATAATCATTTTGTTATTTCATCTACAATTGCCCGTGGATCATGGCTTTCTTCATTGGTAATAATCCGGGTTTTATGGGTTATTAATTTTTTACCGCGATATTCATTGTATACAACTTTAAAAGTTCGCTTTTTCTCATCTAAAAAAGTACAATCTATATTTTTCTCATAAAGTTGGGTGCCGTGCCCAATAAACTTAATTTCCTTGTAATGGAACTGCCCACCATCCGACAACCGCCCTGCAAAAGATTGAACTGTTTTATTTTCTTTGCGAATCTCAACATTTATTAGCATTCCATATGGCCACTCCGTAAATTTTCTTGTATGAGGATCAAAAAGATAAATAGTTTCGAAATCGCCCATTGAACCGCTGCAAGGGATGCATGGCTCTTGTATGTCTTTGTATCCATCAAAATTTGCATCATCAAAATCTTCGGGGAGATATTTTGCTTTATCGATATCAGATAAATTTATATCCGGATTTGTACCCTCTGACTCCATAGGGAAATCTAAAACTACCACATGCCGTTTTAGGTCAACCAATTTTTTCTCAAGAACCAACACCTTTTCTTCTGGCTTTCCACTATCAATATCTTCTTTTTTGGCATAAATATCATCCTTAACAATATATTGATACTGAAGATGCAGACCATTGATATCAAAAGGTAAACTTTGTACTTTGAATGTTTTTTCCTGAAATTGGGCAGCAAATTTAGGTGATTGAGTATTAAAAAAAATATTATACGTGTGCACACAATAACTTAAAACTATACAGGCGGTAACGAGGAAATTCATATTTTTTTAATAAATGCAAATAGCGTTAAGTCGGCTTATGCGGGCACATCAACAAAGGCGGATTTTTAATATGTAGGTTTAACTGTATTTAATATAAATATATAACGATTATCTCATTTTTCATTTCAAATAAATGCCTCTAATTATTTGAAGTAATTGCGGAAAGCTGTTCTAACCGGTTTTCTTTATCCTCGCAGAAACACGCGGGCACCAAAATATTTGCGTGCTTTTTTGTAGATTCTTTTATAGAATTATAATCTCATAGCTCAACCATCCTCCGAATCCCGACCCTCGTTACACGACTACCGATTATTACAAGACAGCACATAACAGTTTATAAAATCTTATTGGATATTTTTAAACTAAATTTTATGCACCCTCTATATTCAACCTAAATCAATTTGATTTTGATTTCCCGACGCATCAAATTAGAAGACATTGTATCATTATAAGAATACGCCCAAAAAATGATAAAGACGAAGCATTCCAATTTTATTTCAATCGGCTTATTAACCACCCAGATTTTGTTGAGTATTATCTGCATAACAGATTTGTTAGTAGTTCTGACTTACATTTTACATGTCGAAATTTCGCCTTACTTGTTTCCGGCGTCAATCATTACCGCTCTACTTTTAAACTTTTGGTTAGCCGGCCAGCTTAAAATAGAAAAGAAATTATTCCCGATTTCGATTGGTGTCAGTATTCTTCTGTTAATAGTTTCATTAGTTATAGCCTGGCTGTATTTTGATCTTTCGTGGGACGGTCAGTGGTATCAACAAGCTGCAGTATATAATCTTGCTGAAAAATGGAATCCGATCTTTAAACCACTGGTTACTCCTGATCACATAAATAATACCTCCATTTTGTATTTCCCTAAAAATTCATGGTTGTTTGGAGCGGCTGTGTTACGTTTATTCGGCACGGTCGAAATGGGAAAAGCTTATAATGTTATAATTCTTTTTGCCGCGTTTGGCGCTGTTTATGCCCTTTGTCGAAATTTTAAGATAACGGTTTGGCATTCTGTGGTTGTAACAGTATTAATTTTAATGAATCCTGTTGTATGGAGTGAACTGACAACTTACCTAAATGATGGTGATCTTTATTTGCTTCTTGTAATCTATTTGGCGTCAGTTATATCATGGCTACGTCAACCGAACCCTGCATTTATTTTAATTGGTATGATGGCTGCCGTTTGCCTGGTAAACATCAAGTTTACGGGGTTGGTCTTTTTATTAATTGTATCTCTTTTTCTATTTCTTTACACCCTCATCAAAAAAACAAGCCTTATCAAGCCATTTTTGCTATCGCACGTGGTAACCGGTGTTATAGCGATATTTATATTCGGATTCAACCCTTATGTTACGAATATGATCAACCGGGGTAACCCGTTGTATCCAATATTCGGTTCGAAACAATATCCCAGTGTGTTTGCAAACGGAAGTGACGATAACGAATCATATGAAACACCTAAAAACATGATGGGTAAAAGTCTTCCTATCCGGTTAATGTATGCTAATTTCAGTCGTCCCGGCAATGCTCCTTATAATGGTGAAGATAGTGCTAAATTAACCTTCCCACTCGCGAATACATTTAAATCATGGAAAGCCTATGATTATCACGAGACCAGGGTAAGCGGTTTTGGGCCTTATTTTGGAATAGTTCTTTTATTGATGTTTGGTATTCTTCCGATACTTTTAATTACAATCAAAGAATTTCGACTTCCTGCTTTAATGTTTATTGTTGGGTTATGTTGTTGTTTGGCTATTAGTAAGCACTTTTGGTGGCCCCGGTTTTTTCCGATGTTTTGGTTTTTACCGTTACTTCCTTTGTTTTTATTATGGACCAACCATTCAAAAAATTCAATAAAAAGTAAAGGCAATCGTTATAGCAGATTATCAACGATTTGTGGGATATTATTGGCTTTTACAATTGGGGGCAATGCGTTAATTGTAGCTTTTGTTCATATCAGGTGGGAAACACTATCTTCTATTAAATTAAGAATGCAGTTAGAAAAAATCCGGGATAGCAAGAGGCCTATCGAAGTAGACTATGGATGGTTTAAGCGTTCGATAGAAGGCAGGTTGACTTATTGGGACATCAAATACACCAGCGGTTCAATAAAGGGTTCGGGTAAAGGAATTGATACATTGACAAGCGTGGTGGAAGGCTATCCCAATCAAGTGGTTTATCGCCCCAAATAATGAAACAACAATTATATAAGCATTCCTAAATAACAAAACAGCATAACACCAACAAAGCTGTTACGCTACCACGCTGTCAATCTCGGTTTCCGTGATTCCGTACTTCGCCATTCGCTCACGGTGATCGGCCGATCCCAGGTACTCGCGCAGTTGTGCATTCACAGCTTGCAGAAGACCGTGATTGTTCTTGCCAAATGAGAATGCCCCGTTCAGTGCTTTTCCGTCTTTACTGCTTTTATGAGGGATTGCTTCCAGTTTTGAGTTAGCGGTAGCAATGCCGCGGTTCCCAATCGCAGTAGCTGCAAATGCGTCAATCTTGCCGGCCAGCAATGCGGCCACTGCCTCCGGCTGGTTATTGAACAGCACGATTTGACTATCGCTCACACCGGCCAACTTTGCAGCATCCAACTGAACCTGCCCGGGAATAACCCCCAACCGTGCATCGCCGCTCTTCACCACGGCCTCGTAGCTCGTTAGTTCCTTCGGATTGCCCCGCTGCACAACGAAACCATCACCAAGCGACCAAACCGGCACACTGAAGGCCACGTCCCTTGCACGTTCAGCAGTCACGAAAATAGGCACGTTCATATCCCAGCGACCTGCCTGAACACCAGGTAAAAGCTCCTCGAAGGTGGTGAGCTGATATTCGATAGATGACACGCCAATAGCCCGAAGTACCACTTCGGCCAGTTCGATGTCTGCACCCTTCACAACGTGGTTTTCGTCGGTCCAATAGAAGGGCGGTTCCTCAATATACGCGATTCGCAGCTTCGTGCCTTTGCTCCACGCCTCTAAAGGTGAATGTTCCGCTTTTATAGAAGACCTAACTCCTGAGTTGTTTGTTTCCATTTTACTTGTCGTTATCTTATTTATGCTTGCCGCATTTACTGTTAATGACCGCAGCAAAATTATAGGTATAAATCCAACGATAACAGATACAGATTTTGAATTTTCAAGTATAACAGATGAGAATAAATAATGTTAAAGCAATATGTTTTTTGTAAACAACATGACGGGGGCACTGAATCAAATGACCTGGTCACCCACTTTCAACCTCTACTATCAGGATTTCATGGCCATTTATTTTAAAATGGTTCCACGCAAAACAATGGCAGCTATACTGAAGTAAATCACCAGGCCGGTTACGTCTACCAGCGTGGCCACGAACGGCGCAGATGAAGTAGCAGGATCTTGTTTGAGTTTTTTCAGCACGATAGGGATCATTGAGCCGCTTATTGTTCCCCACATCACGATACCGATCAGTGAAAAGAAAATGGTAACCGCCATCAATAACCAGTGAGGCCCATAATCATACCATCCCAGTTTTTCCCAGGCCGTTATCCGAAGAAAACCGATTGCGCCTAAAATGATCCCTAATGATAAACCCGATAAAAGTTCCCGGCGCAAAACGTAGAACCAATTTTTAATGGTCAGTTCTCCAACCGACAATGCCCGAATGATTAGTGTAGCCGCCTGCGAGCCGCTGTTGCCGCCACTGGAAATGACTAAGGGCACAAAAAGGGCCAATACTACGGCTTTAGCTATTTCTTTTTCAAAAAAACCCATCGCGGTTGCCGTGAACATTTCTCCCACGAACAAAATGATTAGCCAACCGGCCCGCTTTTTGATCAATGAAAAAACCGATGTTTTTACGTAAGGGTACTCCAATGATTCTAAACCCCCGAAACGTTGCATTTCACGTGTGTCCCGTTGTTGCGTGGCATCGAGTATATCATCGATAGTTACGACACCCAGCAATAAATTTTCCTCCGTTACAACAGGTAAAACCGAACGGTCATACTGTTCAAACTTAGCAATTGCTTCGCCAATATGTTCATTTACCTGTAAACATACATAGGCATGGTCCATGATCTCGCCTATGGTTTTTTGCTGACCATTTAACACCAGTCGCCTGATGGGTATATCATCTATCAGTTTGCCGCCCTCATCAGTAACATATATCACATCGGCTGCATCAGTATCAGGCTGGTTTATTCTCAAATACTCCATAGCCTGCTCAATGGTCATTTCCCTTCTAAGCGTAACGAACTGCGTGTTCAGCAGGCGACCGACACTTTGCGGCGAGTAACCGAGCATTTTTTCAGTCACCTTGCGGTTTTCCTCATCCAAAAAATTCAACAATGATGAACGCTGAATCCCTTTTAAGCTCGTCAGGAAGGCATAGCGGTCGTTGGAAGTTAAATGATTAAGGATTTGGCGCTTTTGTTCATCAGACGCTTTTTTGATGAGTTGTTTTTGCAGATAAGCACCCACGAAGGGAAAAACGGTTACCTGCCTTTCAGGAATAAAAGAATCAAAGATATTCCAGGCTTCATTCAGCGATACAGCATTCAGCAGCTCGGCGATCTCCGACGGGTGAAATTTTTCTTTAGAATCTTTGCTGAACAGTTTCTTTAAATCTCCCTTTAAAATCAGTTCCTTAATTTCTTTAAGTGATTTCATTATCTTTCCAAATATGAATTTATAGCCAAAGTAAGGCAAATCAGGTTGATAAATATAACTGATTAAAAAAATTGAACTATTTGTAAATAACATTCACCTGCCTGCAAAATATTTTCAGTTAAATTTTTTCTTTTTAGTTTAAATAACCTAAATTCACACAAACAATATTGTTTCAATTACCTAAACTATCACATTATGGCAAGATCACTTTATGCTAAACTGCTGAAAAGGTTTGGCACACCACCAAGCGGCAGGGAAAAATATGAATTTACTAACGCCCGGCAAGCGACAGTTAGTTTACAAACCGGCAATTTTTTAGCGCCTCCTTTATCTTCCGAAAATCAAAAGAGTATTGTAATTGTAGGAGCCGGATTCGCCGGTTTATCCGCTGCATACTACCTAACCAGGCGGGGCCACGTAGTTGTGGTGCTTGAAGCAAGGAACAGGGTAGGCGGCAGGGTGTTTAGTGATCTTGACCAATTTGCAAAGGGCCAAATCATTGAATTTGGTGCAGAGCTGATTGGCTCCAATCATCCGCAATGGGTTAACCTTGCAAAAGAATTCGGGCTGAGCTTTAATGTGGTTACGGGGGAGGATATGTTTGAAGGCGCAGGCCTGAAAGAACCATTGATCATTGATAACAAACCGGTTTCGGACGAAGAGGCCCTCAGGCTTTTTCTAAATATGGACGCGGTACTTAAAGTGCTTACGGAATTATGTTCGGGAATTAACTGGGAAAATCCCTGGCTAAGCGCCGATGCGGATCGCCTGGATAAAACACCGCTTTCAGGTTGGTTTAACCAGCAAATCGCAACAATGCATTTAGGTCCTGAAGATGAGTTTTTATTAAAATCGGCATTAGCTGCAGATTTTACCAATAACAATGTAGTAGCCTGCGATAAGCAAAGCCTGCTTGCCGTACTGGCGCAGGTAAAAGCCGGTGGCGGCAAACTTTACTGGACCATGACCGAAGTTTACCGGTGTGCTGATGGCAACGATGCATTGGCGACCAAAATGAAGGAAGCCATTGACGGCGGTGGAAGAAATGTTATTATGAACATGCCGGTAGAAGCAATAAACGTGCAGGATGACCATGCAACCGTTTATACTAAAGAGCGAAGTTATTATGCAGATTACGTAGTGATGGCAATACCGCCAACCGTATGGGCCGACATTAATATGGATCCTAAAATCTTAGAATTACGGAGCCAAACCGGGGTTGCCATCAAATATATGAGCGCAGTAACAAACCGTTTCTGGATTAAAAATGGAGTAGCGCCGTCCGGATTGTGCGGTAGCCTTGGTATGACGTGGGAAGGCAGTGATAACCAGGTAGAATTGCAAGGCAAAATGATTGATCTGTCATGTTTTTCCGGTGGCCCTTTTGCCGATAATATAATCAAAATGAACCCGGCTCAAAGGGAGATTTTTTTTGACACAGAATTGGAACGGGTCTTTAAGGGCTATAATGATGCTGTTATAAAAAGGCACTATCAATGCTGGCCGGAGGAAAGATGGACAAAAACAGGCTATTCCTTTCCGGGATTAGGGGAAGTATGCACAAAAATAAGGGCCCTAAATCAACCTTATAAAAGAATGTTTTTTGCAGGCGAGCATACCTCTGCAGGATTTTGGGGATATATGGAAGGTGCGCTACGCTCCGGCATGTTAGCAGCCGAAAGAATCCACCAGGCGGTTATGGAAGCTGCGTTAGCAAACGCAGATTGAAGTACGGGACAAAGGCAACAACAATAAAGGCCCTTATTAAATCCCCAACCTATCTCGCTACCGTTTACCCACATCTTAAACAGGACAATTTGCCCCATCGGTCAATGTCATTAAGCTAAGAGAAACGACTAATTAGTTCTTCCCACAAACTTAGTTGCCTCACCCTGCCCTCTCCAAAGGAGAGGGTTCTGAATAAGAGCGAAGTTAAAGTCCTCTCCTTTGGAGAGGATTTAGGTGAGGCCAAAATGTAAAGGTGTCCCTAACTTAAAACTATTACTGAATGAGTTATTCATACCCTGTTATGTTTGTCTTCGATAAAATAATCAGGGTGCGATGTCTAAACACAAAAAAGGCCCCGTGAAAAAATCACGGGGCCTCTTACTATAATAGTATTTTGATTAAAGCTTGCGCTTAACTTCTACATTTTCATACGCCTCAACTATATCGCCAACTTCAATATTGTTAAAGTTCTGGATATTTAAACCGCACTCGTAGCCGGTAGCAACTTCCTTCACATCGTCCTTAAAGCGTTTCAGTGATGCAAGCTCGCCGGTGTAAATTACCACACCTTCGCGGATGATCCTGATCTTGCTGTTACGTGTGATC
Source organism: Bacteroidota bacterium (assembly GCA_030775685.1). Taxonomy (GTDB): domain Bacteria; phylum Bacteroidota; class Bacteroidia; order Sphingobacteriales; family Sphingobacteriaceae; genus Mucilaginibacter. Next base: position 24,404 of record JALYIP010000027.1, read on the forward strand.
TTACCGTCAAGAACCATACAGCCGGCAATTGTACCAACCTTGCTGATCTTGAACGTTTCGCGGATCTCAACGTTTGCAACAATCTTCTCTTCAAAGGTTGGTGCAAGCATGCCTTCCATCGCAGCCTTTATCTCGTTTATCGCATCGTAGATGATAGAGTAAAGCCTGATATCGATCTGTTCCTGCTCGGCCAGCTTACGGGCACTGCCTGACGGACGAACCTGGAAGCCGATGATGATCGCATCGGAAGCCGAAGCCAGCAATACGTCAGATTCAGAGATCTGCCCAACAGCCTTTGAAATGATATTTACCTGGATCTGCTCAGTCGACAGTTTCAATAATGAATCTGACAACGCTTCGATTGATCCATCCACGTCACCCTTAACAATAATGTTAAGCTCCTTGAAGTTACCAACTGCCAAACGGCGGCCAATTTCATCAAGTGTGATGTGTTTCTGGGTGCGTAAACCTTGTTCGCGTTGTAACTGTAAACGTTTGTTTGCAATTTCACGGGCTTCAACTTCGCTTTCAAGTACGTTAAACTTATCACCTGCCGTTGGTGCGCCCTGCATACCCAGCACCTGTACCGGTGTCGACGGGCCGGCAGATTCAACCCTTTGGCCACGCTCATTGGTCAATGCCTTAACACGACCACTGTAACAACCTGCCAGTATCGGATCACCTACCTTTAAGCGGCCGGCCTGTACCAATATGGTGGTAACAATACCACGGCCTTTATCAAGGGCTGCTTCTATAACCGTACCAACGGCACGTTTATTAGGGTTAGCCTTCAATTCAAGTAATTCTGCTTCAAGCAATACTTTCTCTAACAACAGATCGACATTTAAGCCGGTCTTCGCTGAAATTTCCTGCGACTGGTATTTACCGCCCCATTCTTCAACCAGGATGTTCATAGCTGATAATTGCTCACGCACCTTATCGGCATTTGCACCCGGCTTATCAATTTTATTGAATGCGAAGATGATTGGTGCGCCGGCAGCCTGCGCGTGGTTTATGGCCTCGCGGGTTTGTGGCATCACGCTATCGTCAGCGGCAATTACTATAATTACAATATCTGTTACCTGTGCACCCCTAGCACGCATCGCGGTAAACGCTTCGTGGCCCGGTGTATCCAGGAATGTTATTTTTCCCTTGTCGCCCGGTAAGGTTACTTCGTAAGCGCCAATGTGCTGGGTAATCCCCCCGGCCTCGCCGCCTATTACGTTTGTTTTACGGATAAAATCGAGCAATGAAGTTTTACCGTGGTCAACGTGACCCATGATGGTCACAATTGGTGCACGCGGTACCAAATCTTCCGGATCATCAGGCTGATCGAGACTGCTCTCTTCGTCCTGTGGTTTTACAAATTCTATCTGGTAGCCAAACTCGTCAGCAACAATGCTCAACGTTTCCGCATCAAGCCTTTGGTTGATGGATACGAACATACCCAGGCTCATACAAGTCGAGATGATCTGCGTAACAGATACATCCATCATGCTTGCAAGCTCATTGGCCGTTACAAACTCGGTAACCTTTAATACCTTTGATTGTAACTCGTTCTCCATTGCCAGCTCTTCGGCAGTTGCAGCAACATCATCACGCTTCTGACGGCGGAATTTTGCACGCTGGGCAAACTTACCTGATTTACCGGCTCCACTCAAACGGGCAAGTGTTGCCTTAATTTGATCCTGGATATCCTTTTCTGTTGGCTCTTCCTTAGGTCCGCTGTTTTGCGGTGCTGTATTCCTGTTTCCTCTGAAATCAGGACGGTTACCGCCACCATGGTTACCACCACCGTGACCAGGACCGCCTGCTCCTGGATTAGGGCCTGTGCCCCTGTTCCTGAAATCGGGACGGTTGCCGCCATGCGCCTGTTGCGATCCCGGAGGATTCGGCGCCATGTTGGCTGAATTATTTTGCTGACCACCACCCTGGTTGCCCGGGCCCTGGTTGTCCTTACGTTTTCTTTTACGTTTATGATCTGCCGCGTTGTTGGTGTTTGACGATGAAGCAACCGGATTGCGTTTTGGCGCATTTACAGGTAACTGGATCTTTCCAATAACGTTAGGGCCGGTTAAGCGCTCGGCTTTAGCACGGATCACATCCGGCTCCTGCTGGTCATCGGTTTCCGGCGCAGCAGCTTCAACAGCAGCAGGCGGCTCAACAACCGGCGTTACTTCCTTCTTAACCTCTTCGGCTTTAGGCGCTTCCGGAATTACTTCCTTCTTAACCTCTTCGGCTTTGGGGGCTTCCGGAATCACTTCCTTCGGTGCCTCTTTTACCGGCTCCGGTGTTGGTGTTACGGCAACAGGCTTAACAACCTCTTCTACTTTTTCTACTACAACGGGTTTTTCGACCGGTGCGGCAGGTTTAGCGTTAAGATTATTCAAGTCTATTTTACCAACTACCTTTACACCAGGCAATACCTCGCCATGCTCCTCAACCCTTTCAGGCTTAGGCTGCTCAACGGGTTTTGGCGGTTCAACCGGTTTTGGCTTTTCGGCGGCCGGGGCATTGTAATGATTACCGACCCCTTTAATCAGGATCTCCTCATTTTCAAAATCCCTCGAGCGGCGATGCTCTACCGGTTTTTCAGGAAACGGCGCAGGTTCTTCCTTCCGTATCTTTCCGATACTGATCTGCTTAGCTTCCTCCTTAATAATTTTATCCACAGCAAACTCCTTCAAAAGGGCGCTGTACATATCGCTATCAAGTTGGGTGGTAGGGTGTTTTTGTACCTTATACCCTTTCGTTGCCAAAAAGTCAACGATAGTACCTGTACCGATATTCAGCTCTTTTGCCGCTGTAAATAATTTTATGGATTTGTCTTCTGACATTTATTATATTTAATTCTCTGCTATTTTGTGCAAAAATACGATTTTAATTTTGGTTATTACGCTTATTCAAACTCAGCTTGCAGAATTGATAACACTTCCTTTACAGTTTCTTCTTCCAAATCGGTACGTTTCACCAATTCGCCAACTGTTAATGCCAGTACAGATTTTGCCGTATCCAAGCCAATACGCTTAAATTCATCAATAATCCAGCTGTCAATTTCGTCTGTAAATTCTTCAATATCCACATCCTCATCGGTTTCATCCGCTTCGCGGTAAACATCAATTTCATAACCTGTCAATTTACCTGCCAGTTTTATGTTGTGTCCGCCACGACCGATTGCTAATGATACCTGGTCGGGTTTTAAATAAACTGCGGCCGTTTTTTTCTCATCATCTAACTTAATAGAGGTGATTTTGGCCGGTGATAATGCACGCTGAATGTATAATTGTAAATTATTGGTGTAGTTAATTACGTCAATATTTTCATTTTTCAGCTCACGTACAATACCATGGATACGCGATCCCTTCATACCTACGCAGGCGCCAACCGGATCGATACGATCATCGTACGATTCAACGGCAACCTTTGCTCTTTCGCCCGGTTCACGAACAATTTTTTTGATAGTGATCAGTCCGTCGAAAATTTCGGGAACTTCCTGCTCAAATAAACGCTGTAAAAACTCAGGTGCAGTACGTGATATAATGATCTTAGGATTGCTGTTCATCATATCTACCTTATCAACAACAGCTTTTACGCTGTCGCCCTTTTTAAAGTAGTCGGCAGGAATCTGCTCTGATTTTGGCAGCAATAACTCGTTGCCTTCATCATCAAGCACCAAAGTTTCCTTTTTCCAAACCTGGTAAACCTCGCCGGTAACAATTTCACCTACGCGGTCTTTATATTTTTTGAAGATCTCGTCCTTCTCCAGTTCTAAAATTTTAGAAACCAGTGTTTGGCGTGCCGCTAATATAGCACGGCGGCCAAAGCTTTCCAGCGTGATCTGCTCAATGTGCTCATCACCAACTTCAAGGCTGGGATCTAACAATTTCGCTTCCTTCAGTTCAATTTCCAGGTCATCATCCTCACTAAAACCATCTTCCATAACCTTACGGGTACGCCAGATCTCCAAGTCACCATTGTCCGTATTAACAATTACGTCGCAATTTTCGTCGGTGCCATATTTTTTCCTGATCATGCTTCTGAAAACGTCTTCCAGCACACTCATCATCGTAGGGCGATCGATGTTTTTGAAATCTTTAAATTCCTGAAAAGAATCAATTAAATTAATATTGCTCATTCTCTTACTTAAATGATATTAAAACTTTTGTTTCTGTTATTTTATCTATCGGGATAACGCTTTCAACAGTTTCAGCCTTCTTCCCTTTTTCTTTTATTTTTTCTTCAATTACAATGGCATCTTCCGCTAACCCGGTTAACTTACCTTCGCGCTTTGTGCCATCCGCCATTTTTATAACCAGGTTACGGCCCACATTCTTGGTATACTGGCGTATTGATGTTAGCGGCGTATCAATCCCTGGCGATGAAACTTCCAGGTTATAAGCAGTTTCAATCACATTTTCCTCTTCCAGATGGAAGCCTACATGCCTGCTTATGGCCACACAATCATCAATGCCAATACCATTATCGCCATCAACCAACACCATCAGCTTACCGTTGCTATGAAATTTTACGTCCACTAAAAACAGGTTGGGCTTATCGGCTATCTTCTCTTCTACCAGTTCCTTAACTCTTTTTTCGATCTTCATTATCGCTCAAAATAATTGATTGATAAAATAAAAGAGGGGACAAACGCCCCCTCTTTTTTAATTCAGATGCAAATGTAATAATTTTTATTCAAATTTTCAAGTGTATTTTAGTTATAACGGGTTGTAAATGTTGTAAGTGTTGTAGTTGTTGTAATAGTCGTGAGCAATTGGCGATGTTGCCAGGCAGTGTTGCAGCCCCAAAGATGTAACTTTTACAACATTTACAACAACTACAACTTGACCACCAAATCGAGATACCCCGCCTCGCCCAGCCTTTTTTTGCCTTTAATGTAATCCCATATATTCTCGCCCTTAAACTGATAATAGCGCATAAAGTAGGTTTTGCCTTTTACAAAAGGGGTGTCGGGGGTGAATACTACGGCACTATCCTTTAATGTGTAGGTGCCGTGTTGTATGGGCTGATAATTTTTCAGGTCGGTATCAGCAGGCATCCGGTATACGGGCAGCAGCGTTTGCCATACACCGGGAACCGAATCGCGGCCTATTTCATTTACGATGGCATAATCCAGCCCGGTAAATTTAATAGCGTGGTTGTTATTTGTCAGGGTGATATGAACTGCCGGCGCTACCGTTTTATGGGTGCAGGCAAAGCAAAATATCAACAAAATCCAGCCGATTTTTTTCATGGTTAAATATCGCAATCTTTTGCCTGAAATGAACCGCAAGCGTTCCGTTTTTCCACATGGAACACCCGGAACACTTTGAAACACCCTCATTATCAATAAACTCAATTTTCACCATTCAACCCATTCCCATTTTTCACACCCTCCTTCTGCGCAGCAAAGGAAGGCAGGTCCAGCGAAGCGTCGACCGGGAGGGTAAATCTGCGCGAGATGTTCACACCGGTGCATTTGCGTTAACGCCGCTTGCACAGTTGACTCACCCCGGCGTTGCTGCGCTCGCCACCCCTCTCTGCTGCGCAAAGAAGGGAAGAGAAATTTTTATTTCTTTTCTACCTCTCTACCGCTCGCGGAAGAGAGGTCGGACAGCGAAGCGTCTCCGGGTGAGTCCACGCTGCACCATGCATTCACGCCAACACCCCCCAAAAACCACTGACAAAACAGTGTCAGCACTTTAACCAATCCTACTCCGTAAATTTGTACTAATCCATTATCACCATGTCAACCTACCCTCCACCGGCACCCTTCGGACCGTCCTCCGAACGCCCGTCCTACATCGAACAATTGCGCGCCGAAAGCCGCGGACTACCCCTCCGCCCGGCTCAAAAACAACGCCCCGAACGCACGCGACCCACCCCCGAAGACGCTCACCGCCTGTTTACCATAGAAAGAGGTAACCGCTGGCTCGAGCTTGCCCGGCGCGAACCCGAAGCCAAAATGCTGCTCGGCGAGCTTTGGCACCAGGGCGAACTGTGTATGCTGT
>JALYIP010000028.1 GCA_030775685.1 Bacteroidota bacterium
TTAATAAAAGACTGCCATGCCCGGCCATCCGGCAAAGTTTGTGGAAAACCCGGTGCAGGCAATAAAACCCCGATTTCCTGATCGATAATAAATATGAAAAGATAAACACAGCCAAAGTGCCTTGCTAACTTGTTAGCTGCTTCAAATCGGTTTTCCCGGTCATTTAGCCCTGCGATTAGCTTTAGCAGCATTTATTCGGGAATTACACAAACGACAGCGGTGCAATTCTGAAACCCGCTAAATTGCCCGGTAACACGTGCTACCTGCCCGTAAGTATTGCATCCGGCATAACTAACGCCATTTAATGTCTCGCTAACTTTATCAAGCTCATAATCAAATTCCTTGCCCATCCTTAACCTGGTGGCTACACAGTCAAAAAAAAGAGCGACATGCGGTTTATGGTTACCCAACTGTTTAACGGCATTTATGGCCGCCGTCATTGCAGCCTGCTTAGAGCAGTCATTATCTGTCTCCATAAAGCTCACATAGGTTCCAACTGGAATATCGCTCGCCATTGCAATCGAACCATCGGGCAACACGCCCAGCGGAACCCTTAATTTATAATCGCTACCTATTTCAACTCCCAATATATTGTGAAGAAAAAATGGAATTGGGTCTTCGGGGTTAAATTTTTGTCCGGTAGCGGCCGCATGCTCAATAAATAACTCAACAGCGGGCCGTGCATTTAAACTGATCAGTTTCATACCATCGGTTTCTGTTACGCGCATTCGTGCGCCTACAGGTTTCCAGCCATGGGCGGCACCCACGCCAATAGGTTTATTTGACAAAATTTCCAACAACACCACAGAATCTGTGTATGCTTCAGTATCAAAAAAAACGTGTGTTTTTTGAAAGTTCGCGTTATCGCCTGCACCTCCGCCAAAGAACTGGTATTTACCCATTGTTTTTTCAGTAAGCAGTTCAATCATTTCGTCGGTGTAGCCCGACAGGGCATCAGCAAATATCATCGCCGAATAATATTGGTATTGGTAATCATGCACAGGTGACAGCACATTAAATAAATCATCGACCACCTTTTCCCGGCTTTCCTGTATGCCTCTTGCAATACCTGCGGTGAATTTGAGTTCGTCCGAATATATCGCAACGGCACACGCGGAATCCGTTCCAAAATCACCTGAAGTAAATTCGCCGGCGGAAGAGCTGCCCAGGAGTATTCCCGGGCTGCATGTTTCTTTTACCTCCTTTAACAACAGGCTATAATCATATATAGATGAAGCAAAGACAATTACCACATGTGGCTTATGGTCAGGTATTTTTTCGATTATTTTTTGTCCAAGTTCGCGCCCGGCTAAACGGGCATCGCTTGAAATGGCAAATACAACTGCTGACTGGGTCATTGATTATAAATTTTTAGAGGAATTTTAGGTCATAACAACAGAATCAGCAAATTGATTGAAAGTTTTTTACTTTTAAGTATTTGTAATATAGATGACGTATGAAACCATGGACGCGAATGCCAATCTGAGACCGATTTAATGATATAAAATACACATAATTTGAACATTGATATCGAATTATTGTTATAGAATGAATAATCAGCGCTTTTGGCTTTAGTTACATTTTTTAAAAAATAAGTTTTATTTTTGTAGCGCAAACAATCATATATGAAAACACCTGCATCTGAATGGCAAACCTCTGATCACCAGATTTTCTGGGGCGAAATTGCGCCGGCTGAACACGTGGTTCAGATCTACGAAAATGATGGAGCCTTTTTAAACTTATTGGAAGGTTTTGTTAGCAGTGGTATTACAGCCGGCGAATGTGTTATACTGATCGCAACGGCGATGCATTTAAACGCGTTAACGGAACGGTTGACGAAGCAAGGCATTGATATCGAGGCTTTGACTACTGATGATCAGCTGATCTTGCTTGACGCGAAGGAAACCTTAGCGCAGTTTATGATCAATGGCTGGCCGGAAGCATCCCTATTTAATAAGACCGTTTCCCAAATCATCCAGCGTGCGAAGGATAAAAATCGTTCGGTGCGTGCCTTTGGTGAAATGGTCGCTTTATTATGGGCCGAGGGTGATAC
>JALYIP010000029.1 GCA_030775685.1 Bacteroidota bacterium
AGACACAAAGGCGATGATAAAAATATAAAAAGAAAAACACGAAATTCCCGTCACCAGGAAAGTATTCATAACCGCCGCGACCGCCAATGCTCAGCCTGTCAGAGATCTTGTAGTTCCACTTAACGGTGAAAACCATTTTCATGCCCGGTTTTAAAGCCGAAGGCAGGTCAATGCGCATCATGGTTTTGTTAACTACATAAGGCAGGCTTTTACCCAAAGCATCAGTGATGCTCAATATTTTATCGCCATAACCATTGTCGCCGGATACTTTTTCAGCACGGTCAAGCTGTAAGGTACCCGCACCTTTCGGCATGGTTGAGCTTTGCTGATAGTTGGCATTGTCATTATTGTTGTGCTGGTTCTCGTCCAGCTGTAGCCAGATGTAGTCAAGCGGATCAGGCGAGTTGTTGAAGTAAGTAATGGTTTCCGTACCCGTTAGCAGGAGTGCCTTTTCATCAAGATTACATTTGATGTCGTAATCGGCACGCTGCTGCCAGTACTTGGCGCCGGGCGCGCCGCTGGCGGTGCGCTGTTCATTGGGCGTATTTAAAATAGTGCCCAATTGCTCAAACTTATTGCCATGGTTGCTGGCAGGATTATTCTGGATATCCTGTGCGCTAACAAAACCGGCAATAGTGAAAGTGAAAAATAGTGAAGTAAAAACTTTTTTCATTGTTCAGTTAATAGTTAATTATTATTTATAAAGTCAGTTTCTGTATTGAGTCCGGAAGTCAGAAAAGACCGAAAGTCCGGAAGATTTTTGTCGCTTATTTCTATCTAATTCTAAATCCGAAATCGAAAATTCGACATCCGAAATTCAAAAAGGCAATCTTTCCAAAGCCATTTTAAGCGACAAGGCAAACACACCTGCCGAAAGGAAAAAGGTCCAGTCGCGGCGTTTTACTTTTATTATATTTAAGAACACGATGCCAATTACCAATATAATGGCAACAACAAAGATTTGCCCCGCTTCCAGCCCCACGTTAAAACCAAACAGACCGAGGCCAATTGACTGATCCTTAGCCAGCATAATACGGATGGCGTTAGCAAAACCCATCCCATGGATGAGGCCAAAACACAATGCAAGATAATAATTTATCCGTGCACTTTTCCCCTTCTTATCAACCTGGAAAATATTATTGAGCGCAGTTATAAAAATAGTACAAGGGATTAAAAATTCAACCCATTTGCTTGAGAACCTGATCACATCATAAACACTTAAAGCCAGCGTTAAAGAGTGGCCAATGGTAAACGCGGTAACCAGGATGAGCACCTTTTTTATATCCCGGATAGAGTAAACGCAAGCGAGGGCGAGTATAAACAACTGATGATCAAGCGCGTCGGCACTGATGATGTGCTGCCAGCCCATTTTAAAATAAAAAGCAAAGTCGGACATTGCGAACTAAAGGTATTAAGCACTAAATTTAAGGCGTTTTTTCAACTATAAAAATCAGGGCACGTTATGTGGGCATTTATTTCTCAACCGCTATTATATTGTTACATTGTTTTGAGTACTGCATTTCCGGCTAAACCGCCTGTTAAAATGTTCCACCCCATCCACGTTAGCACCACAAACATTAGCTATAATAACCAGGACAGTAAGCTGGAAGTGATCTGTACTATTTTTACCGATGATTTTGAAGCGGCCCTTGTAAAACAATACCATGCAAAAACCGATCTTAACCGCGCAGACATGCACGCCGCAATGGATGCGCTGGTAAAAAAGTATATCATCAGCAATCTGCAAATTAAAACCGGGGCAGCACCGTTAACCCTTAACTACGTTGGCTTCGAGATCAACAAGGAGGCTACTGATATTTATTTTGAATCAGACAAGATTCCGGCAGTAAAGAAAATTGATGCCGATGTAAGCCTGTTGCACAATTTATTCGACGACCAGATAAACATAGTCCACATCACCGTTGGCGGCGTAAGGAAAAGCGAGAAACTGGATTACCCGGATAAAAGGGTGAGCCAGGTGTTTTAAAACTATTTATTTCCGCCTGTATCAAAAACAGTTTTTTGAACGTATTGTATATTAGAAGGATCATTATTATTTTACAATAAAATGATTTCGTATTCTTTTTTAATATTTATCCTATGAAAAAAATAATTACATCGCTCACTGTAGCTTTTTTTATCATATCCATTGTCTCTTGCTCAAAAAAAAGCACCCCTAACCCAACTAATCCTGTTACAGGTTATACCCAGGTAACAGACGGCGGTACAGCAAGCCTGTCCGAAGCACGGAGTGATTTTGCAGCGGCCGGTTTTTCTAATGTAGTCCTATTTGCAGGCGGGTCTGCCGACGAGGGGAAAACATTTTCAAAAACAGTTGATATTTTTAATATAACAACTGCTACTACGGGAACCGGGCAACTTAGCGAGGCCCGCTATATGCTGGCAGCTGCAGGCGGCGGTGGTAAAGTTGTGTTTGCAGGTGGGTTTAATGGCAGCTATTCAAAAACAGTAGATATTTACGACGTTTATAAAGGAGGATGGTCAACAGCCCAGCTCAGCGAGGGCCGGGCTAGTCTTGCTGCTGCTGCCATTGGTAGTACAATGATTTTTGCAGGCGGCACAACTGCTGCCGGCGTATCAAAAACAGTTGATATATATGATGCTTCAACCAATAAGTGGACAACTGCCAGCCTTAGTGTGGCCAGAACCGGACTTGTAGCTGCCGCTGCAGGCAGCAAAATCCTGTTTGCCGGTGGCATAGATAACTCCGGGCAGGCGGTAAATACCGTTGATATCTATGACATTCAAACTAAAGCATGGTCGGTGGCATCCCTTAGTACAGAAAGAGAAAAATTTGCCGGCGCTTCTGCAGGGGACAAGGTAATTTTTGCTGGTGGTGACACCAACACCAGTGGTCGCGTAAGTTCTGCCGACATTTACGATGCATCAACAAACAAATGGACTACTTCACAATTGTCTGAAGGAAGAGAAAGCCTTGCCGGAGCCGGCCTTCCGAACATAATTTTATTTGCGGGTGGATTTCACGGATCCGCTAATTCATCAGTTGTAGATGCTTACAATATCCTAACCGGGGTTTGGACATCATTAAGCTTGAGCAGTGGCAGAAGCTCGCTTACAGGTGTAGCTCTAGGGAATACAATATTCTTTGCAGGCGGCGATGGTACAAGCGGACCTTCAAAAACCGTTGACTTTTTTATCCTGACACAGTAATAATCAGTAAAATATCAAATTTGGTAATTAAGCCACATAGCCGAATAGTGTGGCTTAATTATTTTATCGCCACCTGCATATCAGCAGTATAAAACTACGGGGCGCTTTTTTCATCAAGGTAAAATTTCTTTTTTATATACTCCGTTAACTCATAATCATTAGCGTCTTTTACCATTTCAAACGATGGCCGGTACCTTACCATAAAATCATCTAAACGCTTGTTTTTGTAGCCGGTTATATTTTTTACCAATTTTTTGGTAAAGCGTCGGTCTATGACGCTGTTCTGGTAATCAGTGTTGAAAGTACGCTGCAACCTGCGGGCATTATTACCCTCACGGCTTAGTGCGCTCCAGATCTTATCGATATTATCCGGGCCTATAATATTGCTCTTATCGCCTACGCGGTAAATTTCATGGTAGTCTTTTTTGTTGTCCTCCAATTTTTTTGCGGGGGATAAAGCCCCGGCATTAACTATTACTTCTTTAAGCATTACAGGGTTCTTTTTTAGGTTGATGACAAAATACGTGGCGTCTTTCACTAACGTAGTGTCTTCAAGAAACCCCTCTTTCCTTGCAATTAAAGTATCGCCGGTTTTAGCAGTAATAGTGAACTCACCGATGTCATTACTTATTGCTTGCGTATGAATGCTGATGTCTTTTATATTCACCCCACTTTGCCGCTCATTATTAAAGCTCACCAAACCGGTAATTTTTCGCACCTGGGCCGAAGCGGAGCAACAGATGATAATCTTAAACAGCAGGGTGAAACACAATACTTTCATGATTAAAAAAAACAACGACAATATCAGCATTTACAAGTTGCCAAAACCCAACCTGCAGGTTAAACTATGTTAAATACGAAAGTCTGCGCTGTCGCGCCTTCCTAATCTCTGGTCTCTAATCTCCGCTCAACTAACACGATCTTAATCTACATCAAGCCCAATCACTATCCTGCCAGGTATCTTTGTGTATAAATTATTAAGGAGACGAAATGAAAAAGCAAATTGAAAAAATATATAGCCGCCCTGCCCGTCCGGGTATGGTTGGCGACGGCTTCAGGGTATTTAACTACTTCCCAAATGACGAACTTACACAAAAACGGGTTAGTCCGTTTTTAATGCTCGATTTTAATGCCGAGTATGATTTTGGGCCATCCGATCATTTGCGCGGTGTGGATGTGCATCCGCATAAAGGATTTGAAACGGTTACAATTGCTTACAAAGGTAGTGTCGCGCATCACGACAGTACCGGAAATAGCGGCATAATAAATCCCGGCGATGTACAGTGGATGACCGCCGGTGCGGGGATTTTACACAAAGAATATCACGAAGAAAGCTTTTCGAAAAAAGGTGGCCCGTTCGAAATGATCCAGCTTTGGGTAAATCTTCCGGCGAAGGATAAACTTACCGCTCCAAAATATCAGCCAATAACTGCTGACCAGATGGGTAAGGTGACATTACCTGATAATGGCGGAGTGGTAAATATAATTGCAGGCAGCTTAAATGAGAACAGGGGCCCTGCTAAAACCTTTACCCCGGTAAATTTATTCGATGCCCGGTTAAATAAGGGCGGGACGTTAAATGCAACCATCCCGGCAAATCATAACACCATATTATTGGTGATTGAGGGTAAGGTAACTGTTAACGGTGAACAGGTTGATCAGCACGATTTTGTGTTATTTAAAAACGAAGGCGAAGAGATAACCGTTACAGGCGATGAAGAAAGCGTGGTTTTACTTTTAAGTGGTGAACCCATCAATGAGCCTATTGCACAATACGGCCCGTTTGTGATGAACACGCAACATGAATTACAGGTGGCCTTCCAGGAATTCCAGTCAGGCAAATTCGGTATACTGGAATAAAGATTAAATTTGTAAAACAAGAAAAGCGACTGAGTAGCCGCTTTTCTTATTTTATGCCTTTTACAAACTAATTCGGGTGCGCAGGCCTATAGTTGGAGACAGATAATTATTTATCAAATCGCCTCAATTTTTCCCTAATCTCCAATTTAAATAATCAACGATACTTATATTTTGCTTTTTGCATATTAAAATCAATATTTACTGATATTATTTTTCATCAGGGCTGCTCAATCTAACTTATTGTGAAAAAACCTATACTGTTATCTTTCTTAATATTAAAGTTCGCTGCATCCTTTTCGCAGGCGAAATCGGATAGCCTGCTAAATGCCGGCAACATATTTTATGGCAAAAAGGAATATTCAAAGGCTGCTGCTATTTGGGTTCAGGCAGCTGAAGCAGCCGATAATAAAATCTCGAAAAGCAATATCTATTATTACGCAGCTAGTGTGTATGCCGCTGCAAAAGATAGCAGCAACAGCTTCAAATATATTGAGCTGGCGGTAAATAAATATGGGTACAACGACATTCCCGGCTTAACCGGCGACGATGATTTTGATTTTATGCGATCAGGCATTCGCTGGAAAAAATTATTAGCATCCATAAAGCCCGCTTATTCAAATGATCCGCGAAAGGTAAAAGTTATTGATCGCGATGTAAGGAATTTCTGGATCGCGTTTGATAAGGCAAATGCTGATACCGCTCATGCAGACAGCATCTATAAAAAATATTATTTTAATAAGGGCACAACTGCGCTGCTGGATTATTACGTGAATAAAATGGGGAATAATATTTATTCATTTGCGCTTGACCATAAGGAGATGAAGAAGTTTTATGCCAGCATCAGGCCGGATACCTATAAAGCGCTTGCCTATAAAAACGAGTATATCAAAAACAATGTTGCGCTAAAAAAGCTATATCCGGAGGCCATTTTCCCCGACATCTATTTTGTGATCGGAAAGTTGAATTCAGCAGGCACCTCTACCGGCAATGGATTAATAATGGCTATCGACCAAAGCTGCAAAACAAACACCACCGACCTTTCTGAAATCAAAAGCTGGCAATTGCATTATTTGAATCCGTTACAAGCGCTCGTTCCGATAGTGGCCCACGAGCTGATCCACTTTCAGCAGCACAGCATGGCTTCAGATACGATAATGCTGAGAGAAGCAATAATTGAAGGGATGGCTGATTTCCTGGGCGAGCTGATTTCAGGGAGAACTACTAATGAAAGGCTTAAAACCTTTGCACAGGGTAAAGAAAAAAGAATATGGGCTGAGTTTAAAAAAGAGATGTATTTAAACCGTAAACAAAACTGGATAGGCAACGGCGACCAGGATACCCCCGACAGGCCGGCTGACTTAGGCTATTGGGTAGGCTACCGCATCTGCAAAGCTTATTACCTTCGCGCAAAAAATAAAAAACAGGCTGTTTATGATATGTTCCACATCCGGGATTATAAAAAGTTCTTGGCAGATAGCAGATTCGACGCAGAAATAAGCGCGTTGTAAATCGCCCAAACACATAACTTTAAGTTATCAGCTATTCCACTTTGTGATAAAAAACAAGCTAATTATAGCATCACCTTTGCATAACAATAATTTAACGTTATGCAAACCCCACATTTCACTACTCCGCGCACCTCATTAATTAATCTTGATAGTAACGCGCAAAAAATAATCTTCATTTGCTGTTCTGCATTTTGCCTCACCCCTTTTGCAAGCCCGGCAATTGCGTTGTTACTGGGTTTGGTGATAGCACAGATCATTGGCCACCCATACCTTCACTTAAATCATAAAGCCACTCACTTATTATTACAGGTATCCGTTGTCGGCCTTGGATTTGGCATGAATGTGCATAGCGCTTTGCAAGCCGGCAAACAAGGCTTTTTATTTACCATTGCATCAATATCGGCCACTTTAATATTCGGCTATTTTTTAGGCAGATGGTTTACTATTGAAAAGAAAACCTCATTTCTCATCTCATCTGGAACAGCAATTTGCGGCGGCAGCGCCATCGCAGCAATCTCGCCGGTTATTAAGGCAGAGGAAAAACAAATTTCGGTAGCACTCGGCTGCGTATTCATATTGAACTCCATTGCATTATTCATTTTTCCGGTAGTCGGCCATTATCTTAACTTATCACAAACCCAATTCGGACTTTGGTGTGCTATTGCCATACATGATACCAGTTCTGTTGTAGGCGCGGCGAGCAAATACGGTTCACATGCCTTAGAGGTAGCAACCACCGTGAAGCTGGCCCGGGCCTTATGGATCATCCCGGTAACTTTCACGGCTACGTTCCTGTTTAAAAATCAATCGAAAAAAATAAGCGTGCCCTGGTTTATTGGCTTGTTTGTTATGGCTATGGTAGCCAACACATATATTTCCGGAGTTTCGGTTATCGCTCCATATTTGATAATTATAGCCAAAGCCGGTTTAACGCTTACTTTGTTCCTGATAGGCGCAGGTTTATCCCGCAAGGTACTGGCTTCTGTTGGCTTTAAGCCTTTATTGCAGGGTGTATTGTTGTGGCTATTTATTTCGGTAACTGCATTGTATGCGGTTGTACATTTGGCTTAATTGCGTTACTTTTTTTCCAGCAGCGGCCTTGGGTCAAAGATCACTTTTATCGAATTGATCCTTCCGTTTTTCAACTGATACCAGCCGCTGCAAAAAATAGTTGTTCCGCCCATATTGATATCATAAAACACGCTTACGTCATCGCCATCTGCAAACACTTTCTGAACACTGTATTTAAACTTCATTTTCTCCATGTCGATTATATAGGTATCACCGCCTTCGCGTGTTCCCATAACCCCAACAAATTTTACATCATTAGTTAAATATCCTCTTGCAGCTTTAATCTTCATCATTTAGCGCCTTTAAAAAGCTTTGTACCGTTTTGCCTGCAGTTTCCATAATGGATTGTTTTTGAGCTATTAAATATTAACCCGTCAATTACAAAAAGGTTCTTTAAAAATCCATCCCGGCTTTTTGTACTTTTGTGCCGTGACAACTCCAGGTAAAAAAGTTCCGCCCGTTAAAAGATCGCCCGCGCCAAAACGAAAATCTCCGCCTAAAAAGAAACCGGCAAATAGCTTCTCAACAAAATGGAAGGTGGCATTGGCTGGGTTCCTGTTGATATTGTTGTCCCCGTTTTATTATGGCTATGTAATAAAGGCGTTTACCTCATCGTGGCGGTGGATCAGGGATTTGGGCAGCGATCCGCACTACCGCACCTATAAAAGTTTCAATATCCGAATTCCTGATAAATATACTATTCACGGCATTGATGTTTCATCATACCAGGGCCGGATAGACTGGAGCCTGGTAAAAGCCATGCAGGAAGATGAGGTGCATATTAGCTTCGCCTTTATCAAGGCAACTGAGGGCGTGGTAATTGTTGACCCTTATTTTCAGCGTAACTGGCGCGAGGCCCCGAAGGCTGGGGTTATTTGCGGCGCATACCATTATTTCAGGCCGAAGGTTAGCGGCAAATGGCAAGCCATCTTCTTCCTGCAAAATGTAAAGACCGAAAAAGGCGACCTGCCAATGGCTGTTGATGTGGAAGAGCTGAACGGGGTTGCCCCGGCAAAAATGCGGGCGGAGCTCAAAGATTTCTTAAAATACATCGAGCTTAAAACAAAAATAAAACCGATAATCTACTCCGGGCTAAAGTTTTACGAGGATAATTTGCAGGGCTATTTTGACGATCATACCTTATGGATAGCGCATTATTACCAGCCGCAATTAAGCACCGGCAGCAGTATAAAATGGCACTTTTGGCAGCATAGCGATAAAGCAAAAGTGAATGGAATTAACCATGTTACAGATTTTAATGCCTTTAACGGCGACAGTATTGCCTTGAGTAAACTCCTTGTAAAATAACTAATTATCTGTTATTTAGACAGTTGAAATTAAATTGTATTGCCTACACAATAACAAGTGTTAATTTATGTTAATGTTTTTGATTACTAAGATTTTAGTTATATTTTAGTTTCATTAACCTGACATATGAAATTCACAATTTTACTTTTACTCTCCACCTTACTTTTTACTTTTTCAGCCTCGGCTCAAAATCCCTTTTCAATTAAGGGCGCAGTTGTTGATACGGCTTCAAATGCTAAATTGGTAAACACAACTATCAGTGTATTAAATGCTAAGGATTCAACCCTGGTAGGTTTTACAAGGGCAAATTCAGCAGGCGCGTTTACGCTTCCCAATTTAAAAAAGGGTAAGTTGATCATGCTGGTAACCTATCCGGGTTATGCTGATTATGTGGAACGCTTCACCCTCGATTCAGCTAAAACCACGCATGATTTTGGCCGCCTGAATATGATTCTGAAGGCAAAGCTATTGCAGGACGTTATTGTTAAGAGCAGCCGTGCCGCCATGAAGATAAAAGGCGATACCACCGAATTTGATGCTAAGGCATTTAAGGTACAGCCTAACGCCAAGGTAGAGGACCTGTTAAAGCAATTCCCCGGCATCCAGGTAGACAAGGACGGTAAAATTACGGCGCAGGGCCAAACCGTGAGCAAGGTACTGGTTGACGGCGAGGAGTTTTTTGGGGACGACCCAACGCTGGTTACCAAGAACCTGCGTGCCGACATGGTTGATAAAGTTCAATTATATGACAAGAAAAGCGATCAGGCTACCTTTACCGGCATTGACGATGGCCAGAAAACAAAAACGCTGAATATCCAGCTAAAGGCAGATAAAAAGAATGGTTATTTTGGAAAGGCCGAGGCCCAGGCTGGTACAGATGGTTATTACCAGGGGCAGTTATTGTATAACAAGTTTAAGGCAAAGGAGAAGTTCTCCGCATATGGAACACTCGGCAATACCGGTAAAACCGGTTTAGGCTGGCAGGATAGCCAGAAATATGGCGCTGGCGGCAGCATGGAAGTGACTGACGATGGTGGTATGATGTTTACCATCAGCGGTGGCCAGGATGATATTGAAGGATGGAACGGCCAATACGATGGCCAGGGTATCCCCCTTGCCAGGACGGGGGGATTGCATTACGATGCTAAATTTAATAACGATAAGGAATCGATCAATACAAACTATAAAATTGGATCACTGGAAGTTAAAGGCACCAGCAATACCCAAACACAAACTCCTTCGCCGTTAGGATCAATCAATACCAACAACGATCAAAGTTTCGACAAGTATATCTTCCGTCAAAAACTGGATGCAACCTACCAGGTAAAACTGGATACAACATCCAATTTAAAAATTATGGTAGATGGAACATTTAAGAACTCTAAAAACAAAAGTAACAACGGTGGAAAAAGCTTCAGGAATGATACTTTGATCAACACCAACAGCGCGAACATCAATAATAATAATGACACGCATGTATTTGATGCCAGCGCCTTTTACACTAAGAAGTTTAAAAAGAAGGGACGTACAATATCGGTATTAGTGAGTGAGGCAATTAACAATTCAGATACGAAGGGTTATTTAAAGTCAGACGCTCACTTCTTTCAGCCAAAAGACAGCATTGCAAGCGTTGACCAGTATAAAACGAGTATCGTTAACAGTAACATATTAAAAACCAATGTTACCTATACGGAGCCGCTTTCGAAGGCTTCATCAATGATATTTAATTACGGGCTGAGTGTGGATAACGGAACTTCGGACAGGAGGTCATATAACGCATCAAGTCCGGGTGTGTATAATGTACTGGATAGTCTTTATAGCAATAATTTTAAGCTAAACCAGTTATCAAACCAGGTCGGCGCCTTTTATAACTTCAAAAAAAATAAGGTAACTGTAAACTTCGGAACCAAAGTAACAGATGTTAATTTCGATCAAACCGATCAAATAACCGGCCTTGAACTTAAAAGGAAGTTTGTAAACTGGAACCCGCAGGCCAGATTTCAATACAGGTTTTCGCAGCAAAAGGGATTAAGCCTAAGCTATAACGGAAGCCCAACCCAACCATCAATCGAGCAGATCCAACCGGTGGTGGTAAATGATAACCAGGTAAATTTTGTAATTGGTAACCCTTTACTTAAACCATCGTTCACCCACAACTTCGGCGGCGACTATAACTCTTATAAAGTATTAAGCGGGATGTCGGTATTTATTTACGGTAACTACTCGCTTACCACTAATCCAATCGTAGCCAACCAATCTATCAATGCAGGCGGTCGAAGCATTACTCAATACGTGAACCTTTCGACTAAAAGCCAATCTGATTTTTATTTTGATGGATCCATCAACAGGAAGATAGCAAAAGCCGACATGTATGTGGGTATTAATGGAGGGGTAAACGGAAACGCCAATTATAATATTTCAAACGGGCAGCTAAATTATACAACGTCATACACCTATAACGTTGGGCTAAGGGCGTCTAAATATGTGCCTAAAAAATACGATTTCAACTTTAACTTGGGCCCTACATATACCGTCAGCGGATCGTCTTTAACACCCCAAATCAACAACAATGGCCGGGGTTTTAGCGGCAGGGGCGAGTTTACGGTTTTTCTTCCGGGGAAATTCCAGGTAAGCTCAGATGGCAACTACCTGTTTAGGGCGAAAACTCAAACTTTTGATACCGATTACCATCGCACGTTAATCAATGCTTCGTTGGCAAAAACATTCCTTAAGGAGGATAATTTAAAATTCACGTTTTCTGCTAACGACTTATTAAACCAAAACCAGGGGTTCGACCGTACCGCAAATGGTAACTATATTATCCAAAACACCTATACTACTATAAGAAGATACTTTATGTTCTCTATTAGCTGGGATTTTAACAGCATGGGAGGCGCTGCAAAGAAATAAAATATGAAAACTACCATCACAACCATTATAGTTGCGTTGCTGTTTAGCAGCAACCTATTGTTCGCTCAAAACGAACATTTCACAAAATCGGGCGTTATTGAGTTTGAGAAAACCGTGAATATGTATGCCATGATCCAAAAGGAGATCACACCGGATAACGAGGCCTTTTTTGGGCCGATCCTGGAATCGTACAAAAAGACGCAGCCACAGTTCAGAAAAGTCAAAAGCACATTAACCTTTGGTGATAATAAATCATTATACGCCGCGGTTCCAAACGACAACGGCCCCGGTGGCTTTTTTACCGACGATGCTATGTCAGGCCAGCCAAACACGGTTTTTAATGATTTGGAAACACGCAGCAGCGCAACCCAGAAAAAGGTTTATGAAGAGATCTTCCTGGTAAAAGATAGCACCCGCAAAATTACCTGGAAAATTACCGATGAAACCCGGGAGATCGCAGGCTTTACCTGTCGTCGTGCAAATGCGCTGGTAATGGATTCTATTTATGTAGTTGCCTTTTATACGGAATCTATAACGGTGCCGGCAGGCCCGGAATCGTTTACCGGCCTACCCGGTATGATCCTTGGCGTAGCTTTACCACACGAAAACGTAACCTGGTTTGCCACAAAGGTTACCGAAAAATCGATCGAACCAAAAGATTTGCTGCCGCCGAAAAAAGGAAAGGTTGTGAGCAACAAGGAACTTTATACTACACTTAAACAAGTAATGAAAAACTGGGGACCATCGGCGCAGCTGGAATTAAAGGCATTGTTGTTATAGATGTGAGATATTAGACGTGAGATTTGAGATAAGTTGTAAAAAGATTTTTCCGACGATAGTATTTCATTCTTATATTTAGTGCCTGGAAAATAAAAAATCAATAATTTATTTCTCATATCTCACGTCTCAATTCTCAATTCTAATTCCATGCTGAAAAAAGGCGAACATATCGAAGGCACTCCGGCGGAGCTGGAAGCTTTATTAGCAAACGACACAAAAGCGAAGGCATTTTTCGAGGCGCTTTCCAAATCATATAAACAAGGCTACTGCGACTGGGTTGGATCTGCCAAACAGGAAGACACAAGGAAGGTAAGGGCAGCAAAGGCATTGACCATGCTGCAAAACGAGCAGAAAACACTAAAAACCTGATCGCTTACTTCACGTTGTTGGTGATCATGATGCCTGCATTATTTTGATCGGAGGAACGTGCTATCAAAAAATCCTTCAGTGTTACCAGCTTGTCTGTGTTGATCAGGTCGACGCCGCAATTTAATAGTTGTTCCCAAACGTTGCTTTTTTCGGGCGACGACCAAAGCCGTACTTTTTTACCAAACCTGTGCGCCATTTTTACATATGTGCACAACCTTATTTTCTCATTCTCCGGCATTTTGCCTCGTCCATCCCAACTCAACATCCTGGAATACTTACAACTTGACAATTTATATACATTTGTCGAGGTGGTATCCTGGGCGGTTTTTTGCAGGTCCTCGTCTATAAATGCCAACCGGCTATCTTCGGCTTTTATTAACTTATAGGGCTTGTGGCCGGATAAAACTACGGTAACTGCGCCTTTTATAACTGAACCATGGCTAAAGCTGGAAAATATGGTGCTATATTTTTTCAGAACCGTTTTAAGTGCCCGGTAGGTATTGTCGGCCCCTGTTTTAATATCGATCATTAAAATAACCGGTTCATTGTATCCCTTATAAACTTGCCCGTTGTTCCTTTTAATCAACTCCGCCAATGGTTTTAGGTAAAGCGACTCAAGCGTTCTATGGCTCCCAAAAAAAGGATTAACGTGCGCCACGATCAGGTCGTCATCCTCTAAAAAAATATCGGCTTCAATATTGGTATACCCATTTTCCAATGCGTCAAGCAGCGGGCGCTCGTGAAAATAGTCGTTATGGGCAAATGCGTTTGGCAGGGGAACCGTTTGCGAACGCAGGGTAAAGGGGGCGGTAAGCAATAAAACAAAGAATCCTGTTTTTAGTAATTTTACGCTTAAAATTGCTGATCGCATTTTTTAGTGTTATTGCTAAAATTTATAATACAAAGTTAGCAGGGCTGCGTTGCAGATTTCTAAATATTGTATTACCAAATGGTTAAATTGCAGCCGCGTAATATTAATTTTTACTACAGCTGATCTAACAGATAAGCGTTATCCTTAAATACCGTAACTTACCTCTAAAACATCTTATGCCATTTGATCTTTTGCTTAATAACGTTTCAAAATATATCCATTTGGATAATGAAGAAAAAGACATCTTCCTTTCATTTCTTCAGCCCAGACATATTAAGCGGAAACAATTCATATTAAACGATGGTGAGATCTGTAAAAACTCAGTATTTGTAACAGATGGCTGCCTGCGCGGGTTTACAGTTGATAAAAATGGCATTGAACATGTGCTGAGTTTTGCTCCTCCCGGATGGTGGATAGCGGATATGTATAGCCTAATCTCCCAAAAACCAGGAATTTTGAATATTGAAGCATTGGAAGATACGGAATCAATCATCCTTTCAAAAGTAAACCAGGAAAAGTTGTACCACGAGGTGCCGAAATTTGAACGATTCTTTCGCATCCTTACCGAAAATTCGCTGGTAGCTAATCAGCAGCGAATAGTCGACAACATGAGCCTTACTGCAGAAGAGCGATACAGCATTTTTTGCAAGCGTTATCCAACACTTATCGATCATTTGCCGCAAAAACAAATTGCATCCTATGTAGGAGTAACGCCTGAATTTTTTAGCAGGATGAGAAGTGGATTGTTAAGGAAAAGTTGATTTAACTTAATCCAACCTAATCAACACAATCTAACTCAATCAACCCTCTTAATTCATTTCTTAATCTACATCATCTTTCCCGCTCAAATCCTGCCTTACCTTTGATGTATCAATTAAAAAGAGGAAACAATCAAAATGGCACACACCGTATTACATAAAGCCGAAACCCGTGGACATGCAAACCATGGCTGGCTTAACAGTTATCATTCATTTAGTTTTTCAAGCTACTATAATCCTGAAAGGATGAACTTTGGCGCTTTAAGGGTATTGAACGATGATACCGTTGATGCAGGCATGGGCTTTGGAAAGCACCCGCATGATAATATGGAAATAATCTCCATTCCGCTTGAGGGCGACTTGGAGCACAAAGACAGTATGAACAACGTGGCTGTTATTAAGAACGGCGATATCCAGGCGATGAGTGCTGGTACCGGCATCTATCACAGCGAGTATAATAAGGACCGGGAGCAACGGGTAAAATTTTTGCAGATCTGGGTTTATCCCGACAAAAAGAATGTTGAGCCCCGTTATGACCAGATCACATTAAACCTTGAGGACAGGCACAATAAATTACAGCAAATCCTGTCGCCAAATGCAGATGACGAAGGTGTTTGGATCCACCAGAACGCGTGGTTCCATTTGGGTAAATTTGATAAAGGTGTAAGCACTGAATATAATGTAAAAGTCAAAGGTAACGGCGTTTACGTATTTGTATTAAACGGCGATGTAAAGGTTAACGATCAGCTTTTAAATACACGCGACGGTTATGGCATTTGGGATACTGATAAATTTACAATCACAGCAGAAACAGACGCTGAATTTTTACTGATGGAAGTACCAATGGAATTCTAATTTGAGGTAAAAGGACAAAGGCGAAAGGTAAAAGGCAGGAATACAATCACTGTTCCTATCCAACACAACCTTTCGCCTTTAACCTTTTACCCTTAAACTAATACGTATATGAAGATAGAAATTTTAGCTATAGGTAGGCATCCGGAAATACTGCAAACTGTAGTGCGGTTAGTAAACAATAACCCCGAATGGAATGCAACCGGTGCAGGCACTGATGATGAAGCCATATTGGCTTTTAGCGCACGGCCATTCCGATTGGTATTGTTAGGTGGCGGTATTGAAAAGGAAAGCGAAGACAAGCTTTGTGCTGCCTTTAGAGCATTAAACCCGGACATCATAATTGTGCAGCACTATGGCGGTGGCAGCGGATTATTATTTGCCGAAATTTACCAGGCGCTCAATTAGTTCTTTTTTATACTGCCACATCTACTCCGCCGCTCCAAAACCAGTTCCCCTCATTGGTGTAATACCACTTGCTGTTTCCCGAAACATCCAGGCCATTGTTCGTAAAACCGTCAAAAGCGAGTTGAACCGCCGGTGGTACAGCACAAACAATAGGCACCGTAGTATTGGGGGCATGCCTTATGTTTACGCTGGCCTTGGTGGTTGCCTTACCAAAACCCACTATCTTAGTAATTACAGGTACTACCGGAACCTGGTTACCCAGCGCCATTGAGATAAGTTTATTAAAATCAACCTTGGTGCCCGGGCAGGCCTTTATAGAGTAGATCTCATGATGCCCTACAATGTGATCCCTGTCAATAGGGATGCTCCAGCGTGTGGCTATCTCCCTGATCATATCGCTGCTGGATTTATAAGTAGCGTCAGACCATACTGTGCTTTCGTCCCCTTCATGCTCTATACCGACGGTATAATAATTAGGATTAATATATTTACCAGGCGTACCTGCCTGCTTTATTAAAGCCCAGCTTGGCGCATTTACACGCCCGGCATGCCAGGCAGTATTCTCCTCATGCACATACTGATGTACATCGCCATTAATGCCAACTCCATAATGTGCGGATACCTGCGAAACTGTACTTTTGAACCAACTGTCGGTACTGCTTAGCGTACCCTCCATTATATGAATCACAATGGCTATTGGTTTATAATTATTGCGGCCCGAAGTATAATTGGGGCTCTTAACGAATATAGGTGTAGGTGCCATGATATTTTAATTTTAACCTAAAGTTTTTGCTTCATCCTGAACAATTTCCGCCTGGTTGGGATCGGCAGTAGCCTGCTTATTTTCGGTGGTTTTTAAGGCCGCGTATAAACCGGAACTCACCCCAAGTAAAATCAGGTTATTACCTGACACCACCGGTATGATAGCGTCTATAGCCGTCTTTGAATCACCGATATGATTATTTACATAAATGATAAACCAGATGCCGAAGATGAGGTTGAATGCCACCGTTTGAAAGCGATGCACATTTATGCCATTTTTATCGGACAGGATATCAAGGAAAAAATTATCGCTGTGCGTATCCTGGCTTAAGCCTGCAAGGTTCGGATTGGTTTGATCATTTATATCAATTAACGTTGCGCCAACGGTTGTTGCTGAACTGATGCCCAAAAGGTAAAGCGTGGACGGATCAAAAGTTGGGCTGGCGCCCCTAGAGATCATGATACTGACAAAGGAGGTAATAATAATAACAGTCCACCATGCCAGTTGCACACGTGAGAAGCTAAATGGCCGGGGCAATGCCGTGCTGTTGTCCCGCAACATATAGTACTTCTTATCAAAAAACCAGACGAGCGCACTCAGCGCAACAAAGACGATCCAAAAGGTGAGATCTTTCATTTCTTGTGATTTTAAAAGGATGGATTAAGGCCTACTCTGTACACCGTTTTCGGCTGCCCGGTTATTAGGTTGAATAAATGCTACGGTATAAATAATTAAAGATCAATTGATTATACCGCATAAATTTATAACATATTGCAGTTGATCGCTAGCGTAGTTTTACGTATTCCAATACGTATTTTAACGGTATTTTGTACCCGGGTGATCAGCCAAAAAGACTAATCTGGATTAGCTATAGCCCACGAGATTTTGATAGAACTATCTGAGGATAGCCGCTACTATTGGATAGAAGTATAATGTAATTTGCCGTTTGGCTTTTAAAGTTCGTACCAGGAAAATACGAAAAGGTGTAAACACAAGAAACCCCTTCATCTAACGATGAAAGGGTCTTGATAAGATTTGGCACCGACCTACTCTCCCACATTTTACTGCAGTACCATCGGCTCTGGCGGGCTTAACTTCTCTGTTCGGAATGGGAA
>JALYIP010000030.1 GCA_030775685.1 Bacteroidota bacterium
GTTTAACTTTTCAATTTATGAATCGGAAGTCGCTTCCTTTTCTCTCTTTATTTTTGCCCCCTTGTTTTGGGACTGCAAAGGTATGAACCTTTTTTAAACTTGCAAACTTTATTTTTTTTTATTTTCGCCTGCCTTATTCCCCGTTTCCTATCCCTTTTCTCTTCCTCCGTAACGGGCTGCAAAGATGTGATTTTTTTAGTTATCTGTCAAGTATTATTTTACTTGTTTTTCACTTTATTTTAATCTTCGCAAACTCTTCAAAAAACAACGCCTTTTTCCAAAGCGGTCACAAATGTACAGAGATTTTGGAAACCTGCAAAAAGAATTTTGCATTAGTTAAAACAATTGTTGTAAGTGCTTGTAAACTACCACCAATTTTATGCAATAATCTTTAATGCCTATGCTATAATAATGGCAATTGCCTAATTCGTATCTTTGAAACACATATGAGTGAATACATTTTTCCTGAAAATTTTCTTTCTTCATTAAGCAATGAACCCGGTTTTGAGCGCGAAAACTTTGTGGAAGCACATGAAAATATTGTGGCCCCTACTTCCATCCGCCTAAATCCTTTTAAAAAATCAGCATTAAAAACGGGCGAAAAAGTGCCATGGTGCCCCGAAGGATCCTATTTAAACGCGCGCCCGTCCTTTACATTCGATCCGCTTTTTCATGCAGGGTGCTATTATGTACAGGAGGCATCCTCTATGTTTATCGATCAAATTCTTAAAAATATAAGGCCGGATAGTGACGAGCCTGTGAAGGTGCTCGACCTTTGCGCTGCTCCCGGCGGCAAAAGCACGCTCATCAATTCAGCTATTAACAGCACCGATCTTTTAGTATCCAACGAAATAATTAAAACACGCGTGCCCGTTTTATGCGATAACCTTAACCGCTGGGGTACGGCCAATACCATAGTAAGCAATAATGACCCGCGCGACTTTACCCGCCTCACAGGTTTCTTCGATACCATTTTGGTGGATGCGCCATGTTCAGGCTCGGGAATGTTCAGGAAGGATCCGGCGGCAAGGGATGAATGGAGCGAGGCCAATGTAAGCTTGTGCCACCAGCGGCAGGAGCGCATTCTGGCCGATGTTTACCCCGCATTAAAAGAGGATGGACACCTTATATATAGTACATGCTCTTATTCGCACCAGGAGAACGAGGAAATTGTGGATTGGCTGTGCCGGGAATACAACATGGAAAGCATCCGCATACCCATATATAAAGAGTGGGGAATTGTTGAAACGCAATC
Source organism: Bacteroidota bacterium (assembly GCA_030775685.1). Taxonomy (GTDB): domain Bacteria; phylum Bacteroidota; class Bacteroidia; order Sphingobacteriales; family Sphingobacteriaceae; genus Mucilaginibacter. The sequence goes on from JALYIP010000030.1 coordinate 1,256, forward strand.
GCCGGAGCATAAGGCCTGGGGTTATCGTTTTTACCCTGGCAAGGTTAAGGGCGAAGGTTTCTTTGCTGCCTGCCTTAAAAAGAAGGAGGAAGCAGAGGAGTTACCAATCTTCAGATCAAAAGGGCATCAGAAATTAGCCCTGCTGGAAATTGAACTCGTAAAAAAATACATCAACGAACCAGATACCTTTTATTACAATAAAGTAAATGACGACTGGCTGGCGATAAGCCGTGAGCATAAAGATAGTTTGGACACCTTACAACGACACCTATATATAAAGAAGTCGGGCGTGCGCATTGGCAAGCTGATGGGTAACGACCTGATCCCGGATCATGAGCTGGCGTTGAGTATATATATTAATAAGGGTCAGGTTTTACAAACCGAGCTAAATCTTAACCAGGCTATCCAATTCCTGCGCCGTGACAACATCGACATTAACACAACGGATAAAGGCTGGAGCCTGATGAACTTTGAAGGGCATGCGCTGGGATGGGCAAAGCTGCTGCCGAACAGGATCAATAATTATTTCCCGAAGGAATTGAGGATTTTAGCGATGCCGCCGACTCCCTAAAGGGCAAACTCGATTTGCGCGGAGGCATTTTGTTAAATCACAGCAATACATTCTACCGAAAACAAAATTCCACCGGGGAATGGCATAACCTGCGGCGCACTTCGGGCTGGTGTTACATTCGGAAAGAAGCAGGCGTATACCTTATTTATAATAGAAAAATCAGGATCGGATCCCGATACCATAAATACGGTAATTTTTACCACCTTATCCATTGAGCTGCCTGCATCTTCCAAAATAGTTTTCACATTTTTAAACGCTTGTTCAACCTGTGCTTCGTAGCCCCCCTCTATCAGTTTACCTGTACTTAAATCGGCGCCCGTTGTTCCTGATACAAAAATAAGGTTGCCTGCAATTACCGCCTGTGGCACAAATGCATTAGGGCGGGGCGCGTTGGGCGTATAAAAAACTTGAGGTTCCATTTGGGTGTGATTATTTTGGTTGCCATAAATATAATAAGAATTGACAATCACTCAACCGTTTCTCCCAGTTTACTATATCTAAGGTGACCCGCCTTCTTCTTTTTACAGCCAAATATGGTTGCCGGATTTTCCTTTTTCCACATTTATACTACTCATCCTATCAACATTATAAACATCTTTAAAAAATCATTCTAATAATTCGCACATTTGCACATCCGCTCCCGATAGCTATCGGGATTAGCAAATCAGAAAATGGACCAATACTTTATTATAGACTTCGACAGCACGTTTACACAAGTTGAAGCTTTAGACGAACTCGCCCGCATCTCGTTAAAACATCATCCAGACCGCGAAAATATTTACAAACAGATAGAAGACCTTACGAATGCCAGCATGGAAGGCCGGCTCTCCTTTACTCAAAGTTTGGAGAACCGCGTTAAGCTTTTACAGGCAAACCGCGAACATTTAAAGCAATTGGTTACCCATTTAAAGAAAAAGGTCTCTACCTCGTTCAGTCGTAATACCATATTTTTTAAAAACCATGCCGATGAGGTACTGATCGTCTCCGGCGGGTTTAAGGAGTTCATCACGCCGGTAGTAACCGAATATCATATTAAAAAGGAAAATATCTACGCAAACACTTTTGTGTTCGACGAAGATGGTAATATAACAGGCTACGACCGCGAAAACCCTTTGAGCCAGGAAGGCGGCAAGGTGAAGCTGTTAAAGGAATTGAATTTACCGGGCGATATATTTGGTATAGGCGATGGCTATTCCGATTTTCAGCTGAAGGAATCAGGAATGATCAAAAAGTTCTTTGCGTTTACAGAAAACATCGAGCGTAAATCAGTGGCCGAAAAAGCAGATCACATTACGCCTAGCTTTGACGAATTTTTATTCATTAATAAACTGCCCCGGGCAATCTCTTATCCAAAAAACCGCATTAAATGTTTAGTTGTGGGCGATGTGGATGAAGATGCGCTGGCACAAATGAAAAAAGAAGGCTATAATATCCGTCAGCAGGAAACGATAACCGATAAATACCTGGAAGAAGCAGGCATTTTATTTTGTGATGAATCGCACCAGCCAACTCCTGAGCAGGTACAAAGTGCCGGCCGCTTAAAGGTAATTGGTGTTTTTGGCAAGATCAGCAGCCGTAAACTTGCTGAAGCAGCATGCGAGAATGGCATCATTATTTTTGATGATCCTAAGCACAACCCGCGTAACGATGATTTTATCCCTAAACGTGTAATGGCGTTTATGAACGAGGGAAAGACGCACACCAGCTGCAATTTCCCCGATCTGCAACCACCACGCATTAATAATGCGCACCGTTTAATTCACATTCACAAGAATGTACCGGGAATCCTTGCTAAAATAAACGACGTATTTGCCCGTCATAACATTAATATAGTAGGTGAGTTTTTGGTGACCAACGCGCAGATAGGCTATGTTATCACCGACGTTAATACCGGTTATGACACCGAGGTATTGAATGAACTAAAGGCTATAGAACAAACGATTAAATTCAGGCTGCTTTATTAGTCCGAATGTCGGGAAGACGGAAAGTCCGAAAGATTGATTTCGGTTTGACGATAATTTATTGTTCCCAAAAAACACTTTCGGACTTTCGGACTTTACTAACTTTCGGACTCCCTAAGCGGCACCACTAATACCGGCACCTCTGAGTGACGAACAACGTGCTCAGCAACACTACCCATTAACAGGCGATCGAATCCGCTGCGTGAATGCGTCCCGATAACTATCAGATCGGCGCCAAATTCTTTACCGCATTCGATAATACCATCGGCGGTTGAGCCATATCCTGTTAAATGAGTCACCTGCAGATCTCCTGCAAGTTGTTTTATGGTATGTTCAATTATATTTTCCGATTGATTTTTTTGAATGTCGATAATTTCCAGATCCTCAATTCCGGAACTTATCATACCCGATCCCATTAGCGGATCGACACCGGCTGACGTTTCGGGCATTATTAGTGGCTCAACAATATTTACCAAACCAACCGCGGCACTAAATTTACGCGCTATATCAAAACCGTAGGCTGCGGCATGTTCGGCATGTTTGCTGTCGTCTATTCCTATAAGTATCTTGCTGATCTTCATAATTGAAAGGATTGGCTATAAATGTAATAACAAATTCGCAGCAATATGTTTTGTTTCCTGCTATATATAATACCGGTATACCCGCTGCATCCAACTCCCTATTTAATGCTTTTCTTTTTACCTTTATCCCATGCATTTCTCACCCGAAATTGAAGAGCGCCTGGCGCAGCTACAGGAAAAATATGAGGCCATGGGCCAGGATATGACATCATACCTGGATGGTTTGCTGTATGCTGATTTTTTAACCTATTGGGATTATATCCATTTGGATACGTTGTTAAGTCTGCAAAGCCCGAAGACGCCATTCCCGGATGAGCAGATCTTCATCATGTACCACCAGATTACCGAGCTGTATTTCAAACTGGTGTTGCACGAGTGCGAACAGATAACGGCTGCAAAGCCATTAACACCCATATTTTTTACTGCGCGTTTAAAACGCATCAACAATTATTTTGAAGCGCTTACCCAATCGTTCGATATTATGATCGATGGGATGGAAAAGGAGCAGTTTTTAAAGTTCAGGATGTCGTTATTACCGGCTAGTGGTTTCCAGTCGGGTCAATACCGGATGATAGAGATCTATGCTACTGATTTTATCAATTTGGTTGCTAAGGACAAGCGGGATGAATTAAGGAATAAAACCATTGAGGACCAATTTGAATACATCTATTGGAAATTTGGGGCAACTGAACTGTCAACGGGTAAAAAAACCTTAACCCTAAAACAGTTCGAAAAAAAATACGCCAAAACATTCATCGATCTCGGCAAGGCAGCTGCAAGCAATAACTTTTATGCGCTTTATAATCAGCTTAAAAGTAAAGGTGAATCAACTGCCGAACTTGAAACTGAATTAAAACAACTGGATACCAATGTAAATGTAAACTGGCCGCTGGTACACTATAAATCTGCCGTACGTTATTTAAACCGCGAGCCTGAGGAAATTAAAGCAACCGGCGGTACAAACTGGCAAAAGTATTTGCCTCCGCGTTTTCAGAAGCGCATTTTTTACCCCGGCTTATGGAATGAACAGGAATTGGAGAATTGGGGGAGGGCCTGGGTGGAGAAGGTATTAAAAGATATTTAACGACCACGATACTATTGTAATAAAAAAGTAAACACTATGGCCTATCGGCTTAGTGTTATGGACTTTCCTAAAAATTTCTTACCTTGCCATTTTCGACACTAAATACACAAAGGCCATGACAGAGATGCTGGACATCAAGATCACCAAAACCAAACACTCCCGTTTACAGGAGACAGATTTTAACAACTTACCATTCGGTAAAACATTTTCTGACCACATGTTTGTGGCCGATTATGCCGACGGTGAATGGAAGAATTTCGAAGTGGTCCCTTATGGTGAGATTAGTCTGAGCCCGGCAATTTCGTCGCTGCATTATGGCCAGTCATTTTTTGAGGGGATAAAAGCCTACAAACATGAAAATGGCGAAGTAACTGTATTTCGCCCCAATAAAAACGCCATCCGCTTTAACAAATCGGCAGAACGTTTGTGCATGCCGACCCTGCCCGAGGAAATCTTTATCCAAAGTATCGCCGCAGTTGTTGACGTTGACCGCGATTGGGTACCTGCAAAAGCTAACCACGCACTTTATATAAGGCCGTTTATGTTTGCTACCGATCCGTTTTTGGGAGTAGCACCGTCAACCACTTATAAATACATGGTATTACTTTGCCCGGTAGGTCCATATTTTTCAAAGACGTTACGGGTTAAAATAGAAACATATTACACCCGTTCGGCCGAAGGCGGTATGGGTTATGCGAAATCATCAGGCAACTATGGTGGCGCCATGTATCCTGCCAAAAAAGCAACCGAGGAAGGCTTTGACCAATTGATATGGACGGATGCTAAAAACCACGAGTATGTAGAAGAAATGGGAGCCGCCAATGTAATGTTTGTGCTGGATGGTGTTCTGTTAACTCCATCAACCCGTGATACTATTTTGGATGGTGTTACCCGCGATACCGTACTTACCATGGCCCGCGAATGGGGAATGCCTGTTGAGGAACGCCGCGTTTCAGTGGCTGAACTTGTAGAAGGCGCTAAAAATGGCAAATTACAGGATGCATTCGGCGCCGGTACTGCCGCTACCATTGCACCGGTTGGCTCAATAAGCCATAATGGTGAAGAGTATTTTTTAAGCGATCCAAAAACACGCGAGTTTTCACAAAAAGTATTGAAGGAACTTGATAATATTAAATACGGCCGCGCCACTGATACGCATGGCTGGAATTATGCAGTATAAACACCTGAATTTGAGAATTCCAAAGCGTCTTTAAAATCTTAAAGGCGCTTTTTTATTTTAGGGGAATTTATAGAAATGAAAGATTCAAAGACGAACGCTTTCCCGACCATAAAGGATGAATTAATTTTCCTTACTCCACACTAACTGTTAGGCCCTCCTGTTGAAGAATCTTGCGATAAACCTCAACTTCGGTGAATGAGCCTTCTAGCACCGCACACTTTCCTTCGTTATGAACCTTCCATGCGATTTTCTCGGCTTGCGATTCTGAATAATCGAGGTACTTCATCATGCAAAAGATCACATGATCGAAGGTGTTATGATCATCGTTCCACAAAATAAGGCGGTGCATTTCTTTTAGCCCCGCTAATATCTCCTCAAGGGTGAGGGTTTCTTCCTGTACTTCAGTTGGCATACGTAACTACAAAATTACTCAAAAACTATAATAAAGCGGCTACATTTATGTTTTAAAGCGGTTTAAACCCCAATTTTACTTTATGAAAGCATACTTCCCCTACGTTGCCCTCATCATTACTATTCAAATGAGCGCTTTAACATTATGCAGCGCACAAACAGCAGCCATCCAAACCCTGCAAGCTCCACCACCTAATATTAGCGTTGATGGCTCAATAAAAGAATGGGGCGACAGCCTGCGCTATTATAATAAAGAAAAAGCTATTAATTATGCCCTTGCCAACACCAAGGACACCTTGTATATGGCAGTGCGCGTTATCGACCGTAGTGAACAAACCAGGATTCTGCGGGCGGGAATTACGCTGAGCATAAACACCAAAGGAAAAAAGAAGGAAAGCTTCAGCATTACCTTTCCTTTGAATACACAAGGCGGCGGCACTCCACTTAATATCCAGGGCGATAATGGCGACGACCCAAAACAAAGCCATGAAGCGCTAATGCAAGCCGTATTAACAGTGCTTCGCGGGATTAAGGTCGAAGGTTTTAGCGACATTGAAGGTGATATGATCACAACAAGTAATACATATGGCATTAAAACCGCAATCGATTATGATGATAAAGGTTACCTGGTTTGTGAAGCGGCAATCCCAATGGCTTTATTCCATGCCAGTGGCGACGCGGCAAAAAACGAATGGGCATTTAACTTCAAAATAAATGGCATAATCAGGCCAACTGCCCCCGGAAGCGAAGGCCAGGAAAGTGGTCGCGGCGGAAGAGGTGGCGGCGGCGGCCGTGGTGGTGGAGGAGGAAGAGGCAACCGAGGCGGTAACCCGGGCAGTTCTGATTCAGCAGAACACGCCGCTCTTTTTAAATCAGAAGATTTTTGGGAGAAATACTATTTGGCAAAATAGCTTATAATTGAAGCTATCGGGTTATAGGCCCTATAGCTTCGTAGCTTCAAAAATAAAGAAGCCGTTTAACAGCAAGTAACAGGCCAGCAAAATCTGTGCACTTACAAAGTCAAACTTCTTCGCCTTATCTATTTTTTCCTGTTTAAACAACTTTAACGACCAAGCCGTGCAGATGATGATGATCAATATAAACATGAGGGTTATACCGTGCAAGGTATCCACCAGTGTAAAGGTTGTAGATTCAGGTAAGGAAGAATCGATGATATACTTATTACCAATGACGGCAAACAGAGCTCCTACGCTTAAGCCAAACCGGGAGTCGATGCTGTCGGCATGAATGTAAAAACACATATAGGCGATCAGGAAGGCAACATACATCCCCAGAAACATTTTCCAAAACAGGCCCATGGCATCCCTGTCAATCAAAACCTTCATTTTAAAATTACTGTATTCGCTGTGTGGCTTTTTAATACTGTCGTCGCCGAATGCTGTTTCATAAACTTTTACTCCCGTAGTTATATTCAAGCTGTCAATTCGCCATCCTCTCAATGTAAAACGTGAATCAAAGTGTTTGCCCAGGGTATCAGCAACAAACAGAAGCGATTTTGAATCGAACTGTGAATTTTCGATTGAGAAACGCAGGTACTGACGGTCGAACGGAAAATTATCAATTGCCCACGAATCTTTCATTACACATTGCAGTTTCATCAGCAGGTAAATCCTGTTTTTACTTGAATCGATGGTAGAAAAGGATGTGGTAACGGTTTTGGCCTGTGGCACCTCCAGGTTATGCAAAAAATCGAACTTCTTATTTTTATATTTCAGCCAAAGCCAAAGGGTTATATTATACTCCTTGTCTTTAAAGTTGATGTCATGAATACTGGTGACGTAAATCCCGCTGGAAACTGTGTCACGATGCGGCTGTTGTTGCGCCTTAGCAGCCGGAGTAGCAAAAAAAAGAAGTATAAATGCTACTGCGAATAGCACGCGCCCCGAGTATACTTTTGCCATAATCTGATTTTCAGGATTTTAGCTAAAAGTATATATTTTTATTGAAAGTATTATTTGATATAATATTTGTTCCACCGCACCAATATCTATTTAATTACGCTCTTTGCTCTTGATATACATTTCGGAATAATAGCCCGTGTGTGCTCCTGTTACCAAATTATCAATTGACCAATCTTCAATACTTTTACAATTGACGGAAACCTTATCGCCGGTTTTAATGTTTTTTATAGTAAATGCAGAGTCAATAAATACTCCATTGAAATTATTATTACTGTAAGAAAAAATAAGTGACCACATATGCTCGTGTTCATCGCCTTCAATAAAGTCCGACTTTATAGTGAATCGATAATGTTCCACATCCTTACCATGCTTGTTTAAGCTGTCAATAAATATATGCAAATGAGCCTGGGCGGTGTCTTTCAGCGCCAAAAATGTAGAATCATCCTTCACTAAACTTACTGATTGATAAATAGTATTGCCGCTCACCTTTGTTTGGCCATGAGCGGCAGTATAACCCACGATAAATAAGAACACTAAAAATCTTTTCATCTGTCAATCCATATCGATATGCTATTGCACAACCCGTACCTTTAAAAAGCTCGGGTGCTCCTTCGAAGTATAGATCCTTTGGGTAGCTTTCTTAAAAACAGTGCTATCGCATTTCATAATATCAACAAAGGTTTGCGGGTTACGGTCAACCAGCGGGAACCAGGTGCTTTGTACCTGAACCATTATTTTGTGCCCCTTCTTAAATGTATGCAGCACGTCCTGTAGTTCCCAGTTTACCGGGGTTACTTTTCCGGGCGTAAATGGCTCCGGTTTTTCAATAGAATTGCGGTATTTGCCGCGCATGGGCTCGCTGCGCACCATTTGCTGGTAACCGCCCATCTTTACATTCTTACCGGTAAACTTATTGTTTGATGCGGTATCGGGGTGAACGTCAAGCACCTTAACTATAAAATCGGCATCGGTGCCTGTGGTTGATACTTTAAGGTTTGCCCAGATATTTCCGGCGATGGTTACATCGTCGGTGAGTACATCACTGGTATAACTGATCACATCCTTACGATCAGCTAGGAATCGTTGGTCAGCTGTCATGTATTCGCGGTCCATGTCCATGCTTTTGTGATCGAGGAACGGAACCGGGTTATTCGGGTCAGACACATATTCATCATATGTATCTTTCCCTCCGGTAGGTGCGGCGAATGACAATTTACCGCCCGGCAATAAATATAACTGCTTGTCTTCAGCCTCTTTAGGCGGCCAGGTTTTATATGCCTTCCATTTATTTACACCTGTTTCGAAAGTATTGACCGGTGCGATATTCAAATCAGTCCCTTTAAGATAATGGCTGAAGAACTTAAACTCGATATCATCCCTGTAATACGGGCCGGTTGGGCCGCCAAAGTCGATATCACCTAAATGGTCACCTGCACCACGCGCCCATCCGCCATGCACCCATGGGCCCATGGTAAAGTAAACCGGTGTTTTGGGATTTTCCTTTACAAGTGTTTTGTATGTGTTTATTGCGCCATACAAATCCTCGGCATCGTACCAGCCACCTGTAACCAGTACCGCTGTTTTAATATCATGCAAATGAGTTAAAACATTGCGATCCTTCCAGTGCTGGTCGTAATTGGGGTGATCCATCATTTCGTTCCACAAACGGATAGTGTCTTTATAATATTTATCATTTGTGTTTTTCATCGGACCCATCTTCAGGAAGAAGTCGTAGCCATCATTAGTGCCGGGATTGAACCTCCCACCCCTGCGCTGGGTTGGTTTATCGTCCTGCCTGTTGGTAAAACCAGGATAGAACCCAAAGTTGGCAACTAAAAAGAATGCGCCGTTATGCCAGCCGTCATCGCGCCATAGATCTGCAATCGGAGCCTGCGGTGAAGCAGCAACCAATGCAGGGTGACGGCTCAATAAGGCGGTTGTCGTATAAAAGCCGGGATACGAAATTCCCCATACGCCTACCTTGCCATTGTTGTTCTTTACGTTTTTAAGCAACCAGTCGATCGTATCATAAGTATCGGTACCTTCGTCAACATCGTTATTGGTTTTATGGACTTCCTTTTCAGGGGTCATTTCCTCGTAAATGCCCTCGCTCATCCAGCGACCGCGCACATCCTGGTAAACAAAAATATAACCGTCGTGCAAAAATGCGGATGAAGGGCCAAGGCTACCCTTATATTTATCCGGTCCGTAAGGCGCAACACTGTAGCAGGTACGGTCCATCATGAACGGATATTTTTTTGTTGAATCCTTGGGGACATAAACCGAGGTGAACAGCTTTTTGCCGTCACGCATCGGGATCTGGAACTCGTATTTGGTGTAGTTATCCTTTACATAGGCAGCATCCGGGCCCGAAGCGCCGGGCTGTGCACACGAAGTTATCGCGATTGAAATTAAAAGCAGGAAACTAAAAGTTGAAAGTATTATTTTCTTCATCTAAAAATATTAGTCCTTAAAAGTAAGCAATAAAATAAAAAAGACAACCCGTTTGGGTTGTCTGCATAAAATCGTTACGAAAATTGTAATTACTCATTTATCGCCTTAACGCCCGGTAATTCCTTACCCTCCATATATTCCAATAATGCGCCACCGCCAGTTGATACATAACTCACATCGTCGGTCATCCCAAACTTTGCTACTGCCGCAGCTGAATCACCACCCCCAATCAGCGAGAATGCACCATTGTCAGTCGCTTTCGCCACAGCATCGGCAATTGCCTTGGTCCCTACTAAAAACTTCTCCATCTCAAAAACGCCCATTGGGCCATTCCAAAGTATGGTTTTTGATTCTTCAACCGCCTTGCTGAATAATTTAATAGTTTCAGGACCGATGTCTAATCCCATCCAGTTATCAGGGATCTTCCCTGTTTTTGCAACGTCTGTTTTCGCATCGTTTGAAAACGCGTCCGCAATTACATTGTCAACAGGCAATAGCAGGTTAACGCCTTTCTCCTTCGCTTTTTTTACCAGGCTAAGCGCAAGGTCAAGTTTGTCGGCTTCAACAAGTGACGTACCAATGGTTCCTCCGTCTGCCTTGGCAAAAGTATAGGCCATGCCCCCACCTATTATTAGGTTATCCACCTTATCCAACAGTTTTTCTATCAGTTCTATCTTGTCAGACACCTTTGAACCACCCATGATAGCGGTAAATGGTTTAGCTGCTCCATTCAATATCTTTTCTGCATTGGCTAACTCACCGGCCATCAAGTAGCCAAAATATTTTGCGTTCGGGAAAAATTGAGCTATCACGGCTGTTGAAGCATGTGCACGGTGTGCTGTACCAAAAGCATCGTTAACATATATATCACCCAGCTTTGAGAGCTTTTCAGCAAAATCTTTGTCGCCTTTTTCTTCTTCTTTATAAAAACGCAGGTTCTCTAACAGCAATACCTCGCCGTTTCCTAAAGCTTTAGCTTTATCAACCGCTTCGGAACCAATGCAATCACCTGCAAACTGAACTTGCTGGCCAAGCAGATCAGACAAATGCGGAACAATATGTTTTAAAGAGAATTGTTCTTCGGGGCCGCCTTTTGGCCTGCCCAGGTGCGACATCAGGATAACAGCGCCCCCGTCTTTTAGAATCTTATTGATGGTTGGCAAAGCAGCCGTCATGCGGTTGTCGTCCGTAATGTTATAGTCCTTATCAAGAGGTACATTAAAGTCGACCCTAACGAGTGCCTTTTTTCCTGAAAATTTAATTTGATCTATTGTTTTCATAATGTTTGATGCAAAATGGTTAATGCAAGCGATTTTCGAGCCGCCAAATTCAGCATTTAATTCTAAAATCCGAACGTAAAAGTTAAAAAGGTGTTTCAATTAATAAAAAAATCACCGAATCTTAACACACATAACATAATGAGGACCTATACCGGGCACCTCAAATTCGGCAGATACAATCTCGAAACCCGTATTTAAATAAAATTGCGAAGCAGTTTTCCTGGCGTTACACCACAGGTAATTTGCTTTTTGCCCCCGAAGATAAACTATGGCAAAATTTAATAGTTGATTGCCCAAACCTTTACCCCGATACTTTTCAATGGTAGCCATTCCGCGTAACTGGTAACCTGTTCCCTCAAAGCCGTCATAGCTTTGTGGGTGGAACGATCCTATGCAGGCAAGCTCCTCCTCAACGTAATAACCCAGGTGAAAAACACCTTGTGAATTATCTGACGGAAAAATACATTCTTCGGGAGTTAACTGCCCTGCGCGCAAAACTTCGTTACGGATAGACAGCAGATCGTAAAGGGAAATAAATTTAATCATTTATTAAATAATGAACACAGTGGCGAAATGAGTAGATTTTTCCCCAAACTTATCAATTATCCCGGCCTTTGAATAGCCGGGGTATTACAATATTATACCCATTTATAAATTTTCCCCGTAGTATATTGATACTATCAACCTAAATCCACAAAAACTGCACAACTATTGCATTAGGTATAATCACTTATTACCTATTGGTTATTTTATGAGAACAATATTTTCTTTGATCCTGGTTTCTATCATGCTTTGGAGCTGCAGCAAGAAAAATGATATTACACCAACTCCTACCGATACAACTAAAACACCACCAGTAACAACAATCCCCGATACTACCAAAAAGTTAACCAAGGACGATACTATCCACATGGTAGCGTTTATCATATATCCTCAAAAAGTTAAAACTACAGTTTCGGGTAATACCCTTACCCTGGCATTTAACGAAGACGTAAACCTCTTTTTGCTTGCTGATGGTTATCAAAAAACTTCCGCCATACATCTAAAGGAAGATATTAAATCTACCCGGCTCGGCGCATTTGATTTTACGACCCTAAACGAGGATGGACAAACCGTACATAATTATATGGAGGATAATTTAAACAACATTAAAACCAAAACAATTTCAGATACCACCATAAAAGGAGTTAAGGTTGTTAAGGTTCATTTACAGCGTTTAGTTACATTTTCAAAGGCTTATGGCTCAAACCAGTTAGCTGTGGATCAGCAAAATCTTATACTTGGTAAAACTGATGATCTGTTAACCTTTTCATCTTATACTTATTACAATCAAAAAAATTACCCGGTAACCAGTGCTGTAGCTTATTTGAAGTACGTGAAGTAAAGTTGATTGAATTAAGTTAGTTGATTGATTGAGTTGAATAGGTTTTAATTGTTGAAGCCGGCAGGGTATAATGTTACTTTTCAATTACCCAACTTAATCAACATAATCTAACTCAATCAACCCAATTAACTATTTCACAATAAACTAATCTTTTCCACCAAATCGGCCAGGCGACTGGAGTAGCCCATTTCATTATCGTACCAGCCAACTACTTTAACAAGCCCGCCCACTATTGAGGTAAGCTGGGCATCAAAAATACAGCTGTGCGGGTTGCCCAATATATCGGTCGACACTATAGCATCCTCAGTATATTCCAAAACATTTTTCATAGGCCCATCCGCTGCCTGTTTAAATGCCAGGTTTATCCCCTCTACTGTGGGTTGTTTTTTTAGGCTACAGGTAAAATCAGTTAATGATCCGTTTAAAACAGGCACCCTTATTCCGGCGCCGCCCAGGCGGCCCTCTAAATGCGGGAATATGGCCGTGATCGCCTTAGCGGCTCCGGTAGTTGTCGGAATAATTGAACCCGATGCTGCCCTTGCCCTGCGCAGATCCTTATGCGGAGCATCGTGCAGGTTTTGATCACCTGTCATGGAATGCACCGTAGTAATGTATCCGTCAATAATGCCCCAGTTATCATCCAGTATCTTAACCATGGCAGCCACATTGTTGGTTGTACACGATGCGTTTGATAGTATAGGAGATTTCAGATTGATAGTTTCGTCATTTACGCCCAGCACAACGGTGGGAATGCTTTTATCGGTCCCGGGCGCGGATATGATTACCTGCCCCGCCCCTGCCTGCAGGTGCTTTTCCGCCCCTTGTCTGGACGTGAATTTACCTGTTGATTCGACAACAAGGTCTATTTGCAAATCCTTCCAGGGCAGCCTTTCGGGATTGGATTCCGAAAGTACTCTTATTGCCCTTCCGTTTATTATTAAATGATTTTCATCAAAATCAACCGAGCCGTTAAAGCCGCGGTGAACTGAATCGTATTTAAAAAGATGTGCAAGAGTTTTAGTATCTGTAAGGTCATTTATCGCTACAACCGAAATCTCTTGTCTTTCCAGGATATTCCTCAAAAAAATCCGTCCTATCCGCCCAAACCCGTTTATAGCAATCCTCATAATATTAATACTAAGGCGACAAAATTAACTAAAATAAAAGGAAGCGACGGAACTGACCTGTTAACTAAAAGTCAGGTTTATATGGACGTTGAAAATGCTTAATTAAACGAACAGGTTGCGCAATGCAAGACTTTCGCGTTCTTTTGAACGAAGGAAGAAAGTAATGATCCAATTAGATACCAGTGAGATCAACACGATTAATACTATAAGAATTGAATTGCCATAAGACTTAAGCAGCAATACCATTATAATTGATGAGATATTAGCAACGGTTAAAATAAGAGTAGTTTGCAAGTGATTAAAACCAAGCTTCAGCATGCGGTGATGAATGTGGTTACGGTCGGCTGCAAAAGGAGAGTTACCTTGCAGTATCCGGATAACAAACACGCGTATGGTATCGAATACCGGGCCTATCAGTATGGCTACGGTTAATGCGGGAGCGCTGTATAGCTCAGGCAGCTTGGTGGCGGTAATCATATTTACCTCCATAAACTTCAAAGCCATTACTGCAGTTATCAGCCCGATCAATAAGGATCCGGTATCGCCCATAAATATTTTTGCGGGTGTAATATTGAACCGTAAAAAGCCCAGAATAGCTCCGGCCATGGCCATTGAAACTGCAGCCAGTTCATATTGCTTAATATATATAAATAATATAGCAAAGGCACCATTGGCAATAATGCCTGTAGTTGCGGCCAGGCCGTCAATGCCGTCAATTAAATTAAACGCATTAACAACCAGTAAGATTATTAAAATTGATAAGCCAACGCTTACTATATAAGGCAATTCATAAATTCCGAACACGCCATATAAACCAGTTAAACGAATATTGCCCAGCAATACAAGTATGGCGCACACTACAAACTGGATAATAAGTTTGGTATTTGAGTTTACCCCAGAAAGGTCATCCTTAATACCCATGGCGAACAATATTATACAAGCGGTAAGCAGATAGTTTATCGGCAAAGCCTTATTGGTCATACAGAATAAAAGGGAAGTAATTGTGAAGCCAACAAAAATGGCAACACCGCCAAGCCGGGGAATGCCGTGATCATGTTCCTTCCTGAAATGGCCAAGATCGTCATATAAGTGGCGGAAACGGGCTACGTGCAGAATTGATGGGATGGCAAATGTTGTTATCAGTAACGAAACAGCAACGATAAAAATGTAGTATAGAAAAGTGTAATTATGTAGAAATTCCATCATCATCCCGTTACGCTAGTTATACAATAGTTAATTTAATGCTGCAAGTAAATAACAATTGTTAGCTTACATTGTCAGTTATTATTAACATATTAACATTTACATCCTTTGATTAAAAGTATTGCATCAGCTTTCGTAACGGTTTAACAATTATTGTAATAATTGGAATTGAAATTCCGTTAGTCCGCATTGCTTTTAAATCAAACAATAATCCTTTTACGCGGCTGTTGAAATTTTTGTTACTCTTTCCGCCAATTTTCATTTTAATTATCACTTTTTCAATATAAAATGAAGATAACTTATTGGTATACAGGAATCTTAACATTAACTCATAATCGGCGGCGGTACCATAATTAAGGCTGTAGAAGCCGAATTTTTCAAATAAATTTCGTTTACAATAGAAAGTTGGGTGTGGTGGCATCCATCCAAAGTTGAGGCTTTTGGTGGTGTATTGGCCCGATCGCCATTTGCGTATAACCTTCCCGGAGGTGTTTATATAATCCAGGTCAGCATATACGATATCAACATTGTTTTTTTTAAACGCATCGGCTATATTGTTTAAAACTGTATCATCGGCAAAAAAATCATCCGCATTCAGCATTCCAACCACATCGCCTGTAGCCAGTTTAATGCCTTTGTTCATGGCATCATAAATGCCCTTATCAGGTTCAGAAATAACGTGACTTATAAAATGTTTATAATTATTAACAATGTTGATAGTTTTATCCGTCGATCCTCCGTCAATAACGATATATTGAACTCCATTAAATTTCTGCGCTATAACCGACTCAATACAGCTTTTAATAGTGTTTTCGGCATTGTAAGCTACTGTAATTAAAGAAATTTTGAAATCGGGCACGTGGAAAAGTATACACTGTTTATAGCAACAAATTTATGTAATTTTGATGCTATTACATATTTAAAAATTAAGCCTGCAGCTTGTAAATATGCGCCATTTAATTTATAGTTATTTTATTTTAGGGTTGTTCTTAATATTCACATCCTGTTCAACTCGCCAATACCAAGTACTTTTTCAGCAAAAGAATGCACTTTCTGACAGTTCATGGCAAGGGGCGGACACTGTTAAGGAGTACAGAATAAAGTCGCAGGATATTTTACAGGTAAGGAACCTCCAGGACAGCAGATACCTGGTTAACAATACACCTAACATCGCGGTAAACAACAACGTTTTAGGCAATACTGCAGGTAGCACCGCAACCGAAGACCGAAATTTCCAGGTTGAAGAGGATGGAACAGTGATTTTGCCCCTGATAGGCCATATAAAGGTTGCCGGTTATACACGGCTTGAAGCACAAAAACTCATTGAAGAAGCTTATCGCAAAAACGTGCTGGTAAGCCCCATTATCGAGCTTAAAATTGTAAATTTAAAAGTGACGATGCTTGGTGAGATAAGAGCGCAGGGAAATTATGCGCTCACCAAAGATCATACGAGTTTAATTGAAATGATAGGAACCGCCGGGGGCATCACAGAGAAGGCGAACGAATCGAATATTCAGATCATACGGGGCACGCAGAAAAACCCGAAAGTTATTTTAGTCGATCTGGGGAATATACAATCCATTAACGATCCAAGAACCATCCTCCAAAACGGCGATATAATTTATATTGCTCAAAATAAGCGGGCTGCGCGTGGCGATAACTTGCAAAATTTTTCAACAACTATCTTTCAACCAGTCTTACTATTGTTCAATACCGCGTTAATTATTTTTACGCTTATTCGTCATTAAATGGAAGAAATAGATAAGGTTCAACCAAAATTGCCGAATCAGGAGATAGATTATTTTAAGATAGCTAAAATCCTTTTGAGCCGATGGTATTGGATCGTTGGCTCGGTTGCTGTTTGCATGATTGTAGCCAATGTATATCTATGGTACACCCCCAAAATATACGCTACATCGGCTACGCTAAAATTCGAGGAAAAAAAATCGGAAATATCAGATCTTATCAGCGTACCCGGCAGTAACGACAGGACAAACGTTTCGAAAATACAAAGTGAAACTATCGTTTTACAAAGCTCGGCGCTATTGCTAAGTGCAATTAAACACCTCGACTACCGGATAAGCTTTTACATAGTGGGCCGTGTTTTAAACCGTACAAATGAACTTTATCCACAAAAGCCCATTGACGTTGAACTTGTTAAATTTGACAGCGTAAATTTCTTTCATGATCTTATTACATTCCGGCCCGTTAACCGCAACAAATTCAGCGTCAGCTATAAGGCATCCGGAAGAGAAATAAAAAACACTTACAGTTATAACACGCCGTTTACTATTGGCCCAACCGCCTTTAGTATTAAATATCCTGGTAATTTGCCTTTAACGGCCATGTATTTATTCAAGTTAAACGCACCTGAAGATTTTATTGGCCGAATTAGGGGTGGACTACACACTTACGAAACCGCTAAAAACTCAAACATTATATCGTTACAGCAAACAGATTCAAACCCCCAATTTGCTGCCGATGTTTTAAATGCCGTGATGAAGGAATACCTGAGTTATGACCGTAACCAGCGTACGCAATCGGCTTCGCAAATGATCAGGTTTATTGACAACCAGCTGGAATTTCTTTCCGGTGAGGTTAAGGGGTCTGAAAATTCGATCAAGCAATATCAAAACAAGAAAAAAATAATGGATGTGTCAACAGCATCCTCCCGTGCGTTGGGTAAGGCAACCGACCTTGAAGCGCAAAGTTCGCTATTGAAGATCGATTTGCTGGCCGTTGACCAGTTAAAACAAGAGGTGATTAAAGCGAATGACAATGAACTTCCTAATTTCAATGTAAGCGGGGTTGAGCATGACCAGTTAAACAGCGCTATTACAAGCTTGAATACATTAATTGCAGATAAAAAAACCTTATTAAAAACTTATACCAGTAATTCACTTACAATAAAAGATATTGATCAGCAGATCCTACAAATTAAGAACAACCTTCTAAATAGCATCAATTCGTCGCGCGGGCTCATTGAAAATAAAATAAAGTATATACAAAATCAGCTTGGCCCGGTAAACCAGCAGATATCGGAACTACCCTCAGCACAACGCGACATGGTAAGCCTGCAACGCGATTTTGAAATTAATGACAAGGTTTACTCCTTTCTTTCCGAAAAAAAGCTGGATGCCCAAATAAGCACCGCCGGAATTCTGCCTGGCGCTACTATCATTGACCTCGCTTCGCCAAATTACAATCCTGTTTCGCCAGACGAGCATAGTGTTCAACGTTCTGCAGAAATTTTCGGCCTCGCTATCGGCCTGGGATTAATTATCCTGATACGGATCTTAAACCCTTACATCTACGATAAGGAAACCATAGAAAGCCTTACAACCATTCCGATTATTGGGGTGATACGAAAATTTCCGGAAGAGATTGATGAATATAGCAGTCAAATATTAGCCATCAGCAAGCCCAAATCGATTTTCGCTGAGTCGGTGCGTTCCGTCCGTACAAACCTCAGTTTCCTTGCATCTGAGAAAACGAGTAAGGTTATTTGCATTACATCGGAAGTGGCTGGCGAGGGGAAGTCATTTGTAGCAGTTAATCTTTCGAGTACGCTGTCGCTTATCGACAAAAAAGTTATACTTATAGCCGCCGATTTAAGGCGTTCAAAATTGCATAAAACCTTCCAGGTGCCTAACGACCTGGGATTAAGCAACTACCTCGCAAATCAGTGTTCGGCCGATGATATTATCTCGCATTCAAGCCAGGTTAATCTTGATTTTATTATCTCCGGCCCTGTCCCTCCAAACCCTTCCGAATTACTGCATTCAAAAAGAATGTCGGAATTAATTGCAGACCTTACCTCCAGGTATGATATAGTAGTAATTGACACCGCTCCAATAGGCCTGGTTTCAGACGCCATCCCGTTAATTAGAGTAAGCGACATAAATGTTTTTGTGATCCGTTCAGGAAAGTCGAAGTTTTATGCGGCAACGGTACCGCAGCGAATCGCGCAGGAATATCACCTGGATAATACGGTAATAGTGCTAAACGCCTTTGCCCAGGATCTGTTGCATTCCAGGTATTACACAACCAAGTTCACCGGCGATAATTATGGCACCAAATATTACTATTATTCCGATTATACCGGCTATGAGAGTTCCGGTTATTATGTAGATAAAGGCGAGCATAAATGGTGGCACATAAGCCGTTGGTTTAAAAAGGGCTGACAATTTAATTTATGGCTGTAACAAGGAAGGATAGTTGCAATTGGTATCCTGTTTATACGCATCCGCGAGCTGAAAAGAAAGCTTACCAGGCATTGTTGAATAAGGGAATTGAAACATATCTGCCCTTGCACCGGCAACTTAAACAGTGGAGTGACAGAAAAAGATGGACAGAGGAGCCATTTATTAGATCGTACTTGTTTGTTCATATAAGGGAGCATGAGCAAACAGAAGTACTAATGACAAAAGGAATTACGCGCTTTATATATTTTTCGGGTAAGATAACGTCAATGCCTGACCGCCAGATTGAAGAATTGAAATTACTGATGGCCAGCCCTTATGAATTAGAGATTACTGCAGAGGATTTGCAGCCCGGAGAAAAGATAATGATAAAAGCAGGGCCCTTAAAGGGTTTAACAGGCGAAATCATATCCTATCGTTCGCAAAAGCAACTGGCCCTGCGCCTCGAAAATCTCGGATACTCGATAATTGTATATGTTGCAGCGTCATTGATTGATAGATTTTAGATTTAAGTGAACTGTTGCTGTTGATGGATTTTAAAAATTAAATCCATTATAGCGCGGTTGAATTAATAGTATAAACAGCTGATAAATAATAGGTTGCATTGATAAATGTGACTTACGGGGCGAAGCCGTGATAAATATTTATGTGTAGAATAGCAGGAATAATTTCAAGTAAAATATCAATAGCCGAAACCAATGAAAAGGTAAGCACAATGTGCTCAGCATTAAAACACGGAGGACCGGACGACGAGGGCATTTTTTTCGATGAAAAACAAAATATTGTGCTTGGCCACCGGCGGCTTTCAATAATTGATCTCAGCAAAAAAGGGCATCAGCCAATGGCCGACGTACAGCAACGGGCTTGGATAACATTTAATGGCGAAATTTACAATTACATTGAACTTAAGGAGCAACTGCTGAAAGCGGGAGCTCGCTTTAACTCGGGTACCGATACAGAAGTTATTATTGCCGCCTACCTGCACTGGGGAACAGCAGCGTTTGCAAAGCTTCGCGGCATGTTTGCATTTGCTTTATATGATGTTGCCAGTTCCCTCACCTACCTTGTCAGAGACACGACTGGCGTAAAGCCACTTTACTATTATGTAAATAATGGGCAGCTAACTTTTGCTTCGGAGGTAAGGGCATTTAAGGCCGCAAAAATTGCACTTGATTCGGAACCAACGTGGCCGGTAAAATTTTTGGCCATGGGGCATATTCCAGAGCCTTATACCACCCTAAAAGGCGTGTTCAGCCTAAAAAAAGGGTATTTTTTATGCTGGGAAAACAATACAGGGACCTTTACTATAAAACCATACCATAATAAAGCGTTAACCGGTGTTGACAGTATTAACAACATTGAAACAGCGAAACAAAATATTCGCAGCTATTTAAAACAAGCAGTAAACCGGCAGCTAATAGCCGATGCTACCATAGGCGTATTTTTAAGCGGCGGAATTGATTCCAGCCTGATATCATTACTGGCTAATGAACAAAAAGAGCAGCAACTTAAAAGTATTTCTATTTATTTTAACGAGAAGACTTATGATGAACGCGCTTACCAAAACGCCGTCTTGAATAAAATAAGCGGCGAAAAATTTGCCCATTTAGTACAGCAAAAAGATTTTGAAGCTTTTTTCCCATTTATTATTAGCGGCATGGATATGCCAACCACCGATGGTATTAATACCTGGTTTATTAGTAAATATGCTCACGAAGATGGGCTAAAGGCAGTACTTTCGGGAGTAGGCGCTGACGAGCTTTTTGGTGGTTACCCATCGTTCAATCGGATCAAATATCTCCAATATCTCCGTAAAATACCATCGTCGTTATTTGCGGCAGCAAACTATTTTAAAGCGGATAAATATAAAAAGGTCGCCTTTTTAACCCATAACCACTCACTGGCCGATTATCTTCTATTAAGGGGGTTGTTTGTGCCGCGCGATATTGCGCAGGTACTTGATATTGATGAAGCCCAGGTAAACGACACCCTGTTTGGCGAAGATTTCATGGATGATCTTGGCCCTTACAATAAGGAGCATGCTGCATGGTTTGAAACCAACCTGTACATGCAAAATCAGTTGCTCAGAGACACTGATGTAATGAGCATGAATCATGGGCTGGAGGTTAGGGTTCCTTTTTTAGACGAAGATTTCCAACAAATGGTACAGGGTATAGCACCCGAAATAAGATTTAACCAAAAACAGCCGAAAAAAATATTAATTGACAGCTTCGATAACCTTTTACCCGAAACCGTTTGGAACCGCCCCAAAATGGGCTTCACATTTCCGCTTCAAGAGTGGATGAGCAGGCACACAGAAATAAGTAACGAAAATTTATATAAGGGAAAATACGCCCAGAACGCGGTTAGGAAATTCAAACACGGGCTGCTGCACTGGTCGAAGATATTTGCGCTTTACCAAATCCAGCTACATGACTAAAAGGATTATATTATATAGTCTTCAAACTTTTAGTACAACGGGTGGCATCCAAAAAATGACCCGTACGCTGGCCCATTCACTACACTTGCTTGCCCGGCGTAATAACTGGGACTTTAAGCTATGGTCGGCATACGACTCGGATTCTGATTTAATGCCACAGTATTTACCTGCCGAACAATTTACCGGGTTTGGAATCAACCGGGTTGCATTTGTATTAAAAACACTGATCGCAGCCCGAAAACCTGATGTAATAATTATCAGCCACATCAACCTGGCCATAATAGGATTACTGGTAAAAACATTGAACCCGAAATGCAAAATTTGGCTAATAGCACATGGCATAGAGGTTTGGAGGCCATTGTCCATCGTTAAAAATACTTTTTTAAAGCGTTGCGATAAAATAGTGTGCGTAAGCGCATTTACAAAACAGCAAATGATCGGCAGGCACAAAATAGATGCCGCGAAATGCATCGTGCTTAATAACGCTGTCGACTCTTTTATGAAACTGCCAGTAACGTTTACCAAGCCGGAACACTTATTAAGGCGGTACCGGCTTCCGGAAAACATCCCCGTGATATTTACCTTAACCCGCCTGGCTTCTACAGAACAATACAAGGGGCACGATCATGTTATCGAAGTAATAAGCCGTTTAAAATCAAAGTTTCCAGGAATAAGGTATATACTCGCCGGGCAGTATGATCACAAGGAAGAAATTAGAATTCAAAGGCTGATAACTGCATCCGGAGTTGATGAGCAGGTTATACTTACAGGATTTATTGATGAAGCGGAAATCTCAGATCATTTCCTATTGGCTGACCTGTTTGTTTTACCGAGCAAAAAGGAAGGGTTCGGGATTGTATTTATTGAAGCCCTCGCCTGCGGATTACCTGTCATTTGCGGGAACGCCGATGGCAGTGTTGATGCAATTTGCAATGGCGAATTAGGAACAGCCATAAACGCAGACGACCTCGATGAATTAGAAAACGCCATAACAAGCTACCTAACTACCCAACTCACAAGTAAAAAAAGACTGCAGCTCCAAACCGAATGCTTAAAGCATTTTAACGAGAGCGATTACATTGACAAATTAGAAAAACTTTTAATTTAATGACCGAACCAAACCAGGAAACCTGGGACATCGAATTAACTCCTGAAAATAACGTACTCGATTTGAAGTTGAAGGATGTTTGGCATTACCGCGACCTGCTTTTCTTACTGGTTCGCCGCGACTTTGTTTCATTTTACAAACAGACCATCTTAGGGCCATTGTGGTTTTTCATCCAGCCTTTGTTTACAACTATTATTTACACGTTTGTATTTGGCAACCTGGCCAATATTTCAACAGATGAATTGCCTCAACCACTCTTCTATTTAGCAGGTATAACTGCCTGGAATTACTTCGCAGATTGCCTTACAAAAACATCAACTGTGTTTACGGTTAATGCCGGTGTGTTTGGCAAGGTATATTTCCCGCGGCTTATTGTTCCATTAAGTATAGTAGTTTCCAACTTGATCAGGTTTGGGGTGCAGATGCTTTTGTTTATTGTGATGATGGTATATTATGGCGTAAAAGGTGCGCCATTTCATCCTAACGCCTATTTGCTTTTATTCCCCGTGCTATTGTTGTTGATGGCAATGTTGGGATTAGGGCTCGGAATGATCATATCGGCGATGACAACCAAATACCGCGACCTAACTTTCCTGATAACTTTTGGCATCCAGTTAATGATGTATTTGACCACCGTTATTTACCCGCTATCAACTGTAGAACAAAAATATCCTAAATACAAATGGATGGTTGAGTATAACCCCATGACTTCAATTATTGAAGCATTCAGGTATGGTTTTTTAGGAAAAGGGACGTTCACCATGGTATCATTGGGAGTTACTACCTTAATAACAGTTATAATTTTACTCCTGGGCATCGTAACTTTTAACCGGGTGGAGCGCAATTTTATAGATACAGTATAAAGTGTTCCATATGTTCCACAGAAACACACGGAACACCTTGGAACGGACGGAACAACTGGAACAGGTGGAACACTTTGGAACAGCCGGAACACCCAAAATATTAATGAATGTCTGCAGTAATTAGAGTTGAAAATTTAGCAAAGGCTTACCAGTTAGGCGAAATCGGTACCGGCACCATCTCGCGCGACTTGGAACGCTTTTGGGCGCGTATGCGGGGCAAGGAAGATCCGTTTTTGAAAATAGGCGAAGTAAATGACCGTGCGGTAAAAGGCACAAGCGATGTAGTTTGGAGTTTAAAAGATCTGAATTTTGAAATTGAAGCGGGGCAGGCTGTAGGTATAATCGGAAGTAACGGCGCAGGGAAAAGTACGCTGTTAAAAATATTAAGCCGGGTTACTGCGCCTACAAGAGGTTCGGCAAAAATAAGGGGACGCATTGCCAGCTTGCTGGAAGTAGGTACCGGCTTTCATCCCGAACTAAGCGGCAAGGAAAATATTTATCTGAACGGCGCCATCTTAGGGATGCGTAAGGCTGAAATAAAAAGAAAGTTTGACGAGATCGTTGATTTTTCGGGGGTGGAGCGTTATGTGGATACGCCGGTAAAAAGATATTCATCGGGCATGTATGTTAGGCTCGCGTTTGCCGTGGCGGCGCATTTGGAAAGCGAGATAATGATCGTTGATGAAGTGCTTGCTGTGGGCGATGCGGAGTTTCAGAAAAAGTGTCTTGGCAAAATGGGTGATGTGTCAACTCAGGAAGGGCGGACCATTTTATTTGTGAGCCATAACATGGACGCGATAAACAAGTTAACCTCCTCCTGCATTTATTTGGAGAACGGATCGCTGAAACACTTCGGCACCACAAATTCAGTAATAAATTTATACAGGGGCGAGTTTGCCAACCAGATGGGTACCCATTACCAAAATCCGAACCGGCAAAATGGGTTTACCGGAATTTACATAAAAACCAGCACCGGCACCAAAACCCATTACTTTACTGAACCGCTGGAAATCACATTTAACATCAACCTTACTGAAAAGCCAATAAATGCCGGCCTGGCCTTCCAGGTTATCGACAGCCAGGGCAGGTCGATAATAAACCCGATCATCTATGACGATGTTACTCCATGGTCAAAAAAGGGGGATCAAACAATTACGGCCATCATCGAAAAGCCAAGGCTTGTGGTGGGCAAGTATACAATAAGTGCGCATTTAGGCGATAAGCAGGGCAGGCACTTTCAAACCGTTGAGGACGTATGCGCCTTTGAAATCATGTTCGACATAACAAATAATCAGCATATTTGGGTACCCGGAAATTCAGCGTACATCGAAGATGTAAATTGGTCAGTTCAATAAAAAAAATCATGTTCAATTTCAGAAAAAAAGCCAAGCCAATCGTATTCGATCCATTCTTCGTGCAGAATGTAAAGGTTGAAAAAATCGATGATCGTCTCGATCTCTTTAGAAAATATTGTACCGGGAAGAGCGTATTGCACTTCGGATGTACCGACTACCCCATTTTTAACCCAAACAAAAATCTTCATATCCATTTAAATACCTATGTGGATGAATTATATGGCTTTGATATTGACGAACCGGGCATTGAAGAACTTAAAAAATATGTAGACAAGCCATACTTTACCAGTACTAAGGAAGTTGGCGACAAACATTTTGATGTTTGCCTGATCCCCGAAACCATTGAACACGTTGATAATATCAGGAGTTTTTTGGAGGATATCGCTACCTTAAATTGTTCAAAATTCATCATCACCGGGCCAAATTGTTTTTCGCCGCATCACATGGAAAGAAACACATGGAAAGGTGATGTATTTGAAGAAATTGTACATCCCGACCATAATTGCTGGTTCAGCGCTTATACGCTGAATAATGTTGTTAAAAAATATACTTCTCTTAAACCAGTAGAAACATACTTACTGGCAATGGAAACGATGGTTTGCGTTGTCTGCGAAAAATGATAGGCATCCTATACATCTGCACGGGCAAGTATGATATTTTCTGGAAGAAGTTTTTTCTTTCGGCCGAGAAGTATCTTTTCCCCGGGCACGAGAAAAAGTATTTTGTATTTACCGATGCTAAACAATTATATGCTGAGGGAAGTCACAAGGTGCAGAATATCTACCAGGAAACATTGGGCTGGCCTTACAACACTTTGTTAAGGTTTAAAATGTTTTTAGGAATTGAAGAAGAGTTGAAAAAATGCGATTACCTCTTCTTCTTTAATGCCAACATTGTTTTTGTTGATAAAATAGGCGATGAGATCTTGCCCGGCGAGGCAAACGACGGTCTCCTCGCAGTAAAACACCCCGGTTTTTGGGATAAACCACGTGCCGCCTTTCCATACGACAGTAATGAATCCTCTACCGCATATATTCCGCATGATAAGGGGGAGCATTATTTTATGGGTGGTTTTAACGGCGGGCAAAGCGGGCCTTATCTGCAATTAATCAAAACGCTGAACAATAATATTCATACCGATTTAGATAAAGATGTTATTGCCGTGTGGCATGATGAGTCGCACCTGAACCGGTACATGCTTGATAAAAACCCTAAGATCTTGTCGCCTGCTTATGGCTTTGTGGAAGGATATGCTATCCCCTTTAAGCCTAAATTGGTGGTGCTGTTAAAGGAGAAATACGGTGGTCATGATTACCTACGCAACCTGTCGGATAAAAAGGCAAAACGCTCAAAAATATCATTAAAGAAGGTTAAGAGCATCTTTAAAAAGTTGTCAGGCAGGTTGGGCTTTTTAAAATATCGTCAATAATTTATAAAACAGATGTCTAAGATCACCGGCGGACTTAATCGGTTAAAAAAGGAAACCGCGGCCCTCAAATCAAAAATTGAGCATCCGAAAAATAAATATCAAAAACAGTCATATTCGCAATCGGGCGAGGACCTGATCATTGATTTTATATTTACGCAGCTTGGCATTACAAAGCCGTCCTATTTGGATATTGGCGCCCATCACCCGTTCTATTTAAGCAATACGGCTTTGTTCTATCAAAAAGGTGGCAAGGGAATAAATGTAGAGCCCGACCCTGAATTGTTTAACCGCTTCCCGGCGTATCGCAAAAACGACACCAACCTTAACTGCGGCATAGGTAACGAAGCTGCTGAAATGTGTCTACATGTGATGAACGAACCTGCCTTAAACACCTTCTCGGGCGAGGAGGCAGAGCGCCTGGTTAAGGAGCATCACTTTAAAATTGTAAATAAAATTACGACGCCGATAAAAACGGTTTCGTCAATAGTTCAGCAGTACAACAATGGCATTTACCCCGACTTGCTTAGTGTTGATGTTGAAGGTTTTGATGAGGCCATTATTAAATCCATCAACTTTAATCAATCGCCGCCTACCGTTATCTGCCTGGAGACAATAACCTATTCCGATAGCGGCAATGGCATAAAGGACGATGAGATCATCAATTATGTGAAAAGCCAGGGATATATGGTTTATGCCGATACAAACATCAATACCATTTTTGTACTGGAAGAAAAGTGGAAAAGAAAATAAGCAGGGTTGATAGTAATTAAACTCCAGGGCGGCTTGGGCAATCAAATGTTTCAATATGCCTTTGGCTTATCGGTCGCGCAGCAGCTAAAAAGTCCGCTTTATTTTGATCTTTCCTTTTTCAACCAGTCTGCTGTTGGCCTTACGCCAAGAAGTTTCGAACTGGCGCTTTTCGAGGGTTCGGCAAGCATTGCCGGCGACAGCTTAATAAACAGTTTTTTTAAACCGGGCATATATCAACGAGGTCTAAACAAACTAGGCATCAACAGGACGAATATTTATAAGGAACATTCATTAAAGTTCAATAGCGAAGTGTTTGAAGTAAAGCAGCCCGCTTACTTTGAGGGTTTTTGGCAAAGTGAAAAGTACTTTAATAATACTGATGAGCTGATCAGGAAGTCGCTTTTTTTTAAAAAGCATCTAAGCCCTGAATCTCAGAAAATAAGCGAATTAATAATAGAGGAAGAAAATCCGGTAAGCGTTCACATTCGCAGGGGCGATTATGTAAGTTCAAAAACAACCAATGAACTTCACGGCATCTGCTCAGTTAAATACTATCAACAGGCAATAAAACTAATTAAGGAAAAGACTGCCGATCCGCATTTCTATTTTTTTTCGGACGATCCGGAATGGGTTAAGGAAAATTTACTGCCCGCATCTGGCAGTGCTACTTTGGTTCAGAACAACGCCGGTTCTGATAGCTGGCAGGATATGGTGCTGATGAGCAAATGCAGCCACCACATTATCGCCAACAGCAGTTTTAGCTGGTGGGGTGCATGGTTAAATGCTGATCAGAGGAAGTTGGTTATTGCTCCGGAAGACTGGTTTAGCAGTAAGACCGCTTATTTTGATGACGAGGACATAGTACCCGAAAGCTGGATCCGCTTACCCAATGAATGAACCATTAGTTTCTGTTATTATGCCTGCCTTTAATGCAGAAAAATATATTGAGGAAGCCATTAGTTCAGTAATCGACCAAACTTATATTAATTGGGAGCTGTTGGTTATTAATGATGGATCGACAGACAACACAGCGCATATCGTAAAGAAATTTACCGTTGCCGATAAACGGATAAAGTTGATCAGCCAGGAAAATAAAAGGCTCGGCGCTGCCCGTAACACCGGCATAATAAATGCAGGTGGAAGCTGGATCGCATTTTTAGATGCTGATGATCTGTGGGTGCCGGCTAAATTAGAAAAACAGCTCCTCGTTGCCGCGGTGGAACCCGGTGCCGGCGTTATTTTCAGTGACGGGTTCACCTTTTATAACGACTCTGTAACAACGGTAGCGCCTTATGGTACTGTTAGCGGCTTGTTCACCTCCGGAGCTATCTATAAGCTGGAATACCAGGGGAATTACATCCCGGTATTATCGGCCTTGGTGAAAAAATCGCACATTGACGAGATCGGACTACAGGACGAAAACCCTTATATCTATGGCTGTGAGGACTGGGACTATTGGTTCCGGCTGGCAATTGCGGGCGTTTCATTTTACGGAATGGAGGAAAAGCTTTTTTATTACCGCAGGCACTCCTCTAATATGTCTAACGACAGCAGCCTGATGAACCTGGCGAAGGCTACGGTTTTTATTAAAAATTTTAAAAGGGAACTGTTATCCAGGGAAGAGATCAATAAGATAAACGGATTTATTAACCTTACTATTTGTAGCTTTATAAAACTTGGAAAGATTAAGGAAGCCTTATTTTTAAATAATGGAATGTATAATGCTTCGAGGGGGGCATTCAGAAAATTAAGTGCTTTTTTATTAAAAACCCTGGGGAGCCATTCCTATTATTTAAACCGGATGGTATTCAAGGCGAATTCGTTATTAACCAGCTAACAAAAATTGAAGACAGCCATTAAAAGCATCGTTAATAAAATCCTCGTAAAGTTCAAACTTATTTACGAGGAGCATAAGCTGCACGTCATATTCAAAAATGCAAATGTAACAGCAGGCGAAGGAATCAGCATAGATGAATACTTCTCCGCCAACCTGCCCGCTGATAACTTTTCTATTAAAATAGGCCCTTACGTGCGGTTTAAAAAATATTGCCATATTTTACTTATACCGAAAGCCGAACTGGTGATTGGCAGAGATGTGTTTTTTAATAACTATTGCTCCATCAACTGCCTGGATAAAATCACCATAGGCGACAACACCTTGTTTGGTGAAGGAGTAAAATTATACGATCATAATCATTCGTTCGGCTATACCGGACACGAACTTGTTGTCTCGAAGGATCAGTTTGAAACGGCTCCAATAACCATAGGCAAAAATTGCTGGATTGGCAGTAACGTAACCGTATTAAAAGGCGTAACCATTGGCGACAATGTGATAATAGGCGCTAACTGTTTAATTTATAAATCTGTTGCCGCCAATACGGTTGTAAAAGCAAAAACGGAATACATAACTGAGGGTCCCTCTTAAATTGCAAAACCCATCACCTAAAAAAGTTCTTTTTATTAGCCACGAAGCTTCCCGAAGTGGTGCGCCGATCGTTTTATTGCACCTGCTGAAATGGTTAAAAAACAATACCACGTTACAGTTTGAAATATTGCTTTTAAACGTCGGTCCGTTAAAGGAAGATTTTGAGCAACTGGGTAAAACGTTTTTGTTGGGTGATCTTATCAGTCAGCATAGTTATCCGGCGAGGATAAAAAAGAAGCTGCTCGGGACAACCTTAAACGATCAATACCGGAAAGCAGCTGTCTATCTTTCAAAGGGAAAATATAACCTTGTGTACGGCAATACTATTGTAAGCCTCCCCTGGTTAAAGATCTTTAAAGAGGATCATTCCCTCAAAACGCTTTGCTGTATTCATGAGCTTTCGTATGTGCTGAGTTACTTTTTCACAAGGGAGTATTTGATTGAAAACCTCGGAGCTACCGATAGCGTTATCGCAGTTTCAAAAGCAGTGAAAGACACGCTGTTAAATAAATTTAATATACCCGCCAAAAAGGTTCATTTACATTATGAATTTATAGATGCGGGCAGCCAGGCAGAAGTTGGCGCCATTAGCAAAGATGATTTAAATATTACTGCCGGTGAGTTTATCATCGGCATGGGCGGCACTCCCGAATGGAGAAAGGGTACAGACCTGGTTATTCCGCTTGCAATAAAGCTTACAGAACAATACCCGGATTTTAAGTTTAAAATAGTCTGGCTGGGCGGTGGTAAAGAAAATGCGTTCGTAAAGCAACTCATGTACGATGCTCATAAATCAGGCATCGGAAACAAGTTGTTGTTTTTAGACAGTCAGCCTAACCCCCTCGATTTTATTGATTTGTTTGATGTATTTGTTTTATTGTCGAGAGAGGACCCGTTCCCGCTGATCGTATTGGAAGCGGCATACCTTAATAAACCGATCATCGCATTTGAGAACAGCGGGGGCATCCCTGAATTGATTGCACAAGGAGCTGGCTTTATAGCACCTTATTTAAATATTGATGTACTTTCGGATTTGATATACAAGCTAAGTTCTGATAGAGAGTTTGCAGCTTTAATAGGTAAAAAAGCCCGTGAATTGGCATTAGATAACTATACGTCGGATATTGTTTCGCCGGGCATTTATGGCGAGATAACCAAAGTGATGGAGGGTAATTTATGATCTCGGTTATTATCTGTTCCCGATCTGTAAATCAATCATTGTTAAATAATATTGAAGCCACCATCGGCGTTCCGTACGAAGTTATAGTGATTGACAATTCAAAAAATGAATATGGCATTTGCGCCGCTTATAATCATGGAGTCGCAAAAAGCAAATACCAAACGCTTTGCTTTATGCACGATGATATTGAATATCAAACCAACAACTGGGGTAACATTGTGCTTGATCATTTTAACAATGAAAAGGTTGGCGCTATAGGTATTGCCGGCACACCTTATTACAGTTTTATGCCCGGTGCCTGGTGGGGAAGCGGCGTTTTTTATGAGCATATCCTGCAATCAACAAAAATTAACCAGGAACCGGTTTTAAAGTCAAATGTCGAAGGAGCAAACAAATACGAGGTGGTTGCATTTGACGGCGTTTGGTTTTCCATAAGAAAGAGTCTGTTCGACCGTATTAAATTTGACGAGATCAATTTTAAGGGCTTCCATTTTTACGACATGGATATTTGCATGCAAATGCATAACCTCGGCATAAAAATGTATTGCGTAAATGATGTACTTATTCATCATACATCCCTTGGAAATACCGATAATACCTGGATTGAAAACGCGCTGGTGTGCCAAAAAAAATGGCAGCAAAAACTGCCGGCTCAATCAATAAACATTAGCTTTAGCAAGCTTTGCCGGTTTGAATTTAAAACACTTAATGAATTTATCTGGATTTGCGCATCAAACGGCTGGACCAATAAAAAGATCTATTCGCTGGCATTAAAATATCTTCTTAAGTTTAAAAAAGGATTTTTGTTCTACAAAACACCTGGTTATTTTATAAAATTCACTTTTAAAATGCTCTTTAAAAAAGGAGCGCCATTTTACAGTTAAATAATGAAAGAAAAAGTTAGTATTGACATCCTGATCCTGAGCTATGCAAGGGATGAGTATCTCAAAAATTTAACTATCCAAACCATCGACACATTACTGGCAAGTGAAGAT
This sequence comes from Bacteroidota bacterium, assembly GCA_030775685.1. Lineage (GTDB taxonomy): Bacteria > Bacteroidota > Bacteroidia > Sphingobacteriales > Sphingobacteriaceae > Mucilaginibacter. The sequence continues at coordinate 33,161 of JALYIP010000030.1, forward strand.
CCGGAGAAGATCCATTTTAATGTGCTGGTGATCGAATCGAACAGGGAGATGCAGCCTTACCAATTTGAAAACTCGACCACTATTTATCCAGTAGAAAAGTTCGGTTTTCACAAGTACCTCAACATCGGCATTAAGCAAACTAGCAGCCCCTATGTATGCCTGTGCAATAATGACCTGATTTTTCACAAAGGCTGGGCCACCGAGATCTTAAATGCGATGGATAACGACCCGGCAATGCTGAGCGCCGTACCCTACTGTCCTAATTTCCATAAGAAGGAGGGCTTTCCCGAAAATGCCCCGCCATTTGAAGGCTATTTCGGGGTATTGATAGGCTGGTGCATTTTTGTGAAGCGCGAGATCTTCGACATTATTGGGATGCTTGACGAGAACCTGGTTTTCTGGTATTGCGACTATGATTATTCCAATACGCTGGAAAAATATAAGGTAAAAAACTGCCTGGTATCCACGTCAGTTGTAACACATTTAGGCAGTGAATCAATCACCAAGGTTGATAGCAACGAGCATAAAAAATTGACGCAGATCCCCAGGTTTTATTTTAGTTACAAATGGCACCATCATTCCTATATCAGGTTCAAACTGGAAACTCTGCTTTATAAAATAAAAATGGCCTTAAATAAATGAGCGGGGGAAATTCTGTCATAACTTTTGCTACTAATAAAACAAGCTACTTAACGTTTGCGCTTAATCTTGCACAATCCGTTTTGCTCCACAACGACATCCCGGTTTTTATCATATCTAATTTAGATTTTCCGGTTCCGGCGGCACTGGCAAAAAACGTTACGATTATTAAGGCGAAAGAAGAACATGCCGTGCTTGGAATCGGCATGAAGCTGCATATAGATGAATATATACAAACCGAAAAATCCCTGTATATCGATTCCGACTGTCTTTGTTATTCAAGTCTTGACCCCATATTTAAGGCATTTGACGGAAATGACGTTTCGGTAGTAGGCACCATTGTCAACTCCGAAGAATGGTGCGGACCGGCAAATGCTCTGGCGATAGATAAAGAATTCGGGATAAAAAAACTACCTCGTTTTAACGGTGGTATATACTTTTTGAACAGATCGGAAAAGACAAAAACGATTTTTAACCTTGCCCGCAGCCTGATGCCGGATTATGACCGCTTAGGGTTTGCACGTCTAAAAAATGGCTGGATCAATGAGGAGATCCTGATAGCGCTTGCGATGGTAATTTATAATCAAACCCCTGTAGGGGATAACGGCCGTTATATGACTGATCTGCATACAGATCACCACCCCGCTCAATTAAATGTTTTAAAAGGCACGAGGGTACTAAACAATCCCGTTGCGGGTGAACTCTATCATCGCCCTTGGTATCCTGTTGGATCATATTCACCAATAATACTTCATTTTGGCGGAGAGAGGCTGCATTCATTCCCTTATGTAACTCAATATGCTTTACTTAAGTTGAAGGCGCTTAACTTTAATGTGTCAATAAGTTCATTGATAGGTAAGCTATTATTACAGCTGCCTTATAAAGGTTATATTAATTTAAAAAAGATATTTTTTTTAAGCAACAAATCAATTGAAGGAAGTGATAGCAGGTAGAAAATTTGTTAAGTTTTAATCTTTCATACATAATAGCTACCCGTAACCGGCTGTCTTTTCTAAAGATCACTTTACAAAGGCTTATTGATGAATTGCAGCCCGGCGAAGAAATTGTAGTAGTTGACGGCGACAGTACCGATGGCGCAAAAGAATACCTGCAGCAGCTTTTTGAACAGGGCCAAATACAACAATATGTTTCAGAGCCAGACCGCAACCAGGCGCACGGCTGGAACAAGGCTTTGTTAATGGCAAAGGGTACTATCATTAAAAAAATAATTGACGATGATGTACATTCATATTCCGCTATCCGTAAGTGCAGCAGCTACATGCTGGATAACCCGCAAGTTGATATTTGTATCTCGAACGGATTAACCGCCGACCTGCTATCGCCCCAAAAAGTTCAACGGGCCAGCCGTTTAAAATATTTCGAAGCATGGAAAGGAGGCGCAACCCAAAGCTTTACCTTTAGTGACGTTTATATGCTGATCAGGAAAAGATCGCTCAGTTACCTGGGATTGTTCGACACCCAGTTTGCTATGATGGACTGGGAATATTCCCTGCGTTGTTCATATCTCAAAGCAAATATTGCATACTATACCGGCTATAATTCGCTGTCGATCCATACACCCGGCAATGTTACCTCGGTAACTGATTTGGCGCGATTAAAAAAAGAGGGGCAAATTGGTAAGGAAAAATATGGATATGAAGGCGACCGCTCTGATATTTCACTTTACTCCGAATTAAAAATAGCCGTTGGCAAAACCATCGGTTATAAAAAGGAAAAGAGCCCGGTATCGTCTGCTTCGCCCCAAATGCCGGCTTTTAACGAGTTGGAAGCAATTTATGCCGATTTCTACCACCGGATTGAAATGTACAACCAGGACGACGGCTTCACTTTTATTTAATTTTGAAAAAGCAGGTTAAAATAAAGTTTCAAAACGGGATCAGCTTTGAAGGAGGTACATCTCAAATTCTGAACGTTGTTGAAGATAAATTTGATTTCATAAAAAGCGACGTCCCGGATTTTATCCTCTTCGGCCCATATGGAAACGATATCCCGCAACCCGGCTTACATACGCGGATCGGTTATTTTTGCGAGAACGTAACCCCGGACCTTGACTCCTGCGAATGGGCATTCGGGATCCCGTTGGAAACTGAAATAAATAACCCAAAATACAAGCGCATTCAATGGCATAATTTAGATCCGAAGGATCTTGTAAAGAAGGATTGGGATATAGAGCAAATCTTTAAATCAAAAACCAAGTTTTGCAATTTTTTCTACTCAAACCCGGTACACTATCGCGAGGAATTTTTCAAACAGTTATCCAAATATAAAAAAGTAGATGCCCCCGGAAAAAGGATGACCAACATGCCATCTGTCGACAGCATTTATAAGGGCGACAAATGGGAGGTAAAGCACCAGTTTTTATCGCCCTATAAGTTTACTATCGCCTTTGAAAGTTATGTATACCCCGGCTATCAAACCGAAAAGCTTTATGATGCCATGCTTTGCAAAAGCATCCCTATTTACTGCGGCGACCCAAACATTGGCGAAATTTTCAATACCAAAAGCTTCCTGTTTGCCAATGACTTTATCAAACCTAATAATTCAGGATTGGTGAAGTTTTTGGAACACAAATCGCAACCCAACTTTATTGATATCAGGCCGTCATTTTTCAAATCACCAAAGGACAGGATCCAGCGAAAGTTAAAATCAATGGGAAAGGATCTTAAAATGAAACTACAGTTTAACAAGCTTGATTTTAGCGATCTGATTGACCAGGTAATTTTGCTGGACAAGGACCCGGAAAAATATATGGCTTATATGCGGCAGCCCTGGTTCAATAACAATACCCCGCCTGCAAATCTTTCGTTGCGCGACAGGTGGATAGAAATTTTCTCGGGAAAAAACTAAATGACCCTTACTGCAAAACCTTTAGTTTCAATAATTATCCCCCTGTATAATGCTGAAAACTATGTTGCAGAAACCATAAAATCGGCATTAGCTCAAACCTGGCCGAATAAGGAGATCATCATCATCAATGACGGTTCTACGGATAATTCGCTGGTGGTGGCACAGCAGTTCGCCGGAGAGAATGTGAAGGTTTTCTCCCAGCAAAACAAAGGTGCAAGCGTAGCCAGGAATTATGGATTGAATGAAGCCAGGGGCAAATACATCCAGTTTTTGGATGCTGACGACTTGTTGAGTGAAAATAAAATTGAAGCGCAACTTAAGTCCCTAAGCGGGTATGATGAATACGTGGGGTTATGTGTTACCATGCATTTCCAGGATGGAGAAGATCACCTGGCTTATGCTGCGGACCATACCTGGATGGCAGAAGGCTCAGATGATCCGGCCGATTTCCTGATAAAACTGTATGGGGCCGATTTGATAGGCCCTGAATATGGGAGCATGATCCAGCCCAACGCCTGGCTTACGCCCCGCTCAGTTATCGATAAGGCGGGCCCATGGAATGAAATGCGTTCTCCCGACGACGATGGCGAATTTTTTTGCCGCGTATTGCTGGCAGGTAAGGGTATTAAATATGCACACGACGCGGTAAACTATTACCGCAAATTTGCCAACCCAATTAGCTGGAGCGGACAGAAAAGCTATGAGGCCAGCAACAATATTTTACAATCAACCCTGCTAAAGGTTAAACACCTTACTGAAGCGACCAATGACCCCAGAGCCGGGATTGCCTTAAGCCGTTTGTTATGGGAAAATGCCTTTAACTTATACCCCCACTACAAGGACCTTTCATCCACTGCCGAAAAAAAGGCGAAGGATTTAGCGCCCGGGATAAAATACAATCCCTACAGAACAGGATTTAACAAAGCACTAGCCGGGGGCCTTGGATGGAAAACGGTAAAATACCTCCAATATTTAAAACAAAAATTTATTAGATGACCAGCCGTAGTAAATCCCGAATAAACTATATTGCCGATGCCTGTTAAATACAAAACTTCACCGGCCAAACCAAGGTTTTGAAAATGTTGAAATCGCTAAAAATAGCTGTACGGAAATTAATTAAGAAATCCGGCTGGGAGTTGATAAAAACCAGCGTATTGCAAAACACCATTCATGGTATTCCTGCTGATTATGAGGCCTCACATGTTGATACCTACAATAAGGTAAAGGATTACACCATGACCACATCGCAACGGATAGTAGCGATGTGTAATGCGATTGATTATCTTACAGTAAATGATATTGATGGTGATATTGTTGAGTGCGGGGTTTGGCGCGGAGGCAGCACTATGGCTGCTATTGATACACTGCTAAAGCATAAAAGCACGCAACGGAACATTTACCTGTACGATACGTTTGAGGGTATGCCTGCACCTACTTCGAAATATGATATAAAAAAGGGCGGCGCAAGAGGAGTTGGGATATCGGCGGAAGAACTGTACAATAACAGCAATGCCGATGACTTTGTTTGGTGCAACTCCCCGCTTGATGAAGTGAAACAAAACTTGGCAAAGTTTGACTACCCCGGAGACAAGATATTTTATATAAAAGGAAAGGTGGAAGACACCATACCTCAAACAATCCCTCGAAAAATTGCCCTGCTGCGGCTGGATACAAATTTCTATGAGTCGACCCGGCACGAACTGGAACACTTGTTTCCCTTGATTGTACCCGGTGGCGTAATCCTTTTCAGCGACTATGGAGATTGGGCGGGTGCCCGGAAAGCTGCTGACGAATATATTTCAAAGCATAACATAAAAATATTATTAACCCGGATCGATAATACCGGGCGGATCGGCGTTAATACCGGTTTTTGAGCACGTAATTTATAAAATTTACAATGGCGCATTTAGTTGACCTGAATACATTTACCGATAAGCGGGGAAATCTTACCGTGATTGAAAAGTCTATTTCTTTCGATATAAAACGGATCTTTTATATTTACGGGGTGGACGACTCTGTTCGTGGCGGGCACAGGCACCATAAAACCGTACAGGCGGCTATATGTATCCAGGGAAGCTGCACCATCTACAGCAACGACAATGCTAAGGAAGAAAGATTTGTGCTTGACACCCCTTCGAAATGCCTGATCCTTAACCCGGCGGACTGGCACCAGATGTACGATTTTTCAAACAATGCCATATTGATGGTACTCGCATCTGAATACTTTGATCCTCAGGATTATATCTACGATAAATATGACTAAAACCATAGCATACGAATCATTAAATAACACAAATGTCGATTTTGAAGCTGAATATGAGGCGGCTTTTAAAGAGGTACTAAAGTCGGGATGGTATATACTTGGCCAACAGGTAGCTGCATTTGAGGCTGAATTTGCCCATTACTGCGGAACAGAATATTGTATCGGCGTGGCCTCGGGGCTTGACGCTATTATGCTATCATTGAAAGCCCTTGATCTGCCTGAAGGCGCAGAGGTGATAGTTCCGTCAAACACTTACATTGCATCTATTCTTGCCATTATTAACGCCGGCTACAAACCGGTTTTGGTTGAGCCTGATATTGCTACCTACAACATTGACCCTTTTAAAATTGAGGACGCAGTTACCGGTAAAACGGCTGCTATACTTGTGGTGCATTTATATGGCAAAATGTGCGATATGACCAATATTCAACTAGCGGCTCAAAAATATAACCTGAAAATAGTGGAAGATTGTGCACAGGCACATGGCGCCGCGCACTTTGGCAGAAAAGCAGGAAGCTGGAGCGATGCAGCTGCATTTAGTTTTTATCCCACAAAAAATCTTGGCGCATTGGGCGATGCGGGCGCGATAACCACAAACGATGCCGAATTGGCAGACCGGCTTATTTATTTACGGAACTACGGCTCACGTGTTAAATATGAAAACAAATACATGGGCTTTAACTCGAGGTTAGATGAGTTACAGGCTGCGTTCCTTAGAAAAAAATTAATCCGGCTCGATGAAATCAACAACCATAAACGGATGTTGGCCAGGGTTTATTTCGATAAGATTGATGATCGCTTTATTAAGCCCAGCCAGCAGCCGGAAAACTACGATGTATTTCACATTTTTAATATCCGATACAGCAAAAGAGATGCGTTAAAAAAACACCTTCTTCAGAAAGGGATAACCACAGAAATTCATTACCCAATCCCCCCTTTTAAACAAGAGGGCTACCTGGGTTTATTTGATCCGGGAAAATACCCGCTATCTGAAGATGTCCACGCGACAACGTTAAGCTTACCAATTGCCCGTTTTCATACGGCCGAAGAGGCGGACTATATCGCAGATTGTATCAACCAGTTCGATTAATTTACTCCGGCAGTATCAATGCCTTAAATCAACATCCGGCAAATCCGGTTTATTAATTTATTCTTTATGAAGGTACTTCATCTTGTAGATTATTTTACGCAACCAACCCAAACATTCATTAAAAGATATGTTCAAAAAACCATGCAATTTGCAGAGGTTGCAGTAGCATCGTTTGAATTTTATCAATTACCTTCCGATATAGAGGAACATGTTAAACTGTACAAAATTAACAATCCGCAGTTTTCACGTAAAAACCTTTCGGGCGCCAAGCGTTATCTGTTTGAAAAAATAACCGGTAAGGAATTCTGGTATAGCCAGTTTAATGAGATCCTAAAAGAGTTCAAACCGGATATTATCCACTGTCATTTTGGTACTATGGGTATTTTGATGATGGAGTTTAGTAGTAAATACCCGGTAAAAATCCCGTATGCAACCACAATTTATGCATATGATATTACCTCGTTACCTGCTGCAAATGAAAAATACCGTAAAAACCTGCAGAAGCTTTGGCTAAAGGGGACCGGTTTTTTTGCTGAAGGCCCATCGCTGGCTGAAAAATTCGTAGCTGCCGGGTGCCCTCCTGAGAAATGCATTATCAACCCTTTATTGATTCCTATCGCTGAATACCCCCTAAAAACTCATTACCGGACGATCAATGATCCCATAAAATTTTTATTTATAGGCCGTTTTGTAGAAAAGAAAGGTTTTCATATTTTTTTAGAGGCGATTGGAAAATTATGCGGCAAGATCAATGAATTTACGATCGATATTATAGGAGCCGGCCCTATGGATGAGCAGTACCGGCAGTTGGTAGGCGAATACAATCTGGAACCTTTTATTAAATGGCACGGTATGGTAAATCATGACAACATTATACCCATGCTAAAAGACTATGATTTTCTCGTACATCCTTCCTTGAAGGCAAAGGATAATGATTCGGAAGGCGGATCGGCAACCATAATAATTGAAGCGGAAGCGGTTGGGCTCCCTATAATTACCACAGATCACGATGATATTCCCTTTGTAATGGGATATGCCGATTTCCTGGCAAAAGAAAATGACCCGGACTCATTGATCGAGGTTCTTGAAAGAATGGTTAACTGCGATACTATGCAGGATTATGCCAAACAGGGCATAAAAAAGGTATACGAATTGCACGATCTGAACATGAATACCTCATACGAGGCAAACTTAAAGCTGCTTGCCGATAAAAACTAATGCTGGGTATCATAACAATTGCCCTCGGCGAAAAAAGATACATCGAAATGGCCAAAATGCTGGCATTGTCATTAATCCATACAAACCCCGGCATCAAACGCGCCATTGTTTCGGATGCGGGCGAATTAGAATTTACAGGCTTATATGATACCTATATCCCCTATGATAGGGGCCTTGGCAAGGGTTTGAGCAACAAGCTTTACCTGGATAAATATTCACCATTTCAGGAAACACTCTTTATTGATTCTGATTGCCTGGTTTTCACTTCACTGGACGCAATGATCGATTTATCCCGGCGATACCCGTTTGTGGTATTTGGCGATCAGATAACGTCAGGGGATTGGTATATGGACGTGGCGGCGATGTGTAAAAAATTCAGTCTGCCATCCGTTCCCTTATTTAATGGCGGCACCTATTATTTCAATGACAAGGTTGTTGCCGCCAATATTTACGATAAAGCACGCGAACTGGCCGAAAACTATAAAACGCTTGGATTTACAGAATTCCGCGGATCGATAAATGAGGAACCGCTAGTATCTGTTGCCATGGCCATCAATCATGTTGATGCCGTTGATGACAAGGGAATTGGCATGCGTACACCCATTGGGCTGATCGGGCCGTTGAAAATTGACGTTTTAAATAAACAGTGTTCTTTTAATAAACAGGGAGAACATGTTGAACCTGCTATTATGCATTTTGCCGGTTCCTACGCAATTGCATTTCACTACAAAAGAGAAACCGCTAAATTGAAAATGGCGCGTAGTCTGCCGTTTATAAATAAAAAACTGCTTTCATTTGTCGTAAATTCGGCATTCAATTTACCGTATGGATTTCTTGTCTTTTTTAAGAGGATTGTAAAAACCATTCTCAGGAAGGAGAAGTTTGATTTCAGTAATACACTTCCTGCGTTCTCCAATCAATAAATGGATATAACTGTAATTATTCCTGCCTATAACCGGATTTGGTCGCTGCCAAAAGCAATTGAATCGTGTAAAAATGCGGGCGGACTATCAGTTCAAATAATTGTTGTTGACGATGGCAGCACAGACGGCACATGGGAAATGCTACAGCAAACTCCGGGCATTGAAATTTACCGGCAACAGCATTGGGGCAAGCCCTGGGCTGTAAATATGGCCTTTGCAAAAGCGAAGGGGAAATACATCAAATTCCTCGACTCGGACGATTGGCTGATTGCCGGTTCACTGCTAAAGGAATTTGATTTAGCCGAACTGCAAAATGCCGACCTGGTGGTTGCCGGTTACGAGATTTATGAAGGAGAAAAGCCGATCCGCACCCAGGAGTGGACCGATTGCGACGACTTTATTGCCCAAAATTTAGGCGAATGTGACAGCTCACATTATTCGGCTTTCCTGTTTAAAAAGGAATTCATCAATGACATCCCGCACCGCACTTCCTTTGCTTCGGCAAACTTCGCTTCGCGAGACGACCGTTGCTTTATGCTGGAAGTAGGCCTTAAAGAACCAAAAGTTGTGGTATTGAATGAGGCTGCATTGTGCCATGCACACCACGATAAAGGAAGGTTGCAGTTTCAAAAAAGCACAGCTTCGGCTTGCACAAATTATCAGCATTTATTGATCTATAAAAATATCATTAAACAACTGGCAGATACCAACCGGCTCACGCAACGCCGCATCCGGGCATCAATAAATATACTCTGGCCTTTGTGCCATTGGATGGCCAAGGACAATATTAATGAAGCGGCGGAGCTGTTAAAATGGATCCGTGAGTTGCAGCCCGGCTTTCAGATCCCCGAAAAAGGAATCACCGGTTTAATGTACAAAAGTTTTGGCTTTAAAGGCGCCGAACGGATCATGAGCATTCGCCGCCTGTTTAAATACGGATGGAGCTAACCAGACCGCTCAATATATTTTACGAAGAGCCGGATCCTGACCGCTGGTTTAAGTACGACAGGTATCTCCGCAGAATAGTCCGCAGAATAGTAAGAGGTCAACAGCGCCCCGGCGGCGTTGGAATGATCGCCATAAATTTGATGAAGGGACTTAATAAGATCGGCGCTCCCTACCGTTTTAACGATTACAGTTATATCAAAAAACACCCAAAAGAAATTGCCTGTATTATAGGTAAGCCGCACCTGCTTTTTGAACGAAAATGGAATAACCCGGTGATATTTGGCGCGGGGGTTTACTCCCACCCTATTGAGTGCCCTGATTTGTTTAAGGATTATCCAAATGTAAAACGTTTCCTGGTTCCCGGCGATTGGATGCAGCACATGTGCGAACCCTGGTACGGCGATAAGGTAAAAGCCTGGCCGGTAGGTATTGACACGGAACAATGGAAACCCGATGCGACTGCAAAGACATTCGATTTCCTGGTATACGATAAGATTCGTTGGGATCATGAACAATTTGAGCAAGAGTTGATCGATCCCATTGTGAAAACCCTTGATAAACAGGGCTGCACTTATCAATTCATAAAATATGGCAGCTATACACACCAGGAATTGCAGAAAAAATTAGCTGCCTCAAAAGCGGTGATCTTCCTTTGTGAGCACGAAACACAAGGTTCGGCTTATCAGCAGATCCTGGCTACCAATACGCCAATACTTGCATGGGATCGTGGCGGTTACTGGCAGGACCCTTACTACTACCCTGAAAAGGTGAAATACCAGCCGGTTAGCTCTGTTCCTTATTGGGACGAACGGTGCGGGATAAAGTTCACAGGCGCTAGCGATTTTAACGAACAATTGCAGCAATTTTTGAGCAAACGGGATTTCTTTAAGCCCCGCGATTACGTTTTAGAAAACCTTACGCTGGAAGTTTGCGCTGAAAAATATTTACAAATTCACCGCGAGGTTGAACAGGAAATAGCTTGAGAATATTACTACTAATGGATCCCGGAATACCTGTGCCGCCGCCATTATACGGCGGGCACGAGCGCCTGGTATTCATGTTTGCTGAAGAATATATCAAATTGGGCCACAACGTAACCCTGCTTGCCGGACCGGATTCGCACTGCAGCGGGACAACCGTAACATTTGGAACAAACGATTTAAACCGGTCGAAGTTAACCCGGTTTAAAGAAACCCGGTTTGTGTGGCAATATCTTATTAAAAACAGGAACAGCTTTGATCTCATCCATAATTTCGGCAGGCTATTATATCTCATTCCGGCATTAAATTATCCTGTAAAAAAGATCATGACCTATGGTCGTCCGGTAAGCGCAAAAGGTATCAAGTGGATCAACTCGCTCCCGAATAAAAATCTTGTATTTACTGCCTGCAGCAATTATTGTGTGGCGACAGGCAATGTGGCCGGCAAGTGGGAAACAGTATATAACGCCATCGACTTTTCGAAATACCAGCTTAATGAAACGGTAGCCCCAGATGCGCCGTTGATGTTTTTAGGCAGGCTGGATAAAATTAAAGGTGTACACACCGCCATCAAAGCTGCGAAAGCCTCAAACCATACCTTATGGATGGCAGGTAATATTCCTGAAACAACTGACAACCTGGCCTACTATAAAAGCGAGATTGAACCGCAAATTGATGGTAAACAGGTAGTATACCTGGGTGCCTTAAACGATGAGCAAAAGAACCAATACCTGGGCCAGGCGAAAGCACTTTTATTTCCCATTGAGTGGGATGAGCCTTTTGGGATGGTAATGGTGGAAGCCATGGCTTGCGGCACCCCGGTTATTGCCTTTAAAAGAGGCTCGGTAAGTGAAGTGGTTGATGGCGATACCGGCTTTATAGTAACCAATGCCGATGAAATGATTGAAGCGGTAAGCACTATCAGTTCAATCGATAGGAAAAAATGTCGGCAGCGTGCTGAAGCGCGTTTCAATACGCCTTTAATTACGCGTAATTATTTAAACCTGTTCAATTAGCGTTGGTTTCCGATAATTCATCAAAAAAAATAGTGCTTGTTTCCTCGGGGCAGCCATCCTTAAATCCACGGCTTGTAAAGGAGGCTGATGCGCTTTCCGATGCCGGGTATACCGTTACCGTTTTATACGCCTACTGGAACGATTGGGGAACAGAACTGGACAAAAAGCTTCTCCCATCAAAAAAGTGGAAAGCACAATGCGTTGGTGGTGATCCGGAGCAAAAATCATCATTATACTTTATCAGCCGCCTTATAAATAAGCTTTCCCAGTCTGTCGCCAAAAAAAAATCAAAAACGTTTTTTACTGAATTCGCTATTAGCCGGAGCAGTTTCTTTCTTATCCGCGAAGCAAAAAAACACAATGCCGATCTTTATATCGCACATAATTTAGGAGCATTACCTGCTGTTGTTAAGGCAGCGAAACATGCCAAAGCCAAATGTGGCTTTGATGCAGAGGATTTTCACCGGCAGGAAGTTAACGACGATACCAATTCATTTCATTATAAGCTTTGCAAGCTCATAGAAGATAAATATTTGCCGCAGGCAGATTACATAACAGGTTCAAGTCCGTTGATTGCCCGGCAATATGAATTGTTGTATAACCGCCTTGTCCCGGTACTATCAAACGTATTCCCAAAGGTGATACCGTCGCCTGTTGTAAACAACAATAAAGATAAGCCCTTAAAGCTTTTCTGGTTCTCGCAGACCATAGGGCCAAGCCGTGGACTGGAATTAATTATTGATGCAATAGGATCAACCAAAATAGCCATGGAATTACACCTGCTGGGCAAACCGGTGGATGGTTATAAAGGTCAATTGATCCAACTGGCAGCAACGGCAGGTATAAATGCTTCAATGTTCTACTTTTATGATCCTGTTCCGGGCGAAGAAATATTTAAGCTGGCTCCCAAATTTGATATTGGCATTGCCTCCGAAACCGGTTTTTGTCTCAATAATAAAAGTGCATTGAGCAATAAGCTCTTTACCTATTTGGGATGTGGGCTGGCAGTAATAGCAAGCAACACCCCGGCACAAAGCGGGTTGCTGAATGAATATCCGCAAGCGGGTAAAATATATAACGATGCGGCTGAACTGACTGCTATTTTAACACAATATCACCAGAACAGGGAACTGTTGTTTAAAACAAAAAATGATGCGCTTACCGTTGGCCAAACCGAATTGAACTGGGAAATTGAAGGCGCAAAGTTTCTTAAAATAGTTGCAGATACGCTTGCCAATTGAAACGCATCCTGATTATTTCGCCCTATTTCCCGCCAACAAATGCTGCTGATATGCAACGCGTGCGTATGAGTCTGCCTTATTTTAAAGAATATGGCTGGGAGCCGACAGTAGTTACCGTTGACGTTAAGTATGCTGATATGGCGCAGGATGACTTGCTGTTGCAGAGCGTTCCCAGCGATATCAAAATCTACCGGGTAAAAGCCCTAAGCAAAAAATGGACCTCCAAATTAGGGCTGGGCAGCATTGCCTTACGTTCGCTCAGGTATTACCGGCAAACGGTAAATGAGCTGTTAAAAAAGGAAAAATTCAACCTGATTTATTTTTCAACCACGCAGTTCCCGGTTTGCATTTTGGGAGCCTACTGGAAAAAGCGCTTCGGCATACCTTACGTGATTGACATGCAGGACCCTTGGCATTCCGAATATTATAAAGATAAGCCTAAAGAGCAGCGACCGCCTAAATATTGGTTTTCTTATCGCCTAAATAAATATTTGGAGCCAATTGCTATGAAGCCGGTTGACGGGTTAATAAGCGTATCCGATTCCTACATCACAGATTTAAAAGACAGGTACCCGGTGATAAAGGACACTCCATCGGCAACCATAACCTTCGGTGCTTTTGAGCCGGATCTTAAAATAGCTGCCGATAATCAGCATAAATTTAAATCATTGCTGCAGCCCGGCTTCAAAAATATAGTTTACGTGGGTCGGGGCGGTATGGACATGTATAAGGCAATTGCGCCCGTTTTTGAAGGCCTTAAAAAAGGATTGCAAGATCAGCCGGAAATATTCAGCAAATTAAAGTTCTATTTTATTGGAACAAGCTACGCATCAAATGGTGAGGGCATTCCAACTATATTACCATTGGCAAAGCAATACGGTGTTGAAAATAGTGTAACAGAGCTTCCTGATCGCATCAGTTATTACCATACGCTGTCGACCTTACAACAGGCGGATGCGCTGTTCATCCCCGGCTCGGATGATCCAAGATATACAGCCTCAAAAATTTACCCATACCTTTTAACTCCCAAACCCTTGCTGGCGATATTTCATCCGCAAAGCCCGGCAATGGCTGTTTTACGAGAATATGGAGTTAAGAATACTTATGGGTTTGCTAATTCAAAAGACCTGGCCGATAATATATCGGCTTTTTTAAAAAACGTTGTTAACGGCAAAATAACAGCGGATAATTATGACCCGGTAGCTGCCGAAAAATATTCTGCGCGAAACTTAACGGGTATGCAGTGCCGACTATTTGACTTGGCACTGGAACATGCAGGAGAGATCTAAATGCGTTTAGCCATTATCACAACCCACCCAATTCAATACTACGCACCAGTTTTTAAACTATTGGCCCAAAGGCAAAAGCTAGAGATTAGGGTATTTTACACCTGGGGCGAGGCTGCAGCAAATAAATTCGATCCCGGCTTTAACAAAACGATTGAGTGGGACATCCCCTTGCTTGATGGCTACCCTTACGAGTGGGTAAAAAACACTTCGTCCGATCCGGGCACACACCATTTTAAAGGTATTGTAAACCCTGGCCTAATAGGCCAGGTCAATTTGTGGCGACCGGATGCGGTGCTGGTTTTTGGCTGGGGCTTTCAAAGCCACTTGAAAGCATTGCGTTACTTTAAAAACAAAATCCCGGTTTTCTTCAGGGGCGATTCTACCCTGCTTGATGAAAAAAGAGGGATGAAATCTCTTCGACGATCGTTGATCCTGAAATGGGTTTACCGCTATGTCGACCACGCGTTTTACGTCGGCACCAATAACAAAGCCTATTTTTTAAAATATGGCTTAAAAGAGAAACAATTAAGCTTTGCGCCGCACGCCATAGATAATGATCGGTTTGGAATTGACCGGCACAACGAAGCCAGGGAATTGCGCCGGCAGTTGGGAATAGCTGATGATGAGGTGCTGGTAATGTTTGCCGGGAAACTGGAGGAAAAGAAATCGCCGTTGTTACTGCTCCGGGCTTTTATCAACATTAATAATCCTAAAACACATCTGTTATATGTCGGGAATGGCCCTCTGGAAGCTGACCTGAAGCAAAAAGCCACAGGCAACTCCAATGTTAATTTCTTCGAATTTCAAAATCAATCGCAAATCCCGGCAGTTTACCAGGCCTGTGATCTGTTTTGTTTGCCCTCGCAAGGGCCGAATGAAACCTGGGGCCTCGCAATAAATGAGGCTATGGCCTGCGGAAAAGCTATATTAGCATCGGATGTGGTAGGTTGTGCGATTGACCTGGTGAAAGACAATGAAAACGGTGCTATTTTTAAAGCCGGCGATTTAAATAATTTGACCGAAAAGCTGAATCTGTTAGTGAGAAACAAAGAACAACTGTCCAAAATGGGCGAACAATCAAAATTGATAATTAAAGACTGGAGCTTTTTACATATTGCAGAAGCAATTGAAAATAAATTATTGAATGAAGCGTAGTGACCGTATAAAACTTGATTTTACCCGCAACTGGAAGCTCCCCGGAAAGGAACGCCTTTCGCGGCTGCTGCAGCCCTCCGATAAATTCAAAAAATCGATAACCGATGGAATTGTTTGGCTGGGAAGTGAAGATATTGCCATTTATACCAGCGCCGACAGCTACATTGAATACACCATTTTAAGCAACGGCACCTATGAGGACGAGATCAATAAGCTGATCAGGATCTCGCTTAAAACAGGCGGCAATGCCTTGGATATTGGCGGTAATATTGGTTTACAAAGCGTCCGGATGTCGCAATGCGTAGGGCCCACAGGTAAGATATTTGCATTTGAGCCCCTTAATTATCTCCAGCAAAAATTTAAACGCAACATGCTGCTGAACAAAGCTGCTAATGTTACACTTTTTCCCTATGCGTTATCCAACAAGGAAGGTGAAGCTGATTTTTCCATTAATCCAAACTCGTGGAACCAGGGCACCTTTAGCTTAAGCAACAGCAGCGGAACAGAAGTGCAGCATGTTACCATAAAAGTGGCCGACGACCTTGACGAAGTAAAAGCGCTTGAGTCGCTTGATCTTATAAAAATTGATGTGGAAGGCTTCGAATTCCAGGTACTACTTGGCTTAGCCAAAACTTTAAAAGTACATAAGCCACGCATTATATTTGAATATGATAGCAATTACTGGCTGAATAACGGTCAGAGCATTGCCGATTGTTACTCATTTTTGGAATCACTTGGTTACACGCTTTACCAGGTTACCCCGGTGGGCTGCGAGTTACTGAAAAGTTCAAACGAGGTTGAAGGCGGTAATTTGTTTTGCATCCCGGCATAAAAAATGAAGAAGGGTAACGACATAGCGAAATTTCTTATCCTTTTTTCACCATGGGCAGTTGCAACGCTGTTCCAATCGTCGCCCATTACTTCCTACCTGGTAGCTTGGTTCGGGTCGTTTTTTATTTTTTTTGTTTCCTTAACGGGCAAAATTAAGCCAATCCCAAAGGACCGGACCATGGCCGAGCAACTGATGCGGCCTATTTTTATCGTCCAGATAATTTTCGCGGGGTATATGGCCTGCACCTCCATATTTTATTTTTTAAACCTGTTGGGTTACGAGTACCTAAGCAAAACAAACTCTGTTTTAGCCATTGACCAGGACCTGATGGCCCTCACCGCGCAATGCCAACGCTATTACTGCCTGGCGCATGCAGCCTTTGTATCGGGTATTTTATACTTCATGAAATACCCTGAAAAGCAGAAGTACTATATCGAAAAGGAAAAATTGGCAAACCTGTTGCTGATGACGGCGCTTATTAGCTTTCCCGTATCCATCATATTTCTTAAAGTGCCCGGGTTAACTCAATTTTATTTTCAGTTCAGCTCGCTTAGTTTCATTGCCGGTACGCTTGCACTGGCTTTTGCCCTCCCCTTGCAAAAGGTAATGAATACCATGATTTGCCTGGCATTATACGCGTTCAACTTTTATCAGGCGCTTACGTCCGGCTTTAAGGAACCTATTATTATCAGCGTATTGGTGTTGGGGATTTTTTTATATCCCAATTATAAACGGCTGGTTACCATAATATTCGGCCCGGTACTTATCCTGCTGTTTATGTTTTTGCCCGCCTATGTAAACAGTTTCAGGCAAAATGTATGGTCGGGCGACGAAACATCAGACGATGCAACACAAATAGCCCTTGATGCCACGCTGAATACAGACACGGAAGACACTTCCAACTGGATCTTTCTTTGTTATCGCCTCAGTGAAATAGATATGTTTACCAGGTACGTTAAATCAACCCCGGCCCAGGTAGATTATTACGGAACACAAATACTGAAACAATCCGCCATTGCTATAGTCCCAAGGGTGTTCTGGCCATCGAAACCTAATACAGAGGAACTGATAATGCAGCGCGTTTATGATGCCGGTGTAGTTAATCGAAGTTCAAGCGTGTCCGCTAAGCCTGCGTTTGTAGTTGATGCCTATTTATCTGGAGGCGCGTGGGGAATCTTTATTTTCCTATTTGCCTACGGTGCCATCGCGCAAATAATTGCCGTAAAAGCCGAGGAGCTATTTGGTGGATATATCTTGGGCACGGCACTGATATTCAGCGGCTTGTTCCAGATATTCTGGCGTGGATTAAGCTTCGAGTTCCTCATCAACTCCGTATTCTGGAGTTATATCAGCATGCTGGCTATCTTTAAGGTTTTGCGATCGAGAAATATATTAAAGGAAATTTGAGAGTTTTACAGATCTGTGCAGCGTACAAACCGGCCTATGTATATGGTGGTCCCACCATGTCGGTTTCCATGTTAAGTGAGCAACTGGCAAAGGCAGGCATTGACACTGAAGTTTATGCAACCACCGCTAACGGGAAGGAAGAGTTACCAGTGCAGCCTAACCAGCCTTTAAATGTTGATGGCGTTACCGTAACTTACTTCAAAAGGATCACCGGAGACCATTCGCATTTTTCACCGGCGCTTTTAAGAAGGCTATGGAAGCAAGTAGGCAAATTTGATATCGTTCACATTCATGCCTGGTGGAATTTGGTATCACTCTTTTCCTGCCTCATCGCGTTAATGCGCAATGTCCCGGTTGTTGTGTCACCAAGGGGAACGCTGAGCCCTTATTCGTTTCAAAATAAAAATATCGGTATAAAGTGGTTCATTCATCATTTACTGGGCAACCCATTATTACAGCGCTGCAGCATCCACGTAACATCAGGCAGGGAAGCCGACGCTATTAATGCGCTAATTAAGCCTAAAAACATTATTAACCTGCCCAACTTTGTTAAACTGCCTGCTGATTTGCCGGGGGCCGCTCAATCTTTAGCAGTTTTAAAACTGATCTTTCTTTCAAGGATAGAAGAAAAGAAAGGGTTGGATCTTTTAATAAACGCGCTGCCATTTATAAATTTCCCATTCAGCCTGACTATTGTTGGCAGCGGCGACAAAACGTATGTAGATGAGCTAAAAGCGTTAGTTAGAAGGAATGGTGATGAAGCGGATGTTTATTGGATAGGCTTTCAAAATGATACAAAATTTGAAATATTGGCGCAGCATCACCTCCTTGTTTTACCCTCGCACGATGAAAACTTTGGCAATGTAATTATTGAAAGCCTGAGCCAGGGCACAGCGGTTTTAGTAAGTCCCTTTGTTGGCCTGGCAGATTATATCGCCAAGAATAATTTCGGCTGGCAATGCGAATTGAATGCAGCAGCTATAGGTAATATGATTAATTTTATTCACGGAAAACAGGATGAGCTGAACAGGATCAGGGCAACTGCACCGGCAAAAATTGCTGCTGATTTTGATGAAGCTAACCTGGTTGCCCAATATGTAAACATGTACAATAACATAATTAATGGCTGATTACATCGATTACGGATACCACAGCGACGCGCCAACCCACAATTTCAGCTACCAGCTGAACGACCTGGTTGCCATGCTTGATAAGGACAAAAACAAGTATATTCTCGACCTGGGTTGCGGTAACGGATTCCTGGTAAACTACCTGCTTACGCTTGGTTACAATGCCTACGGCACCGATGCCTCCGAAAAGGGGATCGCTATTGCTCAAAAAACAAACCCGGATCGCTTTTTTCTGCAGGACCTGTCGTCAGATGCATTGCCGGCTCAGTTACAAAATATTCCGTTCGATACCATTATTACTACTGAGGTTATCGAACACCTTTATAATCCACAAGCGTTTATTGAATTCTGCAAACAGCAATTAAAGCCGGGTGCTGAGATTATAGTAACTACGCCTTACCATGGTTATTTGAAGAACTTAATGCTAAGTATTTTTAACAAGTGGGACCAGCATCTCAATCCCCTTTGGCTGGGCGGGCATATCAAATTATGGTCGAGGAAGACTTTGAGTAAAGTATTAACGGATGCGGGTTTCACTGTTACTCAATTTAAGGGTTGTGGCCGAATTCCTTATTTATGGATGAGCATGATCATCAAAGCAAAGCTATAGTGAACAGCGAATTTTCATTTATTATAATCACTTATAATGAAGAAATTCATTTACCGCGCCTGCTTGCCTCCATCCAAAACCTCGGGGCAGCTATTTTTATAGTAGATTCAGGCAGCACCGACGGTACCATCGCGATAGCAAAAGAACGTGGCGCAACTATTTTACAGCATACCTTTGACAACCATCCAAAGCAATGGGATTTTGCTTTAAAAAATTTCGACGTTAAAACTCCCTGGGTAATTTGCCTTGACGCCGACCAAACAGTAACCCCTGAACTAAATGAACGTTTACGCAACTTTAAAGATGAAGACCATAAAGGCGTAGACGGCATTTACTTTAACCGCAAAAACTTTTTTAAAGGCCGGTGGATAAAACATGGCGGCTACTATCCTTTCTACCTGCTTAAAATGATCCGGTATGGCGTTGGCTATTCTGATTTGAACGAGAACATGGACCACCGGTTTATTGTGCCGGGCAAAACTGAGATCTGGAAGGATGGCTTTATCCTTGAAGAAAACCTGAAAGAGAATAATATCAGCTTTTGGATTGAAAAGCACAACCGTTACAGCGACCTGGTTGCCCACGAAGAGGTAGAGCGGATGATGCAACTACGCTCGCAAACCGTAAAGCCGCACTTTTGGGGCTCACCAGATGAACGTACAGCATGGCTCAAACAGTTATGGTGGAAGCTGCCCCGCTACGTAAGGCCGATGTTATATTTTCTTTACCGCATGTTTTTCCAGTTGGGGATTCTTGACGGGCAAACCGGTGTGATATTCCACTTTCTGCAAGGCTTCTGGTTTCGGCTTATTGTGGATGTTAAGATTGATGAGATCCTTAAAAAGAAGAATCCCGAAAATGCGAACACCTGGCATTCTCCGATAAGGTTTATCTTGCTATTTGTAATCCTGTTCGCGGCGTTCTATTATTTCAACATCTTCTTTTTCGGCGTTACCTCGCCGGGCAACCACTACAGCGCATTTCTTGCTGATAATTTAAATTATATACAAGGCTTACGATGGCTTTTGTTAAAAGCCAGTGCGGCTGTATTGGGTTGGTTCGGTTTTACGGCTGTAACCAATCAGTACGAACTTTTGGTAGCCGGCAGAGGCGTTATACAGCTGGTATACTCCTGCCTCGGCTTGGGTGTGATCAGCTTTTTTGCCGCATTCGTTCTGGCATATCCCGCAAAATTAAAATCGAAATTCATCTTCCTGGTCAGCGGGATATTGGGTATCGAACTTTTAAATGTTTTACGCTTTGTGCTCCTTGCCCTTTTCTGGCATAAAAAAGATAACCGGATTGTTGATCACCATACCGTTTTTAATATCATAATATATGTAATTATCGCTATTACCCTTTACATTTGGGTAAAACGCACTGATGCGCTAAGTGATGCAAAAAACTGATCTGTCATTATACAATAACGCACCGTTTCATCCCGGGGGCAATGCTTTTAAGAGGCTGCTTTGGTTTTATGTAAACGCCGTATTTTTAAAAACAAGCTTAGTGCCATCCAGCGGCTTCAAGGTGTTTTTACTGCGTTTATTTGGTGCGAGGATCGGCAGGGCGGTTACTATAAAACCCGGCGTGAATGTTAAGTATCCCTGGCACCTTACTATTGGCAACCAAACCTGGATAGGCGAAAATGTTTGGATAGATTGCCTTGTGCCAATTAGCATCGGCAACAATGTTTGCCTGTCGCAGGGAGCGCTTTTGCTCACTGGCAGCCACGACTATAAAAAAATAACATTCAACCTGATAACCGCCGGCGTGACATTGGAGGATGGGGTTTGGATCGGTGCCGGTGCAATGATCAACCTTGGCGTAACCGTGGCATCACACGCCGTGCTCACCAGCGGCTCAGTGGCCACTAGAAATCTCAACGCTTACTCAATTTACCAGGGAAACCCGGCGGTAAAGATCCGCGACAGGGTTATCACCTGATTTTTGGGGATTATATATTTTATATTGTTTAAAACCTGTTCATCAATTATTAATGTCATCTACACAAAATAGATCCTATAAGATCATCCTTTGGGCTACAGGGATAACAGTGACAACTTTAGGGGTTATCCTTTTCTTCACCCCCCCGGCACTTTTCCCGGATGCGGCGAATGGATTACATGTATTACGTTGCATGAGTTTAGGCGGTCCGTTTAACGTTTTTACAGCTCCTGATCAAAGTGATATTACTCAAAACTACGATGAATTTGTTGTCTGGTGGTCGCCCGGTCAATATTTAGTGCCATACTTTTTTAAACTGATAACAAGTTTTAACACAGGGCAGGCACTTTCTGTAACGGTTGCGCTTGCCCAGATTTGCGGACTCGCCGGTTTTTATAGTTTCTTTAGAAAGATCGGCTTTACGCCAATAATCTCCGTGTTAAGCCTTTTATTCATTATTTGTCAACTTGCCTTCTTTGTTCCCTACGTGTTTTACAGCGGCGGCGAGGTACTGATTTTTGCATTTGAGGGCTGGTTCTTGTACGGCTGCGTCGCCCTGCAAAAAACCGATTGGAAATTATTAATCTTCGTTCTGTTGGCCGGGTGGATAGGTTTCTTCTGTAAGTCCTCCTTTTTATGGATGTATGCAGCAGGGCTTTGCTGTTTGTGGATCAAGCTATCATCAGGCAGCGCCGGCATTATCGAATGGACAAAAAAGGGGTTATGGATAGGTATTCCTGCCGCACTATCGGTGGGCAGCATTTATATATTTTTCCTCTCCAAAGGACAGAGTCCCGCCAGCGTTTCAAAGGGAATTAAATTTGCTGCTGAAACTTTTACGTTCCCGCTTTCTACCCCGCTGTTATCAGCTTTCTCGCTGGATGACTTTTTCCATGGCTTGCTTTTCAATTTTGGTAAGCCAATGGTAGCACATCAATGGGCAGTATTGATAGTTGTGGCGCTTGCCATTTTAAGTGTGTGGCTGGTTTTTACCATCTGCCGCAAGGTTCCGAACAGTAGTTACAAATTATTTGTCCTTGTTTTTTATGGTGCCGCATTCCTCTTTTTCGGGGTAATTTATTTGAGGCAGCTGAATATCTCCTACGAGGCAAGGCATTTCAGGATCATTGGCATTTTGGTGGTACCGGGAATAATTTATTTGATAAGTATATCGAAGCGTATTTATCAGGTGGCATTTACCCTGGTATGCTTATGCATGGCGGCTTATAGTCTTAACTATTTATTTAAAGGATTCAGCATCAATAAAAACTTAAGCGCCAAAGGCAACACAGGCATCTCACAAATCAATATTGATCAACAATCACTTAACGCAGTAATGAAACTCGACCGGGAAAATAAGAATGCAGTATTTGTTTTTATTTCAAACGATCTCGGCCTCGAGATCATGCATAACAGGATTATCACGTTGTCACCTGTTCCGGATGATTATAAAATAGATCTGGATGATTATCGCTACGAAGGCTTTGCCGGACCACTGTTTATTGTGTTACCCGAAAGCTATAACGGCCCAAAGGAAAAGCTGATCATGAAATCATTCCCCGGCTATGCAGGCTTTAACTTGTCTATGCTGAGCGATAAGTATGTTTTGTATGAGGCCAGGATGAAAAGGTTGTAGTTGTTGTAAGAGTTGTAAACGTTTTTTTCTAACCACTACAACATTTACAACCCTTACAACCTCTCTCTAACTAAGAATTAATTTCCTTCCACAACAAATCCTTCAGCTGATCGATATTTTTCTGGGCCACCGAAGAGATAAAAATACAGGGAACATCCGCCGGAAGTTCCTTTTTCATTTCATCCATCAGCTCATCATCCAGCATGTCCGACTTTGTTACAGCCAGCACCCTTGGCTTGTGAAGCATCTCGGGGTTATATTCCTTTAATTCGTGCAGCAAGATCTGGTATTCTTCCTTTATGGTACGGTTGGTATCGGCCGGCACCATGAACAGCAATACCGAGTTGCGCTCGATATGCCTCAAAAACCTGAAGCCTAAACCCTTTCCCTGTGATGCTCCCTCAATGATCCCGGGGATATCAGCCATCACAAACGATTTTCCGCCCCTGTAGGCAACTATTCCCAGGTTCGGCACTATAGTGGTGAACGCATAATCGGCAATCTCTGGCTTAGCCGCGGATACTACAGAAAGCAAGGTCGATTTACCCGCATTCGGAAAACCTACCAGGCCAACATCTGCTAATACCTTCAACTCTAAAATATTCCAGTCTTCCTGGCCTTCCTCGCCGGGTTGTGAATAGCGTGGGGTTTGTTGTGTAGATGTTTTAAAGTGCCAATTCCCTTGTCCGCCCCTGCCGCCTGGCGTTAAGATCCTTGTTTCGCCGTCCTCTGTGATCTCGAATATAATTTCACCGGTTTCCGCATTTTTTACGGTGGTACCCAATGGTACTTCCAATATCTCGTCCCTTCCCGTTTTACCGCTGCGTAGTGAGCTTCCGCCCGCATCGCCGTCACCTGCAATTACATGTTTACGGTATTTGAGGTGCAGCATTGTCCATAGTTGGGCGTTACCTTTTACTATAACGTGCCCGCCGCGACCACCGTCACCACCATCCGGTCCGCCTTTTGAAGTTAATATATCGCGGTGCAAATGCGCAGAACCAGCCCCTCCGTGGCCAGAGCGGCAACAGATCTTCACATAATCAACAAAATTTGAACCTTGAGACATTTTTATTTCGGATTTCGGATTTTCGATTTCGGATTTATTTAATCGGAAAAGTCCAGAAGATGTTAAGCAAATCGCCTAATCTTCCGGACTTTACCGTTTATCCGCCCGTCGAACTCCTTAGTATTTGCTTATAACGGCACCAATTGTGTCAAATATTTCTTCGACAGAACCAATACCATTTATACTTGTTAACTTACCTTGACCATTGTAAAAACCAGCAACAGGCGCGGTTTTATCGTTATATTCTTTTATTCGTTTACGAATCACCTCTGGATTAGCATCATCTGGTCTGCCCGATTCTATACCTCTAAGTAGCAAACGGCGTTCTAATTCTTCATCGTTCACTTCTAAAGATACCATACCCAATATCGGGGCATTTTTTGAACCAAGCATTTCGTCCAATGCTTCTGCCTGTGCAACAGTGCGTGGAAAGCCATCAAAAATAAACCCTTTAGCATCCTTATTGGCATCCAGCTTGTGGCTGATCATGCCGATAACTACCGCATCCGGAACCAGTTTTCCATCATCCATCAGTTTCTTTGCTTCTAAACCAAGCTCGGTTCCCTGTGAAATCTCACCGCGCAATATGTCGCCCGTTGACAAATGGATCAATCCGTATTTCTCTATAAGTTTTTGTGATTGTGTCCCTTTCCCAGCTCCGGGAGGACCAAACAATACCAGGTTCAGCATGCTTTTATCAAATTAAAAGCCTTTCGGTACTATACAGAAAGGCTTAATTAGTCTTGAGTCCGGAGTCGTTAGTCCTAAGTCTTTTAGACTCGAGACTTAAGACTTTCGACTTTTTATATGTGCACTTGAAGGGAGTCGAACCCCTAACCTCCTGATCCGTAGTCAGGTGCTCTATCCAATTGAGCTACAAGTGCGGCACCACGTGCTTTTTTTAGCGGACTGCAAAAATAGGATTTCTTTTCATTCCGTTATAATTTTTTTCAAATTACTTTACCGCTTCGGCAATTGCAGCAAAATCAGGCAGGTCGCCGGCTGATTCTAAAACCTCTGCGTAAACTATGTTCTGCTCTTCATCTATCACAAATGCAGCGCGTTTTGATACGCCTTTCAGGCCAAATGCAAACTGCTCATATATAGCGCCATAAGCCGTCGAAACTTCCTTATTAAAGTCGGACAAAAGCTCAAACTGGTAGTTGTTTTCTTCCTTGAATTTTGCCAGGGTAAAAGGCGAATCAACAGAGATCCCTAATATGGTGGCGTTAAGGCCATCATAATAGCCAAAGTTATCGCGCATGGTACACAACTGGGTTGTACAAACGCCTGTGAAGGCCATTGGAAAAAAGTGCAGCACCACTTTTTTGCCTTTAAAATCGGCTAATGAAACTTCTTTTAATGCTGATGAAACTAAAGTGAATTGCGGAGCGGCTGAGCCTGGTTGTAATGACATAGGTAGTTTTTTTATGCAAAGGAATGATATTTAAGCACAAGTAAATCAACTACAGATTGAATTTACTACAGGTTGACAATTTATTTGCATAACTAAATATTTAGTTATAACTTTATCGAAGCTTAATTCCTCATTATGTTTAGAAACTACATCAAAACCGCATTTCGCAGCTTATTAAAAAACAAGGGATTCACATTCATCAACATCCTGGGGCTTGCATTAGGCCTGGCAACTTGCCTGCTTATTGTTTTTTATGTGATTGATGAGTTGAGTTACGACCGCTTTAATACTAAATACGAAAGGATTTACAGGGTAAATACTGATCTTAAAGCCGGTAGCAACGAAAC
This sequence comes from Bacteroidota bacterium, assembly GCA_030775685.1. Classification (GTDB taxonomy): domain Bacteria; phylum Bacteroidota; class Bacteroidia; order Sphingobacteriales; family Sphingobacteriaceae; genus Mucilaginibacter. Next base: position 59,186 of record JALYIP010000030.1, read on the forward strand.
ATCATTCGCCATAACTGCTCCCCCGGTTGCAGATGCGCTGGTAAAAGAATTTCCTGAGGTAGAAAGATCAATGCGGATAGGCCAGGGCGTAAATGTCCGCTTTAAAAAAGGTAATGAAGTAATAGATGAGAAAAAAGCATTTTATTGTTCCGGCGGCATATTTGACATATTTACCTTACCCATGCAGCACGGCGATCCAAAAACTGCGCTTGCCGAACCTCATACAATGGTTATTACCCAAACCATCGCCCTGAAATATTTTAACACCACGGATGCGGTTGGTAAAACCCTGTTTTTAGTTACCGACAGTACCAGTTATAAAGTAACAGGGGTTATTGAAGATATGCCCGCCCAATCACATTTTAAGGCTGATCTTTTTATAGCCATGGGGCCTAATCATGATAACAGCTGGGCACACTTTAATACCAATACCTATATCCTTCTTAAGCAGGGTGCTGATCGTAAAAAATTGGAATCAAAGTTTGCCGCCCTTATCCGCAGAAACGAAACCACTCCGGCTTTTGACTACAATAAATTTGAAGCAAAGGGCAATTACATCAGGCTTAATTTAACTCCGCTAAAAGAGATCCACCTGCACTCAAACAGGCAAAGGGAACTTGGGATAAACGGCAACGTGCAATACATCTACATATTTTCGGCTATCGCCATATTTATATTGATCCTGGCTTGTATTAACTTCATGAACCTTTCAACGGCACGTTCGGCAAACCGTGCGCGCGAGGTTGGCGTACGTAAAGTATTGGGATCATCCCGTAAGTATTTAATAGCACAATTCCTGTCCGAATCTATAATGGTTACACTAGCAGCTACCGTTATAGCTGTATTTGCGGCTTGGGCTATATTGCCTTTGTTTAATCAAATCGCCGGGAAATCATTAGCGATAACTGGTTACACATTTTCATGGCTATTACCGGCAATGATGGTAATTATTGTTGTAGTGGGAGTGCTTGCCGGCTCCTATCCTGCATTTTTTCTGTCCGCTTTTCAACCCATCCAGGTTTTAAAAGGGAAATTAGCCACAGGTTTTAAAGGCAGCTTTCTGCGCAGCTTTTTGGTGGTGTTCCAGTTTTCCGTATCCATTTTCCTTATTATCGGTACACTGGTTATTTATAACCAGCTAACTTATATCCGGAATAAGGACCTTGGCTTTAACCGAAACCAGGTGTTGATAATAAAAAACGTTAGTTCCATTGATCCGAAGGTACTAAAGGATCAGGTTAAACAATTACCGGGTGTCCTCAATGCCACCCTGACGCATTACCTGCCTACATCAAATTTAAGCGCCCTGAATTATGTTGATGCGGGCACAGTAAAAAATATTGAAACTCAATTTTGGCAGGTAGACGCCGATTATATCAGCACCATGGGGATGAAGCTGGTGCAGGGCCGTAATTTCAATGCACTATTCCTTACAGATTCAAACTCGGTGATCATCAACGAAACAATGGCAAAAATGATCGGCTACAAAGGTGATCCCGCGGCGAAAATAAAAGATGGAAAAGACTACAAGATCATCGGCGTGGTAAAGGACTTCAATTTCAGCTCCCTCCGGGATAACATAGCGCCCGTAATGCTGGTAATGAATAACGATTGGATGGCCTCGCTAAGTGTAAGGCTCAACACCGCTAATTTGCCTTCGTTAATGCAAAATATCGAAGACAAGTGGAAGGCATTACAACCTAACCTGCATTTTGAATATTCCTTTATGGACGATGATTTTAACGCACTGTATAATAACGAGCAGCGGATGGGCAGCATCTTTATTGTATTCACCACGCTGGCCATCATCATTGCCTGTCTTGGTTTATTCGGCCTCGCTGCCTACGCTGCCGAGCAGCGCAACCGCGAGATCAGCATCCGTAAGGTATTGGGTGCCGAAATAGCCACCATTGTAGCCATGCTATCTAAGGACTTTGTTAAGCTGGTGTTGATCTCCATTATTACAGCTACCCCGCTGGCATGGCTCATTATGCAGAAATGGTTGCAGGGGTTTGCCTATCGTCAAAATATTCAATGGTGGGTTGTGGCAGTTACCGCTTTGGGGGCATTAGCAATAGCATTTATTACGGTTAGCTATCAAAGTATAAGGGCCGCATTAGTAAACCCGGTGGATAGTTTGAGAGGCGAATGAGGGGGAGTCTGAAGTTCTAAGTCTTGAGTCTGAAGTCAAAAGACTATCGACTTTAGACTCAGGACTATTGACTTTACTCCTATCTTTACCTAATGAAAGCTATCGTCATAACCCAGCCCGGTGGACCAGAAGTTTTGCAGCCTGTTGAACGCCCCACCCCTGCCTGCGCCGATACCGAGGTGTTGGTAAAGGTACACGCCGCCGGTATTAACCGCCCCGATGTTTTCCAGCGCAAGGGCAACTACCCACCACCACAGGGCGCCCCGCAGGATATTCCCGGACTTGAAATTTCCGGTGTTATTGCCGAAGTTGGCGCCAATGTTACCCGCTGGAAGGTAGGCGATAAAGTTTGCGCCCTGGTAACAGGCGGCGGCTATGCCGAATATTGCAATGTACCCGAAGGACAATGTTTACCTATCCCCGGCAATCTGTCATTTGAGGAGGCGGCATCCCTGCCCGAAACATTCTTTACCGTGTGGAGCAACGTTTTTGACCGGGGCCAGTTAAAGGGCGATGAAACTCTGCTGGTTCACGGTGGATCGAGCGGGATAGGTGTTACGGCTATCCAGATGGCAAAAGCTATGGGGCACACCGTATACATTACCGCAGGCTCGGCTGATAAATGCAGGTTTTGTGAGGAGCTTGGCGCGGCAAAGGCCATTAACTATAAAACGGAAATTTTTGCCGATGTTATTAAACAACTCACCTACGGCAAAGGTGTCGATGTTATCCTGGACATGATCGGCGGCGATTATACGCCCGGTAACCTGAAGTCATTAGCCGACGAGGGGCGGCTGGTATTGATCAATACCATGAACGGTAAGGATGTGCAGGTTGATCTTTCTGTTGTGATGCGGAAGCGTTTAAATATAACAGGCTCCATGCTACGTTCAAGGGAGGTTCCGTTTAAGGCCGCTATCGCTCAAAAACTTGAGCAGGTTATCTGGCCCCTGATTGTATCGGGCAAAATAAAACCAATAATAAATAAGGTTTTCCCTGCTGATAAAGCTGCTGAAGCCCATAAGCTGATGGAAAGCGGTGAACATATTGGGAAGATAGTTATCAGTTGGGAGATGTGAAAAAGTCGATAGTCCATGGTCGATAGTCAATAGCAATTCCGGGATTTAAACTATGGCCCATGGGCTATCGACTATCGGCTAAAAAAAACTTACAACTCCTATTTTAATATTTGTATATAAATCATAACTTTGCGCACCGAAATAGCAGGTGTATTTTTTATGCGTACTATTTCATAATAAATACTTTAAATTACCAGGTAATATATGCCAAACATTGGAAAAATATCACGGATCATTGGTCCGGTAGTTGACGTAAGCTTCGCTGATGACGCTCATCTTCCTAAAATTTATGATGCATTAGAGATCACAAAGGAAAATGGTCAGAAGGTTATTTTAGAGGTTCAACAGCATTTAGGTGAAGATCGCGTTCGCGCAATCGCCATGGATTCAACCGACGGTCTGCTACGCGGAATGAAGGTTACTGACCTGGCATCAGCTATAAAAATGCCGGTTGGCGAAGATATTAAAGGACGTGTATTTAACGTGGTTGGTGATGCCATTGATGGTATTGCTAATCTTGATAACACTAACGGCCGCCCTATCCACGCTGCTCCTCCAAGGTTTGAGGATCTTTCTACCGAAACTGAAGTATTATTTACCGGTATTAAGGTTATCGACTTATTAGAGCCTTATGTAAAAGGTGGTAAGATCGGTTTGTTTGGTGGTGCGGGTGTAGGTAAAACCGTATTGATCCAGGAATTGATCAACAACATTGCAAAAGCATACTCTGGTTTATCAGTATTCGCCGGTGTAGGTGAGCGTACCCGTGAAGGTAACGACTTATTGCGCGAAATGCTTGAATCAGGCATTATAAAATATGGTGATGCATTTATGCACTCCATGGAAGAAGGCGGATGGGACCTATCTAAAGTAGATCCTGAAGCATTAAAAGACTCAAAAGCGACCTTCGTTTTCGGACAAATGAACGAGCCTCCCGGTGCACGTGCACGTGTGGCCCTTTCAGGATTAACTATTGCTGAATATTTCCGCGATGGTGATGCCGATGGCAAAGGCCGTGATATCTTATTCTTCATCGATAACATTTTCCGCTTTACACAAGCTGGATCTGAAGTATCGGCGTTGCTTGGCCGTATGCCATCAGCGGTAGGTTACCAGCCAACTTTGGCAACAGAAATGGGTAACATGCAGGAACGTATCACATCAACAAAACGTGGTTCAATTACATCAGTACAGGCCGTTTACGTACCTGCGGATGATTTAACTGACCCTGCACCGGCAACAACATTTGCCCACTTGGATGCTACAACTGTACTTTCACGTAAAATTGCCGAGCTTGGTATTTATCCTGCGGTGGATCCTTTGGATTCAACCTCACGTATCCTTAGCGCTGCTATCTTAGGTGATGAGCACTACAATACAGCACAACGCGTTAAGGAAACTTTACAGCGTTACAAAGAGCTACAGGATATTATCGCCATCCTTGGTATGGATGAGTTGAGCGAGGAAGATAAATTGGTTGTATCACGCGCACGCCGTGTTCAGCGTTTCTTATCACAGCCGTTCCACGTTGCTGAGCAGTTTACAGGCTTAAAAGGCGTTTTGGTTGACATTAAAGAAACCATTAAAGGCTTTAACATGATTATGGATGGTGAAGTGGATGAATATCCTGAAGCAGCATTCAACCTTGTAGGCAGCATTGAAGAAGCTATCGAAAAAGGTAAAAAATTATTAGAAGAAGCGAATAATTAATGTGCAGATGCGGGAATGTGCAGATGTGCGAATTGAAAGCGCGATCTGCACGTTTGCAAATCAAACATTAAAATAATCCGCACATACGCACATTTGCACATCTAAAAAACATGACATTAGAAATTCTTACTCCCGATAAAACCATTTACGAAGGCGAGGCTACCTCGGTAACTCTTCCGGGTACTTTGGGATTTTTTGAGATCCTGAACCACCACGCGCCTATCATCTCTACCTTAGAGGATGGCAAGGTTACTATCCGTGGCGGCAGCGCAGGTAAGGAAGAAACATTGTTTATAAAAGGCGGCGTTGTGGAAGCATCGAACAACAAAGTTGTTATTTTAGCCGAAGGTATTCAGCAAAAATAACAATACCCCTTTCCCTTAATTGATATTGAAGATCCCTGGTTAATAGCCGGGGATTTTTGTTTTATGGCGAATTTTGACACCGGACAGATTATGATCCGCACATTTGCACATCCATAATCCGCACATTCTCATCTACACCAAATACTCAAACAACGTCTGATCCTTATTCAGTTCTACAACTTCAAAGCGATTTTCCTCCATGCGTTTTAACAATGCAGGATAATCTGCTGCTGATTTTAGTTCGATGCCCACCAAGGCAGGGCCGTTTTCCTTGGATGTTTTTTTGATGAACTCAAACCGGGTAATGTCATCACCCGGACCAAGCACGTTATTTACAAATAGCTTCAAAGCACCCGGACGCTGCGGGAATTTGATGATGAAGTAATGCTTGAGTCCCTCATACAGCAGCGATTTCTCCTTGATCTCCTGCATGCGTTCAATATCGTTATTACCGCCGCTCACAACGCATACTACCTTTTTGCCTTTTATTTTATCCTTGCAGGCGTCCAGCACCGCAACAGATAATGCGCCCGCCGGTTCAACAACAATGGCGTCTTCATTATAGAGCTTCAATATGGTGGTGCATACTTTACCCTCGGCTACGGTAAGCATTTCATCCAATACATCTTTACAAAGCTCAAATGTTAGCTTGCCTACGGTTTTTACCGCTGCACCATCCACAAAGCGATTAATATCCGGCAGACTAACTGGCCCGCCATGTTCAAATGCTTTGAGCATACTTGGTGCGCCTTCCGGCTCAACGCCTATAAGTACGACATTGGGATTTTGTTGTTTCAGGTAGCTGCCTGCACCGGCCGCCAATCCACCACCACCGATGGGCATTATTACAACTTCAGTGTCGGGCAGTTCCTCCATGATCTCCACACCAACGGTTCCCTGGCCCTCTATAATGCTGTAATTATCAAAAGGCGGGATAAAGGTCATCATATGAGCTTGCGTGTATTTAAGCGCTTCTAAAAGGCAATCATCAAATGTATCGCCCACCAAAACGATCTCTACATGACCGTTGCCGAACATTTCTGTTTGGGTGATCTTTTGCTTCGGGGTGATCTCGGGCATAAATATCACACCTTTAGTCCCCATTTTATTGCAGGAGAAGGCTACACCCTGCGCATGGTTCCCCGCACTGGCGCATACCACGCCGCGACTCAGCTCATCGGCAGTAAGCTGGCTGATCATGTTATACGCGCCACGTAGTTTATAGGAGCGTACAATTTGCAGGTCCTCGCGTTTCAGGTATACCTCACAATCATAAGCTTTAGATAGCCCGTTGTGGTATTCAAGCGGCGTATTCTTTACAACGCCCTTTAGCCGCTGAGAGGCGGCTTCGAAATCTAATTTGGACATGTTATTGCATTTTTCAGCATTAAGGAAGAGAGTCAAGAGATCAAGAATCAGGAGTCAAGATGTCAAGAGCACCAGCTATCGAAGCTTTCCTGAATCTTGACAGCTTGACTCCTGACTCTTATCTATCTATACGTTTTTCGCCAGCCAGTCGCCTACTTCGCTTGTTTTGTAGGCTTTGTTTTTGCCGGCAAGATCTTCCGTTACAATTCCTTCGGCAAGTGATTTGTTTACAACTGCCCTGATAGCTTCCGCTTCGTCCTTCAATTTAAAGGCATCTTCAAACATCATGGCTGCAGACAATACAGTTGCCAACGGGTTTGCGATGTCCTTGCCTGCTGCCTGTGGGTATGAACCATGGATCGGCTCATATAATGAAGTATGCACACCAACCGAAGCAGATGGCATTAAGCCCATTGAACCTGAAATAACAGAAGCCTCGTCAGTTAAAATATCGCCAAAAAGGTTTTCGGTGATCATTACGTCGTAAGTATTGGGCCATTGAACCAAACGCATGGCAACTGCGTCAACAAACTCGTAGCTTACCTTTACCTCCGGATAATCCTTCTCCATGTCCTGAACGGTTTCGCGCCATAGGCGGGAAGTTTCCAACACGTTGGCTTTATCTACACAGCAAAGTCTTTTGCTGCGCGTCATGGCCATTTCAAAGCCTAATTTTGCCAGGCGCTGAATTTCCGCCCTCGTGTATGTACAGGTATCAAACGCAGTGTTTCCATCATCCAGCCTGCCTCTTTCACCAAAGTAGATCCCTCCTGTTAACTCGCGCAGGATGATCATATCCGTACCTTCAATACGCTCTCTTTTTAAAGGAGAGCTATCAATTAAAGATGGAAAGGTAAATGTAGGGCGAACGTTAGCAAACAGGCCAAGCTTCTTGCGCATTTTTAAAAGCCCCTGCTCCGGGCGAACTTTTGCCTTTGGATCGTTATCATAACGCGGGTGACCGATAGCACCAAACAGTACCGCATCAGCTGCCATACACACTTCGTGGGTTGAATCTGGATATGGCTCACCAACAGCATCAATTGCCGCTGCGCCGGTCAAGGCTGCTGTCCATACTATTTCATGACCAAATTTCTTTGCTACTGCGTCAGATACTTTCACTGCCTGGTCAATAACCTCAGGCCCGATGCCGTCTCCTGCTAAAAGTGCGATATTAAGTTTCATTCGTTTTGTGTTATGTAAATCAAGAGCCAGGAATCAAGAATTCAAGAGTCAAGAAAAAAGTAAAATTAGTTATTTTTATATTGCATAAAGTAAGACCGTCCTAAATCTTTCATCTCAACCATTTTAGTTTCTTGATTCCTGACTCTTGACTCTCTCCTCAAATAATATTCAACATCTTCTGCGTCGCCTTAATGGCGCAAACCGTTTGATCGGAGTCCAATCCCCTGGTTATAAATTTTTTTGTATCAGTTTTCCAGGTGATTATGGTCTCACAAAGCGCATCCGAGCTGCTGCCGGGCGCTATCCGTACGGCATAGTCTATTAGCTTTGGCAAACGTCTTTCCTTTTTATCATAAACCTTTGCCAACGCTTTCATAAAAGCATCAAACTGGCCATCGCCCTGAGCATTTTCTTCAAATTTTTCACCGTCTATCTTCACCGCTATAGTGGCCGACGGACGCAAACCCATGGCATTTGTCAATACGTACGATTCTACAACAACCTTTTCTTCGTAAAGACTGCTGTCCAAAACGTCGGAGATGATATAGGGCAGATCCTCTTTTGTTACAGTTTCCTTTTTATCGCCTAACTCAATAACACGCTGGGTAACCTTTTTAAGGTCAGCGTCATTTAGCTTTAAGCCGAGTTCCTGTAAGTTCTTTTCAATATTGGCTTTGCCGGATGTTTTGCCCAGGGCATATTCCCGTTTCCTGCCGAAACGTTCAGGGAGCAGATCATTAAAGTAGAGATTGTTTTTATTGTCCCCATCGGCATGTATGCCGGCGGTTTGGGTAAACACATTATCGCCAACAATTGGTTTGTTGGATGGGATCCTTACACCAGAAAATGTTTCAACCAGTTTGCTTACGGTATAGATAGATGATTCCTTCACCCCGATCTCAACCTCCGGTGCAAAATCATTTATAACAGCAACGGCGCTGGCCATGGCCGCATTTCCGGCACGTTCGCCCATGCCGTTTACGGTTAGGTGCAATCCGCTAACGCCTGCTTTTACAGCCTCCAAAACATTAGCCGTACCTAAATCATAATCGTTGTGTGCATGAAAATCAAAGTGAACGCTCGGGTATTTACCGATCAAATCCTTTAAAAATTTGGCGGTTTCAGCCGGCGTTAACACACCTAGCGTATCAGGCAATAAAATCCTTTTTACCGGTTGTTTGGTAATGAAATCCAAATATTGATACACGTACTCCGGCGAGTTGCGCATGCCGTTGCTCCAATCCTCCAAATAAACATTAGTGGCTATACCTTTGCTATGTGCAAGTTCAATTACATGGGCAATTTCGGCAAAATGCTGTTCTGGTGTTTTTTTAAGCTGATGAGTTAAATGGTTTAGCGAACCTTTTGTTAACAGGTTTTGAACCTTAACGCCTGAGTTCACCATCCAGTCGATGGAAACACCGTTATCAACAAACGACAATACTTCTATCCGATCTGAATACCCGTTTTCCTCGGCCCAGATCAAAATGCTTTTAACGGCATTAAACTCGCCATCGGATACGCGGGCAGAGGCGATCTCAACCCTATCGACATTGAGCTCTTCCAGTAAGAGCTGGGTGATGGTTAACTTTTCTGAAATGGAAAAAGACACGCCCGAGGTCTGTTCTCCATCGCGAAGCGTAGTGTCCATTATTTCTAATTTCCTTTTTTCCATTGTAGTGGATTGTATTAGGCTGGTTGGTTAGGAGTCAAGACAGTAAGAGTCAAGAATCAAGAAAGCTCATATTCTTTTATTAACTTCTTTCCTTACTCTTGATTCCTGACTCTTGAATTCTTGTATCTATTTTCTAAAGTGGCAGATTTGAAGCAAACTCTTCAATTTCTCCCTTTATGCTTTGCAGGTAATCAATATCGTCAAAGCCATTGATCATGTTATCTTTTTTGTAGGGGCTAATCACAAAAGTTTCCTTTTGTCCCGATGATAAAAGCGTAATGCTTTGATCAGGCAGGTTTATTTCCAGCTCTGTTTTTGGATCAGCTATAATTGCTGCAAAAATCGTATCGGCAAATTCAGGGCTGATCTGCACCGGTAAAACACCGATGTTTAAGCAGTTATTCCTGAAGATATCCGCAAAAAAGCTGGATACCACACACCTGAAGCCATAATCATATATAGCCCATGCAGCGTGCTCTCTTGATGAGCCGGAACCAAAGTTTTTACCGCCAACCAATATTTTGCCGCTGTAGATTGGGTTGTTTAACACGAAATTTGTTTTCGGGGTATTGTCAGCATTGTATCTCCAGTCGCGGAAAAGGTTATCACCGAAACCAACGCGTTCCGTAGCCTTTAAAAAGCGGGCCGGGATGATCTGGTCGGTATCGATATTCTCTATCGGAAGCGGAACCGCAGTGCTTGTCAGTATATTAAATTTATCGTAAGCCATTCTATTATTTTTTTGATTTCACCGATGAGGATTGACTTCACCGATTACTGTTTTTTCCTAATCTCTAATCTCCAGCCTCTAATCTCTAATACTAAACCAGCTCCTCTATTAACGTCCTCGGGTCTGTAACCACACCGGTAACGGCGGCAGCGGCAGCAACCAGCGGACTTGCCAGCATGGTGCGTGCACCAGGTCCCTGGCGGCCTTCGAAGTTCCTGTTCGAGGTACTTACGGCATATTTACCTGCGGGAACCTTATCATCATTCATGGCCAAACAAGCTGAACAGCCGGGCTGACGTAATGAGAAACCTGCTTCGGTTAAAATATCCAATAAACCTTCTTCTTTTATCTGCGACTCCACAATGTGCGAGCCCGGTACCAGCCATGCAGTAACATTATCGGCTTTATGCCTGCCTTTTACAAGGGAGGTAAATGCGCGAAAATCTTCAATGCGGCCATTGGTACAACTGCCCACAAACACAAAATCAACAGGTTTCCCTATCATCGAGTCGCCCTCATGGAAGCCCATGTAGTTTAATGATTTCTCATAAGTTGCTGCACCACCTTCAACATGCGCTGCATCAGGAATATCGTGCGAGATGCCCATACCCATACCCGGGTTAGTGCCGTAAGTTATCATCGGCTCAATTTCCGAACCTGCAAAAGTTAATTCCTTATCAAAAACAGCATCGGCGTCTGTCTTCAGTGTTTTGTAGTAAGCCAATGCCCTATCCCAGGCTTCGCCTTTCGGGCTAAACTCTCGGCCTTTTACATAGTCGATGGTGGTTTCGTCAGGGGCTATCATACCGCCACGCGCACCCATCTCAATACTTAAATTACAAACCGTCATACGGCCTTCCATGCTCATATTTTCAAAAACATCGCCGGCATACTCCACAAAATAACCTGTAGCACCTGAGGTGGTCAGTTTTGAAATGATGAACAAGGCAACATCCTTTGGCGTAACGCCAACACCTAATTTGCCATTAACATTAATGCGCATTTTTTTAGGCTTAGGCTGCATGATACATTGGGTAGCCAAAACCATCTCCACTTCGGATGTACCAATCCCAAACGCAATAGCGCCAAAAGCACCGTGAGTTGAAGTATGCGAGTCGCCGCAAACAATAGTTGCACCTGGTTGGGTAATTCCGTACTCCGGCCCAACAACGTGAACAATGCCATTCTTCTGGTGACCTAATCCCCAATAGCTGATACCGTATTCCTTTGAATTTGATTCAAGCGCATCCAACTGGTTGGCAGAAAGCGGATCAGCTACCGGTAAATGCTGATTTATAGTAGGCGTATTATGATCCGCCGTAGCAAACGTACGGTCAGGATATAAAACACTGATGCCCCGGGTCTTTAATCCTAAAAAGGCTACCGGGCTTGTAACTTCATGGATAAGGTGGCGGTCGATGAATAATACATCAGGACCTCCTTCAATTTTGCGGACAACGTGTGTGTCCCAAACCTTATCAAATAATGTCTTGCTCATTTTTATAATTGCTTATTTGTGATTCACTTTTGTAAAATATTAGCCGATGTAGCCAGGACGATCAAATCCTCGTCGGTAATATCCAGTTTACTATCGGCCAGGGTTAGGAAGTTTCTGTAGGCTTCTGCCAATTCTTCCTTATCTAAATTATAACCGAGGCGTTCCAGGTGATGCTTCAGCGCATGCCTTCCGCTGCGGGCGGTAAGCACGATGGTAGCGCTTGGGAAACCTACATCTTCCGGCCTGATGATTTCATAGTTTTCCCGGTTCTTCAAGAAACCGTCCTGGTGAATGCCGCTGCTGTGCGCAAAGGCGTTGCTGCCAACAATTGCTTTATTAGCCTGCACCGGCATGCGCATTTGCGTGCGCACCAACTGGCTGATCTCGTAAAAATTGCGGGCATTAATGTTGGTATGCAAACCGAGCTGGTGTGTCTTCAGGATCATGACGACTTCCTCAATGGATGTATTCCCTGCGCGTTCGCCAATGCCGTTTATGGTACCTTCAATTTGCCTTGCTCCGTTTTGCAGGCCGGCAATTGAGTTGGCTGTAGCTAAACCCAGGTCATTATGGCAATGCACAGAGATAATGGCCTTATCAATATTTTTAACGTTCTCCTTCAGGAAGCGGATCTTATCGCCGTACTGGTTTGGCAGGCAATAACCGTTGGTATCAGGGATGTTTACTACGGTTGCGCCGGCAGCAATAACTGCCTCAACCATTTGTGCCAGGTAATGAATATCAGCACGACCGGCATCCTCTGCATAAAACTCAATATCCTCAACCGATTTCTTCGCGTATTTAACGGCTTCAACCGCACGAACAAGGATCTCCTCGCGGGTGCTGTTAAATTTAGTTTTAATGTGCATGTCAGACGAGCCTATCCCGGTATGGATTCGCGGTCTTTTAGCATACTGAAGCGATTCAACAGCCACATCGATATCGCCTTTATTTGCGCGGGTTAGGGCACAAACTATCGGCTGCGACACGGATTTGGAGATCTCTACAACACTCTGAAAATCTCCCGGACTCGAGATCGGGAAACCTGCCTCAATAATATCTACGCCCAATGCCTCCAGTTCCCTGGCTATCTCAATTTTTTCAGGAGTAGTCAGCTGGCAGCCCGGTACCTGCTCGCCGTCGCGAAGCGTAGTATCAAAAACATAAACGCGGTTCGGATCGTGTAACATATTCTTCTATTTTTTTGATGGCGGGTTCGGTTATCTTGCCCAACATCGGTTAACGCTTATCTATTTATTATAAAGCCCTAAACGCGGACGTTTAAATCCAGGTTTTTCGGCTCTTAGTTTTTTGCTTCTTTACTCTTTTATCGCCACAAACCTTAACCGTTTGTAGTCAGAAAACCATTGCCCGTCCCGGTTATAATGCGGTTCCAGCAGATCGGTTATTTGTGATAAGATCTCCTGCTGCTCAGTTCCAGTAATACCCTCAAAATAAGTATCACCGAACATGTTCAGCCATTTGGTCACACCCAGCCTGCCATCCTGCAAAAGGGTAGGCCTGTCAAAGTGTATCGCGTAGGTTACCCTGAAACCACGTGTCTCCAGCTTGCTGGTATACTCGCCCAACGATGGAAAATACCAAAGCTTGCGTTCGCCAAGGTTTTTGTAACCATATTTTGTAAGCACCTGCAGCGTTGCCGCTATCATGTGCTCCATATTCCCCTTGCCACCCATTTCGGCAACAAAACGGCCGCCGGGTTTAAGGTTTTCATAAACGCATTTTATAACATCGTCGGCCTTGTGCATCCAGTGCAGGGCTGCGTTAGAAAAAACAGCGTCGAATGCCTTGTTGATATGAAAGTTAGCCCCGTCAGCAACAGAAAAGTTTACATCCGGAAATTCCTTTTCGGCCTTCTCTATCATTTCGGGCGATGCATCTATCGCGGTAACATCAGCACCGTGTTTTTTAATTTCATTAGCCAGATGTCCGGTACCACAACCCAGGTCGAGAATTTGCTCGCCTGGTTTTATATCCAACAGTTCAAGCGCGCTCTCTCCGTATTGTGATACAAAGGAGTGCTTATCGTCATATAATTCTGCGTTCCACTTCATAATATTATGATTGCACCGATGATTTTGATTTCACCGATTGGTCATTTGATGATCTCACAAACCGCCCGTGATTTCATCGTTTTTTTTATTCCCCCTTTAGGGGGTTAGGGGGCATCATAATGTTCAACCGTTGGAAATGGGTCATAAAAATGATGTAACATCGCCTTCCATTCCTTGTATTCTTCTGATCCTCTGAAGCCCTCTGTGTGGTCGGTGAGCTTTTCCCATTCAACCAATAAAATAAAGCGGCTTGTATCTTCCACACATCTTTTTAACTGGTGAGAGATATAGCCTGCTATTTTTGATATGATCCCTTGCGCTACAGAAAACGCCTTTAAAAAAGCATCCTCCCTGCCGGGGATTATATTTAAAATGGCTACTTCGAGTATCATCTTTTTAGATTTTAGATGTGAGATATGAGACGTGAGATTTTATCTCAATACTCATATCTCACGTCTCATATCTCTCCTTACGCTTCTACAACCTGGTTTTCAGGGCGTAAGCTGCGTACAGTTTTACCTGCCTGCCATAATTCGCTGTCGCGTAATTCCTTTAATTCAGCATCAAGTTTTTCACGGTAATCTTCTTTGCTGTTTGAATCGATTGATTTTTGTGATTCAACACCTGTTGCCACGCTGTTGTACAATTCTTCAAATACAGGTTTGGTAGCATCACGGAAACGCTTCCACCAATCCAATGCGCCGCGTTGCGCTGTAGTTGAGCAATTGGCATACATCCAGTCCATACCGTTTTCAGCAACCAATGGCATTAACGATTGGGTTAACTCTTCAACAGTTTCGTTAAACGATTCTGACGGAGAGTGACCATTTTTGCGCAATACTTCGTACTGAGCAGCAAAGATGCCCTGGATACAACCCATCAGCGTACCACGCTCGCCGGTTAAGTCGCTGTATACTTCTTTTTTAAAGTTGGTTTCGAATAAGTAACCGCTACCTACAGCAATTCCTAATGCAATAACACGGTTAAATGCGTTACCTGTAGCATCCTGGAAAATAGCGTAGCTTGAGTTTAAGCCACGGCCCTGTAAAAACATGCGGCGTAATGATGTGCCTGATCCCTTAGGAGCAACCAAAAATACGTCAACATCAGCAGGAGGAATAATACCTGTTTGCTCGTTAAACGTGATCCCAAAACCGTGAGAGAAGTACAATGCCTTACCCGGGGTTAAGTGTTTTTTAACGGTTGGCCATAATGCAATCTGGGCGGCATCGCTAAGCAGGTAGCAAATAACCGTTCCTTTTTCAAGGGCCTCTTCAATTTCAAAAAGGGTTTCTCCCGGTACAAAGCCGTCGCTTACTGCTTTATCCCAGGTTTTTGTGCCTTTACGCTGACCAACTATTACGTTAATGCCATTGTCTTTTTGATTAAGCGCCTGACCAGGACCCTGAACACCATAGCCAATTACTGCTACAACTTCATTTTTTAATACTTCCTGTGCCTTTGCTAAAGGGAACTCCTCGCGGGTTACTACATTTTCTTCAGTGCCGCCGAAATTTAATTTTGCCATCGTTATTTTTGTTTTGATTTCACCGATTTGTTTTGATTTCACCGATGATTGGTTTGTGTTATATTATAGTTTATAATTTACTTACTCTTTTTACCACTCTCTATTCACCCCTCACCATTCACTTCTTCGTTATGATCACAATGCCGGTTGCCCAGCCCATTTTTGTTAGTGTAATGTCCTCACGGCTATCCAAATAGCTGATCAGATCTGTTGCTTTTTCGGCGTGGCCTGTTGGCCAGTTTGCCTGGGGCAGCATATCGTCAATAATATAAATTCCGCCTTTTTCAAGCATGTTCAGCACTTCATCCAGCAACAAATATTTACCCGGCCATGCATCAGCAAAAACAAAGCTGAACTTTTGTCCGGCGTTTTGTTTTATCCAGTCGGCGCCATCGGCACAGATCAGCTTTAAGCGCTTATCAACCCCAAGGTTTTCTTTGGCGATGCTTAGAACGGTTTCATCATTGTCGATCGAGATCAACGCTGATGATTCATCCATCCCGTCCAGGATCCATGTTGTAGACAAGCCCGTACCAGTTCCCAGCTCCAAAAACTTTCCACCCGGTTTTGATGCCGCCAGCGTTTTAAGTAATGAACAAGTCAATACTTCCGATGGCATGGTAAAACCACTCGCTTCCGTAGCAACTTTTATAGCGTTGTAGGCTGATGGATATTTTTGTCTTATCTCTTCTAACATTGGCCCCCGTCCCCCTAAAGGGGGAGTTTAAAATCAATCCTTTTATTTGTTTGAACCCGCCTTCGTTCCCCCTTTAGGGGGTTAGGGGGCTTACATCGTAAACACTTTCTCCCCTTTATTCAAATACTCGTTCTCTATCACTTCCTCACCCGGTTCAAGCCTTTCAAAGTCGCGCAGTTTGCTGTTGAAACCCTCGCTGTCCTTAATAATCGCTACACGTGCGCTGCGCACAAACTCTATTAGTCCGTAAGGCTGTAAAATGCTGATCAGGTTGTCTGTTTCTTCGCGGTGGCCTGTGGTTTCAAACACCGTATAATCCTTTCTAAGGGTTACTACACGTGCGCCATTCTCGCGCAGCAAACGTTCAACGCTTACACGCTCGGCAATTACATCGGTTGATACCTTGTACAAGGCCATTTCCTGCCAGATCACATCTTCGTTGGTATGGTAGTATACTTTCAATACCTCCACCTGTTTTTCAATCTGGCGGGTTAGTTTGCGCACCACATCTTCCGACTCCGTGATCACTATATTAAAACGGTGAATGCTCTCAATTTCTGATGGAGAAGTATTCAAACTGTCGATATTTATTTTGCGGCGGGTAAATATTATAGCTATCCGGTTCAGCAAACCAATCTGGTTTTCGGTATAAACCGTGATATTAAATTCCTGCTTTTCTATTTGGTCTTCCATTTTTAATCTTCTTTTAAATCCCTTTTCTGAAAAAGACGCAAAGTATTGCGTCTCTACAATTCCCCCCCTTTAGGGGGCTGGGGGGCTTTCTATTTAAGCCGGATCTCGGCAACACTGCATCCTTGTGGCACCATCGGGAACACGTTGTTCTCCTTGGTAACCATTACTTCCAACAGGAACGAGCCTTTGTTCTCCATCATTTCCTTTAAGGCTGACTGCAGGTCCTTGCGGTCGTCAATCATTTTACCTTTTATGCCATAAGCAGCTGCCACGGCAACAAAATCAGGGCTTTGGATATCCACGAAAGAATACCTGCGCTCGTTAAATAATTCCTGCCACTGGCGAACCATGCCCAGGAATTTGTTATTCAGGATGATGATCTTTACATCAATGCCGGTTTGCATAATGGTGCCCAGTTCCTGTAAGGTCATCTGGAAGCCACCATCGCCAATAATGGCAACTACATCACGCTCCTGCGCACCAAACTTGGCTCCTATGGCAGCAGGCAGGGCAAAGCCCATGGTACCTAAGCCGCCGCTGGTAACGTTGCTGCGGGTTTTGTTAAGATTAGCATAACGACAGGCCACCATCTGGTGCTGGCCAACATCGGTAACTATAACTGCATCGCCTTTGGTAAGTTCGTTCAGTTGTTTGATCACTTCGCCCATCGTCATTTCCGGTGATGTTGGGTTAAGCTCAGCATGAATTACCGCATCATATTCCTTTTGAGTGTACTCGTTGAACAGTTTAACCCATTCGGTATGATCTTTTCCCTCAACCAAAGCGGCAAGCAATGGCAAGGTTTCCTTACAATCGCCCCAAACAGGTACGGTTGATTTCACGTTCTTATCTATCTCGGCAGGGTCAATATCCAAATGGATTACCTTCGCCTGTTTTGCATACTTATCAAGGCGGCCAGTTACACGGTCGTCAAAGCGCATGCCTATGGCAATCAATACATCGCATTCATTTGTCAGCACATTCGGGCCGTAGTTACCGTGCATACCCAGCATTCCCACGTTTAGCGGGTGATCTGTAGGAATAGCACCTGCACCAAGAATTGTCCACGCTGATGGAATGCCGCTCTTTTCAACAAAAGCCTTAAACTCGTGCTCTGCACTGCCCAATATTACGCCCTGACCCCAAATAATGAACGGCTTTTTAGCTGAGTTGATCAGTTCGGCAGCCTCTTTAATATACTGCGGCCTAACAATCGGTTTTGGCCTGTAGCTGCGGATATGATCGCATTTGGTATAACCTTTATAGTCGAACTTCTGGATCTGTGCATTTTTTGTGATGTCGATAAGCACCGGACCCGGCCTGCCGCTTTTAGCGATGTAGAACGCCTTGGCAATAACTTCCGGGATCTCTGTTGCATCCGTTACCTGGTAGTTCCATTTGGTAACCGGGGTAGTAATATTGATCACATCCGTTTCCTGGAAAGCATCGGTACCTAAAAGGTGGGCAAATACCTGGCCTGTGATACATACCAGCGGCGTACTGTCTATCTGCGCGTCAGCCAAACCGGTAACCAGGTTAGTGGCACCCGGGCCGCTGGTGGCAAACACCACACCCACCTTGCCTGATGTACGGGCATAACCCTGACCAGCGTGAATGCCGCCCTGCTCATGGCGAACCAATATGTGATTTAATTTTTCCTTATAATCGTACAAAGCATCATAAATGGGCATAATTGCGCCACCCGGATAGCCAAAAATAGTATCCACACCCTCAATGATCAAAGCATCCAGCAATGCCTGTGATCCTGATAATTCAACTTTTTTTGATTCCACTGATTTCTCTGTGATTTCACCGATAGTATCTTGTGCAACTTCCATATTCTTTATTTTTGATGATGATTTCACTGATTTTCTAGTAATTTCACCGATTGCATTCTGTTAATTTTTACCCGCTTTCGTTCCCCCTTTAGGGGGTTAGGGGGCTACATCTCATCCGTAACACAGCCATCTGCGGCGGTGCTAACGGTTTTTGCGTACCTGTATAAAAGCCCTTTGCTAACCTTTAGCGCCGGTTGTACCCAGGCTGCCTTGCGGGCTGCAAACTCTTCCTCGCTTATCATCACATTAATGGTGCGGTTTATGGCATCAATAAAAATCCTGTCCTCATCCTTCACAAAGGCAATACCCCCGCCGTCATAAGCTTCCGGCGTGATGTGACCGACGACGAAGCCATGCGTTCCGCCAGAGAACCTGCCATCAGTAATTAATGCTACCGAACTTCCTAACCCTGCGCCAAATATGGCCGAAGTAGGTTTCAGCATTTCGGGCATGCCCGGTGCGCCTTTAGGGCCCACGTTGCGGATCACCACCACATCGCCCTTTTTAACAAGACCAGTCTGGATGCCGTGGATCAGCTCAAACTCGCCGTCGAATACCCTTGCAGGGCCTTCAAAGCTGGTGCCTTCTTTACCTGTGATCTTGGCAACGCTGCCGCCTTCAGCAAGGTTGCCGTACAGGATCTGTAAGTGACCGGTTGCCTTGATAGGGTTTTCAACCGGCAGTATAATTTTTTGTGTATCAAAGTTGATCTCCGGCACATCAGCCAAATTCTCGGCGATGGTTTTGCCGGTAACTGTAAGGCAATCGCCATGCAGCCAACCTTGCACCAGGCAGTATTTCATTACAGCCGGAACGCCACCAACCTTGTGCAGGTCTTCCATCATGTATTTGCCGCTTGGCTTCATATCCGCCAAAACAGGGATGCGGTTACTCACCGCCTGGAAATCGTCCTGCGTTAATTTAACGCCAATAGCTTTTGCCATGGCAATTAGGTGCAGTACCGCGTTGGTCGAGCCGCCTAACACCATAATTACCACTATCGCATTTTCAAATGCTTCTGCGGTCATGATGTCACTTGGTTTAATATCTTTTTCTAACAGGATCTTAATGGCCTTACCGGCCGCTAAGCATTCTGCTTTTTTCTCATCGCTTAATGCAGGGTTTGATGACGAGTAAGGCAAGCTCATACCCAATGCCTCAATAGCTGCTGCCATGGTGTTTGCTGTGTAGATACCACCACATGCCCCGGCACTCGGACAAGCATTTTTTATCACGCCCATAAAGTCGATATCGTCAATCTGGCCGGCTATCTTTTTGCCTAATGCTTCAAATGCCGATACAATGTTCAGGTCCTCACCCTTCCAATGGCCGGGCTTTATCGTACCACCGTAAACCATTATCGACGGACGGTTTAAACGCGCCATCGCCATAACAGAGCCCGGCATGTTTTTATCGCAGCCCGGCAGGGTAATTACACCATCATAATATTGTGCACCAACAACCGCCTCAATCGAGTCGGCAATAATGTCACGACTAACCAGCGAATAACGCATCCCCTCGGTACCGTTGCTCATGCCATCGCTCACGCCTATTGTATGGAAGATGAGGCCCACCATGTCTTCGCTCCAGATGCCTTGTTTAACCAGCTTGGCCAAATCGTTAAGGTGCATGTTGCAGGTGTTGCCGTCATAACCCATACTTGCCACGCCGACCTGCGGTTTTTGCATGTCGTCGTCAGTAAGGCCTATGCCGTAAAGCATGGCTTTTGCCGCAGGCTGGGTTTCATCCTGGGTAAAGGTTTTGCTGTATTTATTTAGCTCGGTCGTTTCAGTTTTTGTGCTCATCCGTTATTCCCGTTGCCGGTTTTTGGTACTAAAATTTTTATTACTGTTAAGGTTTGCCCTGGTATTGCAATTTGATATTTGTAAGGTAGATATAGCCCCAAGGAATCACAAGCGATTCAGCAAAAACTTTCAATTAGTATTTAATTTGGCTTTATACTATTATATCAATACAAAAGATTGCTTAATAGCAATGTAAAGATATAAAATATTTAACAAAATAGACCAAAGTTCAAAACGGTATTCGGTACGTTTTTTATGCATGCATAGCAAGAGGGCTGATTTCTGCCTGAAATTGGGAAATTGGCAGGAAAATGTGTTGGTTTTTGGTCTGAGGATGAGTGGATTTTTGATGTGCGGCGGAGGGGGCAATTTGATGGCCAAATTACTTTAATCAATATGTTGATTAAAACAATAGTCTATTTTGAATTGTCTAAAAAACAAACTTAAATTAAGAAAGTCAAACGCTATTTGATAGAAGCGCGCAGCCAGCTATAGATATGATTTTTTTTTATACATGGAAGGCCGTTTGAAGAGATGGGGATGCTATTGAATCTTAATTAATTGACAAAAAAAAGATGTAGTGATTAAAATTATAAGGTTTCAATAGACTATTTTGATAATAAATATCCAAGTTTTTTAGTATTTTGAAGCCGAATTATTAGCTATATTTGCAAACACACTCTTTTAAATGAGCTACATTGAACTGATTAACAATTTGTTAACCCCTAAAATTACTGAAAGCGAGGTCGTTTTGGACTTATTTGCAGGTTGCGGAGGATTATCACTTGGGTTTGAAGCAGCAGGGTTTGAAACCATTGGTTATGAGATGAATCCTGAAGCGGCAGCTACATACAATACTAATTTAAAAGGTAAATGTTTTGTCGAAAAGATCACCCTCGATTTTGAGTATCCAAATGCTCAAATCGTAATTGGAGGTCCTCCTTGTCAGCCATTTAGTGTTGGAGGGAATCAAAATGGCATCAATGACTCCAGAAATGGCTTCCCTTTTTTTATAGATGCTATCAGAAAAGTCAAACCTAAAGTTTTAATGTTTGAAAACGTAAGAGGGCTGCTATACTCGAATAAGTGGTATCTTGAATTGATTATTGAAGAATTGAAGAGCCTCGGATACAAAATTAATTGTCAGCTATTAAATGCTGTTAATTATGGCGTTCCGCAAAACAGGGAAAGGCTTTTTTTGGTTGGCCACAATTCTGACTTTATATTTCCTGAACCTGAAAATAAAAAATTCACTGTTGGCAATGCCATTTATGATTTGATGGACACTTTCCCACAAGAAAGCAAATTTTTGACCCCTGCACAAGATGTGTATATAGCCAATTATGAAAGGGCTTCTAAATGTATTAATCCAAGAGACTTATATCCCGCTAAACCGGCACGTACTTTAACTTGTAGGAATTTGTCTGCTGCAACAGGTGATATGCAAAGGGTTAGACTTTCCGATGGAAGGCGTCGTCGTCTTTTAATAAGAGAAGCCGCCCGATTACAAAGTTTTCCAGATAATTTTGAGTTTAGTGGTACTGAAACAAGTCAATTTAATCAGATTGGAAACGCCGTTCCTCCATTATTAGCGTATAAGATGGCTATAGCTATCAAGCAATGTTATAATGAAACCCAAGTCTTCAAAAGACAGCTTCAGTTAATTTAGTTGAACACATGATTGATTACTTAATAAAATCAAGTAAAACTGAAAAAACCAAAAAACTGATTAATGAAGCATTGGATATCCTTCTTAGTGTAGGGATTCCGTTTTCAGGGAAACGAGATCGAGGTCTTGAAAGCATGGCAATGGCCTTTCTTGCAGTTGCCGGTGTGAAAAAATCTTGGAAGGAAGCACAAGGTCAAAATGAACACAGGCATGTTAAGACAAGGGACATTATTAAATTTATAAATGAAAATTATGAAGAAAATATATCACCTGGTTCTTATGATGACATTAGACGAAAACATTTAAAGCTTCCTGTTTTAGCCGATTTAGTTTTAAACAGTGCAGATAATCCTAGTGCAGCACCAAACGACCCCACCCGGGGCTACACATTAAACAGCGAGTTTAAAAGTCTTGTTAATTATTACGGGACCGAACAATGGCAAATCAAATTAAAGCTGTTTACAAAAAATCGCCCGAGCTTGAATGAAATATTACAACACAAGAGGGAGATGCCTAAAGTACGCGTTACATTACCAACCGGGAATATTTTAGATTTTTCAAGCGGTGGACACAATCAATTGCAAAGAGAAATCATTGAAGAATTCTTGCCCCGATTTGGTGCCGGATGCACAGTGTTATACATTGGAGATGCAACCGACAGATATTTGCTAAGAGAGGATGATAAATTAAAAGAACTTGGTTTTTTTGAATTAACCCATGATTCATTGCCCGACATTGTCGCCTACAATTCACAAAAGAACTGGCTTTTTTTGATCGAGGCCTTTTTTTCCTCTGGGGCCATGAGTGAAGAAAGAATTTTGGAGCTAAAAAAATCCCTGAACAATTGCACCGCTAACTTGATCTTTGTAACGGCATTTACTTCGAAAACTGATTTTAAGAAAAATGTTGGAAGTATTGGATGGGAAACTGAAGTTTGGACAGCAGATAATCCAGATCATATGGTACATTTTAATGGGAACAAATTTTTAGGGCCATACAATTCACAATAATTTATCACGATTTATGAGGAATTAAGCCTGTCTTTTATAATTTCAACAGCTTCCTCCTGGCTATATGATTTAGCTTGGCTGCTTAAGTGTAATTCGCGTTCCCGTTCTATCTTTCAAACTGCTCATCGATGAGGCTAATTTCATCATGGCTGATATCGTTTTCAAAAAGTGTATAGATAGCTTTACTATTATCTGCATCAGCAAGATAGGCTATTAGTTTTTTCTTGTTAGCCATGGTCGTCATAGTCTAAGCTTATGCGTAAATTTTAAAATCCGACTAATCCAAGTCTCCATCCTACAAATACTTCTCCCACCATCCCGAAACAAAAGGTTTTACTTCTGTTGGCTTGCCAGGCTCGGGCACAAAAAGGTCGATCTTCTTTTCTTTGGCATATTTCAATAGCCTTATTATTGGCTCGTACCATGCATGTGGCGCAAGGTTAAAGGTGCCCCAATGGATGGGCATCATCAGTTTTCCATTTAGGGCGAGGTGCGCATTGGACGCATTGTCAGGCCCCATGTGGATATCTGCCCAGTACTGGCCGTATGCACCAATTTCAAGCATGGTTAAATCAAACGGACCAAAGGTATCGCCGATTTCCTTAAAGCCGGGAAACCAACCGGAATCAGCCCCGAAAAATATATTATGCTGCGGCCCCTTTATCACAAACGACGACCACAGGGTTTCGTTGCGACCAGTAAGTCCGCGTCCGCTAAAATGGCGTGATGGGGTGGCGGTGATATTAATATCGTGGCCTATCATGATGCTGTCGCCCCAGTCGAGCTCATTGATATAATTTCTTTCGATACCCCAACCCTCAATGTGCTGCCCAACACCAAGCGAACACACAAACTGGATCTGCTTATCCACAAAAAATTTAATGGTCTTTTTATCCAGGTGGTCGTAATGATCGTGTGAGAGGATAATGGCATCAAGAGGTGGCAGGTCCTCCAGCGCTAAGGGCGGTTCAAAAAAGCGCTTCGGGCCCATAAATGAGCTGAACGATACCCTTTCGCTCCAAACCGGGTCGGTAAGGATGCG
Organism: Bacteroidota bacterium; assembly: GCA_030775685.1. Classification (GTDB taxonomy): domain Bacteria; phylum Bacteroidota; class Bacteroidia; order Sphingobacteriales; family Sphingobacteriaceae; genus Mucilaginibacter. The sequence goes on from JALYIP010000030.1 coordinate 83,305, forward strand.
CTTGCCGTCAATCTCAATCAACAAACTTGAGTGCCCTATCAGCGTAATCCTTAATCCGGTTTCAGGGGGGGCATTAAAAACTGAAACGTCGGTTACAAACGGACCTAATTGCTGTTTGGGGGTATTTTCGGCTTTATTATTATAATATTCCTTTAGTATAGGGATCATTTTGCCAAATCCTGCCTCGTCGGTAGGTATCGGGTTTAAAAACTTCCTCCCCTTTTTCTTCGCCCCTGATAAACTCATAAATAACTATCAAATTACAGCACTAATATACTATATGCCTTTTTAGTGAGATATTGTTGATGCTGAATTGTTACATTCAGCTTAGCTGCATAACAAATACAACCCGTTTAAGTTTAACAAACGCAGTGAACGTTGAAGCGGATTCAAGGTTTTTGTGTTATTTCTTTAAAAAGGTTACACTCTGCTCACAAAACCGGAGCAAGGCCGCAGGCAGGGCCGGTTCAACAAAGGGGTGTGTCGCACCTAAAACATGGTCGCCGGCCTTTATTACTGAGAATGTGGCGTGGGGCTGTGCGGCTTTTAACTCTTCGGCATGTGCCAATGGAACGGTCGTGTCCTCATCGCCATGTACAATTAGCCAGGGCTGTTTTACGTTGGCGGCGTGTGCCAGTATATCAAGTCGGGCCGGGTTTTTGTCCAGGTCATCAAGCAGGGCAACCTTTAGGGGCATCATCTGCCCGGTTCTTTTATTTGGCATGTAAGTGATACCTGTTAAGCGCCATTGCTCCTCAATATCCTTTGGCCACAAGTTCCGGAAACCGGATATAGACGACATGGTGATCAGCTTTTTAACGCGGCTATCTTCAACCGCTTTTATAATGCTGATGCCGCCGCCCATGCTGTGCCCCATTAAATAAACACCGCTTGCCGCTGCAATTCCCGATCCGCCGCAGGCGAAATCAATAACCGCCTTCACATCCTCCAGCTCGATGGAAAAAGTGTTATCGGCAAAAGCAATCAGGTCAGCAAAGTCGGTAGGGTGATCAGCCGTTGTGCCGTTATGCGAAAAGTTGAACTTTAAAAAACGAAAGCCATGCTCGGCAAAGTAATTGGCAACCAGGTTATGTGCGCCCCAGTCCTTAAATCCCTTAAATCCATGGGCGAAAATAACCAGCGGCGCATTTTTTTGGGATGTTCTATAGGTTAGGTCCATCAGCATACCACGGCCCTTAGCACCGGGAATGTTGAAGTTTTGTTTTTTGATCATAAGTTAAATTATCACTTGTTATTGCCTATTCAGTGCAAAAGGCTCCCATTTATCATTCACAGACGCACGATCGGCTCCAATCCCCAAAGGCATTTCAAATAAATCGTTTATTGTCGGGTCTATTTCAGTTGCTTGCTTAAGAGATATGATTTTTATATTCGAATTGTCGTGCCCCAAATGCCCACACAAAAATTGCCAGGCCCCATCTTCTGACTCATGTGTTGCGTATAAGACAGGTCGAGTTTTATTCATCACATGGTCGCAAACAAAACATGCAGTATTCTCCGATTCCCTAAATTTAAATTCGGGTACCACGGGGTTCTTTTTCTTAAAAAAATTAAACATCTACCAGCGGTTATCAAATGATTAAAAAGGGGTAAGATAGCAAAATATCATTGAATAAAATCAATTAACCCAGTCAATCTTTAGTATACCACCACGCCCACAATATCAGCAACGGCTGCAAAACCACCAGCCTGATCCATGCAATTAGCGGTGTTACACACCAATTTCCCAGCTGAAACGGTGCGTGCAAAACCATATCGATATGTACCGGAACAAAGGCAATCAGCATTAAAATGATTCCCCGGGCGGCCCAATAACGCGTTGTTTTAAATACCATCATCAAACCAAATAATATTTCAAAAAAGCCGGCTAATAAATTCATAAGTTTTGGCAGCGGAATATATGCCGGAATGATGCGGAAGTAACTCTCCGGTGCACGAAAATGGTTGGCGCCTGCTATCAAATAGCCAATAATTAAAATGACGAGGCTCACTTTTTTTAATAATTTCATGATTTATGTACGTTTTTATAGGTAAAATCGATTTAATTGTTAAAAACACACCCGTTATTTATAAACATTCTAAATACACCTGTATGACAAAGGGTTGACACTGCATCTTATTAATCCTGTTATTTTTGTCGGGTCAAATTTTAAAATAGCTTTGAAGTATCTAAAGGTAATCGCTTTTACGCATAAACAGATTGAGCTGAAGGAGTTGGGAAAATTGGTGATTTGCCAGGAGAATCTAACAGATAAGCTGCATAGGGTAAAAACACAATTCGGCATTAACGAGATTTTTTACCTTGCCACCTGTAACCGGGTTGAGTTTGTGATGCTTACATCGCATGCTGTTGATAAGGCGTTCGCTACCCAGTTTATGGATGCCATTGATATGGGCCTTTGCCCCGTATCCACCGGTACCTTTTTAGATTCGGCCTTAATTTATGAAGACCGCGAAGCACTGGAGCATTTGCTGCGTACCTCATGCTCACTGGAAAGCTTGATAGTTGGCGAAAAGGAGATCCTTTCGCAATTACGCAAAGCCTACGAAAACTGCAAGGAAGCAGGCCTTACCGGCGACGGACTGCGCATGTTTATGAACTGCATAGTTAAAACCGCCAAGGAGGTTTACACCAATACCAATATTTCAAAAAATCCTATTTCGGTAGTGTCACTGGCTTACCGCAAACTGCGCGACTTAAAGCTTTGCACAAATGCCCGTATCCTGATCATAGGGGCAGGCGAAACCAACCGCAATATTTCAAAATATCTTCAAAAACATAAGTTCTCCAACTTTGCCGTTTTTAACCGCACCGTTGCAAACGCCACCCAGCTGGCTGCCGATCTTGGTGGCGAAGCATTTAACCTGGAAGCGTTAAAAACTTATAACAAAGGTTTTGATGCCATCATTACCTGTACATCGGCAACAGAGCCAATTATTACGCCTGAGATCTACGCAGGTTTATTAAATGGCGACACCACCCGCAAAACTATTGTTGACCTTGCTGTACCTAATGATACGCATCCTGACGTGCTTGAGCAATACCCGGTGAACTTTATAGAGGTGCATTCATTAAACGAAGTCGCTAAGAAGAACCTGCAGGAACGTTACGAAGAGCTTACCCAGGCCGAGGCCATCATTGATCAAAATATCGAGGAGTTTATGGTTGAGCTTAAGCAACGCCGTATTGAATTAGCCATGCGCCAGGTTCCTGAAAAAATAAAGGAGATCCGCAATATGGCCATCAACACCGTATTTGCCGACGAAGTACAAGGCATGGACCAGCAAAGCCGCGAAATTCTTGAAAAGGTGATCAATTATATGGAGAAGAAATATATCAGTGTACCCATGATCATGGCGAAGGATATATTGATCAATAATAATTAAGAGCTGATTTCACTCCCTTTCTAATATCCATCAGCTACAAATTATGGCGTTGCCTGCGGCCCTGGCTGTCCGTTCATACGCCTGCAGGCCTTAATCACGGGCCGGTATCCACTTCCATCCTTAACGCATTTTGAACCATGATTTGTAGGATTTAAGGATAATCATGATTGAAGCAGGAATCAACCTAACCTGATAGGCATTCTCAAATCCCTTAATCAAGTGAATCAAGGTTCAGAGAATTTATGTTTTTTTATAAATTTTAAATAAATTAGCTGATATCTTATCACAAAATGTACGAAACAGTAACAGTAGACGAAGCACTCGCCAGGGGCAAAAAAACAATAAACTATCCCATTGCCGCTATACAATTGCTTACGGTTATCGCCAGTTTTTTTTTAGTGGTATATCTGGGGTTGCCTGGATGGACTATTGCTATAGGCTTTTTAACCTGCTTTATAATTACATGGGTTTACTGGAGTTTTATGATCACCAGGTGGCGGATCTGGGCGTTTGAGAACGTTAGGAACGTACATGAGTTGAAACAACGGGCTATTAAAGAAAAACTGATTTGGAAGGATGGAAGCATTTTTGAAAAAACAGAGATAAGAACAACTGCCGATAAAGAAAAACTGGATCTGATCCAACTTAAATTCAACGTTAAGGATGTTTTTGCTGATGATTATTCAATACCCGTAGAAACAAGATTTTATTATTCTAAAAAGAAAAGTCTTCCGGAGATGATCCTATTATCTGGCTGTCTTGGATTGGGAATCTATTTTATCATTGCTACGGAGACTAAAATAGGGGGTGCTGTACTTTGCCTGGTAGCTCTGACTTTTTTATATATTGACTATAGGATATACGCCAACAAAAAGCCGCAAATAATGTTAAACGATAAAGGAATCCAAACCAGTTCCACCTCGTTTTATTCCTGGAATCAGATAGCTAATGAAGAAGTAAAATGGGAAAGCACTGGTAAGAATTCAAATTATTATCTCACCTATGATTATCCCGGAGGCAGCGAAAGGTTATTGATTGATAATCTGGGCACCAATAAGAATGATTTGGAAAAGCTAATGCGGGTATATCGGGGACGGTGGAAATCAAAACACAATTTGAATTAACCACCCCACCGTCACCTCATTTTCATATCATTAATTATTCCATTAAACATCCCTTTAAAAAGTTAAATTTGCCATTGCTAATAATTGAGCCCTTTGGACAGAAAACTAATTATAGGAACCCGCGGCAGTGAACTGGCGCTTTGGCAGGCACACTTTGTAAAAGATAGCCTCGCTGCACTTAACATTGATGTTGAATTAAAAATCATCAAAACGCAGGGCGACCGCATCCTGAACCTCAGCTTTGATAAGCTGGAAGGCAAGGGCTTTTTCACCAAGGAGCTGGAAGAAGAATTATTGGCAGGCACTATTGATCTTGCTGTGCATTCGCACAAGGATCTTCCAACAGAAAATCCACCGGGACTTATTATAGCAGCAGTTTCCGAACGGGAAGACCCTTCGGAACTGTTGCTGATATTAAAGGATTGTGTTGATGTTCATCAAAAACTGTCGGTTAAATATGGCGGTATTGTTGGCACTTCATCCAATCGGCGCAAGGCACAGTTACTGGCCTATCGCCCCGACCTGGAGATCCAGGACCTGCGCGGCAACGTGCCAACCCGTGTGGGCAAATTACGCAGTGAAAACTATGATGCCATTATGCTGGCAAAGGCCGGGGTTACCCGCCTTGGTTTGGATCTGAGCGAATTTCATGTAGAAGAATTAACCCCAACCGAACTGGTTCCGGCACCCGCACAAGGCGCTTTGGCTATCCAGATAAGGGAAACTGATAAGGAACTGTTTGATGCCTTACAGGCACTGCACCATCCAAATGTTGCGGAGGAACTGTCTGTTGAGCGTACTCTGCTGAAATTATTCGGTGGAGGTTGCCATTTACCCCTGGGCTGTTATTGCCGCAAGGAAGATGGCGTTTACCAGGTGTTTACCTCCAAAGCCGATGAGGGTGACCAATTCCCCGACCGTTTATTTTTAACAGCACCAACTACCGAGGGTCTTGCTCAAAAAGTGGCCTTGTTTTTTAGCCCCGACCGTAAATTCCCGATGAAGGTGTTTATCTCAAGGGAGCTTTCTGCAAACAGTTATTTCCGCAAGGCTTTAGAGAAACATGATATCGAGGTGGAGGCACGTTCGCTTATCCGCACGGTAGCTGTAATCACCAAGCTTGACAATTATATCCTGAAAAATGTTGACTGGATCTTCTTCAGCAGCAAAAATGCCGTTGAATATTTCTTCCAGCTCGATCCGCTATTGCCTAAAAAAGTGAAATTCGGGGTGATGGGAAGCGGATCAGAAGATATGCTGCGCCGTAAGGGCTTCTTTGTCGACTACACCGGCGATGGTATCGATTCGGCCGAAGTAGCAGCGGAGTTTGCAGAACTGGCAAAAGGGCAAACTGTGGTTTTCCCATCTGCCGAAAATTCTATGCGCAGCATTCAGCAGGCGCTATCGCCCGATACAAAGATCATCGACCTTACAGTTTATGAAACCATACTGGAAGATGATGTTCAGCAAACCGGTGCAGAGATCTTGGTATTTACCAGCCCATCCAATGTGGAGGCTTATTTCGTAGATAACCTGCTCGACCCTGATCAAAAGGTTATAGCAATAGGCTTGTCAACCGGCAGGAAGCTGGATGAAATGGGTGTAAAATATACCCTGCCCTACTCTCCCGACGAAACCGGGCTGGCAGAAGCAGTGTTTGGTACAATTTGTTTAAGCCACAGGTGCTAAAGTAAAAAGTCCATAGTCGATGGTCGATAGTCCATAGACTTTAAACAATGAAGACTAACCATGGACTATCGACCATGGTCCATGGACCAAATTATGTTACAAAGACCAAGAAGAAACAGAAAGAGCGAAGTTATCCGCCAGATGGTGCAGGAAACGCATGTAAGTGCCTCTAACCTGATATTCCCGCTGTTTATTATAGAGGGTAATGCCCAAAAGAGCGAAGTAGCTTCCATGCCCGGCATCTTTCGTTACTCCATCGATAATTTGCTGCGCGAGATTGAAAGCTGTTTAAAGCTCGGCTTAAATTCCTTTGATCTTTTTCCTAATATCGACGAATCGCTTAAAGATAAATACGCAACTGAAAGCCACCGTGAGCAGAGCTTATACCTGCGGGCTATCCGCGAAGTAAAAAAGAATTTTCCGGAAGCTTGCGTAATTACCGATGTAGCAATGGATCCTTACAGCAGCGATGGCCACGATGGTATTGTTGAGAACGGCGAGATCCTGAATGACGAAACATTGGAAGTACTTGGTAAAATGGCGCTTGCCCATGCACAATGCGGTGCCGATATTATTGCCCCAAGTGATATGATGGACGGTCGCGTTGGTTATATCCGAAAGGTGTTGGACGATAATAAATTCACCAACGTATCTATCATGTCGTACTCTGCAAAGTACGCGAGTGCTTTTTACGGGCCATTCAGGGATGCGTTGAATTCGGCGCCTAAATTTGGCGATAAGAAAAGTTACCAGATGAACCCTGCTAACCAGGGGGAAGCTTTAATAGAAGCCAACCTAGATGAACTGGAGGGTGCAGACTTTTTAATGGTGAAGCCTGCCCTGCCCTATCTTGATATAATTAAATTAATAAAGGACAATACTGAACTGCCTGTTGCAGCGTATAATGTGAGCGGTGAATATGCCATGATAAAAGCCGCCATACAAAAGGGCTGGCTAAATGAGCAGCGTGCCATTACCGAGGTGCTTACCAGCATCAGGCGTGCAGGTGCAAGCGCGATATTAACGTATCATGCTAAAGAGGTTTTGGAGAATAAGTGGTTGTAATTGCCCCTAGCCCCTAAAGGGGGACAGGAATGCAATGTGAAATAAAATAATTAAAAGCGTGTAAGTTACGCGAAAAACAAAAGTCTCCTCACTTTAGGGGGAGATTTAGAGGGGGCTATATGTTTGATTCAATAAAAAAGAAATTTACGTCGGAAGGAAATGAGACGGCGGGCACTACAAGTAAGCCTGATATTAGCCGTGAAAAATCTGCGGAGTTGTTTGCTAAGGCGAAGACGTATTTCCCGGGTGGGGTTAACTCGCCGGTAAGAGCGTTTAAATCGGTTTATGGCACGCCGTTGTTTATAAAAAAGGGGGATGGCTGTCACCTGTGGGACGCTGACGATAACCAGTTTATTGATTTTTGCTGTTCATGGGGCCCTTTGATCCTTGGGCATAACAATGCAAAGGTTAGGGAAAAGGTGATAGAGGTGATGCAGAATGGCATGTCGTTCGGTGCACCTACCGCTTTGGAAAATGAGCTGGCAGAACTGATTGTAAAGAACAATAAATTTATTGAAAAGCTGCGTTTCGTAAGCTCGGGTACCGAAGCCGTAATGTCGGCTATCCGCTTAGCCCGCGGTTACACCAAACGCGATAAGATCCTGAAGTTTGAGGGCTGCTACCATGGACATACCGATTCGCTGCTGGTTAAGGCTGGTTCAGGCCTGGTAACTTTTGGCGAGACCTCGTCTGCCGGTGTGCCAAAAGCCTTTGCCGACGAAACTATCGTTGTTGCGTTGAACGATAAGCCCGCTATTGAAAAAGCCTTTGAAGAATTTAAGGACCAGATAGCGGCAATTATCATTGAACCTGTTCCGGCAAACAATGGTCTGCTTTTACAGGAAAAGGAATTTCTGCAATACCTGCGTGAAGTTTGTACTAAAAACGGAGCCTTATTGATATTCGACGAGGTGATCTCCGGCTTCCGGCTGGGTTTTGAGGGCGCTGCGGGGTATTATCAAATAAAACCAGATATCCTTACTTACGGCAAGATCATTGGCGGTGGTTTGCCTGTAGGTTGCTACGGGGCATCGGCCGAGATCATGAGCAATGTATCTCCCGATGGTGGTGTTTACCAGGCAGGCACATTATCAGGCAACCCGGTTGCCATGGCTGCAGGAATTGCCCAGTTAAGCGAATTACTGCGCATGGGCTTTTATCGCGACCTGAACAATAAAACAGAGGAGTTTACCGAAGCCATTCAGCGCTTTGCTACTGCGCGTAACTACAAGTTCAAGGTATTTACCATTGGCTCCATATTTTGGTTTGCATTTACCGACCAGGCGGCTATCCGCCGTGCAGATGAAATTGATGCGGCAAGCATGGATAAATTCAAAAAGCTGCACCGCGAACTGCTTAACCGGGGCGTTTATTTGGGCCCAAGCGGATATGAGGTTGGATTTATATCATCGGCCCACACAAAAATAGACCTGGAAAAGGCAAAACGTGCTATATTTGATAGTCTTGAAGTAGTATTCAGGGACAAATAGGCGGTATCTTTTAAAGAATTTCGCTGTAGCGATGGATTTTAGAACCATCATTACGGTTTCAACATTAACTGAAAATGAGAAGATCATTCGTAATTTTTTATGCCCTGATCATTTATGCACTTGCTGAATTGGTCTGGTGGGGCTATTTGCTGGCAAAGCTCATGCCAAGCGATATCGGTATGATAATGGGCGAGGGTTCTGTTTTTATCGTAGTATTCTTTACCGGTGCTTATTCGCTGCACAGGACAATTAAACGTGAACGTAAACTGCAGGAACAAAAAAAGAACTTTTTGCTTTCTGTAACACACGAGTTAAAATCACCGCTGGCATCTATCAAGATTCTGCTTCAAACTATACAGAAAAGAGACCTTAGCAGGGAACAGATCCTGAACTTTATCGGCAAATCACTTAATGATATCGACAGGCTGGATGACATGGTAGAAAATATGCTGCTGGCTTCGAAGATAGATAACCATTCGTACACCTTTCCTAAGGATAAGTTCAGCTTATCTGTTTTGGTGGATAGTATTGTAAACCGTTTGCAGATCACCAAATGCGAGGGAACCCAGCAAATCATCGATGCAGAAATAGAACCCAAAATTGAAATAACAGGCGATAAATTTGCATTGACATCGGTAGTTACCAACCTGATAGAGAATGCCATAAAATATTCAGGCCCTTGCGAAACTGTAGCCGTAAAGCTATTCTCAAAGCAGGACAAGATCTTTCTTGAGGTTGCCGATCATGGTATAGGAATAGCGGATCATGAAAAAAATCGTATTTTCGACAGGTTCTACCGTGTTGGCAGTGAGGAGACACGAAACACCAAGGGAACCGGATTAGGTCTTTTTATTGTAAAAGAAGTGCTGGATAAGCACCAGGCAAGTATAAAAGTGAGAGATAACCGACCGGTTGGTAGTATATTTGAGGTAGTATTTGAATAGATTGACACGAATACATTAGTGTATTAATAACTTAAAATCACATGCCAATAAAAAAAAGAATTCTGTTAGCCGAGGACGAAGAGCACTTGCTTGAGGCCATTAAGCTTAACCTTGAGCTTGAGGGCTATAAGGTATCTACGGCTACTAACGGTAAAAAGGCTTTACAAATATTTAAGGAGGAGCGTTTTAACCTGGTTATACTGGATGTTATGATGCCCGAAATTGACGGCTTTGTAGTTGCTGAAACCATCAGGCTTGAAAACTCTGAGGTGCCTATCATGTTCCTTACTGCCAAAAATACAAATGAAGACAAAATTGCAGGCTTAAAGAAGGGTGCGGATGACTATCTGACAAAACCTTTTAACCTTGAGGAACTTATCCTGCGCGTAAATAACCTGGTTAAGCGTGGCCTAAAAGGCGACGACCTTAAAGAGTTTAACAGCTACAAAATAGGCGACAAAACTATTCACTTCAACTCGTTTGAACTGGTTAATGGCGATGATTCTATCACCCCGTTAACTAAAAAAGAAACCATGCTGCTTAAGTTGCTGATTGAGCGTCGTAATGATGCTGTATCGCGCGAGCAGATCCTTGAAACGGTATGGAACTATGACGTTTACCCGTCAACCCGTACCATCGATAACTTTATCCTAACCTTTCGTAAGTATTTTGAACCAGATCCTAAAAACCCGGTTTATTTTCACTCTATCCGTGGGGTAGGTTATAAGTTTACCGATAATCACCATTAATGTTTACAAACAGGACACGCTTATTCATAGGTACCATATTTTTTTTGTCGATGCTGTTACTAGCATACCGGCATCTTTATGAACTGGCCTGGGTTCCGTTTACTTTGCTCGTTTTGCTTGCGTTCGACTACGTAAGGCAGGGTACCTTAGTTGTTGCAGCAAGATATTTTCACCACAAGGACTACGACAAGGCTGAGCGAACGTTACTGGAAATTTTAAACCCCGGATGGCTCAGCAAAAACAGGCGCGGCTATTATGAGTTTTTAATGGGCGGCGTTTGCCTGCAAAAGCAGGACTATGCCGATGCCGAAGCGCATTACGAAGTAGCGGCACAATATCCCTTACGTTCGGTTAATGACCATGTTGCGGCCCTGGTTCATGTGGCTAACATCAGCATAAGGCTCGGAAACTTTGAAAAGGCGGAGGCTTACTTGCAGCTTACCGAAAAACAGGAAGATAAAATAAATGCCAAGATGAAGGATGTGATTGCACGCCTTCGGCAGGAATTGAAAAAAAACAAATTGTAGAGACGCAATATTTTGCGTCTTTGTCAGCATTTTCAGAGACGCAAGATATTGCGTCTCTACTTATAATTATATGAGAGATTCGTTATTAATAAAAGCAGCATTTTCTGAAAAAACTGAACGCCCGCCTGTATGGATGATGCGCCAGGCCGGTCGTTTTATGAAGGAGTACTGGGACATCAAAAACAAGTATTCGTTTTTGGAGATGTGCAAAACCCCTGAGCTGGCCGCGGACGTTACCATGCTGCCGGTTGATCTGCTGGGGATTGATGCTGCCATTTTATTTTCAGATATTTTAGTTACCGGCGAAGCCATGGGCGGCGACCTGAGCTTTACCCAAAACATCGGCCCTAAGTTTGCCAACCCTGTTCGCACCAAAGCGGATATTGACAACTTACGCACCGACGTTGGCGACAGGCTGCAATATGTTGCCGATGCCATAAAGGTTATTCAACAGCGTTTAAATGGCAGCATCCCGCTGATAGGATTTGCAGGTGCCCCATTTACTGTGATGAGCTACCTGGTAGAGGGCGGATCGTCAAAGGACTTTAAACTGACCAAGCTGATGCTGCACAACGAGCCTGAGCTTGCACACCGGCTTTTATCAAAAATAGCAACTGTTACCGCCGATTATTTGAACCTGCAGATAGCAGCCGGTGTTAACGCCGTGCAGATCTTCGACAGTTGGGCGCAGGCGCTTGCATGGGATGATTATAAGGAGTTTTCGCATCGTTACATAGCCGAGATCATCAGTAAATTAAACCGCAAGGATATCCCTGTTATTTCGTTTTGCAAGGGCAGCTCGGTTTTTGCACCGCTGATGGCAGAGGCAAAGCCCGATGTGATCTCGATCGACTGGAACGTTGACTTGCTTGACATGAAAAAACGCCTGCCTGCAGGTATTGCCGTACAGGGCAACCTTGATCCGCATATTTTGTATGCTGATAAAAAGGTGATTAAGGAGCGCATTTATCGTTTATTCGACAGGATGAAAGATGAGCAAGGTTTTATCTTTAACCTTGGCCATGGCATTATGCCGGATATTCCGTTTGATAATGTGAAGTACGCGGTTGAGGTGATAAAAAGCTACAGCCCCCCGGCCCCCTGAAGGGGGAGTAAAAACATGGTGGCGTTCTGCAGTGTATAACTAAACAAATAAATGCCTTCTCCCCTTTAGGGGGTTAGGGGGCTCGGCATTATGTATTATTATCCATACGTCCTTTCTATACATATCATCTTTGTAGTCTGCTGGATGGCTGGGCTGTTTTACATTGTACGCCTTTTTATTTACCACACCGAAGCGCAGGAAAAGCTCGAGCCCGACCGCACCATCCTTTCCAAACAGTTTGAAATAATGGAGCGCAAGCTTTGGTATATCATCACGGTACCATCCATGTTGCTGGTATTAGCAGCCGGGATAACCATGCTTTTCATATTACCGGCGTGGCTGCAGCAACCCTGGCTGCACATTAAGCTGGCCTTTGTGGGCGGTTTAATTGTATACCACTACATCTGCCAGAACATGATAAAACAGATGGCGAAAGGTATTTTTAAATGGACATCAACCCAACTCCGCATCTGGAACGAGGTTGCCACCTTGTTTCTTTTTGCAATAGTTTTCCTGGCCGTTTTAAAGGATGGTGTTAACTGGATCTATGGGTCTGTTGGCTTAGTGTTATTGGCCGTTATCCTGATGATGGCGGTGAAGATCTATAAGCGTTTCAGGATGAAGAAATGATCGCTACTTATTACAAATAAGCACTCTCATCAATCTCAATTTTTCCGTACAATTCCAGGATTTTTTTTTGATTTTCGACAATTACAAATAGTTTCAAGGCACTTTCTATAATTTCCTTTTCAGATAATCCATCACTTAACAATTTAGCTTTTGCCATCAGCTCCTCTTCTATTTCGATCCTCAATTTCATAACTAATGCTTTAATTATTTTGTAAATACATTACCCCATCCTTAATTACCAACTTCACCTGCTTAACCGCCTTGATATCCTCAGCAGGATTACCCTCAACCGCAACAAGATCTGCCAGGTAACCGGCTTTGATATTCCCCAAGTCCTTTAGCTGGAAAACAGATGCGTTTACTGACGTTGCCGACCGTAAAACATCAATCGGCTTCATGCCATAATCAACCATTAACAGCATTTCGCGGGCATTATCGCCATGGGCAAATACGCCAACATCGCCGCCCATGCAAATGGTTACGCCTGCCTGCAATGCTGCGCTGAACGAGCTATGTTTTTGCTTCACGCCTGCGGCATCGGCATCAACGCCCTTTTTCCATCCGCTGTAAGTGGCAATAGCCTCGGTGGCTGCAAGTGTGGGGCAAAGGGCGATTCCTTTTTCCTTCATCAGCTTAAATAATTCCAGGGTTCCGTTATCGCCATGTTCAATAGTGGTTACGCCTGCTGCTATCGCTCTTCGCATTCCCTCTTCTGTACCTGAATGTACAGCCACTATCCGGCCGCTGCTTTTGGCAACCTCCACTGCTGTTTTTAATTCGGCTTCGGTAAAGGTTGGGGCGGCAGCACCATTTTCACCCCAGCGGTAATCTACATAAATCTTCACTACATCTGCACCATAGCCAATTTGTGAACGCACCGCATGGGTTATGCCGTCAATGCCATCGGCTTCCTCAGCCCCCTTGATGATACTCGCCTCGGCAACGTTACTTTTAGGGCCATAGCTCCCGGTAGCAACAATAGCCCGGGTGGCAACCAGCATCCTTGGACCGGGAACAACACCTTTTATAATAGCCATCTTTAAGCCTACGTCATCATAACCCGCCCCTTCGGTGCCCAGATCCCTAACTGTCGTAAAGCCTGCCATCAGCGTTGCCCTTGCGTGGTTTACAGCACGGGCAGTACGTTCGGCACGGCTCTCGGTTAATACCTGGTTGTTCCAGCTGTTTTCGTTGTAAGGGTGCAGGAACAAATGCGAGTGCCCCTCAATCATGCCAGGCATCAGGGTTTGTCCTTTCAGGTCGATGACCGTTGCAGATGACGGTGCAGTAATAGATGATGGTTCGCCTGCCGCTTCAATATGGTTCTCGTTTACCAGCACCCACCAGCCGGGATGCATTTGCTGCCCGTCGAACACACGATCAGGTTTTAATAACAGGTATCCGTAGTTTGTTTTTTGCTGCGCGATGGAGATGCTGAATATCGACAGTACAAAAGCTAAGGTCAGGCTAAATATTTTCATTGGGTTTTAGATAGATGTAAAAGCAAGTTATCAAATTTATTTTTATTACGATGCAACCATTTCCCTTACCTTTTCATCTTACCTTTAAATGATGTTTTTGGAGCCTAAATATACTATCGACGAATTGATTAAAAGATGTAAAGCTAATGAGCGTAAAGCCCAGGAGCTACTCTATAAACAATTTGCTTCAAAAATGTTGGGGGTGTGCTTAAGGTATGCTACAGACCGGATGGAAGCCGAAGACATGTTGCAAAATGGCTTTATAAAGGTTTTTCAAAGGATGGAGGATTACCGGGGCGATGGCTCGTTTGAAGGATGGATCCGCCGGATAATGGTTCACAGCTCAATTGAGTACTACCGCAAATATCATAAAATGGTGCAGCTGGTTGATATTGAGGATGCATCCGGGCATACCGCAGTTGACGCATTGGCAACATCAAAACTGGCAGCTGCCGACCTGATGGCTTTGGTGCAGCAGCTGGCACCAGGCTACCGGATCGTATTCAACTTATACGCCATTGAGGGCTATTCGCACCGGGAGATAGCAGGAATGATAGGCATAAGTGAGGGCGCTTCGAAATCGCAGCTGTCAAGGGCCCGTACGGTATTAAAGGAACAGGTAATAAAAATGGAAGGTAAAATATATGGACATGCAGGATAAGGAATTTGATCAGCTATTCCGCTCAAAGCTTGATGATTTTGAGACGGAGCCAACCAGCCAGGTTTGGGATGGCATTGTTGAGGGGCTTGATGGCAAACGCCGCTACAGGGCGCTGCTGCCATGGCTAAGCATTGCCGCCAGCGTTATCCTGTTGGCATTTGCGGGCATCCTGTTCATCCCGCAAAAGCATACCGATGGAACAAAACCACCTGTAAAACCTTTGGCAGCCAAAACAAATCCGCAGCCTGTTGTTACTAATGCTGATCCGGTAAAAACACAGCCGCAAAACGTTGTTCAGCCGGCGCCGGTGGTTAATAATATTGCAGCCGTTAAACATGTAAAAGCTGTTAATGCAGTTCCGGCAAATCCTGTAGCTTCGCCAACTGTAGTAACCAGCCCTGCCAGGCCTGATGATCAGCAGGTAATAGCAGCCGCACAGCCTAAACGGGACATTATTACTTCTGTAGTGCCTGATATGGCATTGAGTAGCAAAACCGTTGTTGGCGATATAACTGCAACTGTTATACCATCAAAAGCTGCATTAACGGCAAGTACGTTGCCTGTTGCTGATAACAGACCTGCCGAAACAGATGTGTTAAAACCCAAACGCAGTGCACACGGCATAGGTGGTTTTTTAAACGCTGTGATAGCTAAGGTTGATAAAAGAAAAACAAAACTGATCGAATTTACCGACGCAGACGACGATGAAACAAACGTAATGTCGATAAACCTGGGGGCATTAAAATCGAAAAAGGAAGAAGCTAAATAGGGAGTTGATTAGGTTGATTAAGTGAGTGGTTGATTAGGTTGTTAAAAGCTTAACGCAGTCCAGTTCAATCAACAGAATTTAACTCAAATAACTAAAATAGAAGTTGATTGGGTTGAATAAGTGAGTGGTTGATTAGGTTAAAAGCTCAACTCACTAAACTTAATCAACCCAATCTAACTCAATCAACTCAAAAAGACATGAAACGAATAATACTAACCGCAATAATAAGCATCTCGTTATACAGTGCTTTTGCACAGACTTCAAAGGACAGCACCAAAGCTGCTTCCGATTCCACAAAAAGCAGGGGCTTTAAAATGTCCGTTGGTTATGGCGACGAGGGCGATAAGAAATGGCCCAAAGATACCGTGCACCACGAAAGCGCTTATCCGCGCATCTCGTTCGGGCTTACCTTTTCACGGTTCGACCTTGGATTGGCTACTTTAGTTGATAACGGCAGCTTTACCCTGTCGCCGCAAAACAACTTCCTGCGCTACCGCTCATGGAAAACCAGCAACGTGGGTTTCGACCTGGTGCAGCTTGGCGTAAGGTTTAACCCTAACTTCAAGATCTACCTGTCCGGTGGGTTCGACTGGACGCTGATCCGTTTGCGGGATAATATCACCATCCTGCCAAATCAGCCAGTATTAACTTACCGCCAGGATAACATCGATTACAGCAAAAACCGCTTTTCATCAAGCTATATCCGCATCCCGCTATCGTTTGATTTTCGCACCAATGAAAATTCAGAGGGCAAACGGGCACACTTCGTGATCGGTCCGGATGGCGGCTTCCTGCTGGGCGGCAGGGTGAAGCAGATCAGCAAAGAAAACGGCAAGCAAAAGATAGACGATGATTACCACTTCACCCACTTCCGTTACGGCGGCTTTGTACGCATGGGCTACGGCGACTGGGGCATCTTCGCCAAATATTACTTTAACGACATGTTCGAGAACAGCCCTGAACAAAAAGGGTTAAAGAACTTCTCGTTCGGGTTTACTTTGGGATTCTAAATTTACCAAACTCGACCGCGCGCATTGCGAGTTGTAAAATCCGCTGGATTGCGAGGTTGAAATGACAAAAAAGGGATGTCATCCTATGTTTGCATAGGGTTTGTTTAAAGCGAGAATAAGAATAATTTTATTGGAGAAGAAAAGGGTAAAGAGAAAAGATTACGATTTGTCATTGGCTGTAGGAAGCCGTTCAGCA
>JALYIP010000031.1 GCA_030775685.1 Bacteroidota bacterium
AATGTTATAAAATATTTTTTCATGGTGTCTGTAGCGCTAATTTACAGCTAATTCGTAATAACCAACTTTTTTCTATTGTAACATTTGAATTGATGGTAATAATAAACCGAGCTCTTATTAAACACTATAGAGGGAACTGTTGTATTTGCAATTTGTTGTTTTAAGTATTATTGTTTTAGGTATTCGATACACTTAGTGTTTGTTTAACACGTCTATTTGTAAATGTTTTTTGTATTTTTTATTCTTATTTTATTGATTATCTGACTATATTGCAAAAATAACTATATGGATTTTGTACGTATATAATACACTAAGTATATGAAAAACTTTGTTACTCTTGGACAATTTATTATTGAAAAACAGGCTGATTTTCCATACGCAAAAGGCGAACTATCGCGTTTGCTGCGCGACATAGGCATAGCCGCTAAAATTGTTAACAGGGAGGTGAACAAGGCCGGGCTGATGGATATTTTGGGAAATGCCGGCAGTACCAATATCCAGGGCGAAAGTCAACAAAAGCTGGATGTTTACGCAAACGAGCAGTTTATATCGGCGCTAAAATGCGGCGGTGAGTGTTGTATCGTGGCCTCTGAAGAAAATGATGATATTATCCGGTTGGATACGGATGTTTCTAAGGATGCAAAATACATTGTGGCCATTGATCCGCTTGACGGTTCATCAAATATCGATGTCAATGTCCCGGTTGGGACCATATTTTCTATTTATCGCAGGTTTTCTACCAATGGACCGGCAACTATTGAAGATGTATTACAAAATGGCACTCAACAGGTAGCCGCCGGTTACGTTATTTACGGTTCGTCAACTATGCTGGTTTACACTACCGGAAAGGGAGTTAACGGTTTTACGCTCGATCCATCAATAGGCGAGTTTTGCCTGTCGCATCCCGAAATGCAGATCCCTAAAACAGGATTGATCTATTCTATAAACGAGGGTAACTATGTTCATTTTCCCCAAGGCGTAAAAAAATACATAAAATATTGCCAGGTAGAAGACAAGGTTACTAACCGACCCTATTCATCGCGTTATATTGGTTCAATGGTAGCTGATATTCACCGGAACCTGATAAAGGGAGGAATCTTTATTTACCCGGTTACCGCTTCGGCTCCCAACGGAAAACTAAGACTAGTTTATGAGTGCAATCCAATGGCTTTTTTAATCGAGCAGGCAGGAGGGAGAGCAACAGATGGCAATTTCCGGATCCTGGAGTTGGAGGTGACCGAATTGCACCAACGTTCTCCTATTTTTATCGGATCGGAGGAGATGGTAATCCAGGCAGAAGCCTTTATGGCAGGTGAAATATTGCATCAATTTAAGGAAACCGGTACTTAAGCTATTTTATAACGTCCTGATAGTAGTGATTAAGGGAATACTGATTCCTCCAATCCTTTAATCATTATTCAAAAAAGAATATCCAATAAAGTTTTCATGATGAGACAAGGAAACAGGAATGGATGTTTCCTCTGTTTCCTTTAAAAGGATAGGGCAGCCATGTGAATTTTTAACTATCCTGAAATCAAAGTCGCCATAAATTTGCTTTAGCCTGTTCAGTAAAAAATGCCTTACCTCCTTTGACTGATTTTCCTGTTCCGGATCGTCAATGGATTTTACTCCCCAGCAGGTATTTTCAAAGCCATCGTCATTGCTTACTACTGAAACAATCAACTCACGGGAAATTACCGAATGAGAATAAAGCACATGTTGCCCAAAACTCACCAGCCCAATTATTGAAGAATTATTTTCAAAACCTGTTGCCTCAATGTTTGCCGCAAGGTTTGTTATTGCATAGTTTTCAGGTATTTGTAGTTTTTTAACCACAAATTTCACAGGCGTAAAAATCAATGTCGGCTCGTGGCGTTGCAGGAATTTATAGGCCGATTCCTTTATCGACCATAATAACCATACAAAGTTTTCGAAGGGGACCCCTGCTAAATTGAACTCGTTATACAGGGGGATTTCTGAATCAGAAAGTATTTTGGAGTAAAATTTATATTGACTGGTGCGGGCGGCGTTTATTGCACTGAGTGATACAATATCGTTACCCGTGCCGGTCATATTTTTTCCTTAAGCTTTTCGCTTATTACATCAATGCAGGTGCCAACGTTTACCATTTTATCGGCAGAATCATAGTCAATTTCAATATCATATTTGGCCTCTGCGTCGATGATTATATCCACCAGGTTAGCTGAATTGATCTTTAAATCTTTTATGAGATCAGTTTGGTCATTAATGCCGGCAAGCATTTCTTTATTCGTCGTGTAAGGCGATATAACCGCTTTGAGCTCACTTAAAATTTCTTCTCTAGTCATTTCTTTATTTGTATTTACTTAGTATTAAACAAGAGTTAACGTCACCGAAACCAAAGTTTGCCTTAGCTACAATGTTAACTTCTTTTTTTATCATTTTAACAGGCAGTTTATCTAAACTTACCAGCTTTGTTATTTCAGGATTGGGATCTTCAAAATTTATGTTCGGATGCACAAACCCGTGGACTATCTGCAATATGGATGCCACAGTTTCAATTGAGCCCGCTGCGCTCAGCGAATGGCCTATCATTGATTTTAATGAATTGGTTAACGGAAAATCATCCCCGGCACGATTTAAAGCCTCCGTCCAATTTTGAATTTCCTGCCTGTCGGCATTGGTTGCGGTTAAATGGCCGCTGATCAGATCAATCTGCTCCGCTGAAACGCCGGAAGTTGCCATTGCCTCATGAACACAACGGATAACCCCGGTAGAATTTGCCGCAGTCATAGTGCCACCTTGCCTTTGTCCGCCCGAATTGCTCGACCCGCCTAAAACCTCGGCATAGATGCGCGCGCCGCGTTCCAAAGCAAAATCAAGGTCCTCTAAAATTAAAGCCGCCGAACCGGATCCCGGTACAAACCCGCCTGCGGTAATGCTCATAGGGCGCGAAGCCTTTTCAGGAGCATCGTTATACTTGCGTGATAATACCCGCATACTGTCGAACGCACCATAAACATACGTATCAACATGCTCGGCGCTGCCTACCAACATCCTTTTGGCATAGCCATGCTTTACATATTCATAGCCCATTAAAATGGCTTGCGTTCCGGTTGCGCACGCAGCAGAGTTGGTGATTACCTTGTTCCCAAGCCCTAATCTACCCGAAACATAGGAAGTAACGCCGCTGTTCATGGCTTGTTCTACCACCCTTGATCCTAATTTCCTGGCTTCCTTATTGTCGACCCTGGCTATTACGTTTTTCATGGCCTCGGTATCGGCGATGCTGTTACCGAAAACGCAGCCGGTTTCCCAGCGGGGTTCATCTGTTTCGTAAGCCATGCCCGAATCAGCCCAGGCATCCAGGGCAGCAGCTACGCCGTAACCAATATTAGTGCCCTTCAAACCATGAAAGGTAACTTCCGAAATATAGTTCTTGTTTTTCAAGCTCTCCCAATCGAACGCAGGCATGCCAGCAACCTGGCAGCTGAAATTAAGCTCCTGGTAGCGCGGCATAAATTTTATGCCTGAAATGCCATTTTGGATAGCATGTAAAAAAGCCGGGATGCCGATGCCATTTGGCGATACGATGCCCATCCCTGTAACTACTACACGCTTACTCATTTTTTCAGTTCGATATTTTTTATGATGCCCGAAAACATACCCTTTGCAATTACTTCATGTTCACTGTCCAGCATCTCCACATAACACTTCAGTTTTCCGAAGCGAAAATATTGTTTTTTGGAAACTACGGTAACTTTTTCTCCAGGTAAAACCATTTTGAAAAACGATACTTCAGTTGATGTGAGTAGGGGAAATAAATTCTCATCATCGTCATTGAAATTCAGATCAGTTTCCTTTAATATTAGAAATATTCCCAATACAACCAAACCAATCTGGGCCATAATCTCCGTTATAATAACACCGGGTGTTACCGGGTTTCCTGCAAAATGGTCCTCGTAAAAAAAAGAATCCTGCTTTAAGGTATATTCTCCTCTTACTTCGTTTTCACTCAACAGTGAGATATTATCTACAAAACGGAAAGACGATTTATATGGTAAATGGTTTAATATGTGGTTATTCATAGGTCAAATAAATAATTACTAACGGCAATGTTCTCCGCCATCTACATGGATAATTGAGCCATTTATCCAAAACGACTCATCTGTACACAGCAGGTAGATAACACCCGCAACGTCTTCTGGTTTTGTCATTCTTCCCAAAGGATTTCTTTTTATGCCCATCTCCAATAATTTCTCACTTCCGGGGATCATTTTCAGCGATGCTGTTTCCGTAACTCCGGCCTGTATCACATTGGTTTTTAAGCCATAAGCGCTAAATTCAACGGCCATATATTTAGCCAGGCTTTCCAATGATGACTTTGCAATAGATACTGCAGCATAGCTATCCCAATACTTATGAGCGCCTTCACTGGTAAGACCAATAATACGACCATCTGCATGAAAAAGATCAGCTTTTAAAAGTGATTTTGTCCAGTCGAGCAGGCTGGTAGCCATGGCGTAAGTAGTGAGCTGGATATCATCAATAGACAAAGTGTTGTAAGCTTCATCCTCCGGATTATTTTTAATGGTAAGCGGTTTTAAATTACCACGGGCAATGCTATGGAGTAATAGCTTAACGCTATTTTTTGGGGCAATAGTCGCGAATTCCTTTACAAATGCCGCCCGGCTATCGTTATCCAGCGCATTTATATTGTACGGTAATATGGTAGTTGAATTTGATTCGGCAATTTGAGCGAGCTTTTCTTTTAGGGATTTGTCTGCGGCTTTATTTTCGCGATAAAGGACAGCTACATTCATGCCGTGCGCAGCAAGTTTTTGAACAGCAGCATACCCAAATCCTCCAGATCCTCCTAAAATTACTGCCCATAAACCTTTAAATTGTAGATGTTTCTCCATTAAAACTGCTTTAAACCTTTGTAGCTTTAATCTGTCCTTGTTATGTTAATGTTAACTTATTAAAACCAGATGCCCTTAATTCCACCTCAAAGTAAGTGAAAATACCTTAAATTTAGTGTATGTATCACATATATTATAACAATTGCGGCATTCGTGTGTTAAATGGCCGGTAACTAATAAGACGCATTTTTACAAACGCTAATTTTTTGCATTTATTAGTATTGATGAGCGTTAATATTTAATTATGTTTGATAGCTATGAAAATGATAAATAACGGGAAAATACTTCTTGTTTTCCTTTTGGCCATAGGGTTTACTAAGACCACTATCGCGCAGCAGAAATTTGAAAAGGCTGCTTTTTATGCAGTTATGGATTCCGGCGATTTGGACGCCATCAACAAACAGATTGAAATAGTACAGGCTTCTTCTAACCCGAATAAAATAGGCTACGAAGGTGCGCTACTGATGCGTAAAGCGGGTAAACTACAATTGCCATCCCAAAAATTAAAATATTTTAAACAGGGCCGGATAAAATTGGAATCGGCATTGCTCGATGATGCGGCCAATACCGAATATCACTTTTTACGCCTGGCCATTGAGGAACACGCCCCAAAGATTGTAAAATATCATAATGATATAGAAAACGATAAGGTGATTGTACAGAAAAACTTCAAGAACTTACCCGAGTCGGTGCAGCAAGCCATTAAGGATTATTGTAAAAATTCAAAAGTGCTTCATGCGGAAGATTTTTAACTGCGCTAAGAGATAGTTTATAACTTTGCCCCAAATGAATAAAAAGGTACTTGCCATTTATTATACCCAATCAGGCCAGATGGGCGAGATCATCGACACGTTTACGGCGCCGTTAATAGCGGCAGGTGCGACTGTCGAGAAGGCGCAGATCAGGCTGGTTAATAACTACGATTTCCCGTGGACAGGTACGCGTTTTTTCTCGGTAATGCCTTCTTGTGTTTTAGGGATTCCCGAACCGATCCATCCGCTGAATTTAAAGGACACAAAATATGACCTGGTGATCTTAGGCTATCAGCCATGGTTTTTATCACCAAGTATCCCAAGCAACTCATTACTTCAAAGTGATGAGTTTAAAGCAATAATAAAGGATACGCCCGTTATAACCATAAGTGCCGGTCGCAATATGTGGATCAATTCCTATGTGCGGGTGCGGAATATGATAAAGGAGGCCGGGGCAAAATTAGTAGGGAATGTAGCGTTGCTTGATAAGCATCCTAACCCGATAAGCTTTGTTACCATTTTTTACTGGATGCTAACCGGGAAAAAAGAACGTTATTTAAATATCTTCCCGAAGCCAGGTGTTTCGGAGCAGGATATAGCGGGTACCTGGGCTTACGGGGATACTGTTGCCCGACATCTTGAAAATAATGAGTTCGATACTTTGCAGGATGATTTGATAGCGCAAAAAGCAGTTGAAATAAACTATAAGCTGATGTTTATAGAGGCACGTGCGAAACCGATATTTGCAGTTTGGGCAAAAATAATAGCCGGCCGTAAAAACCGGACCCCATGGCTCAGCGCATTTAAATATTATTTGTTTGTCGCCTTATTTTTGGGAGCACCGGTTTTACTTACGCTTGATGCGATATTTTTAAAACCTTTTTCGGGAAAACGAATTAAACGTAATAAATTAAAATACTTACAAGTAATAAACTAACATACCATATATGTCTGATACAAAAGTTTATATCAACCATACCTCGGCATTTTTTCCGAACGAGCCTGTTTCAAATGATGAAATGGAGCAATACCTGGGGTATATTGATAATAGGCCGTCAAAATCAAAAAAAATTGTACTCCGTAACAACGGAATTATAAACAGGTACTACGCGTTAACCAAGGATCGCAAATCAACCCATACCAATGCGCAGATGACCGCCGAAGCTGTAAGGGCATTGTTTGATAACGACCCGGAGAAAATGAAGGGGCTTGAATTGCTGTCATGCGGCACATCATCGCCCGACCAGATGATGCCGAGCCACGGTGTAATGACACATGGCTGGATTCCGGAGGTAGGGGGGATTGAGGTAGTATCACCATCAGGCGTTTGCTGCGCCGGAATGCATGCTTTAAAATATGCTTACCTGGCTATTAAATCAGGTGAGGTAAAAAAAGCAGTTGCAACCGGGTCAGAAAGGTTTTCGGGCCTGCTGGTTTCTGAAGTGTTTGAGGAAGAAGCGCAAAAGCTGAAGGAAATGGAAGAAAATCCTTTCATAGCCTTTCAAAAGGATTTTTTACGCTGGATGTTATCAGATGGTGCTTCGGCATTTTTACTAACTGACAAGCCAAATGAAGAGGGCTTGTCCTTACGTGTTGAGTGGATAGAAGGTGTGTCATACGCAAATGAAATGCAAACCTGTATGTATATGGGCGGTGAGAAACAGGAAGATGGTTCGTTAATGGGTTTTATGGACTACACGCCCGAAGAGATCATGACCAAATCCATCTTCAGCGTAAAACAGGATATTACTTTATTGAGCGATAATATCGTTCCGCTTGGCGGCAGGAAGATCAAGGAGATCTTTGAAAAGAAAGGCCTTGGTGTAGATGATATCGACTACTTTTTACCACACATCAGCAGTAACTTCTTCAAGAGCAAGATCTATGATATGATTGAAGAATACGGTGGCGGTATCCCTTACGAAAAATGGTTCATTAACCTTTATACGGTAGGGAATGTTGGTGCTGCGTCAGTTTACCTGATGATTGATGAACTGTTTAAAAGCGGCCGCCTGAAAAAAGGGGAGAAAATCCTTTTGCTGGTTCCGGAAAGCGCACGTTTCTCGTATATGTATGCAATGCTTACCGTTTGCTAATGTAATTAGATGAAGAAGGATGAAGTGCCACAGGACTTAAGTTCGCTTGGAAAAATAACCAAAGAAGTTTGCTATGCAACTGACAGTGAGGGCAAATACGTTACCGAACTGAGTAGTGGCTGGGATGTAAAGATCACGGCACTTGATACTGCCTGGGGCGATATTGAAAAACGCATCGCGGCAGCAAAAAAACAGGTGATTGATGGTAAGGCTAGTCCGCTCTTGTTTTTTATAGAATACCGGTTAATGGATATTGCAATTTTGGCGGGCTATACAGGTTTTTGGAAATGGCAGATCAAGAGGCACCTAAACCCCGCAGTGTTTAAAAATTTATCCGACAAAAAACTTCAAAAATACGCCGAGGCGTTTAATATAAAGGTGGAAGACCTTAAAACTATGACCGTGCATGAAGATTGATTTTGAACATCGTCAGGCTGCACATTGTGAATCGGGCGTTACCAGTAACTTACTATGGAATGCATCAGGTGGTAAAATAACCGAACCGCTGGCCTTTGGCATAGGAGCTGGTTTATTTTTTGCTTATATCCCGCTGATAAAAATAAACAACGGGCCAGCAATAGCATTCCGTACAATGCCGGGCCATATATTTAGCCGTACCTGCAAATCCCTGAATATCCCGGTAGAACGAAAAAAATTCGGCTCGAAAGAAAAAGCACAGGTCTATTTAGATATGTGCCTGGATACCGGGCATGCCGTTGGCTGCCAGGTTGGCGTTTACTATTTACCTTACTTTCCGAAGGAATATCGCTTCCATTTTAATGCGCATAACCTTATTGTTTACGGTAAGGATGGCGATAACTATTTGGTGAGTGATCCCATTATGGAAGGTACCAACGTGATGGACAGCTACCAGCTGGAAAGAGTGCGTTTTGCAAAAGGCGCGCTTTCACCCAAAGGACACATCTATTACCCAAAAGAAAATAAAGACATTACTGACGACCAGATCAGGCAGGCTATTAAAAGAGGGATAAAAAAGAATGTTTATAACATGCTCAGCATTCCCGGCAGTTTTGCAGGGATCAGCGGCATCAGGAATACCGGCAAAAAAATAAAAAACTGGCGCGACAAACTGGGAATTGAAAAATCCAAGCTTTATTTGGCGCAAATGGTAAGGATGCAGGAGGAGATCGGTACGGGCGGGGGAGGCTTCCGTTATATTTACGGTGCATTTTTGCAGGAGGCAGATGTTTACCTGCCAGGCAACCAATTGGCTGAATATAGCTGTATCTTTACTAAAGCCGGCGACCTGTGGCGGACTGCAGCGGTACACGCAGCCGGAATTTACAAAGGCCGCATTGGCAGCCAGGAAGATTTTAATACCATGGGCGATTACCTGCTGGAAATTGCTGAAGTGGAAAGATCAGCCTTTGAAACATTAAAGAAAATAAAATGGCAGTAAATACTCCATTAGCAATAGATATTGAGGATATGGGTTTCCGTTACCCCGGAAATCCTGATGTGTCTTTCTCAAAGCTGAACTTAAAAATAGCTAAAGGGGAACGATTTGGCGTCTTCGGGCCCAATGGAGCGGGTAAAACAACGCTCATCAGCCTGATGACTGGTTTGATAACTGCCGATGAGGGACATATAAAATTATTGGGACAGGAAGTCGGCAAGCAAAATAATGCCGTAAATAAACTATTCGGCTTTGTGCCGCAGGATTTTTCATTTTACCAGGAGTTGAGCCCTGTAGAGAACCTGCAGTTCTTTGGTGCCTGGAGCGGATTAACTAAGCGCACCATTAAAGAAAGAACCGACGAATTACTTGATATTTTAGGTTTGGATGAGGTGCGTAATAAGCCGGTTGAGAAATTCAGCGGCGGGATGAAGCGCAGGGTTAACCTGGCAATCGGCGTAATCCATAAGCCCCAGATCATATTTTTGGATGAACCTACCGTTGGTGTGGATGTGCAAACCCGCCATGCCATTATCGATTACTTATTGAAATTAAACAAAGAAGGCACAACGCTGATCTATACCTCGCATCAATTGAGCGAAGCAGAGGACTTGTGTAAACAAGTCGCGCTGATAGACAATGGAAAAATTATAGCACAGGATAGTTTGGATAAATTAATGGCCGACCATAAACAGGAAAGCCTTGAACAAATGTTTTTGAACTTAACAGGAAAGGACCTCAGGAACGATGTTTAAGCTCAAAGCTACCATAATAAAAGATTTCAGGATCCTGCTGCGCGATAAGGTGGGCATCTCGCTGATGTTTGTGATGCCGATTATTTTGGTGGTGGTAGTAACCAGTATTCAGAACAGCACTTTTCAACTGGTTAACAAAAACAAGCTCTCCATCATCATTGATAATTACGATACGGGGCAGGCAAGCAAACAATTAATAACGGCCATAAACAAGATCGGCATGTTCAAGGCATCGTTGGTGTCTGGCGATCAAAGCGAAAAGCAGATAACAGATGCAATGCATGCGAAAGATGCAATGCTTGGGGTAATCATCCCGGCAAATTTTTCGGCTAAGGTTTCTGCTCAATCAAAAAGTATTGCAGGAAAGGCCCTAAAAAGTTTTGGCCTTGAGAGCGATTCTGTTAAGCATGCAGCGGGCGGGATTGATCCGCTTACTATTTATTATAATCCTGTATTGCAGGAATCCATCAGGCTATCGGTTCAGGGAGCGATCCGTAGTGCATTACAGCTGGTGGAGAGCCGGGAAACATTGAGAAGCCTTTATTTCTCCATCAACGAAAAGCAATTGCCCGAGAAACTGGAAAATGAAATGCTGAATAACCAGACAGCTATTAACGAGATACCGGTTAGTAAGGACGGTACGCGCAGCACACCAAATGCCACACAGCACAATGTGCCGGCTTGGACAATATTTGCTATGTTCTTTATCATCATGTCATTAGGTGGAAGTGTGGTACGGGAAAAGGTAAGCGGTAGCTTTATCCGTTTAAAGACCTTGCCGACTAATTATCTTGTTGGCTTGCTTTCCAAGCAGGTAGTTTATCTGCTGGTAACGATGCTACAGGCGGCGGTGATATTTTCCATGGGAATTTGGCTGTTTCCGGTCTTTGGGTTACCTGCGTTGAATTTGCCATCTGATCTGTTGGCGTTAACTATAGTAACCATAGTTTGCGGGTGGTGTGCAGTTAGCTATGCCATTTGTGTGGGCGTATTTGCCAATACGCAGGAGCAGGCCAATGGCTTTGGCGCGGTGTCGATCGTGATCCTTGCCTGTGTAGGCGGGTTGATGGTGCCAAGCTTTGCCATGCAGGGCTTTTTTAAGTCCGCAGCCGATATTTCGCCGATGCACTGGTGCTTGCAAGCGTACTACACTTTATTTCTCGAGGGTGGGAAATTAAAGGATGTTGTAAACAATATCATACCTTTATTCATTATTACACTGATATTTCAATTTGTAACCCTTATTGGGTTAAAAAGAAAGAATTTAATATAATTGCCTCAATGGAGACCACAGAACTAAAAGAACAGCTTAAAAGCCAGATTATAAAATTTTTAAACCTTACCGACCTAACCCCAGCCGATATAAAAGACGACGAACCTTTATTTGGCGATGGCCTGGGTTTGGATTCTATCGATTCCCTTGAACTGATTGTGTTGATGAAAAAGGAATACGGAATTGATATCAGGGATCCAAGGGAAGGCAGAAAAGTGCTGGTTGATGTGGCTACTATGGCGGATTATATACAGGAGCATAGTAAGAAGTAAACTATAGGGCGGTTTTCTTTGTCATTCTGAACGCAGTGAAGAATCTTCAGTAAGCGATAAGTATTGAATTGATATGTCTCAGTAACCTGTCGAGCGTGAATGTCGCGGGAATAAGATTCTTCGCTCTCGCTCAGAATAACAAATCGCTTGTTAGAAAAGTTTTAGAACACCGGCAATCGCAGAGCACTTAAAGCATACCCTATCCCCGTCACTCAATTTTCCCGTTACACTAACCCCATCCTCCACAAATTTATAAGCAATCTCCAATTGCACCGAAGTTGTAACCAGCGGATCAATCATGCCGATAAACTTCAAATTGCCCGCTTTTTTGATCAGTAAAGATTGTCCCAACGCGCTTTCCAATACCTCTTTAACGATTTGCAACATACAAGCACCAGGAACTACCGGTTGGCCCGGGAAATGGCCTTTGAAAATGGCGCTATAAGGATTGATGGATAGCTCCGCTTTAATCAATCCATCGGCATGGCCTATTTTACCAACCTTAAATAATTCGTCATTAATGGCATCCATAGGGCTGAATTAAATAGCTGAAACCAGCATTAATGAATGGTACTTATTTTGGTAATGGTTGTAGATCAATACTTTTTTAGGTGCGGTAACTTTTAGTTTAGTCTCCAAAATTACTTCCGGAACCATATCTTTTTTTATAATATTTGACGCCAGCCATAACGCAAAAGAGGACCCAACGGTATATTCACCACAAAGGTGTTTGTAGTTTGCCCTTGCAACATTCTTGAATATAGAATTATTTAGTTCTTCGTGAATTTCGTCGTTCCTTGTATCTCCGTTTTTTCCTGATATAACCAGGTCGAGATCTTCAAACGCTACCGCATGCTTTTCTAAAAATGTGGTTATCCGATTTTTAATGTCCTCTGCGTCCTTTGGATTGTAGAAAGTAGTAAGGCCGGTTAGCTCCGCGAGGTTATCTGCTGACGGCTTGTCTGTCAATAAAAAGAACGTTGCACCTTCGCCTCCGATTGTGCCCTTTGATCGGTTATCGTAAAGCGACAGGTTTGAAACAGGATGACGCTTATATAAACCAAGTCGGGTTAAAACGGTGTAACTGGTATCAACCATTTCTTCGGTACCACCTACTAATATGTTATCTGCTTCCTGTTCTTTTAAAAGCATTATCGCATCAAACAATGCGCTCTCAAACGAAATTCCCTTGTGCACAAATGTATTATTATAAGCATGACACTTAAGCATCAAAGCTATTTGGGCTGCAACTGTATTGTGGGTTGATTGAATGAACGCGGTAGGAGGTAGTAATTCTTCGTTCTGTTCAATTATACGGGTTAAAAAAGTAACTGTATCCTCCATGCAGCCGAACGCAGTGCCGGTGATTATTGCGCCGGGCATTTCTGTATTGCCGTTCAGCAGGCACCTTTTTGCGACAGCCACGCCCATTTTAATTACGTGGCTCATTCGCCTGATTTGTTTTGGGTCGATGAACTCTTTATAATCGGGTTCGATGGCCCTTAAACGTGTGGAGTTATATTCAACAACATCGGTTAAAAAATCGTCGGTGTCAAAGGTGTTTTGAGCGGAGATACAGGCAGATGAGCGGATATATATTTTCATGATCAAACCTCCGAAAATATTAAAGATGTACAATTACCGCCAAAGCCAAACGAGTTGGACATAACATGTTTGATATCCTGGTTCTTCAAAAACCTCGTTTCAGGCTCAAATGGGACCTCTGACATGCGAGTTTCAAAACGCAGGTTGGGATATATAATACCGTGTTTTATGGCAAGTGCGGAAAATACGGCCTCAACGCCTCCGCTGGCACCCAATGTATGGCCCGTGAATGATTTGGTTGAGCTCATCGGCGGATATGCAGGATCGAACAATCGTTTAACAGCCGTTCCTTCGGCGCTGTCGTTATTTGGTGTTCCCGTTCCATGCAGGTTAATATAGCTGATGTCGGATGGCTTAAGCCCACTTTTATCAAGCGCTTTTTGCATTGCCAAATACGATCCTGTTCCGTCAGGAGATGAAGCTGTTTGATGATAGGCATCGTTACTGTTATTATAGCCGCTTAAGGTACAATAGAGTGGTTTATTTAGTGTTTTGGCTACCTTATCCGAAACCAGCACCAAATAGCCCGCACCTTCGCCCAGGTTCAAGCCTTCGCGATGTTCGTCAAATGGCTTGCAAAATTCGTCATCAAGGATCATCAGGGTATTAAAGCCATTGAGGGTAAATTTAGTTATAGCATCCGCCCCGCCTGCTATCACCACATCAACCACATCATTCCTGATCAGCCTTGCACCATAAAATATGGCATTAGCTGACGATGAACATGCTGTGCTTATGGTGGTCATGAAATCCGTTATACCCAGCTGGTCGGCTACTATTTCTGTCATGCTGCCGCATTCGTGGTCAAATACGTTCTTTAATTTGCCTCTGCTGTTGTCTGCCAGGAATCTCACAAAGAAATCTTCGCTTCTATCCATGCCGCCTACAGTATTTGCTGAAACAAAGCCCACTCTCAAATCCTTCAGCCCAGGAATATTGGCATCCGCCATTGCCTCACGTGCCGCAACCAGGCTTAAAAGTGCCGTACGCCCGTTGTGGGTTGACAATCCCGTTTGGGCAATTAGTTCATCGTCTGTCAATTTAACTTCTGCCACAGGGCGCTTATGTCGGTGTATGGTATCAAACAAAGTGATCTCCGCCATGCCTGCTTCTCCGCGCTCGAATGAAGCCAGGTGTTCAGCCACATTATTCCCTATCGCCGAAATCACACCCACACCCGCCACGTAAACCGATTGATCCATATAAATTCTTAAGCTTTATTAAAAATACGCTCCATATTTTCTGCCGAAAATAATAAGCTTTTTTCTTCTTTTTTCTTTTTAACCAAAAACAAGGTCGCTTTATAATGTTGTTCCAAAACATCAACCCAGCCACAAATACAGGCCTGCAAAATATTATTATCAAGTAAATAATTTACCTGCTGTGCTATAAAACCTGCATTAAAACTTTCCTGGATAAAAAAGGCATGCTCTCCTTTAAAATTGTTCCTGATACAAATTTCTCCAATAACGATATTGGGCAACGTATAAACAAATACGGAAGGGCTCGGGATCTCTTTTAATGTATCGGAGTATTTCAGATCATTATCCAAACTTGAATTTGAATTAGCCAAAACTACTCCAATTTCTTCGGGTTGATAACTATATTTACTAAAATCGTCTTTTAGCAATATTTCGGATGCGAGCCAGCCTAATTTGCTCAGATTATCCATTTTGTAAAACTTCGAATAATTGAATTGGAAGTGCTGGTAAGCGGAAAGCAGGAACGCTGACAGATCGGTGCCTTTATTTTCAAAAGCGATTATGTCGTTTTTATAAACAGTATCATTACTGATACTACAACTGCTTGTTATGTGGTAATTCTCTGTCAATTCTTGTCTGTTATTTTTTGAACCATGATTTTCATGATGTAAGGATTCTCTGTTTTCGCCGGCATTTTTTATCCTAACAATCTTTTAATCCTTTAATCATGGTTCAAACACTCAAATATAATTATTTGCCTATCACCACAGCTGCGTTACAACCACCGAATCCAGATGCTGTTTTAAGAAAGTTGCCGCCATTGATTTGCGTAGGGGACGCACAAACATTTACTGGGCTGGTAACACCCAAGTCCTCAAATCCTGGTGTCGCTATCAATAAACTTTCTTTTAATGATCGTATCGAAATAACCGATTCTATCAAGCCTGCTGCACCCAATGTATGCCCGTAATATCCTTTCAAACTATTTAACGGAACAGCTTGTAAACCTGCTATTCCAATCGCATTGGCTTCCATTTCATCGTTATAAGCAGTTGCCGTACCATGGGCTGAAATAAAATCAATATCGTCGGAAGTTAAATCAGCATCCTTCATCGCATACTTTATGGCATATGCCAACTCTTCGCCGGTTCTTGATGGGCCCGATATATGGTTGGCGTCATTGCTTACAGCTCCACCTTTAATTTTAATATTTCCTTCGAATTGCTTGTTTATTGATAGTACCACAGTTGCCGCCCCTTCACCCAAATTTAACCCGGTTCGTGCCTTATCGAATGGTTTACAAATATCATTGCTTAACGCTTGGAAAGATTGAAAGCCGGATACGATAAATTTGGAGATCACATCTGCGCCGCAGATCACCGCATTTTCATATTCGCCGGTTCTTAATAAACGCATCCCGGTTAAAAGTGCCATAACACCCGAAATGCAGGCGTTTGAAATAATGACAGGTTGATTTTGAAATTCAAAATAATCGGCAATTAATTTGGCTGAGGTCGACATTGCTATCCTGTTTTGCAGGGCGGGGCTGTTTGCCTCTGTTTCAAGCAGGCTGATGTTGCCCTTGGTGCTGGATATAATTAAAACCGTTTTTTTATCTTTTGGGTCGATGCCAGTGTTTTGCAGCGCATCGGTTATTGAGGCGATGAGCAGTTGCTCAAATTTGGTATACTCAGTACCCTCAGCTATTAAGATTTCATCTTTATCAAATAACGACGCATAAAATGAAGTGGGAGATAAGCTTTCGTCATTATACTGTTTTACACCGGATATATTGTTTTTTAATTGCGTGAAATTTTCAACCGTGGTTTTGCCAAGGGGAGAAAATATATTATCTGCAACAACAAAAACTTCCGGTTCATCTGGCCTGCTCATATCTTTTATTCTTATTCATTGCCAATAAATACCTTCATTTCACACCGGGCAATTAGTTTGTCATTATGCCAAACCTTGCCTAAAAGTACGGTAACATTAAACACCTGGTTTTCTATTGTTGTTTCAGTGATCAGCTCTTCATTAGCCTTTGGTAGATCAAATACCTCAAAATCTTTTATCGCACCAATATAACCTACTTCAACCGGCCTGTTTTCTGTACTGGCGATATAACCAGCTCTTAACGCTGCTGTTTGGGCGATATTTTCCATTAAGCCCGCTTCCTGGAAAATTCCGTTTTTTACAAATACATTATCGGAGTTTATTATAAAGCTGCTTTTGGTGCTTGTTTTATCCACGTAAAGCAATTTGCTCACCATAACAAACGGCGCTTTTTGCGGGATTAAATGGACAATATTTTCAACCGGGAAATCCATGGATCATGAATATAAACCACCATTGATCGAAAGTACCTGTCCGGTTATATAACCCGCTTCTGCAGATGAAAAAAACGCAGCGGCGCTTGCAACTTCCTCCGGCAAACCAAATCGCCTTGCAGGAATTATCATTTTTAGTTCCTTTTCATCAAGACCTTCGGTCATATCAGTTTTGATAAATCCGGGGGCCAGGGCATTTACGGTAATTCCCTGCCGGGCTATTTCCTGCGCAAGAGCTTTGGTTGCCCCAATTACGCCTGCCTTTGCGGCAGAATAGTTGGTTTGCCCGGCAAGGCCTTTTAGGCCCGAAAGGGAAACGATATTAATGATGCGTCCGTATTTGCGGGTTAGCATACCGTTAAGTACCAAACGGGTAACATAAAAAAAGCTATCGAGATTCGTTTTTAAAACATTATCCCACTGGTCTTCGGCCATCCACGCCATCAGACTATCATCTCGGATGCCAGCGTTGTTTATCAATACTTCGATGTATTTATCTTCGTTGGTGGCTATCCAGTTGCCCAATTGTTTGATCTGTTCTCTATCAGCTACGTCGAATGGCATTAATTCGCCATCGCCCCCGTTTTCCTTGATTACCGCGAGGGTTTTTTCGGCCTCTTCAATGTTGCTCCGGTAATTCACCAGGACGTAGTAACCCTGTGAGGCAAGCTTTACGCAAATTGCCTTGCCAATGCCCCTTGAGCCCCCGGTGACTAACGCGCATTTCATTTGGAGAACGATGTAATGTGATCGGTTGATTCAAGGAAGGTTTTCACGCGCTCCAGGTCCTTGTATTTAGGCGCATCTTCTATAAATTTCGGGAAGATCAGCCTAACCTCGTCATATAACGCTCTCGAGGTACTTGAAAGCCTGTCCTTACATTCTAAATAGTCGATAGCCTGCAAAATGGTCATCAGGTGGATGCCGAGCACTTCGAATGAGTTATCGATTACCCGTTTGGTCATTAACGCAGCATTACAGCCCATGCTTACAATATCCTGGTTGTCATTATTATTCGGGATGCTGTGTACATACATCGGGAATGATAATGTTTGATTTTCGGCAGTAGTTGAAGTAGCGGTAAATTGCATTCCTTGCATCCCGAAGTTTAAACCAAGCACACCTAAATTCACAAAAGGTGGCAGCTTCTGGTTAAGCTTGCTGTTCAGCAGGTAATTCAATTGACGTTCAGCCAGCATGGATACGCGGGTCATGGCAATTTTTAACTTATCCATTTCCAGCGACACATAATCGCCGTGGAAATTGCCGCCATGAAAAATATTCTGGTTTTCGTGGTCGATGACCGGGTTGTCATTAACGGAGTTTAATTCATTTACTACCGTATTTTCAACCTGTGCAATGGTATCGTATATGGGCCCAAGGATTTGGGTGACGCAGCGTAAAGAATAGTATTCCTGTACTTTGTCTTCAAATACTTCCTGGTCTAAATTGTCAGGATTATACAGATGCTCCGAACGATCGCGGATCATCTTGCTGTCCTGCAAAATATTGCGCATCATTTCGGCAATCGCATTTTGCCCTTTATGCCGTTTTACTATGTTTAGCTCTTTTGAATAATGGTCATCAAATGCTTCGACTATCTCATTGATCATCGCCGAAAACAAAACCGACCAGTTCAATAACTTCTTAGCCTGGATGATATTGATCATCCCGATCCCCGTCATGGCCGAGGTGCCGTTTAAAATAGCAAGCCCCTCGCGGATATGGATGGAAAGCGGTTTGATATTGAATTTATTAAAGATGTCCATAGTAGGATGAACTGCATCTTCAAAAATAACTTCGCCTTCGCCAATCAAAACAAGTCCCAAATGGGCCAGTTGAACTAAATCCCCACTGGCACCAACACCGCCATGTTCGTAAACACATGGGGCAATGTTGTTATTGATCAGGTTCTTTAATAATTCAACAACATCAGTATGCACGCCTGAGTAAGCCTGCATGAAGCTGTTTAACCGGGCAATCATCAATGCCTTGGATAGTTGGGCTGTCATCAATTTACCGCTACCTGATGAATGGCTGCGGATAAGATTATATTGAAGCTGTAATATATTTTCCTCGTTAACCTTGTATTGGGCCATCGGACCGAAGCCGGTATTGATGCCGTAAATGAGTTTGTTAGACGAGAATTGTTTAAGGAATTCGAAGTTGGTATTGATCTTAGTTAAAGCCGCTTCATCTAAAGCAACCTCCTTTTGTTTAAATATCAGTTCAGAAAAATCATTTAAAGAAAGCGTACTTTGTCCAACAAGTATCATGGGCAAAAATTATTTGTTTTATCAGGGTGAATAATAATCCGCTAAAGTATAAAATATATGGATAACGGATCAATGTAAAGTGCAATAACACCGGGATGGGGGAATTGTGTTATTTACGAAAACTTTGTCATTTTGAGCGGAAGCGAAGAATCTTATTCGGTTGATAGGTCGCCGTTATACTTATCATGCGTTCACGTCCCATGTAGAAGATCCTTCACTTCGTTCAGGATGACAAATTTGGTGACCAAACCTATCGCTATGTTAAATTAAGCCCTTTTATCAATAAACTTTATCGCCTTCCTGCTTGCTTCGCTAAACTGGATCTTCTGAATCTCCTCAACAGTTACATACTTTATGTGCGGACTAACCCGCAGCCTCGCCTGCAAATATGCACGGATGCGGTGGTCGCATTCTTCGCTATCATCAACAGGAACGATAAAAAGCGATACCTGGTCCATGCCAATATCATTGGAAGAAACTTCTATAACAAAATCAAGGATCTCCTCGCGTTCATTCAGTAAGTCGAATAAAGCAGGCGGATACAAGGTTGTTCCCTTAAATTTTATCATTTGCTTTTTGCGGCCCATAATGGACGATAAACGCAACGTTGTTCTTCCACAGGCGCAGGGTTCGTCAAAATATAAACAGATATCGCCCGTTTTATACCGCAAAAGGGGCATGCCCTCAACGCCGAGGGTAGTAATGGTTACCTCGCCAGGTATTCCGGGTTCAACCTGCTGGTCGTTTTCATCCAATAGTTCTACGATCACCAACTCTGGCTGGTAATGGCCGCCTTTGCCCTCGCCACACTCGGTAAACGCGGTTTGCATTTCGGTAGATGCATAGGTGGAATACAATTGAATATTCCAGCTCTCAGTTATTTTTTTGCCGAGGATGTTTAACGAAAAATCATTATTGCGAATATTCTCGCCAATGCAGATCGCTTTTTTAACGGATGTACTGTTGATGTCGATGCCGCTGTCCTTTGCAAACTGGATCAGCTTTAAAATGAAAGAGGGTACGGCAACTATGGCTGTCGGTTTTAAACGTTGAATAGTTTCCCACTGCAACGCAGGTACGCCGGGGCCTAAACGGATAATCCCCGCGCCGATTTTCCGGATGCCGAGGTAATAAGCAATACCCGCCATAAATTGCCTGTCGAGCGTTAGCATCAGCTGGTAAGTGTCATCTGCAGAGCCATCAGCGCATAAAAAGGAATTGTACTCGTTATAAGCTAATCTATCCAGGTCTTTTTCGGTAAGTGCAATGGTCACTGGGCGACCTAAGGTACCTGATGTGGAAGTGTATTCTATTACCTTATCCCGGGATACACATAAAAAATGGTCATTCCGTTGTTGCAGATCGTCTTTAACAGTAGGAGGGATTAGTGCCAGGTCTGCAATTGTTTTTATTGCAGTTATGTCGATATTATGTTTGGAAAACAAGTCTTTATAAAAAGGAGAGTTTTGAGCTATGTATGCCAATAGTTCCTGTAACTTTTGCTCCTGCATTTGTGTTATTTCGCTTGCTTGTTGATAGCTTTTCTCAGTAGGTATCATTCTCCAAATCTAATAAAAATGGCAGATTGGGGCGAATTCAATTCGTTTAACCTAAATATGTGGCAAACAACCAACCAGTATATTTGTAACGTATATCAGTTATGTTCAAACAATCAATATTAATTGCGGGATTATTAGGCGTGTCGTTATTTAGTATGGCTCAATCGGTTAAATATAAAGATTTGGTTTTTACCGATGTAACAGAAACGAAGAACTTAAGCTATTCGCCCACTGACTCATCTAAAAATAAAAAGTCTCATTTATTCGATCTTTACCAGCCAGCCGGCGATAAATCAATCAGCCGTCCATTGATCATTTGGATGCACGGCGGCGGCTTTAAATTTGGTACAAAAGAGGCTAAAGGGATCCAACTATGGAGCAAAACGTTTGCACAACGTGGCTATGTATGCGTAGGATTAAGCTATATGCTAAGTAAAAAGTTCCCGATCTTTAATTTTGATGAGCTAAAACGCAGCGCTTATTATGCCGTGCTGGATGCAAAACAGGCGGTTGCTTATTTTAAAGAGCATGCTAAAGAATATAATATCGATCCGGACAAAATTATCCTTGCAGGTAATTCGGCAGGAGGGATGATCGCCCTGAACGCAGCTTATAGCAGTAATGCTGAGCTGGCGAAACTTGCCAGCATAACCGATGTCAATTCCAATGATAAAAGCATGCTTAAAGTTGCCGGCATTATTAATTTATGGGGCGGGATATTTAAACTAAGCTGGCTGAAAAATGCAAAGGTACCTATCGTAAATATTTATGGTAGCCGCGATAGCCTGGTGCCACCAACCCATAAAGATTCATCTCTGTATGGGGGAGCGGATGTTTATACAGAAGCAACCCGGTTGGGAATTCCTACTAAGGTAAAGGTATTCGAGGGGTATTCTCATGAATTGATGAAGCATTTTAATCCTGTTTTTTCCGGAAACAAGGAGACACAGGAACGTTGGCTGGAGGCGGGGCAGTTTGCTGCCGATTTCTTATATAAAACATTATACGAAAAGTACTAATTGCACATCAAAACTTTATGTTAACTTTAATGTTGTCAAATAAATTAACCACAAAAGCTGAACTATGAAGTATTTAAAAATTATTGCAGTTGTGGCGTTCTTAACATTTAGTCTCCAGTTTGCACATGCAAACCCGTTAGCGCTAAAAGTTGAACCAACGTCTTTACAGTTGCCCCCTCCGCCGCCGCATCCGCCATTACCGTGGAGTCATCGCAAACACAGGCGTCATCACCGGGCACGCATCCATATCCGCTTGCCAAAGCCACCGCCGCATCCGCCCGGTCCACCACCGCCGCCACATCCATAAAAATAAAGCCCCTCGTTATTGAACGAGGGGCTTCGTGTTTTTAAAGGCAGGCAAATGTTTTAAGCCAGGTCTACTTTTTGATCATTCATATGCTTTTGGCGCGACCATAGTTTCACAAACTGGTATATTACTCCCACCGTAAACAAGATAACCAGCGTGAGTAAACCCTTTTGTATGATAGGATCATTTGGTCCGGAAGCAATGGGGCCGCTGATTGGCAAACGGGTTAATGTTTCAACAACTGCGGGTATGCAAGAAAGGAACAATGTTAATGACATCAGGAACACCTGGAGATAAATTGCACTTTTTCCAAGAAATTTAAGCGAGGTGATTAAGTACGCAATTGGTAAGATCAATAAAATTACAATTCCGAGTGTGTGCCCTGCGGTTGGATGCTCGAACCGCATAATAGGGAACCCGCTAATACAGGTAATTGCCGTTAATAAGATATACAATTTTCCGCAGTTGTTCGCCGGGCTTATTTTGCCGTCGATAAACAATGCATACAAAGCCGCAAAAATTGCAAGGATACTGATGGCAGTGTGAATGATTCCAAGGATTGACAGGTGGTTCGGCATGATCTTATATTTAAAGCGTTAAGGTTTGCATAAATATAAGAATATTAATGCTTTATGTAAAATGCAAATTATCCGAGACGCAAAATTTTGGGTCTCTACCGACTAAAAGGAAATTTTAACACGTTTCCCGGTGCAAATTTATCCCCCTCGTTGGAGATGTAAAGGTTATTATCCTTATCAAACGCCATTCCCTCTGGTTGGTGAAATATCGCTGGGTTTAGGGCATAAACCTCCTTTACACGCCAGCTTGAATCGGCTATCACCAATAATTTATTTACCGACGAAAGAACATACCACTCGTTGGTTTGCGGGTTTTTTGCGAGCGCCGACGGATGGAAGTTGATTTTCGTTTGATTGGTTAGCTCTTCTATTTTCTTAATATCGATGGTTGAACGCCCGGCGTTTGATAGCGAACCATCAGCGGCTAACTTTAGATTAAATATAGTTGTTGTTTGGCTTGCTTTTTCGACGCTGCAATGCTTGCATAAAACGTAAACCGACCGGCTTGCATCATCAGCATACATTCCTTCATACTCGCCTTTAGCCAACAGATCAATCTGTTTGTTACTGCTGGTTTCTCCATTTTTTAAATCTTTTAGCGGAAATGTAAATAGTATGCCGTCGCTGCGGAGCATAATTACCCAGCCGTTACTCACGGCAACGTCCTCATAATCGCCGCCTTTTCCAAATTTTAGCTGGTTTATTTTATCAGTGCCGGGTTTAAAATAAAATAGGAATCCATCCTCATCCTGTTCAGCGTAGAGTGTATCCGCATTGCCTTTATTAAATGCTATACCGGAGATCTCGGTCAGCGCATCAGGCATGTTGTATTTAACCGGATTATTCAGATCATAGCCTTTTGGGCTTT
This sequence comes from Bacteroidota bacterium, assembly GCA_030775685.1. GTDB lineage: Bacteria > Bacteroidota > Bacteroidia > Sphingobacteriales > Sphingobacteriaceae > Mucilaginibacter. The sequence continues at coordinate 23,208 of JALYIP010000031.1, forward strand.
TCACGGTTTGTTGTCCGACACAACCAGCCAAGAGGGCAATAAGCATTATACTGAAAAGTAGCGGATTTAAAATATTTTTCATTGGGCGATTTTTATAGCTTACAGGTTTAGTATATACATGCAATTTAGAGAATTTGTTTAAACAGAAAAGGCCCTTTTTTAAAGAGCCTTTTCAAATCACAATTAAAAATAGTTTATTTCTGCATTACCATAACGCCGTTTAAAACTAGCGTGCTGCCACCGTCCGCTTCTATGTTATAAACGTTCTGTACGCCGCCGGCATGTTCATTTTTCTTTAAAACGGTATAAGTTTCATATTTGCCGTTTTTATCATTCAAACACAAAACCTGCTGGCCAACAGTTATCTCGCCAATTTTAAAACTACCCTGTTTGGTCATCATTGGGTGGTTTGGTGTAGCTTTAAGCACTTTGGTATTTAAGGCGATATTAAAGCCTTTTGCAGTGTTATTTTCTCTAGCAGAGATCAATACCAATTCGGTGATCGCGTAGTTTTTTGCAGCATGTACGGTAAGATCCCTTACCCTGATCACTGATGATTTATTTGTGGCCGGATCAACAGTAATAACTTTGTCGCCGCTTTTTACGTCCTTTATCATCTTTTTGCCACCGTTGCTCATGGTCACTTCCTCGTCGCCGGGAAAGCAAATATCATTACCGTAGGTTGCTGCTTCTTCCTTCATGTCCTTACCGCCATTCAGTACTTTATATTGCTGGAAGCTCATTTCCTTTGAAAGGACATAGGATAATTTAAGGATGTAATTCTTTTCAACCTTATTGATATCGTCGATATCCTGGAAGTATTTGGCCCATACCTTGGCATCAGCTGTAAAATCGGGCACCAAAGCCTGGTATCTTTTGCCGGTTTCGCTGGTATAGAAAACCATCAGGCCTATTTCCTGCATCCCATCCTTGGCGATCAGCTTATAAAGGTCAACGCGTTTTTTAAGGCCATCGCCGCCGGTGATAAAGTAAGGTTTGCGACTTTCGTAGCGGTCAAGCACATAGGCATTGTCAAATTTAACATAGGTGTCCTTATCAAGATCGGCTATGCTATAAGTTAATGCTTTATTGTATTCGTCCAAAGTAAGCGGGCGAGGATTCACAGCCGCCTGCTGTGCTTTGGAGGTAAATATGATTAAGAATAAAAAAAAAGTAAATATCAGGTTACGCATATTCAATATGTATAATGTATAAATAGCGATGGGTTTTAAACCCATCGCTATGCAGAATCTTGTTCGTTATTATTTATGATAATTGTTTAAAAGCATCGGCAAATGCTTCCATTTCGTCCATACGGCCAATGCTTACGCGGCACCAATCGGTACCGTTCATTTTCCAGTTACGCACGCCTACACCGCGTTTCATCATTTCGCCAACAAATTTCGATCCGTCCATTTTTAATGGGAACATTACAAAATTGGCCGAAGAGGGGATATATTCGTACCCTTCTTTCTTTAAAGTGGCGTACAGGAAGTCCCTTGAAGCAATAGTTTTTGCACGTGCGTCCTTTAAAAAGTCAGTTTCCTGGTAGGCCGCAAGCGCTGCTGCCACTGTTGCAGAAGACAGGTTACCTGATCCGCTTCCATAAATTGACAATGCGCCAATAGTTGCCGGTTGCGCCACAATGTATCCGCAACGCAAACCTGCGAAGCCATATAACTTTGAAAAGGTGCGTGATACAATTATGTTTTGTCCCGCTTTCACATTACCAATTAGCGTAGTCGATTTAGGGTCGTCCAAATAATCGATATAAGCCTCGTCGATAAATACCATAGTCTTCTTCGAAACCCGCTCACAAAATGCCTTAAGCTTGTCTGCATCAACTACTGTGGCTGTAGGATTGTTGGGATTGCAAATATAAATAATGCCGGTATTGTCGTCTACTTTTGCCTCTATAGCGTCCAGGTCCAGCTTATAATCTTTTGTCAGCGGTACCTTAACCAACTTTGCGCCGTGTAATACTGCATGTGATGGCAGGTCATCATATGTTGTTTCGCCCGTGATAACGCTTTTTCCGCCTTTGCAATAATGCATTGCGGCAGCCTCCAGCAAAGGCGATGATCCAGAGCTCAACATAATGTTGCTTTGTTTCAAGCCTTCATAGGCAGCAATTTTACCAGCCAATTGACTGGTTTGAGCAAAAATGTATTGGTAGCTTAAATCCAAAGAATCCGTTATCGCTTTTTTAGCTGCCGGTGATGGCCCGAAGGGGTTCTCGTTAAAAAATAAACGCGCTTTTAACACCGGTGGCGCGCTTTGCATTATTTCCTGTTCAGCCTCGAAGTTAGTAATCAGCCTTTGGGTTTTAGCAACCGGCATTGCCGCCAGCTTGTCGACAGTTCCCGATGCAAGGGCCAGTCCCCCGGCCATTAAAGCGCTGGATTTGATCCAGGTTCTGCGGTTAATTGAATTTGCCATTTTAGTTTTTTAATTATGAGTAAAAGTCAGTCAGTTTATTTTTTATCTGTTGTAGTCGGATAACTTACCCGCTGATCGGTTAATCGCCCATGTACTGCCGTAACCACGCTGCGGGCCGATTCAAAGGCACCAGCCATCCAGGCGTTTAAATAAGTTAAATGCTCGCCTGCAAAATATACCTGTTTATCAGGTTTTAATAATACAGGGTATTGATTTTTGCGCGTCTCACTGCTGTAAACCGCCCATCCGCCTAAATTGTATTTGGTTTTATGCCAGGCAACAGAAAATGAGCTCTCAAATTCAGTATCATATTGCGGGTGGATCAGCCGCCCCTTTTGCAACGCCAGCTTCTCACGGTCAGCATAGCTTAACTCAGCCGTCCGCTGCGCCTTTTCATTGAAATTATAGTAGCCCAGTAAAATTCCTTTTTTGCCAAGGTAGTCGTACGATGGGTAAAAGATCTGCGTTAGATCGTTATTGGTATGTGTGATGCCGCCGTAAATGTGGTCGTCCTCTTCCCAAAAACGTCTTTTAAATTGCAGCCCGATCTTGCCGGTTTGCATGTAGCTGATATAATCGATAGCCCGGCTTACATCGCCTGAGAAATTACTATTGATATTGCTTAATACAGGTAGAGGAATGGTACAAATACAAATATCACCTTGCAGCAAGTGTTCGCCCTGTGCGTCTTTATAGGTAACCTTTACGCCATTATCAATATTGGTGATGTTTGTTACTTCGGCCCCGAGCTTTAAACTAGGCTCTACCTTTTTCTGCAATGCTTTTGCTATCTGGTCCATACCGCCAATTGCCTGGAACATGGTCATCTGCAATTCGTAGGTATACTCGGCAACATTGTAAAAATCGGGATCCATCAACCCGGACTGGATCATATCCGCCAGTTTATGCGGATCGGCAATTTTACCGGGCTTATCGCCAGCGCCCGGATTTTCAATATAACCCCGGCGTGCAGATGCCTTGTAAAGTTTATCCGGGTCGAGGCCACCTTCGGCCATCAGGTATTCAATTACCTTTTCCGAATCCTCCTTTGTGAGTCCTGTATCAAGGTTGCCATGATTGATGCTTTTAGCAAGCAATTCAGTCATGTACCCACGGATATCGTTGTGAACCTCGCGTACCTTAATTTTCTTGTTGGATAGTGGCCCCTTGCCTTCAGCAAAATAGTAGGAACCTTCATTCACATTGTTGTAAACCTGTAGTGGGATATTGAATTCCTTGCAATAATGCAGGGTAAGTTGGTGGTTGTGGGGGATGCGGGATGGGCCTGCATTAAAGTATTGGCCCTCGTCAAAACGGGCAGTGAGCGTGGGTTTGTCGGTTTCGGTGTTTACGGTTCCGTTCCTTACACTCCAACATCGGCCGCCTGCACGTTCGCGGGCTTCCAGTATGGTGCAGCTGTATCCTAATTTATTGAGTTCGTAAGCGCAGGTCATGCCAGCAAGGCCACCGCCTAAAATGATGATCTTCTTTCCGTTTCCGCTGCCTGTTAAATTAAAGGCATGCGCAGGCGCTGCCTTCAACATGCCCAAGGCCAGCATGGCAGGATAGGTGCCGCCGGCAAGCATTGCACCCTTACTTAAAAAATTCCTTCGTGTTATTGTTTCCAACTATAGTAGCGATAATTGCGGTTGTTATTACAGGCTTAAATTTATGTTATTTTTAATATAAAGGCAAATTTGTTGATGGATTTTTGATGAAGTAATTTATTCGTTACTCTTTTTTGAAAATGTTTAAAATAAACGGGGTAATATTTAGTAATAGTGAGATAGGATTTGGTATATAATGTTACATCCTGTTTTATAAATTTAACATTCAAAGAAAGTGGATTGTTAACCCAATCTTTATATTCGTTTAAAATCAAACGCTCATGATGAATCTCTACCGGCAAGCTGCAAGGCGCAACGCATTAATTTTATTAACGGCGGTGTTTAATTTTATGCTGATCTGTACCGCATCGGCGCAGCAAAGCAAACAAACCTGGCATTACGCATTGTCGGTTGATCCGGCGGCGAAAATTGCCCACATCAGCTTGAATCTTAGTGGCAAGCTGCCCGACACGGTTGTATTTAAAATGCCAACGTGGACAACCGGTTATTACCAATATATGAACTTTGGTAAAAGTGTGTCGGCATTTGGTGCAACGGACGAAAGTGGCAAATCCATTGATTTTAAACAAACTGATCAAAATACCTGGAAGGTGGGCGTTCCAAAAAACAAGGCATTAAAGCTTAAATATGATGTTACAGCTATCCGCAATTTTGTTGGCGGGAACTACCTTGACACAGCTCACGCTTATTTTTCGCCCGCAGGTTTATTTATGTACCAGGATAAAAATATTTTGCAGCCTATTACACTAACTATTCAACAGTACCCGGGATGGACGCGGATTGCCACAGGGTTGGATATTGTTGGACAAGATTCAACCACTTTCCAGGCACCCGATTTTGATGTATTGTATGACAGCCCGATCCTGATGGGGAAACTTGAAAAACTGCCCGGTTTTAAGGTGAACGGGATTCAGCATGATTTTATCGGCTATAAAATGATGATCGATGATAAGCAGCGGTTTATGGACGATATGAAGAAGATCGTTGAAACGGGTTCCGGCATCATCGGCGAGATTCCTTATAAACATTATACCTTTTTAGGTCTTGGCGCTGGCGGTGGTGGCATCGAGCATTTAAATTCGGCATCGGTGGCGTTTACCGGTAATGGATTAGACAAACAGGCCGGCAGAATGAGGCTATATAGCTTCCTGGCGCATGAATATTTTCACACCTATAATGTAAAGCGGATCCGTCCGATAGAACTTGGCCCGTTTGATTATGAGAAGGGGAACAAAACTGAAATGCTTTGGGTGTCTGAGGGCTTCACTGTGTATTATGAATATATCATTATCAACAGGGCCGGACTTACCAACGGCGAAGAAATGCTCGGCCAGTTGCGCGCTAACTTATTGAACTACGAAAAGAAACCAGGCCACCTGTTCCAATCAGCTACGCAGGCAAGTTTGGAAACCTGGAGCGATGGTCCTAATGGAAGGGTAGCAGATGAGTTTAATAAAACCATTTCCTATTATGACAAAGGACCTGTTTTGGGTTTAATGCTCGACCTAAAGATCAGGCACGAAACTAAGAACAAAAAGAGCCTCGACGACGTGATGCGTAAGCTTTATTACACTTATTTTAAAAAGCTGAAACGCGGTTTTACCACGCAGGAATTCAGACAGGCTTGCGAGGAAATAGCCGGCGTTCCGTTACCTGAGCTGTTTGAATACGCCTCTACCGTTAAGGAAATAAATTATCACCCATATTTTGCTTATGCGGGCCTGGATATTGATGATGCCTGGAAAAAGCAGCCGGGAGCATGGCACGGTATTACCGTCAAACCACACGCGGATTCGTTATTTGTAAACGCTGTTGAATACGATTCGCCGGCATGGAAGAGTGGGGTAAGGGTGAAGTCAAAACTGATCACTATTGATGGGCAACCGGCTACGCAAGCTACATTGGATGCTTTGGCTACCACTAAAAAGGCAGGCGATGTTGTTGAAATGCTGATAGAGAAAAAAGGCAAGCAGGAGACCATAAAGATTACTTTGGCTACTCAGAATGCCCGAAGCTTTGAAATTAAACCCATGCCTAACCCGGATGCCTTACAAACGGCCGTTTATAAAGGGATTTTTGAAGGCGGAAAATAGCTGTAGTACAAATTAAAAGTAAAAACGACCAATCTGCAATCTGCGGGTTGGTCGTTTTTACTTTTAGGATATTGTTATATAGTGGAAAATACGGGTAAAAAACGAAATATCGTAACTCGTTTAATTGCTATTTTAAATTAATCAATTGATTATCAATAATTTAATATTTTGGTAGCATTATTGTCTTTCCCAATCGTCATCACAGTAAAACAACTAAAACTATTTTGTTATGGAAAACATCATTTATATTTTCACCAGGGCAGTGTTGATAATCTGCATATTGGTTATTGCTTACATAATCGCTATTCCGGAAAAAAGCGCGGTTGACGACTGGGATATTTAAACCAACTGAGAAATCAGAACTGTATTTTTATTTATTCTGCTAAACAAATGAGCGTTTTTCTTTATTTTGTTGACGATTAAAAATAATACAAATTCTACCTTATAAATACCCTATGTCACTACCTGTAAATACACCGGGCAAACACTTATCTATACCAAAGTATTTATTCATTATTATGCTGGGCTGTGTAGCTTGCAAGGGGTTTTCCCAGGTAAGAGCTGACAGCATCACCGTGGCTATTGAACCGGAGTATGATAAAGTTTCCGGTGTTCATCGCTTTCTTTTGGGTGAGGATTATCGGAAGCTGTGGGCCACACCCGTTAAAATGAAAATATTTCACTTATCACAGGAAAAGGGCGGGCTGAAAATTCTGCAAACCGGGGGCGGGATGCAAACAAAATCACTGCGACTTCAGGATTCCAGCGGTCAGGAATGGGTGCTGCGTACCATTCAAAAATATCCCGAGAAAATTTTACCGCCTAACCTAAGGTCAACAATTGCGAAAGATATCGTGCAGGACCAGATTTCAGCCGAACACCCTTACGCGTCATTAACAGTGCCGCCAATGGCAGATGCATTGGGTGTTCCACACGCACATCCGCAAATAGTTTACGTGCCTGATGATCCTGCATTAGGGAAATACCGTGCCGACTTCGCCAACCAGGTTTTCTTATTTGAGGAACGCGAACCGTTAAATGTTGAAAAAACAGATAATGTAGACAAGGTTCAGGGCAGGCTACAAGAGGATGGAGATAACAGGGTTGACCAGAATTTGGTTTTAAGAGCGCGTTTGCTTGATTTTTTGCTTGGGGATTGGGATAGGCACGAGGACCAGTGGCGTTTTGAAAGAATAAAGGATAGTATCGGCATAAACTATATTCCGGTACCCCGCGATCGTGACCAGGTTTATAACAATTCTTACGGCGTATTTCCGTGGTTAACATCGAGGCATATATTTATGGCCAAGTTTCAAAACTATGGCGATCATATCCGCTCCATTAACCGATGGAATTTGAACGCTCGTAATTTCGACAGGTATTTCTTAAATAGCCTTAACCAACAGGATTGGGAAACCCAGATAACATACGTACAAACCCACTTAACTGACAAGGTAATAAGGGACGCAGTTAAGATGATGCCGCCTGATATTTACAAACAGAGTGGCGCTGAGATAGCAGGTAAACTAATTGCGCGCCGGAATATCCTAAAGGAACAGGCGCTAAAATACTATCGCTTTATAGCTGCGACAGTTGAAATTCCCGCGTCCGAAAGTCGCGAACGTTTTGATATTACCAACCAGGCGGATGGTAAGGTTGCTGTTTCAATAAGCAAGGTTAAAAAGAGCGGCAAGGTTGAAAGGATCACTTATCAACGGGTGTTTGACCCGGCTGTAACTATTGAGATCCGGCTTTATGGCATTGGTGGTAAGGACGTATTTGCGGTACACGGCGATAATCACTCGCCTATAACAGTGCGGATGATAGGTGGGAAGGATGAAGATGCTTTTTTGGTGGACAGCACCGTCACTGGTAAAGGAAACCGGTATGTTTATGATCGTTCCGACAAAAAGAATGACTTGCCTAAAAGCTCACAGGCACATTTGCGGGTTTCGACTGACACAACTGTTAACAGCTATCATGCTTTAGGGTACAAGTACAATTTTCTGCAGCCTTTAATATTGGGCAGTTATAATAGTGATTACGGCTTCCAATTGATAACCGACTTTATCTACCAGAAACAGGGCTTCAGAAAGGATCCTTATGCATTCAGGCAGAGCCTGGTGGTTAATTATGGGTTTGGCGCTAATTCCTTGCTGTTGGACTACACCGGTGAGTTTAAGCAAACATTCGGCAAAAGCGACCTTGTAATAAATGTATTATCGAAGGGTCCTAATTATCAGAGTTATTTCTTTGGTCTGGGTAACGAAACGCAATATGTAAATAAAGGTGATAAGGAAAGGAAGTATTACCGCAACGTTTACGATTTTTTGAATGCTGACGTACGGGTAAAACACGTGTACGGAAAATGGACGGTTACCGGCGGCATTATCGCTCAATATTACAATAGCGATGAACAAGATAACCATAATCGCTTTTTGAATGACTATAATGCACTGCATCAAAATCAAAAAGTATTTGATATACAGGCAAATGCTGGCTTGGTTGCTGGCCTGGTTTTTGACACCCGTGATAAAGGCATTATCCCACACAATGGCATTTTGTGGAATGTAAATGCTACCGGCTTAAAAAGCCTTAATTCCAATTCACATACCTACGGTCAAATTACATCCGATTTTAGCTTTTTCCTAACGCCGTCTACTGACTCCTTATTTGTTGTGGCCAATCGAATTGGCGGTGGTACAACGATAGGAAATGCTGCTTTTTATCAGCAGTTACAGCTTGGTGGCATTCAAAACCTGAGAGGTTTTTACAGTGGCAGATTCACCGGTAAAAGTATGGCGTATGACAATTTGGAAGTGCGGATCAAGTTATTTGATTATGCATCTTATATAGTTCCGGGTACGTTGGGGCTTGTTGGCTTTAACGATGTTGGCCGGGTTTGGGTTCCGGGAGAATCATCAAGTCAATGGCATGATGGTTACGGAGGCGGCCTTTACTGGATCCCCGCGCAACTGATATTGGTGCAGGGCGTGGTAGGCTTTTCAAAAGACGGTGCATATCCTTATATCTCTGCCGGGTTTAGATTTTAAGTTATCTGCAAGTTTGGGTTAGCGCCATATTATTCCGGAAGTAAACTGATGTTTTTTACAATCAGCTTTGATTCTCTATTGTAGCAAGATTCAATTGTTTATAAAATTCGCTGTAGTTAAATATTTTTTCAACCGGTTTATCCTGGTTATGCAATACAGCAACCCGAAGCGCCTTTAACCCTGACACTCCTTGCAGATCCTCAACTTCAAATTCTTCAATTTTAGGAGCAAGAATTCCTCCATCCTGCAGCAGGTTGATATATTTCATATAATCAAGTTCTTCTTCCAGCTTTGAAAAGATAATTGTAATCTTGTTTTGCTGAGTTATCCGCTCCTTAGTGCCCTTGATGAACGCCTTATCGATACGCTTTTTGATAACCTCGTAGCGGATATTATAAGCGCCATCGATATCAAAGTGCTTCTCATCCATGCGGAAGCGAATTGATATGGGGGCGCTGAATATTAATATTAAAGATGTAACGCCTAAAGGATATGGACGTGTTTTTTTAAGATTATGCTGATCCATGGCCATTTCGCAAAGTACCAAAAGTTGCCAAAAGCGCAGGTGTTCAAGCTGCGCGAAGTCAAACGGCTGGTGGGGGTTTATCGAAGCGCCAACATACAGGTTATGTTCAACCCCATCAGTTTTAAAGCGTTCAAAATAGTGTGGGAAATATCCCTGGGCCTCAGTTTGCCTGTTATCTAATATGCTGATCAGCCTTTCATTAATAGAAGTTAACGTGGCCTCATACTTGCGGCGGTTAGTATAAAAACCACCTGCCATTTTATCTGTGTGTTTAAAATAATCCTTGATCTGTTTTGAGATCTCCTTACTGAATTTTTTATTTTCTGTTAGTAATGGATGGATGTTTAATTCAAGGTAGTTTTGAACATGCTGCTCGGTATCTGCCTTTACTCCGGTCACCAAATCGTCAATAAAAGCTTTGAGATCGAGTAATTTCTGCTCGGTATTCACAATAACTTCAGACTGTTGCATTTGTTCCAGCAGTATGATCAGTTTTTCCAACTGGTAGTTTAAGTCGTTGGTAACACTTAAGTTCCTGGTAACCGATGAATCCTTTATATCGATTTGTCCATATAAGGGATACACATCCTGAAAAACTATTTCCTTTGGCGTATAGTGCTTGCCGTTATGTTTACCCTGGATATATTTAAGAGCCTCTTCCCTGAATCTCCAGTTTACACTGGGATGTAGTTTGGTGTAATTTTTCTGTATTACAGCCTGGATCTGGGTTTGCAAATCAGTTACCTTGCGGTAAATGGTATCCACAATAAAAGGCAGTACGATCTCCAGTTTTTTAGCGTTAACACTATTGAGATCACGGGTTCTCTTTGATACCAGTTCTAAAATACCCAGCAGTGTGCCGTTTTTAACAACAGGCGCCAAAATAAAGCTGCGGATGTTTTGAGCCGCAAAATGTTTTGAAAGTTTACTATCCGGGTGTTGTGCCGCAAACTCCGGCAGATCAGTAACAGCAATTGGTGTATGCTTTTTTATCAGGCTTTGATAGGAATCGGCCCTGAGCATTTGCTGGCAATCGCCTTCGGCCCTACCTTCAAGCATGTAACTTTTTACAGATTGACCTGAAGAGGTGCTGGTAAACCTGTCGTTTTCCTTGTCGAAAGATGTGAAGCCGATATGCAGGTCGGGGATCTTGAATATAGAACGGAAGATCGCTTCGAGGTTTTCCTGCAATTCAGTCGATTCAACATTGCCCAATAAATTACCTTTTAGACTCGATACCGCGTTCTCAACGGTGGCGTCAAATAACGTCATTATACCAAAGCCCTTCAGAATCCAGCTGTTTGGCGGAAATTTTTCCTTCCACAGCGCAAGGTCGTCATAGTTGTCCATTAAAAGATCAATATCCTCCTTGGTCAGCATCTTGGATTTTTCTGTAGGAATAATCTCCAAAAAATCGGCGTTATATAAGATCCGGTAATGCTTAACAATACCGTCGGCCGTAGGTATATCATAAAATAATGGTTTACCCGAGTCTAAATGTGTGCCGTAAAATGCGTTAAGGATAATACAGCAGCTCATTACATAAAACTGGTGTTCGTCAAAATCGCGGATATTAAAATCGAATGATTTACCGGCAGCGTTAAGGATCTCCTTGAATCGTTCGGTATAATTAAATGTCAGCCCCAGGTATGGGATGCTCACCGCTTTTATCTCGTTTTTGGAAAGAATAGCAGGAAACAGCTCACTCAATAAATGAGAGATCCTGGTCTCATTGTCAGCTATCTGGTTAAGGCTCTCAATGCCATCTCTTAACTCAGGATGCGGTTGTATTTCTGCCAGGAGCGCCTTGGCTCTTCTGGCGCCTATGCCTGTTTCATTTGACGCAGTTTCTTCCAGTCGCTCAATTATCTTATGAAACGAGAGTTTGATCTGGAATGGATTATCTGAAAATTGCGGAAACAACATAAATCGTTAATGTTTTAACTATGCAAATTTACCAAAAATTTGACTTATAAGTAATTACGTAATATTGATTACACTTAGATGAAGCTATAAATAAATTAAATTAACCATCACCTAATATAAGTGTTCTTACAAAGAAGGACGATTGAAACCTGGAAATATTTTAAAAACACACATGTCTGTTTAAATTAACCTCAACTTCAACACCTGGTTTTATTTTTTTATGAACATAAGCGAAACTGCCGAATCTGCTCCAAGTACTGCACCAGCAGTAACATAGGTAGGGTAATGTTCACCTAAATACTTACGTGAATTGCTAACCGTTCCTGCCCATAAAAATGCCGAACCTATAACGAACCACTTTGGATAAGCTATTGATAAGGCCGTTGCGGTAGCAATTGTTGATGCCGCATGGCCCGACAGAAAAGAAGTGCTGCCTGCACGATATACCGGGACTATATTGATATTTTGAATAAAGGGACGTGGGCGCTTAAATACATGTTTTATCAATAGCATCAATCCGTAAGGAACAGCCGTGCTGCTGGATACATATCCGACAAGCATTGCCGCATGCACACCGATATCGCCGTAACGGTAAGTGTTTGACATAAAGAGCATAAAGTCGGTCTTCTCCGGCGTTCGTGTATTTTGGAGGTCTATCAACACCCTGTCATCAAATTTTTGTAGCGGAGATTGTGCAGCGGTATTGTTTAAACAAAGCAGGGCTATTAACAGTTGTATGATTATTGTCAGTGTAATGTTTTTATTAAAAAATATACGTATGAATAGGGGGCTTGGAATGTTTTTGCAGATTGAATGTTTATTTTTACAGGTGTTAAGCAAGTTACCAATATTTAAATCAACCGCAAATAAATGCTAATTTGCCCATCAAACTATCCGTCACTATGAATTATCAGCAATTACTTGAACAGGCCCAGGATTATGTGCTCAATTTTTATAAGACGCACGATACCAGTAAGCTATTATACCATAATTTAAATCATACCCAGGATGTAGTTGCTGCAGCCATACAAATAGCTAATCACTATCAACTTAGCGATGACGACTTCTTTATAGTTTTAGGCACCGTTTGGTTTCACGACATTGGATATATGGTTGATGTGGCAAATCATGAGGAAAAGGGCGCTGATTTGGCGGTAGCATTTTTCGGCGAGAGGGGAGTTGACAAAAAGCATATAGATTTAATAGTAAATTGTATCAGGGCAACCAAAATGCCGCAATCGCCAAAAACATTATTGGAAGAAATTGTTTGCGATGCGGATGTATTCCATTTGGGTACTGATGACTTTAAGGAAAAGGACAAGCTTTTATTAAAAGAAATAAACCTTTTGTATGATGCTAATCTTAGCAAGCAGCAGTGGCGCGAAAAATCGATAAAGTTTTTGGAGAGGCAAAGTTTTCATACCGATTATTGCAAGTTATTGTTGAATGATACCAAGGAGAAAAACCTGGAGAAGCTGAAGAATAAATGGGAGGAAGAGGAAGCTGATCAACAGAAAAAAGTGGAAAAAAATCAGGAAAAGGCCGGGAAGAAATTGCATAAAGAAGAGAAATTACAATTCGAGGCAACAATTATAACTGAAAAGGAACCCAGTCTGGCTCCAGTGTCTGAGTCTGATGACAAAAAGAAAAAAATAAAGGAGAAGGACAAGCCTGAAAAAGGAATAGAAACTATGTTCAGGATCAGTTCAAGCAATCACCAGCGCTTAAGTGATATGGCCGACAACAAGGCGCATATAATGATAACGGTTAATTCCATCATCTTGTCTGCGGTGCTTAGCTTATTATTACGCAGGTTAAGCGAGTATGGCTACCTGGTGATCCCCACATTTATCTTGCTCACGGTTAGCTTGCTGGCCATGACGTTTTCCATCCTGTCTACAAGGCCTTCCATCCCTGCAGGTAATTTTACACGCGACGATGTGGACAATAGAAGAGTTAACCTTTTGTTTTTTGGTAACTTTTATAAGGCTACTCTGGATGAATATAACTACGGGATGCAAAAAATGATGCTTGATAAGGATTTTTTGTATGGTAGCTTGATAAGGGACGTATACGCCCAGGGCGTTGTTTTAGGCCGAAAATATAGGCTGCTGCGTATAGCCTATAATATATTTATGTTTGGCCTTATAGTGTCGGTTATCGCGTTTATTATAGCGGCTGCGTTTTACGGTAAGGTGCCAACTACAATTCCTGCTAAATAAATGGGAGAAGGTCGTTTTTTTAACCGTGATTTAAGCTGGCTTTCTTTTAACGAACGCGTAATGGACGAGGCTTCCAACGAGAACGTCCCCCTTTTGGAGCGGATAAAGTTCCTGAGTATTTTCTCATCAAACCTGGACGAATTTTATCGCGTGAGAATGCCTGTATTACGCGCCTTGAAAAAAATTGGAGAAAAAGACGGTAATAACATAGATGCTGACGAACAGGAAAACGTCCTGAAAAAGGCCATCGATTTGATTAATGCCCAGCAGGAAAAGTTTGGGGCGATATTGCGTGGGCGATTAATTCCATTACTAAAGAATATTAATGTTCATCTCTTGTATAACGAGCCATTCCCTGATGCAGTAAAAAAAGCAGCCCGGGAATATTTTTTATCTGAAGTACTGGCATTTTTACAGCCCGTTTTTTTGGATGAGGGTAATAAATTCTTCCCTGAAAATAACAAATTGTACTTTGTTGTGAATTTGGTTAAAACCGGGGGAGCTGCGAAAATAGTAATGCTCAATATCCCGTCTGATGAGCTTCCCCGTTTTTTTAATATTAAGGTTGATAATACAACATACATTGCATTTTTAGATGATATCATAAGAAACAACCTCGACAAAGTATTTAAGGATTGTGAGATACATGGCTGTTATAGCATCAAAATAACCCGTGATGCAGAACTTGATCTGCAGGATGAATATCCGGGCGATCTGTCTGAAGAGATTGAAAGACAACTAAAGAAAAGGGACGCCGGCCTGGCTACCCGTTTTTTGCACCAATCGGGTATTCCCTTACGAATTATGCAAATGGCAACCCGGCAACTCGACCTGCAAAATGCCAATGCCACAGAGGGAGGTGTTTATCATAACCTGAAGGATTTTTTCTCACTATCTGTAAAGGCTCCTGGAACTTCTTACCAGGAATGGCCGGCTGTTAACCCTAAGGGGGTAGGAGAAACTACGACCATAGCCTCTTTAATAGCCGATAGGGACATGATTATTCATACCCCTTACCAAAGCTATCACCCGGTATTGCGCTTCTTTAACGAAGCCGCGATCAACCCAGACGTTAAGGAAATTTATATTACGTTATATCGTGTTGCAAGCAACTCGCTGATTGTAAATGCGCTGATAAGCGCTGCAAAGAGTGGCAAGAATGTAACCGTAATGGTTGAGTTGAAGGCTCGCTTTGATGAAGCCAATAACCTGAAGTGGGCCAAAAAAATGAAGGCGGCGGGTGTTAAAATTGTTTATAGCATTACCGCCCTTAAAGTCCACGCAAAAATAGCCATTGTAAAAACTCAGAAGAACAATCGCATGGTCTATACTGGCTTGCTGGCGACAGGGAATTTCAACGAATCAACAGCCAAGTTTTATACTGATCATATACTTTTTACTTCCAATAACGACCTGCTGCGCGAAATGGAACTGGTGTTTATGTTTTTAAGCAAGCGGGAAAGGCCGGCAGAAGAAAAACAAATTCAGTTTAAACACTTATTGGTTGCACAATTTAACCTGCAAAGTCGGTTTATTGAGCTGATTGACCGTGAAATAGCATTTGCCAGGGCAGGTAAACCTGCAAGCATCACAATAAAGGTAAATAACCTTGAGGAACAGGTGCTTATCAATAAGCTGTATGAGGCATCGCAGGCCGGCGTTAAAATATCAATGATCGTACGAAGCATTTGCTGCCTGGTACCGGGTGTTGCCGGTCTGAGCGAAAATATTAGCATAATACGTGTTGTTGACCGCTACCTGGAGCACGGCCGGATCTTTATATTCAACAACAATGGAAATGAGGAAGTATTTCTAGGTTCGACCGATTGGATGAACCGCAATATTTACCACAGAATTGAAGTTTGCTTTCCGATATATGATGAGACTGTAAAAGACGAGATCATTAAAATTATAGACTTGCTATTGCACGACAATGTGCAAGCAGTGACATTAGATCAGGATGCAAGAAACATGCCCGTTGCCGCCGGCAAACCTGCGGTACAAGCACAACGAAAGATCTATAGCTTCTTATCGGGCAGATAAAATATTAGTCCGGTTAATTAGGAGTATCAATAAGTCTTAAGGAAGCGCTTATGTCAATTAATAATCTCAAAACAATCTCATCGAAATTGATCCCTAACAGGTACTTCCAATTGTTATTTTACCCATTTATTCTTTTCTAAAAAAAAATATTTTTTACAGTTAGCGAAAACGGCTGTATGGGTTTTTTACGTAAATAATTTAAAGATAATTAGTTTATTGACAGATATTTACCTTAAGATAAATTACGATCAAATGAGTTGAATAAATTTCCGTTTGCTCAATATTTTTCTTATTGGTAGAAATAAATGTTAAATAAAACGTCGTATAAATATGCGGTTTTTTATAAACTATGGGAGTTGAATTTTGCAGCAAGAAAAGGATGGGAAAAAACACCCCGATAAAAGGTTTTTTTACCACTGTCGAGACTAAACTTTTTAATAAAATCAATAGTTGAAAAGTTGAATTGTTGATCTGTGCATTAAATAAACGCATCATAACATTATGGTATGATTTTAGTAAATATATTATTAATAGGCTACCCTAATCGTCCTTATTTATTGTGTGTTGTGTATTTTATTATTCCGGTTTATGCCGGGCTTTTTTGAAATTATTTGATAAATTATTATGAACTCGAGATTTAGGTACCTCTATTTGCTGATTGCGTTTATTGGATTAGGATTGCTTGGTTACGTGGCATTTGAAACATATCCATACATTAATTTTGGACATGTGCTGCTAATTACTTCCGGCGATATGGTGTTTTTTTTCCTCGCTTATAAAACCTACCCGGTATAAAAATCCACACTTCCTGATAAATCATAAGTTATTGAGAAGCAGGTAGCTTATGATTTCGGTAATATTTATTAACAACATTATCATTATAACGTTGGTGCTGAATTTTTGTGTCACTAATACCCCGATATTCTTTAACCGTGCTCGTTTTTAGAGTAGTCAAGCCGTCATTAACGCCAATTAATGTTAATTTTAACAAATTTTAACATTTATACCTCACATTTTACTGGCAAAAAATTGATCATCTGTTTAAGTTTGCCTACAAAAAAATAATAATAGTTTAATGGAAGATATAAATAGTAATACCGGGCATTCTACGCCTGCCGCAGTTGGAAGCACATCGTACTCAACTGACATACGTGCGCTGAATGAAATGATCCAGCGGGAGAGCGCTTTTATCGACATCCTTAAAATGGAGATGGATAAAGTAATTGTTGGACAGAAAAATATGGTTGACCGCTTGCTGATAGGTTTATTGGCTGATGGCCATATCCTGCTGGAAGGCGTACCCGGACTTGCGAAAACATTGGCGATTAATACCTTGTCGAAATGTATCCAGGCTGATTTTAGCCGTATCCAGTTTACGCCGGATCTGCTACCAGCCGATTTGCTGGGTACCATGATCTACAATCAGAAAAAAGAGGAGTTTATTGTAAGGAAGGGGCCGTTGTTTAGCAACTTTATCCTTGCCGACGAAATAAACCGTGCACCGGCAAAGGTTCAGAGCGCTTTGCTTGAAGCCATGCAGGAACGCCAGGTTACCATTGGCGATAACACATTCCCGCTGCCTACGCCATTTTTGGTGCTTGCAACCCAAAACCCCATAGAACAGGAAGGAACTTATCCGCTACCGGAAGCACAGGTTGACCGTTTTATGCTGAAGGTGGTTATAGGCTATCCGAACAAGGAGGATGAGAAAAGAATAGTACGTTCGAATATCTCTCCGCAGGGGATGCTGAAGCCAAATCCTGTTATCCGCCCCGATGATATCATCAAGGCGCGTAAGGTGGTACGTGAAGTTTATATGGACGAAAAGATTGAGCAATACATCATCGATATTGTTTTTGCGACCCGTTATCCTGAGCAGTATAAGCTTGCTAACTATAAAAACCTCATCAGCTTTGGCGGTTCGCCAAGGGCAAGCATCAACCTTGCACTAGCATCAAAGGCGTATGCCTTTATCAAGCGCAGGGGATATGTAATTCCGGAAGATGTTCGCGCCGTTTGCCACGATGTGTTAAGGCACAGGATAGGTTTAACCTATGAAGCTGAAGCCGAGAACATGACAACGGAGGATATTATCACGGGGATCTTAAACGCAGTAGAAGTACCATAAGGATGAGACGCAAGAAGCAAGAGCTCAAGAGCCAAGATGAAAAACGCATTGTTTTTTTACTGATTCCTGGCTCTTGATTTCCTGATTCTAAATAAGAGAAATGGCGAGAGACACTAAAGAACTGCTTAAAAAAGTAAGAAAGATAGAGATTAAAACCCGCGGGCTGAGCAATCACCTGTTTTCGGGCGAATATCACTCTGCTTTTAAAGGGCGGGGCATGGCCTTTAGCGAAGTACGCGAGTACCAGATAGGCGATGAGATCCGCACCATCGACTGGAATGTTACTGCCCGGTTTAATCATCCTTATGTTAAAGTATTTGACGAGGAACGTGAGCTTACCGTTATGTTGTTGATGGACGTAAGCGGGTCGGAGAACTTTGGTACGCAAACGCAGCAAAAGCAGGACCTGGCGACAGAACTGTGCGCCGTGCTTGCCTTTTCGGCCATTCAGAATAATGATAAAGTGGGGGTGATATTTTTTAGCGATAAAATCGAAAAGTTCATTCCGCCTAAAAAAGGGAGGAGTCATATTTTGATGATCATTCGTGAGTTGATAGATTTTACGCCTGAAAATAAAGGGACCAACGTTGGCGAGGCTTTGAAGTACTTTACCAGCGTAATAAAAAAGAAGTGTACGGCTTTTATTATGTCTGATTTTATGAGCCCGGCTTTCGAGAACGAATTAAAGATCGCTAACAAAAAGCACGATATAATTGCACTTCGGTTGTATGACAAGCACGAAGAAGAATTTCCTAACCTGGGGTTGATCCCGGTAAAAGACGAGGAAACCGGCATATTGACCTGGGTAAATACGGGTGATCAACGGATTCGTAATGCTTTTAGAGCAGATGCTTTGAGAAGAAATGCTGCTTTGAAGGAAACGTTCAGCAGGAGCGGGGTAGATGCAACTGATATTGGTACTCACGAATCGTACGTGAAACCTTTAATGACATTGTTTAAAAAACGGGGAAGCAAGAGGTGATGATAAATAAATGTTTTTTTAAATTCCTGCTTTTAATAGCGCTTTCAACGGGTTTTGCTTTTAACGTTAATGCGCAAATTACTGTAGTTGAGGCAAAGCTGGACCAGCCAACTATCCGTATTGGCGACCAAACCAAGCTGCGGCTTATCGTTCACCAGTCGTTAACAGAAAAAGTGAACTTTCCTAAGCTGGCAGATTCAATAGCCGGGAAAGTACAAATAGTAAGCAGTAAGCTTGATACTGTTTTCGATAAGGATGACCCAAAACGGAAAATAGTAACGTTGAGTTATGTAATAACTTCATTCGACCAGGGTACTTATACCATTCCGGCTTACGAAATTGGCTCATCTGCTGGTGTTTTAAAAACCAATGAGCTTACGCTGATGGTGCAAACCGTAAAGGTTGACACGACAAAGGCCATTTACGACATTAAACAACCACTTACTGTTTCCTATACTTTTTGGGATTGGCTGAAAGATCATTGGGTTTGGGTTGTGATTGGCTTGGCTATTATTTTAATTATTGGCGGTGTGATCTGGTATTTGAAGAAACGGCCGAAGGTTGAAAAGGTAGTGAAGGAAGCTGCACGGCCGGAGATTCCGCCTCATACCATTGCGCTAAACAAATTACAACAATTACGCGATAGAAAATTATGGCAGCAGGATGCTGTTAAAGAATACCATAGCGAATTGAGCGATATTATCCGCGAGTACCTGGAGAAACGTTACGTGGTAAAGACACACGAGAAAACCACAGACGAGATTTTTGCCGCTTTAAAATACATGGATATTGCAAATGAATACCGGGTTAAACTGAACCAGGTATTGATACTGGCTGATTTGGTGAAATTTGCAAAGGAAAGACCATTGCCGGTTGACAATGAATTGAGTATGGAAAACGCCATGAGTTTTGTTTTAAAAACGCAGCAGGTGTTTGTGCCGCAACAGGCGGAAGGAGGTAGTGAGCGTGTTTAAAGGAATTGAATTTGCGCAGCCATGGTTTTTGTGGGCATTTATATTGGTGCCTGCAATAATTGCCTGGTATGTTTGGCGTGAGAGAAAGCTGTATGGTTATTTAAGCGTTTCGGCTGTTAAGGGATTTACCTTGCCAAAAAAGAGCGTTGTTCCCATGCTGCGCCATTTGGGTGTCGCTTTTCGTTGCCTAGCTTTATCGGCTTTGATATTGGCGCTGGCGCGACCGCAATCGTCATTGAGCTGGCAGAATAGTACAACCGAAGGGATCGATATTATTATCGCATCGGATATTTCGGGAAGCATGCTTGCAGAGGATTTTCAGCCCAACAGGATGGAAGCCGGCAAGAACATCGCCATAGATTTTATAAAAAACCGCCCCGATGACCGCATAGGCCTGGTGATCTTCAGCGGTGAAAGCTTTACACAATGCCCGCTCACCATTGACCACTCAGTATTAATAAACCTGTTTAAGGATGTAAAGAACGGGATGATTGATGATGGTACGGCTATAGGTATGGGCCTTGCCACTGCGGTTAACCGGCTTAAAGAAAGCGAAGCAAAAAGCAAAGTGATTATTTTGCTTACAGACGGATCCAATAACACCGGGTCTATTCCCCCAATTACAGCGGCGGAGATTGCTAAGCAATTTAACATAAGAGTTTACACCGTTGGTTTAGGTACTAAAGGTTTTGCACCATACCCGGTTCAAACGCCTATGGGGATACAGTACCAACGCATCCCGGTTGACGTTGACGAGGTTACACTTGGCAAAATTGCGGATATAACCGGCGGTAAATATTTCAGGGCCACCAATAACCAAACCCTGAAAAGTATTTACGAACAAATAGATAAACTTGAAAAGGCTAAAATTGACGTTACCCAATATCATAAAAAAACGGAGTTGTTTTTACCGCTTGCCATTGCTGCGCTTCTGTTTTTATTGCTTGAATTTGGATTGAAGAATACAGTGCTGAGGGGGGCTTTAACTTAGGATATGTTACGTTTTGCACATACAGAGTTTTTATGGGGATTGTTATTGATCCCGGCTTTCATCCTGCTTTTTATTATCGTAAGCAGGTGGAAGGTGAAGGCCGTGAAATCATTCGGCGACCGAAATGTTGTTAACCAAATGATCCCGGATGTTTCCTTTTCGAGGCCGTGGTTAAAATTTATTTTATTTTCGATAGCTTTTGGGATCTTGGTGATTGGTGCCGCTGACCCGCAGATCGGCTCAAGAATGGAAGAGGAGAAGCGTAAGGGCGCCGACCTGATGATATTGCTTGACGTATCAAATAGTATGCTGTCGCAGGATCTTGCTCCCAACCGGCTAGAAAATGCCAAACAGGCCATAGCACAACTAATCGACAACCTGCATGGCGACCGGATCGGCCTGATCGTGTTTGCAGGGGAAGCCTACGTGCAATTGCCGGTAACCACGGATTACTCCGCCGCCAAACTATTTTTAAACACCGTTAATACCAATATGGTGCCTACACAGGGTACAGCAATTGGTTCGGCGATTGATCTGGGGATGAAGTCGTTTGACTTTAAGAACGGAACAGGTAAGGCGATGATAATTATCACTGATGGCGAAAATCATGAGGACGATGCCGTTGCCGCTTCTAAAGCCGCTGCTGAAAAGGACGTAACAGTTCACGTAATTGGTGTTGGATCTGCCGCAGGTGCACCAATTCCGATCTATGAAAATGGAAAGCAAATAGGGTTCCATTTAGACAGCGCCGGCAAAACCGTCGTAAGTAAGCTGGATGAAACCATGGGCAAGGAGATCGCTGCTGCAGGGAATGGCGCTTATGTAAGGGCAACAAACGCCAATAGCGGGCTTGGAATTGTGATGGACCAGATAGACAAGATCCAGCGTAAAACCGTTGACACAAAAAGTTTCAAGGATTTTGAAGATAGGTTCCAGTTTTTCCTGGCGGTAGCTTTTATCTTACTGGTTATTGAATTCTTTATCTCGAACAGGAAAAGCCAGCGGTTAAGTAATTTGAAATTATTTGAAGTGAAGAAGATATGAGGCAGTTAATTATTATCATATTATTTTTACTGCAGGGCTCGTGGCTTTTTGCGCAGCAGGAAAAAAGCCTTGTGCATAAAGGGAATGAGCTTTATCAGCAAAAAAAATATACCGAAGCGGAAGCTACTTACCGTAAATCGGTAGAGAAGAAAAAAAACACCGAGGGTAATTTCAATCTTGGCGACGCTTTATATAAACAAAAGAAGTTTGGCGAAGCGGGTGAGCAATTTAATCAGTTGGGGGAGGCATCAACCAATAAAGCGGTTGCTGCTAAAGCCTACCACAATTTAGGTAACTCGTTATTGGAAAGCAAGAAATTACAGGAAAGTATTGACGCCTATAAAAAATCGCTGATAAATAATCCAAAGGACGACGAAACCCGCTATAATCTTGCCTATGCGCAAGAAAAGCTAAGGCAGCAGCAACAACAGGATAAAAAGAACAACAAGAACCAGGACAAGAAAAACCAGGACAAAAACAAAAAGGACCAGGATAAAAAGAACCAGGACAAGAAGGATCAGGATAAGAAAAACCAGGATCAAAATAAAAAGGATCAGGACAAGCAAAACCAGGATAAGAAGGATCAAAAAGACGGTCAGCAGCCGCAACCCAATAAGCTTTCGAAGGAAGACGCCGAGCGAATGCTTGACGCACTCAACAACGACGAAAAGCAAACACAGGACAAGCTGAAAAACAAGAAGTTAAAAGGCACGAAGGTGCACGTAGAGAAGGATTGGTAGGGGTTAAGTATAGGTTGTAAGGGTTATAAAGGTTGTAGATGTTAAAAATTACGGCCTTACACAATTACAACTTCTACAACATTTACAACAAACATTAATGAAATTAAGATATTACATATTCATCATTTTGCTTTTTTTGGCCGGAGTTGTAACGGCTCAAAGTGTGAAATTTGTTGCCTCTGTAAATAGCAATACTGTAGCGGTTGGCGAGCAATTCCAGGTTGACTTTTCGTTAAATGGTAACGGCGAGAATTTTGTGCCGCCAAGTTTTAGAGGGCTCCAGGTATTGTCGGGGCCAAACGTTTCAACGAGCATGGAATCTATCAATGGTAAAACTACCGTGAGTAATTCCTTTAGCTATATCCTGATGGCTACAACAGAAGGGGAGTTTAGTATTGGTTCGGCTACTATCACAGTAAGCGGTTACAAAACCAGCACAAACCCCATCAGGATAAGAGTGACCAAAGGAACGCTCCCGCCACGGGGCGGCAATCAACAGCAGCAACAAAATGGGGCTGATAATAGTATCATCCAGGGCAATAGTGCAGACCTGGCGAAATCGCTATTTATAAAGGCGATAGTAGATAAGCCGACCGTTTACCAGGGTCAACAACTTACCCTAAGTTTCAGAATTTATACCCGTGTGGGAATTGAAGACAGTCGGGTAGACAAGGTGCCTGATTTAACAGGCTTTTGGAACGAGGATATTAAAAATCAACAGGGGCAGGTACAATGGCACGTTGAAACTTATAAAGGTTTAAAATATAACGCTGCCGATATTAAGCAGACTATCCTGTTTCCCGAACACTCAGGCAATATCACTATCGACCCTATGGAAATGACCCTTTTGGTACGCCAGCCGGTGCATTCGAATGATATTATGGATCAGATGTTCGGCGGATCGTTTAAGGAAGTCAAATACCAGGCGAAGAGCGCACCGGTGGTAATTCATGTAAAACCATTGCCTGATGCCGGCAAACCTGTCGGCTTCGCAGGTGCTGTGGGCACCTTTAACATGGACGCATCCATCGACAAAACTGAACTCAAGGCAAATGAGGCATTGAATTACTGGGTTAAGGTTACCGGGGCAGGCAATATCAAACTCCTAAAAACATTAAATACTGGTTTCCCTTTAGATTTTGAAAAGTATGATCCTAAAATACAGGATACCATAACCGAGCGGGCAGATGGCGTATCGGGCCGCAGGATCTATAACTACCTGCTGATTCCAAGGCATCAAGGGGAGTATACTATTGATCCGGTGAAGTTTTCCTACTTTAATCCTGCGACGAACAGGTATGTGACGCTCACGTCAAAGCCATATAAAATTAAGGTAAATAAGGGCATAGCTGAAAGCAATGTAGCGACTTTAGCCGGCGCCAATAAGCAGGATATTAAAGTACTGGATAACGATATCCGTTATATAAAAACAAATGACGGAATGCTTGCTAAGCCCGGCGATGAGTTTTTTGGCTCGGCAGCTTTTTATGTTTTACTTGCTTTGGGCCCCGTTCTTTGTATCGGTGCATTTAACTATCGCAACCGGATGATAAAATTCAATAGCGATGTTGTATTGGTAAAAAATAAAAGAGCCGGTAAGGTTGCTGCGAAACGCCTAGCGAATGCTCAGAAGCAATTGGCGGCTAACAACACTGCTGCATTTTACGAAGAGTTATTCAAAGGTATGTACGGCTATCTAAGTGATAAACTTAACATTCCGTATGCTAATCTCGATAGGGCGACTATTGCCTCCGCACTGGCAGCAAAGGCCTTGGAGGAGCCATTGATCAACCGTGTGCTGGAGACGCTAGACCTTTGCGAAATGGCTAGATATGCTCCGGTAACACACATCTCAAAACAGGAAGTATTTGAGAAGGCGAAGGGCATCATTAGTGACATTGAAAATAAGATTTAGTATGTTGAAGCGGACATTATATATTTTAATTGCATTTGTTATCCCTTCGATAACCTTCGGTCAGGGCAGTAGTCAGCAGGCGTTATTTGCCAGCGGCAATGCCAGTTACAACAAAGGGCAATACAAAGAGGCGCTTGCTACATATCAAAAGGCGCTTAATTCAGGTTATGAATCGGCTGCCCTTTATTTTAACATCGGCAATGCGTATTATAAAACAGGCGAAATTCCATCGGCTTTACTTTATTATGGGAAGGCGCACAGGCTTTCGCCGGGTGATGAGGATATTAACTTCAACATCAAATTTTTAAACCAGAAAACTACGGATAAGATAGATGAAGCTCCTGAATTCTTTGTAACCAAGTGGTGGCATGGGGTTATCCTGGGGATTTCTGCAAATGGTCTGGGTTGGTTGAGTATTGCATTTGTTTTATTGGCATCCGGTATTTTGATCCTCTATTTTTTTACCGGATCTATTGCTATTAAAAAGACTTCATTTTATGGGGCTATCACCCTGTTTGCACTGGGCGCATTTACCATATTTATTGCAGGAATGCAGGAAAGTTACTTTAGCGGACATAAAGAAGCTATTGTTTTCAGTCCATCGGTTATCGTAAAAAGCGGGCCGGGTGAAAAGGCTGGTTCTTTATTTGTGATCCATGAGGGAACAAAGGTTAACGTTTTGGACGATAACAATGGCTGGCTAAAAATAAAGCTAGCCAATGGGAGCGAGGGTTGGATAAAGATGAGTGACGCGAAGGAGATCTAGTTAAAGTCGACATATGTTTTCAAAGCATGAAGCCGTTTCAAATAATATGAAGCGGCTTTTTGCATATTTACCAGGTAATTTGTAATCCTAGCGTAAACTAAAATAATATCACTTTGATAAAATAGACCAATCGGTTTATATTTGTACTCGTAATGACAAAGGCAGAAAGAACACGGCAGTTTATTATTGAAAAGGCAGCGCCTATCTTCAACCAGAAGGGTATTGCCGGTACATCGATGAGTGATATAATGGAAGCTACCAAACTTGCCAAAGGAGGATTATATGGAAACTTTGAAAGCAAAGAAGAGATTTGCCTGGAAGCATATAAGTACCTGACTAAAACGCTTTCTGATGAGATTAACAAAAGCATCGATGCTAAAACTACGGCAAAGGATAAGCTTTTCGCTTTGTTGGATTTTTATGAAAATAAATTATTCAAGGCTAATAATGCCGGATGCCCGATCTTAAACTTTGGCACTGAAGCCGATGATACTAACCCGGCAATCAAGCAAAAGGTAAATGAGTCTATCGATAGGTTCCGCGGCAGGATCTCGAATATCATTAAGTTGGGGCATGAGAGGGGCGAATTTCCTAAAACATTTAATGCGGACTTGTTCGCTACAAAAATGTTTACGATGATTGAGGGGGCCATATTAATCAGTAAAGTTCAAAATGACCCAAAACACATGCGTGTGGTGATAGAGATCCTTAAGGCAGAAATCGAACAAAATAGCAATTAAATTTTTTTTGACATTAAAAAGACCGATCGGTCTTTTTAATGTTTGAGTTACAAAACAAAAAAATGAACAACCTAAAAAGAAACCTGCTGATAATTACCGTGCTGCTTGCCGCGGTGATGGAGCTTATAGATACGACCATAGTAAATGTTGCCCTCTCGCACATGAGCGGTAATCTTGGCGCGACGCTGGAGGATACCACCTGGGTAATCACAGCGTATGCAATTGCAAACGTTATCATCATACCCTTAACCAGCTTTTTGACCATCAACCTGGGGCGAAGAAATTACTACATTGGTTCAATAATCCTGTTTGTGCTTTGTTCCTTCATGTGCGGCAGCGCGACCAATATCTGGACACTGGTATTTTTTCGCTTTTTACAGGGACTTGGCGGTGGTGCATTGCTCTCCGTTTCGCAAGCTGTTATTTTTGAGCTATTCCCTAAGGAAAAGCAAGGTGTTGCCAGCGCAATATTTGGCGTTGGGGTATTTATTGGTCCGACCATTGGTCCAACCATGGGCGGAATCATCACCGAAAACTATTCATGGCCGTTGATATTTTACATCAACATTCCGATTGGCATCATGGCCGCAACCTCATGTTATTTCCTGCTAACTGAGCCGACCATAAAATCCAAAATTCATGCGGTGGATTGGGCCGGCATTATTTTATTGGCCATCGGAATAGGTTCGTTGCAAACGGTGCTTGAAAGGGGCCAAACAGAAGACTGGTTTGCAACCGGGTATATTACCTTTCTTACTATAACGGCAGTAATAGCCTTAACAGCATTTATTATTTGGGAACTGCATGTGGAACATCCGGTGGTGAACCTCAGGGTATTTAAAAGCAAAACATTAACAGTTGCCGCCCTGCTCACGTTTATTACAGGGATAGGGATGTTTACATCCATCTTCCTCACGCCGGTAATTGCACAACGATTGCTTGGTTTCACGCCAACACAAACCGGCCTATTATTGTTGCCCGGCGCCATAATAGCCATATTAGGGTTGATAGTTTCGGGTAAGCTTTTACAGGCCGGGTTATCGCCATTAATCATCGTTGCGGCCGGCTTTGGTTGTTTCATCTATTTTAATTGGAACATGTCGGGCATGAGTTTGGATACATCGGCGTTTACGATCACCATAAACCTGATCTTCCGTGCTTTGGGTATGGCGTTTTTAACCGTGCCATTGACCATGTTGGCCATATCATCACTGGCGCCAAAGGATATTCCGCAAGGCGCTTCGTTAAACAATATGATGCGGCAACTGGGCGGTGCGTTCGGGATTTCAGCTATTAACACTTACGCTGCACGTAGAATAGCGGCACACCGTACTGATTTGCTGTCTAACATAACAAATACCAATCCGCAAGCGGTTGAGCGTCTTAATTCATACACTGCATATTTTCACAATAAAGGGATCGGCCTGATAGATGCGAAAATTAAAGGAATGCAGGTAATTGATCTTGCTGTTGTTAAGCAGTCAACTTTGCTAAGCTACGTGGATAGCTATTACCTGATAGGTCTGCTGTTCGCAATTACGTTGCCTTTATTATTGATCGTGGTTAAGGCACCAAAAAGTACTGCTCCAAAAATGATATTAACGGACCATTGATGGTTAGATACAGGAGATTAGTTTGAAAAATAATACTTGAGAAGTCAAGAATAGAAAAAAATACACAATACTAAAACAAACATAACAATGAATATTACAGGAAAAACAGTCCTGATCACAGGTGGTGGTTCAGGGATCGGCTTTCAGACAGCCAAACTTTTAAGTGAAAGAGGTAATAAGGTAATTATTACCGGCAGGAGCGAGGATCGCCTTAAAAAAGCAGCAGCCCAATTAACCAACGTTAGTTATATAGCAACAGACGTTAACAGCGAAGGCGATTTGAATAATGTATTTGAAAAACTAACCAACGAATTTGGCGGACTTGATATTTTGATCAACAACGCAGGCCAGGCGTTCTTACATCGTCTGGGAGATGGCGGCGATGCGTATTCAAAAGCATCCGATGAGATCAATACCAATTATTTGTCGATCATCAGGTTTATCGATAAGTTGTTGCCTTTGCTTAAGGCTTCAAAGGAAGCTGCCATAGTAAATGTAACCTCGATAGTAGTATTTGCGCCCGGAATCAATTTGCCAACCTACGCAGCAAGCAAAGCGGCCTTACACTCTTATACCAGGGCTTTAAGATATACACTTGCCTTAAATACCGGGATTAAAGTATTTGAATTAATGCCACCACTGGTTGATACTGAGCTGTCTGCCGAAATTGGCGGAAAAGAAAATGGCATCCCTCCGGAAGTTGTTGCACAGGGATTGATAGATGGTTTTGAAAAGGATGAATATGAAGTGCATGTTGGTAAAACTGCTGAACTGTACCAATTATACCTTTCATCACCTGAACAAGCTTTGGGCGTTTTAAACCAGGGTAGGGAGTAATTTTTCTCTCATAACATTGTATGTCATGCCGAATTTATTTCGGCACCCCAAAGGACCGGTCATCGTTATGTTGGTCACTTAGCAAATGGGGTGCTGAAACAAGTTCAGCATGACGTTTTTTACTGTTGGCAAGGCTTTTTTATTTTTCTTCCACCATCCTGAATTTTATATATTTTTAACGCCTGAATGGAAGCTAAAAATAATAAGAAAACCATATGGGCATGGTGCATGTTCGATTGGGCCAATCAATCCTACAATATGGTGATCACTTCAACCATATTTCCCGCGTATTTCGTGGCAATTACAGCTAACCCCAAAAACGGCAACATGGTAACATTTTTTGGCCATCAATATGTTAATACAGTATTGTCTACTTACATACTCGGCTTATCATATTTAATAGTTGTAGTGCTATTACCTATCCTTACCTCAATTGCAGACTATCGCGGCAACAAAAAGTTATACCTGCAAATGTTCACTTGGATTGGTGCGTTGGCCTGTGCCGGCTTGTTTTTCTTTGAAGAACATAAGCCACTCGAAATCCCGATGATCTGTTTTGGACTGGCATCAATAGGTTATTGCGGTGGTTTTGTGTTTTATAATTCCTATCTCCCCCAAATTGCAACGGTTGACCAGCAAGATGCTGTTAGTGCTAAGGGATTTATATATGGGTTTATTGGAAGTATAGTTGTGCAGATAATTTGTTTTGTGCCGATTGAGTTCCCTCACTTTTTTGGCATCACAGATGATTTGGCCGCACGAATTTCATTCCTTATCGTATTTGTATGGTGGATAGGCTTTGCGATCATTCCGTTCAGAAAGCTGCCAAAGGGCATTCCGAATGCGGGCGCGCATACCTATAATGTTTTTACCGGCGGATTTAAAGAACTTGCAAAAGTGTTTAGGAAGATTAAGCAAATGCCCTTATTAAAGCGCTTTCTTTCCGCTTTCTTCTTCTACTCGGTAGGGGTACAAACCATCATGCTGGTTGCCGCCAATTTTGCGGCAAAGGAACTGCACATGCCGGATGATTCGCTTATTACAATTATTCTTATCATTCAGCTCTTAGCGGTGGTAGGTGCGTTAATAACTTCAAAATCCTCGGCTAAATATGGAAATGTTAAAACGCTCATCGGACTGGTTACCATCTGGACGATAATTTGTTGTTGCGTTTATTTCGTAGCCAACGCCAACCAGTTTTATTTGGCTGCGGTTGTTGTTGGTTTAGTAATGGGCGGAGTACAATCGTTGTCACGTTCTACGTATTCTAAATATCTTCCCTTAAATATCCCGGATACTGCGTCATACTTCAGTTTTTACGACGTTACCGAAAAGCTGTCGATAGTTGTTGGTTTATTTTGCTTTGGCTTTGTTGAAGCCTGGACACATGAAATGCGTAATTCGGCCCTGGCGCTGGATTGCTTTTTTGCAATCGGGCTGTTCTTACTGATCATATTATTGATGGCTGAGAAAAGGGTAAAAAGAGCAGATATTGAAATCCCGGTTTAATATGAATGAAAAAAACGCAGCGTATTGGATAGATCATTTACAACTACAGCCTCATCCTGAGGGTGGTTATTACCGGGAAGTTTTCCGTTCCGAAATTGTTGTCACCGGCAACGACTCCTTTAAGTTTAAAAAAGCTTGCACTTCTATTTACTATTTGCTTGAGGGGGAAGATTATTCAGGCTTTCATCGCATACAGTCGGATGAGATGTGGTATTTTCATAAAGGGTCACCTTTACATGTTCATGTGATAGATGAAAACGGGAATCATAATCCACTTGAACTTTCTGACAATGCTACGGGGAATTTGTCGCTGGTAGTTAAAGCCGGTTTATGGTTTGCGGCTGAAATTTCATCGAAAACTGGGTTTACGCTTGTGAGCTGCGCAGTTGCTCCTGGCTTTGAATTCAGTGAATTTGAAATGGCAGATAAAGACGAGTTAACCGCATTATATCCACTGCATGAAATCATAATAAACCGACTTTCGCGATAGGCTTATAAAGCCTCTATAATTTTGTTAATATATAATGTATATTTATACGTGCGTTTGCCCCATCGCATCCTAAGGCTTCAGCGAATTTTAACCAATTACCAATTATAAATCTTAAGATCATGAAAAAGCTATCATTAGTATTAACCATGCTGGTAACATTTGCCTGCAGTTCGGTTTACGCGCAATTTACCCAGGCTGAACTTGTGGGCGAGTTCACCCGTGCAAAGGCCTACACCAAAGCGTACCTTGATGCCATGCCTGCAGACGGCTACGCATTTAAACCAACGCCCGAAATGCGGAACTTTGCACAGCAAATGCTGCACCTGGCTGACGCCAATTATTTTTTCTGCGCAACAGCAAGTGGTAAGGAAAGCCCGCTGGGGAAGGGCGTATCAGTTGAGAAAACCGTAGCCCAAACAAAAGAGGCCACCACAAAGGCCGTTATGGACAGCTACGATTTTGCAATAAGCTCCTTACAAGGAATGACAGCCGCTCAACTGGCCGAAACCACAAAGTTTGCCGGTAAGGACATGGAAAAATTTGAATTGTTTGGAAAGGGCTTTGAACACCAAACGCATCATCGCGGTCAAACAACCGTTTACCTTCGTTTAAAGGGTGTAACCCCACCTCCCGAAATGTTGTTCTAAAGTATAATATTTTTTGAGGCCGGGGATGCAAGCACATCTCCGGCTTTGTTATTTAATGGATTTAGTGAAATGAATACTTTTCTATACAGTGCGGATAGGCCAATAAACAGGATATGTTGAGTCACGGGAGCTTTGTCATAACCCAAGGGGCGTTTTGGAGGGAAATTAAACCTGCTAATAAATATTTGGTGACTTTACAATTACAATGGCACAATGTTGGTATTAATCCAAACAACTAAAAAACATAACCTATGAAAACTTCAACAAAAACTACCGTAATATTAAAAGCAATTGACATTGAATTAAAAGCATTGTTACAGCAAGATTTGGAACGTTTTAAAGCCCAAAGCAACAAACAGGTACCTGTAAAACAGGCTGCATGACCATCATATATCTACCTATGCGAGAAGAGTTCCCACCAGGAGCTCTTTTTTCGTTTATGACTTTTAAACTTTAGTATTACTCCATCTTTTTGTTAATTTCGGAATACCAAAGTTTGATAATCCAATCGTTTATCCCTGTAAAAATGCTCAAAAAAGTTATTGTTATAATTTTCCTATCGTTAATAACTATTTTCAACTTAAGCGCACAAACCAAACCCAGGCAGCAAAGCCCTTTTATTGTAAAAGGTTTTCATATCGATCTGCGGATCCAGGTGATGACCATGGATGCATTAAAGGCTTTTGCTTTGAGGCTAAGCAAAGAGGGGATCAATACGCTGATAATGGAATGGGAGGGAACTTATCCCTTTGTAAAGCATCCGCTTATTGCAAATCGCTATGCGTATACCAAAGAGGAAATCGCCGGGTTTATAAATTACTGTAATTTTTTAGGGATAGATGTGATCCCGCTGCAACAAAGCTTTGGGCACGTTGAATATATTTTAAGGAACGAACGTTATAAAAACCTGAGAGAAGACCAAAAGGATTTTTCGCAAGTTTGTCCGCTGCAAACTGAACAGGACAAGGCGTTGTTCACCGATCTCTACGCTGAACTGGCTGCAACCCATACCTCCAAATATATCCACATTGGCGGCGATGAAACCTATTTACTGGGGCATGATGAACGCTGCAGGTTGAAAGCTGCAAAAGAGGGTAAGTCCAAACTGTATATCGACTATATCAAAATGCTTTGTGATATCGTGATCAAACTGGGCAAAACCCCGGTGCTTTGGGCAGATATCGCATTGAAATATCCCGATGCAATCAAGCTGCTGCCTAAAAGTACAGTGTTTATTGACTGGAATTACGGCTGGGATATGAATAATTTCGGCGATCATCAGAAATTAGTTCAGAGTGGTTATGAGATTTGGGGAGCGCCGGCAATTCGTTCAAATCCGGATAATTATTTTTTAACGCAGTGGGAGAAGCATTTTAAAAACATCCGCGATTTTGTGCCTGCAGCTGCAGCATTGGGTTATAAGGGAATTATCATGACCTCCTGGTCTACGTCAGGCCAGTATTCGCCGGTTTTTGAATCTGAAAATGAAATGTCAGAGGAGTATGCAATCAGGCATGTTTATCCTTTAAGTGGTTTTAATATGCTGGTGGAAGCTTATACGCAAAGCATCAGTACTGCAAAGCCATTAAATATTGAGGGCTTTATAACAAAATATTGTGCAGACCACTATGGTTTTAATGCGGGGGAGTCGGGGAAGTTTTGGCACGCATTGAAGGTTACGCCTTATGAGATCAGGAATGGGAAGGTGGAATCAGTTATGCAGTTTTCAATAAGCCAGGTATCGGACAGTACCAAAATGGCTTTAGAAACGCTTTATCAACTTAAACCTGATAAGAACAAGGATGAATTTGAACACTACCGCCTGATCATGGGCATCCGGCTGAATTATCTCCAGTTTGAGGAGATCGTACAAAAGGTTAATTCGCCATCGTTTACCGTAACGATGGTTCCGGGAGTTTTACAGGAGTTGAAAAACCTAATGGCGAACGGAGAAATAATAGATCTGCACTTTACCGAACTCAATAAGAAGTTCCTGAATCCGTCGGAAATTGAAACTGAAAACAACGTAAGAAATTTACGTGTGAAACTCCTTTACGACCGTTTATCGAGAAATAAATAATGGCGCAAATTAAGATCTATAACGGCGATATTATAACACCTGGAAAAATCATCAGGGGCGGAACTGTTTTGATCAGCGATGGGATTATTAAAGTAGTGAGTGAGCATGATATTGATGCACCGGAAGCGGTTTTAATAGATGCGGGTAGAAAATATATTTCTCCCGGTTTTATTGATATTCACATCCACGGCGGCGGCGGGCACGATTTTATGGACAATACAGTCGATGCATTTTTAGGAATAGCTGACCTTCACGCTAAGTACGGGACAACGGCCATGTCGCCCACTACGCTTACCAGTAGCAAGGGAGACTTACTGGAAACGTTACGCATTTATGAAGTAGCCGATAAACAAAACACAAAAGGCGCGCAATTTATCGGGATGCATCTGGAAGGGCCCTATTTTGCAGTTAACCAATGCGGTGCGCAGGATCCAAAATACATCCGTGATCCGGATCCTGAAGAATATAAGGAGATAATAGCAAGTTCGTCGATAATAAAACGCTGGAGCGCCGCGCCGGAATTAAATGGAGCCATTGAATTTGGTAAATACATTACCTCGAAGGGCATTTTAGCCGCCATTGCTCATACCGATGCCATTTATGAAGAAGCATTGGATGCATTTGAAAATGGATATACACTGGCTACCCATTTGTACTCCGGGATGTTGGGCGTAACCCGGCGCTATGCCTACAGGTATGCCGGGGTTGTTGAAGCAGCCTTTTTGATTGACGGTATGGATGTAGAGATCATCGCCGATGGCATCCACCTGCCGCCGCCTTTGTTAAAATTAGTTTACAAAATAAAGGGTGGTAAGAAAATGGCGTTGATAACAGATGCCATGCGCGCTGCCGGTATGCCGCCTGGAGAAAGCATTTTGGGCAGCTTAAAAAGCGGGTTAAAGGTAATCGTTGAAGATGGCGTAGCCAAATTACCCGACAGGTCTGCCTTTGCTGGAAGTATTGCTACCGCCGACCAACTGGTACGAAACATGGTAAAGCTGGCAGATGTTCCGCTATTGAATGCAGTTGAAATGGCAACCCTTACGCCGGCAACCATTATGAAAATAGAAGACAAAAAAGGATCAATTACAAGAGGTATGGATGCCGATATTGTGATTTTTGACGCCGATATTAATATTGAAAAGACAATTATAAAAGGGAAGGTAGTGTATGAAAGGTGACAACTTGCAGGTTTTTAAATATGAAAACAGAACGCTCATGGGCGAGGCGTCAGCTGAAGTGGTTTTGCAAAAAATCGCAGAATTACTTAGCAAACAACAATATGTAAACATCATTTTTGCCGCTGCACCATCACAAAACGAATTCCTGGCAGCATTGGTTAAGAATGAATTGATCGATTGGGAAAGGGTAAACGCTTTTCACATGGATGAATATATTGGTTTGCAGGATGGCGACTCCCGAACTTTTGCGTCGTTCCTTAAGGAGAAAATATTTAGTGAGCTGCCTTTTCATAACGTAAACTATATCAACGGCAATGCCCCGGATTTGGAAACAGAATGTGAACGGTACGCTGATCTGTTAAAGCAATACCCTGCAGACATAGTCTGTATGGGTATCGGCGAAAATGGCCACATCGCCTTCAATGATCCTCATGTTGCCGATTTTAATGATCCGTTGCGGGTAAAAGTAGTTAACCTTGATACAGCATGCCGACAGCAGCAGGTTAATGATAAATGTTTTGATGAATTGAGCGATGTGCCGATAAATGCCATTACATTAACTATACCGGCACTTATGGCCGCCAAATATATTTATTGTATGGTGCCTGGGGAGAAAAAAGCACAGGCAGTTTATAATACGTTAAATACTGCTATCAATGAGGAATGCCCGGCTACTATTTTGCGGAATCACGAGAATGCGGTATTGTTTTTGGATGAGGACAGCGCGGAGTTCCTTGAACCATGATTAAGGGATTTTAAGATTACCATGACAAAGCGACGAACAATCATCCTATCAATCCCCTAATCAAGTAAATCATGGTTCAAAAAGTATTCTATTCCTCAATTACAATATGTTCTTTTTGCACTCCCAATTCAATCAGATCATCTTTTATCTGCGCCACAAAAGGATCTGGTCCGCAGATATAATAATGCGCATCTTCGCTCATCAAATGTTGTTTTAATAATTCCTTATCAATGCGCTTCCCCGCTGCACCGGATTTCGGTTCAGAAATAACATCAATATGCTGATCGCCAAGCATCTGGTTCAATTCATCCTTAATGATGATATCGTCTTCGGTTTTGTTCGCAAATAGCAGTTTATTACCCGCCAGTTTACCATCTTTTTTAAGCTGGCGTAAAATGGAAATAAAAGGTGTTAGCCCTGCGCCGCCGGCTATAAACAAACCGGGCCCTTTATAAGTTATTGCCCCAAAAACTTCCTGAACTATTAGTTCATCACCGATATTAACATCAAGTAATTTCGCGGTGATGCCGTTATGATCGGTATATATTTTTATAGTGAATTCTAAATGATCGTCACTGTTGAGGCAGGTGAAGGTAAACGGACGGAGCTCATTTTCAAGACCTTGCTTATTGATCGAAACATCTGTAGCCTGGCCCGATGTGAATGAATACCCAGCAGGCTTTTGCAGGGTAAACCGCTTTACGTTATGCGTTACTAATTCAGTGTTTAAAACTTTAACAATGTGCTTTTCCATGGTGTTTGGCTGTTTGCTGCCTGGTTAACAATTGTTGTTAAATAAGGTGTTAAAAATGAGGCTGAAATTAAAAAATAGACATTCAAATTGTAAATTAGGCTTTACTTTGACGAATTGTATGGGATAAAAAGTATATTGCCTGTGTAAAACAAAAAGCACATCAAACCTATCCTGTCCGCCAATGGCAGGTATAATTTAAAATGAAAAGTTTTTTAAACGAAGATTTTTTACTGGAAACAAAAACCGCGCAGCGCCTGTATCATCATTATGCGGCTAATTTACCTATCATAGATTACCATTGCCACCTGCCGCCCGACCAGATCGCCGATGATCTTAATTTTAAGAATATCACCCAAATCTGGCTCAACGGCGATCATTATAAATGGCGGGCCATGCGGGCTAATGGTGTGAGCGAAGCTTATATTACCGGCGACAAAAGCGACTGGGAAAAATTTGAACAATGGGCTGCAACTGTCCCATATACGTTACGTAATCCCTTGTATCATTGGACGCATTTGGAACTGCAGCGTTATTTTGATATCCACGAACTCCTGTCGCCTGCAACGGCAAAGAAAATTTATGACGAATGCAACGAGAAGCTGCGGTCGCCGGAGTTTAGTGTAAGAAATCTTGTTAAAAACAGGAATGTTGAAGTGGTTTGCACTACTGATGATCCCCTGGATAACCTTTTTCATCATAAAAAAATAAAGAAAGACAGTTATAGTGTAAAGGTTTTGCCTGCATTCAGGCCGGATAAGGCAATGGAGGCAAATGATGTAAAGGCACTGAATGCCTATATCAGTAAACTTGAAACCGTAACGGGAGATTCCATTAGTGATTTTAACGCTTACCTTGCTGCCTTGAAGAAAAGGCACGATTTTTTTGCTGAAAACGGTTGTTCTCTGTCAGATCACGGACTGGAGCATTTATATGCCGAAAGCTATACTGATTTGGAGATCAGGTTGATATTTACTAAAATACGGAACGAACAGACCTTAACACAACAGGAATCAGCACAGTTTAAATCTGCCATGCTGTTCCATTTTGCAGTTTGGGATCATGAAAAAGGATGGGTGCAACAATATCATTTGGGCGCATTGAGAAATAACAACACACGTGCGGTAAGTGAAGCAGGCCCCGATACCGGCTATGATTCAATCGGCGACTTTTCACAGGGACGGGCACTATCAAAATTCTTTAATAAGCTGGAAGCCGGGAGTAAACTCACCAAAACCATTTTATATAACCTCAACCCTGCTGACAATGAATTGATGGTGGCAATGGCCGGAAATTTTAACGATGGCAAAATAGCCGGTAAAATGCAGTTTGGCTCGGCCTGGTGGTTTTTGGATCAAAAGGACGGAATGATCAGGCAACTAAATGCGTTGTCAAACCTGGGCCTTTTGAGCAGGATGGTTGGTATGCTTACTGATTCGCGCAGCTTTATGTCCTTTCCGCGGCATGAATATTTCAGGCGCATTTTGTGTAACCTGTTCGGAAACGATATTGAGAACGGTGAGCTGCCAAATGATATAGAATGGACAGGTAAGGTGATTCGGGATATTTGCTATTATAACGCTAAAAGTTATTTTGATTTTGACCAGGTAAAATGAGCGGAATTTTAAACATAAAACCCGGAAAAGTATTGTCATTTGGAGAGTTGTTGCTAAGAATAACCCCCGACGCAGGCGGTGAATGGCTCAATAATAACCAAATACCATTTTATGTTGGCGGCGCCGAATTAAATGTGGCAACAGCACTGGCGCTTTGGGATGTGCCATCTAAATATTTTACAGCATTGCCGGATAATGGCCTATCGACACAAATTATAACTCATCTCCAAAATAAAGACATCGATACATCGCCAGTCTTTTATGGTGACGGAAGATTGGGGCTTTACTTTTTAACAAAAGGACAGGATTTGAAGCACAACGCCCTGATCTATGACCGGGCAGGTTCAGCATTTTCGAATCTTAAACCCGGAATGGTTGATTGGGATGAGCTTTTACTGGACGTGAGCTGGTTTCATTTCAGCGCCATCTGCCCTGCCATTAATCAGAATATCGCCGACGTTTGTACGGAGGTTTTGGAGGTGGCCAGTAAAAAAGGGATTGTTATTTCTGTCGATTTAAACTACCGCTCCAAGCTTTGGAAATATGGCAAAACGCCTTTGGAGATAATGCCAGGATTAGTAAAATATTGCGACCTGGTAATGGGCAATGTTTGGGCGGCTGAAATGATGCTCGGGGTTGATGTAGTTCCGGGTATTCATGAATCGGGACAGAAGAGCATCTACTTAAAGGAGGCATTGAAGTCATCGGAGGTTATCATGTCACAATATCCGAAATGTAAGGTCGTAGTGAATACATTTAGGTTTGATTCATCGGCGGATATTAATTACTACACCACCCTATATACCGGTGGTGAGTTTTATAGTTCGAAGGAATACCAAACAAATGAGATAGCTGATAAAGTGGGCAGTGGAGATTGTTTTATGGCAGGTATAATTTACGGGTTTTATAATAGCCTGAGCCCTGTTGAGACGCTTGAGTTTGCCACTGCGGCAGCATTTGCTCAGTTATTTGTAAATAGTGATGCTACGGATAAAACTGTAGATGAAATTAAAAAACTTATAAAATGAAGATCAGGAAAGCCGTATTGAATAGCATATTAACGCAAGGCATGTTGCCCTTGTTTTTTTATGCGGATGCCGAAGTAAGCCTTGAGATAACGCGCACGCTTTACAAAGCCGGGATAAGGGTTATTGAATATACAAATAGGGGAAAGGAGGCGCTGGAGAATTTTAAGACGCTGAAAAAAGCTGCCGCCAAAGAGATGCCAGACCTTTTTTTGGGCATCGGGACTGTAAAGAATGTATCAGAAGCAGAGGCTTTTATTGATTTAGGCGCTGATTTTATTGTTGCACCCATTATAAACCCTGAAGTGGCGAAGGTAGCCCATAAACATAAGCTGCTTTGGATCCCCGGATGTATGACTCCAACGGAGATTTACTCTGCACAAAAACATGGAGCCGAGTTGATCAAGATCTTCCCGGCGAATATAGTTGGCCCGGCATTTATAAGCTCTGTAAGGGAACTCTTTCCAGGTCAGCTTTTTATGCCAACCGGTGGTGTAGAGCTTACTGCTAAAAATATCAGCTCATGGTATCACGCAGGCGTATGCGCGGTGGGAATGGGCAGCAAGTTGATCAGCAAGGAAATTATCGAAAAACGGCAATACGCCCAATTATATACCGATACCATAAAAGCCATTGAACTGGTAAAGGCCGCAATGTGACCAACCAAAAACCAAAATTATGAATGAAACTAAACCGGGAAACTACAGGTGGGTAGTAGTGGCCCTTTTATTTTTTGCTACAACGATCAATTACCTTGACAGGCAGATTATAGGCCTGTTAAAGCCGACGCTGGCTGCTCAATTCCATTGGACTGAAATTGACTACAAAAACATAGTTAAGGCTTTTACCGCTGCTTATGCGATAGGCTTATTGATCTTTGGCAATTTTATAGATAAGATAGGTACAAAGTTAGGTTATACCATTTCCATTATCATGTGGAGCCTGGCAGCCATGTTACATGCTATTGTAAAAAGCACTCTTGGTTTTGGAGTTGTGAGAGCCGGTTTGGGTTTAGGGGAGTCAGGTAATTTTCCATCGGCCATTAAAGCGATTGCAGAATGGTTCCCGAAAAGAGAGCGTGCTTTTGCTACGGGGATCTTTAATTCGGGAGCAAACATAGGTGCAGTTGTTGCTCCAATTATTGTCCCGTGGATTTTAGGTGTATATGGCTGGCAAATGGCATTTCTTATTACTGGTGCGATTGGTTTTATTTGGTTGATTTTTTGGGTAATATGTTATCAGATCCCTTCAAAACATAAAAAACTAACTGCTGCCGAATATGAATTTATTCATAGTGATTCAGAAGAAGTTGTTATAAATACCGGGGAAGAAAAAAAGGTTAAATGGGTTCAATTATTGGGAATAAGGCAAACATGGACGTTTGTTGTTGGTAAGTTTTTGACTGATCCAATATGGTATTTCTTTTTATTCTGGCTTCCGTCATATTTTTCAAGCACATTTAATTTAGATCTAACCAAACCAAGCCTGCCTTTAGTCATCGTTTACACCGCCACAACCGTTGGAAGTATCGGCGGTGGCTACCTGTCATCATGGCTGATAAAAATTGGTTGGCCGATATTCCGGGCCCGTAAAACGGCAATGCTCATTTTTGCATTTTGCGTTGTGCCGATAATTGCGGCTCGTTTTGCAACCAATATATGGCAGGCCGTGGCATTAATTGGACTAGCTGCAGCCGCACACCAGGCTTGGAGTGCCAGTATTTTCACAACGGCATCAGATATGTTCCCCAAGAAGGCGATTAGCTCCGTGGTTGGGCTGGGAAGTATGGCCGGGGCAGTTGGGGGATTTTTCTTCCCGGATGTCATAGGCTATATTTTGCAAACCAACAAAGACGCCGGGCATATTGTAGTTGGCTATAACATAATTTTTGCCATTTGTGGTTGTGCTTATCTTCTAGCGTGGATATTGATGCATATACTTTCGCCTAAAATGAAAACCGTTAAATTGTAGCAAGAGGACTTACAAAATTTAAAACTAAGTGAGTTATCTCAAGTTAAAATGAACCCGTATCACTTATCCCCTCTAAAAAATCAAGCACAGCGGTATTAAACTCATAGGGATGTTCCAGGTTCGGCATATGGCCGGCATCTTCAATTATTACCAGCTTGCAGTTTTGCAGGTTTTGTTGTAATTCCTCTGCCTTAGCAACAGGAGTATATTCATCCTCGCGGCCTACTATTACCAATGTCGGGATGTTGATTGTAGGAAGTACTTCTTTCAAGTAGTCAATTCTTTCAGCCCTTGCCCTTAATGCTGTTGCAGCGCCTTTAGGCGATGCTGCCTTCATCATTTTTAGCACATGGGTTGAAACATCCGGCTGCGAGGAAACATGTTCTGGAGTTATCATTTTATAGATAACTTCATCCGAGTAAGCATTCATTCCTTCTTTTTCCAATCGTGCGGCGGTATCGTATCTAACCTGTTTTCCTTCCGGGGGGTCGAGGCCGGCAAATGTGTCGGCAAAGATGAGGCTTTTTACACGTGTGGGGGCTTGCCTGAAAATTTCCATTATTATTTGTCCGCCTTGCGATAAGCCGCCCAGGTGAAAGTCTTTTATGAAAAGTGCGTCCATCAATGCCAGCAGGTCAGTTGCGTAATCCGCGAATTGGGTTGGAGCGGTTTTAGGTAAACTGCTTTTGCCATATCCCCTTACATCAGGAGTAATTACCCGGTAAAGCTTTGAGAGCGCCGCTGTTTGCGGATCCCACATCGTATGATCAAACGGATGGCCGTGTACCAGCAGGATTGGTTCACCATCGCCGGTTACTTTATAATAGACCGATATATTATTGACTTTAACTACAGGCATTGGAAGTAGAATTGATGATCAAACTTACGAAGTTTATTAAACCAGGTAAGTTTGATCAGTGTCAAATTAAACCTTCTTTGGAGGAAGATCGAATGCGATAGCGTTATGCTCAAAATGGCCTTTATGTGATCCATCACAGAAAGGTTTGTTTGCTGACAATCCGCAACGGCAGATAGAAACAATGGTGCGGCCCTGTAAGCCGTATTCATTGCCTTGCATATCAACTATTTCAAAGTCGCCCTCAATTTTCACCGAGCCGTTATTATTGATCGTAAGTTTGGTTTTTTCCATGGATAATTCTTTTTTGCGAAGTTAATAATCCTTTGCTATCAGTAATGACCGGATGCTTATATAGACGAATTCTAATTAAAGCCACACAATTTTCTTAAAAAAGGTGCGTTATAACAGCGCTGAAATAATATTACGTAAGATTTGGTAACGCCCTTTACCTTTCTTTTGTCTATAACCTATATCAACAATTTACAAATTACCTAAGCTAAAAAAAATGGACTACCCTGGGCACACTATTCAACTACAGGCTTTTGACATTACCAGCGTTAAAGCTATTCAACAACAATTAAACATTAAGGGCTGTGGCCCGCTGAAAATTAACGGGAACTATGACCTTGACACCAGCCATGCCGTAATGCTCTTTCAAACGCGGTTTAATGACGTAAACGGAACCCCGCTGGACGCCGACGGCGTTGTTGGCCCCATAACGTGGGCCGCTTTATTCGGAACGAAAAATATCCAATCTATAACCAGAGCTCCCAATATTTTACTATCGACCGTACTTGACGTGGCAAGATCACAAATTGGAGTTGTTGAATTCCCCTCCGGAAGCAACGAAGGCCCAGGTGTAAGCAAATACCAGGATGCGGTAAACATAGCACATGGGCAACGCTGGTCGTTGGCGTTTGTTTATTGGTGCTTTAGCCAGGCTTGCACAAAGCTGGAGGTTAATAACCCGGTATTTAAAACGGGCGATGTTATCCAGGGCTGGTTAAAAGCAAAGGGTAAACTTTTAACTAATCATGATGCGAAGGTAAATACCTCGCTTGTGTTACCCGGGCAGGTGTTCTTTATTTCGACCGGCGGTGGACACGGACATGCAGGTTTAGTGGAAAGAAACGAAAGTGGCTTGTTAACTACCATTGAAGGCAACACCTGTGTTGACAGCAGTGATGGTGCCATCGGCGTTTTTAGACGAAAAGGCAGGTATATAGATACGATCAATACAGGTTTTATTCAGTTTGAGTGAGAGACTAGAGACCAGAGAAATTGGCCTGTTAAGTTAGTAACTAGCTTTTGCTTAGTAAAACGGCTTGCAGCACCTGCCAAACGTTGTTCCCAACAATTTTAGCGCCTTCAGCGGTGGGGTGGATGCCATCCTTCTGGTTAAGTGACGGTACGCCTCCAACATCCTTTAGCAGGAATGGCATAAATGTCATGTTGTTTTTTGCAGCCAGCCCGGGGAAAATGGCTTTAAAGCTATAGGCATATTTACCACCCATATTTGGAGGTACCTGCATGCCGAGCAATACCAGTTTCGCATTTGGGTATTTTGCTTTTACAGCGTCAACAATAGCCTGCAGGTTCTGCATGGTTTCGGTTACGGGAATGCCGCGGAGTCCGTCGTTTGCGCCAAGTTCCAGGACAAACACATCTACCTTTTGCTTCAGGATCCACGCAATGCGCGCTTTTCCACCAGCTGATGTTTCGCCGCTTACACCAGCGTTAACTACTTTATAGTGCAGGTTAGCCTCATTTATTTTAGTCTGCACTACGCTTGGGTAAGCTTGTGACGGATCATCCAGGCCATACCCGGCTGTTAAGCTATCGCCAAAAAATAAGACGGTTTTATCTGTTGATGTTGAATCAGGTTTGGTAGTTATTGCCGCAGTTTCCACAGGCGCAGTTTTTTTATCGCCGCAGGCTGAAAGCAAAACAACAATTAACGACAGACAGATGATATTTATTTTACGCATTCCTGTTATTTTAACTGATCTCTAATCACAAGTCTATAATCTCTAACAACTAATTTCCCCTCAAAATCTCCAAAGGTGGTTTATTCAACACGCCCCGGCTGTTCAAAAGGCCGATGATTACTGTAAGTAATGAGATAATTAAAAACAATATTACCACCGGCACCCAATTAATACTGAACGGCGCCTCAAAGCTATATTTAGCCAAAAGCCAGCTGCCGGCAAAAGCAATCAGGATCCCTGTCAATGCTGAAAGAACGCCTAAAAATAAGTATTCCAAAGCAGTGATGGTAAATATTTGTTTCCGGCTTGCCCCAAGGGTGCGTAGCAATACACTTTCCTGGATGCGCTGGTATTTGCTGATCCTTACAGATGCAATTAGCACAACTATCCCGGTAATTATACTGAAGGCGCTCATAAACCGGATTACGTAGCCAATTTTATCAAGCAGGCTGTCTATTACATTTAAAACCAGGCCTAAATCGATGATAGAAATGTTGGGAAACTGTTTAACAACCGCCCGTTGAAATTGCGCTGAAACTTTGGCGGATGATACATGGGTCAGTAGCACATGGAACTGCGGCGCGTCTTCCAAAACCCCGGTGGGGAAAACTATTTGAAAATTGGTCTGAATCTTGCCCCAGTTTACCTGCCTTACGCTGGCGACAACCGCCGGCATACCCACGCCCTGTACGTTGAAAACCAAATGATCGCCAACATTTACGTGGTTCCGTTTGGAAAAATTTTCTT
The DNA here is from genome assembly GCA_030775685.1 of Bacteroidota bacterium. Taxonomy (GTDB): domain Bacteria; phylum Bacteroidota; class Bacteroidia; order Sphingobacteriales; family Sphingobacteriaceae; genus Mucilaginibacter. Next base: position 67,477 of record JALYIP010000031.1, read on the forward strand.
CAATGGATACAGGGATTTCCTTTCCGGCTTCGGCCTTGCCTACCCAATTGCCTTTTATTATTTTCTCGGTAGCTGTTACCGAATCGCGGTAGGTAACCCGGTATTCATAAGTGAAGGCACGAGGCGAAATTTTCAGCGTGGTGTCCTTTTTTACATCGGCCTCGGTTTTGCCGTTTATTTTGTCGAGCCTGATAGTAACGATCGGTACTTGTTGTACTACCGGCAAGCCCTGCTGTTTGGTTAATTTAGCAACCGCTTGTTCCTGGCCGGTTTGAATATCAAACAGAATCATATTTGGCTGGTTACCGCTTGATGATAATTTAACCTGCCCCATCAAAATGCTTTGGATAAAGAACAGCGTACAAATAAACGCGGTGCTAAGTCCTATCGACACAATCAGGATAATGGTTTGATTATTTGGCCGGTATAAGTTCGCAAAGCCCTGCCTGAATAAATAGCCCCACGTGCTTTTTATAAATACCCGCATTAGTTTCATCAATAGCCAGGCCGTGAATGTTAGCACCAGGAATGCAATCAGGATGCCGATGGTGAAAAATATGCTTGCCATCCAGCTATCAAGCTGTAGATAAGTAAATGTGATAATAAAAAGTGTGATCAGTGAGTAAACCAGCCACCTGAAGGGATCTCGCACAAGATTTACTTCATCATAATTTATCCGCAGCGTATTAAGCGGAGAGATGTTGCGGATGGAAATTAACGGCAGCAGTGCGAATAATATTGAGATGATAACACCCAGTAATACACCCTGGCCTATGGCCAGCCACGAAATATCTGTAGAGATGGTGATGGGCAAAAAGTCCTTCATCACCATTGGTAAAATGTGCTGGATTGAAGTGCCAAGTGCAGCCCCAATAACAGAGCCAATGATCCCGATGCCGATGATCTGGATAAGATAGATCAAAAAGGCCTCGGACGCCTTAACGCCCAAACAGCGCATAATGGCAATCGAAGCAATTTTTTTGCGAATGTAGATGTGAATAGCGCTTGCAACTCCAACGCAACCAAGCAATAGGGCGATAAAACCAACAAGCGACAAAAATCGCGTCAAATCACCGAAGGAACGGCCGGTATTTTGTTTGCGGCTCTCAATGGTCTCGTAATTCATGTCAGCTTTATCAAGCTTTGGATCGAGGGATTTGGTGAGCTTAACTATATCAGTCTTCTTGTCGAATTTATAGTAATAGCTGTAGGTTATCCGGCTTCCCTTTTTGGATAGGCCTGTTTGTTCGAGGTATTGCATCGGAATGTACACAATAGGTGCGACACCGGATGATACGCCTGTTTGACCGGGAGCCTTATCAAGGATCCCGGCTATTAGAAAAGTAACCTCGCCGACTTTTATCGAATCGTTTACATGCACATTAAATTGCAATGCCAATGTTTTATCAACTAATGCCGATTTGCTTGTTTTAAAAGATGTACCGGCTGCTACTGGTTCAGTTTCAAGACTCCCATAATAGGGGAAATCTCCCTGCAATGCTTTAACCTGCACCAGCCTTGTCCCCTGTGTTTTTGGGAAATAGATCATTGATACAAATGCACGTTCTTCTGATCTGTTCTCTCCAAGCGTTTTGAGCAGGGGACTTATCGTGGCATCTGCAGGTCTGTTACCTGATATAGCCAAATCGGCGCCGATCAACGTGGCAGCCTGTGCATTGATGTCATTTTGCAGGTTATATCTGAACGAATAAATAGCAACCAAGGCCGCTATCCCGAATATAATGGCTGATATAAAGAGGAATAACCGCGAACGGTTTTTCCTGCTATCCCGCAAGGCCATTTCAAAAAGCCAGGGGATATTTATTTTTCTTTTAGTAATGATTTGCGTTGTATCCATCGCCTTATCCGTTTACCGTTACATCGTCGGCTATTAATTTGCCACCCTTTATCCGCAGGATCCGCTGTGTTTTGGCCGCCAGTTCTAAATCGTGTGTTACCACAACGAGCGTTGTGCCTGCCTCCTTGTTCAGGTCGAAAAGCAGCTTTACCACTTTTTCGCTCGTTTCAGCGTCGAGATTTCCGGTTGGTTCATCGGCAAATAAAATTCGTGGTGCATTGGAGAATGCTCTTGCGAGTGACACGCGTTGCTGCTCGCCGCCTGATAATTGAGTAGGGTAGTGATGCCCGCGATCGGCAAGGCCAACTTTATCTAAAAGATCCAAAGCGCGTGCCCGGATGTTTTTCTCGCCCCGGAGTTCCAGCGGCACCATCACGTTTTCCAACGCGGTTAGCGTGGGCAGCAACTGGAAATTCTGGAAGATAAACCCGATGTATTGGTTACGTACCTGTGCCAGTTGATCTTCACTTAGCTTGCCAAGGTTAATGCCATTTAATTCAACAATGCCTGAGCTGGCCCTGTCGAGTCCTGCGCAAAGTCCGAGCAATGTTGTTTTACCGCTGCCTGATGGGCCTACGATAGCATTGGTTGAACCTGCAACGACCGAAAAATTTATATCATCAAGCACGGTAAGCGTTCTGCCTGCGCTTTGATAAGTTTTTGTAAGATTTGAAATATGAAGGGTAGTTTCCACTAAAATGCTTTTTTCTGTATAGATAGCTAAAAGATTGTTTTGTTACTTCTTTTAAAAACCGATAGCCACGAAAAAAGTGTTTATTATAAAACTATGACATTGGGGTGAGGGTAGTTGATTGAGTTGGATTGGGTTGGATTAAGTTGTCGTCGGCGTATTAGATTTGACAACTTTTAAAAAGTTGTCAAATCTGCCCTTAAAAGAACAACCCGAATGCATCGCGTGTATACAAGGTTTCGTAGCGATAATATTTATCACCAACCTCATGGCCAAGGTCCTTGAATACAAACAGCTTCTTTTTCGACCGGATGTTGTTGTACACCGCGTAAGAATTATTTGGCGGTACAAATGGATCAAGCAGACCGATACCCATAATTACGGGGCAGTTTATTGAACCTGCAAAGTTTTTTGTATCGAAATATTGCAGGTTATCAAGGGCTTTTGGGAATGTTAATCCGGGTCGGATCCTTGCATATTCCCTCATATGGTTTAACGGCCACTCAACGGCGCCGTTGTCCATGTTATAAATGTCACTGAAAAATGGATTTTGCGGGCCACATAAGGTTATTCTTTTATCCAACGCCGCTGTGGTAATTGATAAATAACCGCCCATACTGCCGCCGGTTACCGCAACACGATCCTTGCTCAGTTCCGATCTTGTAAATATAAAATCAACGGCGCGGATACAATCCATTATGATGCCGCGCATTATATATTTGTTCTTATCTTCCAACCCGTTTACAATATAATCCTCACGGCGCATTTCCAGGCCCTGTTTACTCAGTCCCTGGCCCCGTACATCAAGCCCTACAAATGCCATGTCATCATCACGGCCCATCAAAGCGACATTTGTTGCCTGGTAACCGGGTAGCATTAACAACACCGGGAAGGTTTGGTGCTTCATGTGGTGCTCTGGTTCAGTTAGCCACGCGTAAATGGTTACACCTCCCAGTGACTTCATTTCGATCAAAAATACCTTGCGCTTATCTTTTTCAAGATCGAACTTTTCTGTGATCTTGTATTCCGGCTTTACTTTGGCAAGTTCAGCTTTTGTGTTCTCCCAAAAACTGTCAAAGTCTGCTGGTTTTTCATGTGCCGACCTGATCTCTTCCGGCCTGATACCAAACACCCGGCGGATGGTGTCATCATAATCTGTAACATTGATCATGAAATTGATCTTATAAAACCCGCTTTTTAAACCTGGAATAGTAAAATCATAACTGTGCGTGCTTGCCCTGCTAATGTTTACAAGAATAGAATCCTTGCGTAATTTTTTATTGAACTGATCTGTTATAATGTACGACACCTTGCCCGTTTGAGCAGTGTTCGATGTGTTTTTTACTTCGAATCTGTAAGAGGCGGTATTGTCAAAAATGGCGTTTTTGCTTTGAGCTGTTAAAATAGTGCTTATTTCACCTTCAACGTCGGTTTCAGCCTTAACACGGCTTGCTGAAGTCTGTTGTGCAGACACGGCACCGACACTTAAAGTCAACAGGCTTATAATTGTGATAAATAGCTTGTAGAGGTTTCTCATCATACTCAACAAGCAATTGGGCAATATTGATGCCATTGCCATAAATGGGGAGTAAGCGTTGTTTTTACGCTATGTGGCTCTTTTTATCCCGGTTGATAGAAATGGGCAACAAAAATAAGTGTGCATTTAATTCCACAATCAAGATCAGGATTTGCCCGCCATTTTGCTTTTTATCAATTCTTTAACATTGTTTACCCACTCATCTTTTAAAATACTCAATATTATTGAATCGCGGCGTCCGCCGTCCTGTAAAGGCATGTTGTTTCTTAAAATTCCTTCGGGCGTGCAGCCAATGCTTTTCATGGCGGCGATGCTTCTTTCATTCCGGGCATCTGCACGAAACTCAACACGTACAGCATTAAGCTTTTCAAAGGCGAGTTGTAATAATAGAAACTTGCAATGCTTATTTAAGCCGGTACCCCTGAATTTTTCGCCATACCAGGTATAACCTAATTGGAGTGCCTGCCACGTTGGTTGGATATCATAAAACCGGGTACTGCCTGCGTAACTTTGTGTTTGTTTATCAAAAACTATAAATGCATACTCTTTTCCAGCGGCTCGCATTTCCAGTGCATTACTAATATAATTCCGCATGCCGTCTTCGCCTCGGGCGCTTAAATGCGAGTATTTCCAGGTATCCGGCTCATTTAGTGCAAAGGGCAGCAGGTTTTCAAAATCGCTTTCCTTTAACGGCCTTAATAATACGTGCTCATCCTCCAAAATATAATCTGCATTCAAATCATAATCCAATGTGGTCATATTTATTTGCTTGTTAAGAAATCAAATTTGAATAATTTAGATTCATATTCCTTTACCAGGATTCTACCGGTTTCTATAGTGCCCGCTACCATTTCATCTAAATGATGGAGCCTGGTACGGTGGTTTACATTGGCCACCCGAATGGCGTACTTGCCGCTAAGTATGGTGCTTGACGGTACTGCAATGGCATTTTCGTGCATCCGCATTAATAGTTCCTTGTTCAGCGCATTCAATTGTTCATCATTCAGATTGCCGGGATTGTACCGGTAGCACACCACGTTCATGGTAACTGCTGTAAGTAACTCTAATTCAGGATGCTGTTTTATTTGCTGACCAAGGTAAAAGGCTTGATCGATATTCTGAGCTATCATAGCCGCATATTTTTCCATGCCATGTTCCTTTAAGCTCATCCAAACCTTTAAAGCTTTGAACCCGCGCGATAACTCCATCCCGTGATTGGAAATCGTCTCTGGTCCGGCTGCTATTCCCCTATCATGGGCGGTAAGGTAACTCGCTGCGGTTGCAAAAGCCGCCCTATGGGTGGCGGCATTTTTAAACAGTACACATCCAACTTCATATTGCATATACATCCATTTATGCAAATCAAATGCTATGCTATCTGCTTCTTCAATGGCTATCAGCTTATCCTGGTAAGCTGGAACTAATTTAGCCAATGCCCCAAACGCCCCATCGATGTGAAACCAGATATTTTCGTTACGCGCTATTTGTAGCAAGTCACTTAGCGGATCAATAGCCCCGGTGTTAACTGTTCCGCAATTGCCAATAATACAAAATGGCACATAGCCGTTAGTCTTGTCTTCACTGATCTTCGTTTTCAATGCGTCCAGGTCTATCTCAAAGTTATCGTTCACCGGGATCTTCCTTAACTGCTGGCTCCCGATGCCAATTACCTCAGCTGCCTTTACCATGCAATTATGCGTCTCGCTGCTGCAATAGGCGGTTAGTTTACCCTCAACGGCGTATACACCCGCGTTTTTGGAGTTTGCAATAATGGTATTGCGGGCAACAATCATGGCTGTAATGTTGGCTATTGAACCACCGCTCACAAGTATTCCGCTGCCATCAGCCGGGTAGTTCATAAGTTGCTTGCACCAGTTGATCACCTGCTTATCTACATAAAGCGAACTTTGGTCGCCTATGGCTGCGTTGCTGTTCATTACACCTGCAAGCAGATCGGCAAAGGCGCCCATTGGTGTTCCGGTACCCTGGACCCATGAAAAATATTTAGGGTGGATATTACCGCCGTGATAAGGGAAGATCTGCTGCTTAAAATCTGCATAAACATCAAAAATGTTTTCCGGTTGCGTGGGGATGGATTTGTTAAGCTCATCCTTTACCCGCTGTGGTACGGGCGTCCATACGGGTTTATCGCCGATATTTTTCAGGTAATCAACCATATCGTCAATAATCTGGTGGCCCAGCTTTTTTATATCTTCCCAGTTTTCAGGGTCGAGGCCGATTTCTTTTGTAAGCGTTTCGTTCATAATATCATTCTATTACAAAAATGATTGATAATTTATTGATAAAACAGATGCACATTTATTATTTTTGTGCATAACAGATTTTGCTTGTCGTTTTAAAACTGATTAGCTAAGTTCCACTGATTATTTATTAATACAAACCCGATTATTGCTGAAATAATGGAAAATTCAACATTAACCACCATGCCTGATGAGGATTTCCTGTATGTGCAGATCGCCGATAGGTTGGGCAACCAGATCAGGCAGCAGGTAATAAAAACAGGTGAGAAGCTACCGTCCGTCCGTGCTTTGAGCCACGAACAGGGGATAAGTCTCAGTACAGCATATAAGGCCTACGTTCAGTTGGAGATCAAAGGACTCATAGAGGCGCGGCCTAAATCCGGATATTATGTTCGGTACACCCCGGCACGTTCATTCGATAAAATTAAACCTAAGGGGGAACAACAGGAAAGTGAATCGAAAAAGGTAAGCCTTGATGAGATGATAGCGATGGTTTACCGCAATTTTTCTGCAGAGAGTATGTTGCGGCTGTCTGTCGCTTCGCCTGCATTATCTCTTTTGCCGCAGGCCAGGCTCAATAAATCAATGATGGAGGCCATTAGGTTAAGCCCCAACAGCTGTATTAGCTATGAGAGCGTGCAAGGTAACGAAACCTTAAAGAAACATATTGCCCGCCATGCCTTTAGCTGGGGCGGGAATATTTTACCTGACGATATTGTCACCACACAAGGCTGTATGGAAGCTTTGGTGTTTTGTTTAAGAGCAGTAACAAAACCGGGCGATGTGGTTGCTATTGAGGGCCCTACTTACTTCGGGATTTTTAATACTGTACAGAGCCTTGGATTGAAAATAGTGGAGATTCCTACCGATGCAACAGATGGCCTTGACCTTAACTATTTGGAAAAAGCTATTGCCATTCACAAAATAAAAGCTTGTTTATTTGTGCCTACCTTCAGTAATCCCCTGGGTTATTGTATGACTAACGAAAGGAAAAAGCAACTGGTTGAAGTATTGGCTAAACATGAAGTGCCACTGATTGAGGATGATATTTATGGCGAAATGTATTTTGGCAAAACCCGGCCGCGTACCTGTAAAAGTTACGACAAGCAGGGTTTGGTGATGCTTTGCTCGTCGGTATCAAAAACGCTGGCACCGGGTTACCGGGTGGGGTGGTGTATTCCCGGTAAGTTTAAAAGGGAGATTGTAAATTTGAAATTGATGCATTCGCTTTCATCTGCATCGCCAACACAGGCAGCAATCGGACATTTTTTTGAAACCGGGCGCTATGACCTGCACATGCGGAACCTGCGCAAAGCGCTGCACACACAATGCCTGCGGTATACGCAAGCAATTGCAGAACATTTTCCGGATAATGTTAAAGTAAGCAGGCCACAGGGAGGTTACGTGTTATGGATAGAACTAAACAAAAAGATCGATGCTTTTGAACTTTACAAGCAGGCGCTCACCTATAAGATCAGTATTTCACCGGGACAGATCTTTAGCACCGATAGTCGTTTTACAAACTTTATCAGGATAAGTTTCGGAGCACCTTACAATGATGAAGTTGATAAAGGCCTTAAAACGCTCGGACGTTTGATAAGTAAATTTTAAAATACAGCCAACCATCCTTTAAAAAAAACGTTATTTTGTAATATGATCCAATCTTCGCTAACACATCGTTTAAAAGATCAGCACAAAGCTCTTACTCCAATTATCATCAGGCTTAATGACAGGCAGATCCAGCAGCACCATATAAAAGGTAAGTGGAGCATCCACGAGCAAATTGCCCACCTTGCAAAATACCAACCTACTTTTATCGACAGGGTCCGAAAAATCTTATTGATGGATAATCCCGAATTCGAATCCTATAGCGCCGACAATGATGACGGTTTTGAAATCTATTGTGCGTTTACTACTTATGAATTGCTGAAGAAAATTTCATCGGACAGGGAGGTGATCTATAACCTGGTAACTAAGTTACCGCCAGATAAGCTAGACAGAATAGGCACCCACTCCAAATACGGTAAACTGAATATTTTAGACTGGACAGAGTTTTTCCTTTTACATGAGGCCCATCATTTGTTTGCTATCTTTCAATTGACGCATACATTGAAATAGTTGTCTGAATCAGAATTTTCAGAATTAGTGAATTTTCAGAATGATGCCCAATCTTACTGATCCTGAAATGTTTTCCCTGAAATTTCGATTTGATCAATAAAATTATTTCTTTCCTCGTTCGTCTTTACATTAATAGTAATTCATTGTTATTTTTACCAGCCTTTTGTGTCGAAATAAAAATTGAAAAAACATGCCCGAAGAAAAACCTAAACAACCCGGAATTTTCAGCCTCCTAAAACCGTATTCGGGATTGGTGTTTTTACTTATCTTATTTGCGCTATTTAGCAACAGCATTAGCTTATGGCTGCCAAAAATCGTCTCGCACGGGATTGACGGCTATATCCACAGTATGATGCAGCGGAAGCATTTTGATGTTAACCCGGTTGTTCTCAAATTTGGGCTGGCTATAACTTTTATTTTTATCTTTTCATTCCTGCAAAGTGTTATCCAGACTTACACCTCTGAAAAAGTAGCTAGGGATCTGCGTACCCGGCTTTCGGACAAGATCTCCCGGCAAAGCTATGCCTTTGTTGAGCAGGCAAATCCATCAAAGCTATTAACCAACCTTACTGCCGACGTTGATTCCATTAAGCTGTTTGTCTCGCAGGCGTTGGTATCCATAGTTTCGTCGGCCTTTATAATAATCGGTGCCAGCATTCTGTTGCTGACCATTAACTGGAAACTAGCACTTTGTGTTATTGCCATTATCCCCATCATTGGCGGCACTTTTTTTTATGTGCTTAAAAAGGTAAGGGCGCTGTTTATTAAGGCGCGCGAGGTGATTGACTGGCTAAACAAGGTTATTAACGAAAGTATTTTAGGTTCGGCGCTTATCCGGGTCATCAACTCGCAGCAACTGGAGTTTGATAAGTTTTTGCAAGCCAACACCAAGGCAAAGGATTTCGGCCTTTCCATATTGCGTTTGTTTGCGGGGTTGATTCCGGTTATTACCTTCTCAGCAAATATCGCCATGTTGAGTATCTTAGCGTTGGGTGGGCATTTTATTATAAACGGCACCATGAGTTTAGGCGATTTCGGCGCATTCAACAGTTACCTGGCTCAACTGATCTTCCCGATACTGGTGATCGGCTTTATGAGTAATATTATTGCTGCGGCAACCGCCTCATACCAGCGGATAGGTATGGTTTTAAATGCCGTCGACACAACCGAAAAAGGAACACTAACCGAATCATTGCTTGGCAATATCCAGATTAGTGATGTTTCGTTATCATACGGACAAAAGCCGGCATTGAAGGGTGTATCGCTTGATATCAAAGCTGGATCAAAAATTGCCATTATCGGCCCTACGGCAGCCGGTAAAACGCAACTGCTTTACCTGTTAACGGGTCTTATAAAACAAAATAGCGGAACCATATTGTTCGATGGCAAAAGTATCGAAGAATATAACAGTGAATCATTCCATGGCCAGGTAGGCTTTGTGTTCCAGGATAGCATCATTTTTAACATGAGCATTCGTGAAAACATTGCTTTTAGCGATACGGTGACTGATGAGTGCCTGCAAAAAGCCATTGATACGGCGGAACTGAAGGATTTTGTTGAGAGCCTGCCGGATAAGCTGAGCACAATAGTTTCAGAACGCGGATCAAGTCTTTCGGGCGGGCAAAAGCAGCGCATTATGCTGGCACGTGCCCTCGCAATCAATCCTAAGATCTTGTTGCTGGATGATTTTACAGCACGTGTTGATAATAATACCGAAAAAAAGATTCTTGCCAATGTGCAAAAAAACTACCCGGGATTAACGCTTTTATCGGTAACTCAAAAAATAGCTTCGGTTGAGCATTACGACCAGATAATTTTATTAATGCAGGGCGAAATTGTTGCCAGCGGTAAACACGACGACCTGATGAAAACCAGCCCTGAATACGTACAGATCTTTAACTCGCAACAAAGTACCAGCAATTATGAACTACAATCTAAATGACCTGCAGGCAAAGGCGCCCAAAAGGTCAACATGGTCGTCGTTGAATAACTTACTGAAGCTGATCTCACACGAAAAAAGGAATCTTTGGCTGGCCTTTTTTATCATCCTCATTACCTCGTCAATTAACTTAATGGGCCCGCTTGTTATCGGGCACACCATTGACGATTATATTTTTGTAGCGCATAAAAATTATCACGGCGTACTGGTAAACTGCGGCATTTTGCTTTGTATGTACCTGGTGTCATTAGTTACCAGCTACGCACAAACTATGCTGATGGGCGGAGTGGGGCAGCGGATGCTGTTTACATTACGTAACTCCATATTTAATAAGCTTCAAATGTTGCCTGTCGGCTTTTTTAATCAAAATAAGGCAGGTGACCTGATCTCGCGGGTAAATAATGATACCGATAAACTGAATCAATTTTTCTCGCAATCATTAATGCAGTTCATCGGAAGTATTGCTACCATGCTGGGTGCGGGCATCTTTTTATTGTCTATAAACATTAAGCTGGGTTTGGCGGCACTTGTTCCTGCGGTTATCATCCTGATATTTACCAGCGTAACATCAGCCTGGGTAAAACGCAAGAATGCTAAGAACCTGAAAAGTGTTGGCGGCATGAGCGCCGAGATTCAGGAGAGCCTAAATAATTTTAAGGTGATCATCGCCTTTAACCGCCGCGATTATTTCCGTAAGCGCTTTGACGAGGCCAATCAGCAAAACTATAAAACTGCCATAGGCGCGGGGATTGCGAATAACTCCTACGTACCGGTGTATGCATTCTTTTCCAGCATGGCGCAAATCATTGTGTTTGTGTACGGGATCTATCTGCTGTCGCAAGGAGAATTGGGAATTGGGTTGCTTGCAGTAAGCTTTCCATCCTACGCCAATAACTTCTATAACCCATTGCGGCAGCTGGCTGCGTTATGGGCCAATTTCCAGGTAGCTATGGCCGGCTGGGACAGGATAGCCCTGATTCTTGAAATGGATACCGATCTTGTACCTCTTCAAAAGGGTATTGAAGAACCCAATAGTTCATTGCTTGAATTCAGAAATGTTCATTTCGGTTATGCCGATGACCAGGAGATCCTGCATAATATCAGTTTTAAATTGGAGCAAGGCAAAACCTATGCTTTGGTTGGGCCCACAGGCGGCGGTAAAACTACCACGGCCTCGTTAATTGCCCGCTTATATGACCCGGGCAAGGGGTTGGTGCTGCTTAACGGGAAGGACATCAGAACCTATGATGCAGCAGAGCGGACCAAAAAGATTGGTTTTATTTTGCAGGAGCCATTTTTGTTTACGGGAACAGTACGTGATAATATACTTTATGGTAACGAACGCTATGTAAATTATACCAATGAACAGTTGGAACAGGTTATAAAGGACGCAAACCTGGGTAGTTTATTGGCAATCTTCGAAACCGGGCTTGATACCAAAGTGCTTTCAAGCGGAGATAGTATCAGCCTTGGGCAAAAGCAATTGATCGCCTTTATGCGCGCCGTATTGCGAAACCCCGAACTGCTTATTTTGGATGAAGCCACGGCCAATATTGATACCATTACCGAAAAACTGCTAAGTGATATACTCAATAATCTGCCGAAAACCACGACCCGTGTAATTATAGCCCACCGTTTAAATACCATTGAAAATGCTGATGAGATTTTCTTTGTAAACTCCGGAGAGGTTATCCGTGCAGGCTCATTCAATTTGGCGATGGAAATGCTGCTGCAGGGGAAGAGGGTTAGTTAGCTGGGAGTCCGAAAGTCGGTAAAGTCTGGAAGACAGATTTCCTGGGAGGCTATTGATTGGCGTTATCGATAAGTTTGTACGCTTTTCTTTAAACTATCTGCTGATTTTTTTTGTCTTTCGGACTTCCGGACTTTTCCGACTTTCGGACTAAAAAAGATTCCATTTTTTTTCATACACTTGTAAATAACTATAAACCAATTATGCAGAGATATACAGGTCAAAAACGAATTTTAGTTGCTACCGATTGTATAATATTTGGATTTGACGGATGGAACCTGAAATTGCTGCTTGTACAGCGTAATATTGAGCCTGAGAAAAATAAATGGAGCCTGATGGGTGGCTTTATTCAACCGTCAGAATCGCCTGATGACGCGGCTAATCGTGTATTGGAACTCCGTACTGGTTTAAAGAATGTTTACATGGAGCAGTTCCAGGTGTTTGGTAAGCCTGATCGGGATCCGGTTGAGCGTACACTTTCCATAGCTTATTTTGCGCTTATAGATATTCACCAGTACGAACAACAAATCAGTGATGAATACCATGCTGAATGGTTTTTATTAAGCGAAATGCCTGATCTGATATTCGATCACCAGGAAATGGTTACCCTGGCAAAAAGGCAATTGCGTTACAAAGCGGCGTTGCACCCCATTTTATTCCAGCTATTGCCCGAGAAATTTACCATACCACAACTGCAAGCCCTTTACGAGGGTGTTTATAACACCACCTTTGATGACCGCAATTTTAGCCGTAAGCTTTTGTCTACAGGCTTGTTGGTTAAGCAAGCTGAAAAGGATAAGCTCTCGTCAAAAAAAGGCGCATTTTATTATAAGCTTGATCAATCGCACTATGCCGAAAACTTTGAAAGATTTCTGAACCTGGTGCCCAACCCGGACAAGTTTTTTTAGATAAAACTGCTTTTTTCGTTTTTGTTAATGAATATGTCGCGAGTATACAATTACGGTAAGCGGCATAACGGCAGTTAACTATAGTTTTAATTATACTTTCGACATACTTACTGCCAATCCGGATATTAAACTAATAGTTATTAATAATATCTTTACGCCAAATGGTGGCGGTATAAACGATACCTGGACGATAGAAAACCTTAATTCTTATACTAATAATACAGTTGGTGTATACAACAGATACAGAGAAAAGGTATATTCGTCTGTTGGTTACGGAATCCCATGGGATGGAACCTATAACGGAAAGCCTTTACCGACCGGCACCTATTATTATATTATTAACCTTAAGAATGGTAGTAAAGCCTTATCGGGCTGGGTAGCAATTATCAGATAAGATAAATAATGAAGAGGAACTTCTACTTTTTAATTGTGTTTATTTTAAGTACGCAAATTTTATTTGCGCAACAAAAGCCTCAGTATACGCAGTATGTTTTTAACAACTATTTGCTAAATCCAGCTGTTACCGGGATAGAAAATTATACCGATGTTAAGGCCGGGTACCGTAGCCAATGGACGGGTATAGAAGGCAATCCTGTTACCAGCTATTTAACAATTAGCGCACCATTAGGAAATAATTTTTTACAGGGAGATGCTACTGCCTTTCCGGCATATGGTGGCGTAAACCCATCAAGCCGGTTATACACACAGAATTATATGGCGGCCGAGCCTCACCACGGAATTGGTGGATCTATTGTTACAGATCAGACAGGACCAATTACTCAAACCAATATTGACGCAAGCTATGCTTATCACCTTGGTTTGGCCAGCAATTTAAACCTGGCCATGGGGGTTTCAGCAGGGGTGAGCCACATTAGCTTAAATACATCACTCATTACATTAGAAAATCCACTTGACCCGGCTATCAGTAATGGCAATAACAGTCAATGGAAACCCGATCTGTCGGTAGGGGTTTGGTTGTATTCATCAAATTATTATTTCGGCGCCTCAGTACAACAGATCCTGCCTCAAAATTTATACTTCAGCAGTAATAACTCTTATAATCAAAGTAAAACTGTACCGCAGTATCTTGTTACAGCAGGCATTAAACTGTTTTTAACTGATGAGATTACGCTGATGCCATCGATGTTGATAAAAGTAATTGAACCAACGCCAATAACTTATGATTTAAATGCTAAGTTTTCGTTCAGTGATAAATTCTGGTTTGGGGGTTCTTATCGCCACAATGATTCCTTCGGGGTATTAACCGGAGTAAATATTAGTTCATTTATTAATGTAGGGTATTCTTACGATATAACTACTTCGGAGTTAGGTACGGTAAGTCATGGTACACATGAGATTGTGATTGGACTATTGCTTAATAACAGGTATAAGGTAACTTGCCCGCAGCATCTTTTCTAAAAAGTAAAGCCCCTAACCCCTAAAGGGGGATTTTTGATTTGTAAGATGGATTATTTAGTCCAATGACAAAAACGGCTATTTTTGTTGAGATCTTTTATTCTTTTTAGCTCCCCTTTAGGGGCTGGGGGTGGCCCTATAGCTCCTTTCTCAACCGTGCCACCGGGATATTCATCTGTTCGCGATATTTCGCAACAGTACGGCGGGCAATGTTGTAGCCGGCATCTTTTAAGATCTCCGTTAACTTTTCATCGGCCAGGGGATGGCGCTTGTCTTCTGTACCAATATGTTCTTCCAGGATCTTCTTAACCTCTTTATTGGAAACCTCTTCGCCGCTTTCGGTTTGAATGGCCTCAGAGAAGAATGATTTCAACAGGAATGTACCAAACTCGGTTTGCACATATTTTGAATTGGCAACCCTCGATACTGTGGAGATATCCATATTTATCCTGTCTGCAATATCCTTAAGGATCATCGGTTTCAGGTTCTTGTCGTCGCCTGTAAGGAAGAATTCGTATTGATATTGCATGATAGCGTTCATGGTTTTCAAAAGCGTTTGCTGACGCTGCTTTATGGCATCTATAAACCATTTTGCCGAATCGAGCTTTTGCTTTACAAATTGAACAGCTTCTTTTAATTTTTTATCCCGAGCAGATGCTTTATCGTAGTGTTCAAACATCTCCTGGTAGGAGCGGCTAACCCTAAGCTCAGGCGCATTTTTCGAATTAAGGGTGAGTATGAGCACCCCATCGTTATTAGAGATGTGGAAATCCGGGATCACCTGCATCTGTTTGGTGTTGATCTCGTTTGAGTCGCCGGGCTTTGGATTAAGCTTCAGTATCTCGGCCACAACAGCTTTTAATTCAACTGATGTCATATTCAGCGATTTTTCCAGCTTATCGTAATGCTTGCGGGTAAACTCGTCTAAGTAATGTTCAACCACCAGCATAGCCTTCTTTATAATGGGGTCTGTTGCGTCTTTCTTACGCAATTGGATCACCAAACATTCCTGTAAACTACGTGCGCCAACTCCTGCAGGATCGAAGCTCTGGATTACCCTGAGCATATCCTCCACTTCATCGTCCTCCGCAAAAACGTTCTGTGAAAATGCCAGGTCGTCGGTAAGCGAGGTTATCGGGCGGCGCAAATAGCCGTCATCATCCAGGCTGCCTATTATTTGTTTACCTATCCTGAAATCCTTGTCTGAAAGGGGTAGCAGATCTAGTTGCTGTTGCAGACTTTCGAAAAATGAACTTTGTACGGCAATAGGGATTTCCTTGCGTTCGTCCTCGTCATCACCGTTTTGATCGTATTTAGATCCGTATTCATTCAAATTATCTTCCTGCAGATAGTCTTCAATGTTAAACTCGTCGGCTTCACCTTTTTCTTCGTCGCCGTTAAAATTATCTTCTTCCGGGTCGCGGTCGGGGTAAGCCTCTTCAGGTTCGTTTAAATTGGTTAAGCTAAGGTCCTCAAGAGCCGGGTTTTCTTCTAGTTCCTCCTTTATGCGGGTATCTAACGATACCGTTGGCACCTGCAGCAATTTTATAAATTGGATCTGCTGAGGCGAGAGCTTTTGTAAAAGTTTCTGTTGAAGATTCTGTTTTAGCATAAATTAGACTGGGGTCAAAAATACATCAATTACTTTAACTAAAAAATAGCTAAATAAATGAGATTTGACATTGCTGTAAATGCCAAAAAAAATATTTTGTTTGTACGGTAAGAAAATTTATTTGTTACTTTAGATAAGATAAATAAAAACAGGGCATATGGCTATAATTAAAGAGTTTAAAGAGTTTGCCATGCGTGGCAACGTTGTTGACCTTGCGGTAGGTGTTATCATTGGTGCTGCGTTTGGTAAGATAGTCACCTCGCTGGTGGCGGATGTTATTATGCCGCCAATAGGGTATATAACTGGTGGTGTGGATTTTGCCGAAAAAAAAATTGTTCTCAAAGAAGCCGATCCGGCCCATAAGATCGTAGAAAACGCAATACACTACGGAAACTTTATAAACGCAATAATCCAGTTTCTTATAATTGCCTTTTGCATCTTTATGGTGGTTAAGGCAATTAACTCGCTAAAGAAGGCAGAAGAGCCAGCCCCGGCACCTGTCGATCCACCTCCAACAAAAGAAGAAGTTTTATTAACAGAGATAAGAGATCTGCTTGCTAAAAAAGCGTAAGTAAGTTCATAGTTGATGGTTCAAAAAGTTCATAGTTGATGGTTCATAGTTCATAGCCGAAAGTATTTCTACCCGCTGTGAAGCTACCATGAACTATGAACCATCAACAATGAACTAAAAAGTTTTTGGCAGCTTGGGATCTGTTAGAATAATATAATCACCTTTACCGGCGAATTTACTCCAATCCGGGTTGTCAAAACTGTCATCGGCATAAGCAGCAATATTTAATATGCGTGTTTTTGGCGCATATTTTTTCAATTGTGCAGCAGTACCTAATTTTTCCTCGCTATGAAAGCCGCCGTTTACCTGCATGATTTTATATCCCTTGTGGCTCTTGAATATTTGTGCCACGTTCCAGCCCATGGTTGCATCCCATAGGTTTTGTGCCTGGTACATCTTCATGCTGCCCATTGCGCCGTGTCCGCCCATTATTTCAACAAACTTATCGTAATATTTGCCTGTAGCGGTATCAATAGGCAGGGGAGGCAGGAATGCTTTGCCGGCATCTAATTGCTGCAAGCTGCTTAATCCTAATCGATTAACCATGTTTGTATACCGTGCAGGCGCATTGGCCGCTGTAACAGGGATATGATTTACTTTGGCTAACTCTATCATTGGGCGGTAGTCCTTGTAATTATGCCAGGCTCGCGCTTCGGTAATGAAATTTTTCTCGCGAATAAAACCCGCGAGGTATTCATTAAGCGGCGTTTGGCAATCCGTTTCAAACATCTCCATTGACAGGGCCAGTTTGCCCGGATATTTGGCGGCAAGTTTTTCGAATATCACATGTTCTAAATAGTGGCCCGTTGAATCGTTGTGCTCCTCACCAAAGAACAATACATCGGCTTTATCCATATCGTTTACTATTTCATCAACAGATATTATTTTTTGCTTTGAGGTGCTGTAGATTTTATAGTGGGTGGAAAGAGAATCCTGTGCTAAAATGGAAAAAGGCAGGATAAACAAGATGATGATTGCCGGAAGTTTCATTGTTGTTTAATTTGAATGCAAGATGGAATATATTTACCTTACTATAATGTTTAAAACTAGCACAACTTTTTCAACTTAAGCTTAATTTTCAACAACCTTAACTTATATTTGAAATTATTTAAAAAATGACTACATTTGCGCTCTTGTTTTAAAAACGACGAATAGAATAAAATAGCCATGAAAAGAACGTTTCAGCCCTCACAAAGGAAAAGAAGAAATAAACACGGTTTCCGTGAGCGCATGTCAACTGCTAACGGCAGAAGAATATTAGCATCGAGAAGAGCTAAAGGCAGAAAGAGATTATCAGTATCTGACGAGCGCAGCCACAAAGCATAAGCTGGTTGCCTTCCAGGCATAGGGGCTTGAGCCGTTTATATACTTAATTTTCGGTTCAGCATCAGCAACAATGTATACTTTTAACAAAGAAGAACGGTTATGTAACAAGAAGCTTATCGATAAGCTTTTTCATAACGGTTCTTCTTTTTTGTGTTATCCCTTCAAAGCTTCGTGGCTGTTTATTGACGAGCCCGGCAAATTCCCCGCGCAAATTTTGTTTTCGGTATCAAAAAGGCGATACAAACGCGCCGTTGACCGTAATTTAATAAAGCGTCGCACGCGTGAGGCTTATCGACTTAATAAGCAGCAACATTTATATAATTTATTAATAAGCCTGGATAAGAGAATCATTCTCTCCGTTGGATTTATAGGAAAGGAAATTGCTGAGTACGATTTTATGGAGAAAAAGATGCTGAAACTTTTAACTCAGCTTTGTGCCGAGATAGCCAAATGAAGTTCATTGTTGACATATTAAAGCTCATAGTAGGATCAATCTTCGTTGTTCTTATAAAAATATACCAGTACTTTATTTCGCCCTTAACAGGAGCTTCATGCCGGTATACGCCTACGTGCTCGCAGTATGGGGTTGAGGCCATAAAAAAACATGGACCTTTTAAAGGCGGATGGCTAACTTTGAAACGGATTGCCAGCTGCAACCCCTGGGGTGGGCACGGGCATGATCCTATACCATAAATTAGTTTGAAGTCTTTAGTTCTCAGTCTCAAGGCAAACCTATTAGCTACTGCGGGACTTAAGACTACGGACGTCAAGACTCAACACTTAAAGAATGATATTACAAATAGAAACTGCCACTACATCCTGCTCCGTTGCATTAGCAAAGGATGGCAATGTATTGGCCTTTAAAGAGGTTAACGGGCGTAATTTACATGCAGAAGTAATTACCAGGTTTATTGAAGCCATCCTGGCTGAAGTCGGCGCAAGTTATAATGATTTGGATGCTATTGCTGTTAGCTGTGGGCCGGGTTCATATACAGGTCTGCGAATAGGCATCTCTACAGCTAAGGGCTTGTGCTTCGCGCTTGATAAACCGCTTATTGCCATTGAAACATTAGCGGCAATGGCTGATGGCGTTATTGGGATGGAAGAATATGCGACAACAGAGAGCCTGCTTTTATGTCCTATGATCGACGCCCGCAGGATGGAGGTTTATACCGCGATATTCGACAAAAAGGGCGATGTTATTAAATCAACTGCAGCTGAAATAATTGACGAAACCAGCTTTGCCGATATTTTAAAAACAAACAAGATTTTGTTTTTTGGCGATGGCGCAGAAAAATGCTTTAACGTTTTAAAACAAAACCCCAATGCCTTATACCTGCCTGAATTTGTCAATTCAGCAAAAGACCTGACCAAAAAGGCAGCAGAGAAATTTGCTGATAAGGATTTTGAGGACGTAGCCTACTTTGAGCCCTATTATCTAAAGGATTTTATCGCCGGGAAAAAATCTGTTTGATTTCGAATTTCGAATGTTCCATGTCGGATTTTAACAGGAATAAAAAAAACTCTACCATAAAATTCTAAATCCGAAATAGAAAATCCGAATTCCGAAATGGATTTAATCGTTAGTCTTAAAGATCCTGCCCCATAATCTTCCCAAAAAACCCTTTTCGCCAGTTGGAATTGTACTCGCGTTCATTGGATGCTCGATTACCGGGCCGAACTTAATTGAAGCGCCGATAAAGAAACTTGCCCCTGTAAACGAACTGTTCGAATATGTTTGTGTGGGGCTTTTGCTTAGCTGTGCTGACGTAAGGCTGGCAGTTTGTGTCAGTTTATCGCTGCCCAAAAAGAAATCAAAGTTAGGTGTTTGGATCATGAACTGAGCCCCAAGGTTAAACAGCTTCATATCGTCGTACGTAGTGGTGAGGGTTAAAATATATTTCTTGTATTGAAATGGGTTCACCAATGCGCCTGTAAAGCCCGGGTAAAATAACTCCTTAGAGGCAATGAGCGTTGGCGAATATTTAAAATTCTTATTATCATCTATCCAGAACATCTTATTTACACTTAACTCGCCGCGGCCGTCAATAGGTGTCGTGAATGAGCTTGTTACCTGGTTACCGTGAATTATTTTTGTAAGGGAATTATAGACATTTTTTTCACGACTGGGGGTTGATAAGCCTTCTATTTGCTGGATGTCATCAAATGCGTAAATATGTGATCGGCTGCTCCAGTGAATAAACCCAAGATCTTTTACGTTTCCCTGTATAATAAAACCATCCTCGGTTCTGAATGTTCCACCAATTGAGAGTGCCGCGCCCGGGTTCCGAAAGTTCGGCAGGTAATCGCGGGGAATCAGGTGCCCCGGAATATAATTAGAGTAATATATTCCGCTTAAACCCAAAATAGCTGAGTCGTTAGCCTTATCAAAAGATACTTGCGAATGGATGATATTCATTTTTTCGTACTGGACCCCCATTAAAGCGCTCAGTTTTGCTCCGAATGAAAATTGTTTGTTGATTTTTTCGCGATAGCTAAAACCCATTTGATGATAGGTTTGAAAATAGTAGTTGTCATTAAAAATCTCGGAATAATTATCGTCCTTAAAATTTCCGATACCATTTAGCAGCGATATGGATTCATCGGTAAAAAGCCCCTTGCCTTCAAATTTGGTTTGAAAGGAAAAACCAAGCTCTACATCGCCGTTTAAGCTTGAAAACATTTTAAACATGATGTCGTAATTCCCGGCATTCAGGTTTACATGATTTACTTTTCCTCCATTAATAACCAATGCTGAGTTATCATATTTGTTACTGAACGCCCTGCTTTTTAACGTAGCCTGTGCATCTCCTGTTATAAAAAAATTAACATTAAGATTGGGTATGAGGAAATTGGAGGCAAACTGTTTGCTGGAGTCAGTAATGAACGCTTTTTGTGACGGGTTTTCAAACGAGTCGTATAAAGTTCCCGTGTTATATTGGGAAAATTGCTGGCCAAAAAGTTTAATTGTAGATGTAAGTATTAAAAGAACGAGTAAAATCTTCTTCATATATCGCGCTATGCAGGGTGCTTTTTATATTCGTCTTAAAGATAAAATTCCCAATTGACTTAATTAAACAATAATTAACATTTTAACGGAAATGTGGAGGTATAGTTGTGTTGTGGATAAAATCTACTTTAGTTTATACGCAACCGTATCTGAATTCAGCCTCATGCAAAAGTTAGTGTAAAAGTTTTTATCAACGGCCGAAAACTGGAGGGATGCGGCAAAGAAATTTTTCCAGCCGGGCTCCATGGATTTAAAATCGTCGTAAAAATCAGGGTTCAGGTCTCTTTCAAATATTGGTTGAATGTTTTTAAAATCGAGAAGAAATGATACGTTACTTTGTGCCGCAAGCAGGTCGTTAAATTGGTTGAATTGGCCATTCTTGCTTAAAAATTTTCGGTTTATATAAGTATCATAAAAACTAGATAACTCGTTATTGCTATTGGCAAATACCAGGTAGTTATCGATGATCATAAAGTTCGGCTTTTTGAAAATGCCAAATGCATCACCCAATAAAAAGTACGGAAGCTTTTCGTAACTCAATTCGCCTTTGTTTTCGTCGCTCATAATGCTGATGGCTGATAATACCAGTTTAAGCTTCGATCCATCCTTTACAGATACAATGCCAAATTTTTCAAAATAACGCGTTGTTATAATGGCAAACTCGTTTCCAAGCAGGTTATCAAATTCGGTTTTGATCCTTACAGCGGTCTCAGCTTTTACCTTGCTAAATAGTTTATCCCGTTCATTTGCCAGCCCGGTGCTATTTTGCCATTCGGAGAGGTCGGATCCAAATTTGGCCGGGTTAGATACGAGGAAATTAGTGCCGTATGCAGTTGTTGACGGGAAGATATCATTTAAATGATTGATCACCGGTTGCTGGTTCACGAACAGTTTTAAATAAGCTAAAGGCCCGTCTTTTTGTATGGTGGTGGAACCGTTGAACATGATGGCATCACTGCGATAGTTTAAACTTAGCGCAGCAACCGCAGGTAGCATTCTGAACGTTTTAAGGATATCAGTATTTTTGTTCCTGAATAATTGTTCAAACAGGGGCGAAAGCTGGCTGTAGTTTACATATAGGTTACCCAATGAATTGTTGCTTTGCTGCTCAGATAACAAAATAAATACAGGCTTGTCTGTTTTGTTCTTATATGTGGCGCTCTGTTCTGCCAGTTCTTCAGAAAAGCTGCCGGAAAAAACATTTTCACCCTTGTTGATTATATAAAAGCGCGTCTTAAGTATGTTCACATAAATATTGTACCCGCTTTTACCGGGTTTGCGAATAGGCGTGATTACCAAGCCGTTTTTAGTTTGTTTTGATAACTGGTCAAATACCTCCGGATCAAATGGGGTTGCAGGCGACGCAGATAACAGGAGCTCAATTCCATTGGTTTTGGAGGGATGCAGGGAAATAAACAGGTCCTGCGCCGTGAAGTATTTGCTTAATAATGGATTTTGGAGCAGCACCTGCCTCAGGGTATCTAACTGGCCAAGCTTTTGTTTACTTATAATTGCGGCAAAAAGCTTGTTATCCTTAAAAATATCGTAAAAACCCTTGTCGTTATTAAATTCAAATACGAGTGAAGCATTATCCGGAATTAAGCGCATTACCTGGCTGGTGCGCGTGCCTGGCGGATTTAAATTTTTAAAATAAACTACCGTAACGAACGCAGTGGCCGCCAATAAAATCAGGGTAATAATTAATTGCTTTCTCATTGCTGCTTGCATTGCAAATGTAGTTTTTTAAGTTGGATTAGCCGGAGGAAAGAGGCCTGATTACCTATACAAATTCCCAACTTTTAAACATTACAAGCTTTCAACAATAGTGTAATTCAACCATCCATCAAATTAATTAACTTAGCCAATTAAATTATGAAGAAAAGAATATTTGTAACCGCATCAGTGTTAGGGGCGCTCGCGGTTATCGCCGGTGCATTCGGTGCCCACGGACTTGAGGAAAAACTTTCTGCACAGGACCTGCATGTATGGAATACTGCCGTTCAATACCAGTTTTATCACGTGTTTGCTTTAATCGGGTTAGCTGCGTTAAACCGGTATGAAACGCGGCTGATAAAGGATTGTTATTACCTGTTTACAGTCGGGATTTTATTTTTCTCCGGCTCGTTATACTTGCTTGCCACCAGGAGTATTTTGGGCTGGGAATGGCTACGTTTTGTTGGCCCGGTAACGCCGTTAGGCGGCGTATTATTTATAGGCGGCTGGATAACCATGGCCGTGGCTGCTACTAAAAATAAATAAACTTAATGTTAGAGTTTGCTGAGGCGCAATTTTCCGACCGTGAGACACTTTTTGTAGAAGTGATCCTGCCGCTGGCTATCGCGAAAAATTACACCTATCGTGTTCCATTTGAAATGAACGACGCAGTAGCGGTGGGCAAGCGCGCTGTGGTACAATTTGGTAAGAGCAAACTTTATACGGCAATTATCGCATCAATAGGTAAACTGGCACCTGAGAAATACCAGGCGAAGTATATTATTGAATTGCTTGACGACCGACCGGTTGTTACCGGCGAACAGCTAAGATTCTGGCAATGGATGTCGGAATATTATATGTGTACGTTGGGTGAGGTAATGAATGCAGCCCTGCCATCGGCGTTGAAACTGGCAAGCGAAACAAAGATTGTTCTAAATAAAGGCTTCGAATTTGATCGCACAGACCTGCATGATAAAGAATTTCTGATTGTTGAGGCACTCGAGATTCAGCCTGAATTAACGGTCAGCGATATTGTAAAACTGCTGGGGCAAAAAACAGTAATGCCAATTTTGAAAATATTATTCGAAAAAAACATCATCAATATATCGGAAGAAGTAAGTGAACGCTACAAACCGCGCACGCGGAGTTTTATCTCACTTAATCCTGTTTATCAAAACCAGGATAACTTGCGGGAGCTGTTTGGCATCCTGGAAAAACGTGCCCCAAAACAAGCTGACGCGGTGTTAGCCTATATCAAGCTTGCCCGAACTCAAAAAAGTATTTCAAAAGCTGAACTGATTGAGGAAAGTGGAGCCGGTGCGGCAAGTATCAAGTCGCTGGAGGAGAAGGAAGTTTTTGTTATAGAGGAGAAGAATGTAAGCCGACTGTTTTTTGAAGAGGAAGAGCTATACAATAATTTTGAATTGAGCCAACAGCAAGGCATTGCGCTTGCCGAAGTGAAGGAGCAGTTTAAACAGATGGATGTAGTGTTGTTGCATGGGGTAACCTCATCCGGCAAAACGCAGATCTACATCCGGTTAATAGAAGAAATGATCAACTCAGGCAGACAGGTTTTGTACCTGCTGCCCGAGATTGCACTCACTACGCATATTATTGAGCGGCTGCGCGTATATTTTGGCGCAAGTATCGGCATCTATCACTCTCGTTTTAATGACAACGAGAGGGTAGAGGTTTGGCAAAAAGTACTTAGTGGCGAGTATAAGGTTTTACTTGGCGCTCGGTCGTCAGTATTCCTGCCCTTTAATGATCTGGGTATGATCATTGTTGATGAGGAGCATGAGACGTCATACAAACAGTTCGATCCGGCTCCACGATACAACGCACGTGACGCCGCCATTTTTTTGGCAAACATGCATAAAGGAAAGGTGCTGCTTGGTTCGGCAACGCCATCCTTTGAAAGCTACTACAACGCGAGGATAAAAAAATATGGTTTGGTGGAACTTACCGAAAGATATGGCGGCGTAAAGATGCCTGAAATTGAGGTGGTAAGTATTGCCGAAGAAACCAAACGTAAAACCATGCAGTCGCACTTTACCAGTGTGCTGATGGCCGATATACATGCTGCGCTCGAAAAAAAGGAGCAGGTAATTTTATTCCAAAACCGCCGGGGGTATGCTCCATTGCTGATGTGTAAAATCTGTGCTTATACGCCAAAATGTATCAATTGCGATGTTAGCTTAACCTATCATAAAAGCAGCGGGAAATTGCACTGCCATTATTGCGGCTATAAGGACGATGCACCAAATATTTGCCCGGCATGCGGTTCAACACACCTGGAATATAAGGGTTTCGGAACCGAAAAGATTGAGGACGAATTGGCAATGATCTTGCCGGATGCCCGCATGGCCCGTATGGATTTGGATACAACCAGATCGCGCAACTCTCTGCAAACCATTTTAAATGATTTAGAGGAAAAGAAAATAGATGTTTTGGTAGGTACGCAAATGGTAGCCAAGGGCCTGGATTTTTCGGATGTTACGGTTATCGGCATCATCAATGCGGATAGCCTGCTAAAATATCCCGATTACAGGGCAAACGAGCGCAGCTTCCAGATGCTGGCACAGGTAAGCGGCAGAGCTGGGCGCCGGGGTAAACAGGGCAAAGTGGTGATCCAGACTTATGATCCCAGTCACCGGGTGATCAAACAGGTAATCGAAAATAACTATACCGATCTGTACTTTACCGAAATGGAGGAGCGCAGAAGCTTTAAATACCCACCATTTTACCGCATCATTAATTTGGACATAAAGCATAAAGATCCGGAGATCGTACATAACCAGTCCATCTATCTTGCAAATGAATTGCGCAAGCAATTTGATGATCGGGTAATTGGCCCGGAGTCGCCATTGGTTAGCCGGATCAGGAATTATTATATTAAAAGCATTATGCTGAAATTTGAAAAGGACAGCGTTTCCATCAACAAGGCAAAAGCAATTATAAGGGATGTGATCACCCAGTTTCAAACTACCAAATTGAGCAAGGGGAGTATTGTACAGCCGGATGTCGACCCGTATTAAATTTAAATTAAGACCATGAGTGAGCACCACTACAAAGCAACTATTACATGGACAGGAAATCTGGGTTCCGGAACCAGTAACTACCGTGCTTATGAACGCAATCACATTATAAACGTAAACGGTAAACCCGAAATTCCTGCCTCATCCGATCCCTCGTTTCGCGGCGACAAAACCAGGTATAATCCGGAGGAGTTGCTGGTATCGTCATTGTCATCTTGCCACATGTTATGGTATTTGCACTTATGCAGCGTAGCAGGCGTGGTCGTGGTTGATTATAGTGATGAGGCATTTGGTGTAATGGTTGAGACAGCAGACGGGGGCGGCTATTTTAAGGAAGTTACTTTATACCCGAGAGTTGTTGTGGTCGAAGAATCGATGATTGAAAAAGCTAATGCGCTGCATAATGAAGCAAATAAAATGTGCTTCGTGGCAAATTCTGTAAATTTCCCCGTTCTGCATGTTCCGTCATGCGAAGTTGAATCTTGAAAAAATAATCGGCGACAAATCAGGCAGATAAATTTATAAAGGGGCGATACCAATTTTATACAGCTGTAAATCTTAAAAACGTATTAGATTTGCATGTATAATGGCCTATAAGTATATCGACAATTACCGCGAGAAGGGTGCCAGGAAAAAGCTGGTAGAAGAATTAAAGAAAAAAGGAATTGATGATGAGCGGGTATTAAACGCGATAGGCACCGTAAAGCGCCATTATTTTTTCGACGAAACTTTCTGGAACCAGGCTTATAAGGATATTGCGTTCCCGATAGGCGAGGGACAAACCATTTCGCAGCCTTATACGGTTGCGTATCAATCGCAATTACTGCATATTAATAATGGTGATAAGGTACTGGAGATCGGTACCGGCTGCGGCTATCAAACCTGTATTCTGCTTGAACTTGGCGCAAAGGTTTACACCATTGAGCGGCAGGAAAAACTTTACAACCACACCCGCCAGGTTTTGCCACACATAGGTTATAAAGCCAATTTTTTTGTTGGCGACGGCTCGATCGGTATAGCCAAACATGCACCTTATGATAAAATAATTGTTACCGCCGGTGCACCTACAGTTCCTGATGTGTTATTGAAACAGTTAAACATCGGCGGCATCCTGGTAATTCCAGTAGGTGATGAGAAGTCTCAAAAAATGGTAACAGTTCTAAAAGTGGCTGAGCATGATTATGAGAAAATCGTGCTGGATACTTTCAGGTTTGTGCCGCTGGTTGGAGATAAAGCGTGGTGATGGCCCCCTAACCCCCTAAAGGGGGAATGTTTGATTATTTAGGAGACTTACGAAGTTTTTAAAACTTCGTAAGTCTATATAGTAATATCTATCATGCAAAAAACTCCCCCTTTAGGGGGCTGGGGGGCTGTACTCTACCTTTTCATCGCCCTGTCCATCTCCACCTTAGTGTCGCGTTCCTTTAAAGTTTCACGTTTATCAAAAGTTTTCTTGCCCTGGGCTAATCCTATTTCGAGTTTTGCAAAACCGCGCTCGCTGATGAATAGTGCAAGCGGTACTATGGTTAATCCTTTTTCCTCGCCGCGGGTTTGGAGTTTTTTGAGTTCTTTTTTGGTAAGCAGTAATACACGGTCGCGTTTTGATTCGTGGTTATAGAATGAGCCATAGCTGTATTCGGCGATATGCAGGTTGCGTACATACAGTTGCTCGCTTATGAAAGTACAAAATGCATCATTGATGTTTGCTTTGCCCTCACGTATAGATTTGATCTCTGTGCCCAGCAATTTTATGCCCGCAATATATTTGTCGAGTATGTGGTACTCAAAATAAGCCTTCTTGTTCTTGATATAGATATTCTGATCCATTGGTGCAAATATGCGAATTATTTTGGTGACAGGATCCTTGGGGGCTTAACCACCAGTACCGGGATATTCACCATGTGCCTTACAGAGTTCACCGTTGTCCCGAAGATCAAATCCTTCAACGCCTTGTGTCCGTGTGAGCCCATTACTATAAAATCAACATCATTTCCGTTAACAAATTTTGCTATTTCGCGTGCAGCACTGCCGAAGCCAATATGGGGCTTAGCCTTGTAGCCAAGGTCGGTAAGCGCCTTAACGTATACATCAAGGTTATCAAGGTCACTTTGTGTTTCATGGTCCATTATCTGCCCGCCATAATAGCGCGCACCTGCAGTTTCCACCACGTGGATCAACGTATATTTCGCCTTTTTACCGCCCTGCATGATGGCATTACGGATACATTCGGTATCGTTATTTGAAAAATCGATGGTTACGGCAATGTTGTGGTAATCAATGGCCGACAGGTCCTCAATTTTTGATGCCAGTCCGTGCGGAACTCTTGATGGTTCATCATTATGTTTATAAAGTATGGGCCTTAAAAATACGTACACCAACAACAAGGCTATCCCAATAACAATAGGCGTAACAATAATATAGATCCATATTGCTGCGGATGGGAACTGGGTTATCCAATCGCCAATTTGATCGTAAACCAGCTTGGCGTTCAGTGCCACTATCAGTATAGCGCTTGCCCATGCCAGAATTTTAACTTTCAGACTGATGGCAAACTTGCCCATCCGTTTGCGGTTGGATGTAAAGTGGATGAGCGGTATAACGGCAAATCCCAACTGCAGGCTTAGTACAACCTGGCTCAAAATTATCAGGCTGCCTAAACCAGTTTCACCAAAATAAATAATGGTGAATACGGCTGGCACAATTGCCAGGATTCGGGTTAGCAGTCGGCGCAGCCACGGCTCAATACGCAGGTTGATGTGACCCTCCATAATGATCTGCCCGGCAAGGGTCCCCGTTATGGTTGAACTTTGCCCCGATGCTATTAAAGCTATTGCAAACAGGGTAGGAGCTATCCGACCGAAAATATGTTCCAGCAGTTTATAAGCGTCCTGGATTTCGGCTACTTTAAAATACCCGTTCTTGAAAAATGCTGCCGCTGCTAATATCAAAATAGCTGCGTTAACAACAAATGCCAGGTTTAGCGCGATAACCGTATCGAAAAGATTGAACTTGATGGATGACCTGATCCCTGCATCAGTGCGGCTGATCTGCCTGGTTTGAACCAAAGAGGAATGCAGGTATAAATTGTGCGGCATCACCGTTGCTCCAATAATTCCGATGGCGATGTAGAGCATATTTTGAGTGGTCGCGTCTTTTTTGAACAGGTTACTAGGTATAAATCCCTTTAGCACCCCGCCAAAATCAGGCCCCACAATAAACATCTCAACCAAAAAAGAAACGCCGATTATAAATATCATCGACATGATAAATGCTTCCAGCTTGCGCATGCCCTTGTTCATCAGAAACAGCATTAGGACCGTGTCGGTAATGGTTAGTGATACGCCCCAAATAAGCGGCAGGTGGAATAGTAGCTGCAAACCAATAGCCATACCGATGATCTCCGCAAGGTCACAGGCTATGATAGCTATTTGAGCGAGGATGTAGAGGCAAAAGTTTACAAAACGGGGATAGGCGTTCTTAGAAGCCTGTGCCAAATCAAGCCCGCGAACGATGCCTAATCTCGCGCTTAACGATTGCAGTAATAACGCGATCAGGTTTGAGGCGAATAACACCCAAATGAGCTTATAGCCGAATGCACTGCCGCCCGCAATATCTGTCGCCCAGTTACCAGGGTCCATATAGCCTACACTTACAAGGTATGCCGGACCTAAAAATGCCAAAACCCTTTTCCACCCGATTTTGGCCTCGGGATTTATCGAACTGTGAACGTTAGCTAATGAATTGTCGTGTTGCTTGCTCATATAGTGATCAGTAAATTATTAGCTACCTCGCGACTTATCTGTAAAGTCTTATTTTCCATTTGCAGTATCATTGATCTGTCGAATTCTATAATGTCATTCACCGTGATTTTTTTTCCAATGGTGAGGCCCTGTTTCTCCAGGTATTGTAAAAAAGAGGACGAGTGATCGCGTACCCCGCAAATCACACCGCAGGTATTAACGTCAATTGCCGAAACAGGTTTAAGATCGTGCAATTTAAATTTTCCATCACTATCGGGGATCGGGTCGCCATGCGGATCATATCTTGGGTAATCCATAAATTTATCCAGGCGGTCTATCAGTTCGTTTGATGAGATGTGCTCCATTTCTTCGGCCATTTCATGCACCTCATCCCACTTGAAATTTAATTTCTCCACCAAAAAAAACTCCCAAAGGCGGTGTTTCCGGATAATATTTACAGCGATCTTTTCGCCGGCAGCAGTTAAGGTAACACCCTGGTACGGCGTGTAATTGATCAGCGTTTTATCAGCCAGTTTTTTAAGCATATCGGTAACCGAAGATGCCTTTGTATTCAGTAGCGCAGCCAATTGGTTGGTGCTCACATTTTCGTCGTTAAGCGACAGGTGATAAATCGACTTTAAATAGTTTTCTTCGGCTAAAGTATTCATTTAAGCAAATCTAATAATAAATTTAGACAAACCTAAATATTTTATACATAAAGAATATATTTTTGTTAAAGGTGTTTTTTGAAAAATTTTATTTTGTGAATTCAGGAAAACTATATCTTTGCAGAACTATGGGAGCCGAATTAGATAAAATAGACCTTCAAATACTAAAGATATTACAAGAGAACGGACGGATAACCAACCTCCAGCTTTCAAACGAAATAGGGCTTTCGCCTGCGCCTACATTAGAACGTGTGCGCAAGCTTGAAAATGCTGAATATATCAAAAGCTATCATGCTTTGGTTGACGAAGAGAAACTTGGCCTGGGAATAAAAACCTTTATCCAGATCTCGCTGGATTTTCATCAAAAAAACACCATTCAAACATTTCTTGATGAGATCCAGAACATCAAAGAGGTAACCGAATGTCACCACGTAACGGGCCAGTGCGATTTTCTGCTAAAGGTTTATGTGCGCGATATTAAATCGTACGAGCAATTGATCATGGAAAAGATCAGCCGCATAACAGTGGTTAAAACTTTCCAGACCATGATGATCATGTCGACGAGTAAAAAAGAGCCGATAGTGCCGCTGGAATACTAGGCCCCCGGCCCCCTAAAGGGTGAGACAAAATATAAAAGGCTTGCTTTATTATAAAGCAGGCCTTTCTTTTGACATCGCATTATAATCTCCCCTTTAGGGGATTAGGGGGCTAATTTGCCAATCAATCGGCTTCCTTCCCTCCTTTATCAAGATCTCATTGGTTTTTGAAAAAGGCTTTGAGCCAAAGAATCCACGATCCGCTGAAAATGGAGAGGGGTGGGGTGATTTGATGATATGGTGTTTCTTTTGATCGATTAGTTCGGCCTTGGCTTGTGCAAAAGCTCCCCATAGAATAAATACTATTCCTTCCTTCTCGTCCGAGATATTTTTGATCACGGTGTCGGTAAAAGTTTCCCAGCCGTATTTTTGATGTGAGTTGGGTGTGGCTGCCCTTACGGTCAGACTTGCATTTAAAAGCAACACACCTTGTTCCGCCCATTCGGTAAGATCGCCGTGATTTGGAATAACAAAGCCGGGGATGTCAGTGGATAGCTCCTTATAAATGTTTCGTAACGATGGTGGAATGGTGATTCCCTTTTGCACGGAAAATGATAATCCATGTGCCTGGTTTTCTCCATGGTAGGGGTCCTGACCAAGAATAACGACCTCCAGTTTGTCAAGCGGAGTTTTGTTGAATGCGTTAAAAATGTCGGCGTTTTTAGGGTAAGTTTTGTGGCCTTCGTCCTTTTCTTTTTTTAAAAGCGACTTGAGGTTCACCATGTAAGGTTTGTTAAATTCTTCGCCTAAAATTTTCAGCCACGATGGCTCTAATTCTCCTGCCATAAATATTAATATAGATGTTGATTAAGCGTACAAATAAACGGATATTTGCATGCTAATTTATAGTTTTAAAAAGATGTCAAATATAGTAAGGTTAATTATTGCCTGCGGAATTATGGGAGCGGCCATAGTACTATGTGTTTTTGGCCATTGGGGCTGGGGCATACCGGTATTGTTTTTAGGTGGCTTTGTATTGCTAAGCTATTTCTTTAATGAGAATATGATCATTTCGCAATGGTTTTTGCGCAAGGAACAATCTGAAAAAGCTGAAGAGTGGCTATTAAAGATCACCGACTACGAAAAACAATTGAACAAAAGCCAATGGGGGTATTATAACCTGTTGATCGGTTTGATCGAATCGCGCAAATCGCCGCTGAAGTCAGAAAAGTATTTTAAGAAATCTCTTACATTGGGCATGAAGATGTCACACAATGTGGCATTGGCTAAACTAAGCCTTGCAGGCATAGCGATGGCAAAACGTAATAAACGCGAAGCTCAGATGTATTTGTCGGAAGCGTCAAAGGATGATAAAAATAAGTTGCTTACCGAACAAATAAAGATGATGAAGGGCCAAATGGCACAAATGGATAAGCAACAGGTAGTAAGGGGCGGATACCGCCAATTCTAAAAACTGGTAGAAATATCGAAAAATAAAAGGGACGCGAAATCATCGCGTCCCTTTTATTTTTCTTCAATTGAGCTGTAATATTCAGGCTCGGAAGAGATGATTTGAGCTGGTGCGATATACCTGTCGGCAATAAACGAGCTTTCATCCGTTGGATTAGCTACTTCAACCATTTTCAAAAGGCTCCTGATGAACGAAAGATTAAAGTTGCTTCTGTTCAGTTTTATCAGGTATTCGTTTTCGGTTATTTCTAATATTGAGTTAGTCATGTTAATTTGCATTTTGTTGCATTGTAAAAGTAATCAACATACCAAATGCCAAAGTGTTATTAAAATTATCCTTTTATTAAAGAATTGTTAATGAAGTCTGTTAATCAACGGGATAAAGATTGTAATGACATGAAATCCCTTCAAGATGCAAAGTTTATAGGTGCCTTTGCTAATTAAGGATTTATCGTTCTGAGAAGCCTTGTATTTATTAATGATAAAATATTGAACAATTTAAGCTGGAATACTGTATACTCCGCGGGTGTTTAATTTTTATATTTACGAGCCAATACCCTGTAAATATTTGTATGAAATTTTTAACGATTACGCTTGCAGCTATCTTCGCTACATCCGCCGACTATGCACAACTTTCTACCTCAAAACTTTTCGGCGATCACATGGTGCTTCAGCGGAACCATAATATTCCGGTTTGGGGCCACAGCGAAAAAAAAGCTAAGGTAATTATCGATCTTAACAACCAACATGTAATAGTCAAAGCTGACGAACAGGGGGACTGGAAAGCAACGCTGACGCCGATGAAGGAAGGCGGGCCTTACCAAATGAAGATCTCATCGGGAAAGGAATCTATTACTTATTCCGACATTATGCTGGGTGAAGTTTGGCTTTGTTCTGGTCAATCAAATATGGAGTTTCAGCTTAAAAATGCATATGGGTATAAAGCTGAACAAAAGGTAGCGTCGCAGATAGCAGTTCGCCAGTTTCATGTTCAAAACAAGATCAGCCTCACACCCGAAAAAGATGTTACCGGTCAGTGGACACTCGCATCAGCCAACACCATTGGAGATTTTACAGCAGTTGGTTATTTCTATGCCAAAAAGCTTTCGCAAACTTTGCATGTTACCGTCGGAATTATCAACAGCAGCTGGGGCGGAACAGAAGCAGAAGACTGGATCAGCAGGGAAACCATCATTGCTTCGCCCGATTTTAAGTCGGTGGTTCCTGATCTGCCGCAAAACGCCGATCAGCTAAGCCAACGATCTGATAAATTATTAAAAAGATGGGCTTATCATAATGGTCCGGTCGTGAATTTTACTGCAGAAGACCTTGCAACAAAGCCCGGCTATTTTTTTGACAGCTGGCAGCATGCTTATGCACCGGGGTCGTGGGAGTGGAATGGCAGGCTGTATTCATACCGGGGATTGGGATTTATGCAGCGTACATTGAGTTTGGATAGCTCATACAGTTCAGTCGGTTCGGTTATTTCACTCGGACAAACGGACGCCGATATGGCAATTTATATCAATGGAAAGCTTATTAATAAAGGCACGCTCCCGGCGAATTATCAGCTTAACCTGCCGGCTGGGACCTGGAAGCCGGGGATGAATAGTTTGCTGATCAACTTTCAATCGGCACAAAAAAATCCATCATGGTTCGGTACGGGGCTCAACGGAACGGGAGCAAATGACCTGAATATTCGTTTCGTTGATACAACTATCAACATAGCAGATGGCAACTGGCATGTAATGCCGGATTTGAGCAAGCCATACCATTTTGATTTTCTGCCAAATAATACAGCGTTTGATTTATATAATGGCATGATAAACCCACTGATCCCTTATGCGCTCGCCGGTGTGATTTGGTACCAGGGGGAATCAAATGCTGAACGGGCGTTCCAGTATCGCTCGGTATTCCAGATGCTGATCAACGACTGGCGGGGAAGATGGAAAGAGCAATTACCATTTTTATTCGTACAACTATCATCATTCGGAACCTCGCAAAACAGTAACCTAGGCAGTAACTGGGCTGAATTACGCGAAGCCCAAAACATGGCCCTGCAGTTGCCAAATACCGGCGTTGCTGTAACAACAGATATTGGTGATCCATTTAATATCCACCCCAAGGATAAGGCAGACGTTGGCTACCGTCTTGCTTCAACTTCACTTGCACAGGTTTATCATCAGTCCGGATTTTTTTCGAGCCCACTGTTTGTCTCTGTTGATTTTTCAGGCGGATCAGCGTTGGTTAGCTTCTCAAATGCAGAAAACGGCTTGATGGCTAAGGATCAATATGGTTATGTAAAGGGATTTGAGCTGGCAGGCGCGGATCATAAATTTTACTATGCGCAGGCAGTAATAATCGATAAAAATAAATTGAAGGTTTCGTGCAGTGCGGTCCCAAATCCTGTGGCTGTTCGTTATGGGTGGACAAATGCGCCGGTTGATGCCAACCTGTTCAATATTCAGGGTTTCCCGGTAAGCCCGTTCCGCTCAGATAGCTGGGACGGCGTTACAGTTGGGCATAAATTTGAATAAAAAAAGAAGAGACGCTTTGTCGTTTATTTTATTTTCTCTTCCCTCTTTCCGCGTAAGCGAAGAAAGAGAGGTCCAGCAAAGCGTCGACCGGGTGAGTCAACTCTGCGAGCGGCGTTAACGTAAATGCATTGGCGCAAATGCACGGCGGGTTGACTCACCCCGGCATTGCTTCGCTCGCCACCCCTCTCTGCTGCGCAAAGAGGGGAAAGCAGACGATTTAATTTTTTAAGTTTTCAATCCAAGCCATTACCTCTTCTTTAGTAGGCATGGTTATATCGAGTTTTAGCTTTTTGCGCATTCCGCCAAGATCATTGAATAATTTGTTCGGGTTGGCGGCTTTTAGATCCTCTAAATTATTGATCCCCATTTTATTTAAAACAGGTACCCATTCGGCAGAAACACCTACCTGGATAAAATCGTCAACAGTTACAGTTTTTGCCTTTTTCTCCGGACGCATTTGTGGGAAGAATAGTACTTCCTGGATGGTGCTCTGATTGGTCATTAGCATTACTAAACGGTCGATACCGATACCCAAACCTGAAGTTGGCGGCATACCGTATTCAAGGGCGCGTAAAAAGTCGTCATCCATCGCCATTGCTTCGTCATCACCGCGACCGGCTAAGATCAGTTGCTCTTCCAAACGTTCACGCTGGTCGATGGCATCATTCAATTCTGAATAAGCGTTGGCTATTTCCTTTCCGTTTACAAACAGCTCGAAACGTTCAACCAATCCCTCTTTTGTACGGTGCTTTTTAGCAAGCGGCGTCATCTCGATGGGATAGTCGGTAATATAGGTTGGCTGGATCAGGTTGGCTTCAACCTTTGCGCCGAAGATCTCATCGACGAGCTTGCCTTTGCCCATGGTACTGTTTGTTTCTATTCCCAAACTGCTGCATGTTTCGCGCAAAGCAGCTTCGTCCATAGCAGAAACATCTATCCCGGTATATTTTAGGATAGAATCGTACATGGAAAGCTTTTCGTAAGGGCCTGCAAAATTGATCTCGTTAGCGCCTACCTGTACAACCGGGATGCCGGTAACGGTACGTGCAACAATCTCCAAACATTCCTCCACCATTGCCATCATCCAGTTGTAGTCTTTGTAAGCTACATAGATCTCCATGCTGGTGAACTCCGGATTGTGAGTGCGGTCCATACCCTCGTTGCGGAACATCTTGCCAAACTCATATACGCCGTCGAAACCGGCTACGATCAATCGCTTTAAGTAAAGCTCATTAGCGATACGTAGATATAGAGGCATATCCAGCGTATTGTGATGCGTATTAAACGGACGTGCCGCCGCACCACCATGCACAGGTTGTAATATCGGTGTTTCCACTTCCATCCACCCTTGCTTGTTAAAGTACTCGCGCATGCTGCTGATCACCTTCGAGCGTTTAATGAAGATCTGTTTGAATTCCGGGTTAACGGTTAAATCAACATAACGCTGGCGGTAACGCTGTTCGGGATCGGTAAATGCGTCATGCACCTGGCCGTCTTCCTCACGTTTAACAACCGGAAGCGGTTTTAATGATTTTGCCAGTAAGGTTAATTCCTGTACGTGAACAGAGATCTCGCCGGTTTGAGTTATGAAAACAAAACCTTTCACACCAATATAATCACCGATGTCCATCAGCTTTTTAAATACCGTATTGTAAAAAGTTTTATCCTCACCGGGGCACAGGTCATCTCTTTTTAAATAGATCTGCATACGGCCGGTTGAATCCTGTAGTTCGGCGAAAGATGCATTGCCCATGATGCGGCGCGTCATGATGCGGCCTGCAAGGGTAACCTGTTTATAATGGTCTGGGTAGCGGTTAAAATTGTCAGTAATATCCTGTGCAAAGGCGGTAACCTTATATTCCTCGGCGGGATAAGGGTTGATACCTAAAGCGCGCAGTTCGTGTAACGATTTGCGGCGAAAAATTTCCTGTTCGGATAGGGCAGTACTCATATTTTTAATAAAGGTGCAAAAATAGGGTTTTGAGGCGAAAGCTGAAAGGTAAAAGGAGAAAGGTTGTGCAATCAAATTAGGATAAACTACTAAAAGTTGACAAATCTTCCGCTACAGCATATATCTTTGACTATGAAATTAAAAGTAATTGCATTTGATGCCGATGATACGCTTTGGGTAAATGAGCCGTACTTCAGGCATACGGAAGAGCAGTTTTATCAATTACTTGGCGGATATTCAACCCAGCACGAACTTGAAAGGGAGTTGCTGAAAACAGAGATCGAGAACCTTACCTTGTATGGCTACGGGATAAAAGGGTTCATATTATCAATGATAGAAACCGCCTTGCGGATCACAAGTAATACCATCACTACCGATGTTATTGACCAGATCCTGGAGCTTGGTAAGCAAATGCTTAATCAGCCCATAGAGCTGTTAGATGGAGTGGAGGATGTATTGAACGCCCTAAAGGATAAATATAGGTTGGTTGTTGCCACAAAAGGCGATCTGCTGGACCAGGAACGTAAACTACGAAAATCAGGGGTGAGCCATTATTTTCACCACATCGAGATCATGTCTGAAAAGGATGATGCCAATTACCTGAAGCTGATCAGGCACCTGGATGTAAAGCCGGAAGAATTGATGATGGTAGGGAACTCCTTAAAAAGTGATATTTTACCGGTGTTGAATGTTGGCGGGCATGGTGTGCATGTGCCTTATCATATCACCTGGGCACACGAGCAAATTGAGCACAGCATTGAAAACGATAACTTTAAAAGTGTATTCCGTATTAAGGACATTCTTGAATTTTTGTAAATAATGAACCAGCTAACGGAAACCGGGAT
Source organism: Bacteroidota bacterium (assembly GCA_030775685.1). Lineage (GTDB taxonomy): Bacteria > Bacteroidota > Bacteroidia > Sphingobacteriales > Sphingobacteriaceae > Mucilaginibacter. The sequence goes on from JALYIP010000031.1 coordinate 104,972, forward strand.
CCCGACATATTCATTAAAGGAAATTAGCATGACTGGAAACAGCCTGTTCGAGATCCTTGACATGAAGGGGCAATATGCGCAGCTTCCTACTGTGTTTTTAAGTCCGCACCGTAAAGATTTCTATTTCCTGGCTTTGGTAAGGCAGGGATGCAGCAGGCATTGGATAGACATGGTTCCATATACCTTAAAGCGGGATACTTTTTATTTTACGGTGCCACACCAGGTTCATGTGAAGGAGAAAACGGTTCCCTCCATCGGGAAAATAGTGTGCTTTACAGACGAATTCCTGGCGATTGAGGAAAATGTCTCGCTGAGACAATTGCCGATCATCCAAAATCTTCATAACGGGCATGAGCTTACGTTAACCGATGAAAATATTATTTTCATCGAGGACCTGGTAACAAAGATGCAGGCTGAACAAGCCCAAAAACAGGACTGGCGCAATGGGATGCTGCTCTCTTATTTAAGAGTTTTGCTGATTTACTTAAGCAGGCTGTATAAGGAACAATATGAAGGCGAAGAACCATCACCTGACCGCTTGCTCCTGAAGAAATTTAGGCAGCTGATTGAGGATCAGCATACCGAATTGCACGATGTAGCCGCTTATGCCGATCAGCTTAATATTTCTGCAGGCCATCTCGGCGATGTTATTAAACAGCAAAGCGGAAAAACCGCCATCGAGATTATCCATGAGCGACTGGTGCTTGAGGCGCAGCGCCTTTTATTTCATACCGAACTCTCTATTAAAGAGATTGCCTGGCAGTTGGGATTTGAGGATGCATCCTATTTCAATCGCTTCTTTAAACGGCTGATTGCAGATACCCCAATGAATTATCGCAAACAAAGCCGGAATATGTACCATTAATGCCTGCCTTTGTGAAGTTTTAACTGTCTTTGCCGCGATACCTTTGTCGTATTAAAAACACATATGACAGAGCAGGAAAAACAGAACAAAGAAGTAGTACTCCGCTTCAATAGGGAAGTACTTGAAAAAGGCAGTGTCGATGCCATTAACGAAATTATCCATGTCGATTTTATTAACCATACGATGCCGGGTTCGGCCCGTGGGCCACAAGGGATAATAGATTTTACGATTATGTTGCATAATGCCTTAAAAGATGTTAAGGTAGAGATCCACGACCAGGTTATTGAAGATAATAAAGTGGTTACCCGTAAAACAATTTCCGGAACCCATGTTGATACTTTTATGGGTATTGCACCAAGCGGTAAACGCGGAAGCATAAATATAATCGACATAATTGCCCTTACTAACGGGCGATACGCAGAACACTGGAGCATCAGGGACACAAGCGGCTTGGTTAATCCATCACCTAACAATTAAAATTTACCATGAAAACAGTACTGATAACAGGCGCGAATAAAAGCATAGGCTTTGAAACCGCTAAACAAATGATAGAAGCCGGCTACTATGTTTATCTCGGCAGTCGTGACCTTGAAAAAGGAAATGAAGCCGTTGGGAAATTGAAGGCTGAGGGTTTTACTAATTTAGAAGTGATAGTAATAGACGTCAGCAGCGATGAATCGATAAAAGCCGCCAGGGCAGAGATCGGCACAAAAGTAAATTCACTGGATGTGCTGATCAACAATGCAGGCATAAGTGGCGGATTTCCGCAAAATGCCCTCGGGATGACAACTCAAACTGCACGTGAAGTGTTTGCAACGAATTTTTTTGGAACTATAGAAGTAACCAATAACTTTCTCGACTTGTTGAAAAAATCAGATGCGCCGAGGATAGTTAATGTTACATCGGGATTGGGATCACTTACTCTGCATAATGACCCATCATGGAAATATTATAAGGTGAAAGGTGCCGCCTACGGGCCGTCAAAAACAGCATTAAACGCTTACACAGTTGTGCTTGCCTACGAACTGAAGGACACAGCTTTTAAAGTAAATGTGGTTGATCCGGGCTATACCGCAACTGATTTTAATAATCACGGCGGCCCGCGCCACGTATCAGATGCTGCTAAAGATATTGTAAAATTTGCTACGCTGGATGAAAACGGTCCCCACGGCATATTTTACAGCATCGATAATAACCCGGAAACTGGCATTACTCCCTGGTAGCTGCCTTAGGCTTTTGTACAGGTTTATGTTTGGCAGCAGAGTCGGCAACCGGATGCGGGTGTTTGGCCCTGCTGCTTAACGAAGTTGCATAAAACGACATGGATACGGAATTGATTAGACAATGCAGTAGTATTCCCCAAACAAACCCATGTTTAAAACGCACATAGGTGATGCCCCAGCCCATGAAAAATTGAGGTAGTACGTAGATCGGGTAAACCCAGATCAGGTTCCATTGCAGCGGTATAAAGTTTGCAATGTGCATCAGTGCGAACAGGCACATGGAGGTTATAATAATTCGTTTTTTTACTTTATCGCTTATTTCGAGACCTTTTGGGATAAGCTGCACAACAATGAAAAAGATAGCAACGATTACCGCGACCCGAATACCCAATGCAAAGCCTTTTCCAATCAGGAGGCTTAGGTTTTTAACAAACGGAATAACATTGCCAAACATGAAAAATGCGATGGCAATGCATATTGCAACATGAACCCTTTTAAAAGATAAGGGAAGCCGGAATACAGTTTCTTCAATTATGGGGCCAATAAGGCAAATGTAGATCATGCCCCAGGCTATCCCGGTTTTCTTAAACTGTTCCTCAAATGTTTTGCTATACTGTTTTTGAATACTTTTAAAGTGCAGCGAATGAGTAACAAAATATTCAACCCAAACGCTTAGCCAACCGCTGAGGATCAGGCAAAGGAAAATAAGCCCGTAGGTTTTAAGTAAGGTGGCTATTTTTTGAATGAAGGATGAATTACCTTGCTGATCTAGCGACGGATATTCACTGATGTTAAATATTTCTTTTAACATCAATCCGCCTCCGCATCGCCCAGGTACAACTCATCGATATCCTTAGCGTACTTTTTCTCAATTACTTTGCGTTTGGCCTTCATGGTTGGGGTGATCTCGCCGTCTTCAATGCTGAAAGGTTTACGCTTTACCTTGAAATTCTTTATCCGCTCAAATTTTGCCAATTCGTTGGAGTATTTTTTGATGTCCTGGCCAATCCAGTCTGTTATGTCTTTTTCGTCGATAAACACATCTGGCTTTTCAAAATACTCGTTGCTTAGCTGAAAAGCCTCCTGCAATCCTTCTTTAGCGGGTACAATTATCGCAGTTATATATTCGCGTTTATCGCCAATTAAAAAGATCTGTTCAATTTTGGGGCTTTTCAGGTACGTGTTTTCTACCGGGGTGGGATAAATGTTCTTACCATAGGCGTTTACCAACATGTTTTTCAGCCTGTCGGTTATTTGCAGGTTGCCCCTGAAATAGCGGCCTATGTCACCTGTATGGAACCAGCCATCGGCATCAATAACGGTAGCGGTTTCCTCGGGTTTGTTCCAATAACCCTTCATTACGCAATGCCCCCGTACGATAATCTCACCCTCTTCCGACTGAAAATCAGGTTTGAACGTATCGTGAGTTTGAATGGTATAGATTTGTTTGGTGTCGACATTTTGGATAGCCACCTCAATACCGGGAATAATTCTGCCTACGGTACCATAAATGATGCGGTCGGTTTCAGTTACTGCCATTACCGGCGAGGTTTCTGTCAATCCGAAGCCCTCTAACACCTTTATCCCCAGATCGCCATAAAACTCTCCAATATTTTTTGGCAGCGCTCCGCCGCCGGAAAGCATAATCTTAAGTCTTCCCCCGGTTTTCTCTTTGATCTTGCTGAATACCAGTTTCTCCGCAATTTTATGCTGCTGACTCAGGATCAAACCCGGCTTCTTGCCGGCCTCATGCACAAGCCTTACCTCCTTGCCAATTTTTAGCGACCATAAAAAGATCTTCGACTTTACGCCGCCTGCGGTCGTTCCGTTTTTCATCGCGCGGTCGTGGATGCGCTCTAAGAGCCGCGGTACACAGTTCATTACAGTAGGACGCACCTCTGCCATGTTTTTTGCAAGCAGGTCGAGGCTTTGGGCAAATGCCATTTTACTGCCGGTAAACAGGCAGATATGGTAAGTTGCCGTGCGTTCAAATACGTGCGATAAAGGCAGGAACGACAGGAATACATCGGTGGATTCGATGATCGGGATTTGGATCAAACTTGTCCTGGCATTTTCCGTAAGGTTGAAATGGGTGAGCATCACGCCCTTTGGCGTACCTGTAGTTCCGGAAGTGTAAATCAGGCAGGAGAGGTCGGATGGTAAAATGGCTTCGCGCGCACTGTTTATAGTAGCAGTGTGTTTATCATCCATTTTTAAGCCTTCGTCAATCACCTGTTTAAGGCTTACTACCCCGGCGTTGAGATTTAATTTAGCCAATGATTTTTCAAAATCGTCAAAAGCTGGGATGATGCGGATAAGCGCCGGGCAGTTATTGGCTATCCTGGTGATCTTGCGTAACAAAAACGGATTACCAACTAAAATGGTCTTTGCGCCGGAGTCGTTTAAAATATATTCAATCTCGGCTTCTGAAAGGGTAGGGTAGATAGAGGCATTTACTGCACCTATCTGCTGTAATGCCTGGTCGTAGTAAATATAATCCGGGCCGTTTTCAATTATTAATGACAGGCGATCACCTTTTTTAACACCGATATCGAGCAACCAGGAAGAGATAGCATCTATCTTTTCTATGGCTTGCTTATAGCTGATTTCCACCCATGAATCCTCAACTTTGTGGGTCATGAATGTGTGGTCTTCAGGATGGATATTCTTTATGATATAACGGATAAGACTCGGAATGGTGGATCGTTTGGTTGCCGTGTTCATTCGGTTAATAGCGGTTTGTATGTAAACAAATCTAAAAATTTATTGTGGATTACGCCGATTATTTGATGATTACGCTGATTATTGAATAATGATTGCACCGATTTTTTATTTAGATTTATAGCATAATTACTGTCACTACATATCAAATGCGGATTGGCAAAAATCTGGCCTGCTAAGCAGGTTATACAACCGCCGGTTTTTTGACCGGTTGAGTTTGTATTACTAATTTTTCACGTCAATTTTATTAGAACAACTTAATAACCACCTGGAGTTTACGGCTTTATTATATGCTATAACTTCGTTAGTAAAATAGAAATTTATGGAACAAAAATCCAATAAGACGATAGTATTAGAATGCTACCGTAAGATAATCCGCGACCTTGACCTTGGACTGGTTGATTGTTATGTGAGTGACAACTATATCCAGCATAGTCCTACAGTTAAAGATGGTAAGGAAGGTTTGTTGGAGATGCTAGCTTTTCTTAAAAAGCTGCCTAAGCCGCCTGAATCACATCCTTCACCAATAATAAGGGTAATTGCCGACGGGGATCTGGTGGCCACCCACCTAGATGTAAAGCTTATGGGTAAACGGTACGCTGTGGTGGATTTGATGAGATTAGAATTTGGTAAATTGAAAGAACATTGGGATGTAGGACAGGTCCAACCTGAACGCCAGGATGGTCCAATTACCATGACTAATGGTATTTCCACAATTGAAGATTCGGCAGACAGAAATGAGAGCAAGAAGCTGATAATGGATTTTTATGATGAGATTTTGAAACCGGGAAATTTAGAAGAGGCGGGTAAGTATCTCACTCCTGGTTTTGTTGAACATAATCAGGAATCGGGTTTATTAAGCGGCCTGGGTGAAAATACTAAAGTTCACAGAATTATAGGTGAGGGCAATTTTGTGCTCACTCATTGTGAAAGTGTATTTCAAGACAGTCTTTTTGCGCAATTCCATATTTTCAAATTAGAGGAAGATAAAATTGCTGAACACTGGAGCGTGAGGCAAGAGGTGCCGGAAGTAATGGCGCACGGGAATGGGATGTTTTAACACAGATAAGCCCCGAAACTTCGGGGTTTATCTGTGTTATTTTGCTGTAGTGGGTAATTGTTTAAGGGCATCTATTTCCAATATGTATAGTTCTTCAACGGGTACTACTTTTCGGGTGTCTTTGTTGATATCCTTTCCTTCAACCGACCATAAGTAAGGATAAATAAAAAAGCTTTTACTTCCGGTTATAGAACTCATATCTGTTTGCCATGTTGACCATCTTAGTTTGTCATAAAACTGGTTCATATCTCCGTCCAAACAAAAATCGATAAATTCTGAATATCCAATATGGAGTGATTCCCATTTTAAATCATCAGGAGCCAGATAATAGACTTTACCTAATTCCGGCCCCAAGGCTCCGCCATTCAATGCGAAAAATCCGCCTACAACATCGTCGGCCACTAATAAGTATTGAGGTCGCTCACCTGGTTTCTGATAGGTTTTTCCCTTATTCCATTCTGATATTGTTCTATTTAATTTCTCACTTCCTGATCCTAATATTCTAATCCAACCATCATCGATAAGAATTCCACCCGAAAAATAAATTATTGCGCCCATCATTGAACGTGTAGTTACCTAGGTCTGAAATAAGGTTTCTTTTGCTTTTTCCGGATTAACAGGCGATACCTCATATTTATTCCTTGCAATTTTTGTGGAATGTTTAAAATCGTCCCAGCCTGAAGTGTCAGAAGTTAGTTCATTTACCGACCTCATTTTATTTTGCGAAAATGAATTATGATTTATTAGTAGCAAAGTTATTAGTGAGATAAGAATCGGTTGAAAGCATTTCATATACCTTAAATATACATGGTAATATTCAAAAATAGAAAAGGCTACTATTTTGAAGCCTACTTTGATTTTGGTAGCTGTGAAAACACAGTAGCCAAAGGAGCTTAATTCAATTAGGCGAAAGAAAATTACTATCTCAAAAAAAAAACACCGGTCTAAATCTTAGATCGGTGTAATCAATACCAAATCGGTGAAATCTAAAAAATTACACCGAAAAACTTTCCCCGCAACCGCAGGTTCTGCTTGCGTTAGGGTTATGGAAGTTAAAGCCTTTTCCGTTTAAGCCGTCTGAGAAGTCGAGCTCGGTACCGGCAAGGTAAAGGAACGACTTCATGTCAAGGGCAATGCGGATATCGCGATCTTCAAAAAACTGATCGCCCTTCTTCATTTCGTTATCAAAATCAAGGTTGTATGATAAGCCTGAGCATCCACCTCCCTGAACAGACACCCTCAGAAAATACGAAGCGTCAAGCCCCGAATCAGTCATTAGGTGATCTATTTTACTTTTTGCTTTATCAGTTATAGTTATCATTTTAGTAAGTTGTGAATAGATAATCGTGAGTAGAACAGGCAAACAATTCACCACTCTCTACTCACCATTCACCATTTCTTAGTGATGTACTTTTTCGCTTTCAATTGGCGCCATGCCGTTTTTAACGCGATAGTCGTTAATTGCTGCTTTGATAGCGTCTTCTGCTAACACAGAGCAGTGAATTTTTACCGGCGGTAATGCCAGTTCTTCAACAATGTCCATGTTGTCAATCTTCATGGCATCATCAATGCTTTTGCCTTTAAGCCATTCGGTAGCTAATGATGATGACGCAATTGCCGACCCACAGCCAAAAGTTTTAAATTTAGCATCAGTGATCATGTTGTTGTCATCAACCTGGATCTGTAGGCGCATAACGTCGCCGCATTCAGGGGCACCAACCAAACCGGTACCTACCTTGTGGTTACTTTTATCCAAAGTGCCAACATTGCGGGGGTTGGTATAGTGATCGATTACTTTATCTGAATAAGCCATTTTCTTAATTAGTTAATTTGTCAATTTGAAGATTTGAAAATGATTTCAAATCGTTAATAATGTTTTATTTTAAATAGATGAGACAGCAATTTTCAATCTTCAAATCGCCGCATCATCAAATCAGTTAATGTTCTGCCCACTCAATTGAGTCAAGGTCGATACCTTCTTTAAACATTTCCCATAGTGGTGAAAGTTCGCGGAGGTGGGTTACAGCCTTTTTGGTAACTTCAATAGCGTAGTCAACTTCTTCGTCGGTGCTGAACCTGCCTAAACCAAAACGGATAGACGAGTGCGCAAGGTCGTCTGACAAGCCTAAGCTCTTCAATACGTATGATGGCTCTAACGAAGCTGAAGTACAAGCCGATCCTGAAGATACGGCCAAATCCTTCATTGCCATCATTAAGCCTTCGCCTTCAACATATTTGAAAGAGATATTGGCCACGTGTGGTAAGCGGTGTTCAATGTTTCCGTTTACATAGCTTTCTTCCAGCACGGTTAATGATTCCTGTAACCTGTCGCGCATAGCGGATAAGCGTTTTGCTTCGCTTTCCATTTCTAAACCGCAAAGCTCGCATGCTTTACCTAAACCAACAATGCCCGGTACGTTTAACGTGCCTGAACGCATGCCGCGTTCGTGGCCGCCACCGTCCATTTGGGCTGTAACTTTAACACGTGGTCCCTTACGGCGAACGTATAATGCGCCAACGCCTTTAGGTCCGTAAATTTTGTGTGCCGATAATGCTAATAGGTCAATTCCGTCAGCATTAACATCCACAGGGATCTTTCCAACTGCCTGTACAGCATCTGTCATAAACAAAGCACCGTATTTGTGTGCAATGGCAGAGATTTCTTTTATCGGTTGAATAACGCCGATCTCGTTGTTGCCATACATAACCGATACCAAAATGGTTTCGTTGGTCATCGCCTTTTCAAGCACATCAAGATCAAGTATACCGTCTTCCTTAACAGGTAAATAAGTAACCTTTCCGCCAAGTTTTTCAACGTGTTTGCAGGCATCTAACACCGCTTTATGCTCGGTAACAGTAGTTATAATGTGGTTGCCTTTGTCCTTATACATTTCAAACACGCCTTTAATCGCAAGGTTGTCTGACTCTGTAGCGCCTGATGTAAAAATAATTTCCTTCTCATTGGCACCTATCAGTTTAGCTACCTGCTCGCGGGCATAATCAACGCCTTCTTCGGCTACCCAGCCAAACGGATGGTTACGGCTTGCTGCATTGCCAAATTTTGTTGTAAAATAAGGCAACATCGCTTCAAGTACCCGTGGATCCATTGGCGTAGTGGCGTTATTATCTAAATATATTGGAAGATTCATAGTCAATAGTATTAACAAAAACAAAGATAGGTAAGTTTTATTTAAAATCATTCAAAATAAGCAGTAAATTACCTTTAATTTACAATATTTGGACATGAACAAGATTGAACATATAGGTATAGCGGTTAACGATTTGCAAAGCGCGGGGAATATCTATGAGAAACTGCTTAATACTAAGGTTTATAAAATTGAGGAGGTGCAGTCTGAAGGTGTGAAAACCGCTTTTTTGATGAATGGACCCAATAAGATCGAGTTATTGGAGGCATCAAATTCCGATAGCACCATCGCCAAGTTCATTGCAAAGAAAGGGGAGGGAATCCACCATATTGCCTTTGAGGTAGATGATATCAGGGCAGAGATGAAGCGGTTAAAGGATGATGGATTTGTATTGTTAAATGAGGAGCCGAAATTGGGGGCTGATAATAAACGGGTGTGTTTTGTGCATCCAAAGACCACAAATGGGGTACTTGTCGAACTTTGCGAAAGTCTTGATTATCCCGGTAAAGCTAAAGTTTGGAGTTTAAATCTCGACGAACAAATTAATCTATTTGAATTTAGAAATAAATTAATTATTCCCGACGACTTATTGGCTTACTTTAAGTTAACTGACGGTGAAATAGATGATTATAATGTAGACATGTTTACATTTTATAAGTTTGATGAATTTAAAAGCGTAAAAGAAGAAGTTGGTGATTACGGTGGAACTCCAAATTATACGAATATTGTAAATACGTTACCATTTCATGAAGGCTGTTTCATTTTCGCTGAATATTCGATATTTGTCTCTGTTTTTGCAATCAGACTTTACGATAGTAAAACTGAAGTAAACGAGATTTACTCAATAATTGGCGATCAATATAAAATCGTTGCGAACTCATTTACTGAATTCATAAATTTATATCGCGAAGATTTTAGTAGTATTCTTTTATAATTACACGATGCAAATAATCTATTTTATTAGGTAGCTACTCAAGATCTTTAAATAAATACAATCGTGTTTTGCGTTAGGGATAGCAGCGGATACCGGCCAAGAGGCTAAGGCCAGTGCCGTATGAGCCCGGCCCGCTTCTATCAGCGGGAACGCCATTGTTTTCTGAACTGGGATTAATGGATTTAAGGATGTTTAAGATTGTAACATTCTGATTTTGAATTGATTATATGGATATGTTTAGCCGGTAGTATCTTTGATAAAGTGGGTTTACACTTTTTCAAGCAAAAATTATGTAAATTATTGATATTTAGGTATTTATATCTAATTTTACACTGAATTATGTAAACCATGTAAACCCACTTTAAGGTATAGTTTTTTACGGACTAATCACCTCCAATCCCAAATCATACGGCAATATTTTGCATCCGTTAATCCTTAAATTCGTTTAATCCCGGTTCAGATAATTGCATTGTAAAGACGCGAAGCATTGCGGCTCCTACGTACAATCTCTATAATCAGAATAACAAACTCAATCAACCTAATCTAACTCAATCAACCATTCACTAAAAAATAAAATACCTTTTTCATATTTAAAAATAATTACTACATTTGCACCTCTTTTATAAGAAGTAAATAACAATGAAAAAAGATCTGCATCCATCAAACTATAGATTAGTTGTTTTCAAAGACATGTCAAACGACTATGCCTTTATCACTAAGTCATGCATCGACAGCCGCGAATCCATTAAATGGGAAGATGGCAATGAATACCCGTTGATCAAATTAGAAATTTCTCATACTTCACACCCTTTCTACACCGGTAAAATGAAACTGGTTGATACTGCAGGGCGTATTGATAAATTCCGCACCCGTTACAACAAAAAATAATTTTGTTTCGATAAAATATTTACAAGTCTCCCGGTACATCGGGGGACTTTTTTTATTTTTGCACCATGGCAATTATCCTTTTTGACGATAACGCACACCAAACTCTTCTGCCTTTAACTTTTACCCGCCCGGTTGCCGACTTGCGAATTGGCATTTTTACCATTGCCGAAAAGTGGGCCAAATATCTTAAACAGGATATCTCATTTCATACCCAGCCCTGGCTGCGTGGAAAGTTCCCGATAAAAATTGAGCCGGAAAATATATTTATCAACGGTGCTGTTTGCCCGGATGAAAACCTGCTGGACGCAATTGACAAGCTGAAAAGTGGCGAAGCGCTGAGATTTGAAGAAAAACTGATCGCTGTTAAATTAAATGAGGCAGATGCTGCTAATTTTAATTGCGATGTTGAATTTTCATCGATAACCTTGCTGGAAGAGGCCCCGGTGATGATCAAATTCCCCGAGGATATTTTCAAGAAGAATGATATTGAACTGCGCAAGGATTTTAAGTTCCTGACTAAGGGACGAACCAGCGCAACAATTAGTTCGACAAATACTATTATCGGCAACGATTTTTTTGCTGAAGAAGGAGCAATTGCAGAATGTTCAACCTTTAATACCACTAACGGCCCTATTTATCTTGCCAATAATACTGAAGTTTGGGAGGGTACACACATCCGAGGCTCATTTGCCATTTGTGAACACTCCCAGGTGAAAATGGGGGCGAAGATCTATGGAGGCACAACCGTTGGCCCGTACTCAAGGGTAGGGGGCGAACTTAATAACGCAGTGATCTGGGGGTATTCAGCCAAGGGGCATGAGGGTTATCTCGGCAATTCTGTGCTGGGTGAATGGTGCAATATAGGTGCAGATACCAACAACTCAAACCTAAAAAATAACTATGAGGAAGTGAAGTTGTGGGATTATACCTCGCAACGCTTTCGTAAAACAGGCCTGCAATTTTGTGGCTTAATTATGGCCGATCATTCCAAATGCGCTATAAATACCATGTTTAATACCGGAACTGTAGTAGGGGTTAGTGCGAATATTTTCGGCGCTGGCTTTCCCCGCAATTTCATTCCTGATTTTTCATGGGGTGGTGCGCAGGGCCTTGATGTTTATTCCATCAAAAAGATGTTTGAAACAGCTGAAAGGGTGTTTGCCCGCAGGGACCATCGTGAATTTGATGAAAACGAAAAGCATATTTTAGAAACTATTTTTGAACTAACGAAGGAATTTAGGAGGTAACGATGGTTGTAGAGGTTGTAAACGTTGTAATTGTTTACTGCAACTATTACAACCACTACAACATTTGCAACCCTTATAACCCTTATAACAAGTCAATCAACAAAATCACCATAACAACACAATCATGAGAAAAAAAATTGTTGCCGGAAACTGGAAAATGAACCTCGACTATAACGAAGGTTTAAGCTTGTTTTCTGAAATAATAAATATGTTTAAGGACGAGGCTACAGGTCAGCAGCAAGCTGTTATTTGCAGCCCGTTTATTCAGTTGCACAGCCTGGCTCAACTGGCTAAAGGCTACAATAATGTGGCTGTTGGTGCGCAAAATGCTCACCAGGCCGAATCAGGTGCTTATACCGGTGAGATCTCTGCAAAAATGATAAAATCCGTTGGCGCTGAATATGTTATATTAGGTCACTCTGAACGTCGCCAGTATTTTGGCGAAACCAACGAACTACTTGCCGCAAAAACCAATACTGCATTAAAAAATGATTTAAAACCGATCTTCTGTATCGGCGAAACGTTACAAGAAAGAGAAGCGGAAGAGCATTTCAATATTATAAAAAGCCAGTTGGTTGAAGGTATATTTCACCTTGACGAAACAGACTTCGCAAAACTGGTAATTGCTTACGAGCCGGTTTGGGCTATTGGTACCGGTGTTACTGCATCGTCAGAACAGGCACAGGAGATCCATGCCTTTATCCGCATAGAAATTGCCGCAAAATATGGCCAGGAGATTGCAGCCAATACCACTATTTTATACGGAGGAAGCTGCAACCCTAAAAACGCGCCAGAATTGTTCGCGCAACCGGATATCGACGGCGGCCTGATCGGTGGCGCGTCCCTGAAATCCCGCGATTTTATCGATATCGTGAAAGTGTTTAATTGATTTAGAGAGATTAGAGGTTAGCGATTAGAGACTAGTTGAAATAAAAAACTAATCTTTTAAACTAACCTCTAGTCTCTAACCTTTAATCACTAACATGAAACACCTCCTCAGAGTTGTCCTCCCGCCGTTCATCGGCATCTTTATTTACTTTGTTGCGATAAGGTATAGCTCGCTTTACTTTACCCTGCAAATTGATAAAATGGGCGTTGGTAACCTGACGAGTTTTATGGCTTTTTATAGGTATACTTTGCCATTGCTGTTTTTAGTAGCTGTATTAACGCAGTATGTAGTGATCGCGCCTGTATGGAACGGGATGGAGAAAAAGACAATTGCCGATAAGATAAATGTTATCATCGACCTTTGTTTTATTTGCCTGGTGTTTGCCCTTGGCATAAGCTACGCCATTTGGGAACCGCAGCGCGGAATCAGTAACCTTGTTAAGCTTGTGGGTTTTATGACTGCGGTACAATTAGGCTATTGGTTTATCAACTTGCTCGTCTTATACCTGTTCGAAGACCGTTGATTTTGCCGTTTTTTATCTTAAATCTCACGTCTCAAATCTCATATCTGAAAGAAAATGAACTATTACGAACTTCTTTTTACCACCATAGTTACTGAAGATTACCAACAGGATTTGCTTATAAATGCTTTGGGAGAGATTGGCTTCGATACGTTTGAGGAAGTGCAGTTTGGCTTTAAAGCATATATTCCTGTAGATGATTTTAACCAGGAAACCCTGGATACAACATTATCCGTTTACCAGGATATGTTCACGTTTAGCTATGACGTTACACTTATCCCCCAAAAAAACTGGAACGAGGTTTGGGAAAGTAATTTTGAGCCCATAGAGATAGGTAACCAGATATTTGTACGTGCAACCTTTCATCAGCCCAAGCCAGAAATTCCTTACGAGATAGTTATCGACCCTAAAATGGCGTTTGGAACAGGGCACCATCAAACTACTTCGATGATGTTACAGTTGATGCTTGAAAATGATTTTGCCGAAAAAAAAGTGCTGGATATGGGCTGTGGAACGGGCATCCTGGCTATAATGGCATCAAAATTAGGCGCCAAAACGATAATAGCAATTGATTACGACCCGGTTTGTTATGAAAGCACAATTGAAAATTCTAACCTCAATAATGTTGAAAATATAAAAGCCTTGTGTGGTTCAAAGGAAGTTATTCCAGCCGAAGATTTTGATATCATATTAGTGAATATTAATCGCAATATCCTGCTTGATCAGATGGAGCGTTATGTTGAAGCGCTAATAACCGGCGGCGAAATTTATTTCAGCGGGTTTTATGAAACTCCGGACCTAGACATAATTTCAAGTGAAGCCGGTAAATATGGCTTAAAATACATAAGCCACAAAAAAGACAAAGACTGGGTAGCTGCAAAATTTGTGAAATAAGTACCCATCTGTATAAACCGGGCTTTGGAAATATATAATTTATGTTAAATATTCGTAAATTCCGGTTATTTTTTTCTATATTTAGTGAGCAAAAGGCAGGTTGTTGAAGCCTGATTTTTTCCCGGTAAATGAAAACATATCTTGTTCCTGTCGATTTTTCTGAAACAGCCACCCATGCTGCTGAATTCGCTGCGGCTTTGAGCCACCAAACACAGGTGGAACATATTATTTTATTGAACGCCTATTACGTGTCGATATATGAAACAATGCTCCCAAACCCTGATATGGTGCTGGTAAGGGAGGAGGAAATTGAACAAAACGCTGCCGACCGGGTAGCAAAGCTGGAGGAATTTAAACAGCATCTTTTAAAAAAGGTTAGGCCCGGTGTTAAGATAAGTACACATTTGAACCGCTCACATTTACTAAGGGCCGTTGTTGAAAATGCTGTTAGCAGGTACGCCGACCTGGTAATCCTTGGCAGCAAGGGTAACAGTAGTAATGACGATGCAAAAATAGGCAGTCACGTGGTTAAGGTGTCAAAAGCCTGCCCGGTTCCTGTAATTGTTGTTCCACCGGCGTATAATATTGAAGAAATTAGCCGCGTTGTTGTTGCCTGCGACTTTAAAAAAGTAACAGAAGCGGCTCCCCTGGATTCGCTGGTAAAACTACTCAACAGGAAGAAATTTGATCTGCTGGTAGTAAATATTGACAATAAAGCCGGCAGTAAACCCGAAGATGCTGAAAAGGCGGCAGAGAGTACAGCTCTGTACGGCGTGTTGAAGCAGTATGACCCCAAGTATTATTTTATTAAGCAGGCAGATATTATTAATGGCATATTGCAGTTTGCCAGCGATAATGACGCGCAAATTGTAATAGCGCTGCCGCATAAATATAGTTTTTTGCAATCGTTGCTACAAACAAGTGTTTCGAAACAGTTGCTTGAAAGTGCTGCTGTGCCGGTATTATTGCTGAAATAATAAGTTTGGTTTATTAGTATAAGTCGCAAAAAAAATAGATATTAGTTTTTAAATAATAACAATAGATATAATATATTATATGTGAGTAATAACTTAACTTCACATTAAAATAAAATAGTATACAAAATTGTTGATAATTAGATAGATATTGAATATTATTGTAACTTTATTAACTATCGCGAAATCTTTTAACCTTTAATGTTATATGAAGACACTCGGAAAAAAAATCAGGTTATTACGTCATCAAAAAGGATGGAGCCAGGAGGATGTTGCTAAAAGATTGGATATTTCTATCCCCGCTTTTTCAAAAATTGAAACAGGTATTACTGATATCAACCTATCAAGGCTTGAGCAGATAGCAACCCTGTTCGAGATGTCGGTAGTTCAGTTGCTTACTTTTAGCGATGCTGAGCAGGATCAGAAAATTATTAATGAACTTGAAACCATCAATAAAAAGTTAATGGACCGCGAAACAGAGGTTATTGATTTGCAAAAAAAGGTTATAGAGTTGTTTGAAGAGTTAAGGCACAACCGAGTAACAGCCTGAAATTAACTACACGGATGTAATCGGACTATATTAGTCCGGTTAAAATGATTTGAAAATTCGCTGTTACTCGTGCCGGTTAAAGATATGACGCATTGTTAAATGCTTCTTACCAAATACCGCCCCCATCGCATTGTGCATTGCTATCATTTTTTCGTTAAAATCGCCAACCCACGAAAGTTCAAGCTCTGTATATTGATTTAAAGGCAAAACATACTCGCCAAGCGTTATGAAAAGTGCCGACTCTATTCCGTGATTTTGAAATTTTTGCTTTGTTCCCATTACTATGGCTCGCATGCGCGAAACACCCCTCCACCTATTGTATACAAACTTTAGTTTGCCAATAAGGTTTAACTTACCTTTTAAGGGCTTTATCATGGGGTTGGCGTCCGGTAAAACTATAAGAAAGGATACCGGCTCATTATTTACATAGGCAAACCATATCAGGTTCTCGTCCATCAAAGGTTTCATTTTATTAAAACTTTCGGCAATGGTGGCATGTGTTATCGGTACAAAATTTTCAAAGTCCCGCCACGCATCGTTATAGATCTCTATAAAATCAGCCGCAAATTTTTCTATGTCCTTTGCTGTTAAATGTTTAAATTCATAACCGGGCTTTTGGGTAACCCATTTGGCTATTTTGTAAAATCGTTCGGGAAAAGGTTTTATTATGTCTAAATGATTGGTGATCTGTGCGTAAAGCGTTTCAAATCCGTATTCTTTAAAAAAAGCCTTGTAATAAGGCGGGTTGTAGTTCATACCGTAGGAGGGAGGAATAAATCCCTCAACCAGTAAACCCCAGAAATTATCATTTTCACCAAAGTTTATTGGGCCGTCCATTGCTTGCATTCCATTTTCGCTCAACCATTTCCTTGCGGTGTCAAATAATAAAAAAGCGGCATCCCGGTTCTCTATACATTCAAAAAAGCCCATGCCGCCGGTAGGCTGCTCATAATTGTAGGCTTTTTTGTTGTTGATAAAAGCTGCAACCCTGCCTATCAGCTTTCCATTTTCGTCGGTTAAAATCCAGCGTGTACACTTGCCATCGTTGTGGAAGTTGTTCTTCGCCGGATCAAAAACTGCTTCGATGTCATTATCAAGCGGACAAACCCAAATCGGGTCGTCTTTATAAATTATCCTGGCGGTATCTAAAAAAGCTTTTTTGGTAGTCTTGTCCTTAACCTCGGTTACAGTCATAAGTTTTGTATAGCAGTGGCAAATATAAAAAAAGCATCCTAAGGCATGGCCCGGATGCTTAAAGCACTTCTATTTATTTAAAGATTAATAATCGTCGTCGTCGTCGTCGTCCCCGTAGTTTTCAAACCCTAAATCGTCTAAAGGGCCGTCAAAATCGTCGTCGTCATCATCTACCTTTTTCTTCGGTTTCTGATCGAGAGTCGCATCATCATCTTCATCTTCGTCGGTGTCTTCAACTTTCTTGTTTACAGGTTTTTTTGGAGTTCCCATCGCCATGAATTTTATAGTAAATTTTTCTTCATTAATAAATGCATCACAGATGCAGATAACATATTATGCTTAGTGGTATTTCTTAGTAAAAATAATCAAAATCATTTTCAATAAAAACATCATTTAAAAAAAAATATTTTTCTGTTGTTTTACAGGGAATTAATTATTCTGATTGGTCGCCTATGGATGTAGCAGCGCTCGCAATATCCTTCATTTGAGGCAATTCGCTGATGTCGTTTATTCCAAAATAGTCCATAAACAATACACTGGTGCCATAAAGGATGGGTTTACCCAATGCTTCCGATTTGCCTACAATGGAGATCAATTCCTTTTCTAATAGTTTTTGAATCGAGTAGTCACAGTTTACGCCACGGATCTGCTCTATATCCGGCTTCGTTACCGGTTGTTTGTAGGCTATAATGGCAAGGGTTTCAAGTGCAGCCTGGCTCAATTTCTTTTTTGAGCGCTGCGCCTGCAGCAGGCTTATTATTTGGTGATAGTTTTTCTTTGTTAAAAATTGGTATCCGTTACTCACCTTAACCACCTCAATAGCAAATTGCGGATCGTGGTATTTATTGGTGATGTTTTGCAGGTGGCTGTTAATCTCTTTCTCAGTGAAATCCTGTTCAAAGGCTGATTGCAGGCAATAAATAATCTCTTCGGTACGGATGCTTTGTTCCGATGCAAATATGAGGGCCTCTATGTATTGTTCTATATTGTCCATATGGAGTCCGAAAGTCCGGAAAGTCAGTAAAGTCCGAAAGTAAGGAAAAGTTGGGAAGTCCGAAAGTCCGGGAAGTCAGTAAAGTCCGAAAGAAGAAAGACGAAAAGAGCGGGCGTAAAAGTACATAACATGTTCAATCCGTCTTTCGGACTTCCTCAATAATTTATCACCTGCTCTTCAATAGCCGCGGGGATTTCGCGCCAATCGTATTTTTGGGTACGCAGCTGCGGTTCGAAGCCTGCCTCCCTGATGGAGTCCTGGATGCCTTTAGCGGTGAAACGGTGTGGAGCTCCGGCTGCTGATACTACGTTTTCCTCAATCATTATCGATCCAAAATCATTGGCGCCGGCATGAAGACACAATTGAGCCACCTGTTTACCAACGGTTAACCATGATGCCTGTATGTTTTTAATGTTAGGCAGCATAATACGGCTCAAGGCTATCATACGGATATACTCATCGCCGGTAACATTGTTGGTGATTCCTCTTACCTTACGTAACAGGGTGCCGTCATCCTGGAACGGCCATGGAATAAATGCAACAAACCCGTAATTCCCTTCAGGTTTTTCGGATTGTACCTCGCGAATCCACACCAAATGTTCAAAGCGTTCCTCAATGGTTTCGATGTGGCCAAACATCATTGTAGCGGAACTTGGCAGGTTTAGCTGGTGAGCTGCGCGCATTACGTCGAGCCATTCCTTGCCGCCACATTTCCCTTTGCTAATCAATCGTCGAACGCGATCGTTTAATATTTCAGCACCGGCACCGGGTAATGAGTCAAGCCCAGCGGCTTTTAGTTCCTTTAAAACATCGTAGTGGCTCATGCCTTCCAGCTTGGCAACGTGCGCAATTTCCGGCGGACCTAATGAGTGAAGCTTAAGGGTAGGATATAGCTCCTTTAACTGTTTAAATGTATCAGCATAAAACTTTAATCCCAAATCGGGATGGTGGCCACCTTGCAATAATAATTGATCGCCGCCGTAACGGAAGGTTTCCTCAATCTTTTGCTTGTAGGTTTCTATATCGGTTATATAGCTATCCTCGTGACCAGGGCGACGGAAAAAATTACAGAACTTGCAGTTAGCGATACAAACGTTGGTGGTATTCACGTTCCTGTCTATCTGCCAGGTTACTTTGCCATGAGGTACCTGGATCTTGCGCAGCTCATTGGCCGTGTACATCAAGTCGGCAGTGGAAGCATTTTTATAAAGAAAAACGCCCTCATCCTGCGTTAAAAAATCAAACTGCAAAGCGCGTTGCAACAGATCGGCTGTGTTCATGCACAAATATACGAAGTAGGAGGATTGGATGTAGTTAAATCGATAAGAATGACAGTATAATTAGTATTAAGCTTCGCTGTCATCGATATACCTTCCGATATATTTGTCATCTTTAAAAATCCAAATTATGGAATACCCACCTGCGCCGTCGCTATTATCCATCCGAACATAAAAAGTATTATCAGGACCGATTGATAATGTAGTAGATTTTAAAGACGGTTGAAAAAGATCATTAAATGCTTCATCTGGAACTGGGATTTGTGTCTTTTTATAAGATATTTTTACAGCAAAAATAACTTCTTTTGGAAGCTCTCCATCTGTGCCCCAAAAACGTTTGCCATCTATGTAAAATATGTCCTGATTCTTATTGGAAAATTTGTGTTTTTTAGAATTGTAAGGAGATTTTTCTACTATTACTTTAATATCGTTAGATTTTGATGTCCAGTTTAAAAGTGGTGAGATCCTGCTTTTATGAACGTATCCCTCTATCCAGTTTGGATTTTGCAATTTATCTCTTTGAATGAATAGCACTTTCCACCAATCTGTTTTGCCCGGATCACAAGTGAAAACTAAATAGTTTTTTATTGTACCGACTATTTCTGCGTTCTTATTCGCTGATTTCCTTACATTTACGAAGCCGTCCTTGTCTTTAATTGTAGCATAAATTGTCTGGTCACTCATTTGGAATGTTTCCTGACTGTACGCCGAGCAAGCAAATAAAAGAAAGCTTAAAACCAATGCTATTTTTTTCATTAATCTAAGATAGTACTTCCCATATTCAATTTTAGTACTTTACTCACACCATCCGGAATTTCATGCTGGTAATGCGTTACATAAATCAGCGTTACATTACTTAACCGGCAAACTGTATCAACCAAAGTTTTAAAATGATGTTGCTGATGATCGTCGAGGCCCTGGCAGGGCTCATCAAAAATAAGCAGGTCGGGATTTTTGATGAGGGCACGGGCTAATAGGCAGAGGCGTTGTGCACTCGCCGGGATATTTTTTAATAATACTCGTGCGTATTTATCTATCTCCAAAGCCTTCATCCAACGGAGGGCAGTATCGGCTTTTGCTATTTGTGAAGGGCGGAACAGCCCAAGTGTATCATAATAGCCGGATTCGATAACCTGCAGGCAACTATTGTCGGTAGGGAAATACTGGTGCAATTCAGGTGAGACAAAGCCTATCTTGCTTTTAATATCCCAGATGCTTTCGCCTGTGCCACGTTTTTTATCGAACAAAATAATATCATTGGCATAAGCTTGTGGGTTATCTGCATTTATCAAGCTAAGCAAGGTTGACTTCCCTGCGCCGTTCGGCCCGAGCAGCGCCCATCTTTCGCCGGGAACGATCTGCCAGTTTATTTTATTTAATATCACTTTTTCCCCGTACTTAATAAGTACGTCGTTCATTTTGACTATGTATTTATAAGCAGATTTATTTGCATCTGGGGTTAATAACGCTTTTAGTTCCTCATTATCAACCACGTCCTCGTCGTGTTCAATAAATAGCTTCGGGTCAAATTTGTCCTTTGAAACGCTTTGGATTATTGCACCATCCTGTAAAACAGCAACATTGGTTATAGCATCCGGGACCTCGTAAGGCGAAGTAGCCATAATTATTGTTATGCCTGATTTGATGATCTCGTCGATGATAGCATTAAATTCTTTGCGCGTTTGCACATCCAGCCCGGTAAGGGGGCTATCCAGCAATAATAAAACCGGCGATTTTAATAATGCGGCTGCCAGCATCAACCGCTTGGTTTCGCCATTTGAAAGTTTGATGATCTGTTTGGTTAATAACTCACTGAGGTTTAAGAGCTTTGTTGTTTTTTCAAAGGTCCAGTAAATGTTTTTGTCGGATGCCGGTTTGATTGAATGTAAATATTGCTCGACGGTAAGCGCGTCTTCCGAGTCGGACGAATTATAACGTTGCTGGTAGTAAAAATCGCTGGTGTTTGATAAATTTTTAAAGTGATGTTTGGGCTCAACCAGGGCTATCAGCTTATGATGGGTGAGGTGCCCGTCAGTGTTTGGGTTAACCCGAAGAAATTCATCGAAAAAGTGAAAGTTAATTTCGCCCCCGGTTATATTGAAGCGGCCCGCAATGGTGTGTAGTAAGGCGCTCTTGCCCGAGCCGCTCTTACCTATCAGCGCCCAGCTTTTCCCTTTATCGACTGAAAAATTTAAACCGGTAAACAAGGTATTATTTAAAAAGCGAACGGTAGCGTTATTTATAGAAATTAAGGGTAGATCCATTAGCGTATAAGTAGCCGGTAAAATTAATTATCTATTCGAATAACCCTGAATTAATTTAAAAACAGCTTTTTCGGAAAGCATATAAAGCAAAACGCCCGGTTATTGCTAACCAGGCGTTTTGTTTTCACTAAAAGTGAAATTATTTTTTCTTAGCAGTGTCAGTTTTAGCTTTAGCTGAATCAACCATTTTCTTAGCTGTGTCAACCATTTTCTTAGCTGTATCAGTCATTTTAGCTGAGTCCATTTTAGCTGAATCTGTAGTTTTAGCTGAATCTGTAGCAGCTGAATCAGATTTACCTTTACAAGCAGCGAAAGAAACTGCGATAACTAGAGCTAAAGCGCCCATTTTGAATGCATTTTTCATGTTAATTTTCTTTTTAAGTGATTAAATAGTTTACCTTAATACCTGGAAAAGCAAAAGGTAACCCATAATTTTAAAAAAAAATTAAAGATTACCTTTTGCCATGTAAAAACTAAAAAATTAACAGAAAAATCTTATCAGATTATTTCTTTTTAGTAGTGTCTTTTTTAGTAGTGTCAACTTTAGTAACAGTGTCTTTCTTTACAGTAGAGTCAACTTTTACAGTAGAGTCAACTTTAACAGTTGTATCAGCACCATCTTTTTTTGCACTACCACCGCAAGCAGCAGCAGAAACAGCGATTACCAAAGCAACGAAACCTAATTTGAATGAATTTTTCATTTTTCTATATTTTAAATGTGAGTGTTTGTACTGTTAATACCCTTGAATTAAAAAGGTAACCCATTAAATTAAAAAAAAAATACAAATCCCATGGTTTTAGTAGTTTTAATGTTGGTGATTATATTCAACGATGATGCGAATCTTGCATAATTACTACTCTTTACTTTTTTTAGTAGTGGTTTTTTTAATTTCCACTTTACTCGAAATTTTCTTACTTACCGTATCCGTTTTCATATCCGACGTATCAGTTCCCGGTTTTACTGTGTCTACTTTTAAAGTTGTGTCGGAATGTTTGATGGTGTCTTGTGTGGTTGATGAATCTGTCTTTGCAGAGTCGGTACCACCGGATGATTTGTTACCTTTACAGGCGCCCACAGACAAAGCGATGAGAAGTGCCAATAGGGGAAGCTTTGTTATTTTTTTCATGAGTTTGTAGTTAATATGTTGATAGCTAACAAAATTTACAATTGATAGTTTGGCTGGTAGGAGCTACATATTGAATAATCAACATCAGGCAGCTATTTTTCAACACTTATAACATCTGTAACGCTAACAACGTTAACACGCACTCCCGCTAAAACAGGAAAAATATTTTAGCTTTAATTTTTTTTTATGAATAATGGGTTACAATTTCGCATAAATAGTATTAAGTAGTGAGTAAAGAGTTAAACAGCGGTGTACCAACGGATAGTGAAGTTATTCTAGGTATCCTTAACAATTCGGAAAGTGTATTAAAGCGGCTATATATCGCATACTTTCCGATGATATTACAATTGGTTATTAATAATAATGGCGATTCGGACGATGCAAAAGACATTTACCAGGAAGCCATAATTGTTCTTTATAATAAAGTTAAAACAGGTGATTTTGAGTTAAGCAGTAAGCTTAAAACCTATATCTACTCCATTTGCAGACGGCTTTGGTTAAAAAGACTCACGCAAATGAACCGGTATGGGGGAGATATAAAAGATTTCCAGGAATACCTTACTGTTGATGATGAAACCGAAAAGAATAACGAGCGCGATATCCAGTTTAATAAAATGGGGAATGCCTTGCAGCTTTTAGGTGAACCTTGTAAAACGATAATAGAAGATTTTTACATAAATAACAGATCGATGCAGGAGATTTGTGAAAACTTTGGGTACACCAATGCAGATAATGCTAAAACCCAGAAATATAAATGCCTGCAAAGGCTGAAGAAATTATTTTTTCAGCAGAAATAAGGAGAGTAAGGCTATGAGCGAGAATAACCAGTTGACAGAGACCATTGAACGTTACCTCAATGGCGAGATGACCAAGGCTGAGCGTGCCCAGTTTGAAGAACTGCGGATTAAGGATGCCGACGTTAATGCCAAAGTTGCCGAGCATAAGCATTTCACCAACCTGATAAAACAGTACGGCGAACGCCTTGAATTGGAGCAGCGTTTGGATGCAATTCATGATGAGATAGATGTACAGGCATTGGAAGATGAAATGATGATCCACCCTTCGTGGATAATCAGGACATGGCGTAATCACCACTCAAAAATATCGGTGGCTGCATCTATAGCTATTTTTGCTGCGTTGTGTACGTTGTTTTTTACGGGATATTTGAGTAACAAACAAGTAAATTACGGGCAGTTGGTTGGCGAGATAGGTAAATTGAAAACCGGTCAGCATAACCTGCAGAACACAATTAATAGCCTTAGCCCGCAACATCCAACTGTTACCAATCCGGGCAATTTTAGGGGTACAGGTTTTGCTATCTCTTCAAACGGCTATATTATAACTGACAATCACGTTATTCGTAATGCCGATTCAGTATACGTACAGGCGGCAGATGGCAAATCATATCGCACAAAGGTTATATATACTGAGCCTGCAAACGATATTGCAATTTTAGAAATAACGGATCCATCGTTTAAACCGTTGGCTGCATTACCTTACACTTTCAAAAAGGCTGAAACCGATTTGGGCGAAACAGTATTTACAATTGGATATCCAAAGGATAATATTGTGTTAGGGGCAGGTTTTTTAACATCAAGTACAGGATTCAAAGGAGATACCACGCAATATCAAATTTCTGCCCTTCTTGATTATGGCCATAGCGGTGGTCCTTTATTAGATAGTAAAGGCAATGTAATCGGCATTGTAAATGGCAAGCAAACGCGTATTGAGGGTGCTGCCTTCGCAGTTAAAACAAGTTATCTTTTAAAGGCGATTAAAGATATTCCTGCCGACTCGTTAAATAAGCCACTTAACACAACAGGTAAAAACATATTGGCTGGTTTAGCCCGTCCGCAGCAAATTGAGAAATTAGAGAATTATGTGTTTATGGTTAGGGTTTACTCTAATCAATAAAGATCCCAAAAAACTATTTTATATAGTTCAGGGCGCTGTGATCATATCATAGCGCCCCTGTTTTTTTGCCCCTCGATCCCCTAAAGGGGAGGATTTTTTAAAGTTTGTTTTTTTTCATCTGCGTATCGTCGCATTCGCACATCATCTACCTATCCACCTCGCCCAATACAAAGTCGATAGAGCCTACTATGGCGATCATATCAGCGATCATTACGCCTTTGGCAAGTTCAGGCAGTACGGACAGGTTGTTGAAACTTGGGGCCCTGCATTTTATACGGGTAGGGATCTCTGAACGGCCGTCCGCCATAAAATAGAAACCAAGTTCACCCTTGGCTCCCTCGCACCTGACATAATAGTCCTGTGCCTTCGGCGTTATCTTGCGTGGCATTTTTGAGCGGGGATCAAAGTCAGGTGTGCGTTTTAGCTCGTTTTGCAAGCGACTAAGGCATTGCTCAACCATTTTAACAGATTGTTCTATCTCGTCAACCCGCACTTTGTAGCGGTCCCAGCAGTCGCCTACGGTGCCCATTTCGCCTTTGCCAATAGGCACATCAAATTCAAGTTCAGGGTAAACGGAATAATTGTCTATCCGGCGCAGATCCCATTTAAGGCCGGAGCCCCGCAGCATAGGACCGGAGCAGCCGTAGTTAATAGCCACATCAAGCGGCAGTACGCCTACATTGGCCGTGCGACTGATAAATACCTGGTTATTGGTTAAAAGCTGGTTAAGCTCAACCATTTTGGGTTTAAAGTAGGTGATAAACTCGCTGCAGCGTTCCTCAAAACCAACCGGCAAGTCGTAAAACAAGCCGCCCACCCAGATGTAATTATAAAGCATACGTGAGCCTGATGCCCATTCCAGCATGCCCATGATATGTTCCCTGTCGCGGAAGCACCACAGGAAAGGGGTAAAGGCACCGATGTCGATGCCATAGGTGCCAATGGCTATCAGGTGTGAGGCGATGCGGTTCAGTTCGCAAACCAGCACCCGGATATATTCAATTCTTTTTGGGATGTCCTTATCAATGCCCATCATCCGCTCAACGCCCATTACAAATGCATGGCTGTTGTTCATTGACGCCAGGTAATCAAGCCGGTCGGTAAAAGGGATGGTTTGCTGGTAGGTTAATGATTCAGCATGTTTTTCAAAACAACGGTGCAGGTATCCAATATGTGGAATCACTTCCTTAACTATCTCGCCATCGGTTATTAACTCCAATCGCAATACTCCGTGGGTAGATGGGTGCTGCGGACCCATATTGAGCACCATATCCTCGGTAGCTGCTTCGGCTATCTTTTGATAATAGTTGTTTAAAGCTTCGTCGTACTGGGGTGCTGTGGTATTCAAATCCGGATTTATTTTGAACACCAAATTTAGGAAATTCTACCGGATCAGTAGGGTATATAAATAAAAAACGCCCGTGGTTACTAACTCCACGGGCGACTGATAAACTATAATTACTAATCCCGAAATGGAACTTTCGAAATTAAAACTACATGCTCTTTAAGCGAAGCTTTCCTTAAGCTTGCTGGTTTGCGTTGCCACCCACGCATAAGCGTACATAGCAAAAGCCTTTGCTTTACTGTCCCGTTTTTTAAATGTCCATACATCCTGCAGAAACTGCTTATGGTTTTTGCTGTTAAGCGTGTCAAAAGCCACAGAGATGGTCGGTGTCAACGAGTAAGCGGTATGCCACATTCCAAACGGAATAAATAGGGTTTCGCCCGGCCCAACTGTGAAATGAATGGGCGTAGCATTCTTATACTTAGGGAATTTTTCGTAATCTGGCTCGAAAATATTTAATTCAGAGCGCCATGGATCATCAGGGCGGGGATATAAAAACTCATCCTGGCCACGCGGGAAAACGGTAAAACGTTTTTCGCCATACAGTTGTGTTATCCAGGCATTTAAATGGTAATAGTCGATGTGCAAATAAGGGAATTTACCGCCCGGGCCACCAATAAATAGTTCGGTAACGCCACCCCACTTGCCAATATTGAACATTTTATTGTTAAGCCAGTTTGGCGAAGCGTAGTTTAAATCGAGCGGGTGAAGCAATGGCATTAACTCAGGTAATGTTGCGGGGATATCAAAAATGATAGGGTAAACTGCCGGTTTCTCAACCGTGCTGGTTTCTACCATATCCATAATATCCTTCATTTTGTATGATGTTCCCCGGCAATCGGTTTCCCGTTCAGGAAAATTTTCTCTAAACCAATCCGGTGTAAACAGGCCATTCGCTTTCCAAACCTTCGCTGCATTAGTAAAAACAAGGGGAATCCCTGGTTTGTAATGCTCCTCCATAAATTCTTCGTAAGAGATATTGTCCCTTCTTATGATATCCATAGCGCCAAAATTGATTTTAGTTGGTTTTACCAAATTGTTATTGACTTATACGGACTTGGAATTTAAAAGGTTATGGGTTGGAGTCCGAAAGTCCGAAAGTCGGTAAAGTCCGGAAGTCTTGAAGAAAGAAGAGTTATAGGCGGTTTAAGATCGTCAGTTATCGACCTTTACGGTCAACAAAAGTGCAGCTAATCTTTCGGACTTTACTGACTTTTCCGACTTTCGGACTAAAATTAATCCACCTTTATTCCCTTATAATACTCGGCTGCCTTGTAATCCTTGCGGAGTGGGAAGCCCTCCCAGTCATCGGGGAGCAGGATGCGGCGGAGGTCGGGATGGTTTTCGAAGAATATGCCCAACAGATCGTATGTTTCACGCTCATGCCAATCTGCAGTGCGGTAAACGGAAGTTATGCTCGGGAATGTTGGCAGTTCATTTAAATCACGGGTGTTTTCTACGCTTACCTTTAGGGTTAATTGTGTTTGATAGGGGATAGAGGCCAGGTGATATACTACCCCGAAGCGGTTTGCCTCCATACCGTAATCAACACCCGTTATACTGCTCAAAAAATCGAAATATGTATTGGCGTTATTGCGGAGTTCAAGACAAACATCGGCAATAAGTTCAGAAGCTATTAATAATGCAGGCTGAAGGCCACTGGTTTCTTCTCCTTCAATTACCTCAGCGCCAAACTTCTCAACCAATAAAGATCTAATCTCCTCAAAACTCATGGTGCTAAACGAACTTTTTTCCAGGTTTTGGCGTCTATCCTTTTATAAACTATGCGGTCGTGCAGGCGGCTTGGGCGACCCTGCCAGAATTCTATAAGGCGGGGGGTAACAAGGTAGCCACCCCAAAAAGATGGTTTAGGAACTTCCTTTTCAGCAAATTCAGTTGCAAGTTCTTCCCATTTTTTTTCGAGCAAGTCGCGGCTGTTTATTTCCTGGCTTTGCGGAGAAACCACAGCGCCGATCTGGCTATTCTTAGGGCGGGAATGAAAATATTTTTCGGATTGCTCCTTGCTTAGTTTTTCTATTGTTCCCTCAATCCTAACCTGGCGCTCCATTGATGGCCAAAAGAACGTTAAGGCGCATACAGGGTTTCTTGTAAGCTCTTTACCCTTACGGCTTAAATAGTTGGTGTAAAATGAAAAGCCGCCATGATATACCCCCTTAAGTAAAACAATCCTTGCAGACGGAATACCATTTGTAGTAGCTGTGGAAAGCGTCATGGCATTACGCTCAGGAACGTTTGCTTCTTGGGCCTCATCAAACCAAATTTCAAACTGTTTTATCGGGTCCGCTTTGGTGCTGGTTTCTGATAACGTAGCAGCTGTGTAATCTTCTCTTATGTTTTCTAACTTTTCCTGGTCCATCGATGCAAACTTACGAATTTAAGTCAAGAGCCAAGAATCAAGAAGTCAAGAGTCAGGAATTAAGAAAACTGATGCAAGAATTAAGATCTCAAGAATAAAGAGACTGCGATGGCTTATTATCCTGACTCTTGCTGTCTTGATTCTTGACTCTCTTCAACTCTTTTTTGGAAAACGAACATATTTTTCCAATACTTGTTACATATATAAATTTAACCCATATGCTTAGTTCTATTTCGGCGGCCGCGGGGCGCTTGTTAATTTCGGAGCCTTTTATGACAGATCCGAATTTCAGGCGCTCAGTTATTATTTTAACAGAATACTCTGAAGCAGGGGCAATGGGTTTTATTTTGAATCATGCCAGCGAATTTTTATTGGGCGATATTCTTCCGGATCTTTCCTATTCAGAGATCCCGGTATTTATAGGCGGACCGGTTTCGGTTAATACGCTGCATTTTATCCACCGTTGCCCGGATAAAATTCCCGACGGTATTGAAATAGCAGAGGGCGTTTTTTGGGGTGGTGATTTTGAAGTGGTTAAGGAGCTGATAACAAGTTACCAGTTAAATGCCGATGAAATTCGCTTTTTTACAGGCTATTCCGGCTGGACCCCAAAACAATTGGATGATGAGATAAAGGAAGACAGCTGGATAGTAGCCAATCAATTAAATATCGATACCATATTCTCCCAAAATGAAGAAACCTTATGGCGCGAAGTGGTGATTGGATTGGGCCAGCGCTATGCTCATATTGCTAATTTCCCGGAAAATCCGGCGTTGAATTAAAGTTGTCCGAAAGTCGGAAAAGTCCGGAAGTCCGAAAGAAAGAAGTGTTTCGGACTTACAAAGTTTGCAAAACTTCGTAAGTCTGACGGCATTATTTTTCCATACTTTGCGCCGATTCTTCTACCTTTTTCTTTAGATCTTCTTTAAAGGCGATTAAATTTTTGACGATCTGTTCATCGGCAGTGGATAAGATCTGAGCGGCAAGGATACCAGCGTTTTTTGCAGCATTGAGTGCTACCGTGGCAACCGGGATGCCATTCGGCATTTGCAGAATAGACAGGATTGAATCCCAGCCATCAATTGAATTGCTTGACTTTACGGGGACGCCAATAACAGGCAAATGTGTTAATGAGGCCACCATGCCTGGCAAATGGGCTGCGCCGCCTGCGCCGGCTATGATAACTTTCAAGCCACGACCAGCTGCTTCACGGGCATAGGTGAACATGCGGTCGGGTGTGCGGTGGGCTGATACGACGGTTATTTCGTATTCAACGCCTAATTCCTTTAACACATCGGCAGCATCCTGCATTACGTTAAGGTCAGACTTGCTGCCCATTATTATGGCGACTTTGGGTGATTCGTTCATTAATTATTTATAGGTTATTTTTTTTATAATAAATACTATACCAAATCCAATTGCAATAATTACAGCAATAAACAATAATGTTCCTATAATCTTTCCGGTTTTGAAACCAAGGTCCCTCGCGTTGCCCTGTCTTATTTCACTGTCTTTAATGGTCACTTTAAAAGTACCAAAAAAATCTCTCAAACCCTTATCATCTGACTTCAAGGAGTCGGGCGCCCAATATCCATAAAGAACAAGCGTGCTATTGAAATAAAATGCCTGGTGATATCGGTAATAATTTACCATGCCTATTGGGGAAGTATAACAAAATTCAATTCCGGTTAAACCGTGCGCTGTTATTTTTTTTTTATAAATAAGTTTTCCTTTTGCTTGCTTTAGTGAGCCAGTTATTGCCCCTTGATAAATGCTGTCGTCTAAATGTCTTGTTAGCAGGTCCTTCAGGTTTTTTTGTACGGGGGCTGCCTGGGCAATATAAAGTTTGTGGTTAGTGAAAACTGTATAGATGGCCCCAACTTTAAGTTGCTGGAATTTTGGCGTATCAGGGAAGGTAATAGTAGCGACATGATTAAGATCCTGCTTTATGCCTTGCTGGCAATAGGCGTTGAATAAAAAAAAAGTTGTAAGAAAACTTAATACGATCTTTTTCATCCCAGCAGATTAGATTAACTGATCACTTTCAACGTCTCCTGCACAAATCTTGCTTTCTCTATAGCCTTTTCTCTATCTGCATCTACAATAGTAACATGTCCCATTTTGCGGAATGGCTTCGTTAGGGCTTTACCATATAAATGTACATAAACACCGGGGCATTTCAATACCTTTTCAATGCCTTCGTAAACGGCAGGGCCCTCGTATCCGGCCTCGCCTAAAATGTTCACCATGATGGCATTATTTAAACATGCGGTATCTCCCAGCGGTTGGTTAAATATGGCTCTTAAATGCTGCTCAAATTGTGAAACAACATTACCCTCAATGCTTTGGTGCCCGCTGTTATGGGGGCGGGGGGCAAGTTCATTAACCAATATTTTGCCATGCTTGTCTAAAAACATTTCGACAGCCAGCAAGCCTACTATCTTTAGGTCTTCTGCTATTTTAACAGCTATTTGTGCAGCATCCTGCTGAATTTCAAAGGGCAGGGTAGATGGGGAGATCAAAAATTCTACAAGGTTGGCCTGCGGGTTAAACTCCATTTCCACCAACGGGAACGTTTTTACCTCGCCGCCTTCATTACGTGCTACTATGATGCCTATTTCCTTTTCAAAATCAATCCACTTTTCTATCAGGCTCGGCTCAGTGAACGCACCGGTGAGATACGATTCATCGATAACTTTGTAAACGCCCTTACCGTCGTAACCATCGCGTCTTAATTTTTGTATGTAAGGAAAGGAGATATGGCTTTCCTTCAGCTGCTGGGGCGATGAAATAACCTGGAAGGGGGCAGTTGGAATGTCATTTTCCTTAAAGAATTGTTTTTGCAAGCCTTTATCCTGGATCAGGCGGATGATACGTGGCTGCGGGTAAACCATTACGCCTTCCTTTTCCAGCTGCTCCAGCGCGTCAACATTTACCTTTTCAATTTCGATAGTTAACAGGTCGACTTTTTTGCCGAAGTTGTAAACAGTTTCGTAATCGCCCAGGGAGCCGACAATAAATTCATCGCACAATTTGCGGCAGGGGGCTTCTCGGTCAGGATCAAGAACCTTTACCGTAACGTTATAATTTATAGCCTGTTGGATCAGCATGCGCCCCAATTGGCCGCCGCCTAAAATTCCGAGTTTAAGGTCTCCGTAAAATGCTTTCATTTAATGATGCAAGTTTAGCCTAAATCTTTCAAAAAAGCGGCATGTTAAGATACATCTGCCTAAAATTATACTTTTCTTCTTATCAGCCTAAAATAAAAAAACGTGTGCACTAATATAAATATAATGCCTGTTGAAAGGTAAAATATTGCAACTGCAGGTTGTAACCGCATATAAAGCACAGTAACAAGAAATAGGAGCGGGCCTGAGAAGTAAAGCAGTAACCTAACGGAGATGTTTTTCCAATACGCGGCATTTGTTAGAAACAACGACGGAACAGCCATTATTCCTAAAATCAAATTAAGAAGGAACGCCCCGGAAATTATAGGTGGAACTACATGTGCATAGTCATGCGGGGCTCCTTTTTGCGAAACTGCGTAATAGATGCAATTTGCCGCAATTGACAGTACAATTGAAATGATAAGTGTTTTGAAGAGATTTTTTGGTAGTCCGTTCATAGCAGGTGACAAAATTAAGAAAAACAAATTCAGAATTGTTTAGCCGGGATCACAGAGTATTAATCTGAATGTCAAAAAGCAGACAATTGATTGAGCCTCGAATGAGCTCAAATCACTGAGTCATCAGTCTTTTTCTCCTGATAAAATCCGCTATCAGGGCTATCGGCATTCCCACACAAATGATCAGGATACTTATGCCGATCAATATCGGCAGCACATTCTTGATGGGATGAAAGCCTATTTTACTTGTTGGAACTACTATGAAATTCATCACTATCCAGGTAATGATACCATATTCAAGACCGATAAGGTATTTGTTCCGGAAGAATTTATAAAAGGAGGGGTAAGCGACATAAAATACTGCAGTAAACGAATAGGCAATAAAATAATGGAACCAAACACCCCACCAAAACATGGGCATGCCGCCTTTAAAGGTGGCTTTTCCAAAGGCGCCGCTGGCAATAAACTGGAAAATAATAACCGGACCAGCTTTATACGCCGATAGTATGGTGCCGATACCGTCAAGCGTCCCTACTACAAAACCTATCCATAAAATATTCAAAAAGATCTTTTCTTTTTTTTGAGGCACGTCTTTTTTGGGAACAATTTCTTTTTTCGGCATCGATATAGCTTAGAAAATTTAAAAGTAGATAATTTTCTCAAATGAGATTGTAAATTATTACGGCACTATGTGCTTTTTGATGTTGCGACAAAAATAAGTTTCAATATAACTTACTGTAAGATAGATAATTGTAAAGCTTTTTTTATTTCTTTAAAACCATAAGGCATAATTGGAAGTTATAAAAGTGCAAATTAATTAAGTGCAAGGAAAAAATTATAACCAACACTTATTGATTGCTAATTATAACTGTTAAAGAAACAAAAGGAACCATGAAAAAATCAATTTTAATTTTAGCCGCAGGCTTATCAATAGGACTGTTAACAAATAACGTGTTTGCGCAAACGCAGCCGCAGCCAACACCAACGCCAACGCAGCCGACTCCAGCACCGACCCCAACTCAGCCAACGCCGACGCAGCCGGTGCCGAACCCAACTCAGACGCCCTCACCTACAACACAGCCGGCTACGCCGCAGCCCGCTGCAGCCAAGGCCGATTCTGTAAAGGATTTACAGGCTACCATTGCAAATGTTGCTGATCTGTCGACTTTAACAAGCGCAGTAAAGGCCGCAAATGCGGACGCTACCTTAAAAGGAGCCGGTCCGTACACGTTGTTCGCACCGGATAACGCTGCATTCAGCGCGATCCCAAAAACAAGGTTGGATAGCTTAATGAAGGATCCTATTAAGTTGGGAGCTTTGGTAAAAGCGCATGTTGTAGTTGGTAAATATGATAAGGCCGGCATTATAAAGGCTTTAACCAACGCAAGCCGCACTGCTACGCTAAAAACGGTTGACGGCCAAACCATAACTATTGCCGTAGTAAATAAAAAGGTGCAGTTGAAAGATGCGCAGGGCAATACCGCCGAAATAACTTCATTTGATACGCCTGCAACAAACGGGATTATCGATGGCGTTAACGGTGTATTAATGTCTAAATAAGACTAACCGCTATTGATTAAGGTCCGGTATGGAAACATGCCGGGCCTTAGTTTTTAGTGGATATTATACGTTGATTTTGGCATCGTGCTTGTTATAAACACATAAACAAAAAGAGATGACTTTATATTATAGAATCTGGGCTGATGCCATCATATCGCAAAAGGCAAAAAAGACCGAACAAACGAGCTGGAAACTGTACACACTGATACCTTTATCCTTAATTATGGGCATCAATTTGTTTACATTTTTTTATTGGATGCGGGTAATAGTGGACCGTAATTTATTACTGTATATGCCTGTTAATGTTTTTAACGCACATCCTTTAAATTCCTTTATCTCGGTGGTTATCACTTTTATTATTCCCTTCGTGTTGTTGAACTACCTGGTGATTTTTAATAACGACCGGTATAACGAAGTGTTAAAGAAATATCACCATACTTGCGGTAAATTATACCGCAAGTATGTACTATACTCTTTGGGAATAGCAATCATTCCGATAGTTATTAATGTGATGTTCTTTGGCTGATCAAACCTGTTTTTTTTTATGATTTATCATTACACTTCCCGAGGCCAGATCGTGTATCGCCCTTCTTGAGGGATTGCTGTGTATGGTTAAAAAGGAGATCCACCCCAAAAGTACCTTCACGATATACCTGATTACTGCATGGAAAAAACTTATCCTGCTATTGGTATCAGCAAATTTTTTAACGCGGATTCCCTTAATATAATTGCCAATAGTGAAGCCAAAAGTCAAACAAAATGGCTCATAAAAAATAAACACAGCTAAAAAAAGCGCGATCCTCAGCCAGTCGGGCGCACCTGGGAAATGATCCAGCACCACCGAGAAAATAACCATGCATCCGATAATAATTACCGTATCAATGAACATAGATTGCAGGCGAACAATCAGTGGCGGGTACTCATCTTCCATATTTAGTTTTAGATGACTAAATATACCGTTTAGATTTCATAATTATGGTGGGTTGGGATTTTAATTATTAAATGCTAAATTCATGTTTAGGTTTGACCTAATTCCTTAAATCACCAGGAGTAAATAGCTAACTTTTAATTTAAAATTTTATTTTATCTTTATGCCTGCCATTAAAGCACTAATAGATAGTGTGTTGAAAATGAGCTGGTTTTAAAGGTATAAATGGGAGAAGTTCAGCACAAGCGCTGGGTTAAAGGCGCGCATTTTATCATCACTTTAAGTTTCCTCGCGCTCACCGTTAGCGGTTATGTGATCCTGATGTCGCATCCACGGCTGTATTGGGGAAAGGCTGGCAATGATCTTACCCCGGCGTTGTTCGAACTGCCCATCAGCCGTAACTACCAGCACGGCGGCTGGGAAAAACAAAACCAATTTAAACATTTAACCGGATCGCAGATAAGCGCGGTACGCACTTACGATATTTTTAATCAGAATGGCTGGGGACGCAGCACCCACTTCCTGGCAGCATGGTTTTTAGTGATAACCGGGCTGATCTATTTGATCTTTGGGTTTTTCAGCGGTCATTTCCGAAGTAATTTGGTGCCACGCAAAAAAGAGTTTAGTTTTAAGCTCTTCTGGCACGATTTCGCCAGCCACTTCCGAAAACAGTTGTATACCGGGGGTAAGTACGGGCTACTGCAAAAGATTACCTACCTGGCGGTAATATTTTTTCTATTCCCTGTTGTGATCTTAACCGGCTTCACCATGTCGCCCGCCATTACTGCATCGTATCCATTCCTGCTTAAAATATTTTTTGGCCATCAATCTGCGCGCACCATCCATTTTTTTTCAGCCACCGCGTTGTTACTGTTCCTGTTGGCGCATGTGGTAATGGTAGTTAGGTCGGGCTTTAAACAAAATATACTGGCAATTACTTTTGGAAAATAACAATGAAGGAAAAAAAAGGAATGACCAGGCGCAGGGCCATTTTCGCAGGGATTACCTCTGCGGGTGCGCTGCTTCTTTCAGGATGTTTAAAAAAGGCACTCCCAACTTATGGTAATATACTGCGAATGGGGGATAACCTGACATATATGGCCCAGCGGGGCCTTCTATCTCAGCGGGCATTGGCAATGGAGTACCAAAAAAGCGATATAACTTCCTTCCCTGTTACCGATATAGGCGACCCTGCCGACCCGGTAAGCAAAGCCGCCTACAGCAAAGTATACCAGGAACTGCAACGCAATAACTTTAAAGACTGGACGCTTTCTGTTGAGGGCAGCGTGGCCAGGCCGGGCAAATATTCGATGAATGATCTTAAGAAACTTGGAGAGCGCACACAAATTACCCGTCATACCTGCGAGGAAGGCTGGAGTGCCATTGCAGAATGGACCGGTGTACCGTTGGCTGCCTTGTTACAGCACGCTGGCATTTTACCTGCTGCCAGGTTTGTGTGTTTTTATGGATTTGATAATTATGGCGAGAGCATTGATATGTTAGACGCTTTTCACCCACAAACTATCCTGGCGCATACCATGAACGGCGAAACCCTTCCAGCGCGTAACGGAGCGCCCGTTCGCCTGCGGGTAGAGACACAAATTGGCTACAAAAATGTGAAATACCTGCAGCGTATTGTAGTAACTGATAAGTTTGTTGATGCCGGGCCGGATATTTCTAATGGGTGGTCGTGGTATACAGGGATATGATTGCAGATTTCAAATCTCTCTATACGATTTCTTCCGCTTTAGAGCTTTCGGTCTTTTCCGACTTTCGAACGCCGCCCAACATCTCACCCTCAATCTTTTTCTGCAGTTCTAAAATAGCGCCTATTAACGCTTCCGGCCTTGGCGGGCAACCTTGTACATAAACATCAACGGGAATCACCCTGTCGACACCTTTAACAACATGATAGCCATGCTGCCAGTAAGGCCCGCCGCAATTGGAGCAGGAACCCATTGAGATCACATACTTTGGCTCAGGCATTTGCTCATATAGGCGTTTAATGCGTTCCGCCATTTTAAAGGTGACTGTCCCTGCTATGATGATCACATCCGCCTGGCGCGCAGAGGGGCGCGGGAACACACCGTAACGGTCAAGATCATACGTAGAGGCAAAGGCACCCATAAACTCGATTGCACAGCACGCTATTCCAAAACTCAGGGGCCATAAAGATGATAAACGCGCCCAGTTAAGCAGGTCGTTCATTTTGGTGATCACCACACCGCCGTTTTCACTCGTCAAATCACTGCTCATTGCCTGGTTTTTTAAAGGTGGGTTTAAACATGGGTTTCTTTATAGGAGTTGCAGTGGTTGTAGAAGTTGTAAGTGTTGAAGTAGTTTCAGCTTCGGATACCTGGTGTTCAAACGAAAACGCTTTCACTTTATAATTACTTTGCTCCAAATTAAGCTTTTCATATAAAGATGCCGGGATAAACGTATCAGTTGTCGGGATAATTGGCTTGGGTTTTATCCAGTCGAGGTCGCCTTTTACCCACACATAGGCCAGGCCAAGGATCAGGATCCCAAGAAATACAAACATTTCTGTTAATGCCAGCCACCCCCAGCGCGGCTCAATATTGTTTATCTCATGGCTGCCAAAAACTGTTGCCCATGGGAAAATAAAAACCATTTCTACGTCGAACAGCAAGAAAACCAGCGCTATAACATAAAAACGGGAGTTAAATGGTAACCACGCGTTGCCGGTAGTTTCTTCGCCGCATTCGTACGAAGTAAGCTTTTCAGGATTAGGTTTATGCGGAGCCAGCAGCTTATTTATACCAAAAGCTACACACACCATTATTATTCCTGTAATTAGGAAGATAAGTATCTTTCCAAATTCTGATATTTGCGACACTTCAGCCATGA
Organism: Bacteroidota bacterium; assembly: GCA_030775685.1. Lineage (GTDB taxonomy): Bacteria > Bacteroidota > Bacteroidia > Sphingobacteriales > Sphingobacteriaceae > Mucilaginibacter. The sequence continues at coordinate 142,356 of JALYIP010000031.1, forward strand.
CAGCAAATTTAACAAAACAAACAGATTTTGACGCTATAATTATTGGCGGCGGCGCCTGCGGATTAATGTGCGCGGTGCAAGCCGGCTTTTTAGGCAAACGGACGCTGGTGCTGGAGAAGAACGACAAGGTGGGCGCTAAGATTTTGATCAGCGGCGGCGGGCGGTGTAATTATACTAACATCTATGCCTCTGCCCAGCAGTTTATATCGGAAAATGAGCATTTTAGCAAATCAACCCTGTCGCAATGGACGGTTGAGGATACCATTAGCTTTTTTGAAACTTATGGGATTATCGGGAAGGAGAAAACGCTTGGACAGCTTTTTCCTGAAAGCGATAAAGCAAAGGATGTTGTAAACGTTTTTACCTCGCTTTGCGATGATTTAGGGCAGGAGATCTGGTGTGATACCTTTGTTGATGGGGTTGAACAAGCTGATAACGGCTATCATGTCTCCTTTGAACGGAATGGGAAGAAACAAACTTTGTTTGCACCCAAGGTTGTAATTGCATCAGGTGGCCTACCGATCCCTAAAATGGGCGCAACAGATTTTGGACTGCGGATCGCCCGAAAATTTGATCTTAAAATCAACGATACAGCACCTGCTTTAGTACCGCTCACCATAACGGGGAAAGATCAGCCGTGGTACGAACAACTCTCCGGCAATTCTATTTTCTGTCTCGTTTGGAATGACAGGATCAGCTTTGAAGAAAATATCCTGTTTACCCATTGGGGCTTGAGCGGTCCGGCAATATTACAAATCTCGTCCTACTGGCGGCCCGGGGAATATATTTACATCGACCTGCTGCCCAATCAAAATATTGTTCAGTTGATCCGGCAGGAGCGGGAAGCAAATGGCAAAAAGATGTTGCTGGCTTATTTGGCTAACCTCTTTACCCGCAAATTTGCCGAAGCACTGAGCGATAAACTGCCCGTGGATAAAAACTTGGCATCACTAAGTAAGCCCGATATTGACTCAATCAGCCAATTAATCCATGAATTTAAGGTAAAACCGGCAGGGGATAAGGGCTACGATAAAGCCGAGGTAATGCGCGGTGGGGTGTCAACAGATGAGCTTTCATCCAAAACGCTTGAAGTTAAAAAAATGCCGGGACTATATTATGGCGGCGAATGTGTGGATGTTACCGGTTGGCTTGGCGGCTACAATTTTCAATGGGCCTGGGCCAGTGGGTTTGTGATAGCTCAGGGACTTTAGGGAAGGCTATGGTCGATAGTCCATAGACCATTGTTGTCTCATTCTTAACTATCGACTATGGTCCATGGACTATTGACTCTTCTTCACCTGCTTATAATAAACAATCAGCCTGTCGATATTGGCCAGCATATAAACTTTGGCGTGGATCTTATCAACAACTTCGGGGTAATCGCCCATGATATCGCTCATTACGTCTTCAAAGTTTTCGTTGGTGATACGCTTCATCTGGGCAGTATTTTCGCCATAATAATAGGCGGTTTTCTCAACGCTGCCACTGCCACCCCCGCCACCGAAGATGGGAATGGAAACGCCAGCGCCAACTCCGCTGCCATAACCGCCGGTACCGGCGCCAACGCCTACACCTAAATCGGGAGAAATTCCAAATCCACGCCCGCCACCACCTTTGCCACCGCCGCCGGCCATGTATAGCTTAACATCTTCATTGAGCGCTACCTTTACAAAATCAAGCTCCTTTTTTGCCCAAACTTCATTATTAGGGGCATGGGCAACTACAAAGCTATCCCTGCCAACCACAAACGATTTCAGATCGCTGGCGCTTAGTTTAAATGGTTCGGTTTTATTATTATCCTTAAACTCAATAAAACCCTCATCCTTTACCGGTCCTTTAGCCGATGGATTAACCCGAATAAAACCGGTCTCAGTATTACCCTTCACATCGGTAAACCGGCCTGGCAACCATTTGCCGGATTGTGATTTTGCTGATATAATCATCAGCATAAAAAATAAAATGATTAAAATTGGGCGCATAATTACTAAAACACAAATAACGTAATTTTACCACATTTAATATGATGATTGTTGATCTAAGAAGCGATACTGTTACAAAGCCCACCCCCGGCATGCTGGAAGCCATGTTTAATGCAAAAGTTGGCGATGATGTTTTTGGCGAGGACGAAACCGTAAACGAACTGGAAGCAAAGACTGCCGCCATTTTTGGGATGGAAGCCGGCATTTTTTGCCCGTCGGGAACCATGACCAACCAAATTGCCATTAAATGCTTCACAAACCCAATGGAGGAGTTGATTGCCGACCAAACCGCGCACGTTTATCGTTATGAAGGTGGTGGAATAGCTTTCAATTCAGCCGTATCAACGCGTTTACTAAACGGCTATCGCGGCATAATTACTGCCGAAATGATTGAGCCGGAAATTAACGCCGAGAACATTCATTATCCTCATAGCACCCTGGTTGTGCTGGAGAATACTGTAAATAAAGGCGGTGGAAGCTGCTATACCTTAGAGCAAATAAAGCCAATTGCTGAATTGTGCAAAAGCAAAGGTTTAAAGCTGCACTTGGACGGTGCGCGGATTTTTAACGCACTCGCTCATACAGGCGATGCTGCTGTTGATTATGGTAAATATTTCGACGGGATCTCCGTTTGCCTTTCAAAAGGTTTGGGGGCACCGGTTGGGTCGGTACTTTTGGCCGATAAGGCCACAATAAAATATGCCCGACGCGTCCGTAAGGTTTTTGGCGGCGGTATGCGCCAGGCTGGCTTTTTAGCTGCCGCCGGCATCTATGCGCTCGATCATCATATAGAGCGGTTAAAAATAGACCACTCTCACGCGCAAATTCTTGCGGGGGAATTAGCTAATTGCGGTTGGGTAGCAAATGTTTTACCACAGGAAACCAACATTGTTTTATTTGATACAGTGGAACCCGCAAGCGTAATCCTACAAAAACTGGAAGAAAACGGCATCAAAGCCATGTCGACCGATAAATACCGGATCCGCTTTGTGCTGCATTTGGATGTGCATCCTGAACAGGTGGAGTATGTAGTGGATGTATTGAAGAGCATATAGCCCGAAAGTCAGTAAAGTCCGGAAGTCCGAAAGAAACAGCTTTTAAGGCGATTAACTTTCGGACTTATTTTATCTCCCGGTCTGCAGATTGCCGTTCAACCATCCAGGCGGGGTATTCTCTTGCTAAAGCGCTTACTTCATCAAGCTTTTTCAGATCATCTGCCGATAAAACCAGTTCGGTTGATTTGATGTTGGCATTCAACTGATCGATGCTTTTTGCACCGATGATGGTGCTGGTTATGCCCTTTTGCTGGCGAACCCACGCTAATGACACTTCGGCTATTGATACGCCATGCTGTTTACCTACTTCGGTAGCCACATCAATTATATCGTAGGTTTTTTCCTTATTAATCGGCGGGAAATCAAAGGTGTCGCGGCGGCTGCCCGCTGCGTTTCCTGCATTACGACCATACTTGCCGCCAAGAAAGCCGCCGGCAAGCGGGCTCCACGGCATTACACCTATGTTTTGATCATGGGCGAGCGGCAGTAGCTCCCTTTCAATGTCACGCGATGCTAAGGAGTAAAAATATTGCAAGCCCATGAATTTGTTCCAGCCATGTTTTTCGGTTATGGCAATGGCCTTCATTACTATCCAGGCAGGCCAGTTGCAAATAGCAATGTAACGCACTTTGCCGGTTTGTACCACGTCATTTAGTGCGCGCACGGTTTCCTCTACTGAAGTCTTTGGATCGATGCCGTGAACGTAAAGTATGTCAATATGATCAACCTGTAAACGTTGCAAACTGGCATCAACCGATTGGAAAATATGATAGCGCGAAAGCCCCATATCATTTACGCCTTCGCCCATGCGACCGCGAACCTTGGTTGCGATTACCAGGTTATTACGGTTTAAACCAAGATCTTTGATGGATTGACCTAATAGTTTTTCTGATTCGCCGAAAGAGTAAACGTTAGCTGTGTCTATGAAGTTAATGCCTGAATCTACCACAACTTTCATCAGGTCGTTCACCTCCTGTTGTTGTGCAGTCCCGATTGCCTCCCAATAGCCCTTGCCGCCGAAGGTCATGGTGCCAAAACATAACTCGGATACCACCAGGCCGGTGTTTCCTAAAAAATTGAATTTCATAAGTTTGATGGTTTGTTTATAAAAGTAAAATTGAGCGATTATTGTTTAGGAAAAGTCAGCAAACGGTCAAAAGTAGGTAAATGCTTTGTGAGACAGCAGAGAAAGTATCCACAGAGTTAACAGAGAAAGGGCAAAGTACATGGGGGAGGCTATTTATTTCTTTAAACTTAACAAACTTATCTTTCCTGTGCTTGTAGTATATTCCATGAACCGATTATTGAGCAAACTTGAAAAAATAGGACGCGACCCCAAAATAACAGCGAAGGCTGTGGGTTTGCGTTATGTATCTGATTCTACGCCCGGCTATACCCGTAAAAAAGCCGGCAAGGGGTGGAGCTATTATGATGCAAAAGGTGAGCTTGTTAAGGATAAGGAGTTAATCAACCGGTTCAATAAACTCGTTATCCCTCCTGCGTATACGAATGTCTGGATCTCACCGTATTATAATGGGCACCTGCAGTTTACAGGCACTGATGCAGCAGGCAGAAAGCAATACCGTTATCATCCTGACTGGAACAAGATCCGCAACCAATCCAAATACCACCGCTTACAAACATTTGCCGAATACCTGCCTGCTATCAGAAAACAGGTTGATAAAGACTTGACCCGACATAACCTGGATCATGATAAAATAGTAGCCCTTGTGGTGCGGTTGATGGAACTCACTAGTATCAGGGTGGGTAATGAGTCCTATAAAAAGTTGTATGGTTCATTCGGTTTAACTACGCTAATGAATAGGCATGTTAAAATTGAAGGATCGACATTGAACTTTGAATTCAAAGGCAAAAAAGGAGTTCATCATAAAGTATCACTGCAAAGCAGGAAACTTGCAAAGCTGGTAAAACAATGCCGCGAAATTCCGGGAAAAGAGCTTTTTCAATATTATAACGCTGATGGCGACCATTGCACAATTGGTTCGGGAGACGTGAATACTTACCTTAAAGAAATTACGGGCGAAGATTTTACTGCTAAAGATTTCCGTACCTGGGCAGGCAGCGTAAGCGCTTTATATGCATTTAAGGCGGCCGGAGGGTTTGATACTATTACCGAATGCAAAAAGAAAATAGTAAGCGTATTGGACGAAGTGGCTATCAACTTAGGTAATACCCGCACCGTTTGTAAAAAATACTACGTTCATCCAACCGTGATAAAAAGTTATGAAGACGGCGCTATTTTTAAATACATCAAACAACTTGATGAAGATAAGGATATAAGCTCTGCCGAATTAAACCTTGCCGAAAAGGCTTTACTAAATATTCTTGAACACGAAAAACTGGCCGAAGCCAGTTAGTTTGGTTGATTGGGATAATTGAATTGATTAAGTTGAATTAGGTTAGATTGAGTTGATTAGGTTTCGCTTAAATAACTTTAACTGATCTTATTATAACGATTTTGCTTAATCAACTCAATCTAACCTAATCAACCATTCAACTACTTTTTCGTCACTATAAATACGATCCCATTCTTTGCTTTATCGCCATAAAGCTCCTTTGTCTCCAGGTCGGTTTTTAAAACCATTTTGTCGATATCAAATGCCGAGATCTTTTTAAGATCGGCCGTTGTAGATATTTTGCCGTTGATGATGATCATTTTATCGGCAATGTGATCAACGCTGAAATGATTTGGCGAGTTTGAGTATGAGTATGAGGTCTGAAAGTTTGAATAGGTGCGACCTGACGAGTTGCCGTTGGCTTTATACAGTTTCGTGTTATATTTCAATCTCTTAAACGTGTCAACTAGAAGTGAATAGCCTTTTACTGAAGTGTCTTTGTTTATTTTGCTATTGTAAATTATCACGCCTGAACCGTTTACGTTATTGCTATGAAGAGTTAGTGTAGTGGCCGGACTGGATGCGCCGCTTTTTGCTATATTAAAAGATTCAACTTTCATAGGACCGTCATAATCTGAATCGCCGCCTGCGTTGTTTGAAGAACGACCGACAACGATAACGCTGTTTAAATTACTAGAAGAATGACCGGTACCGCTGATACCATGAACGTTATTGGTTATTTTATCCAGTTTCTCTTTGAATTTAGCGCCAGCTTCCGAGCCTCTTGTCGTTACAAATATTGTTCCATGGCTCTTATCAAGTTTTGCTACAATATCGTTAGCAATTCCTGTGGATACCATATTTATAGCATCAATATCATTCGGGTTTAAATTGTCGAGGTCTGTTTTTGAGGATTTTACCCCATTTATTACAATATTTGACGAATCCAGGCCATTGTTAGAGCTAAGAAAGAATTTTCCCTTTCTTATAGTATCCGTAACCTTTACTGTTAAGTTTTGTTGAATTCTATTCTTTTTAGCGATAACACCAGCATTAGGGATTATTTTAGCCTTAATAATCATAACCGGATTTATGCTTTTGGTTATTAGTAGTGATAGCGAGGACGTTTTTATATTCCGTATAGATTTTTTAACCAGCGCTGCCTTCGAAATGCTAAAAACCAGTAGCATTGCAACCACAGCAGGCACAAGAAAAGCATAACGGGTAAGCTTAACCTTTGAAGATCTTTTTGCGTTCATCATGATAATTCTTTTTTTAATCGTTGAAATGTTAAAGTGGTTTACTATGCCTTGTGGCGCTGCTGAAAGGCTTACGTTCACTAAGCTGTATTGATATTGTTTGGTGTCGGCGCCGTTTCTTAATACTTTACGATCTGTTATAAATTCTATATTCTCTTTCACTGCTTTTTTCATCAGCCAGACACCGGGGTTAAACCAATAAAATATGGTACTTAGTTCGGCCAGCAAAACATCCAATGTATGCCATTCGCTTACGTGGATCTGTTCATGCTGCAGTATCGATCTCAAGTCGGACGGCTCATGATTTGCCGGGTTAATGTAAATGCTTTTCCAGAAGGAAAAGGGCCCGCTATCGGTATTCATGATCCTCACGTTGTGGTTATAAATTTGAGCAGCTGTTGAGTTGCGGTATAGTTTAAACAGCGAATAAAGCTGAACCATAAGCCTTGCTGCCAATAGAATAACACCCGCCCAAAAAACCACCTCAACCCACAGCCAATAATCGGGTCTTTGGTTTATTAAAGCCTTGGCCGGAGCCTGCCACCTTAGCATAATGCCTTCAACAGGCTTTGCTATTTGTTTATGGCGCTCTACAAACGCCGAGAGGTTTATTTTGGGATAAACAGTAGCAAATAAAATTGCAGTCAACAGATAAATACGGTTTAGGGTATAAAAGGTAAGATGCCTTAAAACCAGGTAATAGCCGGCGCAAAATAATAGGAGCGCCGCGTTTACTTTTAACAGGAAAATAAAAAGATCCGGCATGGCAATCAGGGTTTAGTGTTTTTCAATAAGTTTAATGATCTCCTTCAGTTCATTGGCACTGATCTTTTTCTCATTCGCGAAAAAGGTCACCAGGTCCTTATATGAATTTTGGAAGTAATCGCTTACAAAGCCATTCATAAACTTCTTCTTGTAATCCTCTTCCAATATTACCGGGGCATATCGGAATGAGTTTCCCAGTTTTTCACCCTTTACAAAATCCTTGCGCTCGAGGTTTTTTATTGTTGATGCAAGGGTAGTATAGGGCGGTTTGGGCTCTTCCATCAGGTCAAGAAAATCTTTAATAAAACCTTTACCGCACTGCCATACTGCCTGCATGGCTTCTTCCTCTTGTTTTGATAACTTCTCCATGTTTTTACGATTGTTTCGTAAATCTACGACTAATTCGTAAATATCAAAGTATTTTAACTTTTTTTAACAAATATTTTTGATGTGTAACTATTCGGCTATAAATGAGTTCACTGTTGTAACATTCAAACAAATAAATTACCTTAGATGACTTAATCATGACAAATATGCTTATCAACAAAAAAATCTTAGTAACACTTTGTCTGTCTTCTGTAATAGCAGTAGTTGCACTAACATCTATGAAGCCAGAGGATGAACATAAATTTAAAAATCTTAAAGTACTGCCTAAAAACATTACCGACAAGCAATTGGACAATGTAATGGATGAGTGGGCGCATTCATTGGGCGTACATTGTAATTTTTGCCACGTGCGTAATGAAGCAGAAAAGAAAATGGATTTTGTGAGCGATGCCAAGCCCGAAAAAGAAATGGCCCGCAAAATGTACAAAATGATGAACAAGCTAAATCAAAAATATTTTGGAGCTAAAAAGGATTCATTAGGAATGGTGATGAAAAGCGGTGTAAATTGCTACACTTGTCACCGTGGTGAATCACATCCCGAAGTTAAGGTTCCTGAGGGTAGGAGAGGCCCAGGTGGTCCCCCTCCGGGTGCGCCTGCTCCGGGTGGAGCGCCGACCCCTCAAGGCGATCACAAACAGTAAAATATAATAAACACCCTTTAGTGCAATACTAAAGGGTGTTTTGCTTTATAATAATCATGAATAACATAAGCATTAGAGATGCGCAGGAAGTTGACTTGCCTGCCATTCTTGAAATCTATAATGAGGTTATCCTGAATACCACCTCAGTTTACAGCGAACTGCCCCACACCCTCGAAATGCGGAAAGACTGGTACCAGGAAAGGATAAGTAATAATTTCCCGGTATTTGTTGCTGTGATAGATAGTGAAATAGCAGGCTTTTGCAGTTTTGGACATTTCAGGGCCTGGCCATGTTACAGATATACTGCGGAACTTTCTATTTACGTGAAGGCTACTCAGCGGGGAAAAGGGATCAGCAAGCTAATGCTGCGATTATTAATTGACGCTGCCCGGAAGAAAAATGTTCACGCGTTGCTGGCAGGAATAAGCGCGGATAACGATATAAGTATAAAACTCCACCAATCATTTGGATTTGTGGAGGTGGCTCACTTTAAGGAAGTCGGATTTAAATTTAACCGCTGGCTTGATCTTAAATTCCTGGAATTGATTTTGACTTCGACCGAAGCTATTTGATGCTCCTTTTAATGTATTTGTTATACAAATACTCGGCATAACCAACGCTTACATAATCAGGAAATTTCCAGTTGGGATAACGGGTCTTTTTTAAATATTTAAGGTAACTGAAGAATAATACCCCGACAATTAGGACAGCACCGAGGATCATAAGTGATTTAACAAAAAAAATAAAAACGTTCATAAACGGAAAATTTGCTGATTGTTGTCTTTTTTACGCAAAATGCACGTCATAGGTTACAACAATCTGGAATATTTTTGTGGAATAAAAGTTATAATCGAAGAATTGGATTGGCTTTTGGTTATTTAATTTCCGCGGATGATTAGTTTGTTTTTTTATAGCATACTTCAGAGCTTGCACTACGGCGGATAACAGTGTATATTACTCCTTTTATTTCTTCATATCCCGTTGTAACGCTTTGCATTGATCTTTTCAACACCACTCCTGAATCGTTGTCAATCAGCATTACTCCATTTATCCTGGTGTTCATGGCATCCTTTAAAATTGAACTTTTATAAGTTATAGTGGTGGTCCTTCCGGTTACTGCATAAATGGTATAGGTTGTATTGTATACGTTGTTTACCGGGCTTATATCTGTCCAGGTATATCCCTTTTTAAGAAACGGACTTGCGGGAAAATCCAGCAAAAATTCAAGCTGGTTATTGGGCGATAGATTTTCAGACTGGATCCCGGTAAATGCCATTAGTGTATCGCTAACTGGTTCACGTTTCTTTACAGCTAATATAGTGCCCTTTGAATCGGCTGAAACTATGGCCGACTTACCAATCAACTGATACAACGACATCTGGATATCTGAATTTGGATCGGGCGTTTTATCTGAGTTAAAGTTAACACTGCGGCCAAGCGCATTTATTGAATCAATAACCTTATTAAATGTGATGTGAATTGTGGCGTTGCCGTTAACAACATCATTGATCTTATATGTTTTTGTAACTGCAGAGTAAGTGCTGATATTTAGCTTTTGGCTGCCGCGCTGCATTATACAGTTTGATTTTACAGCCAGTTGCCGTTCAAATTCATCTCCCTTTTTAAACCTAAAATCACGGTGCACGGTTTGTGCATCGCTTTTACTTATTATAAGCAGAAGGGATAGGATCAGAAGACTTTTTATAATGGTAAAACCTAGTTTCATTTTAATGCTTTTGGTTAGGATTGTGTTATAAACCTTGGGGACGCCTATCAACCCGGCTGAACAAAAAATTCAGGCGGGCTAATTACTTCGATGGGGCGGCCTTTTTGCCTTTTGAATGGCTTTCGGTTTTGGGTTAGCATTATCAGAACTATCTGGCAACAAAAAATTGAAATTTGTACTTACCGGTATCAGCGGTAAGAGCCAATCGGTAAACGGAAAATCTGTGGACATCACAGGAGCCACCTGGGTGGGCAACAAGGGTGTTACCGGAATTTCAACCGGAGCGGCAGAAGAACTGCTTGTCACAATCGGAGCCTTTGGCATATCTGGCATATCAGGCGCTTCCGGTACAGGTATGTCAATGACGTCGTTGTTAATTTTGTCTTGCGGCGCCTGCCCCGATAAGCCCGGTGCTTCAGGAACATCCGGCAAAGGGATTTCTGCCAGCAATGTTGGGGTAGTTGGAAATGCCGGTTGCTTTGGTATCGCCACTTCAGGGATTTCAGACGAAACAGGTGCTAGCTTACCAAGTTTTACTCCAGCTGTTTTTGGTAACGGGAATGACGGGAGGTCAACTACCGGTACAACCACAGTTGTCTTTAATTTGCCCGGTGTTATGGTTTTGTTCATTCTTCCCGGGGGCATAGGAGGTGGGACGTTCCAGTCCGAGAAATCTCCATTTTGCGCCGAGGCCGTCAAGCTTACAGCTATAAAACCGAGGAGCAATAAAACATAAATTACTTTCTTCATTTTTATATTTTAACTTAAGGCAGCATGAGCTGCCTGGTATTCCTTTTCTTATTCTGCCTGCCGGCTCAAGGCAAGTGGATATCCAATAGAAAATAGTAAACTCGGCTTATCGCCCGAGTAACGTAATAAATTTATAGCGCCAACAGCTAATGATAACGGGTTTTTAAAAGGTCTTATTCCCATTGATAAGCCTAAATTCATCCCAGACCATTCGCCAATCAAATTAACATGCTCAATCCACTCGTACGATATTCCGCCAAACACTGCGGTACCATACCTGCCTCTGCCCGCTGCAATATCATCGTAGCTTTTGTTATAAAAGCGCCCGTTGCCAATGCCAAAGGTATAAGTAAGCCTCGATGCGCCCTGAGTTGCTGATGGCAGTGTTTGTACTGCATGACTCACGGCAACAAAAAAAGTACTACCCGGTGCATCAGATTGCTGCTTATTGGCAAATAGTTGCAATCCGCCTGCGGAAACGCTGGTGCCATTCGCGATAAAACGGCTTACCATAAAATTAGCCGAAAAATCGCGAAACCGGTGCACATCGGTCATATTAATACCCGCAGCAAAATTTACTGCTTTAATAGGATCGCCTACACAAAAACCACCAGATGCTATCAAGTCTGCATTATCGTGATACACCTGTTTATAAACACCTGCAATGCTGCCAAACGCATAGGTGCCAAACCCTCCAAAACCCATTGGGATGGTGGCACTTTGCTGCGCATCATTAGGCATTAACTGATTTTCCATCCCATTATTTCCTGTTTTTTCCGGTGCAAGCAACGAGTCCACTTTTTTTGCCAAAGCCTTTTCAAAATCATTTTGACATAAAGCCCATTTTGGAAATAACATGCACCCGCAAATGAAAAACGATATCACAATTTTAATAATTGAGCGGGCGTGCATTAGTTAGTGATTAACAGGTTTTTAATTCAAAGATGGAATAATAGTTATCCAAATTAAATATTTTTTATCAAAGTGTAAATTAATATTTACTTAAAAACCTGTTATAACATACACTCCCGCTGTTTACTATACCTAACCGCTTGTAAAAGTAAGGGGTTGCATCTCTATAAAAAATACCAACTCGTTTGTATAATGGTGCGCACTGTAGTATTGCCCAAATCCATTACATTTGCCATTATGCAAAAGATCCTTGTAGCCAACCGCGGCGAAATAGCACTTAGGGTAATGCGTTCGGCGCGCGAAATGGGTATTAAAACTGTAGCTGTTTATTCGGATGCCGACCGCAATGCACTGCACGTACGTTATGCGGATGAAGCTGTCCATATTGGTGACTCACCATCAAGCCAGTCGTATTTGGTAGGAGATAAGATAATTGCAGCCTGTCGCAAGACCGGCGCAGAGGCAATTCACCCCGGGTATGGGTTTTTGAGTGAGAACGCAGCATTTGCCCGGCAGGTAAGGGAAGCAGGTTTGATATTGATCGGTCCATCGCCGGAAGCCATGGAGATAATGGGTAACAAACTCTCGGCAAAGGCTGCAGCATTAAAATATAATATTCCGATGGTTCCTGGTACAGAGGAGGCTATTACTGATGTGTCAGAAGCAAAACTCCGTGCCGTTGAAGTTGGTTTCCCGATCCTGATAAAGGCAGCAGCCGGCGGCGGTGGCAAGGGGATGAGGATAGTAGAAAGCGCCGCTGATTTTGAAGAACAAATGCAATTGGCAGTATCCGAAGCGATTTCTGCCTTCGGCGATGGCTCGGTATTTATTGAGCGGTATGTTTCATCGCCGAGGCATATTGAGATCCAGGTTTTGGGCGATACGCACGGTAATATATTGCACCTTTTTGAACGGGATTGCTCTGTACAGCGCAGGCACCAAAAGGTAATTGAGGAAGCGCCGTCATCAGTATTAACTCCTGAAATAAGGGAGCAAATGGGAAAATGCGCAGTTGATGTAGCGCGGTCGGTAAATTATACCGGGGCCGGCACTGTGGAGTTCATTATGGATGAACAGCTGAATTTCTATTTTTTGGAGATGAACACCCGCCTTCAGGTTGAACACCCGGTTACGGAATTTATAAGCGGTGTTGATTTGGTAAAGGAACAAATCCGCATTGCAAGGGGAGAGGCCATCAGCTTTAAACAGGAAGACCTGAAAATTAACGGGCACGCTATCGAACTACGTGTTTACGCAGAAGACCCGGACAATAATTTCCTGCCGGATATAGGCACGCTGCAAACCTACATAACTCCGAAGGGCCCAGGGGTTAGGGTGGATGATGGCTTTGAGCAGGGCATGGAAATCCCGATCTATTATGATCCGATGATAGCCAAACTAGTAACTTACGGAAAGGACAGGATTGAGGCCATTGAAAGGATGATCCGCGCTATTGACGAATACCATATTACAGGCATAACCACTACTTTGGGCTTCGGCAAGTTTGTGATGCAGCATGAGGCTTTTACGTCAGGTAACTTTGATACCCATTTTGTAAAAAAATACTTTGAGCCGGGCGTGTTGCAAAATGACACCAAAGAAGAGGCCCTGATTGCCGCCTTGGTAATGGAGAAGCTGTTAGGTGAGCAACGATTAAAGGTTGCGGAAGTAGCTGATGGTGAGGTTTCTAATTGGGTTAAGAACAGGCGGGAGGTTTAGGCCAGCGCTGTCAACTCCTCAATAAACGCAGCCTGTGACACATTTATCTTCAACTTCGCCTCATCAACCTCAAACCATCCTGCCCTGTCAATCTCGGGAAACGACTGTTTTTTGCCTGATTTTGGTGGCCATTCCATTTCGAATAAATTGCTGCTGATTGTTTCGTGGTTTATATCGCCCTCAACAGCCCATGCGTAAACCTTTTTACCGCTTTTTAATTTAACAGGATTTAGTTCGATAAAATCGCCATCAACTTTTTTTCCCGTTTCTTCTTCAAATTCGCGTTTAGCTGCTGCCAGTGGTTCTTCATTATCTGAAAATTCACCTTTGGGGATCGACCATGCGCCAAGGTCTTTGTTTTTAAAGAATGGACCACCCGGATGCACCAGGAAGATTTGTAGTTGGCTACCTGCCTTCCGGTATAATAAGATCCCTGCACTTTGACTGGACATTTTTTTAAGATTTATCAGCAAGTTAACAAACACAATAAGTATTATAATTATTTTTGAATTAAATAAACCTATATTACCCGTATGACCGACAATAAATGGACCAGCTTTAAGATAGCCGGCGACTATAATACAGACGTAAGAAGTCTTTACGAAGCGTGGGCAACAACCGAGGGGATTGAGAAATGGTTTTTGCGTAAGGCTAATTTCTACACCGTTCCCCGCCGTACGCGTGAACCGCATGAATTTATCATGACCGAGGATACTTACGAATGGTATTGGCATGGTTATGATGACAGCACTTTTGAAAAAGGGCAGGTGTTGGAAGCTAATGGGACAGATACCATAAGGTTTACCTTTTCAGGTGGCAGCATTGTTACCGTTTTTATTTATAGCCGCAACGGTGTTTCAATTGTCGAACTCACCCAAGCCAATATCCCGGAAGAAGCTGATCCGTCAAAGAACCTGTATATCCAATGCCAGATAGGGTGGACCTTTTATATGGCCAACCTGAAATCGATAATTGAGGGTGGCGTGGATTTGAGGAATAAACGGTTGGAATTGAGCAGTAATTTTAAATAAAGGGTACGCCCCCGGCCCCTAAAGGGGAGCTAAAATACCAGAATACCACAGTTTGGTGACAAAAATTGTTCTCCAACTTCTTAAATTCGCCAATCAAAAATTCCCCCTTTAGGGGGTTAGGGGGCCTCATGTTTACAGGAATAATAGAAACTTTAGGAATAATAACTGATTTGCAACATGAGCAGGGCAACCTGCACATCACCGTTGAATCATCAATTGCGGCTGAACTTAAGATCGATCAGTCGGTTGCGCATAACGGGGTTTGTTTAACGGTTATCGCGTTAGCTGATGGCAAACACACAGTAACCGCTATTGAAGAAACACTTAGCAAAACAAATCTCGGCCACTTAAAAGCCGGCGACCTGGTGAACCTGGAACGCTGTATGCAAATGAATGCCCGCCTTGATGGTCACATTGTGCAGGGGCACGTTGATCAAACTGCAACCTGTATCGATTTTAAGGAGCTTGACGGCAGCTGGGAATATACCTTTGAATATGACGTCGCCAACGGAAATATAACGGTTGAAAAAGGCTCTATCTGCGTGAACGGGATTAGCCTTACCGTTGTTAACTCTCACAGCAATAGTTTCTCAGTTGCTATAATACCCTATACTTTCGAGCATACAAATTTGCAGCACGTTAAAAAAGGCTCGGTGGTGAACCTTGAGTTTGATATTATAGGTAAATACGTAGCAAGGCTGATGCAGCGTTAATAAGAGCAGTAACCATTGTAGAGCTGCTCGAATTACCTAAAGATGAATAAAATTATTGTCGAGGGCATATTTTTTAGCATCTGCCATCCACGTCGGATCGCCATTGACAAATTTCTTATGAATGGGATGATTGCTAGCAAGACATAAAGCTAATTCAGTTAAATATCCGTGCATATCTTCTTTTATAATATAATCGTTTAGCCAGCTAAAGTCGCCATTTAAGACATTCTTTAGATCATTTTGGATTATACTTGCATACCATGATAACTGGATTTTTGGATCATAATAATTGGATGTCACCAAATCTGAAAATCCTCCAAATGGATAGAGAAATTTGTAAACAAAATCCACTCGATAGCTTGGATTAAATAGCTGGCTTGTTTTTGGAATAAAAGCACACCCGGTCTCTCCGCGATCGTAAGTAAATCGAATATCACATTTTCCTCCTTTTAGCAAAAATATATCGTTGCTTTCGTATGGTTTAATTAATTCAAGATTAAATTCTTCAATTAAATCTTGAAAATATACCTGGATGCTTTGTTCGAAATCGCGGTTGACTGCCATAAATATAAAAATAACATTTATTTCAATTTTTAAGCTGATCAATCCTGCTCTTTACATAAGGTATATAAGCCATTTGTTTTCCAACCGGGTTTGAGTTCAAAAACTTCTTATAATAGATAGCTGCGTTTCTTTTATCCTTCAGCTTCGTGTCGTATAGATTTGCCAGCAGGTAATAAATTATGGGCGTTTCCTTAAACTGCAATGCCTTTTGATAGGCTATCGCAGCTTTTTTATACTTATTTAAGTTGCCCTCGCTGTTGGCTATTTCACCGTAATAGGTCGCAATGTTTGACGAGATTCCCTGGAAGATAGCCTGGTTCATGAAATTGATAGATTGCGGTTCGTCTTTAAGCCCCTTATAACACAACGCGGCATAGTAGAAGCTATATTCGGTTTGTTCAATTCCTTTTAAGCTGGCGAATGTTTCTGCGCCGCAAGCATAGTTTTTTAAATTATAGTAGGCAATACCAAGTTTGGTCAGGATCTCGGCATTGCTGGCACTCATCTTTATCAGGCGGTTACATGTCTCGGCCGTTTCAGCCCACTTACTTTCGCTGTAGGTAAGCTTTACAGTGCTTAATAAAATGAAGACA
Source organism: Bacteroidota bacterium (assembly GCA_030775685.1). Taxonomy (GTDB): domain Bacteria; phylum Bacteroidota; class Bacteroidia; order Sphingobacteriales; family Sphingobacteriaceae; genus Mucilaginibacter. Next base: position 158,807 of record JALYIP010000031.1, read on the forward strand.
TTATCCGGATCGCCAACTGCTGCCTTATTTAATACGGCTAACGCTTTGTCGAAATGTTTTAAAGTGGTGTAAACATCGGCTAATGAAGTAGCTACATCCACATCATTTGGATTGATCTTGTTGGCCTGTTCGTAATAGCCTATCATTGAAACGGTGTCGTTTTTTCTTTCGGACAAAGAGGCTAATTGTTTATACACGGTGAAGTTCCCGGTGTCTTTTGAGGCTATTTGTTTATAATATAATTCCGCCTTGGGGAAATTACCACGGCGTAAGTTGATGCCCGCCATATTGAACAGGATGGTTTGATTGGTAGTATCTATAGCATAAGCCCGCTGGTAATAACTTTCTGCATCAGGCAGATCATTGGCCATTTGTGATGCATAAGCTAATCTTGATAGAACCTTTAAATCTGTTATAGGTTCCGGGAAGTTTTTTTGAAGATATTTAAAGGCATCGTTATAACGTTGACCCTGGAAATATTCCATCAATTGGGCATCATCAATTTTACTGGTTTCCTGCGCAAATGCCGAAACAACCGAAAGAAATACAAGAAAGGGTAATAATATGCTTTTCATATAACTAAGTTATTAGTTATAAATTACAAATCCAAACTTTCAAACAATTTCTTACAAAACAGGTTATATCCATATAAATAAAAAACACAACACTATGGATAAGTTAAAGAAATTCGGATTAATGGAAAAGATTGTCCATGAACTGGAAGATTTAAAAAATAGCCAGCAGGCTATCATACAAAAACTTGCTAAAATTGAAGTCGATAATATGGAATTAGGGGATAAGAGACTTGAAAAAGACCTGCCCGATATGCACCAACGCGTAGCAGACAACCTGGATACCATTGCTGCAATTTTGGAAGATTTTGCTAATCAAACAGACAAATTTAGCGATACCAATAATATTGCCGCGCTAAAAGAACAGGACGCAATAAACAACTTATAAAAGAGGTTTGAAGTCTGAAAGTTAAAAAGGCGAAAGGTGGAACATGTTTCTGCCTTTCGCCTTTTTGTTGTGGGACCTTAAAATTTGTTTAGTTATGAGGAACAACAACTTTCCCTTTTTCGTCTAAATAGAAAACTCCTCCGGAAAAGTGAAAGCCACCATAATATTGAATTAAAGCTCCCCGGAACCCCATATAGCAATGCATTTCAAGCTGATTTAATATTTCGCCCTTGCTATTAATTATTGCGTCTAAATGGTAATCATTTGCAATTTCAAAACGGGTCTTGTTTAATTTCACGGCGCAAACACCATTTTTAAAACTGTCTGCCAAATAAAATTGAGGTTTTATTAAAAAAATCCCCGCCGTATCAATAAATCCAAATTTTTCTCCATCTAAACTTGCTGCCGCTAACCCTTCAGAAAAAGTGCTTAATTTCTTAAACGCAGGCTTGATAATCACCTCGTTCTTGTTATTAATTACGCCCCACAAACTGTCTTTTTGAAATATTGCTAATCCTTCATGAAAAAGGCTGATATTTTTGAGATTTGAAAGTGGTATTTTTTTAGCACTATCGTTTTTGTCAAAATCTGTCTCAGTATATTTAAAATCTATAATGGTAATTCCTTTTGTATTAATAAATCCCCACCTGTTATCTTTTTTTGCTTTTATTAATCCCTCGTTCCAGCCTCCTATTAATTCATATTTTCCGCCGATCTGTTTACCTAAGGTATCAATCAATTTAAACTCTTCGTTCCAGACGATTGCTAATCCTTTATCAAACACATGAATATCTCCGTGGGGTAAAAAAATAACTTTTTCGCCCGTTTTATTTATATAATAATAGTTTTGAAATTTTTCGTCACTGACGATAGCGAAGCCATTGCTGAAGTTGCCACGGCCATCTTTAAACGATTTGTTAAAAACTCTATTACCTATCTTATCAATAAACCATTGGGTAGAAAAATTAGATATCCTGGCGAACCCTTCGTTAAATGTTGTTTCAGGAAAATCATCCTGAATATTGAATACTTCATTTCCAAGAGTATCGATACATATCCATTTGTAACCTTTGGTGCTCGTTTCTCTTGAGACAAAACAACGCCCATCATTGAAATCGTTAACGATCAGAAAAACAGGTTGGATTCTAATTTTACCATGTTGATCGATAAAACCATATTTTCCACTTTGAGAACGAAACCCATATAAACCATTACCTTGGCCAAATACAGAATGGGAAAGCAATATCAAAAGGAAAACTGAAAATCTAATCATTGAATGTTAAAGTAGGCATAACATTGCAATTAAGAAAAATAATATTGTTCTGAAAAATGTAATCTTACTGGTATTGTATATAAATTGGCGCCGGCTTCAAATCCAAAATCTCCTTCATGGTCAGCATTCGCTTGGGGGCATTTTTAATGTCATTTTTATAGAACAGCTTGAAGCCGGTAAATTGTACGGGCTCGCCGGAAATGAAGTATTTGTAGGTTCCCTTTTTAAGATCGGGGCCGCCCCAGCCGTCCATGTCCATTACAAATTGGATTTCAGGACGTAGTTTGATGTTTTGGTAATTGGTCACCATTTTTTTAGTGAAACGGTGTACAATAAAGATCTTAGGCGGCAGGTTGTATTTTTTTACCAGCGACGCAAGGTACTGCGTAGTATAATTGATATCGTCCGCATCAAAGGTGCCGATACGCTTCCCGGGGATACTGCCCTCCTTCATGGAAAATTCCGGGTCGATGCCCAAATGAACATTCGGCATTTTTAAATATTTCTCCAGCAATGGAATTTCTTTTTGAACGGTACTGAAACCTACCTGAAGGTCTAAAAACACCAATGCATCAATAGATGCTGCCATGCTGAGCACGCTGTCTATCTGTTTAAATGGCATCCTTAAATTATGAAGCCCGTTTCTGCCGGCATCGGCTTGTGCGGTAACACAGATATAATGCAGGGCAGGCTTAACAGGTGTGCTTGTATCTGCCTTCTCCCAGTTCTTTACTTCAGTCTTTAATTTAGTCAGCATTATTTTGGGCGGATATTGCCCCAATACGCCCATATTTTTTGAATACATATTGCCGTAATAAGCTACAATTCTGTAAAAAGGTAAAATTGCACCGGGCAGGGGATAGGCCTTGGTTTTAACCGGCCATTTGCGGGTTTTATCCCCATTTGCCAGTTTAAGCATTAGTGAATCATATAGCGCAGTGTCAAGAGGCTTAAGGGTTGTATCGGTAAATTTATAGTAGCTAATTTTTGATGCTGACGCTTTCGTAAAACTTAGTAAGCCGGTAGCGGCGAATAAGAGCAGGACCAGTTTGGTATTTTTCAAAATAGGTGATTTATAAAATGGTATTTAATATTAAAAATTAGATTGTCATCCTGAGCGAGAGCGAAGGATCTTCTATAATCGACAGGTTTGCAGCAAAAAAAGTCGCCGTTATACCTGTCCGCTGTCAATATCGCTTACTGAAGATTCTTCGCTCTCGCTCAGAATGACAAAAAACGCGGTTTATTGTTTGAAATATATCTATTCTATACTCTTCCCCTTCATCGCATGACTAATCGCCTGGTCCATTAACCGCTCAGCAAAAGGACGGGTAAACTCGTTCAGCTCATCAATTGCTTTATGAATTCCATCTTTATCTCCGCTGGTTAACGCTGCGTTCAATTTATCAATATATTTAGTTGTGTCCGCTATTTCTGCTATCGAAACAAAATCACTGTTCTTCCTCAAAAAGCCTTCAACTTGTTTAACCATTTGTTCCCCTTCAACACGCGCTTCTATTAGCATCCGCTGACTAACATCATCTTTTGCATGAGTAATGCTGTCCAAAAGCATTTGCTCTACCTGGTCGTCGGTAATGCCGTAGGTAGGTTTAACCTCCACCTCTTGTTTTACGCCCGAACGCAGTTCTATCGCCTGGATTTTCAGGATCCCATCTGCGTTCAGTAAAAAGTTAATGTCTACTTTGGGAAATCCAGCCGGCATTGACGGAATAGCCTTCAAATCAAACTCCGCAAGTTTGCGATTTTCCTTAATCAGGTCGCGTTCGCCCTGGTAAACGGCTATCTTCATATTTACCTGGCCATCTATCGAGGTGGTGTACTGTCGACCGGCCTTTGTAGGTACTTTAGAGTTACGCGGGATAATCACGTCCATCAATCCGCCCATGGTTTCAATGCCAAGGGATAGTGGAGTAACATCCAGCAATAAAATATCGCTGCGGTTGCCTGCAAGCACGTCTGCCTGGATAGCAGCGCCAAGGGCAACTACTTCGTCCGGGTTAACTTCGTCGTGCACAGGGCGGTCGAAAAAATCCGCCACCATCTTTTTAACTAAAGCCGTACGGGTTGAGCCACCGACCATAATCACTTCATCAATCTGGCCAATCTCTATTTTTGCGTCCTTCAACGCATTCTGGCAGCAGGTTATGGTTTCCTGTACCTTCGCCAGAATCAATTGTTCAAATGTATTTCTGTCCAGTGTGCACCAGATATCGCCGATCTTATCATTTACCAGGCTTTGGTGTGCAAATGCCTTTTTTGCTTCTTCCGCTTTCAATCGAAGTTTTTGGGCAAGTTTATTATCGGCAATTATATCAGCCTTATTTAACTGGTTTTTCTCTATCCAATAATCAACAATTGCGCTGTCAAAATCATCTCCGCCTAAAAAGGTATTGCCGTTTGTTGCCAATACCTCAAAAATGCCATTCTGAATTTGAAGGATAGACACATCAAACGTGCCTCCGCCTAAATCATAAACGGCAATTGTTTTGGTTTCTTCCGGGTTTAAGCCGATACCGTAGGCCAAACTTGCGGCAGTGGGCTCGTTCACGATGCGTAAAACGTCAAGTCCTGCAAGCTTGCCTGCATCGCGGGTGGCCTGTCGCTGCGAATCGTTAAAATAAGCGGGTACGGTTATTACCGCGCGGTTGACAGGCGTTTTTAATGCATGTTCGGCACGAGCCTTCAGTTCCTTTAATATTAAACTGGAAAGTTCTATTGGTGTATAGAACTTATCGCCTACTTTTATTTTTACCAGGCTCTCCGAATCATCATCAATTACTTTGTAGGAGAAAAAATCCTTATAGTTTTCAATATCATGGTACGAGCGGCCAAGCAGGCGTTTAACCGAAAAAACGGTGTTTTGCGGATCTGTGACCAGGTATTCCTTTGCCTCGTTACCAACGGTGATTTCGCCGGTTGACCCAAAATGTACCACTGACGGCACCAAAACACCCTTGCCTGTATCGTTTATTACCTGCGGATTTTTATCCGGGTTGATGAAGGCAACCAATGAGTTGGTAGTACCCAGATCGATCCCTACAATTATTTCTTCCTTCTGTATTGAACCTGTTGCCAGGTTGATAGAAACTTTAGCCATTATACTTTGTTAACAAAGCGCAAATGTACTTAGTTTTAAGCGATGGTATGTCATGTGAATTTCGGATTTGTCTGAATCAGAATTTACAGGATTTGAGAAGTAACAAGATGTTGACGGCCATTCTTGAAATGAATTCTGAAAATTTAATAATTCTGCGAATTCTGATTCAGACAAAATCTCCTTACTTTCACATCAATGAAATTCAGTCCTAAAATCCCCCTGCTACTGCTGCTAATTACTGCCACTGCTACAACAAGGGCTCAAACCTTCGGGGGTAACCCACCATCCATCAAATGGCACCAGGTGAACACCCCGGCAGCAAAGGTTATTTTTCCAAACGGACTGGATTCTATGGCGATACGGGTAGCTAACATAGTTCAGCAAATGAACGGGCTGATCCAGCCGACCATCGGGTACAAGCAAAAGCAGGTGAGCATCGTACTGCAAAATCAAACCACTATTGCTAATGCTTACGTGGGCTTAGCGCCATTCAGAAGCGAGTTTTATTTAACACCCGAACAAAATAGCTTTGATGTAGGTAGTTTGCCATGGAACGAGCAATTGGCCATCCACGAATTTCGTCATGTACAGCAGTATAATAATTTTAACGTAGGCTTATCGCATCTATTAAAGGTAGTATTTGGCGAGGGGGGGCAGGCGCTTGGTAATGCACTTTCTGTACCTGATTGGTTTTTTGAGGGGGATGCTGTTTTCAACGAAACCCACGTAAGTGAACAGGGCAGGGGGCGGTTGCCTTTTTTCTACAATGGATTTAGGGCCTTGTGGGCCGATGGAGCAAATTATGGTTATATGAAGATCCGCAACGGATCCTATAGAGATTATACACCCGACTGGTATCCTTTGGGCTATATGATGGTGTCATACGGGCGGGAAAAATACGGTGATGATTTCTGGAAAAACGTTACCCACGATGCTGCAGCTTATAAAGGTGGGTTTTACCCGCTGCAACGCGCCATAAAGAAATATACCGGTGTCGATTTTGAGACTTTCAGGAACAACGGAATGGATCATTTTAAGCAGGTATTTAAGAATGATGGCCACGCACCTGAACAAAAGTCTAAACATTTTGACGCCGACCGGGAGTACCCAGCCTATGTAAACGACAGTACGATGATCTATATGAAAACCACGTATGATCATTTGCCGGCCTTCGTAATTAAAACCGGTAACAAGGAAAAGATGCTCAGCGTACGGGATGTGTCGATAGATAATTACTTTGCCTATCACGATGGGAAGATCATTTATAGCTCGTTCCGGCCTGATGCGCGCTGGGGCTACCGCGACTATAGCGAACTGGTTGTGCTGGATATAAAAACCGGAGATGAGCAACGGCTAACCCGTAAAACCAAATATTTTTCGCCGTCTTTTAGTGATGATGGTAAGACCATAGTAACCGTGGAGGAATCCACGACCGGAAAAAGCGATATTCATTTACTAAGCGCAGCAGATGGCAAGCAGCTTTCAATTGTGCCAAACAAGCAGCATCTTTATTTTACCTATCCAAAGTTTTATGGCGACGATCAGTTGATCTCAGCAGTTCGTAATTCAAGAGGTAAAATGTCATTAGCCATTATCGATATAAAAACTGGTGATGCTAAATTCCTGCAGCCATTCTCGTATCGGCCTATCGTATTCCCAACTGTAAAAAATGATACCGTTTATTTTTCCGCAACATCGGGGATCAATGACAGGTTGTTTGCTTTGAGTATAAAATCGGGGAAGCTATATAAGCTTTCAGACTTCAATAAAAATGGCTCGATAGGGAATTACCAGGCAGCAATCAGCAATAATAAGTTTGCATGGGTTGGCTTCACAGCATTTGGCTATCGCGTAAATGAAGCTGATAAAAAGGACTTAAAATGGGAAGAACTAAGCACTAATGCTGTCCCTGGAGGACTTCCGGATTTCAACATTAGCGCCTTAAAAAGGGATTCATCCACAGATGTATTAAAGGATGTGAAAAATGCACCTTTAGAGGTAACCAAGTACCCAAAGCTTTACCACCCGCTTAATTTTCACAGCCTGATCCCTAATTTCAGCGACCCTAATTACCAGATCTCTATTGCTGGTGAAAACGTGCTTAATACCTTGCAAACAAACATCTCCTTTAATTACAATCGTGATGAGGGTTATAAACAATTTGGCGTTGATGCCATTTACGGTGCTTGGTTTCCCTATGTATATGGAGGTGCGAATTACACAATAGACCGTAAAGGCTACTACAAAGGCAGCAATATTTACTGGAACGAAACGCAGGTTGATGCCGGATTGGAAGTGCCGCTTGATTTTTCTGCCGGTAAACACCTAACCGGCCTAAGCTTTGGTAGTGGGTTGGTGTATTCGCAAACCAACTTTCAACAACCCTACCAGGCGACGTTTGCCGACAGGTCGTACGTTTATAACAGCAGCTTTATTTCATTCAGTAATAAAACGCAACAGGCACGGAAGAATATTTATCCCAGCTTCGGACAACGTATTTCGCTGGCCTATAAAACAGCTATTTCGGGGTTGAGCGCCAATCAATTTTTAGCATCCGGAACTTTCTATTTCCCGGGGTTATTTACCAATCATGGTTTTGCAATAAGTGCGGCGCATCAGCAAAAGGATAAAAACAACGCGATCAGCTTCTCCAATGATTTCCCTTTTTCGAGGGGATATGAGGCTGAGAATTTGCATAATATGAATAAGATAGGCGCTAACTATCAATTCCCGATAGCCTATCCGGATGCCGGTTTCGCCAATACTTTTTACCTGCAGCGCATCAGGGGTAATGCTTTTTATGATTTTACCCGTGTAACCGATTACTATGTAGATGGCAGCCAGTTTAAAGCGACTTTCCGCTCAACCGGTGCCGAAGTTTATTTTGATACCAAGTTTTTTAACCAGGCATCCATCAGCTTTGGCTTTAGGTACAGTTATTTAATTGATCAGGATATTTTTGGCGGAACCGGGCATAACAGGTTTGAACTAATAGTTCCTGTAACGATATTTTAATTAGTGAATTGGTGAGGAGTGAATTAGTGATTTATAGCGATTTTTTAAAACTTCGCAAATCTGATTTTGTTTTTGAAACATGGAAAAATACGTAAACCTAAAAGTAGCCGATGGCACCAGTATGGAGGCTTATACGGCTGTCCCTGTAGATGCGGTCGGCAAAACCAACCCCGGACTAATTTTATTGCAGGAAGCCTTTGGTGTAAATCATCACATTCGTGATGTGGCTGACAGGTTTGCAGCACAGGGATTTGTTGTAATTGCGCCTGAAATGTATCACCGTACTGCACCGCCGTATTTTGAAACAGGTTATGACAACTTTGATGACGTAAAGCCCCATGCCTCAGCAATGACGGTTGATGGTAATGAGGCCGATATAAGGGCTGCTTATCTTTGGCTGAGCCAGCATGAATTGGTTAATCCTGCGAATATTTTCAGCGTTGGCTATTGCATGGGTGGCCGGATGTCGTTTTTAGCAAATGCAACTATGCCGATAAAGGCAGGGGCAAGCTATTACAGCGGGAATATTAAATCGATAACAGACAAGGCTAAAAATGTAAGCGGCAGGCACCTGTTTTTTTGGGGCGGATTAGACAAACATATCGGCCAGGATCAGATTGATGCTGTTACCTCTGCAATGGACGCGGCTGGTAAACACTATATCAACGTGAAATTTTCTGACGCTGATCACGGCTTCAATTGTGACGAACGGGCAAGTTATAACGAAAGTGCAGCAAAGGAAGCGTGGGCGCTAACGCTGACGTTCTTTAAGGATAATATGTAGTAGTTCATAGTTGATGGTTCATAGTAAAAAAGGATTTTTAGCTGCTCATCTATCTTTGCTATATTTGAGCAATGAAAAGGATCTTATTTGGTTTTGTTGCCGCGACAGTTTTGTTCAGTTGCTCGTCCCCTGGTAATTATAAGCAAAGCAGCGTTGCGTATTTAAAAAAACAATATCCGGGCCTTGCGTCTGTCGACACCATTAAGTTTTTAAAACCAGATAGCATTTATTCCACTTTTCATGATACACAGTTATACAGGGAACTTTTGCGGGGCGTTAATCGTTTTGCAAATGCAAATGATACGGTTAAAGTAAAGGAGCTATATGCGGTAATCAGGGAAAAGGAAAAATCCTACAAAAACGTTGTCACAGGCTGGGATGTGAGGCTGATATATAAGGCGAAAAATAAAAAAGGCGTGCTTAAAACTGATACCTGCAGGTTTACTTTTGACAGCACATTAAAAATGGTAAAGGATTTAAACGGGGTGGATCTGTAGCTAATGGAGAATAGGAGATTATTAAATCTGCTCTTTTTTTCCTAATCTCTGATCTCCAGTCTCTAATCTCTAAACTCCGGCAACACAATCCTAAAGGTCGATCCACTGCCCACTTCGCTTTCCACTTCAATTTTTCCTTTGTGCTTTTCAACTATCTGCTTTACAATGCTCAAGCCCAAGCCGGTGGATTGTTCTCCCTTTAACCCGGTACGTCCTGCTTTTGAAAATGGGGTGAAGATTATCGGCAGCATCTCTTTTGGGATCCCAAGGCCGCGGTCCTTTATTTCAATAATAATATTTTGATTCTTTTTGCTCAGAAAGATCTCGATCTTGCTTTTCTCCTTCGAAAACTTTAACGCGTTGCCAATCAGGTTATCCAGCACACGGGTAAATTTTTCATGATTGATTAATGCGTAGGCGGGATTTATGGAACTTACGATCTCAATGGTGTTCTTAGCCTCCTTCTGAATCTTCCAAACATCTATGTTTTGTTTGATCAGCTCATTAAGTTCGGTTTTAACCGTTATGAACTCGCCGGAATTATCATTCCGTGCAGATTCAAGCAGGTCGTCGATAATGGTGCGCGCCCTGATACATGAGGCCTTCATCAGGTTTAAGGTATCCTGGGTGTCGGCGTCTATATCCTCCATTTCCATCATCATGGCCAGTGTTTCAACAGCAGCGATGGGGTTACGAAGGTCATGTGCGACGGTGCCAAGTAACTGGCTCTTAAATTCACTTCCGCGTTCAATTTCCAGGTTTTTCTCGCGGATCTCATTCACCTGCATCCAGTAACCGGCTTTGTATGAGAAAAAATATCGTGATATCAGATAAAATCCCCCAAGCAAAACAATGGAAACCATTTGGTTATAAATCATTTCCGTGGGATCGGTATGGCTGTGGATCAATAACGAAGTGAATAATAGCTCGATAGCAATTATTAGGATTATAGTTTCATAATATTCAAAAACGCAAAGAATACTGATAACCGTTAATGATATAAGGTAAAGTATCAGGGCGTTGCGTGGGTTAGCCGTAGCAATAAAGCTACTGAACATTCCGCAAACGATGATATAAAGCGAAAAACAAAAAACGAACAGCGACATTATGGCAGTAGCTCTTTTGTTTTTCTTAAACTCATCTATCAAAAAATTACTGATGATATAAAACAATAGCGCCGAACCCATAAACACCCAATTGGTGATGTCAAACTCAGGAAAGTTTTCGGCACGCGTTAGGCTCAATGGGAAAATAAAATACAAAAGCCTGATAACCACATTTAATAGCAGGAAAATAATGCTCCCTATACGTACAGAGGCCAGGTTTTGGCTGGTGTAGTAATCGCGGTAGGCATTTTTATATTTCCCCGGTAAGTATTTAAAAAAGTGTTTATCCAAAGCGAACAATTATTAGGGCTTAGCAAAAATATAATTTTTAAATCAAGAAAAAGCCTGCGAATTTCAGATTACAAGGCTGTGACAAAGTAGCGGTCAGTTTTGTTTTTGAGCGACAATTTAGCAGATTGAGGAGTATGGCAGGGGAATTGATGCCATTAGTCTGAATCAGAATTTGCTGAATTTTAGAATGAACAGAATCCTGTTCGGTTGAGAAAGAGCGCCCCTAATATCCGACTAACATCTTGAAAATTCTTGAATTCTAAAATTCTGATTCAGACAACAAAAAGAGAAACATAACCATGAATTTTAACAATTTTACCATAAAAGCGCAGGAGGCTGTTCAAAAAGCTTCTGAAATTGCCACTGGAAACCAGCAGCAGGCAATTGAACCCGCACACCTGCTTAAAGGTTTATTGCTGGTTGATGAAAACGTAATATCATATTTATTAAAGAAATTAAACGTCAACCTTAACCGGCTGAACGAGACACTGGATACACAGATCGCTTCGTTTCCAAAGGTTAGCGGCAGCGACGTTTATCTATCTTCTAATTCAAATTCGGTCTTGCAAAAGGCAACTGCTTATTTGAAGGAGTTTAAGGATGAATTTGTGTCGGTAGAACATATTTTACTGGGGATTTTATCTGTAAATGATAAAACCAGCTCGGCCTTAAAGGATTATGGTGTTAACGAGAAAGATCTTAAAAAGGCCATTATAAGTTTACGCGGCGATAACAAGGTTACGGACCAAAACGCCGAAGCAACATATAACGCACTCAATAAATATGCCCGTAACTTGAACGAGTATGCCGAATCAGGCAAGCTTGACCCTGTTATCGGTCGTGATGAGGAGATCAGGAGAGTTATCCAGATCCTTTCCCGCCGTACTAAAAACAACCCTATACTGGTTGGTGAGCCGGGCGTAGGTAAAACAGCCATCGCTGAAGGTATCGCGTTCCGTATTATCAAGGGCGACGTACCTGAAAGCCTGAAAACTAAAACCGTTTACTCTCTGGATATGGGTGCGCTGATAGCAGGCGCGAAGTATAAGGGTGAGTTTGAGGAACGTTTAAAGGCCGTTATAAAGGAAGTTACCCAGGCCGATGGCGAGATCATCATGTTTATCGATGAAATCCACACTTTAGTTGGTGCAGGTGGTGGTGAAGGTGCAATGGACGCGGCGAATATTTTAAAACCGGCACTTGCACGTGGCGAATTAAGGGCGATAGGTGCAACCACCTTAAATGAATACCAGAAGTTTTTTGAAAAGGATAAGGCGCTTGAACGCCGTTTCCAGATGGTTTTGGTTGGCGAGCCTGATACAGCAGATGCCATTTCCATTTTGCGTGGGTTGAAGGAACGCTACGAAACCCACCACAAGGTGCGGATAAAGGACGAGGCTATTATTGCCGCAGTTGAGATGTCGCAGCGTTATATTTCTGACAGGTTTTTGCCGGATAAGGCCATCGATTTAATGGACGAGGCTGCCTCCAAATTACGTTTGGAAATGGATTCTGTTCCTGAAGTGGTTGATGAGCTTAATCGCCGGATCATGCAGCTGGAAATTGAACGTGAAGCCATTAAACGTGAGCGCGATACTAAAAAGGTAGAGGACTTGAGCGAAGAAATTGCCAACCTATCCGCCGAACGTGATTCTTTACGTGCCAAATGGCAGGGGGAAAAGGACCTGGTAGACGGCATTAACTTAAAGGTTGAACAGATAGAAAATTATAAACTGGAAGCCGACCAGGCTGAACGTGCAGGAGATTACGGCAAGGTAGCCGAATTGCGTTACGGAACCATAGTTAAGGCCCAGCAGGAAGTAGAAGACCTGAAGAAGGCATTGCTTGAAAACCAAAGCGATAGCCGGATGCTGAAGGAGGAAGTTACTGCCGACGATATTGCCGGTGTTGTTTCACGATGGACTGGGATCCCGGTTTCCAAAATGATCCAGAGTGAGCGTGAGAAATTATTAAGCCTGGAAGACGAGTTGCACAAGCGTGTAGCAGGGCAGGAGGAAGCTATTGAAGCGATAAGCGACGCCATCCGTCGTAGTCGTGCAGGTTTGCAGGATAAGCGCAAGCCGATAGGTTCGTTCATATTCCTTGGTACAACAGGGGTTGGTAAAACAGAGTTAGCCAAAGCATTGGCAGAGTACCTGTTTAATGATGAGAGTGCGTTGATCCGTATCGATATGTCGGAATACCAGGAACGTCATGCGGTATCAAGACTTATAGGAGCGCCTCCGGGCTATGTTGGGTATGATGAAGGCGGACAATTAACTGAAGCCGTGCGTCGTAAACCATATAGCGTGATCCTTTTGGATGAAATTGAAAAAGCGCATCCGGATGTGTTCAACATCTTGTTGCAAGTGTTGGATGATGGCCGCTTAACTGATAATAAAGGCAGGCTGGTGAACTTCAAGAACACCATCATTATCATGACCTCGAACATTGGTTCAAACCTGATAATGGATAACTTCCAGGAACTGGATGATGATAACAGGGATGAAGTGGTCGCCAAAACAAAAAATCAGCTGTTTGATCTGTTAAAGCAAACTATCCGCCCTGAGTTTTTAAACAGGATAGACGAGATCATTATGTTCACACCGCTTAGCCGCGATGAGATAACCGATATTGTTAAACTGCAATTTAAACAGGTACAACAAACGCTTGCCGAAATGGGCGTTACCATAGAAGCATCAGAAGAGGCTTTGGACTGGCTGGCGCAATTAGGTTATGATCCGCAATTTGGTGCAAGGCCGTTGAAGCGGGTGATTCAGAAAAAGATCCTGAATGAATTGTCGAAACAGATTTTAGCCGGTAAAGTAGATAAGGATAGCAGGATAAAGCTGGATATGTTTGATAACCAGTTTGTGTTCCTGAACGAAGACCTGTTGGATAAAGTTGAATGATAGTTGATTAAGTTGGATTGAGTTGATTAGGCTAAGACGATTAATAAATCACCAATTCACTCACTCACAAATTCACCAATTAAAATAATTACTCCATCATATAGATACAAAGGCTGCCCATGGGCGGCCTTTGTTATAAAACGTTACCAGTATTTGGTGATCTCTATTAAAAATCGATAGATTTAGCCTAACATTAAACCTAACACCAATGAGGAACGGAAACAAGTTTAAGATTGCAGCAATTTTATCAATAACCATCATTTTATTCTCATTTGTTGCGGAATTGAAATATAGGACCGTGGCCGGAGGAGACTTGAAAATGTTAATACCCAGGGACTTTATTCATGTCCCCAAGGAGTCGTTTAAGCCCTCGTACCCGGGTGATAAAGCCCCGGATGATTTCTACTGTAATGCGGATACATCTGAATCAATTGGCTTTCTGAAAATACCTAAGGCCGCCGGTGATTTAGAATGGTGCAGGCAGTTAGTGCAAGGCGTGTTTTTAGCGAGTGCAACGAAAATATATTTTAGTGATACCGCACACATCAATGGGAATAAGACATATATAGCCAAATTTGATGGAACTGATGTGGGTAAGTTGAAGTATATGGAGTTGGTATTTATTGGGGTTAAAGACAGTACTATTATTGTGGGAATTAACTGTGATGTTGTGCTAAAGAATAAATGGATGCCAATTAGTGATCAGATATTGAAATCGGTTAGGTTAAACTAATGCTGCAACTTTTCGATACCCGCGATAACCTTTTGGCAGATACAAATTAGTCGGTTTCAAAACAACTTTCGGCTTCATGGGTTAAGTAGATAACACGTACTTAACGATAAACCCACCATGAAAACATATAACAACCTAGTGGAAGCCACTAACGATTTAATGAAGCGCGGATACACTGAAAACCTAAGCCTTGAAGGCGATACGGTCGACGACAAGGACAAGAACATTCACATGACTGCGGATGACATTGAGATTGATGAATTTTACCGCTTTGAGGGTGCAAGCAATCCTGATGATAATGCTATTGTATACGCTGTTACCTCAAAAAAATATAATTTAAAAGGTGTGCTGATTAACGCATTTGGTACTTATGCCAATACCAGTTCATCAGCTATCCTGGCAAAACTAAATCACGACCAGGTGAGCGATAACCTGAACCGCGCCGACAAACCAGAAGCCGATGCAGAGACCGGCACTATCGCAAATTAAGCTCCTAGCGCAGCCAGTAATTTTTTGCCTCTAGATTGAATCCCGGGCGAGCCATTGCGCATCAGGAATTTTATTTGATTGGTAAGTTCTTCGGTGATCCAGGGATAGCGGGTGCGAAGATTAAACAGCACATCGGCAGAGAATACTTTTACGGCAACTTTTACTTTGGGATTTATCATCCAGTCGAAGCATTTCTCAACTACGGGCTCCAGGTCAGTATCCTGTATTTTTTTCCTTATTAGGTGATGGGCCGTTGGCGATGTAATGTGCATCATGATTTTAGCATAGTGCCGCTGACAACTCGGATAAACAACTTCGTGAAATCGCGTTAGCAAATAATCAAGATCAGGCAGGTAGGAAACCGGGTTTATCAAAAAAGTATTCTCCAGCAGCCATGAAGCGCGAAATGCGATGGTTTTATCTTCATGAAACGTAAGGTCGATCAAATCGCGAAGTAAAAAGCCCTGTCGCTTCAATATTTTGCTTAGCTTGTCTACCTTGGTTTTGCCAAATGTGGCAGCAAGCTGACTGATAAGTTCGTCTTTAGCGAGCATTTATTGATTTGAAAGTTTGATAATGCACTAATTTGAAAATTGTTTACGCTCGTTCAGCTTTAAATTGGCTAAACAGTGTAATTTAAAGCCACTACTTTGTAATTTTCAAATCATCAAATTAAAACAAATTTTCAAATTATATTGGCAATCAACAAAAGTTCTACATTTGCTCACCGTTAATTGAAAATTTACAAATGGTTAAATTCAACCGATTTACTTTAGATAATGGCCTGCGTGTAATTGTACACGAAGACCACACTACTCCAATGGCGGTGCTGAACATTCTTTATGATGTAGGCGCCCGCGATGAAAACCCCGAGCAAACCGGCTTTGCACACTTGTTTGAACACCTGATGTTTGGTGGTTCCGTAAATATACCGAGCTATGACGAGCCGCTGCAACGCGTAGGCGGCGAAAATAATGCTTTTACCAGCAACGATATCACCAATTATTATATCACCCTGCCATCTTCAAATATTGAAACTGCTTTTTGGCTGGAAAGCGACCGCATGCTGAGCCTTGCCTTTAGCGAGAAAAGCCTTGAAGTGCAGCGTAACGTAGTTATAGAAGAATTTAAACAGCGCTACCTTAACCAGCCTTACGGCGATGTTTGGTTAAAGCTGCGCCCGATGATCTATAAAGTTCACCCTTATCAGTGGGCGACTATCGGCAAAGAGATCAAACATATTGAGGATGCTAAAATTGAAGATGTAAAAGCATTCTTCAAAAAACATTATAATCCGCAAAACGCCATTATGGTTGTTGGTGGCGATATTACTTTAGAACAGGTTAAAGAGCTTTCTGAAAAATGGTTTGGTACAATCCCTGCGGGTGAGAAATATCATCGCAACTTGCCGCAGGAGCCCGAGCAGCATGATGAGCGCAGAGCTACTGTCACTACAAAAGTTCCATTGAATGATATTTACATCGCGTTCCAGATGGGGGACAGGTTAGATGAAAGCTATTATGTGGCTGAATTGCTGTCGGATGTTTTGTCCCGTGGTCATTCATCACGCTTATACCGCGGACTTGTTCAGGAGAAACAGATCTTTAGCGAGGTACACGCTTACATGACAGGCAGCATGGATAAAGGCATCTTTGCGTTTGAAGGCAAGCCGCTTGAAAATATCAGCATTGAGCAGGCAGAAGCTGCAATATGGGACGAGCTGGAAAAGATAAAAACTATTGAGATCCCGGCTGATGAGCTGACCAAGGTTCAGAATAAGACTGAATCGACCATGATATTTTCAGAAATGTCGTTACTTGATAAGGCGATGAACCTTGCGCAATTTGAGTTGCTTGGCGATGCAGATATGCTGAACCACGAAACGGCAAAATACCTGGAAGTAACATCGGGCAAAATAAAAGACCTTGCCAACGAATTATTCAGAAGAGACAATTCAACTACGCTGATTTATTTGGCGGAGAAAAGTTAAAAAAGGTTGTAATTGTTGTAAAGGTCGTAGTGGTTAAATGCTGCTTTAACTTTTACAACACTTACAGCTTCTACAACCTTTACAACAACAAAATGACTATAGACAGAAAACGAGCCCCCGAATTCAGGGCGATAGATAATATAAAATTGTTACGCCCGGCTCACCAGGCGTTGGATAACGGCTGTAATGTATTTTGCTTTAACTCTGGCGACCAGGAACTGGTAAGGATCGAATGGGTATTTGGCAATCAGCGTTTTAACCCTAAAAAGCCTTTGCTTAACGTAGCGGTAAACACCATGCTTACCGAGGGCACCCGCACCTTAACAGCTTCACAAATTGCTGACAAAGTTGATTTTTACGGCGCATTTTTGCAGGTAGACTACGGGTATGATAATTCGGTGGTTACGCTTTATAGCTTAAATAAGCACCTGGAGCACACGCTACCTGTATTGAAGGATATTCTTACCGACTCTATTTTCCCGGAAAAGGAATTGGCAACTTATATCCGTAATCAACAGCAAAAACTGCAGGTGAGCCTGCAAAAGAACGATGTTGTTGCGCGTCGTGATTTTAATAAAGCATTATTCGGTGATACCTTGTATGGCCTTGGCGCAGATACCGATACTTATAAAACACTGAATCGTGAGGATATGCTGGTTCATTTTAAACAAATGTATCAGCCGTCAAACTGTACGATACTTATTGCCGGGAAAATTGAGCCGGAAATATTGCAATTGATCACCGATACTTTTGATAAGGATTGGACAAACGGCGATGTTAAGGCAGATACCAGTCAACCCGAAGCTGGCCCTGCGCCGGAGCATTTTTATTTTACCGAAAAGCCGGATGCCCTGCAATCTGCTATCAGGATGGGCCTATCGGTAATTAATCGCAATCATCCCGACTTTCCTTACCTACAGGTGCTGAACACTGTACTGGGCGGATACTTCGGATCAAGGTTGATGGCTAATATTCGCGAGGATAAGGGCTATACTTATGGCATTGGTTCAGGTATTAGCTCTTTAAAGCATGCAGGGGCAATGTTTATAGCGACCGAAGTTGGGGCGGATGTTTGCAAGTCGGCGGTAGTCGAAATTGAAAAGGAGATTAACTTGCTAAAAACAGATTTGATCCCTGAGGAAGAGCTATCACTTGTGCGTAATTATATGCTGGGATCATTACTTGGCAGTTTGGAGAATGTTTTCTCGCATGCCGATAAATTTAAGAACTTGTATTTTGCCGGGTTGGATTATGATTATTATGACAGGTATGTTGACGCTATAAAAACGGTAGATGCCGAACATTTGAAGGAGCTGGCGAATAAATACCTGGATTTTGATAAGTTTTATAAAGTGATTGTAGGGAAGTGTTAATTTGATGATATGTTGATTTGATAATTTGAAAATAAAAAGAGCAATTTTCAAATTATCAAATTGGCATATTTTCAAATCTTCTAACAATTTCGAAATCGAACATCCGATGTTCGACATCGTTTTCCAATCATCAAATTGACATATTTTCAAATCTCGACATCAATTCCGACATCACACTTCCGAAATCCGAAATAAAACAGTAGCTTTGCCCGGCAAATAATAACTCCAAACACATTATTTGCTATGCAATTAGACCCCCAAAAATTTGTCGCCGAAGGATTAACTTACGACGACGTTTTACTCCTCCCGGCTTACTCCGAAGTTTTACCGCGCGATGTTGATACCAGCACCTGGCTCACAAAAAAGATCCGGCTGAATATTCCTGTTATTTCCGCAGCGATGGATACCGTTACCGAATCGGCACTGGCAATTGCTATTGCGCAGGCTGGCGGAATCGGCATTCTTCATAAAAACATGAGCGTGCAGGCGCAGGCCGACGAAGTGCGTAAGGTAAAACGCTCAGAAAGCGGAATGATCCAGGACCCGGTTACGTTGCATGAATCGTCCACAGTTGCTGATGCTGTTAAAATTATGCGTGAGTACCGCATTGGCGGCATCCCAATCATCGATGGTGAACATAAATTAAAGGGTATCATCACCAACCGCGACCTGCGTTTCCAAAAGGAAATGGACCGCCCGGTAAGTGAGGTGATGACTAAAGAAAACCTGATCACTGCCCCACAGGGAACTAACTTGATCCAGGCTGAGGCGATCCTTCAAAATTATAAAATTGAAAAATTACCCGTTGTTGATCAGCATGGCGTGTTACGCGGGCTGATCACCTTTAAGGATATCCAAAAATTTAAGAACTTCCCGAGCGCTTGTAAGGATGAGTTTGGCCGCCTGCGTGTTGGTGCAGCTGTTGGAGTAGCTGCCGATAATATCGACCGTGTAAAGGCGCTTGTTGTTGCCGGTGTTGACGTTATTACCGTTGATACAGCGCATGGCCATTCAAAAGGGGTTATCGATATGGTGAAAAGTGTTAAAGCTTTGTTCCCAGACTTGCAGGTAATTGCCGGTAACATAGCAACCGGCGAGGCTGCAATTGCTCTTGCTGATGCAGGCGCCGATGGTGTAAAGGTCGGGATTGGTCCGGGCTCAATTTGTACCACGCGTATAGTTGCAGGTGTTGGTGTTCCGCAATTATTTGCGGTCTATGAATGTGCTAAGGCATTGGAGGGCAGGGGAGTGCCTGTTATTGCTGATGGTGGTATTAAACAAACCGGGGATATTGTTAAGGCAATTGCAGCAGGAGCAAGCTCCATAATGGCGGGTTCATTATTTGCAGGGGTTGAAGAATCACCAGGCGAAACAATCATATACGAAGGCCGTAAGTTTAAATCATATCGTGGTATGGGCTCTGTTGAAGCCATGGACAAAGGCTCAAAGGATCGTTATTTCCAGGATGAAACGGATATAGTTACCAAATTAGTTCCCGAAGGGATAGTTGGTCGTGTTCCATTCAAAGGTAACCTTGCTGAAGTGGTTTACCAGTACATTGGCGGCTTACGCGCCGGGATGCACTATTGCGGTGCTGCTGTAATTGAAGATTTACAAAAAGCAAAATTTGTAAGAATAACAGCTGCCGGGATGCGTGAAAGCCATCCACACGATGTTACCATCACTAAGGAGGCTCCCAATTATACGAGGTAAGTCGGGAAAGACCGAAAGTCAGTAAAGTCCGAAAGACAGAAGAATATATCGAAAGACTTCCGAAGTTTTAAAAACTTCGGAAGTCTTTTCGTTTTTAGACTAACGGTTAAACGAAATATTGCCTATAACCGCCTTATCACTGCGCCTTGTGATTGCTGTTAAATGAGTCCCTGAATATTTTCCAGCCGGTTTTTGTTAGTTTCCATAACTTTAGGTATTTGCCATCATCAAAAGGTTTTCCGTTTGGGGCAAAAACCTGCCAGTTACCTTCCTCGGTTACGTATTCCTTACCATCTCCATAAATATTACTGGTTTGGAACTTGACACTTTTAACTTTTCCGGCCGCAAATGTGTCGTCAAAATCTTTTTTGAGCGCGTTTTTGCCGGCTATTGGAGGCATGTTTGGCGCTAAAAGGCATGCGTCATCTGCATAAAGGTTGACAATAGCCACGTCTTTTTTTTCGAATAAGTTAAAATAAAGTGAGTTGGTGTTTTCAATCGCCTTTTTTACTGTCAGTAAACCGGGTGTGGTAGTTGTTTGAGCCGCACAGGTACTATAATCGAAAAAGAGAGCTATGCATAAGAGTGCAGCTGATAAATTGTTTTGTTTCATGATCCTTTAATAATTGAATAAATAATTTCAACAAAATTAGCCCCGGTAAAAAGGGATAAATTGTAAAAAACGGAACAAATTCAATTTTGGAGGGCGGCAATTAGATCGGTTGAGCTTTCCGGTGAAAACCGTGACGGCGCGGAGCCGGTGAAGAATTTAAAATCCTTTATAAAATGTGATTGATCGAAATAGCCACATTTATGAGCAATTGTAGTAAGTGATAAATTTTTGTCTGAAACGAGATAAAGACTGTTTTGAAACCGGGTTATTTTACTAAATAGATTGGGAGTGATACCGGCGTAGTTCAAAAATATTGTTTGCAGGTAACGGGATGAAATACCATAACGGGATGCAATCGAATTAATATTTTCAAAAAAGTCGTCTCTGCTTAAATCATGCATTACGCTATTTACCAGCTTTAGACGATTGAATTTATTCGCGAAACGCAAAAGTCTTTGCAATAAAAATTCTTCCACTAGTTCAATTCTCCGATCCAATGATTGGCCTTCCAGTAATTTCGAATGCAGTAAAACGGCGTCCCTTCCACAGATGTCTTTAAAATCAATTACCTGGTCGTTAAACTCCTCTATCGGCTCATTGAAAAAACATGCGGCTGTGTGTGCAAAGAACCGGATGCCTAACATGGAATGTTTTCCAAAGGAAGCAAATGTAAAAGGGTGAATTGTTTGACCCCACAATTGTATATCAGGTTGGCTTATTAAATTACCATTCTTTATTTGTTGTGGGCCATCTGCTCCCAGGTTGAACATAATTTCGATGAATCCTGTCGCAAAAACTATGTCTTCTGTAAACACAGCAGTATCCGTTTCACATACAAAATAACATTGTACATAATCCTTCAAAAAGCTATCCGGACGAAATTCTTTGTAGCGCATTGACAGTTAACTTGTTTTTGTAACGTTAGTTTGATATAAATATTGGTGGAACATGTTGATTATAAGATAAATAAATTGAATAAGCGCTTAGTAAAAATGTAATATATTGATAATCAGAATGTTTCATAGCGTTCCGGGTGTTCCGTGTGTAAAAGTGGAACGCTTTGCCGTTTATAGGGAATCGAAATATAAACCCGCTGCTCCCAATATTCCGCTATTCTCCAGTGCTGAGGTTTCAATCTTCAATTTCTCCACGCTTTTTGGATAAACCAACGTGTGAATGCGATCCCACATGGTTTTCTCAAAGTAGTCATAAGCAGCAGGCACCGATCCACCTAAAATAATCAATGAGGGATCATAGGTGTACATCACCAGCTTTATGGCATTGCCGAGGTGAATGCCCAGTTCGGCATAAAGCTTTAAGGCGTTTGCGTCGCCGTTTTGCGCATCGTTAAATACATCCTGGCCATTTAGTCCGTAAACGTTATTAAAAAAAGATCCGCTGCAATAAAATTCGTAGTTATCGTCGAGGTAGTCAACGCAGCCAAACTCGCCTGCACCGCAATTTGGGCCTGCATATAACTGGTGGTTAATGATGATCCCAGCGCCAAGACCAGTGCCCAGCGTTAAACCGACCAGGTTCTTTGCGCCTTTGCCTTTCCCGAAATAATATTCACCAAGGGCAAAGCAGTTAGCATCGTTATTTACAAAAACGGTGACCTTATATTTTTCCTCCAGGATTTGCTTTAAATGCACTTCCTTCCATGATGGAATATGGACGACATCATAAACAATACCCAATTCAACATCAACCACGCTCGGTACGCCAATGCCGATAGCTTTAACGTCTTTATCAATAAGTTGGTCAATGATATAATAAACATCTTCCAGCACCTGTTCCTCTGTGCCCTTAACGGTTATTTGTCGCGATAAGATAGCTGACATCACTTCGCCGCTTACGACGGCTCCGCGAATATTTGTAGCGCCAAGATCAATACCTATAATTTTTACATTGTTCATGTTCAGGGTTTTTCCTTATCAAAAATAGTTTTGTTGGTAATAAGCGGCTTAGCCCAAAAGCCAATGGCAAGCATGTAACCGAAGGTTAGGTATAAAAAACACATTCCGGTTTTTAGTCCCCAGAGATTGCCTAAGCCACCGATAAGGAGCTGTACAACGGCACCTCCAATTATTCCCGTAACCAGGATTCCCGCAAATGAGCCGTGGTGCTCATCAACGGAACTTAAGGCAAGAGAAAATATTACAGGATACATTACTGACATGAAAAAACCGACAATGGAAAATGAGTATAATGAGACAGTTGAATTGCCAAATAAGCCGAGCGACAAGAATATCATAGCGAATATGGAAAAAATAACCAGCAGTTTTCTACTGTCCATCAACTTCAACAAGAACAAACCTAATACCCCGCCAGCGGTCATCAGTCCCCAAAACCATGCAACGGCCTTTCCACTCTGTATTTCATTAAAATGATGATACCTGGTTAGAAATATCGACATCCAATAAGACACACCCTGTTCTGTGCCTACGTAGCAAAATAGGCCGACAAAGAATGCTATCACAACCGGTTTTTTAAGTAATTGTACATGTGTTTTCCACGGACCGGCCTTTTCGTCGCTATTTAACTCTACTTTAGGGAATTTAGAGATCAGCATTATCAAAAACATCACTAAGCAGATGATTGTAAACACCCAATAAAGTGATATCCATGACATTCCTGCCGGAACCAACCTTTCCAATAATGGAAAAATCCCCAATTTGCTTTTTTTATCTATTTCAGATGTCATCAAAGTTTTTACCAACGGGCTAAGAAATGATGCCGCTCCGAATATTAACTGAGCCAATACGGAGGTAAATGCATAATTCTCTTCACCTCCAGCAGTTCGAAGCAATGGGTTTATTACAACCTGAAGCATAGCCATACCGCATCCTATAAGGAAGAGTGATAACAACGCCGATAAATAACCAGGGGCGACAGCCAAAAGCAATGAACCGAAAAACGCCACTACAAACGCAGCCATCATTATAGTCTTTTCGTTGTATTTCTGAACCATCATGCTTGATGGTATAGACATTACTCCATAAGCAATGAAAAAGGCAAACGGTAATACTCCTGCCATTAAATCACTTAATTTAAAATCATTAACAAAATTAGTGCTTAGCGGCCCTATGATGTTTGTTAAGAAGGATATAACAAAAAACGTGAGCATTATAAGTGCTACGATGTAGTAACTGCGTTTCATTGGTTTAAATTAAGTGGCCGGTTTGGATTGACCGGCTTACATATTTAAAGGAAATCTTTAGTAATTACAAGCCAATGAAGTAATTTAAAAAGTTTGTAGTGAATTTGTTATGGTAAATGATAAAATGAGCAGGTTTCTCAGGAATATTTTGGATGATTTTAACAAATAAAATTCAACTATTTCTGTTTTTAAGAATTTTTGTAGTGGATAAATGACTCAATTTGACAGCTTTTGTGAATAAGTACGATGTTAATAACCTTTAAAAATTAGCTTATAACCCGCTGAAATAGCTATCTGTCAATGTGAATGGGGATGGTATAAAATTGTTAAAAACTTGTTAAGAAAAACTAAAAAAAAGTCTTTGCAAATGTTACACAAGGCCCTATCTTAGAATCATCAAGAACGACGTACTTTGACAACCTTACAGGATTACAGAATTGAATCGGGCGAACCTTCGGGGGAGCTAAAGATCACGGAAGTGCCTGAGTTACCGGAAACAGAAACAGCGAAAGCTGCGGAAAATGAAGGATAATTAAAAGAGGTATCGGAAAGACCGCAATTTTTTACGGAGAAAGGCGGAAACTGGCGATGAACTGAAAGGATCAATGTTCGCAAGAACAACAGAATAGCAGATCGGTTAATTTACACAAAACTTGGTGCTTTATGAGCGACTACGGTTGAGCATAGAGTCAGGAAACGGAAGAAGAATCGCAAGAGGACGCTTCCGTTTTCGCTTTTGTACCATTTTTTTCTGTCTCTGCTTTTCTGGCAGCCCTAAAATGGCTAATTTAGCGCTACATGAGCAAGGACGGTAAAAGCAAGAGCAACGGACGACCCAAAATATTTGTCTTAGACACCTCGGTGATCTTATACGATCATAACGCATTCGAAAACTTCCAGGAACACGATGTAGCCATCCCGATCCAGGTGCTGGAGGAACTGGATAACATGAAAAGCGGTAACGATACCCGTAACTTTGAAGCCCGCAGCTTTATCCGGCTGATGGATGATATCTCGCAAAATCATCTCATTAATGAATGGCGGCCTATCAACGGGAAAAGTAAAGGGAATTTTAAGGTAATAATAGATACAAACATTGCTTCAACCGATGCGACTCTCATATTCGGGTCTGATAAAACCGATCATCGTATTTTAAATGCAGCTTTGGGTTTGCAGGACGAAAATCCCGATAAGAAAGTGGTATTGGTATCGAAGGATATTTGCCTCAGGTTAAAGGCAAAGTCACTGAAGCTTCATGCAGAAGATTATGAAACCGGTAAAATAAAAAACCTGGATGAGCTGTATACCGGCGAAACCACATTGAATAAGGTGCCTGAAAAACTGATTAACCAGCTGAATAAAGCTGAAAGTCTGCCCGGTGGCGATTTTGAAATGCAGCCGCATACCATCAATCATTTTTACATTTTAAACGGTAAAAAAGGAGCAACACCCGGGTTCTACAATTCACAAACTGCACAACTGGAGAAAATAACAGAGCAGCCTGTTTTTAATATCCATCCAAAAAACATTGAACAGGCATTCGCTATCCACGCATTACTGCATCCCGATATAAAACTGGTTACTATACAGGGAAACGCTGGCACAGGTAAAACATTGCTGGCGTTGGCGAGCGCTTTGGAGCAACGAAAGTACTACAGGCAGATCTATGTGACGCGCCCCATTGTGCCTTTAAGCAATAAGGATATCGGTTTTTTACCGGGGGATATAAAATCAAAGATCGATCCCTATATGGCACCAATATGGGATAACCTTAAGTTTATAAAAGATCAGTTTGCTGATGATGAAAAGATGCAGGCAAAGATTGATGAGCTGGTTGCCAACGACAAGATCTCGATAGCGCCGCTGGCATTTATTCGTGGCCGTACGTTAAGCAAAATCTTTTTTATAGTTGATGAGGCTCAAAACCTAACGCCGCACGAAGTAAAGACCATTATATCACGTGCCGGCGAAAATAGTAAGTTTGTTTTTACGGGAGATATTTACCAGATTGATACACCATATCTAGATGCAGAAAGTAACGGCTTATCTTATTTGATTGATAAGGCCAAGGGGCATCCGCTATATGCGCACATCACATTACAAAAAGGGGAGCGCAGTGAGTTGGCTAATTTGGCTACGGAGCTTTTGTAATCGCCAGGGCGGTTTATAATAAAGGGGTTGTCTGTCTGTCTTGCCTATTCAATGGTCTTCACGCCATCTTGTAATTTCAGGACGACACAGTCTTGTCCTGAAGTAGGTTTGCCTAAAAAATGGAACAAAATTAAACAGGCTGATAATGAGGATGTTTCAAAGTGTTCCGGGTGTTCCACTGTGAAAAATGGAACGCTTTGCGATAAAATGTATTACAATAACCCACGCGGCAGCAGATTGACTAATTGACAATACTCTCCGTCACCCTTGCAATATCCGTACTTATCTTATTAATAAATCCCAATTGTTCTTTTAGCAGTAAATCATCCGCAGAAACAGCTTTTGGCTCAACATCCGGATTGCCGGATAAAACCTTAGGCGAATTAACCTCAACCACGTCACCATCCAGCTTTCTACATGAATCATTCAATACCGCAATGCTGCGCTTTAACAATTTAAGATTTTCGGCCGGGGCCTTGTGCAATGCCCTGGTTG
>JALYIP010000032.1 GCA_030775685.1 Bacteroidota bacterium
TTTGCTAACCAATTATAAACCTAAATTATGAGAAGAGCTGTAGGAGAAGGAGTCGAACCTTCACGAAGTGGTTATTCTTATTGCTAAGAGTTTCCCATGACCTTCGCCACCGCGACAAGGAGGTGTGTCTGCCAAAAATTTCACCATCCTACAGGATTGTAGTCCTAAGTCTATAGTTCTTAGTCTTGAGTCAAATCTGGCTACTGACTTGAGACTTTGTACTACCGACTCAGAAAAAGCTGTTGGGGAAGGATTCGAACCTTCACAGAGTGGTTAGCCCGCTTCGGGTTTTCCATGATCTCCGCCACCGGGACAAGGAGGTGTGTCTGCCTAAAATTTCACCACCCAACAATGTTTTATTTTTTAAAAGAACGATCAGCAATTGTCATTTGCTTATTACAAATCTAACAGGACTATCAATTTGTTGCAAATATTTCAATGAAATATTTTTATTTTTATCGAATTTTAATTATTCTTGTATATTAATAAAGAATTCCAAATTTATGTCCCACAGAAAAGCCCAAAATTTAGAAATTGATAATCTGGATATACAGATTTTATCGATATTAATGAAGAATGCGACCACTCCATACACCGAGATCGCTAAGGAATTGATCGTTTCCGGCGGAACTATACACGTGAGGATGAAAAAGTTGGAAGAGATGGGTGTTATAAAAGGCGCTAGTTTAGAGGTCGATCCGCAGAAGCTTGGATATGATATCACCGCCTTTTTGGGGATTTTCCTGGAAAAGGGCTCGCAATATAATGAGGCTGTTAAGCAATTAAAAACCGTAAAGGAAATAGTGGAACTGCATTATACTACCGGCAGCTATAGCATTTTTGCCAAAATTGTTTGCCACGATACCACGCACCTGCGCGAGGTGTTGAACGAGCAGATCCAGGGCGTAAAGGGCATTCAACGTACGGAAACATTTATCTCATTGGAAGAAAGCATAAGGAGGCAGATCACCCTGGAATAGATATTACATAGATAATTGTGATATAATAAAGGCGATCTGAGTTTTCGGGCCGCCTTTATTATGTCTATCTAAATTTATCCTTCAACGCCGCCAGCTTTATGGCGATATCAGTTTCCGCCTGCGGCTCCGGCTTCTTGTTAAGCGCGGGCTTTTGAAAATTACGCTGCTGGTTTGCCGGTTCGCGGCGTTCACGTTCTGCCGGTTTTGGCTCGTTCTCCTTCATGGATAGGGCAATTCGCTTGCGGTTAATATCCACATCGGTAACGGTTACTTCAACCTTTTGCTGCACTTTAAGGATCTCATTGGCATCCTTTATAAAGCGGTTGGTGATCTGGCTTAAATGCACCAGGCCATCCTGGTGTACGCCGATATCAACAAAGGCGCCGAAGTTGGTAATATTGGTTACTATACCGGGCAGCTTCATGCCAATTTTCAGGTCGCTGATAGAATTAACGCCATCTGTAAAGCTGAACGCCTCGAATTGCTCACGCGGATCACGTCCGGGTTTGGCAAGCTCTGCCATAATATCGTTAAGCGTTGGCAAACCGGCATCGGCAGAGATATATTTCTGTAGCGGGATGCTTTTGCGCAGCTTGTCATCGCTCATTAAATCTTTTATGGAGCACTTTAAGTCCTTTGCCATTTGCTCAACCAGTGCATACCTTTCCGGGTGCACACCGCTTGTATCCAATGGGTCCTTTGCATCGCGGATGCGCAGGAAGCCCGCTGCCTGTTCAAAGGCCTTATCGCCCAAACGCGGCACTTTCTTTAATTCATTGCGGTGTTTAAAGGCTCCGTTGGCATCGCGGTAGGCAACAATATTTTGTGCCAGCTGCGGACCAAGGCCGGATACATAAGCCAGGATCTGCTTCGATGCGGTATTCAACTCCACGCCGACCGCATTTA
This sequence comes from Bacteroidota bacterium, assembly GCA_030775685.1. GTDB lineage: Bacteria > Bacteroidota > Bacteroidia > Sphingobacteriales > Sphingobacteriaceae > Mucilaginibacter. The sequence continues at coordinate 1,887 of JALYIP010000032.1, forward strand.
CACAGCTCATTACGGTATCGTCAAGCGAGGTTTGCAGTTTGGTTTGATCCACATCATGCTGGTACTGCCCTACGCCGATAGATTTTGGATCGATCTTTACAAGTTCGGCCAATGGGTCCATCAATCTTCGACCGATAGATACCGCGCCTCTCACGGTAACATCCTTATCCGGAAACTCCTCCCTTGCAACGTCAGACGCAGAATAGATAGATGCGCCACTTTCGTTTACCATTACTATGGCCGCACCCGGCAGGTTCAGGTTGCGGACAAATGTTTCAGTTTCGCGGCCCGCTGTTCCATTGCCGATGGCGATAGCCTCGATGTTATATTTTTTGTAAAGAAATTCCGTTGTTTTTTCTGCCTCTTTTGCCTGGCCCGCTCCGGTATGCGGGAAAATGGCGGTATACTCCAATAGCTTGCCCTGCTCATCCAGGCAAACCACCTTACAACCGGTCCTGAAGCCCGGGTCGATAGCCATGGTGCGTTTTTGACCAAGCGGTGCGCTTAGTAATAATTGGCGCGCATTCTCTGCAAAAACCCGGATGGCTTCTTCATCAGCCTGTTTTTTGGTGAACAGGCGTACCTCTGTTTCCATCGACGGCTTTAGCAAGCGCTTGTAGCCATCTGCAATGGCTTGTTTTACCTGGTCCGCACTTGGATTGTTGCCGATCACAAAGGCATCTTCCAGCAGCGCTACCGCCTCTTCCTCAACAGGCTTAATATCCAGCCATAAAATTTCTTCCTTCTCGCCGCGGCGCATAGCCAATACCCTGTGCGATGGCGCTGATTTTACAGGCTCCGTCCAGTCGAAATAGTCTTTATATTTTATGCCTTCCTGTTCCTTGCCCTCTATTACCTTAGATTGAAAAGTGCCTTTTTCGATAAACAGGCTGCGCATCCGGGTACGTACCTCTGCATTTTCACTGATGAATTCGGCGATGATATCCCTCGCGCCGGCCAGCGCCTCCTCAAAGCTTTTTACACCTTTTTCCTCGTCAATATATTTTGCGGCTTCCGTTTCCGGGTCGATGCGTTTTTGTTCCATCAGCAGGTCTGCCAAAGGTTGTAAACCCTTTTCGCGTGCTGCGGTGGCACGTGTTTTTCTTTTAGGGCGATAGGGAAGGTAGATGTCTTCCAGTGTAACCATCGTTTCGGCTTCATTGATCTTCGTTTCCAGCTCAGGCGTGAGCTTGCCCATTTCTGTAAGCGACTTCAGAATGGCCTCACGGCGTTTATCCAGGTCGCGCAATTGCTGCACGCGGTCGCGGATGGCGGCTACCTGCACCTCATCCAACGTGCCGGTAACTTCCTTGCGGTAACGCGAAATAAACGGAACGGTGGCACCTTCATCAAGCAAGGCAACGGTGGCGCTAACCTGTTTCTCAGCAATGGAAAGCTCGGAAGCTATCTTTTTATAATGGATACTCATAATCAAATTTGGACTGCGAAGTTGAACAGAATTGCGGGCATTTTCAAGGAGAGGTTTTCAACAGACGGGGGAATTGGTGTTTGATTGGTATATTGCGCTATTGCTATTTGATGGCTAATACTTTTATCACGATGAATCAATTCGCCGAACGCTATAAAAAACTAAGCAATGCTGCCCTGCTGCAAATTGTTGACACCCCGGCCGATTATCAACCTGAAGCGATTGCGGCAGCGAAAGACGAGCTTGCCCACAGACAACTGAGTGAAGAAGAACTTTCAATTGCCTGCGAAGAAAATGAATTGCAGTTAAAGGAGGAACAAAAAAGAGCAGGAAGGATAAACGTATTTAAAGATACAGTAAAGAACGCGGCCTGGACGGTTGGTGATACGCTAAACCCGGTACTTGACACTAAGCCAACAACAACCCGCATTATATTGTGGATTAGTATCCTGATGGGGATGCTTTTTATTTACACAGTATACATGCAATATGGGCTATTAGTTTACATGTTTAAATATAACCGGGGAGCATGGTCCTTCAGTATTGTAATTTATTTTTTGCGAAGCCTTATTGTGCCGGTAGCTGCCGTTTTATTTGCAATGCGAAAAAAGTGGGGTTGGATTATTTTATCCTTGTATTTTACTTTTCTCGGGCTTAATACCATCGGGCTTTTCAGCTTCGCTTTAAAAAATACCCAACATCAAACTACCGCGCTTGATAGCTTAGCACCGGCCACACAGGTAAGCTCATTACTGGGTTGGGCTATATTTAATGCTGGATGTTTGTACTTTATTTATAAAAAGGAAGTGAGAGAATTATACCGAATCAATATGCAAAGTATAATGATTGCAATTGTGTTAGGGATGCTATTAACACTTACAACATTATTTTGATACAAGCCCTATTCAGAAACCTGTTTGTACTTTATGTTCTTTACTAAAAGAATAATCAACGCAGCAGTTATCAGCGCCAGGGAAACTGCCCCAACAACTATCCGCCAGGTTTCGTGGTGTTTGATACCTCCAAGCAGCGTGCTTACATTAATAACCACAGTGCATATGTATAAGCAGTATAAATATATTTTTTTATTCTTGTTCATAAGGCAGTTTCAGGCTTTAATTGTTCTATTGTTTTTTACCAGGTGAAAGGCGGTAAGCACAGCAAATGCCACAAAAAACAGACCGCCAACAGCGGCCAGCACTATCCGCCAGGTTTCATGGTGATCAATCCCGCGGAAAAGGCTATTGATGCTGATGGCAATAAACCCCAGGAAGGTGATAAAGGGGATCACTAAGGCCACATTCTTTTTCTGAAGATCCGTTGTAACTTTTACCATAAACGAATATAAATATTAAAAATGTAATTAAACTGTTTTTACTTCCCTCCTCAAATAAGAAAGGATCAGCAAAAGGCCAATAATGCTGAACGCAATACCAATTACCGACATTACAATCAACAAAGTATTATGCGCTGTTACGGCCCGGAAAAGTTTAAAGCTACCCGTTATGATAAATATTGTGAAGAACCCTATAGGAACCAGCAGGTTTCTTTTGCTTCTTAAATTTTTCATATTAGTGTTTGGAGTTGATTTTGCCGGCATCTTCCAGTTCAATATCCATCTGGTCGTCATACTTAAAGCGGTACAAAACCCAGTCATTCTGCGGCTTGTAAAATATAAACGTAAACCTTATTGGCTGGATCTCGTGCTTCACCAGGTAACTATAAAATACCAGGCTGTTGGAGGCGTTTTTTTGTACGATCAGGTCTTTGCCTAAAAACAGCCCAATTCCCTGGCGCAATGAATCCAGCTTGGCTTTAAGCTGGTTGATACCGGCTGTATTGGTAAAATATTTATTGGTGCCGAATAAGTAATCTATCGCCAGGCTGGTTCCGTCTTCTTTATATTTTTTGAAAAAGGTATTTACCAAATCCGCCGCACCCTTTACAACGGGCGCAGCAGCCGGTTTAGCGGCAGGCTTTGCAGGTGCTGCTTCCTGTGCCTTTGCATACATAGCTAAGCAGGAGACCATACCGGCCACCAAAAATACGCGGGTATAAAAGCGTTTTAAGTTTAAGTGTTTCATAGAGTATGTTTTAAAAACTCAAAGTAAATAAAAAAGCCTGCTATTTGAGCAGGCTTCGTTTATTTTTTTGTTGTAAATATTTTAGATGTTGCAGACGTTGTAATGGTCTCAACTTTTACAACCTCTACAACTCTTACAACGTGTTCAACTTATTTAGTAACATACATTACTTCCTTAACGGCTTTAATAACACGTTCAGGGTTTGGAAGATATTCCTGGATCAGGGTTGGCGCGTAAGGTAATGGCACATCGCCGCCCATGATACGCAATACTGGTGCATCAAGGTAATCAAATGCATCCTTTTGTACCTTAAAGGCAACTTCGGTAGCAATTGAACCTAAAGGCCAGCTTTCTTCAATAATGACCAAGCGGTTTGTTTTCTTAACAGACGCAATAACAGTATCGTAATCGATAGGGCGTACCGTGCGTAAGTCGATCACTTCAGCATGGATGCCTTCCTTTTCAAGCTCGGCAGCAGCAGCATTAACCACTTTCATGATCTTGCCGAAACCAACAAGGGTAACGTCAGAACCTTCTTTGGTTACGTTTGCTTTTCCAATCGGGATGTAGTAAGTTTCTTCAGGAACTTCCCCTTTATCGCCATACATCAATTCCGACTCCATGAAAATAACCGGATCAGGATCAAGGATTGCAGATTTTAACAATCCCTTTGCATCATAAGGGTTTGATGGAACAATCACCTTTAAGCCCGGGCAGTTGGCATACCAGCTTTCAAAGCACTGGCTGTGCTGTGAGCTAAGCATCCCGGCATTACCGGTTGGGCCGCGGAACACGATTGGCACAGAGAACTGGCCTCCGCTCATCGACATGATCTTAGCTGCCCCGTTGATGATCTGGTCGATAGCAACCAGCGAGAAGTTAAAGGTCATGAACTCGATAATAGGTTTCAGACCGTTCATAGCCGAGCCGATACCGATACCGGCAAAACCGCATTCAGAAATAGGAGTGTCGATAACGCGTTTAGCGCCAAATTCGTCCAGCATTCCCTGGCTTACCTTGTAGGCGCCATTATATTCGGCAACCTCTTCACCCATCAGGTATATTTTATCATCATTGCGCATTTCCTCGTTCATTGCTTCGCGAAGCGCTTCTCTGAATTGTATTTCTCTCATCGTATTATAAAATATGCTTTTTAGCGAACGCAAATATAATCACTAAAGTGTGATTTGCAATTTGTAATGGATTTGAGACGTGAGATTTTGGATATAAGAGAGGATTTACCTGTCAGTGTAGTCTCATGTTTCTGTTTTTGATCCGATTAGGTGAGCTTTTTACGGGCTATTTGGGGATTTGTTGTCAATTTTGTAGTGCCGGGTTTTAACCCGGCACTACAAAATTGGTCGAGCCGACGGCTCTTCGAAAGGCAAATAACTCATTGATATAATTAACAATGTACGCCAGAGGCGTAGCCTCGACCTATATTGTAACAACGGATTTTTATCCGTTGCCTCCCGCCACGTAAATGCGCTACAAAATTAGTCGAGCCGACGGCTCTTTCGAAAGGCAAATAACTCATTGATATAATTAACAATATACGCCAGAGACGTAGCCTCGACTTATATTGTAACAACGGATTTTAATCCGTTGAAAAAAGAACCGTAAATTGGGTCACCTAAAAATTAATAGAATGGCCAACACCTATCACCAAATTTATCTGCAAACAGTTTTTGCCGTTAAATATCGCGAAGCGGTAATTAAAAAGGACTGGCAACCGCAACTGTTTGCTGTAATAGGCAATTTGATAAATGAAACTAACTGCAAAACCATTATCGTAAACGGCGTAGAAGATCATGTGCATTGCTTTCTTGGCCTGAGGCCGGCTGTTTCCGTCTCTGAACTAATGAAAACAGTAAAGGCCAAATCTTCTAAATATATTAATGATCATTCCTTAACTCCCGAACGATTTGAATGGCAGGAGGGATATGGTGTGTTTTCATATGGGCAATCGCAAATTAATAAGGTTTACCAATATGTTTTAAACCAGGAAGAGCATCATAAAAACCAGACTTTCAGAGATGAATATCAAAATCAATTAAAAAAATTCAGGATTGCTTATGATGAACAATACCTTTTTCATGATTTGATGTAGATATGTGTCGTGTCTATTGTCGTTATGTTGGATGGCGTTATATGTGCCGGGTTAAAACCCGGCGCTACAAGATTGGCCGAGCCGATGGCTCTTTAGAAAATACAAATGAATATATAGTACCACATTGATATTATCAGTAGGACAAGCCAGAGGCGTAGCCTCGACCCATATTGTAACAACGGATTTCAATCCGTTGCTCAACCAGGCGATCTTTCCTGCCTACTGCCCACTTAAAACTGCCAACTATTTCCTTTCCCCATTCATTTTCGAAGCAATTTCCAACGCTTTATAGGCATTTACAATTCCGCCGGTTTTTGAAAGTGTGGTGAATTCAACTTTTTCTTTGCCGCCGGGTTTGTTAACCAGCCTGTTGGTTACAGGGGTAGCACTTCCTAAAATTGCTTGCTTTACTTGCTTAGCGCTCAGCTCGGGATAATATTCCAATATCAACGCAGCAATACCGGAAACGATAGGCGACGAAAAGCTGGTTCCATCCGCGGTATTAAATTCGGCGTCTGTATCAATAGAAGTAACCTTCACACCCGGCGCAAATACATCAACGCTCTTTTGTCCATAGTTGCTGAATGTTGCTGCCAGCAAGGTATCAGGTTTCGGGCCAGATGCACCTACGCTAATCACGTTGTCTGTAGTTGTTCCGTCAAGATAGGTATCATTGGGAAATTCAGGAGCCGCATCCATATCGTGGTTGTCGTTACCTGAAGCCTGCACCAATAATACATCCTTCGATGCTGCATATTTAAAAGCCGCATCAACCCACTCCTTGTGCGGAGAGATCTTTTTACCGAAGCTCATATTGATCACCAATGCGCCGTGGTCAACAGCATAACGGATCGCGTTAGCAATATCCTTGTCATACTCATCGCCATTAGGCACTGCCTTTATCGACATGATCCTCACATTGTCGGCAACACCGTCAATGCCATAGCCGTTGTTACGCACGGCGCCAATTAAACCGGCAACACCTGTTCCATGTGATGCATCAGGGTTTTTAAGCACATTATTGCCGTATGGTTTACCATCGTTTACATCCGGATCATCGCCTACTATGCGGGCACGTGCCTCCAGGTCGGGAGTGATATTGTTATTTTGCTTTGCGTACTCTTCGGTAATGTCCTTTAATACCTTAGCATTATTAGTGTCCTCGCCAATTTGTGAGAAAACAGATTCCCAAACCGTTTTACTCTGGCTTATGGTGTCGTTGGTGGTGGTAATTCTTTTAAGATCGGCTATATTAAACGTTTGGTCCGACTTTAATTTTAGCTCTCTTTTGATATAAAAATTTGTAGCCGAAAGTACGTTAACCTCCATGGTAAGTTCCTTAAGCTCTGTTTGCGAGTGGCTCATGGTGGTATCGTAAGCGGATTTTACCTGCTGCCAAAAAGCAAATTCCTTTTCCTGGCCTGCAGGTGCGGTAGTTGTTGACAGGTATTTACCTTTCAATTTGTTGTATTGCCTTACCTCCTCGGTAGTTTCGGTAAAGTCAACCTTGCCGCCTTTACCGCCCAAAAAATCCCAGCCATGCACGTCATCAACCAGGCCATCACCATCATCATCCTTCCCATTGTTAGGAATCTCCTTCGGGTTCACCCACAAAATGCTTTTCAGGTCAGTTTGTGTAGTGTCAATACCACTATCGATAGTGGTAACAATTACCGTTTTGCTTTTCTTTCCCTTTAAAAACAGGTAGGCCTGCTTTAGACTGATGCCGTAGAAGCCATCGGTTTTTAAGTCCATGGCATGCCAGTTTTTTGGCGGATCGGGTGCCATCTTAGGCGCTTGCTGTCCGAACGAGTTAAGGCTTAGTAACATTGCCCCGCATACCAGGGAACTTACAGTGTATTTGCTAATTATATTCATTTTTTTATTGGGTGCATAGCTGATAAGGTGTTGGTTGTTTTACTTAATCAACCTAATCCAACTCAATCAACCACTTACTGATTCATTACAGATCAAATTTAATTCCTTGAGCTAAGGGTAACGTTTTTGAATAATTAATAGTATTTGTTTGCCTGCGCATGTAAACTTTCCAGGCATCAGAGCCGGATTCACGACCACCGCCGGTTTCCTTTTCTCCGCCAAAGGCGCCACCAATTTCTGCGCCGGATGTGCCTATGTTCACATTGGCAATTCCGCAATCAGAACCCGCGTAGGATAGAAATTGTTCTGCCTCGCGTAAATTTTGCGTCATGATGGCTGATGAAAGGCCTTGCGGTACGCCATTTTGCAGGGCAAGCGCTTCTTCAAGCTCCTTGTATTTTATTAAATAAAGTATCGGCGCAAAGGTTTCGTGCTGCACAATTTTATAGTGATTTTCAACTTCGGCGATGCATGGTTTTACGTAACAGCCCGAAGCATATTGAGCGCCTTCCAGTTTGTCGCCTTCAACAATAAATTTGCCGCCTTCGCTTTTGCATTTTTCAATAGAATCAAGATACAGGTTAACAGCATCCTTATCAATAAGCGGCCCCATGTGGTTGTTTTCATTAAGCGGGTCGCCAATACGGATCTGCCCGTATGCGTTCACCAGTTTTTGTTTAAAGGCATCATAAACACTTTCGTGAATAATAAGCCTGCGGGTGCTGGTACAACGTTGCCCGGCTGTGCCCACCGCGCCAAATACTGCACCGACAAGAGACATCTCCAGGTCGGCATTTTCAGTGATGATGATGGCATTGTTGCCGCCAAGTTCCAATAAGCTTCTGCCTAAACGGGCGCCTACTGCCGCACCTATCGACTTACCCATCTTGGTGGAGCCGGTAGCAGAAATAAGTGGGACACGCGGATCATTGGCCATTAATTCGCCAACTTCTCTGTCGCCGATAACCAGGCATGATACGCCTTCGTCAACATTATGCTTTTTAAAAACTTCCTGGGCGATGTGCTGGCAGGCAATAGCGGTTAAAGGTGTTTTTTCTGATGGCTTCCAGATACAAACATCACCGCAAACCCAGGCCAGCATAGCGTTCCAGCTCCATACGGCAACCGGGAAGTTAAATGCTGATATAATACCCACAATGCCCAGGGGGTGATATTGCTCATACATTCGGTGCTGCGGGCGTTCACTGTGCATGGTTAGGCCGTACAATTGGCGGCTCAAGCCAACGGCAAAGTCGGCTATGTCTATCATTTCCTGTACTTCACCATAACCTTCCTGCAGGCTTTTGCCCATTTCATATGATACCAGTGTGCCAAGTGCTTCTTTATTAGCACGCAATGCATTTCCTATTTCGCGTACAATTTCGCCGCGCTTTGGCGCCGGTATGGTGCGCCAGTTAATAAAAGCTTTTTGCGCTTGTTCAACCGCCTGGTTGTAATTATCTGCCGTAGCGAATTTTACCGATGCAATTTTTTTGCCATCAGTTGGCGATATGATCTCTTTTATAGCGGCATCCGGGCTGCTCACCCAGTTGGTACCTGTACTAAATGCATCATTTATGTCGTTTATATGTAAACGATTTAGAATATCTGAAATATTAAAGCTCATAATTGTTACTTTTGCCAAAGGTAAAAATCTTTAAGGCAAATTATTATCAACTCACCCTCTGCCGGCAAAATGATTCACATTAATTATCAAGGCTTTGTAAATATCTCTGTTGAGAATGTTTGAATGTTGATAACTATTTTGTATAATGGATATTATTTACTTGTAATTTAATCTCAGTTTAAGCTCTAAAAGCGATTTTGAAGGCTTCAACAGAGTATATGTTCTGAAACAAAATTGAATGGAAGAAGAATTTGAATTTGGTTTTACCGAGGACCCAAAATTTTCGGTAGAACGGTACGAAGAGATGATTCGTAATCATGATCAGTACTTTTTTGATGCCCAGGCGTTTGAGAACATTATCGACTACTATATCGAAAAGAACGACCCGCCAAAAGCCCTACAGGTTGCTGAATATGCCCGCAACCAGCATCCGTTTGCCGCAGTTTTCCTGATTAAACAGGCTCAGCTCTTAGTGGTATCTAACAAGGTGCCCGAAGCATTTGAGGCGCTTGAGAAAGCCGCAATGCTCGAAGCATCGGACCCGGACATTTACCTTATTCGCGGTAATATGTACGAGAGTATGGAACGCTATGGCGAAGCCTTGGAGAACTACGAAAAAGCGCTTGACCTTGCAGAAGAAACCGACGAGGTGCTGCTGCACATTGCCTATGTGTATCAAAATATGGGCGATTATGAAACATCCATTACCTACCTGAAACTTTGCTTAAAGCAAAATATGGAGAACCAGGATGCTTTGTATGAGCTTGCCTTTTGCTACGACGTTTTGGACAACCAGGAGGAAAGCGTTACGTTTTACCAGCAATATATTGATAACGAGCCCTATAGTTACGCCGCATGGTATAATTTGGGTAACGCGTTTACCAAGCTGAGCTTGTTTGAAAAAGCAATTGATGCCTATGACTACGCTATATTAATAAAGGACAGCTTTGCATCAGCCTATTTTAACAAAGGCAATGCATTGGTTAACCTGGAAAAATATGCGGAGGCCATTGAGGTTTATCGCCATACTTTTGAGTATGAGCAGCCCAATGCCGATACTTATTGCGCTATTGGCGAATGCTACGAAAAGCTGGAGCAAATGGACGATGCCCGCGCATTCTACAAAAAATCAGTCAAGATGGATCCTAAGCTGGCAGATGCCTGGTTTGGGATTGGTGTTACGCTTGATTTTGAGGAACGGTATTTTGAGGCGCTTCATTTCTACAAAAAGGCGCTCGATCTGGACATTGCCAATGCCGACTATTGGTTTGCTATAGCCGATGCAGAATATAAGCTTGGCCATATGACCGAGGCGGAAAATGCTTATGATAAGGTTGTTGAGCTGAACCCGATGGATGTTGATGCCTGGCTGGATTATTCGTCGATATTATACGAACAACAAAGGCTGGTTGATGCCATCGAAATAATCTCACAGGCTATAAAGAACAACCCGGATGCGGCTGAGCTGTATTACCGGATGGTAGCCTACCTGTTTGCCAAAGGCGAATACAACGAAGCCCTGAGTTACCTGGAAACGGCGCTTTCGTCTGATCCGGAAAAACATTACATCCTATTTGATTATTTGCCACAGCTGCAAAAGAACAAGGTGATTGTGGATATTATTAATAGGTATACGAAGTAGGGATGATGTGCGGATGTGCGAATTTCTGATGTGCGGATGCCTAGGTTTCTTATCGGATAAAAATAGAGATTGCAGAATAATATCTTAACCAAGAATTGTTCTGCAATTTTTTATTTATAGCCAGGTTCTTGTAATCAATATCTCACGCCGGATTACTATTTTCGCATAACAAATCTTCTTCATATTTTCCTCATCTGCACATTCGCACATTTGCACATCCGCACATTTTTCTCAATCTTTGCCCCGTTAGAACTTTTAGTTATAGTCTATAACCATTTTGCATCGTCTATGAATTACCAGATCAATAATCTCCCCGAACGTGTAGCCAAACCACGTAACAGCGGCATCACTATGGTGATGGATAAGGGGCTTAGTCTGCGCCAGGTAGAGGATTTTATTGAGGTTGGTGGTGCGTATACCGATATGGTTAAACTGGGCTGGGCAACATCGTATGTTACGCCGAACCTTACCGAAAAACTAAAGCTTTACCGCGATGCAGGTATCCCCGTTTATTTTGGGGGAACCTTATTTGAGGCAATGATCGTAAGGAACCAGTTTGATGACTATTGCCGCCTGCTGGATAAGTTTCAAATGGATTATGCCGAGGTATCCGATGGCTCCATCACCCTGGAGCATGACATCAAATGCGACTATATCAAAAAGCTTGCTAAAATAACAACCGTTATTTCTGAAGTTGGCTCGAAGGATGTGCAAAAGATCTTTGCACCTTATAAATGGATCAACCTGATGCGGGCCGAAATTGAAGCCGGCTCATGGAAGGTAATTGCCGAAGCACGCGAAAGCGGCAATGTGGGCATCTACCGCGATTCAGGAGAAGTTAGGCAGGGTTTGGTTGATGAGATCCTGACCCAAATTCCTGAAGAAACCATTATTTGGGAGGCTCCGCAAAAGGCGCAGCAAGTTTGGTTCATCAAGCTTATCGGTGCTAACGTTAGCCTGGGAAACATTGCTCCGGCAGATGTGATCCCACTGGAAACACTTCGCCTTGGGATCAGGAGCGATACATTCGATCATTTTTTATAGGGATAAATTCTGCGTATATTTTGTTGGAATGTGCTTATACATTCTGCTCCGTAAGTTAGAGGCGGGAGCGTTTTTCTTGCTACCTTTAATTTATGATAAAGCAATTCATCTGCCTGGTTTGTATCCTGCTCACAACAGTCGCTGTTGCCATTTCATCACCCCAAAAAAAAGAAGACCTTAAATTTTTCAGCGCGAACAACAGCAAGATCCGTTATGTTGGAAGGATTGATTTTTCTGACAAGCTGAAGCCCCGAATCTGGGCGCCCGGGGTTTACATACAGGCCAAATTTAAAGGCTCGAAGTGTGAAATAATTTTGAATGATGAGAACCAGGGCGGCCATAACCTCAATTACCTGGAGATTATTATCGACGATAATAAACCCTACCGCATCCAAACTACCGGCAAGGAAAATGTAATAAATGTACCCGACGGCTTATCTGACTCAGAACACACTATACTGATTTGCAAGGATACGGAGTCAAACATCGGTTATATTGATTTTATTGGCTTCAGATGCAAAGCGCTCTTATCGTTACCCGCACAACCAGCCCGCAAAATTGAATATTTTGGCGATTCCATTACCAGCGGCACAGGCATGGATCAGTCGGTAGTTGCCTGCGATAAGGGGCAATGGTACGATCAGCATAACGCCTATATGAGCTATGGCGCCCGCACGGCCCGCAACTTAAATGCCGAATGGCAGCTATCGGCGCTGGCAGGTGTTGGCCTGCTGCACAGTTGCTGCAACATGAAGGTAGTGCTACCGCAGATCTATGACAAGGTTATCCTGGCAGCAGATTCTATCACATGGAATTTTAACAGTTATCAGCCGGATGTGGTAACCATCTGCATCGGTCAAAATGATGGCCCGCAGCAGGACTCCACTTTATACTGCAGTACTTATGTTAAGCTGATTTCCTCCCTGCGTATGCATTATCCAAAGGCCAGCATCATATGCCTTACCAGCCCCATGGGAGATGTCACTTTAACCGCCGTATTAAAGCGTTTTCTTACCGGCATCACCAGCTATGCAAATTCGCAGGGCGATAAAAATGTATACAAATACTTTTTCTCCAGGCAATACCACAACGGCTGCGGCGGTCACCCTGATATAGATGAGCACAAGCTTATCGCGGACGAATTAACGGCGTATATTAAGCAGGTAAAGGGATGGTAGAGACGCAATGTTTAGAGACGCCAAGTATTGCGTCTCTACCACAATCAATCCTTTTTAATAAAATTTCCGTTCTCGTCAAAAATAAGGTCCCTGCCTTTTATTTCGACCTCGTACATGGTTTTGCCTGCTGCATCAGTAACCCTGCCGGCCTCCTTTATTTTTGCGCCTTTATAATGTTCCTTAACATAGGGTGCAACGCTTTTAGGCAGATCGGCAACCGGGATAGCCTTCACAATTTCAATAAATGTACCCGACGGGGTAAACTGAACGGAGTTGTCCTCGCCTGATTTACCGCCCCAGTTTGCCTCATAGTTACCCTTTTCTTTTTCCCAGGTAACCTTGGTTGCTTCGGGATATTTCTTTGCCAATGCCTCTTTTACCACAGCGGGTACAATCGAGCTTTTTAAATCCTGTGCGCTAACACTACCGGTTACCAGCGCAATAAATGCAGCTAATAAAAATGTCTTTTTCATATTAATTAATGGTTTTGATCAATGATAGAAAACCATTCTGTATAAAGATTGAGAATATGTTGGAGAAAATCTGTGTGATACCACTTTGTAATAGCAGCTTAATTAAATCAACCGAATCGAACCCAATCCAACTTAATCAACCTATTCCAACTTATTATGAGTACCTTTATAGAAATCACCTTTCTTATGATCTTGTTCTCAAGAAGAAACTTACATTATTCCGATTACAAATGGACCGCCTATGTGCAGAACGATCCGCGGGTTAACGGCAAGCCGGACGACACCACTTTTAATAAGGAAGAAGGTAACGAGGTTGTTTACCTGATAAACAAACTAATGATCTTCTGGGACTACCGCTTTGCCAATACCGGCAACAAAATGGAAAAACTGATCCATGATAAACTGCCGGTTGAAATCACTAAACAGGAAGAAGTTCAGGCCTGGCTGAAGGCCAATTTAAAATTTTAGTTTTATTATTGTTTTATTGGCGATAATATGTTTGACGAACTGAATAAATACAAAATTAACGACCATTTCTTTTATCAGGCTACTGATTCTTTAATAGAAGTTTGTAATGCCCCTGCAGACAAGAGTGGCGTATATCTTGTTTATGCGTTGGAGCATGGAAGAATAGAATTGGTCTATATTGGCTCATCAGGCAAAAAGCTCCCGGATGGAAATATAAAAACCAGGGTAGCCGGATTAGGCGGCATAAAAGATAGGCTGGTGAATGGCCATCACTTTGGAAAAACACCCCGAAAAAAATCATGGCCGATCCAGATGTTATCAGAGGATATACATGCTTTGGATGTTTATTGGTGGGTTACCCATGATAATAAAAACAAAGACTGCCCTTTAGATGTGGAAAGCATCATTCTTGAAAAATATTATGAAATATATGGCGGGCTTCCAAGATGGAACAAAAGGCTTACATAAATATAACTACCTGTATAAAAGCATTATATAAAATAAAGCATAACGGTCTTTTTGTAATTTCTTTGTTTGGTGCGGTCTTGTTAAACAAATTTTTGCCTAACTTGTACTACAATAAAGCACTTATCTATGGAAGACGAAAAAGACCATGCTTTGCCCGGATTTGAAGAGGAGGAAAAGGATAATTCACGCCGTAACTTCTTAAAACAGAGCACGCTGTTAACAGCCATTGCCCTAACGCCCGGAACAGCCGTTAAAGCTGCCGAAATGGGCGTGGGTGAAAAAATAGCGGAAGCTTTTGAAAAGATGCCGATAAAAATGGAGGTTAACGGTGTTGCACACAGCCTTTCGGTTGAGCCGCGTGCCACTTTACTTGATATTCTCCGCGAACAGCTTGACCTTACCGGCACCAAAAAGGGTTGCGACCATGGCCAATGCGGCGCGTGTACCGTTCACGTGGATGGGCACCGGGTTAACAGCTGCCTTACGCTTGGCGTTATGGCCAGCGGTAAAAAGATCACCACCATTGAAGGGCTTGCAAAGGGCGATGACCTGCACCCTATGCAGGAAGCTTTTTTGAAGCACGACGGCTTTCAATGCGGGTATTGTACGCCGGGGCAGATCATGTCGGCAGTGGCTTGTATCCGCGAGGGGCATGCCAATTCAGAAATGGAGATCCGCGAATATATGAGCGGAAACATTTGCCGATGCGGAGCTTATCCAAATATAGTTAACGCCATACAGGAAGTAAAAGCAGGAGGGCAAGCCGTATGAAACAGTTTCAATACACCCGTGCATTAACGCAACAAAGCGCTATTGACGCCATTGCAAAGCCCGGCACAAAAATTATAGCAGGCGGCACCAACCTCATCGACCTGATGAAACGCGGTGTTACCGCGCCTGATAAGCTGGTGGATATAAATCACCTCCCCCTAAAAAATATCGCAGCTACCAAAACCGGTTTACATATCGGTGCATTGGCCTTAAACAGCGTGGTATCTGAAAATAGTTTAGTGCTTGAAAAACAACCCCTGTTAAGCATGGCGCTAAAAGCCGGCGCATCGCCGCAGTTACGTAACATGGCTACCGTAGGCGGCAATATGATGCAGCGAACCCGCTGCACTTATTTTTATGATACCACTATGCCTTGCAACAAACGCGCTCCCGGCACCGGCTGCGGCGCAATGGAAGGTATTAACCGGATGCACGCTATTTTTGGCGCAAGCGACCAATGTATAGCCGTAAACCCAAGCGACATGTGTGTGGGCCTGGCTGCGCTGGACGCAGTGGCGGTTATCGTCGGCAAAAAGGGAGAGAGAAGAATTCCGTTCGCTGAGTTTCACCGCCTGCCAGGCGATCACCCGGAAATGGATAACCATTTGGCAACGGGTGAAATGATAGTTGGGGTGGAGATTCCCGATAACAACTTTGCGAAGAACAGTTATTATTTAAAGGTGCGCGACAGGCAATCATACGCCTTTGCACTGGTGTCAGTAGCTGCGGCGCTTGAGATCAGCAACGGAACCATAAAAAACGCAAGGCTTGCCATGGGCGGAGTTGCTCATAAGCCATGGCGTTTGTTTGACGCCGAAAAGGCGCTGATAGGCAAACCTGCAACTGAAGAAAGCTTTAAGCAAGCCGCGCAAATAGCCATGCAGGGCGCAAAGGCCTATCAGTACAATTTATTTAAACTAAAACTTGCCCCCGCTACCATTACCGAAGCGTTAAAACATGCGGCGGGGTTGGTTTAGTGTGAGTTATAAGGGTTGTAATTGTTGTAAAAGTTGTAATGGATTAATGTAGTAGATACGATTATCAAACTGCTACCAATGAACTAATGAACCATTGAACAAATGAACGATCAATTAAATAAGCCATCTTCATCCACAGGCATGAGCCGGATAGACGGTCGGTTAAAAGTTACCGGGGCTGCCAGGTACTCGGCCGAGTTTACCCCGGCGGGGATGGTTTATGGCGTATTGGTGGGCAGCACCATAACTAAGGGCACTATCAGATCAATAGATACCAAAGCGGCCGAGAGGGCGCCGGGTGTATTAAAGGTGATCACCCATTTAAATGCGCCAAAAATTGCGGGTTACCAGGTAGAACCGGGCAAGCCGGAGCCCGCCAAGGGAACCTATAAGCTTTTCTATAATAATAAGGTACTGTTTAACGGGCAGCCGATAGCTGTTGTGGTGGCCGACTCGTTCGAGCGTGCACTATTTGCCGCCTCGCTGGTAAAGGCACAATATACTGTTGATCCGCATCACACCAGTATGCAGGATAATGCAGCTGCATTTGCCCCCGGCGGAGACGGTAAAACAAAAAGAGGAACGGTTGATGCATGGAAGACCGCCCCATTTAAATTGGAGCAGGAATATATAATCCCATCCGAAGTGCATAGCGCCATGGAACTGCATGCCATTATCGCAAAATGGGACGCGGAGGACAAGTTAACCGTGTGGACCAAAACCCAGGGTGTGCAGGATACCCGAGATGGCATTGTCGGCATATTTAAGCTGCCGAAGGAAAACGTACAGGTGAATTCAAAATTTGTAGGTGGTGCATTTGGCAGCGCATTGCAGGTTTGGCCGCACGAGGTAGCCGCAATTTTAGCCGCGAAAGTGGTTAAGCGCCCCGTTAAGCTGTTACTCGGCAGGGCCGATATGTTCACTTCGGTCGGTTATCGTCCTTACACCTGGCAAAAAATAGGGATAGGTGCCACAGCCGATGGAAAGCTGGTCGGCATAACCCATGAAGCCATTGGCCAGACATCAACCTACGAGGATTTTAATGAAGAACCGATAGGTGTAAGTCGTTCAACTTATGCCTGCCCCAATGTAAATACCATTTACAAGATAAACCCGCTGGATATCGGTTCGCCAACCTGGATGCGTGGCCCGGGTGAAGCAACCGGTGCCTTTGCACTGGAGTCGGCTCTGGATGAACTATCCTACGCGCTTAACATCGACCCAATAAAACTACGCCTAATAAACTACGCTGAAACCGACCCGGAAAGCGGCAAACCATTCTCCAGCAAATATTTGAACGAGGCCTACAAATTAGGCGCCGATGGAATTGGCTGGGATGATCGCAAACAAAAACCTGCATCGGTTTCAAAAAACGGCTGGATGGTTGGCTACGGTATGGGCGGCGGCATGTTTGGCGCTTACCGCGACAAGGCTGCTGCAAAAGCAATAATGATGGCGGATGGCACACTAATTATCCAAACAGCAGTAAGCGATATTGGGCCGGGCACCGGTACCGCCATGGTGACCATCGCTTCCGAAGTTATGGGTATTCCCGCAGATAAGATCAGGTTTGATATGGGCGATTCATCATTGCCGCTTGCACCGAGCCAGGGCGGCTCGTCTACCACTGCAACAGTGGGCTCGGCAGTATACCAGGCCTGTACAGATCTTAAGGAAAATTTTCAAAAGCTGATAGGCAATGGCGGAACTGACAAACCTGATTACGCCGCAACATTAAAACAACACAACCTGCCAAAACTGGAAGTCACTGTCGACTCAAGCGGTGGCCCCGAAAGGGATAAATATGCCATGTATTCGTGGTCGGTGCATTTTGTAAGGGTGCTGGTGCATCCAACTACAGGTGTTGTAAAGGTTGATAAGGTAGTTTGTGTGGCCGATTCCGGCCATATTGTGAGCCCTAAAACGGCCCGCAGCCAAATTGTAGGCGGGGCGATAGGTGGCATCGGTATGGCGTTGATGGAAGAAGTGATAATTGACAACCGCTATGGAAAGCTGGTAAATAATAATTTTGCCGATTACCATGTGCCGGTAAATGCAGACATCCCGCAAATAGAGGCGCTGTTTGTAAACAAGCCTGATCCGTATATCAACCCCATGGGCGCAAAAGGTATGGGCGAGATCGCTTTAATAGGTATGGCAGGTGCGGTAGCTAACGCAGTTTATAATGCCACCGGGAAACGGGTAAGGGAATTGCCAATTACTCCCGATAAACTGGTGGGAATGGAGTTGGAATTGAGTTAGATAATAGAGTTTATTGGGTTAATTAAGTTGACTAAGTTAAGAAGGTTGAAAATAGATTATGATGGGCACCGATATAACTAATGACAAACCCGGATTAAGCAGGGTTGACGGACGTTTAAAAGTTACCGGCAAGGCAAAATATGCTGCCGAATATGATGTAAAGGGACTGGTATACGGTGTGCTGGTTGGCAGCACGATTACCAAAGGCAGTATTAAAAGCATCGACACAAAAAAAGCAGAGGGTGCCCCGGGTGTACTTTCGGTACTCACTTATTTGAATGCCCCGAAAATTCCCGGTTATCAAACAGATAGCCCCCCTCCAAAAG
>JALYIP010000033.1 GCA_030775685.1 Bacteroidota bacterium
ATACCGAAAAGGATGCAGCCCGCTTACCAATACCCGCGCAGCATTCCCCGCAAATACCTTAGCCGGTGCAGTCCCCAATCCCTGGCGCCGCAAAAGCAAAGCAGTATCAACAATTAAAGACGCATCATCCAGCTCCGCAGTACCCGTAAAAATATTTAAATGCAAAGCACTGAACCTGACCTGGTACAAGCTATCGCTGCCTTTGAGAACAGCAGCCTTGATTTTCCGTGAAACTACAGGAGCAAGTAAATCCCCGGAAAAAATAAGCAGTAAGGCAATCATCACAACAATCCAGCCCCCAATAACCAAAACCCGCCTACTCAACAAAGAACCCGCCATGCATTTGCTTTACCAGCAACCACCGGCAGCCGAACAACTAACAAGAACAACAACAATTTGTTAGCTACAAACTCCAATAATATTCCTGCAGCAGCATCTTAAGTATTTTCGCAGCGCAAGCCCTGCTACGCTGTTTTCGGCTTAAGGTATTCATCCAGGGTGCTCCAGACGATGTCTGCATAGCGGCTGTTGTCCAGCACTTCGTTGTGCGCGCTGAACATGCTGTGCATGTACTGGCTCTGCTGCCATTTCGCGTAAAGTTCCTGTTCGCCTTCGGGTTGGGCGGCGCGTTCCTTCCTGTTGTACGCATCCAAATCCGCCAGCGTACCCATGTTCTTCAGTTCATAGCCTGTAAGCGAGGCCAAGTCATTTGCACTGACCTGGAAGCTGGCGATCCGCAAATAGCGGGGGGCAGTCACATCCATGGCCGCCTTGGCCGTAAACGCCGCAACATCGTTCATGCTGGTAAAGTCGATCTTCCAGTCCGGCTTTTCCCAGTAAGCAATGGTCTTGTTTTTATGATCGAGTAATGGGATATTATAAGTCAGCAGCTCTGCAAACGCCCCGTTAAAAACTGAAGTGGGCGTGATCATTGCTTTGTTCAGCTGCACCGAAAACTCCCGCCGCAAATCAAAATTCCGGTTCTCCCCCTCCGCCAAGCCGGTATAATCCGTCGAATAATCGGAGGGAATGAACCTTGGTACACCCGCAGCCACGGCAGCCTCCAGCAGCAAGCCCTGCGCATCGACGATCACCCCGCGCAAACCGGCCAGGGCCGACACCACGCACCCCACACCACTGCAAGCTTCCGTCAGTGCCGCCAAATCCGAAGTGTCAACCTCCACGATCTCCACGCCCGACTGCCGCAAAATCTCCACCACTTCCTTTTTGCTGTCCGCCCGGACGATTGCCCGCACATGCGCACCGTTTTTAATTAGCGCTTTAACAATTCGCCCGCCGAGATCCCCGGTCGCGCCGGCGATTAATATTGGTTTGTCCATGTAGGTATAACCAATGGCACCGTCTTTTTGTTCCGGCAATGTCCCGGATAATAGTAAATTATCCTGCAACTTTTTTCTTATCTACTTTAAGTTTAGTAGCCAGCTTATTTTGCTTTTTTTCTTCGTCGCCGAGGATAATGCCCCAGGGCTTCAGGCTGTCGACGCGGTCAAAGATGATCTTTAATATGGCAATGACGGGGATGGACAGGAACATGCCGGAGATGCCCCACAACATTTCGCCGACCACGACGCCGATCACGGTTACCAGGGCGTTGATCCTGACTTTGGATCCCACGACCATGGGTAACAAGACGTTGCTGTCCACAAGGTGCAGCACCACAAAAGTAACTAGGACGTAGACGACCATGCTGCCGTCCGGCATCGTACCGAGGGTTACCGTAGCACTGATCACCAATGCCGAGAAGATACCAAAATAGGGGATAAGGTTTAAAATGCCGGTGATCAGCCCCAGCAGGATGGCGTACTGGATGCCCATAACGGACAGGGTAACACTGACCGCAGTGGCGACGATGGTCATTTCGATCAGCAGCCCGGTGATGTATTGCCGGATAATGACTTGTACGTGTTCGATGATCTCGTGGACGCGGGCCTTGTTTTCCTCTAAAAACACGGACTCCAAAAACTTCAGGATGAGCCGCCTGTAAAGTAAAAAGAAGAAGGTATAGATAAAGGTAAAAACAAGGAACAGCAGGATCGAGGACAGCGACAGCAGGGTAGAGCTGACGAGCGCGGCATCAGGTGAGGTGACTTTGCTGGCGGCAGAATTGACTACCTTCAGTTGTTTACTGCGGGTAATATTGAAGTGCTCATAAACCCATCCGCGAAAATTCCAGAGCGAATGGCTGATCTGCGCCTGGAAGGCCGGCCAGTCTTTTACCAGGTCAGCAATTTGTGAGCCGATCACATATATGATCAGCCCGATGACCGACAAAAACAATATAACGGAAACCATCGAGGCAGCGCCTCTCGGCAACCGCAGCCATCGCTCAAAAAACCTGGCAAGCGGCATCAGCAGGATGGCAAAAAGGCTGGAAAAGACCAGCGGCGCAAGGATCTCCTTCCCCAATATGACCAGGAACCCGAGCGCCAAAAGACTGAACAGGACACAGGCGAGTTTGATATAAAATGGTAAACGGGTAAATGTTTTTAAGTCCATGACGTGCTAAATTACAAAATAAAAAGCGGGCCTGTTAGCCAGTGGTAATCAAAAGTCGTTTAGTGAATTCGCGATGAAGTTTTAATCATGGGGCTTTAAATGAGCATCAAGATTTTCCTTATATCCAAATATCGTTCGCAGCAATTTTTAATCCCGCGGCTTATACCTTTCTGCCAATACCGGGAATAGCACCGGGTAAGTATCTAATCTTGATTACACACTCCAAGTATTTAGATTATTGGACAAAGTTGACTGTTGATGCTAATGATAGTGATCTCGGATACTCAATTTCACTCCTGAATCCGTATTCTTAAAAGAGGAACTATATCTGCAAAAAAAATTCCGATTAAAATAAGTGGCGACGCTACTGAATTTGACGCAAAACTACACCACCTGCAGGAAAACGATTCCGTTGAAGACTTATAAAAGAACTACAGGCTTTCAAGTTGATCTATTTGGCAATATCACCGCACATGAAAAATTTGTTTTGTTCTTTATCGTTTTTCATTACGTATAATGAAATCAATTATAGTTATCAAAACGCACGTTAACATGAAGAAAAAATTTACTGTCAAATAATAATTGAAGTGGTAAGGTAATACCCTCCTTATTTGTTAATATTAAATCTTTTGCAGAATTTTAACCACCAATTTTACCTGCTTTAAACAAATTCATATCTGTTCACATGAAACGTCATGTTGGAATTTCTGATGATAAATTATTGGACATGCTGCGGCATGAAGAAAATGCATTCGCTTTTGAAGAAATTTATAATCGCTATTGGCATAAGCTTTATGCAGCTGCATACAAGCGTGTAAAATCAGTTGAAGGTGCGGAGGAAATTGTTCAGGACCTTTTTACTGATATATGGGATCGGCGTAAAACTATAAATATTACATCAGAGTTGCCGGTATACCTGTATACGGCCGTGAAATATCGGGTGATCAATTTCCTGCACAAGGAAGCTTTAAAAAATAGTTATGTAAGTTCCGCTGTGGTGCCGGAATATGATAACTCTACCGAGGAGACCGTATGGGCAAATGACCTGCGCGAGCGCCTGCAAAGTAAAGTTAAATTGCTACCCGTTAAGTGCAGGGAAGTCTTTGAACTAAGCCGCGTTGCCCACCAAAGCAACAAACAAATAGCCACCCAACTTGGGATATCTGAAAAAACTGTCGAAAACCAAATCACCAAAGCGCTGAGACGGTTAAGGACCAGTTTAAATACCTTTTTTCTGCTCTTCTAACAATTCTGTTAAAAAAGTTTAAAACTTCGTAGGGGGTAACCCCCTGCCGGATTGACTATGTAATTGTAAACCGAATTCCTGAATTCAATTTTTAATGAAAAAACAATTATCAGCCCATTTACTGAACAAGTATCTGCAAGGTGAATGCACACCTGAAGAGGAAGTGTTGATTAATGAATGGTACAAATCCTTTGAGGGGGATGACGATCACATCTCATCAATTTCCGAAACGGAAAGGGAAATTTTAAAGTCGCGTATCAGGCAGGGCATCAAACGCCCGATTCCTGCCGAAGTACCTGTTATTGATCACCCCCGCAGCCGGACACGCCTGCTTATTTACTCGATCCCGGCCATCGCCGCTTGTGTTATTATCGCACTCACTGTGCTTTTAAATCATAACGATGCAAAGCAGCCGGCATCTGCCGAAATGGTGAGCATAACCAATAACACGCCAAATATTTATAACCAGGGGTTAAGCGACGGCAGCCATGTATGGTTAAGCCCCGGTGCCCAAATAAAATTCAGCAAGGTGTTTTCCGGGCATACCCGCGAGGTATACATGAGCGGAGAATCTTTTTTTGAAGTGACCAAAAACGCTGCAAAGCCCTTTATTATTTATAGTGCCAACCTGGTAACAAAAGTATGGGGAACAAGCTTCAGGGTGAGAGATTCAAAGCGGCTTCGGTTTGCAGATGTAACGGTTGTTACCGGCAAGGTATCGGTAAAACTGCTCCATGAAGGTTCGTTACAAACTGGCAGGGACACGCATTCAATGAAAAGCCAGGAGGTTATGATCTACCCCGACCAGCAGGCTATCTATAACAAAAACGTAGCAGTGCTGAACGATATTCATAAAGCCGATATGAAGGAATTGCGTATTTGGAAAAAGCTAAATATAGTATTCGATAACAAGCAGATGAAGGATGTGCTTCCGGTATTAAACAAGGAGTTTGGCGTAAACATTTACACCCGGGATGAGAAAATAGGATCTTACCTGCTAAATGCCGATTTCAACGGACTAAACCTACCCGACGTATTGGAGCTGCTTCACAAAACATTGAATATAAGATATGTTATGGATGGCGCTGATATATCATTAAACAGCAACTAACTATTCACTTTAAAACCAATAACTAAAATGGGAAACACCAGTAAAAACTAACATCCATAAGATACAAAAAGGCAGGGATGCTGGTACCACCCCTACCTTTAGTTGTTAACGCCCGTGTAACCGCCTGCAAGGCAGATGGTTGGGCAATTTGTCTCAATTTTTGTCAAAAAGAAACTTATCTAAATTATGAAATTATTTCTACTACAACCAAAAACCTGGTGTAAAATTATGAAGATAACATTAGGGCAGTTGTTCTTTGCAGTCATTTTAACAGGGATGTCATTTGCAAAAACAAGCAAGGCGCAGGTGATCCTTGAAAAACCGGTTACGCTTAATATCAGTAACATATCATTAGGCAGCGCTTTAAGACAAATTGAAAAAACAGCCGACGTAAAATTCGTTTATAGCAAAAGTATTATTAAGACAGACCAGGAAGTATCACTTACTGCCGATAAGGAAAAGCTGGCGAATGTGCTGGCCAGGTTATTAACGCCGCAAGGCATTGCATACGAAGTGGTGAATGAGCGGATCGTACTGGTTAAAAGTAAAGCCATACCTGCAGTTAAGCCTACCGTTAAGGCTGAAATAACGCTGCCCGCAGCGAGTGGGCAGGTTTTTGTGGTCTCGGGCCGGGTTACCGCAGCAAGCGGCGAGTCTCTTCCC
This sequence comes from Bacteroidota bacterium, assembly GCA_030775685.1. Lineage (GTDB taxonomy): Bacteria > Bacteroidota > Bacteroidia > Sphingobacteriales > Sphingobacteriaceae > Mucilaginibacter. Next base: position 5,538 of record JALYIP010000033.1, read on the forward strand.
GGTGTGTCTGTACGTTTAAAAGGCACCCAAACAGGCGCTACCACAGATGTTGACGGTAAATACTCCATATCGCTGGCCGAAGGAACGGGAACACTTACCTTCGACTACATTGGGTATGCATCGCAGGAAATACCGATTAATAACCGCGCCATCATTGATGTGGTTATGACGGAGGCCAATAAATCATTAAGCGAAGTAGTTGTGATCGGCTACCAAACCGTGCAAAAGAAGGACCTTACCGGTGCGGTATCTGTTATTAATAACGAGAACGCCAGCAGGGTAACAGGCTCAACTTTAGGCGAAACGCTGCAGGGCTTATCGCCCGGCGTTACCGTAAGAAATAGCGGGAGGCCAGGCGACCAATCGCAGATCGAGATCCGCGGCGTAGCCAGCTTTATCTCATCGGCCCCTTTATACGTTATCGACGGTATGATAGCTGATGCCAATGCAACTGTAAATAACGACGATGTTGCCTCGATCCAGATCTTAAAGGATGCGTCCGCGTCGGCAATTTATGGTTCGCGCGCGGCAAACGGCGTGATTATTATTACAACCAAAAAAGGTAAGAAGGGTGCGCCAAAGGTTACCTTTTCGGCCCGGTACGGTTCACAAAAAATTCCTAAACGGTGGGATGTAGCGAACAGCACACAATATGCAAGCCTGAAAAAGCAGGCCTATCTTAATTCGGGCCTTACTGTGCCTGAAAGTATAGGCGCTGCCTTTGATCCGTCAATAAACACCGACTGGCAAGCGGCCGAGGAGCGTACCGGTAATGACCAGGACTATAATGCTTCCCTTTCAGGTGGCTCAGATAATGGTAACTACCTCATTTCAGCAAGCTATTACCGTAACCTGGGCGTGTTACAGGCGAATTCATTTAACCGGGCAAGCTTCAGGGTAAACACCGAAACAAAAAAAGGCAGGCTTACCGTAGGTGAAAATATACTGTTAACAAACTCCAATACTTACCATCCTAACAGGGGCAATCCATTTTACGATATGCCTCAATTGCTGCCTACCGTACCCATTCAAAGTGCAAAGTTTATAAACACAGTAAACAATCTTAACCCGCTTGGTTATAGTACCGGAACAAATGATGTGCCCGGGCCTAACGCCGATGTAACTTACGCTTATAATAGCATTGCAGTAAATAACTTAAGCCTTGGACATAGCAACTATGGGAAAATCCTTGGAAACGCCTACGCGCAGCTCAGACTTTTTGATTGGCTGGACTATAAATTCAATATCGGGCTCGAGGCTAGTTTTGATTATAACCAGGACATAAGGAAGGATGGCATTTTTTCGTATGCACAGCAGCCTGAACTAAGCTATATTGACGAGGACCGGGAGCGTTTTACCAACCTGCTGATGGAGCATACACTGAATTTTAATAAAACATTTGGTAAAAGTAATATCAATGGCGTTGTTGGTTTTACACAGCAGAAATTTTTACGCACCACTACTGATGCCAGGCGCAATAACCTGCAAATTTATAACGGTGATTACCTGACCACCATCAATTCGGCAACCGGGGCATCCTCTGTATCTGGTTTTACTCCGCAAGATGATAAGATACAAAGTTACCTGGGCCGTGTGAACTACAGCTACGATGATAAGTACCTGCTGACAGCTTCTGGGCGCGTTGACCAGGATTCAAGATTCGGACCTGATTACAGAACCGGATTCTTTCCCTCAGTTGCGGCGGCATGGCGCATCAGTAAGGAGGATTTTTTTCATGCAACGTGGGTAAGCGATCTTAAAATCAATGCGTCGTACGGCGTGCTGGGGATCAACACCATTAACTCCTTTCAAAATGTTGGGTTAATAAACAACGCTCCCCGCGCCATTTTTGCTAACGACCAGATCTATAACGGAGCCTACCAGGCCCAACTGGCAAATACCGATTTGCGATGGGAGAAAAGGATAGTGAAAAACATGGGTATTGATGGCAGCTTTTTAAATGACAGGTTAACCATTTCGGCGGCGGTTTATAATTCACTCTCCAAGGATGTTTTGGTAAATGTGGTTTTGGGTAATTACCTGGGTAATGCGGGTGGCAATCCGCCGGTAAACGCAGGCTCAATCAGCAACAAGGGTATTGAGTTTGAGGCAACATACCGCAACAATAGTCATGCATTTAAATGGAACATCTCAGGCAATTTAACTACCATTAAAAATAAGGTGCTGAGCATAGGCAACCAGGGTGTGGGCATTAACTACCTGCAGCAGGGAAGCACCCGTTCGCAAATAGGTTATGCGTTAGGCCAGTGGTATGTGTTAAAGGACATCGGGATCTTCCAAAACCAGGATGAGGTTAATAACTACAAGAGGAGCGATGGTTCGGTAATTGAGCCGTATGCAAAGCCGGGCGACATCAAGTTCTACGCTAATCCTGATGGCACAGGTTCGATAAACAATAACGACCGCGTATTCAACGGATCGCCGTGGCCTACATTGCAAACCGGCCTGCAATTTAACGGCAACTACAGCAGGTTCACCTTAAACCTGCAACTGGTTGGGGTATTTGGGCTAACTGTGTATGACGATGTACGCCGCATTTTAAACGGGTATCAAAATTCGAACTTTTTGGCGGATGTTAGCCCATGGTCGGCAACGAATACCAGCACTTCCGACCCGAGGTTAGGGATAGCCACCAGCGATCCCGGCATCGCAAGCAACAACACGCCGGAAAGCTCGCGCTGGCTCGAAAACGGTTCGTATGTTCGGATCCGGAACCTGGAAATTGGGTATCAGCTGTCGAAAGATCTGCTTAAAAGCTGGGGAATTGATAACGCCAGGGTGTTTATTAGCGGGCAAAACCTCGCAACATTTACGAAATACAAGGGGCTTGATCCTGATATTACAGGAAACGGTTTGCTGCAAAGGGGAGTGGACAGTGGCAACTGGCCGTCGAACCGTGTATTTTCTATTGGTTTCAACTGTGGCTTTTAATGTTTAACAATTATGAAAACGAAAATGAAAAACTTCATTATATATGCTATCATAGGGGTTGTGGCTGTAATTTCAGGTTGTAAAAAAGACCTGGATATTAAGGACCCAAACGCGCCGACAACGGCCGTTTTCTGGAAAACAGCAACTGACGCGCAACAAGGTGTAAACGCCATTTACAGCACCTTTCACAGGGAAGGCTTGTGCCGCTGGAATTTCTTTATAACCATTATCAGGGCCGACGAGGGGTGGAGCACCAGCCCGAATCCGGATATTCAAAATAATTACGACCGTTTTATCAATAACGATCTGAATTTTTACAATGGAACCTGGGCCGATATGTACATCGGCATTCAACGGGCCAACCAGGTGCTTGATAATGTACCAAACATTAACATGGATGCGGCGCTTAAAACACGATACCTCGGCGAGGCAAAGTTTTTGCGTGCCTTATTTTATTACCATTTGGCCACTTTTTGGGGTAATGTGCCGTTGCAGCTAACTACATCGAAGCCTACCGACCTCCCTGCAACATCAAGCCAGGCCCAGGTTTTTGCGCAGGTAGAAAAGGACCTTACTGATGCAGCTGCAGCGCTTCCGGCAAGCTATAGTGGCAATGATGTTGGCCGGGCCACAAAGGGAGCGGCAAATGCACTGCTTGCCAAGGCTTATATGCAACAACGTAACTTCCAGGCGGCGCTATCTCCGCTGCAGGCTGTTATACAAAGCGGGGTTTACGATTTGACAGCCAATTACCAGGATAATTTCCTTTCGACAACGGAAAATAATAAGGAGTCGGTTTTCGAACTTGAAAATGCCCTGAACCCCAATGACAACCACGACGATGACACCCAGCTAAATGGTGAGGATAACCTAAATTACGGCTCGTCTATCCCGCCATTTTTTGCCCCGAGGCCGATCGGCTTTACTGATGGCCAGGCACAACGATGGCTGGTTGGTGAATTTGAAAAGGAAAAGACGGCAGGCGGCGGACGCGACCCACGCCTGGACGTATCCCTTTTGTTTGACTCAACAGATGTACGCGGACCTAATTACAGCATGATATACGGTCAAACCTTCGCCTCCAGGTACGGCACGAACGACGCCGATGTATGGTTTAGGAAGTTGCTGAATGACAATAACGGCACCAGCACAGGCGACAGTTTTCACTCGCCGAATAATTACAGGTTTATTCGTTATGCCGACGTGCTGTTGATGTATGCAGAATGCTTAAACGAAACAAGTGCAACCGCAGATGCTTATCAGTACGTTGACAAGGTGCGTGTTCGCGCCGGCCTTCGTACCCTGACTTCGGCAATGCCGGGCCTTGATCACGATCATTTTCTCGCGCAGCTAAAGCATGAGCGGGTAACTGAGCTCACCGGAGAGGGGCATCGTTTTGACGACCTTGCCCGCTGGCGCGATTTAGGCCCTGCGCTTGCAACGCGCGATGCAGGGTTTAAAAATTTTGTAAAGGGAAAACATGAGCTTTTGCCGATACCCCAACAAGATTTGGACATTAACCCGAATATGAAACAGAACCCCGGTTATTAAAACAAGCAGGGAGGGAGCAATCCCTCCCTGCTTAATACATTATTTATCTATGAAAACACGTCATCAATCGATACGATTTGCAGCAGCCGCACTCTTTGTGATTTTTTTGGGATGCGGCAAATCAGGAAGTCGAAAAGTTACGCCGCCGCCGGTAAAGCCTGCGGTTTCGTATTTTACCAATCCGCTGATAAGCTCGGGCCCCGACCCATGGGTGGCACAAAAAGATGGAAACTATTACTTCACCAAAACATCGGGAGACAAGCTACAGGTATACGCCACTACAAAAATGTCGAAGCTCGGACAGGTAACGCCCCAAACAGTTTGGCAACCGCCTGCAACAGGGGGCTATTCACATGATATATGGGCGCCGGAGATCCATTACATCCAAAATAAATGGTACATGTATTTTGCTGCTGATGACGGTAATGACATTAATCACCGCATGTATGTGCTGGGTACAGATGATGCGAGCCCTGCAACAACCAACTGGACATTGAAGGGGAAATTAACACCCCTTACCGACAAATGGGCAATTGACGGCACCATATTGCAATATAACGGGCAGCTTTATATGATCTGGTCGGGATGGCAGGGCGATAATCAGCCGGGAATGCAGCAATTATACATCGCCAAAATGAAGGATCCGTATACCATCGATGGCGACCGGGTAATGATATCACAGCCTGATCATGCCTGGGAAAAGAATGGCTCGGCAGTTAATGAAGGGCCTGAGATTATGACAAACAGTGCGGGCAATGTTTTTTTAATCTATTCAGCAAGCAGCTGTTTTACCGACGATTATTGCCTGGGCATGCTGAGCCTCAAAAGCAACGGCAACCCGTTGGCACCTGGTGACTGGACTAAAGCACCAAACCCCGTTTTTACAAAAAACACGGCTGGCAGTACGTTTGGACCCGGTCATTGCGGCTTTTTCAAATCGCCCGACGGGACGGAAGATTGGATAATTTACCATGCAAATTCGCTTTCGGGAGCGGGCTGCGGCGACCAGCGTAATCCGCGGATGCAGAAATTTACCTGGAATACCGATGGCACGCCGAATTTTGCAAGCCCTGTTCCAGCCGGTATGAACATAAAAGTACCTTCGGGTGAATAAGAAATAAATTAGTATATAAAAAACGATGAAGAATAAATTCAGATCATTATTGCTTTTGCAGTTGGCTTTTGTGCTAGCTGCACAGGCTCAAAATATATGGCCGGTTCAAAAGGCAAATTCGTGGTATGCTGCGCATAAATGGATAAATGGTGCAGATTATATCCCATCAACGGCAATAAATCAGCTCGAGATGTGGCAGGCAGATACGTTTGACCCAAAGACTATTGACCAGGAACTTGGCTGGGCGCAAAGTATCGGCTTTAATACCATGCGGGTGTTTTTACACAGTGTTGCCTGGAAGCAGGATCCCAAAGGCTTTAAGCAGCGGGTGGCGCATTATTTAAGTATAGCCGACAGGCACCACATACAAACAATATTTGTTTTTTTTGACGATTGCTGGAACCCTGGTCCCAAACCCGGAAAGCAACCTGAACCCAAGCCAGGAATCCACAATTCGGGGTGGATGCAGGATCCTGGTACAGCTGTTAAGCCGGGGGAGTATGATAAGTTGCGCCCGTATGTTACTGATATGCTTGCCTCGTTTAAACATGACAAGCGGATTTTATCGTGGGATCTTTATAACGAGCCGGGAAATAGTAATAAAAGGGAAGCATCGTTAGTTTTGTTGTCAAAGATTTTTGCCTGGGCACACGCAGTTCGGCCCGACCAGCCGCTTAGCGCGGGGCTTTGGTCCTGGGATTTAGAAAAACTAAATGCCTTCCAGGTGGCTAATTCAGATATTATAACTTACCATGATTATGAAATTCCGGAGCTGCACCTGCGGGTGATACAACTTTTAAAGGCCGCCGGTCGCCCGTTGATCTGCACCGAATATATGGCCCGGCCACGTAACAGCACTTTTGAAAACACTATGCCTATGTTAAAAAAGGAAAATGTGGGTGCAATTAACTGGGGCCTTGTTGAAGGTAAAACCAATACCAAATATGCATGGGATACGCCCATGCCAAACGGCGACGAGCCTAAGGTGTGGTTTCACGAAGTGTTTAAAAAGGAGGGAACCCCGTATAAGGTTGAAGAGACCGCCTTAATTAAAGCGCTTAACGGAAAACATTAACCCATCGTTTCTAATTTAGCCAAATAAAGCGGCCAGACCGGAGCAAAGATTTTTTTGCAACCCTTTCCCTGCAGGTTGCTTAGCGTCCAGCCCGCAGTGTTGCTTACGAGTTTTTTACCTCTGGAAAAGTTTATGTTGGCGACGAAGCTAAACAGGAGCTGCGGAAATCCGATTGGTTTCAGATGAAGGAAGATGAAAGAGATTCCAAATTTTACGAATATTGCCTATATGTAAAATCATTTAATTACACATTGAGTATCATTTGGGAAGATTAAGGTCGTAAGGACTGGAAGTATTATTAACCAATAAAGGATAACTGAAAATTATCATAACCAATTGGACGATAGTTCATTAGTTTAAACTACTTTAAAGAATTTAGATGTATTAATGAATTCTCTTCTGTTGACTGTGTGGTGACTGAAATTAAATAAGGCCGTCTCATAAGTAATTATGAGGCGGTTTTTATTTTAAAGTTATTAATAAATTGGTTGTGGTGTTTGGATGCTAATACGCTGCTTGCATCATTTTTCTCAGCTATTGAAGGCCCCGAAGCGCATAAAAAGCCCTTTTTCTCAGGCTTTCCACTTTCTAAGGTTATGTGCGATGGATAGCAAGCCTATTTCGACCTGTGTTTTGGACATTCCTTTCAACAGGAACCGTCTAAAGCCATGATTATGCTTCAGCTGGGCGAATATCGGTTCCACATCGGCAGGCCTTCGCTTTCGGTATTTGATGCCTTGTTCCGTATTCAGCCTTTCTTTTGCTGCCTGCTTGTGTTTTCTCAGGGAATGGTTCACCTCAACGATCCGGTTGCCGGGGCTTTGGTGGCACACGCCACGCATGGGACAGTTATGGCAGTTCTGCGCCTGGTAACGGCTGATCAATTGTACAAAGCCTATGTTGTTACCCTTTGCCCGTCACCGATGTGCGTCATCCGTTGCCCCATCGGACAGATCAGATAGTTTCCCGCTTCGTTGTAATGCAGGCTGTCATTACTAAATGCTTTAATGCCTTCCCTTTGCTCTTTATCAAAGGTGTTGTATTTGATATATGCTTCGACCCCTTTTTGCTGTAAGATGCCGTAGTTCTCATCGGAGCCATAACCGGCGTCTGCTACAACTGCTTCAGGTAAGGTTTGATATAAAATTTCGTATTGCTCAATATGTGATGGCAGTGTTTGGTAATCGGTAGAGGTTTGATGTAAAGTATAGTTAAGGATAAACTGTTCCTGCGTGGATATCTGAAGATTATAAGCCGGCTTTAGCTGTCCGTTTAGCATGTGGTCTTCCTTCATCCGCATAAAGGTGGCATCCGGGTCGGTCTTTGAAAAGCTGTTGCGGTTACCTAATAGCTTTCCCTGCTGATCATAGCGTTCCAGATTTGCAGGCCAGTTCTTTTTAGCATAGTTCAGCTTCTGCTTTACCTGCTTACTTACCTCTTCCTTATCATCCAGCGCCGCATCGATCTTAGCGATAGTTTCTTTTACCTTTTCGGGGTTGATCTCTTCAAATGTTAGCGGCGCGGGATCTTTCAGTTCTTCTGCTGCCAGGCTTTGCACGTACCTCCAAAGTTCATCCAGTTGGTTTTTGATCTTCTCTTTGCTGTTCTTAATGCTTTTGCCCCATACAAAGGTGTACTTGTTAGCCGCCGATTCGATCTTGGTACCGTCGGTGAACACCGCCTCTTTTAAAGATACGATGCCCTGCTCTGCCAGCAGCAGCACGATCTGCGAGAAGATCTGCTGTAAAACACCCGACAGCTTTTCGCTTCTGAAACGGTTGATGGTATTATGGTCGGGCTTTTTCATCCCTAAAAGCCACATGAAATGTACATTCTGTGCGGCCT
>JALYIP010000034.1 GCA_030775685.1 Bacteroidota bacterium
TGATGTTACAGATTAGGGAACTAAAACTGGACGATAATAAAGAACTGGCCAATGCTACCACGCTGAATATTTGGAGTAAAATGATTGCTAAGTACTTTAGAGCCGGAGGTAAAGAAATCAGCATGGAGAGCATTAAACGTTATTTCCCGCCGGAGAATAACACCGATCTTACCAAGTACAAGGACATACCTCAAAAAGACAAGCTTTTTACCATCGTCCCGGCGAAAAAAAGAAGTTTGTAAAAAGACTACTTTACCAACTGTATAATAATCCTCACCATTTAACAACTAATTGTATTATAGCCCATTAGTTGTTAATTAATCTTTCCAACAACCCCTCCAATTTGACCTCCAAATTTTTGGAGGTCAGCCTTGCGCTGCTTTTCTGCTTTCATTTGCGGCATGGAAATAATCAATTACGATGCCCTAAGTCATTGCATCAGGGATGCAGTCAGGGCAGAATTACAGGAACATTTTAAGAAAGGCGATAGCCCGCCCGCACAGGTTAATGAACGGCTATTATCCAAGAAAGAACTGTCTGACGAATTAGGAGTGTCATTAGTGACGGTAACGGACTGGATGAAAAAGGGATTGCCTTTTTTGCGCCTGCACAAACGGGTCTATTTCAAAATGAGCGAGGTACTCGCCATTATGCAACAAAAAATTAAAAGTTAACAAGGAGGGAAAGATGAACATCGAATTTATCACCAAAGATGATTTACGGAGGATAGAAAATTTGTTAGGCGAAATCAAGGGTCTAATAAAGCCCGGTCAAGGTCAAAGTAAACAATGGCTGAAAAGCTATGAAGTCAGGAAGCTGCTAAACATTTCGCCCGGCACCTTACAGAATTTAAGGGTTAACGGAACACTCCGTTATACCAAGATCGGCGGGCTGCTTTATTACAAGTTAGAAGACATTGAAAAGCTATTGGAGGGCAACGCCAGGTGAGGGAAAAAAGCAGCTCCGATGCGAAGCATCGGAAAAAGCAACGGGCGAAGACCAAAGCGAAGCTTTGGTAAAAAAAGCGGCACAGCATACCGCTTGCGGTATAGCTGTATAGTTGTCTATACCGGCCGGAGGCCATTAACAAAAGGCATTTGCCGATAAGAAGCAAGTTTGTGTTTTTGTTGCCACAAAAACATCCCGGATGCCTACGGCAACGGGCAAACTTGCCTTTTGCGCCCGTTGGTTGCGTGTGCCTTGAAGAAGACTGACTGGCGTCAGTCGACATGCTGATAAGATGATGATGGTAGGCCCATCGTAGGGGATGACAGGCATTCCCTGCAAACCGCCCTGAGGTGCTGCGTGCGAAAGTTAGTGGTGCTGAGCGTCAGGGTTAAAAGGCGAATAATATTCGTCAGGTGTGAACCGGAGAGTAGAACATGTGAATTGCCTTTATAAAACATCGATATCGGGTGATACTCTGGCAAAACCGTGGGTACGTGACCACCTACGGGAAAGAGTTTAGCAGCAGTAATCTGGAGTGGGCTAAACGGCAGGCGGTGTATAGGCAGCAAGAATCCGGTTCAGGCATTTTATCGGAACAAGGGAACTTGTATAGTGAGGAGTAAGGGAAAGTACAAGCAGTGAACCTGCAAGACGAATACCGATGCGCTATACAGGGGCGGACTAAGCCGTAGTAGTGGTGACGTTCTACGAAAGTAGAAAATAGCGAAGGGCTTAGCCAGTTAAAGTTTCAATGTATTAACAACTGTAAAGGGATGATTGATTATTATGAAACAAAGACCCATCCAATCACCAGAAAGATGGTATGGGAAGCTTACAAGTCAGTAAGGGAAAACAAGGGCAGTGCAGGAATAGATCAGCAAAGCCTGGAAGACTACGGCCAAAACCTGAAAGGAAACCTTTATAAACTTTGGAACCGTCTAACATCCGGATGCTACTTTCCCTCGGAAGTGAGGGAAGTAAAGATTCCTAAGAAGTCAGGCGGGTATAGGAGTTTAGGTATTCCTACAGTAAATGACCGGGTAGCCCAACAGGTGGTCAAAAGTTATTTGGAGCCCAAGGTGGATAGGACATTTCACCCGGACAGTTACGGGTATCGTATGGGCAAAAACGCTCATCAGGCCATCGATATGGCAAAAAGGCGATGCTACAGATACAGATGGGTATTGGATCTGGACATTAAAGGCTTCTTCGATAACATCGACCATGAACTAATGATGAAAGCACTTGCGCAGTATACCCAAGAAAAATGGGTGCTGTTGTATGTAGAAAGATGGTTAAAAGCAGGTGTTGCCGGAGCAGATGGTACAAAAGAACGGGACAAAGGCACACCACAGGGCGGAGTGATCAGTCCTCTTTTAGCGAATATCTATCTGCATTTCACTTTTGACAAATGGATGCAGAAGCATCATTCGCACATTCCGTTCGAGCGGTACTGTGATGACATCATTATTCATTGTAGTACTCAGCGGGAAACGGAAATCATGAGGCGTGTGATTGCGGAAAGGTTCAGAACATGCAGACTGGAACTGAATGAGAATAAAACACATGTAGTGTATTGCAAAAGTAAAGGACACCGGGAAAAGCATGAGAAAGTAAGCTTCGATTTTCTGGGCTACACCTTCAGACCCAGACTATGGAAGACCAAAACGGGCCTCACCCTTGCATTTGCGCCATGCATGAGCCAACAAGCGAAGCTGGCCGCAAGAGAAAAGCTCAGAGGACTTGCACTGTATAGATTTCAAGTTTCGATACAGGAACTTGCCAAGAAGCTCAACCCAATGTTGAGGGGATGGATCAACTACTACTGTAAGTATAACAAATGGTCAACTATAGATTTATGGATGTATGTCAATGATCGATTGGCAATGTGGGTACGAGCAAACAGAGGATTTAGTGTCCGGCGGGCATTCAGATGGCTGAAGACTATTTATAAGTCGCAGCCAGGTCTGTTTGTCCATTGGGAACTAAGAAAACCATAGCAATGGGAATGGAAGGTTTAACTGGAAGAGCCGTGTAACGGGAGACTGTTAAGCACGGTTCTGTGAGAGCCTTGGGGTGAAATTCCTCTTGGCTACTCGACAAAAGGGAAAATTGAAGAAAGAGTGAGGAATTAACAGATGGAATCGACGGTAAAGACAACTAACAAACAACAGGTAAACCAACCAAAAAATAAAGGAGGTGCGCCGAAGAAAAGGGTTAAACGGGAGTTGATTATACGTATTAGGATGACCGCGACCGAGCGCTTTTTTATCGACAATAAAGCCAAAACTGCCGGGATGCGTTCAAGCAGTTGGATAAGGGCAGCCGCTAAAAGTGCAAAGGTAGTTCCGAGATTAACGGACGATGAGCGCCGCATCCTTTGGATGCTTGCGGAACTTGCCAATAACCTAAACCAGTTAACTAAGCTTGCGCACCAGCTTGGACTTTTAACGGTAGTAAGGGATTGCAGTAAAATTTTGAACGAGATAGATATTACTTTAAAACGCCTCAATAACAATGATAGGGAAAGTGATAACAGGTAGAAGCTTTGGCGGGTGTATCCGCTATGTGGTGCAAAAACATGATGCGGTGATACTGGACGGTGCAGGCGTGAGAATGCAGCAGGTTAACCAAATCATCAATGATTTTAACCTGCAACGAAAGTACAATCCAAATTTAGGAAAAGCCGTTGGGCATATTGCTTTGAGTTGGAGTGTAAACGACGCTGCCAAGCTAAACGACGACGTGATGGTCGATTTAGCAAAAGAGTATCTGCAAAAAATGAAGATACAGGACACGCAGTACTTAATCATAAAGCACGAAGATAAAGAACATCCGCATATCCATATCGTTTACAACCGGGTGAGTAATAATGGTAAAACTATATCGGACAATTTTCAAAAGCAGCGGAATGTACAGGTAGCAAAAGAATTGACCTTAAAACATGGTCTTTACCTGTCACAGGGTAAAGAGCGTGTTAACCGCCAACAGCTAAAAGGCGAGGACAAAATCAAATATGAATTATTCGATGCCATCAAGGTGGCCAGCAAAAAAGTAAAAAATATCAATGAGTTAAAGCAGGTATTGGCTAAGCAGGGTATTGTTACCCAATGGAAATTTAAGAGCGGCACTACGGAAGTGCAGGGCATTAGTTTCAGCAAGGGTGAATACAAATTTAAAGGATCGGAGATTGACCGTAGTTTAAGTTATGCAAAGCTTAGCCAGGCCATAGAGCAGCAGCAGGTTAAACCGGAAAAGAGCTTGGCAGACCAGCTAAGGGAAGTAATGGAAAATGCAAAACAGGAAAGAGAAAGTCAGGACAAGACCGAACAAATCACTTATTTAAAGCCGGAGCCGGAAACCCATTATTTACGGCAATCGCTATCAGCAGGAGCAGATTTATTAGGTGGATTGCTTGGTAATATAGCCGACGATGATGATAGCCCGGAAAGAAAGCGTCGAAAGAAAAATGAACAACAACAAAGCAGGGGAATATCGAGATGAAAGAGATAGATGAACTAAACCAAAGAATGGATAGCAACGACGAGATTGTTGATAGCCTTGTAAAAAAGAATGCAGAGATGGAAAAGCAGGTAACAAAAATTACCGAAAATCCAATCCCTGATTATTCGGTTGCAATAAATACCATACTTACTGAAGTAAGGGAAATTAAGCAGAACTTCAAACGAAATGAGGAATTGACATTGCTTAAACAGATCAATGAAAAATTGAGCAAGGTTCCAACATTCATCACTAAACAAATACGGATATTATTATTTCCCGAAACCAACCAGGGGCAGTACTATAAAATCGTATTTGGCAGGCTTATTCCCTGGGGTATATGCTTGGTCGTTATAACCTACTTATATTCTTTAGGCGGCAGAGCAATTGATGCATACGGCCAGCATAAGCAAAGCGAACAATCAGCCCATTATCAAAGGGCATGGATTTACTTAAAGCAAATTGCAAAAAGGAGAACTTTATCAGCTATGGATAGCGCTTATTTTAAAACGGCTAATAAGTAGGTATTGAATTATTGCGAAACTGGATTTAAGAACTTGTCTTTTTCGACATCGGCTAATGGATAAACCTTAATCCAGTTTCCATCTTCGCTTAACCAAATTTCACAAGGGAGAATTTTACTTAGGTTATCGAATATGTTTTTTGCGCTTAGATATGAGGCAATTTGTACAGCATCAGCTATTGCAATTGTAAACACTGGTTTTCCAGATTCAAAATATCCTGTATAATGATAGTATTCTCCAGACGTTACCTCACTAACGAGCCAATATTTTTCACCAATCATGAGGCTATTTTTGATTTTTAAGAAGTTCGATCTTTTCACGCTCACTCTGAAGCAACCGTTCGTAAAGCTCAATTACTTTTTCAATGGGATTGAAATTATTTTGGATCGAATTATCGTGGAAATTATTGATGTTGTTAAATACAGAATCCTCAGTAAAATGCTTCAAGCCTTCAACTGTTACTCCTAATACCTTTGCAATTTTAATAAGAGCATCTTCTTCAACTTCAGTACTTTGCTCAATTTTAGAAATAGCCTGCTGGCTTATGCCCAATTCGGTTGCCAAGGTTTCTTGCTTCATTCCACGCAACTCACGGATCTTACTAATTTTTCTTCCGATATGTAAGGTTGGTTCTGCCATAAGTCAAATGTATTGTTAAAATGTAAATGTACAAAACAACGGCTTTATTGTAAAGTACAATCGCTTATGGTTCGGTACGGTTAAGTTTCGCTGTTCTTTTGTTTTGCCGGTTAATGGAGGCCGGTGTAAAAAGAGTATCATGAATAACGCACCGTATGCACCCTGGGAACATTACCCTAAGACACTTCGCCATTACGAAGTTGAAAATCCAATGTCTGTAGTAGTCGATTTTTTTAGTGCTGATTCAGTAAAAGGCCACGGCAAGCGATTAAAGGAATGGCGTTATTATGTAGTTAATGACGAGCATTATGATGAAAAGCGTCATGGCCCCGGCACCTTGCTTTTTATTTATGACCTCAATTTGAGGATTTTGGAAGCTATGTACTTGCTGTTAGTTAGTTACAAAAACTTCTCTTATCAGCGGAAACAGCTTACGGAGGAGCAATTGGAAGAAGAAAAAGAACAATGGGAATACTACCCTAAAAACCTTTCCTTAAAAGAACAGCTTGAACCCTATAAGGCAGTTAAGAAAGTTTTTAAGAAAATTAAGCCACAGGAATACCGGGATCAGTTACATGAGTGGTCACACGTAGCTCTATACAATAATACGGATGTCGAATCTTTATATGCAGGTGAGGTCATTACTGTTTATGAAAACTTAATTAAGCTTTATTCGGCGGCGTGGCTAATCAGTCAGCGAGAGGGCGGTCGTCCACAGCTAAAGCGTAGCAAGTTTGAAAGTAGCTTAACAGAGACATCCACCGAACCAATTGTGCTAAGGTCAATAAGCCCTGAACCAACAGCAGCCGAAAAATTGGCACTGGAAGAAATTAAAAATCTTATACTAAAACGCTGCCCGCAGGTTCAAATGATTATTCATTTAGGAACACACCCTAAGCCGTTTACATTTTACCTGCTTATCCTAATAAGCGATGATGTAAAAACGCCCGAGCATGAAATCAGCAATAAAATAGAGGACAATTGCCAATACCTTGCTCATGTACATGCCATAGTTCATAAAGCAAACAGCGCAAAGGAAGCGTTGAATATCGGTAGGCGCTTTTGGTCAACTGTTATGGAAAAGGGCTTTATTTTGCACCAATCCCCTGAATTAATATTACCGGAGCATCAGGAAATAACTATGGAGGTGTTATTGGAAAGGGCAAAATTCAATTGGGAAAGATGGGGAAGACAGGGCAACGAGTTTTTAAGAGGCGCAGAGTTATATAGGGCAGATAACAATTTCAGGCTTGCAGCATTTCTTTTGCATCAATCTGTTGAAAGCATTTTAAAAGCGATCATACAAGCCGTTATAGGCTATCGGGTGCAGATGCATAATTTATCAAGGTTGCTAAGGCTTACCTTGTTGTTTACCGATGAATTAAAAGAGGTTTTTGAATTGAATACCACCGAGGGGGCGCAACTATATCAATTGCTACAAAATGCCTATTCACAATCGAGATATAACAGTTCATTTGATCCTGATGGAGATTCAGTAAGAATACTATCGAAACAAGTAACAAAATTCAATAAGGTTGCGGAAAGAATTTACAAGCAATATATAGACGACATTAAGTGTTGACAGCCTCAGCGGTATTGACTGGTGGGCATTCGTTCGCCTTGCCTTACTTCTGAAAACTGTTGACCCTAAGATAATACCGCTAAGCACCCGAATTTAGCATGTCGGGCGGTTGATTTAAATCGTCCGACCTTGCTGCTGAAAAGCAAAACGACTCGTACACCCGTTGGAACCATGCAGCTACGGCAGGTGGCTTTATTGCACCTCGCGCTTCCGCGCCGGGTTTTATTGCGCCGTCAGCCTCGCTGCCGCTGGCAGGAGTGAAATTCGTTCCTCATAACACACCTGCCTTGCCCACCCTAAAAAATAAATAATCCTTTTATTCACCGCTACAGCGAAGATAGCCTACACCGGGATAAAACGTCAAGGGTGTATAAACGGGCGGCTGTTTTTTTTGGGGGGGCTTGCCCGCCCTTGACATTTTACCCGGTTACGCGCTTTTGGTTGCTTAACGGTTGAATAAGGGGTGGCCGTTCATTGGTATTAATACATTGGTTGTTATATCGATTTAATGATAGTTCATCGCCATATTTTGTAAGTTAGCGGTACTAAAAACACGACATTGAAAATTGTAACATGGAATTGTAATGGTGCATTAAGAAATAAGTTTGATCACCTTATCGAAATAAACGCGGATTTATATGTAATTCAAGAATGTGAAAATCCAAAAAATATCCAGCATGACAAGTTTTGCAATTGTTCTAAAAATTCCTTGTGGATAGGAGAGAGTAAGCATAAAGGTTCAGGCGTTTTTGCTGCTGAAAACACCAAGTTAACCCCCAATTGATTGGACTGTTACGTTTAAGGATCATACCGTTAAGCATTTTTTACCTTGCCTGATAAATGAGGATTTTCAATTATTAGTTGTTTGGACGCATCAAAATAATTCTTCTAACTTTGGCTATCTAGGACAATTTTGGAAATACCTTCAAGTAAACAAGCACAATTTTAAGAAAATTATAATTGCTGGCGACTTCAACAGCAATGCCATTTGGGATGAATGGGATAGATGGTGGAACCATTCCGATGTAGTAAAAGAACTGGAACGAATAGTATTAAGAGTTTGTATCACCTTTCAAAAAATGAAGAGCAAGGTCGCGAAACAACACCAACCTTCTTTTTGCACAGAAAAATGCATACCAACTCTCGTACCTGGGCTTCATAGCCCACATATTGATGGATCTCGCAGAGCAAATGGAACTCTTATAAACTATCGTTCTATTGGGAAACTACTGAATTACCTGGCGTTGCGCAGCGAGCAAGTGCAAACGGTGCTACGTCTTATTTTGGCGATTCCCCGCGAGGTCAAACATCATTCATGGGCGAGGTAACGTTATTAGGGATAAGTGGTAGTGGAGGGCTTACTCCCTTGGGCACTTTTAGTTGGAGTACACTATAAACAATGGCATATTATCACCTGTTGCCCCAACTTATTCGCTCACACCCTCAGTATTTCAACAAAATATCATTAATCATTATAATAATCGATAAACCCGAATGAAGAACCTAATAACTTTTGTGATTTTATTGTTGTCGTGTAGTAACATCCCCAAAAATCATACTATGACTGACTATATTGAGATAAAGCATATTGGCAGGGAGGAAAAACCTATTAAAACACTAATTACCAGCACTGAAGAGGTTGATAAGGAAGCCTTTGTGGTAAGCATGAATATTAATAAAAATTTTACATCAGAACAAAAAGATGCTATTCTAAATATGCAATACAGTTTCTTGATAACAGATAATCCTACATATCAATAAATAATTGACTTTTGTAAATACACCAACACTTTTTCACTAATGATATTAATAAGAATCACGGGGATCATAAAGATTACTCTATCATGTTAAAAGGAATGTTTATAATATCTTTTATAAATTGAAAGATCAGTTTTTTAATAAATTAGTAGAGTATATACAGACTAAGAAGGGTAATAAGTCTATAACGGGGGATGTTTATAGCCAGCTTAGCGCATATCATCTTAACTCTTAAACAATTCCCTTATTTGGGGCGGAGATAAGATGAAATAATACTTCACAAATACTTTAGAATACCGGCAATTCGCTAAAAATAAACACAATTGCCTACTTGTATGCTTGAGATACTATCCTCTAGTGGGGCATTTTCTCGGCAGTGTTGAACATGGGATGTTTGCTAAATGGGGCTTGTTTGGAAAGTAAAATATCCTATTGTGTGGGACGGGTACATGTTTTTTGTCTATTTTCTTTGTTAACCCCTTAAGGTATTGGCAAACCGCCTCTATGTTTTCATCCTGATTATTAAGCCTGATTTTTATTTTTTTCCGGCAACAAAATTTCGTATGGTGGCTTAAAATAATCCTGATACTAATTTTCACAGCACTTCCGCTTTTTCAGACATTGGATTATTCATGTTCAAAAAAATCATCATCTAACGCCATATTTGCTACTTTTACCGCTGGGATGGTAAAATAAAATTCGGACCCGGAACTGTTGCTCTCCACACCTATTGCGCCACGATGCCTTTTTATAATTTCTGCTGATATAAATAGCCCCAATCCTAATCCTGAGAACTTACGAGACGACTCACTCACACGATAAAAGCGATCAAAAACATATTCTTGCTCATCAGGCGGAATACCAATCCCAAAATCCCGCACCGATACTTTAACCTCGTTGTTTGCAACCTCACTTTTGACGATCACCTCGCCAGCATTCGGCGAGTATTTTATTGCGTTTACCAGGAAGTTACTAAGTACCTGCTCTAACCGGTTTCTTTCGCCATTAATGGTTACATGACTATTATTTTGAAGCACAATTCGATGTGTTGAAGTTGTGATTTGTGTTTGCGCTACAACCTCTTCTATTAACGCGGCTAAATTGATATCCGAAAAATGATAGACCATTTTTCCCGCTTGGATTTTGGTCACATCGAGTAAGTCGTCGATCAGGTCGGTTATTTTTTTTATTTGTTTGTTTGCTTTATCGATAAAATCACCTGCACTTGCTACCGATGTTGAGGGAACCATCCGTTGAAGTACTTGCAAGTACGCCTTCATTGTTGTTATCGGCGTTTTTAATTCGTGGCTAGCCACGTTCATAAACTCGTCCTTCTTATTCATCAGATCCTCAATGGCTTGTTTATCTTTTTCTTTTTGGATAAGGGCATCTTTTAAATGAATGCGCATCACATCAATCGTGGAGGCCAATTTTTCTGCTTTGGCTACGGCCTTCTCTGCAAATGCAACCTTGGTTTTTGCTGCGGAATGTATAGATTCCTGTGTAAATAAGCTTATTAAAATAGGAGAAATCACCTTCAACGGAGCAACCTCGTGTACTGATGAGGTTCCTCCCAATAAGATAATTACAGAATTTTCAGGACCCGAAAGCCCAATTGCCGATAATATTTTATCGTTTTCCGGAAATGGCAAACAACCCGAATAACTACCGTTTTCTGAGCATTTATTAATAAAAGACTGCCATGCCCGGCCATCCGGCAAAGTCTGTGGAAAACCTGGTGCAGGCAATAAAACCCCGATCTCCTGATCGATAATAAAAATGAAAAGATAAACACAGCCAAAGTGAACCGCTAACTTGTTAGCTGCTTCAAACCGGTTTTCCCGGTCATTAAGGCCAGCGATCAGCTTTAGCAACATTTATTCGGGAATTACGCAAACCACAGCGGTACAATTTTGAAATCCGCTAAATTGGCCGGTAACACGTGCTACCTGCCCGTATGTGTTGCAACCGGCATAACTAACGCCATTTAGGGTTTCAGAAACCTTGTCAAGTTCAAAATCAAACTCTTTGCCCATTCTGAGTCGGGTAGCGACGCAATCAAAAAAGAGGGCTACGTTCGGTTTATGATCGCCCAGTTGCTTAATGGCGCTTATCGCCGCCGTCATTGCGGCCTCCTTCGAGCAGTCATTGTCAGTTGCCATAAAACTCACATAGGTTCCCGTGAGAATATCGCTTGCCATTGCGATCGAACCATTAGGCAAAACGCTCAGCGGAACCCTTAGTTTATGGTCTCCGCCTATTTCAATTCCCAGAATATTGTGAAGAAAAAATGGAATGGGTTCATCAGTATCAAATTTCTGTCCTGTCGCGGCAGCGTATTCAATAAATAATTCAACGGCGGGCCGCGCATTTAAACTTATCAGTTTCATTCCATCGGTCTCTGTTACGCGCATCCGTGCGCCTACTGGTTTCCAGCCATGGGCAGCCCCCACGCCAATAGGTTTGTTTGACAAAATTTCCAACAACACAACAGATTCTGTGTATGCTTCAGTATCAAAAAAAACGTGTGTTTTTTGAAAGTTCGCGTTATCGCCTGCACCTCCGCCAAAGAACTGATATTTTCCCATTGTTTTTTCAGTAAGAAGTTCAATCATTTCGTCGGTGTAGCCGGACAGGGCATCAGCAAATATCATCGCCGAATAATATTGGTATTGGTAATCATGCACAGGTGACAGCACATTAAATAAATTATCGGCCACCTTTTCCCGGCTTTCCTGTATACCTTTTGCAATACCTGCGGTGAATTTGAGTTCGTCGGAATATATAGCAACGGCACATGCGGAATCCGTTCCAAAATCACCTGAAGTAAATTCACCGGCGGAAGAGCTGCCCACCAGTAT
>JALYIP010000035.1 GCA_030775685.1 Bacteroidota bacterium
GATCGAGGTATAGGTATTGCACAGAAATTCATACCCGATATTTTTGAACGCTTTAAAAAAGCGGATAACGGACAGTATAATCAGTCCGGTTTTGGAATGGGGCTTTTTGTTTGTTCAGAAATTATCAGACGGCATGGCGGGGAAATCGGAGTGGAAAGTGTTCTTGGAAAGGGTTCATGTTTTTGGTTTACAATTCCTGATGCTGCATAAAAGTAAGAAAACAGTGACTTTCAGCAGGCGAATTACCAAAACTTTGACTTGTTATTTTCTAAAGCAATGATTTGACGACACTTACCAGCCTCTCTATATCAAATGGCTTTTCTATAAAAGCGTCGGCCGCACATTCTTGAGCGATTTGGGCTAAATTATTTACAGCAGATATGAGAACGATCGGCACGTTGGCATATGCTTCAATTTTTTTTATTTCAATGCAAACTTCGCTTCCTTTTTTCTCTCCCAGCCATTCATCCAGTAAGATCACATTTGGTTTGATACGGGAGATTTCCTCTAAAATAACCGAAGTTGTTGAAGTGATGACCTCAATTCCTTCTTCTTCCAAGACAATGGAAACAATTGATAAAACTGCCTCGTCATCATCTATAAATAGTACTTTCTTATTAAGCATTTTTACAATCATTATTTGGTCGGTACCGCCAATAAACAAGCCAATACCGACAACAAAAAATCTAAATTTCCAATATTATGTTTTGGCAGGAATCATGTCATGCGGTTCAACAAAATCGCTGTTTCTCCCGAGCATGGTAAAGTGCTCGGCCACAATTTCCGTTGTGTATTTTTTATTGCCTTGCTTATCTTCAAAAGACCTGGTGCGAAGCTTGCCCTCGATATATATTAAACTGCCTTTCTTTATAAATTTTACAGCGGTTTCGGCTAACCCACGCCACATAACGATATTGTGCCATTCGGTTATTTCCTGTTTACGGCCATCTTTATTGATCATTTCTGATGTAGCCAACGGAAAACTTACAACTGCAACATCATCCCCTAAGCGGCGTAAATCGGGATCTTTGCCGACATGCCCGACTAATACTGCTTTATTAATTCCGGACATTAGCTTATGTTTAAAAGTGTGAATTGTTTATTAACTTGTAATATATTTTGTAGTAATGAGAAGCAGTAAAGCGCGGTCAGCTTTTGCTTCATCGAAGTTTTCTAAAAGCAACTGCTTGATGTGCCTGTTTTTAAATTTCACAGCAGCAATTTGTAAAATTTGGAAAGAAGCCATTTCCACACTTTCAATGTTCTGCATATAAAATAAAATAGAAAAGTCGCGTAACTCTGGATTTCCACTTTCCTTATGTATTTCCGTGTAGGCATCTTCAACCATTCCTATCAGTCCGCTGCAATCGCCGACTGATGGTTCTTCATCCAGCAAAGCATAAATCTCATCCATTCTTGTAATCTGCCTATTTACGTCCTCCAATGTTTCACCTATGGCATGCTTTAAATCCGCGAAGTGAGATTGGTGCTGAATCTCTGGCAGCCTTTCTTGTAAATGAGCCTTAGCGCAATATATTTTATTCAAATAGCTAATAAAAAATGACTTTAGTTTTTCCGGACCTAAATTCATAGCTGCGGAAGATGCGTTATTAATTGAATCTTTCATGCGTTAAGGTTAAGCGATTAAATCATGCACTTTGGACGATAGATATTCAATGTCAAACGGTTTAGATATATACGCATCGGCTCCATATGCTCTGCTCATGGCAGGTAAGTTCGCTTCAGCAGGTAATAATATCACAGGAAGTTTATTGGTATTTGGATCAGATTTGAGCCTGGAGCAAATGTTCAAACCATTATGACCTGAATTTTGCAAGCGAATATCGAGCAGAACCAGGTCAGATTTAATTTCATTAATTGCAGATACTCCGCTTCCATCTTCGGATAAGAAAACTTCATAGCCTTCTTCCTTAAATATGATATTAAGTATCTCTAAAATATCCGGGTCATCTTCAATTATTAAAATTCGCTTCGGCATGATCTGTTAGTATGAATAAAAACTACGAAAGCTTAAAGAGCAGCATAAGTGCAACTCAATTAAAGTTCCTTAACAAAAAGAATAAGTACAGAGGTGATTGATCCCTGATG
>JALYIP010000036.1 GCA_030775685.1 Bacteroidota bacterium
AGGTTGTCGTGGCATTAAGCTCTATATAATTCGTAAGGTCATCGGTGCTTATTTGGGTTACCTGTACCGGCGTTTGAGATACTCCTGCTCCGGCATCTTCAGTTACGGCCGGGCCGGAACCCTTACAGGAAACAAAGATAAGGGCTATCCCGGCAAAGTACAGGTGCACCGGGCGGATAAAGCGTGGTTTCGGTAAGCTTTTCATATTATTTATTCCAGTAATTAAGTTGATTGATCAGTTGCAGCCGGGTCACAACAGTTTGGCTTCCCACATTTTTGATCGCATTATAGCTGCTAATGGCCAGGATGAGGTCAGAGATCTTAACATCGCCGGTTTGCAGCAATTGTGTGTCAACCTTGATGAGGCTTTCCGCGTATTTCAATTGTTCCCTAACCTGCAATAAAAGCTGATCGTTCTCAGCTATTTGCTGCCTGAGCTGATTAACCTGCTGGGCATATTGCCGGTGAAAGAACGACTGATAATTGACCCGGGTTTCTTCCTCCAGCTTAAGCTTTTTACTTTGGAGCCTCCGCTGTCCGCCGTCGTAAATCGGCATAGAAAAGCTAAACCCGGCACTGGTACCAAAATTCTTATAGGCCTGCCCGTAAAAGTCGCTGTTAAAGCCTCCATCGGCAAAGACATTTAGTTTAGGCCTGTAGCTATAATCCAAAAGTTTGTGCTCATTGGCCAGCCGCAGACTGTCTGTTTTATATTGAAGGAAAAAAATGCTGTTGCGGAGATCAGGCGCAAGGCTGCTTTGTATAGCCGGTTCAGGAATGTCTGCGATAGTTGTGTCTGCGATCCCTGCCAGATAGTTCAATGTTGCAAACTCATTTTTATATTGCATTTTAGCTTGCAGCAGTTGCAGTTCCTGCTGCTTTAAGGTTACCAGGAAGGCCAGGTATTCACTCTGTTTATAAACGTTGGAACGGGTTAGCTTTTTCAGCAATTCTTCTTCCTGTTTAAGTAACGTTATGGCCTCTTCATTAAATTTTACCTGCTGCAGGCTGCCATAGGCCGTTATATATTGACCTGTTATTGTTTTTTTGAGATCCTGTACACCGAGGCGGGTGGCGTTCAAAACAGAATCGCGGTGAAAGCCGGAGACCCGGAGCTGGGCGTCTTTATAGCTCTTACCGATCAATTGCTGATTGACGCCCAATAAAGCGTTAAAAGTTTGCACGTTGGTAATAGCCCCAGCGTATCCGTATCCTTTTATTTCGGGGGCAAAATAAGCGGCGCTGTTAAGATTCACCTGTGGCTTGAAACCAGCCCTTAGGCGCAAACTATCCAATTGAGCCATGGCAACCTGGTTTTTCAGGTCGTGTAACAAGGGACTATTATGCTCCGCCTCCCTGAGGTAAAAATCTAGCGACTTTGTTTGCGCATAGGTTATTGAATAGCTAAGCGTCAATATCAGTGCTGTGAATAAGCATTTCATAGGATAACAGTTATTTACACGGCCAAAACTACCAGCCAATTCTGGATTAAATTCGAATTCAACATTTCCCGGATTTATTTCAATTTCTATCGTTTAATTCAAAATATATTCAGGTTCCGCGTTCACTTTTACGGCATGGATGTTATTTTAAAAAAATACAAAATTCGAAATCTGCTCGTTTTATTTGCCCTGGTTGTTTGCAGTGGCGTTTCAGTCGAGGCCCAGAACGTACGCGCAAAAGGTAAAATAACCGGTAAGGTTACAGATGCAATAACCAAAACGCCTGTCGATTTTGCCACGATAAGTGTTTTTAAACCAGGTGTCGCCAGTCCCTTTAATGGGATAAGCGCCGATCAGAAAGGAAATTTCACCATCGATAATCTGCCCCCCGGAGATTACAGGGTAACCGTCGATTTCCTGGGTTATGAGCCAAAGGTTTTTGATCATGTACTGATAAACGCTGCTGCCCCTGCCGTATCGCTCGGCAACATCCTGTTAGCAGCTTCGCAACATCAGCTGAACACGGTTAGCATTACCGCTAAAGCCCCCGTGGTAGAAAATAAGATAGATAAACTGGTTTACAATGCTGCCAACGACCTTACCGCCCAGGGCGGGGTTGCGCTTGATGTTTTAAAGAAGGTTCCCATGGTCAGCGTAGACATCGATGGCAATGTTGAGCTACAGGGCAATGCCAATGTCAGGTTTCTGATCAACGGTAAGCCTTCCAGTATTTTTGGTGCCAGTCTTGCAGATGCTTTACAATCCATTCCCGCCAGTCAAATTAAAAGTATTGAAGTGATCACCAGTCCCGGCGCAAAATATGATGCCAACGGAACCGGGGGCATTATTAATATTGTTTTGAAGGACAGTAAAGTACAAGGGATCAATGGAACGGTAAATTTGTCGGCGGGTACACGGCAAGAAAACGGATCTTTTAACCTGAACGCCCGAAAAGGCAATGTCGGCATCGGCGCATTTTTTAGCGGCAACGAACAGATAAATACGACTACCCGGAATACCGCCGACCGGCTTTCATACAATGCCGCCAGGGACACGCTCAGCCGACTTTTACAGCATGGCAGCAGTCCGTTCGTACGTAGCGGCTACCAGTCAGGTTTGAACTTTAATTGGAGCATCACCAAAAAAGATGAACTGACCGCTACTTTAGGGTTCAACCATTTTGGCAACCATGGCACAGGTATTACCAGCCAGGACCAGCAATCCCTTTTGGCATCCGGCGCAATATTGTCTGATGTTCAAAGCCTCCGGAACTCGGCCAGCAGATTCAGCGAGAATTCCACCGACTGGAGCCTGGGTTATAAAAAAATGTTCAAACAGGAGGATCAGGAACTCGACGTTTCATATACATCCAGCTATGGGAAAAACACCGTCAGTGCTTCACAGGTTTCCGACTATCTGAATACAAGCGATGCATCCTCCGGGCTGCAGAGTTTTAATCCCGGTAAAGATCACGAAACTGAAATTTCTATCGATTATACCCAGCCCCTCACCAAGGGCTTTACCCTGGAGACCGGTATCAAGACAGTGTTGGAAAGTCTGGACAACAGTGTAACAACGGATACCCTGCTTAATAACGGCAAGTACATCAATAATACAAATCAAACCTATAGCTTTAAGTATAACCGTAAGGTCTACGCGGCTTATTTGTCGACCTCCTTTTCCATGTTCAATGATTTTTTGAATGGTAAGGCAGGATTAAGATACGAGCGTACAAATACCAATGCTGATTTTTCCGGGACCTCTATACCGGGATATAATACCTTTGCGCCTTCGTTTGTCATTCAGCATAAAATAGGAAAAACACAATCCGTTAAATTTGCCTATTCCTATCGTATCGAGCGACCTGATTACGGTGACTTAAACCCGTTCCTCAATATCAGCGATCCGCATAATATCAGTACAGGGAATCCCTTACTAAAACCGGAGATCGGTCATAATTTCGAACTCGGCTACAACAAGACCTTCGAGAAAGGGGGCAATATTTATTTTGCGGGCTTCTACCGTTATAATACGGATGATATACAATCGTTCACTACCTATTATCCTGTTTACACCGTTAACGGTACTGATTATACCGATGTATCGCTTAGCCAGCGTTTCAATATCGGCAAACAAACAGGAATCGGTGCCAATATATTCGGATCGGTGCCGGTAACTGATCAGTTAAACCTTCGCTCAAACATTCAAATGGGATGGCGGACAAACAGCACGCCGGGCGTGGCCAGTGTAACCGGCTTTGCCTACCGGGTAAATTTAAATGCTACCTACCAGTTCCCCAATAACCTGATGGCTGAAGTATTTGGAAATTTCAATTCCTCGCAAAAGAACATACAGGGGACCAGGCCCGCATTCGCCTTTTATAACCTGGCGTTGCGCAAGCAATTCATGAATAAAAATGCCAGTATTGGCCTTACGGCTGCCAATCCTTTTAACAAGTACGTTAACCAGCGTTCAACCACCTTTGGTACAAACTTTAACCAAAACAATTTAAGACAGGTGCCATTTCAATCATTCGGGATCACTTTAAGTTATAAATTCGGAAAGCTTGAATTCAAAAAGAATGACAGGGAAGAAAACAATACGCCGCAAATGCCATCTGATAATTGATGCCGGCTCGTGCCGGGTTTGCCACCGGATCTCTACAAAGTCATTCGTTATCTTTAACTGGATTGAAAAATATAAAAAAGAACCTCATTTGGTACCTGGCAGGCGGACTGATCGCAGTGTTTATGCTGCTGACCGCATTTGTATTCCTGGACCCTCTGTCAAAGATCGATCGTGAATTCTCGGAAGAAATTCAGGAGCACCATTACCTTGTGTTGGATCAGTTGATGAGGGGGATCAGCGCCTTTGGCTATATGCCCGTCTCGGCAATATTAGTCGGCGCTACGGCATTGTTTTTTCTTTTATGCCGTTATAAACGGGAAGCATTGTTTGTAATGCTGAGCGCGCTTTCGGGCCTCATCAGTACGCTGGTCAAATTACTGGTTAACCGGCCCCGCCCGGCCGCCTCACTAGTGCGCGTGCTGGAAAAAACACAACAGCAAAGTTTTCCCAGCGGCCATGTATTATTTTATGTGGTATTTTTCGGTTTCCTGCTGCTACTGATGTATCAGCTTACTGGCTTGCCTCGTATTTTGCGCAGAGCTATTTCGATCCTTTCTCTATTGCTGATATTCACCATCCCCATATCACGTATTTACCTGGGCGCGCATTGGTTCACCGACGTGCTCGGCGGCTTTATACTTGGCTTGTTGACCCTTGTCCTGCTGGCATACGCCTATTTAAATGCATTTGTTAAAACCAAAGATTAATTGCCCATATGTCAACAATAATAACTCTTGCACCATACAAGTGATATCAGATCACTAGTCGGTTTGAATTCCCGGCAGGCGTTTCCGCCCTGCCAATTCAGAAACAATTCAGATTTAAATTTGACCTTGCCCGGACAGCCCTTAAAAGAGTCGATTTGATGGATACCGCAAAAAGGCCGTTTACTGACAAAGAACGCCAAATTGAACTACTCAACTATAAATGGAGGCATAAGTTGACGCTATTATTTGTGCTCATCCTTTTTATTCCGCCGGCTGCCTCGGCGCAGGTATCGGATAGTTTAAAAATAACGACCCGTGTTATTGGTCAGATAAAAGACGCTGTTTCCGGGCAGCCATTACCGCTCATCAGCATTCAGTTTGTTAACAGTAGATTTGGAACGGTTTCTGACAAGGATGGCAAATTTATACTGTTCGCGCCGGGATCCTTTAAATCGGTCATATTTTCTTACGTTGGCTACAAGACCGTTAAGGCACCTATTAACGCCGGTCAACCCAATGATCTGCAAATAAGTATGGCGCCTGGCCAAACTGAATTAAAGGAAGTGTCCGTCACCTCACGCCTGCGTTACCGAAATAAAAACAACCCTGCTGTAGAACTGATCCGGCAGGTGATAGCTCATAAAAATGAAAATCGCATCGAAGGCCAGGATTACCTCCAATACGAGGAGTACGAGCGCGTGGGTTTATCATTTCTCAATATGCCGGCTGTGCTGGTTAAAAGCCGGCTGTTTAAACCCTACCGTTTTATGATCGACAGCATAACGCTCAGCAATGGCGAAGTCCAAACCTTAATTCCGGTCTATTTAAGTGAGAAACTCTTTGACAATTATAACCGCAAAACCCCGCCTAAATCCATCCGGTTGCTAAAAGCGCAAAAACAGATCAACCTGGTCAAGTTCATCGATACCACAGGTGTAGATATTTATTTAAACAAGCTTTATGGCGACAAGTTGGATATTTATGATAACAATCTCATGATCCTGACCCGCCAGCTGCTGAGCCCGATTGCCGACCACGCACCTGATTTTTATAAATTTTTTATCGTTGATACCCTGCAGACTGCGCAGGGAAAATTCGTTGAGCTTAGCTTTACCCCGCGGAATAAAGCCGATTTGCTGTTTGAAGGGAATTTGAAGATCACAACGGACGGACGTTACGCCGTGGTTGCATGTACATTGCATCTTGATATGCAGGTCAACCTGAATTTTGTACGCAGCATGGAAATTGACATGGGCTTTTCACAATTTTCAAACGGGCGCTATTTCCTGTCAAAAAACCATACCAGGATAGATTTCGGCGTTTTAAG
Source organism: Bacteroidota bacterium (assembly GCA_030775685.1). Classification (GTDB taxonomy): domain Bacteria; phylum Bacteroidota; class Bacteroidia; order Sphingobacteriales; family Sphingobacteriaceae; genus Mucilaginibacter. The sequence continues at coordinate 6,105 of JALYIP010000036.1, forward strand.
TGCAAAGGGAACCGGCGTATTAGGGGAACGGACCACATTTTATTCCGGGTATCTTTTCAGCCAGCCACGCGAACCTGATTTTTACCGGGGCTCCGATAGCCGGTTTGCACCGGGGTACGAGCGCCCCGACACAAATATATGGGCTGGCAAAGTCGCCGATACGCTTTCGTCACAGGAGGCCAGCACTTTTTCGCACATGAACCGCTTGCAAACCATGAAAGCTTATAAAGTGGCTTCCTGGCTTGCCAACACGTTCGTGGGGAATTATGCAGATCTGGGACCCGTCCAGCTGGGCCAGATCAGTGACGCTTTTGGCTACGATAACCTCGAAGGGGCAAGATTTCAACTTGGCGGCAGAACAACGCCGGAATTAAGCAGGTCGGTTTATTTCGACGCCTACCTGGGTTATGGCAGCTACGACAAGCAGTTTAAATATAACATCAACGCCTACCTCTCCTTAAACAAAACGGCCTTTTACAGGTATCCCAATAACTATTTCAGGCTGAGCTATCAATATGATATAAGTATTCCAGGCCAGGATTTTTTATTGAATTCTTCACAGCCGCCCCTATCTTCGTTTCAGTCGGGCAGCGGCGATTATTTCATGTATAGCGGGATTTTTAAGCTAAATTATGTCAGGGAGGTCGAAAATCATTTTTCGTACGACCTGGGTTTTAAACGCTGGGACCGGCAGGCTGCCGGCACATTGGTATACCGGATGAATAATGCCGTCCGGACTTTGGTGGATCACCTAACCACCAGCGAGTTTGACATCGCTTTACGCTACGCTCCACATGAGCAGATCATACAAGGCACGACCGACCGCACAACAATTCACAGTAAATACCCGGTACTGAACTTGCAGTTTCGGCAGGGGGTCAAAGGCGCGATGAATGGTTCTTACAGCTTCACAGGTATCAACGCCAATGTCGCCAAGCGCTTTTACCTGTCACAGTTGGGCTATATGGATGTAACGTTATTGGGCGGGGCGCTTTTTGGCAAGGTTCCTTTTCCGCTTTTAAACATCAGCCCGGCAAATGAATCTGTCGGGTATGACCCCGATGCCTACAACAAAATGTATTACCTCGAATTTGTAAGCGATCATTATGCAGGCATCAATATCACACAGGCCTTTGGGGGCTTCTTTCTAAACAAAGTGCCGCTGATCAAACATTTGAAATGGCGTGAATTTCTTTCTTTTAAAGCGTTATACGGAGGCTTACGCAAAGAAAACAACCCGGACTATAGTACGGGACTATTTGAATTTCCAATTGGCAGGAATGGCGGTAAGACGACTTATGCCCTGAGTAGCAAGCCTTACCTGGAGGCCGGGGTCGGTATAGGCAATATTTTTAAACTTCTCCGGGTAAACCTTATCAGACGCCTGAATTATCTCGATCATCCTGGGGTCTCCCCATATTCGGTGAAGTTCGACATCAACCTGGATTTTTAATAATCAGGGTCAACCATGCTGCATTTGGCATCACTTCAAAAATAAATCAGAATCCGTAACGAACTTGTTACGATATGAAGGAAGCAAGCGTGGAAACTTGGTTAAAATTGATCTTGCCGGCCGTGTTATGTTGCTGCACATTAACGCTGCAGGCACAAGTGACCGTCGCGGGAAAGATCGTTGATGCAAGTACGGGCGACCCGGTGACCTATGCGACCATTGCGGTCTGGGGGACATCCATCGGCACCCATAGTAATTTTGACGGCCGTTTTAAGCTGTTGCTCTCCAAAAAAACAGACACGCTTACGATCAGTTGTATCGGATATCAAAATTATGGGTTGAAGCTCACAGCCGCCGCTGAACAGGAATACAGTGTGAAGATGATACCTGAATCGAATGCCCTGAATGAAGTGCGGATAACCCCAAACGGCTATATCAATCCAGCCTGGGCTATTTTAAAACAGGTGATGCTGCATAAGTCGCAGAACGATCCCCGCAAACTGATTTCCTATCAGTATGAAAGCTATAGCCGCATTGAGCTGGATGCCAGTCACCTGAGCAGCAAACTATTGAAAAAAAAACACATAGACCATGTTTTGGGCCTGGCGGACAGCTTGAAGCTCACCGATCCGGACCATATGCCTGTGCTGCCGCTTTTTCTTTCAGAAACGGTATCTGACTTTTATTACCGAAGTCAGCCGGAAGCCAGGCATGAGACCATAAAAAAAACGCAAACCAATGGGATCGGTTTTGAGGACGGCACTTTGCTCTCCCAGCTCACGGGCAGCACTTTCCAGCAATACAATTTCTATCAAAATTTTATCAGTGCTGCCGGTAAGGATTTTGTTTCGCCGATAACCGATAGCTGGAAAAACTGGTATGACTACGAACTGGAAAACCGTGATGCGCTGGTTGACGGCATAGCCTGCTATCAAATTTCATTTAAGCCCAAACGACCGCAGGATCTGGCGTTTACCGGAACTGTTTGGATAGCACGCGATAATTACGCCCTTTACCAGATTAAAGCTACGGTGGAACCCGCCGCGAACCTTAACTTTATTAACCGCATCGCTATCCAACAGCAAATGGATGCGGCCCACGCTTTACCCTGGCTCGTAAAAAAAAACCGGGTATTGGTAGAAGTGAGCCAGTTAACCAGCAACAGCAGCGGTTTGCTCGCTAAATTTTACAACGTTAATAAAAACATCATCCTGAACGAGGCCTATGACCGGGATTTTTTTAAGGAGCGGATCTCGGTAGATAAGGATGCGCAGCAAAATGATAACTATTACTGGGACAGCAAGCGCCCGGATTCACTGACTGTGGGTGAAAGGTCAGTGTATAGCCTTATCGATACGGTAAGGGACATTCCGGTGATAAAAAACTATCTCGTGACCGCCGATCTGCTGATCAACGGGTACTACCGCGCCGGAGATTTAAGTTTCGGACCTTTTTTAAATACGTACAGCTATAACGATGTTGAAGGTAACCGGCTGCGCCTGGGTTTTAAAACCAATTCAAGCTTCAACAAAAAATGGATATTGGGCGGCTACCTGGCTTACGGCTCGAAAGACCAGGATGTCAAATATGGCGCAAATGTAGATTATATCCTTTCGCGGAAAAACTGGACGGAGGCTGGCATCAGTTTTTCCCATGACCTGAACCAGGTGGCCTTGCTCAGTGATAATTATTTATACCAGCGCAACAACCTCTTTGCCGCATTTACACGATTCGGCCGTATTACACGCAGAAAGGTTTTTGACCAGGATATATTTAAAGCTTACATCAGGCGCGACCTCTTCAGTGGGTTTACGCAAACCGTTAGTTATGCTAATTGGTTGCTTGATCCGCAATTCCCTTTCCAGTTTAACGAGCCGGGCAGTGCCGGCAAAAGCCGGCAACTGGTGGTTTCTGAACTGGCTTTTGAATCCAGTTGGTCGCCTGGGATGCTGCCCTTGCTATCTGAAACCGTTAACAGGCCGGTAACGCTCAAAACCGATGTTACGGCTCCGGTCTTCACTTTCCGGTATACTGTCGGGCTAAGGAATGTTTTAGGGGGCGATGCGGCTTACCAGAAATTTAGCTTTAATATCACGCAGACGCTTAAGACCGGGGGATTGGGGAGAGGAAAATATTCATTCTCAATGGGTTATATTCCGTCTGCAGTTCCTTTCCCCCTGCTGGAGAATCATCTCGGAAACCAGACCCTTATTTACAACCCCAATGCGTTTAACCTGATGCGGTTCTTTGAGTTCGCCAGCGATAAATACGCCAGTCTGAGTTACACCCAGCATTTCGAAGGACTGCTGTTTAATTCCATTCCACTGATCAAAAATTTTAAATGGCGGCTGGTAGGCACCGCTAATATACTTTATGGCGGGCTGTCGCCGACGAACCGCCTGACCATCGGTAGCTCCAGCACCCCCAGTGTTAACGGCCTCGGAACCCTGCCTTACGTAGAGGCAGGTTACGGCGTGGAGAATATCTTTAAATTTCTCAGGGTAGATTTTATTCACAGGTTAACCTACCGGGATAACTACAGTACAGTTAATGGTGCGCAAAAGAACTTCGGCATTAAAATTTCCGCGCAGCTCAGGCTGTAAACATCTGGTAACACATGATTGAATACCCTCCGAATAACAATATGACAATGATTTATAAACTCACCAACCATTTTGATTCTGCCATCAATATTTTAACCGTACCTACCTATCGGAGCGGGCTATTGTGTAAAGAAACCTACATTTTCCTGCCTAAGAATTATGATGGAAATAGCGTTCTTTGATCACTTTAAACTATCCACCGGCATTTGGGCCTTTTACAATGTCCATATATTAAATAATACAGACGATCGGTCAGCAGATCTAACGCAAGTTGTCACTTTATAATTTAACGATGCTTAAAATAACAAATATTATCCGGCTGCTATTTTTGATGTTAGCAGTCTCTTTCATCACGGAAAATAGCCATGCCCAGGTAAAAAACGGTAAAGTACATGGCACTCAACGGGATTCGTTACGCGCCAGGGTACTTCAACGCGATTCAGTAATTCGCTCGTTTAAGCATGCTGACGCATCGGTGAATGCGCTTGTCGGCAAAATCGAAGACTACACATCCGCCTACGTAGAAACCAATGCCGACCTGGCCAGAGGCGTTGACACTGCAGAAATAAGCGAGCAATTGCCGGCGCTGGAAATGCGAATGGAACGCATGCGCATATCGGTATACAACCCAACTACGTTAAGCTACCTGGTGTCTATCCGGGGAATAGTGGATCATTTAAAAAAACAGCTGAACACCTGGGAAGATCAATTGACAGCATACAACAACCAGCTGGATAAGATCAGCGGGGCCATTAAGGATTTTAAAAAAGATACCGCTTTAAGAACAGCACCAGATGATAGTAGCTTAAGAGTTAAATATGCCCTGCAGGTTCAAAAGTTAGACCGCCAGTGGAATAGTTTAAATGAGAAGGCGGAAAAGGCGATAATAAAAATCGGGTTGCTGGAAAACCGTGTTTCGTCGCTGACTATCCTGTTGATCGATATCGATGACCGTATCGACTTTAAAGTGCATGAATTTACACTTAAGGCTTTATCTAATGAGGCAGGTTATATCTGGAGCGCAAAAGCGGGCTATACCACACCTTTTGCCAGCGCAATCGTGCAAAGCTTTCAGCTCAATAGCCGACTTTACTTGTTCTTCCTTGCCAGCAAAGCTAATTATGCAGGGCATGCGATAAGTTTTCTGGTAACCTTTTTTTTTATAGGATGGATTTTAGCAAATCGACGTAAGCTTGCTAAAATAAGTGATCTGCGTCATCATATTTCGTCCCAAACCAGTTATGTATTAAAATATCCGTTTCTTTCCGCGACATTAATTATGAGTGTGCTTCTGCCATATTTCTATGATCATGCCGCACAGATATTTTCCGAATCGATGGTATTGGTAATGATGGCTGTCGCAGGGCCGCTTATCAGAGATAACTGGCCGCCGGCTTTATATAAATTTTGGCGCATACTTTTCATTTTAGTTATTTTTTATGTTTTTAGCAGTTTACTTATCATCAATACCAGTTTCGACAGGATACTGTTACTACTGCTATCGGGCTTCACCGTTTTTAAATCTGTTCAATTTATTCGGGTGTTAAAAATAAATGAAGATACCTCTCCACCGTATTTAAAGCTGATATTACAAATATTTGTTGTATTGCATACCATGTCCGTTCTGCTAAATATAGCAGGTAGGTTTAGCCTCGCTAAAATAATTGGCGTTACTGCGACACTGAATGTTTGCCTTGTCCTGGGCTTTTATTTGCTGGTGCAAATAATTATGGAAAGCTTGTTTTTACAATTAGAGGCTAACAAGGCTGCTAATAATCAAAATTTGATGAATTTCATCGACTTTAAGGTTGTGCAAAAAAACTTTAAAGGCGTATTGATCAAAGTATCGGCGGTGTTATGGTTGCTGGCGCTTGCTAAAAACCTCACAATCGATGACTATATATACGATGTTGCTAACGACTTTTTGAATCACCCCTACAAGTTTAGCAGTACCGCGTTCACGTTCCGCAGCGTTCTGGTATTTATTATCGTAATATGGCTTTCCGGTTTGCTGGCCCGGGTGATCAGCTATTTTTATGATTTCGCCGGCCAACAAACCAAGCTTACTCCTAAAGCAAAAAAAACAAGGTCTTCTATTCTGTTGATAAGACTGACGGTGTTTGTCGTCGGCTTTTTTATAGCGATAACAGCAGCGGGTATCCCTATGGACAGGGTAACCATTATTATTGGAGCTCTTGGCGTGGGTATCGGTTTTGGCTTACAGAACATCGTAAACAACCTGGTTTCTGGTATCATACTGGCTTTTGAAAAACCGGTACAGGTTGGCGATATTATCGAAGTAAGCGGTAAGTCCGGTACGATCAAAGAGATAGGAATACGCTCGAGTAAGATCGAATGTGGTGACGGTTCGGAGCTGATCGTGCCAAATGGCGATCTTATTTCGCAGCATGTGGTCAACTGGACACTCACAAACAATAACCGCAGGGTTGAACTGATCATACGAATTGCGTATGGTTCAGACGTAGTGAAAACCGAAGATCTGCTAACGTCAATTGTAAATGGGCATGCCGATATCATGAAGTCACCAGCACCCGCCATTTTTCTTAATAATTTCAGCGATACCGCGGTGGAATTCCGTGTGTGGTTCTGGGCGGAAGAAATAGACCGCTGGCTACAGTTGAAAAGCGCCGTAATGCGGGAAATTTATATCTCACTCGATAAGGCGTGTATCGAACTGGCGCAATCCCAAAAGGAGATCCAATTAATGCTCCCTGAAAACCTATCCAGGAATGAAACTCTCGATAATGTGGCAACAAAAAAGGTTGTCGACGACAAAAAGAATTGATAAGATTGGCAAGAATCAGCGGAGTCCGCACCAAAGCTAAAAATTGCTTTGTTACCACATATGGCATTTGTCCACACTACAAACATCAAATAGAAGATTTTTTCATTTGGTCTTCAGACGGCGCATTTGGCCGAATCCAAAGGCATTTACGACCGTGATGCAGCAGCAGATTGAGGTCTCCTTGTGCAAACCCTAATCAGTACGACACACACAGCCGAAAAAGCGAAACGTCGTAAACTTCGTCTAGGCAGCCAAGTCTGATTTCTGGGAACATTTGCTTTTAATGACTCAACTTCGCGCTAGAGAGGGATTAAATTACATTACGTAATAACTCTCTCTCCCGCCCGATTGCTTTGCCTTGTATAGCCGCCATATTTTCTAATTGCCTAAAATTATTAATTAAAAGTCACAACTTTAGTATTTTCCATTGCGTATAAATTCAGTAACATTTTTGTTAATGAAAGTAACTGGCCAGTTTTTTTTAGGTGTTTTTTTCTTTTTGCTATGCTGGCCGTGTTTGTACGCGCAAAAACACTCATTAAACACAACCAGCATTAACAGCAACAGCGGCTTATCACAAAACTCGATTCAATGTATTCTTAAAGACCGGTATGGTTTTATGTGGTTCGGCACGCAGGATGGCCTTAATAAATACGATGGCTTTAAGTTTACCATTTACAAAAATTCAAAAACAGATGCCTCTTCCATTCCGTCGAACATGGTGGATGCAATTTGTGAGGATGCAAGCGGAAATGTCTGGGTAGGCACACGTCTCGGGGGAATCAGCCGCTATGAAAGATCCAAGGATTCATTTGTAAATTATAAACATGACAGCCGCGACCCTAATGCGCTGAGCAATGATAATGTGCACGTAATATACAAAGGCAGCGAAGGCAGGCTTTGGATCGGCACTGACGATGGTTTAAACCTATTCGATAGCAAAACTGGGCGTTTTAAACGATATCCGGGCAGCGCCTCACTGCCTGGCGGCCTTAGCAGTTCAAACATTACCGCTATTTTTGAAGACACCAGCCATAACCTTTGGGTTGGTACTGTAAATGGGCTGAACTTGCTGGATACCCGTACGGGCACGTCTGTTAAATACCTTGACAAAACAAAAAGTATTAACGGAGAAAACAACATTATTACCGCCATTGTAGAAGATGACCACAAAAATATCTGGATAGGAACCAAAAAAGGGCTCAACCTGGTAAACGAAAAAGAGAACAGCTATTCCTACTACCCAATTGAGCCCGACAAAAATTTAGCCGGGAATATCAACTCGATATTCTGCCTCACCAAAACGCAGAATAACAGGTTCTGGATAGGTTCAAACACAACACTGCAGCTTTTTGATGCCAATACAAAAAAGAGCATACCTATTGATGAGAAAACTAATGGTGAGAGTATGATGCCGAATGATGGCATTTCGGCATTAGTTGAAGATAACGCCGGTATTTTGTGGATAGGCTCAACCAGTGTAGGAATTTTTAAATACGACAGAAACTTATCCATATTTCCGGCTTATATGGCGTCGCTCAATAACAACCCTTCGGCAAGGAATATTGTGAGGGGAATTGCAGAGGACGCTAAAGGCAATTTATATTTGGGTACGGATTTCGGGATGGAATATTTCAACAGGGCAAAGGGAACCTATACCTTGTACAAACACGACGCGAAAAACAAAAACACCTTATCAAACAATTACGTTTTAACCGTTTTGATAAGTAAAAAGACCGGCCTGCTATGGGTGGGTACCTATTCCAGCGGTTTAGACTGCTTTGACCCAAAAACGCAGCGGTTTACACATTATGGCAAAGGCAAAGGCGCCAAACAGGTTGATGGACGGGGGATCTATGCTTTAATGGAGGACAGGCACGGGAACATTTGGTTTGGGCCCGAAGACGGCGGTGTATATGAATATGAGCAGTCGACTAAAAAGTTTAAGCGGTACCTTCATGACGTTAACAACCCCAACAGTGTATGTGATAATACCGTACAGGCGATGATCGAAGACGATAAGGGAAATATCTGGATGGGAGGCTACAGTTTTGGAATCAGCATACTAAACCCTGCAACAAACTCCTTTACCCATTTAAACACGCACAACAGTAAGCTTAGCAGTGATGTGATCAGCGCATTTTATGAAGACCGCAAAGGAAATATGTGGACTGGCACCATGGATGGCGGCTTGAACTGCTACGAAGCCGGTACTGGGCAGTTTAAAGCCTACACCGAGCATGAGGGCGTAATAAACAATACCATAAATTATATTGCCGGCGATATAAAAGGTAATATATGGGTAAGCACCATACAGGGCATAGTTCAATTAGACCCGGTTACCAATAAGTTTAAAAATTATGGATACCACAACGGCTTAAAAAGCCTTGAATTTAATTTTGGTACCGGTGCCATTTTAAGTGATGGGGAGATCGTTTTTGGAAATATCAACGGGTTTAACATTGTGGACCCCAATAAGCTTCACTTTAATTACAATAAACCTGTAGTTGCTATAACCGGGTTTGAGTTGTTTAACAAACCGGTTGCTCCTAATGCCAAAGACTCGCCGCTAAAGAAAAGCATTTTTTCGACCAGTGAAGTTAGCCTTAACCGCTCGCAATCCATGTTTTGCATCGACTTCGCTGCACTTGACTATACTATTCCGGAAAATAATATCTATGCATACAAATTAGACGGCTTTGACAACGAATGGCACTATGTGGGACATGAGCGCAAGGCTACCTACACAAATCTGGACCCGGCAAGGTACGTTTTCAGGGTAAAGGCAGCCAACGAAAGCGGCATTTGGAGTGAGCGGGAGACAACTTTGGTTATTAATGTAGTGCCCCCATATTGGATGACATGGTGGTTCAGAACGGCCGCAGTTTGTTTATTTTTTGGTGCTTGTTACGCTTTCTTTTTATATAGGAACAGGGCTGTGCGGAAACAAAAAATGGAACTCGAAAAGCAAGTTAAGATCCGCACGCTGGAGATCGGAAAACAAGCAAATGATCTGCTGGTGTTAAACGATGAGCTTCAGATCCAAAAGGAGGAAATAATTGGCCAGTCCAAAGAGTTAAAGGAAAAAACGATCTCGCTCGAAACGCTCCTGGACGAATTAACCCGGCAAAAAGATCACGAGCAGCAAGCACGCCTGATGGCCGAAATTGCGAGGAAAGAGGCTGACCAGGCAAATTTGGCGAAGAGCACGTTTTTAGCCACCATGAGCCACGAAATACGGACCCCGTTAAACGGGATTTTAGGCATGGCGGCATTGCTTGCGGAAACCGGTCAAACCCGGGAGCAGCGGGACTACACCAGTTCCATTGTAAAAAGCGGCGACTCGTTGTTATTGGTCATTAATGATATCCTCGACTTTTCGAAGATCGAATCGGGAAACTTAACGCTGGAACCGCATGAATTTGATGTGCGCAGGTGTGTTGAAGATGTTTTTGAATTATTTTCTTACCTGGCTACGGAAAAGGCACTCCGCCTTTATCACAGCATCGGCGAATCCGTTCCGCAATACCTTGTGGCCGACAGCCTGCGTTTACGGCAGGTTTTAACAAACCTTGTCAGCAACGCTCTTAAGTTTACGCAAAAAGGCGAAATAGCCGTTAAAATTACCTGCGAGGATACCGGCACCAACAAGTTTAATTTGATATTTGAAATTACTGACACGGGCATTGGTATCAAACCAGAACAGTTATCTAAACTTTTCCAGGCGTTTAACCAGGGAGACTCTTCAATAACCAGGAAATATGGGGGAACCGGCCTTGGCCTGGTAATATGCCAGCGCTTGATCCAATTAATGGATGGTGATATTACGGTAACCAGCGATTATGGCGCCGGCAGCAACTTTAAATTTTATATCAGTTGCTCGAAAGCGGACCAGGCAGTACTAAAAGATACATTTGGACATGTTGCTGCAGCTGACAGTATAGCTAATAAAAAGCCACTGCTTTCTGAGGATTTTGCGTTAAAATACCCCATGGCAATTTTAGTAGCAGAAGATAATTTGATGAACCAAAAATTAATTTTAAGAATATTAAGCAAACTTGGTTACAACGCCCAATTGGCAAACGACGGAAATGAGGTATTAAATAATTTGGCCCGAAATAAATTTGATTTGATATTAATGGATGTACAAATGCCCAATTTAGACGGGTTAGAAGCGACAAGAGTTATACGCAATTTGTACGGCGCATTGCCGCTGATTGCTGCGATGACTGCTAATGCCCTAAGCGAAGACAGGGTCAACTGTCTTAAGGCAGGCATGGATTTTTACCTATCTAAACCATTGAGTATAGAGGCTTTAATGAATAAGCTAATGGAAGTTCATGAAAAATCAGTGGTAATGAAGACACTCGACGCTAAGTCATTTATTTAAACTCGCCTCTGCTGCATTACGGCAAATGATCTTTCAATATTGAGCGTCATCGTTTGTGGCCCGCTGATAGTAGGCCGCACTACAAAGCGGGCTGTTTTTTATTATAAAAAGTTTGAAGGGTTCAAAGAAATGGGATTTCGATACTTTGTTATCTGCCAGCTTTTTGGGCCTTTTGTCAAAATAAAATGTCTGATTTTAAACTTACAACAGGATTAATCATTAAAAGTGTAAGCTTTTTTTAAGACGAGACGTACAGATTATTGTTGAAAAGTGAAGTTGTTCACTAAAGTTTTACAAAAAGTATAATCAAAAGAATGACAATTAATACGATTTCTCCCGGCCGATGTGTCTCAAACTTAGCAAAAATTCTTTAAAACAAAGCCGATGTACGGTTGAGCGCTCTCAATTCGAGATTCTTTCATTGTCGGAGACCAACAAACTTTTCAAAATGGTACGATCGGAAGCGGCTAATTTGAAAACCAAGATGCAAGTTATATTTTGACCATTTTGAAAACGTCTCGCCGGTTACCTCCACCCCGAAACCGACAATCGTAACATAGATATCGGCGCCAGCTATCGATCACTTATCATGGCCGATTGAGCGGTAATTAAATTGATATATGACATCTCTGGTCTTCTCCTGTCCATTTATTGCATAACAAAAACAAATTCTGTACTTTTGTGACTACAAGATTTGCAATTAATTTGTGCTAAAAAAGTGGTGAGTATTTCGGTGAGTAAGAAATAAAATCCGCATAACATATTGAATATCAAGTCGGTTTAAGAGATAAACAAATCCCTCCCTCTCCGCAACCCATATCATCAAAAACAAACAAAAGCCTGTAAATCAATTATTTACAGGCTTTTGTTTTTCCATCAATTGCACAAAAAACACCAAAAATGCCCATAAGTTCGTGGCAAAATCGTGGCAATAATTTTTTTTTAGAAAACTGCCACGAATTACCACTTAACTTACTGACTATCAAGTTGTACACGAGATGAACATCTTGATTCCCTGTAGCTGTATCTCGACATTTATTCACTCTTAATCGTGGCAAATATGTTGGAGAAAAGCTTTGGTTTGCTGTATTTTCTGAAGCAGTCAGGAAACGAACCTAAAAAGTACATTTATTTACGCATTACCGTGGACGGACACCCGGTAGAATTATCCACCAAAAAACAGTGGTGGGAAAACCGGTGGGACCAGGAAAAAGGCAGGGCAAGCGGTGTAAAACAGGACGCCCAGGAACTTAATTTCTTTCTGGACATGCTGGAAAACAAGGTATTTAAGTCCCGTAAACAGCTCATCGAGGACGAAGAATTGATTACTGCTGAACTTCTCCGGGATATGCTAACCGGCAAGGCAAACCGGAAAATGATCCTCGAAATCTTCGCGGAGCACAATCAGCAAATGGAGGCACTGGTTGGTAAGGATTACGCCGATGGAACACTCGAGCGCTATCAAACCTCCTATGACCATACGAAGGCCTTTATTCAATGGCAATATCAGGCCGAGGACAGGTTTATCCGGAAACTGGATCACTTCTTTATTGAACAGTATGCATTCTGGCTGAAAACCGTACGGAATTGTAACCACAATACGACCATGAAGTACCTGGCCAACTTCAAAAAGATCGTCCTGATTTGTGTAAAAAACAAATGGTTGTCAGGAGATCCTTTCGCCAATTTCAAGATGACTAAACTGCCGGTCATCCGTGAGCCGCTTTCTGACTGGGAACTGAACACCATGATCAGGAAGGATTTTAAAAACGACCGCCTCAATCAGGTCAGGGACATCTTCGTATTCAGCTGCTACACCGGTTTGGCTTATGCGGATGTTAAAAAGCTCAAACGTGCTGAGATCGAAAAAGGAGTTGATGGCGAGCAGTGGATATTTACGCCGCGTCAGAAAACTGATACCCCCTGTCCGATCCCCTTATTGCCCGTTGCCTTACAGCTAATAGATCAATATGCGCACCATCCAAAGTGTGCCAATGAGGACAGGGTTTTGCCGGTGCTTTCCAACCAAAAGATGAACGCTTACCTGAAAGAGATCGCGGATATCTGCGGCATTAATAAGGAGCTTACCTTTCACCTGGCCAGGCACACCTTTGCCACTACCATTACACTAAGTAATGGCGTACCGATAGAAACCGTGTCCAAGATGCTTGGGCATACTACCATTAAGCAGACCCAGCACTATGCAAAAATACTGCACAGCAAGATCAGTATGGATATGGCGAGCATACGCGAAAAATATGCAGTTACTATGCCTGAACCAGAAAAATGCACGGAAATAGCGCTGGAGCCACTTAAACCAAAGGTAGTACTGCCGAAATATAACTACGTGTTGGTGGCTTCTTAACATCTGAAGTGCCAAAATGCAACCCATGTTCACAAACTAGATTTTTATTAACTGCAATCATCAACAAACCATCTACAAAATCATGACAGACTTAACATCAATCATCGAGAAAACCATAAGAGAAAAAACCTATACGATCAGGGGACAAAAAGTAATGCTGGATTTTGATGTCGCCGACCTCTATGAGGTTGACTTCAAAACATTCCGCCGGGCGGTTTCAAAGAACAGAAAGCGATTTCCGCCTGACTATCAATTTCAACTTACAGAAATTGAGTGGGCCGAATTACAATTCCGGCCGACATCATTCTCAATACCTGTTCAAAAGAAAACGCCGACAGTATTTACCGAGGGTGGCTTACTAATGCTTTCGGGGGTGTTAAAAAGTAAAAAGGCTGTAGACGCAAGTATTGCGATAATCAATATCCTGTGCTCTCTTATAAAGCTGCGATGAAGCGGATATTTTAATAGTGAAATAAATGCAAATAAAAGTTTCTAAATATGGAAACATTTACCTACATTTGTCTTGATACAAATAAATGTTTCACTTAAAATTAAAATTTATGACAGGTGCTAGAATCCAGATCGGAGCAGATCAAAAAATTAATCAAGTAAGTAATGAAGTATTTAATCGACCAGCTTGAAGAAGCTGAAGAGTTCTTAGATGAATTAGAAGAATCAACCAAATTAAAGTTTGCTAAAGTATTTCGTAAAGTACAAGATGGCACGAATTCAGCAAATGATTTTAAAAAGTTACCCGGCACGAACGGGATTTATGAGTTCAGGGTGGAAGATAAAGGAGCATGGTACAGAGTACTGGCCTTTATGGTGCGCTTTGAAGGCGAAAAGCAACCGACCATAGTTGCGACACATGGTTTTAAAAAGAAAAAGAATAAAACTCCGCAATCGGAAATCGACAAAGCAGAAAGACAAAAAAGAGATTATTAAAAAAATCTACACAAATTAGAAATTAACTTATATGATGGCTCTCCTTAATTAATTAAGGAGAGCTGTTATAACACTTAAATATTAAAGAAATGAATAAAGATACATCGGCCGAAAAGAATGATATGCTTTCCGACGGCACGATTGTAACGCTTCCCAGCAATCGTAGAAAAGGCAAAAGCATTGACGAATTCATTAACAAGACGGCGGGAGAAGCCGGCTCTGAAAAAAGGGAGCGATTTGAATCAGAATTACGAATGGAAGTTTTTCAGGAGTTGATCAAAGCTGCCCGAAAGAAAAGGAATCTTTCTCAGGATGAACTTGGTTTGCTGATCGGTGTAAAAAAAGCACAGATCAGTAAATTGGAAAGAGGTTACGACAATGCATCCATTGCTACCATCGCAAAAGTTTTTGAAGCATTAGACGCTACTGTTAAGATTACCGTCCAAATGGATGGCAAACAGTTAGAATTGTGCTAAAGACCTACTAAAAAAAGCCATACGTATTAATAACGTATGGCTTTTTTATTTTCAAGGCAAAAATCAATCAATAATCAATTCCAGTTGCTATCTCCTTCAGTGTGTTATTAAGGTAAATTGCATATGAGCTCTTTCGTAGTATAGATCGAATGCGCGAACAATGGCCCGTTCACTTCATGGGCGGCCTGCATTGCTACCGGTGAAACCGCAGCAGTAGCGTCTTTAACAAGTGTAACATGGTAACCGAGCTCCATTCCAAATCGGGCTGTCGACTCTATACAGGTATTTGCCAACATTCCGATCAGTACAATATGGGTGATGCCATGTTGTTTAAGTTGAAGGTCAAGGTCGGTATTTGCAAATCCACTTTGTCCAAAATGTTCCGAAATAATAATATCACCTTCCTGCGGACCATAATTGGGATTGAATTCTCCTCCCCATGTTCCTTTTCCAAAAGCCTGCAAAGTGAGATTGCGCAATTGAGCGGCATTTAAAAACTTCCAGAACTGCCTGTCGGTAGGCGTGGGTCTGCGATGGGGAACTATAAAAACACGCAAGCCCCTTGACCTGACCTCAGCAATAATTTTAGCCATATTATCCAGTGTGCCAACCTGTTCCCGGACGACCTTTGTTGATTCAAAAAGTTTGCCACCTTCCGTCATGAAATCATTATAGGGATCAACTATCAATAGGGCCGTATTGGTCAGCGAATAATCCTCGCGGACTCTGATGTTTAATTGTTCTGACATACTTTTTTATTTAATATACATTCAAGGGATTTTTGACAAAGTATAGAAGCGAATATATTTATAACTTCATAAAAAAGACAATTTTATCTGTTTTATGACACCCGTGCGACCTGTTGTCAGCTATTGTATTCAATTTCCTTATTCAAAAGTAAAGTTTGCCGAAAGATCGAACCAATTAGTCTTCCTTTTTCATAAATTGGTTATTTACAGTATATTACTGTTAGATTGCAAAACATTGTTATCGTCTTATTAATCAAAGGCTATAATTGGCTTTTATTAAATAGAAAATTTGCTTTATGTCTTCAGTAATATACAGCTTCTACAAGTGGCGGCGTGGACGTTTGGGTCTTGGCGGTTCCGTCCGGTTATTCCGGCGGGGAATTCCAGGCTTGATCTGCTGAGCCTTTGAAAATGAAGCAGCAATTGCTGGTTTCACTACCTTTTTTTCTTCAGCCAATCGGACGCTGATTGTCCTGCCGTCAATTTCGGCGCCATCCAAAGCCTGTATCGCCCGGTCAGCTCCCGTCACATCGGCCATGGTTATAAATCCGTATCCCTTGGGTTCACCTGTCTCTTTATCTGTGATGACGGTAACCGTATTGACGATGCCATGGAGACTGAATAATTCAACCAGCTGGATCTCCTGCATGTCTCTTGGAAAGCCGACGATAAAAAGTTTTGCCGTATACAAATATATTGAATGATAAACAAATCCCTAACTGATCAGGTAATGATTATCAGGCTATATTTCATAAAAAAAAATAATTTTGTCTATTTTTGACGTTTTATCAGTCAGAAAAGTTTAGCCAGTGTTAAAAAAACGGATTATTCCCGGAAAATGAACAAGGTATGCTTATCCTTTCAATGTAGTTTTATGAAAAATATCACCATTGCAGCATTACTTATTGCCATCAGCATAGGATACCCGGGCCGGGTGTTTTCACAAAACAAGGGGCTTCGGCTTGTTTTTATCCGTCATGCCGAAAGACCGGACAATGGAGACAACCTAACCTGTCAGGGTTTAAATCGTTCCCTGCTGCTCCCTGCCGTACTATACCGGAAGTTTGGAAAGCCCTCCAATATCTATGTTCCTGCCCTGAACCTCGGAAGTTCGACCAAGCGGACACGTATGCTGGAAACGATTAGTCCCTTTGCAGCAAAATATAACGTAAACATCAACTCCGGGTACCAGGAAGAAGACTATAATGGTATAGGAAATGCCCTGCTGGCAGAAAGCGGAACCATTATTATTGTTTGGGAACATAATACCATTTTACCTATACTAAGGGCGGTAGGAGTAAAGAAAACGAAAGCTATGGATTGGCCGGACAGTGACTTTGACAGCATATGGATCGTCACTTTTGTCAATGGTAAGGCTGTCCTGAACCTGGATACGGAAGGCATAAAGCCCCCCTCCGGCTGTGCGTTTTAAAATCGCAGCTATGGAAACCTATCGTAATGATAATGACAGGCGAACGATCAGGATTATGGTTAGCTGAAAAGATTACATTAAAGAAACAGATAAATTTATCCTTTTATTGTTTACTTGGATATGAAAAACATGATGCTGCCCAGGTTCCTGGATAATCCGTTCCAGATCCACCTTTCTTTTCATAAGCTCATAGCACATTTGGAGAAGGAATCGGCTGAAAAAACAGATGTCGCCGTTTCTGAATTATTGCAGGAGGTTGCTTTACACCCTGAATTGCGGGAAGGTATAACCAGAATCGATCAAATTGAGAATAATGCGTCTTTAATCTCCAGACTGTTGCAGGACCTTTTTCCTGTATTACTGTCCAACAACGAAATTAAAGCCATCAGCATCCCTTACCAGGGTCTGATCTTCAATTACTCCAAAAGATTTCATGAGATACTCGAGGCTGCCGGCCCGGACTTTGAAATAACCATCCGGAACTTTGATGATCACCAGTTTTATGTTTTCAGCTGCTGCCTGATATTAAACAGGTTTTACGGAACGAATGTAGATTTTACCAAGCCTTTATTTTATGATATACCCACTGCGGACGGTTATATCAAGCATTACCGGATAGTGTACAATGCAGATTTTCTGGAGATCGTCCCCATAAAGGAAACTCCCGCTTTATCTGCCGGGGACGTGAAGCTGTTGCTGGATAATTATGACGACCTGGCGCTTTGGAAATCAAAATTCCCGAAAGAAACCTGGCTGATGAAGGGTTTCGCCATGATGACCTTAATTGATGTTACCATAGAAAATGCGGTATCCCTGCTAAAGGGTGATTTGCTGGGGAACAGCGATGATCCTGATCTCCATCTAAAGATGGAATCCATTTTTAAATCCATATTCCGTGTCAGGGACGCGAAAATCGGCTTTACTTCATACGATGAGCTCAACGGCAAGTTCAGGAATATATCCTTCGGCCAAAAGACGAAGAGCTTTATTTTAACAGGAGGAAAAACTGACGGGTCAACCAGGGACTTTTTTGAAAAGACATACCATAAGCTGGTTAATGAAAATGCCTATTATACCATTGCTGATGTCGGCGAATTCATCCGGGAAAACCCGGGCAGCGTGATCGGCAAAAACCTGGAATCTGCAAACGTGGGAAGTTTCATTTTAGCGCCGATTGTCAAAAATGGAAGCTTGCTTGGATTTTTCGAACTGGCCTCCCCGAAAAGCAATGATTTCAATAGCGTTAATGCCAACAGGCTGGAAAACGTAATGCCATTTCTTACCGACACAGTCGACCGCAAGGTAACAGAATTCAAAAATCGTGTACAGGCCGTAATTCAAAACAATTACACCACCTTGCACCCAAGTGTAAACTGGAAATTCGAACGGGAAGCCTACAACTTTATCCATATTTCCGATTCAGGGCAGGGCTATAACCTGAAGGAGATCAAGTTTAAAGAGGTATACCCTTTATATGGCCAGGTAGACGTTCAAAATTCATCCGTTACCCGCAACCTGAGCGTAAAAAGTGATTTGGAAAACCAACTCAGCGAATTGCTCCTGCTGTTCAGATCGATAAAGACAGGCCTCAAAAATGAAGGATGTGACCTTGCATTAGCGAAGCTGAAGCGGACAGCCGATGAAGTGGCTAACGGAATTAAGGCAGGCTCTGAGCAGGAGATCCAAAAATGGCTGGACAGTGAATTACATCCATTATTAAAAAAAATAGCGCCGGGTTCATCAACGGACTCAGCTGATTTAGACCGCTATTTTCAGGATACGGACAGGCAAAAGGGCGCGTTTTACAATCATCGCAGAAATTATGAACGCACATTATCCCTGATCAACAGTACGGTTACCTTTATCATAGATAAGCGGCATGAGGAAATACAAAGTTATTTCCCCCATTATTATGAACGCTTCAAAACAGATGGCGTTGAACACAACCTTTATGTAGGTGAGTCCATTTATCCTGGACATGATTTTGGTTTGGAGGTCCTGGAACGTTTAAGAGTTTGGCAATTACTGGTTACCGTAGAAATGGAAATGACGCAAAGGCAGTTAAAAAACACCTTGCCTTATCCTTTGGGGCTGACTTCATTGATCCTGGTTTACAGTACAGCGATCAATATCAGGTTCCGTATGGATGAAAAACATTTCGACCTGGACGGAGCGTACGATATCAGGTACGAAATTGTAAAGAAGAGGATCGACAAGGCACATATCAGCGGAACTGACATGCGGATCACAGAAAAAGAAAAGCTGACAATTGTTTACTCGAAAGACGAAGAGCGGAAAGACTACCTGAAATACATCGGAATATTACAGCAGGCCGGGATTTTTGACGACATCATTGAAGATTTTGAAATAGAAGAATTACAGGGCGTCTCGGGATTAAGGGCTCTACGGGTCGGCATCAAGTTTGACCCGGCGGTGCTGGAAAACTTTGATGACCTCTATCCCGCTAGTTATAACATGCTGACTGATATCCCGGTTTGAAGCTTTGGACGCGACTGTTTAACAAATTAATAACCTATTGCCATATCGTCTGCATAGCAATATAACCATCGCTCACCCGGTTCAGCCGAACTGGCAACTGGATGTCCCGAACTGTTGAAATGCGCGGTCATATGCTGGTTAGGCGAACTATCACAGCAAAGCGTAGCGCCGCAGGTCTGGCAGGTACGGAGATGTACCCATTCATCGCCGGTTTTTATACACTCTTCACAAAGGTAAGCTTTGGGTTCCTTAAGACTTTTTACCGCCTTCAAATGGCTGCAGATGTGATCTTTCATCATTGAATTGATTATGCTGTGATTATTAAATTCCTAAACATCATTGGATCGGGTTGAGAAGTCGACGTTTCTCAACCCGATCCTTATAACGCATCTATTTCAGGTGAGATCTTAGCATCCAGGCCATTTTTTCATGAGTTTCCATCAGGCCGGTGAGAAAATCACTGGTACCTATATCTTTCAGATCGGTCGCAAATAAATTAATGTTTTCGCGAAGATGGATAATGATGCTTTCGTGATCAGTAAGGAGTTCTCTTATAAAGCCCTCACTATTATTCTTCTCATGCAATAATTCAGAAAAATGGGTCAGCCCCAAAAAACTTTTAAGTGAACCCAAAGCGTAATGACCCAAAGAACGGATCCTTTCGGCAACACTATCGATCATCTCGTCGAGTTGGGTAAATTGTCCCTCAAAAAATAGATGTTTGCTGTGAAAGTCCGGCCCTTCAATATTCCAGTGGGCATTTTTTGTTTTGGTATATAAAACGTATTCATCAGCCAGTATCTTGTTAAGTTCCAGCGCTACCTTATTCAGGTTTTCTTCAGTAATTCCAATAGTTGCGTGCATTGCGGTTATTTTCTAGTTAGCATCTTTTTTTCAATTCAGGTGCCACTTCTCAAACGCATGACTATAAGGATATTAGAAAGGTTCGGTTATATAATATTTACGACAAATCGTTAATTCTATGATCTGTTTTCGAAATAAGGCAAATTCATCCTGCTTATTTTAATGTGGCCCTTTATGTTGCATATCAAATTCCCGGGAGAGGATACATTCAAAAAGCGCTTTAAAAGATATTTCAGTATCCCTGCGGCATAAACAGTAAACCTGCAACAAAGGTTGCCGCCAGCCGCACCGGCTTATTTTTTAACAGGCGCTGTTAAGTAATAGCATTAATGTTGCTGCCACCTATCAAAAAACTTCTGTTTTACATCTTCAAGATTGGTTACCTGATTTTCGCTGACATTATTTAACCTCTTTTCGATCTTTTCCATAAGCAGCAAGCGTTCAATTAATACTTCGGTATCAAATTCATCACCTAAGGAAGAAAGAATTTCCATCACCATTGTCTTTTTCATAATACCAGCTTATAGCCAATATACACATTGTTATCCCGTATACAATTCAACGGGGTTAAAGATAGAATCGCTTGGTCCTTTATTTTTTAATGACGGACGGGACCCAGTTTTGCTTCCGCCAGATCAATCTGAATTTCCTGTTTACGGATAGCGGCATCGCTAAATTCTCTTTCACTGCGTATGACATTCAATTCCTGGCGCTGTAAATGATGGATTTCTCTCAGTACCTTGTTGTAAAGGTCAAATTCAGATTTAACATCTTCATTAGCGGCAAGCGATCCAAGTCTTTCTGCAATTGTATCCGCATTGTTTTGCAATTCGTTACGAAGCGAAATAATTAGCCGGTTGTCATTGGCGGTATTGAAATATTTCTCATCAATGACTTTAAGGCTGACATGAATGAGGCGCATAACAATTGCTGATTCCTCTTTTTCCGCGGAAGCTACCGGGTCAATCTCCGGCACATGAATCAACCCGATGAGAAATGGCAGCGTGAATCCTTGCAATACCAGTGTAACCAGAATGACCACGAAGGTGATAAATATGATCAGGTTTCTTAAGGGGAAAAGAGCGGCATTATGCACCATTGACGGGATCGACAGGGCGGCCGCCAGCGATACGACCCCTCGCATACCTGCCCAACTCAGCACGAATGGGCCTTTCCAGCCGGGATTGGCTTCAGTATTCCGAATACTTTTGAACAGCCAGCGGGGAATAAATGTCGCGGGATAAATCCACAAAAAACGAACGACGATGACGATGCCGCTGATCATCAGGCCATACAGCCAGACGTCGGCCAGGGAATATCCCTGCATTCCCTTTATGATCACCGGAAGTTCAAGCCCTATCAGAATAAATACCAGGGCATTCAGCATGATGACAAGCGTTGACCAGACATTAACGGTTTGCAGGCGTGTTTGCCCGCTGATGAATACGTCATGCGAACGGTGGGAGAGATATAACCCGCCGCTCACCACCGCCATTACGCCGGAAAAATGAAACTGTTCGGCGGCCAGGTACATAAAGTATGGTGTTACCAGCGTAAATGCGGCATCTATATTGGCTGTCGTCGGAAGATATTTGTGTTTAAGATAGATCAGTTGAGCGACAGCCAGCCCGATAGCAATACCCATAACGGTCACCAGGAGGAAACTCAGGGCGGCCTGATGGAAGGAAAATTCTCCCGTGATCACGGCCGCCATCGCGAAACGGAATATGATCAAACTGGAGGCGTCATTTATCAGGCTTTCTCCTTCGAGTATCGTCATCACCCGCCTGGGTACGTTCAGGTTTTTTAACACGGAGGCAGCAGCGATAGCGTCAGGAGGCGCAATAATTCCGCCAAGCAGGAAACCCAGTGGTAAAGTAAAGCCGGGAATAAACAGGTATGCGGCAAAAGCGACAATAACCGATGTACAGATGACCAGGCCAAATGATAAAAGGCCGATGGCTCTTTTCCACCTTATAAAATCGTTCCATGAAGTATACCATGCGGCTTCATATAACAGAGGCGGCAAAAAGATCAGAAAGATCATATCGGGGTCAATCGAAATAATGGGAATGCCGGGGATATAGCTAATGGCCAGCCCGGCAAGCACGAGAAAAAGCGGGTAAGATATTTTCAGTTTCTGCGCGAAAATGATCAGCAAAAATGCGCCGGAAAGCAAGACAAGAAAGAGAAGCAAATTATAGTGCATATCCTTTTATATAGCGTGTGTATGATACCGCCTGAGACCGGGAAACAATGGCACTGGCGATTACACCAATTCAACATATTTCGTGCCCTTTACCAATCATCAGCAAAACCCTTGATCAGACTGTTTGTTTTTAATAATAGACAAATTTATCTTTTTTTGACAGCATATTGTCAAAAAAGAGGAATGAAGGCCAATCTCGCTAAAATGCAAAATTAATAGTCGGATATTGTCCAAAATCAGACGGCAATCAAACGGATGACCACATCAGGTATCACCGGAAGGATAGCTATCATAAATTAAAATTAAGAAAATGGAAAATCAAAAAGTGGCCCTCATAACCGGGTCTAACCGTGGTCTTGGGTTTGAGACAGCAAAGCAATTGGGTGAAAAGGGAATTACCGTTATCCTTACCGGCAGGGACCAGCAGACAGCAGAAGATGCAGCGGCGAAGCTGACGGCACTTGGGATCAAAGCTGTCGGCATAAAGCTTGACGTGACCGATCAGAAAGACCGTGTAGCTGCAGCGGCATTTATCAAAGGGAAATTTGGTAAGCTGGATATCCTGATTAATAATGCAGGTGTTGGTCCATCTGATTTCTTTGTAAATAAGGCAATTGAAACAACAGAAGAGGAATTTCAGTACCTTTTCGAAACGAATGTGTTCAGCGTAGTGTATCTTACCAATGAATTGTTGCCCCTGTTAAAGGCAAGCGGGTCGGCAAACGTTGTCAACCTGTCCAGCCTTTTGGGATCACTCGGTGTTCATGCTATGGAAAACAGTCCTCTGGCGCCTTTGAAAAGGCTTTCATATAATGCATCTAAAAGTGCCTTAAACGCGGTGACCATCCATTTGGCTGCCGAATTAAAGCCATTTAACATAAGGGTGAATTCAGCTGATCCGGGCCATGCCAAAACAGATATGGGCGGCCCGAATGCACCTATGGAAATTCCGGAAGGCGCGAAAACAAGTGTTGAACTTGCATTGCTGGATGAAAATGGACCGACAGGAAAATTTATTCATTTAGGAGAAGAAAGACCCTGGTAAGCAGACGGTCGGCCAAACAATTAATAGATAATATTGTCTGTTTATTATAAAATAAAATTTCTAAGATACCGGAAAGGCTGATTGCCAACCTGCCTTTCCGGTTATTAAACCCCGGTACGGGAAAATTAATAATGCCATGATAGAATTCGAAGTTATTAAGAGCAGAACGGAAGGTAAAGTACTTTTCGCTGAGATCGACAATCCGCCTATCAATCTTTTGGGGCCTGGCCTGGTCCGCGATCTGGTTGCGCTTATCCGGTTGCTGGACAAAGGAGATACGTACAAGGTTGTTGTTTTTTCGAGCGCCAATCCCGAGTATTTCATCCCCCACGTGGATGTGACCAAAATTGCGGAATACAGAGAGGTAGCAGCTCAATTGGTTGGCGAGCCATCGCTTTCATTATTGTTCCGGAGATTGAGCGAGACCAAAGCCATCACCATCGCGCAGATCGCCGGCCGTGTACGCGGGGCAGGAAGTGAATTTGTGTTAGCCTGTGATATGCGTTTTGCATCCAGGGAACTTGCCATCTTCGGTCAGTTGGAGGCTGCATTCGGACAGGTTGCAGGCAGTGGAGGCGTGCAGCACCTGACCCGGTTGATGGGCAGAGGGCGCGCATTCGAAGTATTGACCAGCAGCCAGGACTATACCGCC
Organism: Bacteroidota bacterium; assembly: GCA_030775685.1. GTDB lineage: Bacteria > Bacteroidota > Bacteroidia > Sphingobacteriales > Sphingobacteriaceae > Mucilaginibacter. The sequence continues at coordinate 30,593 of JALYIP010000036.1, forward strand.
GATATGGCTGAGCGTTATGGCTGGATCAATCAGGCCTTGCCTGATGACGAACTGGCATCGTATGTATCCACTCTTGCGCACAGGATCGCCGGCTTTCCGCTTCAGGGCCTTTTGGATATCAAGGAAAGGATCAATGCAATAGCCCTGGCACCAATCGAGGACTATCGCCGCGATTCTGAATTGTTTGGAAAAGCAGTCCAGAACCCGGAAACGAAGGAAAGGTATAAAGCCATCCTGGACCTGGGATTCCAGCATCCGGGAAATACGGAACTGAACCTTGGAAAAGTATTGGGAGAACTATAGACCAGCATTATCTGGCGATCATCTCCGGCCCCTGCTAATGGCCCGCGGACGGAGATGACATTGAGATGATAAAAAAGCCGAAGGGCAGGCGTTTTTTTTATGGAAACGGCTGCCCTTTTTTCTTTTTTAATCATATTTCCGGCTCATTTAACGCCTTTTTAACCGGCCCGTTGATCGCTAAGAAGCTGTATGCTCCGCATTTTCCTATATATAGTTTTTACTTTATAAAATTCACGAAATTTCGTAAACACCTGTGCCTTATTAAGATTTAATTTATTGATTTTCAGTATTATACGTTTTGGCTTTTGAATTGATTTAGTATATGCAAATAAAAAAGTTAATATTATGAACAAGACAAAAGAGCCATTGTCAGTAGACAGGATGCCCGGAGCTCCGCTGATAATAACCAAGTACAGTGCGTCATATTGGAAAGTAACGCTGGATAATGCGCCTATCAACCTGATGAGCCCCGAAATGGTTGCCGGACTGCAACGCTTAATGGATATTATCGAGGTAGACGAGGCATTGAAGGTCATCGTGTTCGATAGCGCGAACGAGGATTATTTTATATCTCATTTTGATGTACTAAGAGGTGCTGAATTGCCGCAAGTTTCCGGAAAACTTGGCGTGACACAATGGATCGATGTTTCGAACCGTCTGCATAATGCCGGGGTGATCAGCATCGCGGTAATACGCGGCCGTGTAAGGGGAATCGGATCTGAATTCATCCTTTCCTGCGATATGCGTTTTGCCAGTAAAGAAAAAGGAATATTCGGACACCTGGAAGTTGGCATGGGTTTATTACCAGGCGGCGGCGCAGCAGAGTACCTGCCAATGCTTTCAGGTTACGCCAGGGCAATGGAGATTGCGGTCAGTTCCGACGATTTCTCCGCAGAGATAGCAGAAAAGTACGGCTGGATCAACCGCGCATTCCCGGATGATGAGCTTGATGCTTATGTAAATAATCTCGCTACCCGTATCAGTGGCTTTGAACTGCCTGCCTTGCAGGCGACTAAAGCTACGATGCTTAAGCGCGCAGGCGGCGGCCCTAACCCGTTTGAGATCCAGGAGTCCAGCAATAAATTCTTCGAGCTGTTCCAAAGACCGGAAGCACAAAAACTATTTGCGAAACTAATGGATATGGGCTTCCAGACCGAAAGCGACACAGAAACCAGGCTTGGCCATTTCCTGGGCACACTTGCAGAATAAAATAACATACATTAACAAATAAACACCTATAATATTATGATCACATCAACAGGAATATCTACCTGGAAAGGTAGCTGGAAAGAGGGAAACGGAACGATATCTACAAAAACCGGTTATCTGAAAGATGCGCCGGTAAGTTACTCCAGCCGTTTTGAAGGAACAACAGGCGCAAGCCCGGAGGAATTGTTGGCGGCAGCGCATGCTGCCTGCTTCAACCAGGCGGTAGCTAATAACGCCGTAATGAAGAATCTGGAAACCAAAAGCATTTACACCACAGCCGACATTGTTCTTGGCTTTGACGAAACCACCGGTTATCCGCAAATCAAAAGCCTGCACTTTACTGTAGAATCAGAAATCCCAGGCGCTACACAGGAGCAATTTGAGTTTTTCCTTGAACGCGCCAGGGTTGGTTGCACGATCTCAAAGATCATCAACCAGGAAGTATTGCCGCTAACCGTAACCGGCAAACTGATTAATGCATAAGCAAAAATGAGCTGCGGCCGGCTTGTGTTGCAGATTACCGGGAGCGCTTGGCCCCGCTAATCCGCAAAGCCGGCCGCAACCATTTCCCCTTATGAACTGCTGTAACGGATGCTTCAACAGCCCGGAAGGTGCTACTATCTTTACTTAGCCGTTCCTTATGATCCGTAACCCCAACTTAATAAATGGGGTTACGGATTTTTCTATATGTGACTTACCCGTCGGCGGCCTTCTCATGTTGCCGTATGAGCGGCAATAGCGGTTTTAGCCTGTATAGGACATGAGGCATACAGGCCGCTTTAAATCACTTCAAAGATACTGTAGGTCGGACCACCCGGTTGCCGGTCACCGACACCGATTGCCACGATATTGTTGATCCATGCATATTTCTCAGAGGCCGTTTCAAAAACCGGGGAGATGCGCAGGTAGTATTCATCGGGAGAAACCGTTTCGCCTTTTTTCAGACGATCCGCGACCCCGGCCGGATTCACGCGTGTGCCCGTATACTTCATGGAAATCATTTCGCCATCCGCAGTCTCCAGTACCATCCGGCAGTCCAGCAAAATGCTTCCGTTGCTGCGTATAGATTGCCAGTCGCTCCCTCCGGGTAATACCGTTCCGGATAAAAGCTCTCCTTCAAAGACGCCGCTTTCCAACACACCGACAAGCCGGTTCGTATTTGGCGTGCTGCCCACCTTTTGGGCGTCACCTACTTTAACACGCAATACCATGAGCGGCCTGGTTTTAATTTCCTGTAACACGGCCGGAAGATTTGATAAAAATGGATTTGTCATTTTATTTAAGATTAGGCGAACGGTAATAGGTCCGCATGGTTAAAAGAAATAATAACAAGACGTTAATTCCCCTTGTCGATATAATTGAAAACAGATAGTTCAGTTTATGACTAACACCAGTTCCACCCTATATATTTACCTTGATCGTCTTTTCGGCATGGGCTTTTACCACGTCTGCAACCACACTGACCACCAGGATGACGATGATCACCAAACCAATGAGAATGATATAACCAGTCAGTTCTTTTTCAGTCGCAATTGCCGCCTGGGTCTGTACCGATGAAAAAGCGTCACTAACATTCCCGGAATCATTGCCCGAGTCCATCAGGCCGCCGAGATAATTCAGGTGCCTGATCCGTTGCGCATACAGCAGGTAATTATAGACAGAACTGAACAGGGCTGTCCCCAGGAAAGACCTGATCAGGTAGGCGATACCCACAACCGTCAGCACATCCTTTATGGTATGGCCGCGCGTGATATAAATGCCGATAGCTATAAACAGGATACAAATGCCCAACCCCTTGATCAGCGACGGCAACCAGAACTGGTGCATCTCAAACGAATTTCCAAAACTGTTATACATCATGGCCTCATAGCAAACCGATATGACGAACCCGATCAGCATCAACAGGTGATCATGGTACTTCTGGTAAAACCAATAGTAACAGAACACGCAACCGCCGATGATTCCAGGGATCAGATACAGCGTCAGTTCCGCACTCCTGAAATTTTCGTAATGGAGCGTAGCGCCACTGAACGAAGCTTGTATAGTGGCCGGGGTGAAGATGCCGAGCAGCAGAAAATAGAAAAGCCCGAGCCTGAAGTTGGGCAACCTGAATAAATCCATGGGAAAAACAGGTCTTTTGAAAGACAATTCTCTTCTGACAAACAGCAGCAGCACGATAACGGCAGCGACTTCCGCCGATTTGATGCGGGTCGATTCATTCCAGTCCTCTACTTTGCCATAAGTGAGTATGTAATTGATCAGCATCATGAAGGTCACCAGCAACGTAATACCGGGCCAGTCCATCTGGTAAAGCGGTACCTTTTTTCTCAGGGTATGGTGCTCGACGAAAATCACCGTCAGGATAATGCAGGCCAGGATCAATATAAAGATCGCAATGTAGGCATAGCGCCAGTCATAGAAGTAGGCGAGTTTGGTCGTCAGCCAGGTCATAGAATACAGGCCGCTTAAAGCGATGAAGTATACAAAAGGATAAAGCCGGCTAACATCCAGCTTCTTGCTCCATATCTGCAGCCAGACCAGGTAAACTTCAGTAGATGCGGAAACTTTTCCGACACCCAGCAGGAAACAGGCAAGGATGGTGAGATATGGATTGTTGGTCGTCGCGCAAACGAGGTTCATCAACAGCATGGCCACGAGCCCGAATAAAAGCAGCGTCTTGGCAGTGAACCGTTCCCTGATCCGGATATTGCTCATGCTGCCAATGCCCATGCCGATATACATCGCATAATATGCCATTGTGTAGGGTTCGGAATAGCCGCCAAGCCCACTGGACATGTCGCCGTAATTACCTGTATAAACGCCGTTTGCGGTGAGGAGGACAAGATACAGGAGCGTCAGGACAGGTATCCTGATATACAGGGGCACCCACTTATAGAACAGGTCGTAGAATTCCATATTTTACAGATTATCTGGCCAGTCGCACCACGACATTCATTCCCGCCCGCAGGTGTTCTTCCAGTGCCGCAGTTTGCGCCGATTTTATAAATGCTATCCTTACCGGAACCCGCTGCCTGACCTTGACGAAATTGCCGGTGGAATTGTCGAGCGGAATAGCTGAGTAACGGGAGCCCGTCGCCTCAGAAATCGCCACCACCTTTCCTTCAATTTCCTGATCGCCCAGGCCGTCCACGCTCAGCCTTACCTTTTGGCCGATCTGCAGCTTCGCAACCTGCTCTTCGGTATAGTTGGCAATAACCCATTTGTCATCATTGCGCACAAAAGATAACAGCGTCTGGCCTGCCTGCAGAAGCTGGCCTTCCTGAACTGTCCTGCGACCGCTTATGCCGCTGTAAGGGGCAGTGATAATGGTGTAAGACAGGTTGAGCAGCGCCATGTCCAGCGCGGCATGGGCACGCTTTATTTCTGCGTCGTTAACCAGCAGTTTCTTAGCGGTTTCGTCGGTTGAAAAATCGACCGTGCGCTCCTGTTGCTGCAAAGCCTCCGTTTGTGATGCCATAGCATCATAATCGGACTTCACCTGGTCATATTGCTGCTGAGTGGCTGCGCCCTCTTTCAGCAGGTTTTCGTAGCGGGTAAGATTTTTAGCGGCATTCAGCAGCCTGGCCTTATTCGCGTTGATATTCGCCTCGGAAACGCTGACATTACTGTGCACCGTATTAACTGAATACGAGGTCACGCTTTTTGATGCTAAAGCGGACAAATAAACCGCCTGGGCACTTTCCACCTGTATTTTGTATTCGCGGTCATCGATGGTAACCAGCGTGTCCCCCTTATTCACATGCTGATGCTCCTGGAAGTAAACCTTCCGGATGTAACCGGGGATACGGGTATTGACCGGATTAATATATTCCTCCACCTGCGCGTCATTGGTATACAGGTCATCATCCAGTCCAAAATAGGTAAGGATACCCCACCCGATCCCGCCTACGGCCGCGACGATCAATAAAATATTTACAATTCTGATTTTCCATTTGCCGTCCGACAAATTATTTAGGGCACTGGATTCGCTCATAGTGTGATTGATTTAAAGAGTTCCTATGGTATGCAAAAGCTGACAATAGGTGTAAACGACGTTTATTTGTGCTGTGGTAACTTTTAGTTCTGCTTCAATTTTGGTGTTCGTGGCATCGATCATATCGGTAAGCAGTGCGAGCTGATTGAAATATTTCTTTTCCACTACCCGGTAATTTTCTTCTGCGGACTTCCGGTCCGCGGTCAATGTCACCAGGTCTTCTTTCGCTTCGTTATATTTTATAAAATCTGATTTCACGCCTACTGCCAGGTTTTGCTTTTCCAGCGTTTCGCGGTCATGTGACTGTTCCAGCTCAATTTCTCCGCTTTTTATTCTTTTCCTGGCCTGGTAAGTAGAGGATATATTATAATGCAAGCCGATGCCCGCCTGCCATACATTCGTATAGATATCGATGGTAGGAACACTATAGGTATAGGGCCTGTCCAGATCGGACTTCGCATATAAAAACAGCTGCGGCAAGCGGTCGCTTCCCAGCAATTCAATATTCGTCTCGGCGATGCGGTTATTTACCGCCGATATCTTCAGGTCCTGGTTGCTGGCAACCGCCTCGCTCAGGTAGTCATCCAATCGCTTTTCCTCATGCTGATTCCTCAGCAGGTTGCTATCAGGAAGCAGCGATACCGAATCAGGTAAGCCGGTAACCACGTTCAGCTGCTTATTAATGATAAGGATATCGTTGGTCGTGGTGCGAAGGGCCAGCTGGAGATCGGATATGGTCAGCTCAGTCCGCAATACATCGTTCTGCGTCACCATTCCCTGCCTTTGCATGGTTAGCACGTTTTTAAGGCGGTTCTGCGTTAGCCGGATATTATTTCTATAGATCTTCTGCTGGCTGATCAGCCGGTAGATGTCCAGATATTTCGCGGAAACAAGCAATTTGATATCTTCGACGTTTCTTTCGTTTGACAGCGCTGCGATCTGCTCCTGCAGCGCAGATTTCTTAATGGTGTTCTGTACCTGGCCGCCCTGGAATATTACTTCTGATGCCTGTGCCGAAAATGCAGTGAAATGGTGAGGTATCGCTACCGTAGTGTGATCTCCAAAGGAAGGATTCCAGTTTTCTGCATTGCTGATATAGCCATATAAGAGGTCAGAGCTAAGGGCCGGCAGCCGGTTTGATTTAAAGATTTCTACCTGTTGCTGCGCGTCACGCGTCGCTTTTTCGGTGATCTTCAGCTGGTAACTGTTAGCCAGCGCAAGCTTGTAAACGTCTTCCAGTGTCAGCTGCCTGAAGGATAGCGTATCCTGCGCATGCGCGGCCATGGCAAAAAAGCTAAAAAAAAGAAAAGTCAGCCATCCGGGTGATCTGGCCAATATCCTGCTGGCTTTCGAAACACGCCTTTCCGAGGCCGGTGGTGCCGCTGCCCAACTATTATTACCGGTATCCAATAACTTCATTTATATTATTTTTTATTACTACGAAGGATTTTGCCCCTTCAATCCTGATGATCTGCCAAAGTAATTTCAATAATAAGACCAGACCATAAGTAATTAACTTACAGTTCGATACTTTAAATAAACCGTATTGCAATTACGATATTTCGGTAATTTTATTGAGGTTTTCCTATATAAAATAAAAGCGCTTCGGACCCGCCGGAAGTGGTTTCAGCGGAAACAGGCAGGTCAGCTCTTCAACAAAGGATTGTCGCCGGTGAAGAAGCTTGAATCACCAAAGCACATGGTAATCGCTGTACCGTTGCTGTTTTCAATAGAGAACACGCCGTCCAATTCTTCCGTTAAGCCTTTCATCAGCAGCATGCCGAAAGACGTCTTATTGTTCAGGCTGAAATCTTCGGGAAGTCCGCGGCCGTTATCCTTGACTTCCAGGCAAATTTCATTAGGGGAAGTGTTAAAAAACTTGACTGTTATGCAGTCGTGATCAGAAAAAGGGAAAGCGAACTTCATCGCGTTGGTAAGTATTTCATTGAGTATCAAGCCAACAGGGACGGCATGCACGATCTGCAACCTGATATCAGCTACCTGCAGGTCACAGGTAATGTTATGGGCACTCTTGAAGCTATCCATCAGGTAATCTACCAGCTCGGATATATATTCCTGCATAGAAACGGTTGAATAACTTTCCCGCTGATATAACTTTTTATGGATCAGCGACATCGCCTGTATCCGGTGCTGGCTTTCCATAATCGCGTTGATAGCTGCATCGTCCTTCAGGTAGGTTGACTGCGAATGCAGCAAGCTGGTGACGATCTGCAGATTGTTCTTGACGCGGTGGTGCAACTCTTTGATCAGCCATTCATTTTCCTTGAGCAACTGCTCCACCGTGATATCCCGTGAAGATAATTCATCCTGTTTTGCCCGCAGCAGCTGCAGATCTTTCTTCCTGACGCGGAAACATAAAAAACTGGATACAAAAAGCAGTACCACCACCACCGAGAGGAGGGACGGATAGACAAAGCCGGACATTAGTAACGGCCCCAATACAAAGCTGTTCATTATTCGAAGATCTTTTTTCAACCGATAAATGCACAGCATGATCGTCAGTAGATAGATTTAACTTGTTTATAAATTATATTTCCAGACGATCCCGTGTTTCCTCATCTTCGAAGAAACAATTGCGGGCGTGAGGTTCAGCAGGGAAGCTGCGCCGCCGGGGCCTGAGATTTTACCATTTGCTTTTTTCAGGGCGGATTCGATCCGCGCTTTCTCATTGGCCTCCTGACTCTCCTCTGTTAGTTTGGGGGGAGCTTCAACCACCAGGTCTTCCTCCGGCAAATCAATGCTCGTGATCAGCGGGGCATCGGTCATCAACACCTGCCGCTCGATCAGGTTCTGTAATTCCCGTATATTTCCCGGCCAGGGATGACTCATCAGTTGTTCCATAACCTGGGGGGAAAATTTCTTGGGCCTCCCGCCGGAAACGTCAGCCATCTGCTGTAGAAAATGATCAACAAGCAGGGGAATATCATCTTTTCGCTCCCTCAAAGGAGGCAGCAGTATAGGAAAAACATTCAGGCGGTAATACAGGTCGATCCTGAACCTGCCGGCCGCGACCTCCATATAAAGGTTCCTGTTGGTTGCAGCAATAATTCGTATATCAACTTTTATCGTATTTCTTCCACCGATACGCTCCAGTTCCTTTTCCTGTAATATCCTGAGCAGCTTGCTCTGGATATCAAGCGGTATTTCACCGACTTCATCCAGGAAAATGGTTCCGCCCTGGGCCTGCTCGAACTTACCTATCCTTCTTTCAGTGGCCCCCGTATACGAACCGCGTTCGTAACCGAATAATTCCGCTTCTATCAGGCTTGCAGGGATAGCGGCGCAATTGACTTTAATCAGGGGCTTTAATCTTCGCTCTGACATTTCATGGATCCCGTTGGCCAGGCCCTCCTTGCCGACACCGGTTTCTCCGGATATCAGCACGGTCGTGTCGACCGGCGCAACCTGGGCCACCAGGGACAAAACCTGCATCAGCTTCTGGCTTTTACCGATAATGCCTTCGATAACCGGCTTCTTGTTTTGAGTTCCCGTAACCCTGCCCGATTTTCCGGCGGAAAGCGCGTTGTTGTCTTCATTGAGGATATTCTCTATAACCTCGCCAAGCAGGCCATATACCGACCTGATGAATTCTATATGTTCGTTATTAAACCCACTTGACTTCGTGGAGAAAAAGGTGATGGAAGCGGCGCTATCTTTCCTGAAGGGCAGCAAGACTTCAAGGCTTGACGAAATTGCAAATTTGTCACTCAGCTTACTGAGAAACACGCTGCCGTTCTCGATGATATATTCATTCAGGTCATCGGTTTTGGCAATGGGCTGACGCGTAAGATTCGCCTTCCTGTATTTCATGAACTCCTTAGAAACCAGTGTTAGCTGGTCAAGCAGGTCCCAGCCGGCTACGGGCCTGAACTCTTCATAACCGGTACGCTCATAAAACCATGCCGTCGTCATGTTATCATGCTTCAGATCCAGGTCAACCAAGATATGCGACAAGGGTATAAAGGGCTCAAAAGCCTTTACCATAAGCATTAACTTTTCCTGCTGGCTATCTTTTCCGGAAATAATATTGTGCAGCGTGTTGGATAGCCATTTTTCCTGCCGGGCGATCAGCTCACGCTGGTTCGTATAACGGTAGTTGGCAATATCCAAAGCGACCAGTATGTCTCTTTCCCGGTAAGGCTTCACCAGAAAACCGTAAGGCTGCGTCGCCTTAGCAGCCTCCAGGGTTACCTGGTCTGAATTGGCGGTCAGGTAAATGAAGGGGATGCCCTCGCTTCCAAGTATCTTTGCAAAATCAATTCCGGTGAGGTCCCCCTTCAGAAAAATATCGAGCAATACCATATCCGGACGTTCTTCCTTTAGGAGCTCGACAGCCTGCGCCACAGATTTTGCAATCCCGGTCACCTGGAAGCCTGAGCTTTCCAGAATGGTCTGCAAATCATTTGCTTCGATCCATTGATCTTCAACAATTAAAATCTTGTCGCTCATAGCTAATTGCCGGTGTGTGGTGTCATCGTTTCCTGCTCAATGGTTAGTGACCCATTTTTGCAAATGTCATACCTGTTATTAAATATTTGACTGTCAAATAATTATAATAAATCACAAAAAAATCATTTACGATTATTCGTGAATTTGAATCCCTTTAACGATATATAGTTTATTTTTTTCTGTTGGCCATCCACTAAGATAGCCATTCCATTTTACTTTACTTCAGCGAGGTACTGGTGAACAAAGCTGATCGCCATAGAACCTTCGCCCACAGCCGAAGCCACCCTGTTCATTGATCCTGAGCGCACATCACCGGCTGCAAATATGCCCGGGCAGCTGGTCTCCAATAAATAAGGGTCCCGTTTTTGTTTCCAGATCTTGTCGAAGGTGGGATTTTGCTTTATAGCATTACCTGTCTCCAGAAACCCCCTGCTGTCTTTCAATATGCCCAGTTCTATCCAGTCGGTGAAAGGTTTCGCCCCGATAAAAACGTACAATGCGCCTGCCGCCCGTACCTCGCCGGCCAGGGTCTCCGTATGCCGGATCACCAGTCTTTCCAGCCTGTCGGATCCCTGTGCCTCGACCACCTCAGATTTGGGTTGAAGATGTATATTCTCCGTTCCGGAAAGCTGTTCGATCAGATAAGCGGACATCGTAGCCGTCAGGTCTTCCTTCCGGATGATGATAAACACATTTTGCGCGAACTTGGATAGATACATGGCGGCCTGTCCGGCCGAATTCCCCCCCCCAACTATGTAAACATCCTTCCCTTTGCAGGCGGAGGCTTCTGTCATCGCCGCGCCGTAATACACACCGGCACCGGTGAAATCGTGGATTCCCTTTTGTTCCAGTTTGCGGTAATTTACCCCCGTTGTGATGATCACACTCCGGGTGTTGATGACCGTCCCGTTATCCAGGGTGATAGACTTATAGCCATTGTTATTTTGTATCGAGGTAACTTCCACCGGGGAAATGATCTCTGTCCCCAGACGGGTGGCCTGCGTGGTTCCACGACGTGTAAGCTCAGCACCGCTGATGCCAACGGGGAAGCCCAGGTAATTTTCGATCCTGCTGCTGGTTCCTGCCTGGCCTCCCGGCGCCCTTCGCTCGATCAGCAATGTCTTAAGCCCTTCCGAAGAACCATAAACCCCCGCCGCAAGTCCCGCCGGTCCTGCCCCGATAATGGCAACATCATACATGTCAAATTGAATCGCCGGCGTCAGCCCGACTTTTCCGGCAATTTCGACAATACCGGGTTTAATTTTGAAAGTGCCGTCATCGAAAAAGACAACCGGTAAATCCTCCGCACGCAGTTGGTTGGCGGACAGTAAACCCTGGGCTTCTTCGGCAGTGCGAATATCCAGCCATTGATAGGGCACCAGGTTTCCGGCAAGGAAATCTTTTATATTATAGGATAACTCGGAATATTGATTACCGATCACTTTAATTCCGCTGAATGCCGGCCTGAAAGTATTCTGCCAGTCATCAAGCAAGCCGTCGAGCACAGGATACAACTTTTCCTCGGGCGGGTCCCAGGGTTTGATCAGATAGTAATCCAGCTGAACGGCATTGATCGCTTTAATTGCGGCACGCGTATCGGCATAAGCCGTCAGCAGCACCCGTTTAGCTTCCGGGAAAATTTTAATCGCTTTCTCCAAAAAGGCCACGCCTTCCATTTCAGGCATGCGCTGGTCTGTCAGGAACAGCGCAACGCTCATGCCTTTGTTCTTTAATTCGGTCAGACTTTCCAGCCCTTCCTTAACTATGGTTGTACTGATAATCCTGTAGTCATTCCTAAACCGACCTTTGAGGTCCCTGGTGAGTGCCCTTAATACCTGGGCATCGTCATCTATGCAAAAAATTATAGGCAGATTCATTTGATCAGATATTAATTTATGCTGAAATAATGCTTAACCGTTGATCGGGAAGCAGACTGTAAATTCCGTGTTCCCGGGAACCGATTCAATTTTTACCAGCCCTTTGTGCTGCCTGATGATCCGCTGAACGACGTCCAAACCCAATCCGGTACCCTTTCCAACCTCCTTGGTTGTAAAAAACGGGTCAAAGATCTGCGTGCGCAGTTCTTCGGGAATTCCTTCACCGTTATCCCTGATGGTCACGCATACCTTTTTATCATCCTGGGCTGTAATGATTTCCAGAACAGGATGCGACACATTTTCCATGGCATCAATCGCATTATCAATCAGGTTGGTCCAGACCTGATTCAATTCACCGATCATCGCTTTTACCTGGGGCAGTGATTCATCGAAAGTTTCGACGATTTTTATGTTCCCCTTATGGATTTTATAATTGAGCATTGTCAGCGTACTGCGTAAGCCCTGGTGTATGTCTCCATATTGCTTTTCCCGTGCCTGGTCCATATGGGTGAATGTCTTCACAGAACTCACGATCCCCGCAATTCTTTGAGAACCCTCTTCTATATCCTTGACAATTTTCTCGGACACTAAACTATTGCTGAGCCAGTTGAAAACGGCTGACAGATCGGTTTCGGGTAAATCTGCCCTGATCAGTTCGGCCTTTTCAACCGTCAGATTGAATTCCACAAAGGTTTCCGAAACAACGTCCGCGTTTTCAATGCCCATGTCATCAAGCCAGTCCAGCATCTCATCTTCCCGTTTATTCCTTTCCATCAGGCTCAATGTGATATTTTCCCCAGCCTTTAAAATATCGCCCAGGAGTTTGTTGATGAGGTCTATTTTTTCCGGGCTGATGCCCAGCCTGACCACGTTCTGAAAGGCGAACCTGACTGTCTGTATATGTTCTTTCAAGGAGGTTGCTCCCCTTACCACAGCAGAGACAGGGTTGTTCAGCTCATGGGCAAGTCCTGCTGCAAGTTTTCCGAGCGACATCATCTTTTCATTTTGCTGCTGCAGGGCGGTATAATCCCGCACCCGGGTAGTCATGATGTTGACCAGCGCGCGGGTCAGCTCGAAATGGGTGCAGATCATGTAATGGTACTTATTCTCCGGAAGCGAAAGAATATGTGTATCCACCCCGGCTTCACCGTAAGGCGTGCTTGTCCAGCCCCTGGAAAATGGCAGGTTCCCGGTCACCTCGCCGGCGCTGAAGGTATAAATCTCGTGCATTTCGTTTTTTTGCAGTGTGTACAGGCGAATCTTACCATCAATAATGATATAGGTATCGTCTACCTGCTTTCCTGGTATAAAAAGAAATTCCCCAGCTTCCAGTACTATATTTTTACTGTTGTCAATCAGCCATTTTAACTGCGTTTCGGGTACTTTATTAAAAGCTTCCGTCGCTGCCAAAAGCGCGGGAGTAACAACAATCTGATTTTTGTTCATATATATAAGCTAAAGCGTCTGGTAAAAGGCATATCTGGCGGCATGGAAGTCATCGCAGGATACCAAATTACAGGGGGATTATCACAGCAAACGTGCCACGGTTTAAAATACTGAAAATGAGTCGATTATGACTATATAAGATACTGGGACTCACGAAATTTCGTAAATTTCATCGTGCCCTTACGATATATAATTCCTTAGGAATAAATGCAGGAAATAAAGTTAAGCCATTGGGGAATTCGCGACCCTTTCGTTCAACCGCCTGCGCTGTGGCAGCGAGATCAGGTCAAAGCTGACCCGTATCTCTGTTCCGCTGTCGCCGGCAATCGATAGGCTCCCCCCAAGGTCTTCCGTAAGGCCCTTGATCAGCTTCAGACCGAATGATTTGACTTTATCCAAGTTCAGATCGGACGGCAATCCTCTCCCGTTATCGGTAATGGTCAGTGAAATGCCGAACGGAAGCTTATGTGACATTTTGATCACGAGCAAATCAGATGCGGTAAAAGGAAAAGCATATTTCATCGCATTGGTAATCGCCTCGTTCAGGATCAAGCCAACGGGCACCGCCTGTGAGACATCCAGGGTCAGGGGAGCGATTTCCTGGATGATCCGGACATTTTTCCCGGACTTGAAACTGTCCTTCAGGTTGGCGACCAGTTCATCGATGTACTCCGGCATCGATATCGTAGCCACGTCTTCGCAGCCGTATAATTTCTGATGAATTAACGACATCGCCTGGACGCGCATCCGGCTTTCCCGCACCGCATTCAGCGCATTTTCATCAAGAAGGTGCGCCGATTGTGAATTCAGCAGGCTCATGACGATCTGGAGGTTGTTTTTGACGCGGTGATGTACCTCGCGCAAGAGCCACTGATTCTCTGTCAACAACTGTTCAAGGTCACTGTTTTTTAGCGTGATTTCTTCTTTTTGCAGCTGCAGTTCCCGGTTGTGCCGAAGTTTTTCCCGGTATCGGCGGTAACCTATGCCGAGCAATATCGCTAAAAACAGCGCGCAGCCCGCAATCAGCTTTTGCCGGAACGTGCCTTTTTCCACCAACAACACGCTGACCTGATTCTGCTTCTTCAGCAGGAGCAGATCTTTGTCCTTCTTTTCGGTCTCGTATTTGATCTGCAGCTCATTCACCTGCTTTAGTTTTACCGCGTTGAATATGGAATCATTCCGTTTTTTATAGGCCTGAAAGTCGTTGATGGCAGGCAAAAACCTGCCGAAAGCCGAGTCAACTTTAAATTGGAGCAGCTGAAGCTGCCCGATAACTATCGGCCCTATGTTGACCTTGGGAACAGTGTCTAATTTATTAAGATATCTTTCCGCTTTGCCATATTGCTTTGTCTTTACATAGAAGTCGGCGATCATCTGGTTATAACTAACCATGCTCCGCGGGCTCGGATCTTTTTTGTTATTGATTTCTGTCAACCGCACCATTTGCAGGTAAGCTTTCTCGGCGGCATGGTAATTTCCCATGCCCTGATAACAAAGCCCCAGCGATGCATACATTTCCACGCTCTGGAATGAATCCGCAGGGGGGTGTTTCTTAACATATTCAGTTAAAAAATGGTAGGCCGCCGTGGCTTTCTTTTCGGCAATGAGCACAATGACCATCTGTTCGACCATCCGGTACGGGAAATAATAACCGGGTTGGGCTGTCTCCAGTGATAGTTTATAATTCAAAAAACTATCATTATACATGCCCAGATCCTGGTAAATTTCTCCCAGCGCAAAATAGTAAGCTGTTGCATATTTCACATCGCCGGTGGCCAGCATACTATTTTTTGCGGCAAGCGCGTAAAAAAGTTCCATCTTTATATCACTCCTGATATGGCTGATGATATAAAGCATATAGTAAGTAATGCTGTTCTTTTTATAACCAAGGCTTTTGTATTTATCAAGCAATCCTAAAAACTGACTTTCAGCCAGATCAAGTTTACCCAGGTTAACATTCGTTTCAGCAATTTTCTGCATCGCCTCGGCCGATTTTAGAGGGAGTCCCAAGCGGTCATATAGCTTTCTGGCAGATTCAAATGCCGGAATTCTTTCATCCAGCATGGCTTTGATGGCGGTATGCATAATACCCCCAAAATCAAACCAGGTTTCCGCTTCGCGGAATCTGTCGCCATTCTGCTGATAGTAGTGAATGACCTGCAGGTAAGCCGCTCTTCCATCAGGCAAATTTCTACCGTCAATATAAAATTTTCCTTTCAGCCTGAGGCATTCCATTTGCCACCGTTTATAGTTCAGTTGACGGCTCAGGGAAAATGCCTGTTCATAGCAGGCCCATGAGCTGTCGCGCTCTGCAGCGCTGCTTTCCAGTTTCATCAGGTAATTATTACCTAATTTCAGCAAAAGATCAATACGGTTTGAATCAGGCCTACTAGCAGAAATGCGGGCATGCAAGTCCGCCTGCTCCAGGTAATAGTTTTGCTGGGCACAAACCGTTCCCGTAATAAAAAATAGCAGGAAAAGAATGATAAACGATTTAATCATATGAATCTCCGTTCTGGCCTTTCACCAATATCCTGAGGATGGATAAATGTATTAAGTATTGCCGGAAGTGGATGTAAAAAATAGATAAATTTGTCTTTTTTTACGATACTGTTACTTTCCGGGTAAATTTCGGGATGTAATCTTCTCGCCGGATGCCTTCCGCCGGTCAGACAGATTGCAGTTTTTGCGGGGATCAATAGGCGAATAAAACCATTCCGCAGGGCTCTCCGGAAAGCAGAACAGATAAAAATTCCTTAATATCGTGAACTTCATATTGAATTTCCGAAATATCGTGACCGAAAAAAAAATATAATTATTATCTAATTGATTTATAGATATTTACTTAGTGGCACTAATTTTATAATGGTATGAT
Source organism: Bacteroidota bacterium (assembly GCA_030775685.1). GTDB lineage: Bacteria > Bacteroidota > Bacteroidia > Sphingobacteriales > Sphingobacteriaceae > Mucilaginibacter. The sequence continues at coordinate 46,767 of JALYIP010000036.1, forward strand.
GGATATAACAATACGCTGAGCCGCTCTTTCTAAGTCTGAATGGCAGTTTGTGAATATCCCTTTACAGATGAGCAATGCTTATAGCAAGAATCCTGGTTTAGGGAAATATTGCCATATGAAAAAAAAAGGAAACTCAGCAAAAAAATTATCGAAATAGAAAAAGTGAGTTTAAGGGTTTCTTAAAGAAATGAGGATTTGAATTTTAAGTCATATAGAACAGATTGTCTTTTTTATGGTATCGACCGGCAATTCGTTTTACAACGTTCTGCTGAAGTTTTTGCAAAGCGTCGCGCCGCCGCAAAAATGTGAACTAGTGGTATATATTATAAACCTAACCTGAAATTGCCTGGCCTCTTTACAACATCGCTTAAGCTATCCGGTAAAAATTGAATTAATATAAAAGCGTTATGAAAAAGTTTGCCTGGAGGTTTTCGGCTGTCGGCTCTACCATTGATTTTAAGATCAAGTATTTCAGCATCAGTAATATTTCAGGAAATTTCGAAGGCTTTTGGGGTACGGTGAATGCCAGTGAAGGATTCGAGAACCCAGAAGTGGAAGTAACACTGGACACGGTCTCGATTAATGTCAATAATGAACGCAGGAATAAAAAAATCCGGTCGACTGCCTGTCTTCACGCCAGGGAGTATCCGAATGTCCTGTTCAGGGCAAAGGACGGCTGCAAATTAAGCGAGGGGAAAATAAGAGAATTGACAGGCGAGCTGACCATCAAAAATATAACCAGGGAGATTACGCTGGTCATTAACTATTCTCACATGAAAAAGGGCCACAACCCGGCCATCATCGTTTTCAGCCTCTTCGGATGCTTCAGCAGGAAAGATTTCAATCTGAGCATGGAGGATGACAAGCTGGACGATGAGATATACCTGAACGCCTTTCTGGAGCTCTCCAGAACTGACGAAAAATAAATCAAAATTACGATATTCAGTAAATCAAAATTACGATATTTCGTATGTATTTTTAACTTAATTTCGTTCGAATATAAAATTCATACGAAATATCGTTAAAGAATTTTTCATCAATAATTTTTAACTATCTGAAATTCAAATAATTATCATTTGGCATCATAATCGCATTAAGCTTTCCGAAAACAACCATGAATTTGATGCCAAATTTGGCATCGGACAAAAGTATTTTTAGTACTTCAATTCCTGGTTGTTTAAAAAGTTTTATTTGCAATTACACCAATACTATTTTTTATGTTGAAAAATCAATCGATGGAGCTCGCTGCGGATCTGACCGACGACCTTTTTGTATCCCAGGTTTTGTTATCTATCAGTAACGACCTTGCTTCAACCAGAACCAAAGAAGATTTACTGGATGTTCTTTTGGAAAGATTGAAGGCCCTGGTTCCTTTCGATGATATATTGATCACTATTTACAACAAGGAAAAACATAGCCATTATGTGTGGGCGCACCGTTATCATTCCTATAGAAGGATTCACCCTGCATTTGACGAATACATTGTAGCGGAATACCCCTCTGAAGACGGTGTACTGGACGTCATCCAGCATCACCGTGAGCCGGTGGTTTTTGATATCGATGAAATGGTCGACAGCGGGCTGGCGCCCGATTATATAAAGTATTATCAGGAAAACGGCCTTGCCCAACTCGTTGGGGTCATGATGAGGAGCACACTTGTAGAAGTCGGCGGCTTTTTTCTGACCAGTACAGAACCGGGGAATTTTAAAGAGGAACACCTGGCGATTATAAAAGGCATATCCAGCCAGTTATGCATTGCCGCTTCCAATGTGCTGGCTAATGAGGCCATCTTAAAGCACGAAGAAGAAAAATCTATCCTGCTCAACCTCAGCAATGCCATCGCAGCTGTCAGGACCAAGCCGGACCTGCTGGGTATCGTCAGGGACAGCCTGGAAAAAACGACAGCTGTAGCCGACATCATGCTTTCGCATTATGATGCCAAAACCAGTACTCACTATATTTTTAACAGTGAAACCGACCCATTGGCAACGGCTGAAACGGACCATAACGAGCTGATACCCGCAGATAAAATATTTGGAAAGGAAATCAACAACCTGATCATACATGCCAGGAAACCGGTGAATTTTATCGTTGCTGACCTGATCAGCCAGAAAAGGGCCACCAGTTACATTGAATTTTTCAGCGATAACGGCATCAGGGATTTTACAGGGATAGCCCTGAGAGCCAATAATAACTTATTAGGCTGCCTTTATATTGCTACTAAAAACGATCCGAGGTTCAAGAACGGGGAGTTCGACTTTATACAGGGGATAGCTGACCAGCTATCCGTAGCACTGGTAAATATCCAGACCAGCGACGAAATACTGGAGCGTGAAAAGGAAAAATCCATCCTGCTCAGCCTGAGTAACGATATGGCGACGATCCGTAACAAGAACGACCTGCTGATGATGGTGCAAAAGCATTTGAAGACACTAATTTACTTTAGTCATGCCGTTACCGTCGTTGCCGATCTGGAAGCCCGCACTTATAAGAGCCTGATCGTTGACCCGGACTCCCGCAGCAAAAATTATCCGGAATTTGACCGGATAGCGCATGCCGAACATACCTTGAATCACCCGGTCATTAAAACTGTGTTGAATTCCAAAAACCCCGTAGTTTTCGATCTGGATGAACTTCGGAATGTAAGGGACCTGCCGGAATGGATATTGATGAACTACAAATCAGGCATCAAAGAAATTGTCATCACGCCCCTTTTCAACGGTTCTGAATTTATAGGGTTTTTCGTGTTGTTTTCTGATAAAAAGGATTTGCTACAGGAAAAAGAAATCAGGCTGATCCAGGGCATAAGCTGGCAATTATCCGTTGCAGTGGCAAATATCCTGGCAAATGAACACGTCAGCGAAAGAGACAATGAGAAATCTGCATTGCTGGAATTAAGCAAGAATTTCGCGGTCATCCGGAACAAGAATGACCTTCACCAGATCCTTAATATCAAACTAAAGAAACTGCTGGATATTAGCCACGTAATTACTTTCAGCATCAGCGACGACGGCAAACAGTACAGCGCCTATTCACTTGACCCGAACAGTGTCAGCACCCAACACAAGGATTATCAGAAAATTACCAGTGGCTCCTTTTCGGTAAATGACGGCATTCTGGATGTCGTCCTCGCCGCTGATACGCCATTGGTATACGATCTGGATGAAGTCGTCCAGCGCTCGTTTGTACCCGGGTACCTGCAGATGAACTACGATTCCGGCATCCGGGAAGCCGTTTTTTCTCCCCTCAAGGATGGTGAAAAAAGAACGGGTATCCTGGTGATCCTAATGAAGGAGAAAAGGGTCTTCAACCAGAATTACCTGAACCTGATACAGGGTATATCCGATCAGTTGTCCATAGCATTCGCCAATATCAAAGCGAATGATAAGATCGAACAGCAGCTCAGCGAGATCAACCAATATAAAAAGCAGCTCGAAGACGAAAACCTTTATCTGCAGGAGGAGATCCAGACGACCTATAACTACAGCGAACTGATCGGCAACAGCTTTATCATGAAAAAGATATTCCAGCTGGTGTCCAAGGTAGCTGAATCTGAAAGCTCCGTATTGATCCTGGGCGAAACAGGAACCGGCAAGGAGCTGATCGCAAGGGCTATCCACAACTCCTCTTTAAGGAAAGATAAGGTAATGATCAAGGTCAACTGCGCGACACTTCCGGCTAATTTAATCGAAAGCGAACTTTTCGGCCACGAACGCGGCAGCTTTACCGGCGCAACCGAAAAGCGGATCGGTAAGTTCGAACTCGCCAATAACAGTACCTTGTTCCTGGATGAAGTTGGCGAGCTCCCGCTGGACTTGCAGGTAAAGCTCCTGAGGGTGCTGCAGGAGAAAGAAATCGAACGTATCGGCGGCAGGTCAACGATCAAAACGAATGTCAGGATCATCGCAGCAACAAACCGTGACCTGCAAAAAGAAGTGCAGACGGGCAACTTTAGAAGCGACCTGTTTTTCAGGCTCAATGTATTTCCCATCGACCTGCCTCCTTTAAGAGACCGGAAAGAAGACATCCCCTTATTAGCCAGCCATTTTTTGGCTAAACATTCAAAAAAAGGATTGAACGGGAATATGAATTTTTCCGGAAAAGCTATGCGGGAGCTGATGGCATACAACTGGCCCGGAAATGTGCGGGAGCTGGAACATCTGATCGAACGGAGTATCTTGCTGGCGAACGGCAAAATTATCGAACATATCTATCTGCCGGGTGCGGAAACCGAAAATGAAGACCTGCTGCCTGACGGACATATCAAAACCATTGACGAAGTGGAACGGGAACATATCATTTCCGTTTTAAAAAGATGCAATGGGAAAGTTTCCGGAGCAGGCGGCGCTGCGGAACTGCTGAAGATCCCGGCGACAACCCTCAGCTCAAAAATACTGAGATTGAAAATCGGCAAAGGGCTCTCCTCAACGAACAACTAAGTCTCTTGCCCTTATCGGGGCATCAGCCAAAAAAAGGCAGGCGGGACTATTTCCCGCCTGCCTTTGTCATTTAACGCAATTAATTACTTCGCTATATTCAGCAAAAGAGTAGAAACCGAATCAGGTTTAGACAGGAACGGGCTATGGCTGGTATTCAGCTGATAGGTATTCTTGATCCCGGCAGCGGTGACCATCCGGTTCTGCAGGTCCGGGGTGATCGCATGATCCTGCGCCGTATGGATATAGTATTTAGCTACTGATCCATAATTTGCAGAGGTCAGCGTAACCGGCTGCGTAAACGGAATGGCCGGCTCAACCTTATAATTGTTTAAGACCAGGTTTTGCTCCGCAGTCGTGCCATCCTGGATAAAGATGTTGGTGATCTGGCTATGGGTCACATCCAGGGTATATGGTGTCGGAAATGACAATGCCGGGGTCAGCAACGATCCCGGATCAGTTTGTGCCAGGTCCAGCAGGCTCTGGCCCGAAACAGGGACATAAGCGGCAACATAAACCAGGCGTTGAATCTTGGACGGGATCTCCTCCGCTACAGCAGATACGATCATACCGCCAAGGCTGTGGCCAACAAGGATTACTTTGCCGTTTACCTTATTAATGGCGGAAACAACCTGGTCACGATAAACGGTCATCGTAATCGTGGAGGGATCTGTCTGGTCACTTTCATGGCCGGCCAGTTGGATTAAAATTACAGTCTGGCCTTTTGCTTCCAGGTCTGCCTTAACCGATTGCCAGGCCGACGGCCCCTGCCATGCTCCCGGCACGATCACAAAAGTGTTGGCAGGTGTAACATCGTTGTTTTTCTTTGATGAGCAGGAGGTAATGCCCAGGGTAAGCGATATGGCGAATAACGCAAGAATAATTATTTTCTTCATGTTTTAATGCCTAATTGTTTAGACGGTACAAAGCTATACCGGCCCGGACAGAATAATATTCACCCATGTTAAAATCGGCAGGCCACGAAAAATTTGACAAAAAGTTGCAAGCGGCCCCGTTTCATTTTATTCAGTAATGCGCCGCTGCATTTCACGAAATTTCGTGAAATAATTTCATTTGTTTTTTTATTAAGCACTTGAATATTAAGTAATTATGCTTTGGTCTCAAAATTGTTTATTCAAGAACGGAACTTCAGGGCTACCAATCGGCCGCGAAGGTATAACATCGCTTTTTTAATTAATCTGGAACACAAGTGGCATAAACAGCATATTAAACCAATACGGACATGTACGCACAAAGCTCAAAAACAAGAGTAGTCAACCGCTCTCTTACCAACACGATCATAAGCCTTCACGGCCGGGGTTATACGGAAGATTTTGTGGCCTTCAACAAGGACGGAAAAATAGCGGTTCTGCAGGGTGACGGCGGGGAGATCGCCATAACCGATTTTCAGATCTCCGTGATCAACCAGTTTTTTGACCGTCTTTCGCTTACATTCACTTACCTCCATGCCATTGAAACGAATTGCGGATTAAAAGGGATCATGCTGTCAAACAGCGTATTGTTCACCAACCGTTCACAATGTGTGCAAATGGAAAGCATGTATTATAGAATGGTCCCTTACGGGAAAAATACATTCACCTACCAACAAGCAATCTAATAATTTATCACACAGACTTATACACAACTCATGCAAACAAAGATTTTAAAGTCGGGCGGCTTTTTGGTTAACGCCATCCAGTCTGACCGCATAACTTCTGAACTCATCCTGCAGCTTAAAAAGTTATTGGCTTCCAGCGTATATCTCACTTACAAAACTTCTTATGCCGGCAGCGACTTCCGGCATGAACTTAACCTGGGGGGCCAGCTTGAATTTATCTTCGGGAGACCATCCGATGCGAACGCCGTTAAAAATATACGTCTGGCCAGCAACATATGGAACAATATGGAGCTGATCAACCGCCTGACCGTCCTTGATGCTTATGCGGTATTGTATAATGAGGCGCTGGCAACTTACAGCCCGGTAGAGAAGACTATCCTGTTCTGTCAGATTTTTATCAATGACTTCGTAGCGGTCATAACCAGCCATTAACCGGAAAAACGGGCCGGAAATGCCGGCAAACCGCTGTTGCTTCCCATTTTCACGCTGAACAGGCTGACGAAAACACATTTGCTTTTTATTAAAAAATATTACTAAATTCAACTGATAAAAGCTGACAGATTTGGACAGACAAATCTGCCAACTCTTGTATTGAATCAGCTAAAGCTATGTCAGGGAACCCACGTGAGGACGAACTAATTCATATTGATGCAATTACCCATCAGGTATTCTCCACAGTACTGGAAATTGGGAATAATGATGACAATGGCTTATTGGCTTCTGATCCCGAAAACCAGGTGCTTAAATTATTGAATGAACGGCTATCCAATATAAGCGATTGCCTGCAGATCGCGCAGGTGATGAACGGCATAATGGATTATTTACCGGCATTTAACAGTTTTCTGATTGTCGAGATGGATAGTGACAAACGGGAAATCGGCGACTTATTAAGCGGCGGCAATGGCCTGCAGGCGGTTAAGTTCAGGCTGAAGGGTGACCGCAATTTCCCGGCAGGCGACCAACTGTTTGACGATTTGATTTCGGCAAGGGAACCATCAGCCTATGCGCTGGATGACTTTTCCGCATCCAAATGGATCTCAAAAAACCTGAATCACTATACCCAGGTGGGTTTGAAAAAAGTGGTGATCTCCACGCTTCGCACCTCCCAGGAATTTAACGGCTTGATCTTTCTCTTTTCAAAGAGCGAAGATACCGCCTTCCTCCCATATTTTAACCTGGTTAAGCGTATTGCCAGCCAGGTTTCTGCAGCCTTCATCTGCTTCAAGGTAGTGGACAAGATGAAAAATATGGATTGTCAGCAGGAAGTGAAAGTCATTAACCGGCAGAACGCAGAACGGGAGAAAGAGAAATCAACACTGATAGAGATCAGCAATGACATGTCGGCTATCCGTAATAAGAATGATTTGTTGGCAGTACTTCACGGCCGTTTAAAAGGCATCTTTCATTTCAGCCACACCCTTACCACCCTTACCGACGCCAAGACAAATACCTATACCGGGCTCATTTTTGATTCTAAATCGATCAGCCGACAAAGACATCCGGAGTACCAAAGGATCTGTGATGCCACATACCCGATCACCGATCCGGTAATGACAGCTGTCTTCAACTCTAAGAACCCGGTAGTCTTTGACCTGGATGAACTTACCCAACAAAGCGACTGCCCGGAGTGGATCGTGATGAACCATGCATGTGGCATACGGGAAATTGTAATGACCGTACTGAACTCGGGCAGTAACCATATCGGTGCCTTTGTGATCCTTTCAGAAAACAAGAACAGCTTCCTGACCAAGGAATTAAGCCTCATCAAAGGCATTTCCTCGGCACTGGCCAATGCGGTCGACAATATCCTGTCCAAAGAGGAAATCCTGGAACGAGAGAATGAAAAGACGGTACTGCTGTCTTTAAGCAATGATGTCTCCCTGATCAGGAACAAGGAAGATCTCCTGAAGTTCAGCAAGGAGAAGCTTAAAAAGATATTGCCGATTAGCCATGTGCTGGTCTTCAAAATGACAGAGGATGAAAAACGTTACTTCCCCTACCTGCTGGATCCCGATTCGGAATGCCGCCATCATCCGGAATATGAAAGGATCACCCAAAACCCGATCCCCATCAGCGACTGGATATCTGATCAGGTTTTTCTGGCTGACGAAATGCAGGTTTTCGATCTGACCGAATTAATAAATACCACCAACCTGCCGGACTACCTCCGCATGAATTATGAATGCGGCAAGAAAGAGGTCATTTATAACGCGATCAGCATTGGCAACAAGAAGACGGGCTTGCTGGTGATTTTTACCGATGCAAAGGTCGGTATGGACAAAAATCAGCTGCGGCTGGCCAGGGGGATCTCCGCGCAGCTATCCAGGGCCGTTACAAATATCATCGCCAATGAAGAGATAGAAAAACAACTGAAGGAAATATCCGACTATAAATTACAGCTGGAAAACATGAACGTGTACCTTCAGGAAGAAATCCAGACCACCCACAACTATAGTGAGATCATCGGGAATAGCCTGGAAATGAATAAAATATTTCATCTCGTCTCGCAGGTTGCCGATAGCCAGAGTTCTGTATTGATATTGGGCGAAACGGGAACCGGCAAGGAACTGATCGCAAGGGCTATTCATAACGCCTCCCCCAGAAAAGATAAGGCAATGGTTAAGGTTAACTGCGCCACCCTACCGGTAAACCTGATCGAAAGCGAGCTGTTCGGGCATGAAAAAGGAAGCTTCACCGGTGCGACCGAACGAAGGATCGGCAAATTTGAACTCGCGAATAACAGTACCCTGTTCTTAGACGAAATAGGTGAATTACCCCTGGAGCTCCAGGTCAAGTTATTGAGGGCATTACAGGAAAAAGAAATTGAGCGGGTAGGCGGTAAAATGATCATCAAAACCAATGTCCGGATAATCGCGGCCACCAACCGCAATCTGCAAATGGATGTTAAAGAAGGGGCGTTCAGGGCGGATCTTTACTTCAGGTTGAATATTTTCCCGATAACCCTGCCGCCTTTAAGGGACAGGAAGGAAGATATCCCCATGCTGGCCACTTACTTTCTTGGAAAATACGGCAGAAAAGGCAACAAGGAACCGATGTCTTTTTCCAACAAAGTGATGAAGGAACTGGTCGCCTACGGATGGCCCGGCAACGTGAGGGAACTGGAACACCTGGTCGAACGGAGTGTGCTGCTTACACCCGGAACCACCATCAAGCAGATTTCGCTTCCCATATCGAACCGCAAAGAAATGGAAGAAATCCTCCCCGATACGGCAATCAAAACCATAGAGGAGGTCGAACGCGATCATATCATATCCATATTGAAGAAAACCAACGGGAAAATATCCGGTATCGGCGGCGCTGCGGAACTGCTCAAAATACCGGCTACAACACTCAGCTCCAAAATGTTAAAGTATAACATCAGAAAGAACGCGATACTTTAACGCCGGTTTCCTAGTACCTGGATTTCATCCTGCGCGGCCGCAGCGCTTTACAGCGAAAAAAACTACCTCACGTAGCTTTCCACGCAATGTGTTTTTAACGGAGTGGCGCTACCTGAAGCGCATGCTGAAATACCGTACATAATCCCTCTCAAAGCTTATTTTATATCGTTAAACCGAATTAAAATTCACGATATACAGAGAATGAATACTATGGATAATCACCTAATTTTCTGTATGTCAGATCAATAACATGTGGCATTCCGATTGAATCAATGGAGGCATGCGCTGTAGGAGCCTGCCGTACTGCGGCAGATCATCGCAGCGGTTTAGCTAAACATAAGATACGCTATGATAAATGAGCTGCATAAACAGCCTGTACAAATTGTTATTGCCGGGGGAGGATTTGCCGGCTATAACCTTGCCCGGCACCTGCTGAAAAATAAAGACCTGTTCATTATCCTGATCGACCGTAATAACTATAATTACTTTCCGCCATTGCTTTACCAGGTAGCGACAGGTTTCCTGGATGCATCAGCCATCAGCTATCCCTACAGGAAATTATTTCGCCACGAGCGTTTGTCATTCCGGATGGCCGAGGTGATCAATGTGGACACTGAGGCGAAAAACCTGATCCTGAATAACGGAGAAATCTCCTATGACTACCTGGTTTTTTCCAACGGCGCCCAGTCAAACTTCTTCGGCATAAAAAGCATTCAGGAGAATGCGATTCCCATGAAAACAATTGACGACGCGCTCAGCATGCGGAATATGCTGTTTAAAACGATGGAAGAGGCCTCTATCGCGACAGATCCTGCCGAGCAGGAGACATTGCTGAACATCGTCGTTGCTGGAGGCGGGCCCACTGGCGTGGAGATCACCGGCATGCTGGCCGAGATCAAGAAAAATATTTTTCAGAAAGAATACCCCGAGTTAAAGCAGGTGCCTTCACAAATTTATATTGTGGATGGCGGCCCCTGCCTGCTTGGGCCAATGAGCGACAAATCACATGATGATGCGTATCGCATCCTTTCGGACCTGGGCGTAAAGATTCTCCTGAATACGCATGTCAATGAATTTTCTGACCGCAAGGTAGTGCTTTCATCCGGGGAGGTGATCAATGCCAAACTCCTGATCTGGGCAGCGGGCGTCACCGCAACGGTATTTCCCGGAATCCCGGAAAGCAGCACCGGCATCGGCAAGCGAATGATAACGGATGAATTTAACCGGGTTATTGGACTTAGGGATGTTTATGCGATTGGTGATTGCAGTATTCAGTATGCGCATCCGGAATACCCGAAAGGGCATCCCCAGCTCGCTCAGGTAGCCATTCAGCAGGGAACAAACCTGGCACTGAACTTTCCGGCGATCATCGCCGGAAAGCCTCTTAGCCCATTCGCCTACTTTGACAAAGGGGAGATGGCCATCATCGGCCGACAGCACGCCGTAGTCGACCTGTTCAAACACCGGTTCCATTTAAAGGGCATCATTGCCCTGTCCGCCTGGCTTGGCGTCCACCTGATGTCCCTGGTCAATCCGGCCAACAAACTGAGGACACTAATTACCTGGACCATCGCTTATCTGTCCAGCGACCAGTCACTAAGAATGATCTACCGCCCGGAACGCATGCCGGAAACCGCAAAAAAGAGCGAACCTGCGGCACTGCCGGAATAGCCACATTAAACTTCCATGAACATATTAAACAACAAAACATATGAGATTACAGCCATTATCCCCGGAACAGTTAAACCCCGCCCAAAAAGCGCTTTACGATGAGATCACTGAAGAGTTTGAAGTTATCCTGAAAGGCGTTATGCCAAAGCAGGCGGACGGTGCCTTCGTCGGCCCTTTTAACCCCATGGTTCATTTCCCTGCCTTCGGAAAAGTGCTGTGGGAATATACGAAAGCACTGTCTGTCAACGGTACGCTTCCGAAAGTTGTCCGTGAGATAGCTGTTCTGGTTGCTGCCTCACGCCTGAGATCCAGGTATGAGATTTACACCCATGAAAAAATAGGTTTAAAGGTTGGTCTCAGCGCCTCTAAAATTGCGACCATCGCCGCCGGGGAGCGCCCTTCAGACCTATCGGAACAGGAAGCCCTGGCCTATGACGTCGCTGCAGTACTTACCAAAGGCGCTCAGTTACCCGAATCATTATATCAGGCTGCACTGGCCGCATTCGGAGACGCGGGACTGGCCGAACTTATCCACTCGACAGGTCTTTATTGCCTGATTTCTATTTTACTGAACGGTTACGATATACCTGTTCCGGAACGCGGCTAATCATTTAAATGCGGCGAAAATAAGTATTGAAATGATCGGGGGGCCGCACTACAGCTGATGCCATTGTTACGATTGTAACATAGGTGAATGTTTCGGCAGCCTGCCTTCCTTAAGTTTATGCATTATCTATAAATCATTAATTATAAACAGCCAAATGGAAACAATCGTATTAATTCATGGCGCCTGGTCCGATGCAACAGCCTGGGTCCTGGTAGCGCCAATTTTAAAAGCTAAGGGTTATGAAGTTATTGCAATAAACCTTCCCGGTCATGGGGAAGACAAAACTTCATTTGCTGACATCAGCATGAAATCATATCTGGCGGCAACAAAGGACGCTATAGGAGCGCGCAAAAACATTATTCTTGTAGGTCACAGCATGGCCGGCCAGATCCTCAGCCAGATCGGCGAAGACATCCCGCATCAGATCAAGAAGCTGGTTTATCTGGCAGCCTGTCTTCCTAAAGATGGTGAAAGCCTGATCGATCTTGCAAAAGCTGACGTGGATGGACACACCGCAAAATACCTGGAAGTGGACGCCGAAAAACATGCGGCTATTATCAAAAAGGACGGCGTTGTAGAACTCTTTTTTCAGGATACCCCAAAAGACATCCTGGAGGGGATACTGGCCAACTGGAAAACAGAGCCGCTGGCCCCTTTGTCTGCCCCTGTTTCGCTGACAGATGCCAATTACGGCAGCGTAAAAAAGGCCTACATCCAAACGGTCAATGATTATGCCATCAGCCTGGTTTTGCAGCAGAAGATGATCAAAGCCGCGCCGAACATTGAACAGACCTTTGTGTTGAACAGCAGTCATACACCTTACTTTTCCATGCCTGAACAATTGGCGGAATATATCCTGGAAGCTGCCAAATAACACGGTGTTTTGAAGATTCCCGGCAGCACTGATGAGCCGGGGCGGCAAATGACCGTAATGATGAAGAATAATTTTAAATGCACATTAAATCAATAAATAATGAGACTTACCCCAATTAACCCGGATGAGCTGAATGAAAGTCAGCAAGCCCTCTATGATAGTATTAATAAAGGCATTGAAGCAAATTTCAAAAGCTTTACAGCCAAGACCGGTGACGGTGCCCTGCTGGGGCCGTTTAACACCATGATTCATTTTCCGCAGTTTGGATCCGGCCTGTGGGAGTATAATAAGGTGATTTCAGCTAATTCCACTTTGTCAAAGACGGTCCGCGAAGTGGCTACGCTCGTTGTAGGTGCTAAGTTTTCCGCACGTTATGAAATTTATGCGCATGAACATATCTCCCGTTCGATTGGCATGTCAGAGGAGAAGATCGCTTCATTAAGCACGGGGCAACGCCCCATTGACCTGACGGACGAGGAAAACCTGTCCTTCGATATTGCATCTGCGATAACGAAAGGTGGACAGCTACCGGAGTCACTTTACACCCTGGCCATAAATAAGTTTGGTAAAAACGGGTTTGCCGAGCTGATCCACGTGATAGGTTGTTATTCTATCGTATCATTTATGTTAAATGCCTTTGATATACCTGTTCCGGACGAAGATTAACCAGCCATATACCATCACCATTAAAAGGGTGCCGCCGGAATTCCGGTGGCACCCTTTTTAATCGTATTACCCGGGCATCATATCCGTAAAGGGGGCAATGATATGGCCTGGCTGCCTATAATGTTCCTAAAACATCGCCCAGGTTCAGTTCTGTATCGCCTTCAACCTGAAAGCCCTTTGCTGTTATCGTCTTGAAACGCTCTTTCGTTTCTTCGGTTTGCGTGGCCGTAAAGAAAAGATCGGCGTCTTTGCGATAGTCCGCTACAGGAGCAAGGCTTATCGCATTAATTCTTTCTTTGATATCCATTAATCCCTGCTGAGGGAATTTAGCGATCCTGTGCGCCAGGTCGTTCACAAAAGCATCCAGTTCACTGTCATCAATTGCCCGGTTGATCCAGCCGTAACGTTCAGCAAGATCGGCGCTATAATCCTGACTGCTGGTGATGACCTCAAAGGCCCGGCCCCGGCCCATGGTACGGGTAAGATGCTGGACACTGCCGCCACCGGGGATCTGCCCAAAAGCCGCCTCGATATGGCTGAACACGGCGCGTTCCCTGGACGCGAAACGCATGTCACAGGCAAGTATAAACTCACTGCCCGCGCCGCGCGCACGCCCTGCTATTTTCGCAATGGTGATGGCCTTGGTTTCGCTTAATCTCCGGTATAACAGCGAAAGTTGAGGTTCGCCTGTGAATTGCGTTGCAGCCTCCCGGTATTCAGCGATCTGTGTGACATCTACATGGGCAATAAAATAATCGGGATTTGCACTTGAAAAGACGACAACTTTATAATCTTTACCCTTATCAAGTATTTGTATGAGCGCTGCAAGGTCTCTGACCAGTCCTGCACCAAGCAGATTGAGCGGGGGATTATCGATCTCGGCAAAAAGTACTTTGCCTTCTGCTCGGGTTTTTAACACTTCAAATTTTTGCATGATGTAATCGTATAAATGGGTTACAACACTTCATGAATACTATATACCGGGCCGTGCTCCTGGCGATCTCCGATACCAACAGCAACAATATTATTGAGCCAGCTATATTTTTCAGATGAAGTTTCAAAGATCGGGACAACACGCAGGTAATATTCATCAGGGCTGACAGCCTCTCCTTTACCCAGACGGGCTACGACAGCCGGTGGATTTGCACGGATACCTTTGTATTGAATAGATATTAACTCACCGTCATTGGTCTTTAACACCAAACGGCAATTCAATAAGGTATTCCCATTTTCGCCGACTTCCTGCCAGTCGCTTCCGCCGGGAAGCACCTCTCCGGAAAGACGCGCTCCCTCAAAGGAGCCACTTTCGGTCACCCCCACCAGGCGGTTAACGTGCGGACTGCGGCCGATAATCTGAGGCTTTGCAATGATAAGTTTCAATACCATTAGCGGCCTGGTTTTTACTGATTTCAGAATTTCAGGCAAATTTTCTATTGATTGATCTTGCATGGAAGTAATTTTTGATTAAAGCATTCTTTAAACACGTATTAAAAGTGCCCTGGCCAAAGTACAGACCAGGTCGCTTTCAATAGGAAATTTGAGGGCGATGATAACAACCGGCAGCCCTGTTCCGGCCCGGCTTTTGAATTGTTTCCCGAACAACGATGCCCGAATTTATTTGATCACTACCGGACTGGCACCTGCCATCAAATGATTATACGCTATGGCATATTCTGAAGCAGATTGCTGATTTTGTCCGGTGATTAACTTGCCCGTTACGACAACATGTACCCCCGCAGGTTCAACACATTCGTAAACGATTCCTGCAGCTTCCATGATCGGTTGCGGGAAATTAGGTATAAAATTAAGACCGAATACCTCTTCTATCAAGGCATCTTCAGCCCTGGAATAGCCCGTGGCCGGCTTGCCTTTTACCAGGTCAGGAATGTTACCCAAAACAATGGAGCCATGACAGATCGTACCGACAAACTTATCTGCATTCCAGAAATACTCCAATGCCCTTTTAACGTCATCATTCGGGTAAAGATCGAAACAGGCACCGCCACCACCAACTACGTGCACAGCATCAAAAGATGTCAAATCAACGTCTTTTAATACCAGCGTACTTTCCATAATGGCGACAAGGGTCGGGTCAGAAAGAAAGCCTTTGCTGACAATATCATCTTTTTCCCATGACCCTTCAGCATACGGATTACTCGCAGGATCCGGATTGATTTTTCCGCCCAGCGGGCTGGCGACCTGTATTTCATGACCGCGCTCTGATAAATTCCAATAAGGGTGTGTTAGTTCAGCTAACCAAAATGTTTTTGAACTGGCGATAAATAAAATTTTCATAAAAATGAAGTTTGTTAATAGTAATAGATTGTTTGTTTTTAATGGACACCGTAAACCCTACCAGGTTATACAGCAGAAATTCCAAACGACGTGCCGCAGTTTAAGATGGTGATATATAACTATTTATATACAAAAACACGGCGATGCTTTACGATATATCGGTATATCAATCTGCCATTACCGAAATAACGTAAACCGGACTAGCGGGAAGCATAGTGAAGGAATGAACCCTTTAAAGTTGTAAGCATGCGGGGAACCCGTGCTGATTTTATCGGGAAACAAAGAAGGCTGATGCCTTTAAATAAAAGGGAAGGGGATAAGTTTTGAAGAAATTATAAGGCAATACTGTATTGCCTTATAATCACTATAGCGTAAGGGCAATCTTGCCGACGGAGCGGCCGCTTTCCAAAAGCAGGTGGGCATCCGCCATCTGCGCAAAAGGAAAAGATTTGCCAATATGGGATCTGATCGCCCCGGTTTTCAAAAGACCGGCAATTTGCTTCATATTTCCACCATTGGGCTTCACCTGAGGATTAAAAGCATTAACCTCCTTTTCCAGGGCGGTCTGAAACAATGCCTCGGTAAAACCGAACACGATGCTCACCACTGCGCCGCCTTTTCTGGTCATGTTAAGGGCATTAACGGTGTTGGCTCCGCCGAGCGGATCGAGCACGAAGTCCAGGTCACGTACAACGTCTTCGACCTTGGTGGTCTTGTAATCAACGTGTTCGTCCGCGCCAAGCGAAAGGACAAAGTCTTTATTTTCCGCCGAAGAGGTGCCGATGACATAGGCGCCCAGGTGCTTGGCCATCTGCACCGCAAAATGGCCCACCCCGCCCGATGCCGCATGAATCAGCACCCTGTCCTGCTTTCTTACCTCACCATACACGGTAAGCGCCTGCCAGGCGGTCAGCGCCGACAGGGTCGCTGCTGCCGCCTCATCAAAGCCAATGTTTGCCGGCTTTAAAGTAAGCTGGCCCGGGTCGGCAACGACAAATTCGGCGTAGGTATTGCCGAAGCCCGGATAATTGATCATCGCAAAGACCTCATCGCCCGTTTTGAACTTTTTGACATCGCTGCCCGTTTCAACTACGATCCCACTCAAGTCCCAGCCCAGGATCAGGGGTAGCTTGTCCTTTTCACGACCGACCATTTTTGCGCCCTGCCGTATCTTCAGATCGACGGGATTGATGCTGATCGATTTCACCTGTATCAAAACCTCATCCGCACGAATGGCCGGCGCGGGAATTTCCGCAGCTTCCAGGTTTTCGACCCCGCCGAAACCTTTCAATAATATAGCTTTCATTTAATTGAAAATTGCATGTGAGAAACTACGTCTATCAGGCCGGGATATCCGCCGTGCCGTTTGGAAACATGGCGCGGGCCGCGATGACAGGATTCAGCGCTTCCCTGATCAGCTTGATTTTTCCGTTTTCCGCTACCAGCCTGCCGAAGAAAAGCTGGTTATAATACTTGCCGGTAGCAGGTACCAGGCTATTCGCACTGTACTCCGCAAAAACCTGATCCGGGGTTTCCATATGGACAATTATATTTTCAAATTTGAAATCAGGCATGGTGCTGAAAACAAAGTTGATAAATCCCCTGACACCTTCTTTACCCACATTCCGGGAAGGTATGCCTATGGTTTCCAGGTAGGGAATTTCAATAACGGCATCATCTGCAAATAACTCAATCACTCTTTCCACATCATTCATGTTTTCCAGGTATTCCAGGAAAAGATCTTTAGCATTTTTCATGTTTATGATAATTTAATTGTTGATTTAGAATATGGTCGTTCAATCTATTGGTTCATTCAGTTAAGGCTCTCCGCCTGGTGATAGCCCATCTGGCGGCTAACTGGGGAAAAAATAAAGCCGCCCGACAGGACAGCTTTATCTATCGGATTTCGATAACTGCCAGGCAGTTCCCTTAGTCCTTTTGTTTGATTACCTGCGTGTTAATCAGCAGTTTCACTTCCGGGCCAACTACGATAGAACCAGCCTCTGTAATGCCGTCCCATAACAGGTTATAATCTTTACGGTTAACTGTTCCGCTTACTTCGAAACCAGCTTTAGGATTGCCGTAAAAATCAACTGCTTCACCACCGAAATATACTTTCAGTTTTTCTGATTTAGTGATGCCTTTGATCGTCAGATCACCGGTCATTTCATAATTTTCTGTATCAACCTTTTTGATACTGGTTGACTTGAATGAAATTTTAGGATAGTTCGCTACATCAAAGAAGTCTTCTCCCACGATGTGTTTGTCACGGGCATCCTGAGTGGTGTCTATACTGGCAACATCAATAGAAAATTCTGCATACGCGTTTTCGAAGTCATCGCCTTCGGTAGTTAAAAAGCCTTCATAGCTTTTGAAAAAGCCGGTAAGGCTGGAAATAACCAAGTGCTTGATTTTAAATTGCACTTCTGAGTGAGTTGGGTCGATAACCCATTTTGCTGTCTGTGACATAATTAAATTGTTTATTGTTTTTACTATTTTGTGGATTGTTAGAATACGCTTTTTTTAATTCAGGCAACCCTAAAGGGTCCCTGTTTTGTATGTGTATAAAAGATAATTTAGTCTATTTTTTTTAACAAACATTAATTTGTTCAGCCAGCTAAAAAGACATGTCAATCCAAGTTCCTCCAGTTGGATGTCTTTTTTAATCCCAGCATATGATCAAACAACAGGTTGAAAAAATGTCCTTTGAGGTCAAAGAAGTCCTTAAATGAGTTCAATTGCTTTTCGGTAATTATCTTTTTCAGCCACATTATTTTAATTAATTTCAATTGTCTCGTTCTCAAAATTAGATAATTTTGTCTATTATAGTAATTTATTCCTGTCCCTTTGCGAAATTATACTACGGCATGACAATAGGCACCCAGGCGGCTGTGCAGATTCATTTTCCGACCATCAGGATGTCCCATAAAGCGGGTGCCTGCCATGGCCTTTTGAAATTTCAATCAGGCAGCCGCATCATCTGCGGGCTGCCTGAAGTCGTCCGGCCTGCTTAAAATTTAGACCATTGGCTCAATGCCTCAATTTTCTCCCTGGTGTACGGCGGAATTAAATGTTCAATCGCCACATCCGCAGGGGAAGTAAGTACCGATTTCGCATGCGTCAGGTTATTAAAACCGTTCACCGTATAATATTGCCCCATGCCTGCATTCCCTACGCCGCCGAAGGGCAGGGTAGATATGAACAGCTGCGCATTCACCTGGTTAACAGCGCCGCCGCCAAACGTCAGGCCATTCATGATCAGCTCAATGGTCGCCTCGTCCTGGCTGAAGATATAAGTGGTCAGCGGACGTTCCGTCTGCTGCATTTTCAGGTAAGCCTCATTGACATCACTGTAAGTCAATATAGGCAGGATCGGGCCGAATATCTCCTCTCTCATGATCTGGTCATCCCAGCTGATCGGGTATAACAAGGTCGGTGCCATATACCTGGCTTCTTCGTCGGACTGGCCGCCGGCAATTACTTTCTCCGGATCGATCAGCGCCGCCAGCCTTTTTACAGCCTTTGCATTGATGATCTTCGAAAATTCCGGATTGCTCTTCGGATCCGGGCCATACATCTCCAGTAGCGCCTTTTTGGCTTCTTCCACAAATTCAGCTGCTACCGATTCATGTACATAGGCGTAGCCCGGCGAGGCGCAAAACTGCCCTGCCCATGTTGTGGCACCCCAAACGATCTTTCTTGCTGCATCGGGAATATTGGCTGTTTGATCCACCAAAACGGGGTTCTGGCCGCCAAGCTCCAGCAATACCGGGGTAAGGTTCTCTGCAGCTGCTTTCATAATGATCTTACCCACTCTCGTGCTGCCGGTAAAAAAGATGAAATTGAAAGGTATTTTCAACAATTCGGTAACCACCTCGACATCACCGCTCACCGTGGTCAGCACTTCCGGCTCAAAATATTTCGCTACCAGTTCGGCAAGCAAAGCGCCGGTAGCAGGCGTGTCAATGTTTGTTTTTAATACCACGGTATTGCCGGCAGAAAGGGCTGTAACCGCCGGAAGTAACAACAAAACTACAGGGCCGTTAAAAGGGCCGATGATCAGGGTCACACCATAAGGATCGCGGTAGATCGTTCCGGTATGTCCGCTGTCAGCAAGGAATTTGGGCAGTGCTACCTGCGTAGGCTCCATCCACTTTTTTAATTCCGCCCTGGTGTGTTCAATAGAACCGAAACAGCCGCCCCATTCCTGCACCTGCTCACCTACAGAGGTCCGGAAGTCCTTACCCATGGCCTCAAAAAAAGCCTTGTCGTTTTCCTTGAGCATGTGCTCCATGCGGTCCAGCTGCTCCAGGCGCCATTCATAGGAGCGGGTAATATTGGTGTTAAAGTAAGATTTCTGCTTATTAAATAATTCTTCGTACTTGTTCATGGTTTTACTGTTAATTTATTTTGTTTTCATTTAAGGTTCATTTGTGGACATAAGGCATCCTATTCTTCATGACCGCGCGGTACGGCTGCGCAAGTCCGCCTGTGTTGCTACATTTCCTGCACTGCTTTCTTCGCTGTTTAATTATCTGTTTACTGAACCGGCGCTGGCGCGGCTTTTTTCAGCTCCTCCTCCTTTTGTTTTTTTGCCTGCCGCTTAAAGTACCCCTTGAAAAAGAAATTCTCTTTCAGCGCATTCATATTCTGGTTAAAGCCGTCCGTCCCGTTTTTAATGTTTTCCAGCGTAGCCCGCAGGTTATTGGCCATAACCGAATCCCGCAGCAGCGCGTTCACCGGACCTGATCCGTGATCGACGTCCCCGTTTAAGTGCTTCGCCAGCTGATCCAGCTGGTACGAAAGGTCTGCCGCATGGTCGCTGGCCTGATGCATTTTGATTAAAGTGGCCCTCAACCCGGCAGCAAAAGCGGTATCGTTCAACAGCAGCCCCGCTGTGCCTTTGCCATGCCTGGCATCATTGGCCATCAGGCTCAGGTAACGGGTAAGTGCGCTGGCATTCGCAGTGGTCGAATTGATATTTTTCAAAGATGACCGCAGCATCAACCCCATTTCTTTATCATTCAGCATCTCGAAAAGCGCGCTTTCGTTTACCCTGGTAAGGGTGTTTTTTAATTGTTCGGTAATGATTTCCGCATTGTTATCAACCTTGGAAAAGGTCAGCAGCATTTCATCCATGTCCACCGTCTTCTTAGCGCTGAGCAGGTCGCCGTTCTGTACCTTTTCACTTGCTCCCTGGCCCTGGAAGATATTGATGACTTTATTTCCCATCAGCCCGTCTGAGCCGATGGCTACAGTGGCATTTTTATGAATGAACGGCTTTACGTTATCATTGATCAGCAATACCGCTTCAATCGTGGAATCGTCGACGATATGGATGTTTTTTACGGTACCCGCCTGGATGCCTGAAAAAAGTACATTATCCCCCTCGGTCAGCCCGTTCAACCTGCTGAAGCGGGCCTTGACCCTGAAGCTTGCGCCAAATAGGCTGTGGTTGACGCCGATCATATAGAATGCCAGCATCAGCACGACAATACCTGACAAAATGAACAGGCCCAGCCTGATGTTATTTCTTTCCTGATTTGACATGATTATTTATTCAAAAAATTGTTTAATATTTTCATCCGCCGATTGCTCGAGCTGCTCGAAAGATCCCTCGGCATACACTTCCCCCTCCAGCAGCAGCACTACGCGGTCTGCCGTATTCCTGACGCAATTCATGTCATGGGAAATAATGATTGCGGCAGTATTGAATTTGTGATGCAGCGAAACGATCAGGTTATCGATGTCCCTGGCGGTAACCGGGTCCAGGCCTGTGGTAGGCTCATCATATAAAATAATTTCAGGCTTAAGGATCATGGTCCTGGCAAGGGCCACGCGCTTTTGCATACCGCCGGATAGTTCGGCGGGCATCATATCCACCGTATGGGCCAGTCCCACATGTTCGAGCGCATCCATCACCATGTCGTTAACCTCCTGCTGTGATAAATTAAACCAGTGACGCCTCAGCGGGAATTCCAGGTTCTCCCGGATGGTCATGGAATCATAAATGGCGTTTCCCTGAAAAAGAAAACCGATTTTGGTCCTGACCCGGTCCAGTTCCTGATGCCTGAGGCCAACAACGTTATCTCCATATACCTTGATAATGCCGCCGTCCGGCTTCAACAACCCGATGATGCATTTGATCAGCACGGACTTTCCGGCACCTGATTTGCCAAGGATCACCACGTTTTCGTTCCTGTTGACGGTCAGGTTGAAATCCTTCAGGATCACATGGCCGTTGAATTCCTTATGCAGGTGTTCAATAACAATCGCAGGCCCTTCATAAGCTGAAGCGGTGACGGCAGGGGTGTTTTTTCGCAATGACCTCATGATTAATTGTTGAGTCCCAGAATATTGGTTACCTGTACCGCCAGCAGATCGATCACAAAAATCAGCACGGAAGATATGACGACGGCTGAATTTGCCGAACTGCCTACGCCCTGCGTCCCCTTGTTCGAATTATAGCCCTTGTAGCATCCGATCAGCCCGACCGCATAACCGAAAAAGAAAGTCTTCACAAGGGCCGGAAGTATATCCTTATAACCTACCGTCTGAAATACCTCGGTGAAAAAGAGCTGGAAACTGGTAACCGTGCGGATGTTTACACCGAGATAGCCGCCGAAGAGCGCAATAGCGTCGCCAAGAACCGTCAGCATGGGCAACATGATAGTTGCCGCTATTATCCGTGTTGCAACCAGGTATTTAAACGGGTTGGTCCCGCTTACCTCCATTGCATCGATCTGCTCCGTGACCTTCATGGACCCGAGTTCAGCACCGATACTGCTCCCGATCTTGCCGGCGAAGATCAGCGCGGTGATAACTGGTCCGATTTCCCGGATAATGGCAATACCCACCATCATCGGCAATTGGGAGTCAATGCCATAACTGATCAGTTTGGGCTGCAACTGCATGGTCAATACCAGCCCCATAATAAAGCCGGTCAGGCCAACCAGCGCGAAGGACTTATAACCTATAATATAACACTGGTTAAAAAACTCCTTGGTTTCAAAATGGGAATGGATCCCTATGGTAAAAAATTCAACCGCAAAACGGGTGACGTTTCCGGTTTCGGCCAATAATAATTTAGTCCTCGTTAAGGTTGCCATAATCAGATAAGTAGGGTGTGGCGCGACAAAATATCCCCTGATTCGGCTGCTGTTTTTTTCAGCTCCCGGAGGGCCGGTTGCGCGATGTACACGTCTTCGTTATTTTCCTTTGATCGTTCCATAATCAGATAATTCGTTCTTAAAGCTTAATCCGGAGCCTGCCGGAATTTGTTTTCCAGGAGTATACGCTGCTTAAACCAGGCAGGCGCGGGCCATAAAACAATTCCGGGCTGTGACACTGGAATCCCAAATGATGTGCCGATATTTAAATCATTGATTATTAAATAAATAAAAATAGAAATTGAAATACATTTTACGATATATCGGTATATTCGTTGCTATTTCCGAAATAAAGTAAAGCCATAACCTGCCGTGTGGACTTCATTCCAACTGCCGTTAGGACTCAATAAATCCCATGCTAAAAAAAAACTGAAACGTCTCAGCTATGTCATAAAATAGACAAACTTATCTTTTTTATGGCAACAAGATATACGTTTGTGCAAACACAAAATCATTTATACGTATTGCACAAAAACAAATCAAAATGAAAATAGGAATAATTGGCACAGGCTATATTGGCGGGTTGATCACGAAGAAACTGGTAGCAGCCGGCTACGAGGTCGTGGTCAGCAACAGTAAGGGGCCGGAATCGTTAGCTGCATTCGTTAAGGAAACCGGCCCGGCCGCGGTTGCCGTAAGCACAGTCGAGGCAGCAAATAATGAGGTTGTTATTTTTGCCGTCAAGTGGGAAGGGGTAACTACGGTACTGGAGGAATGCCGTGAGGCACTGGCAGGGAAGATACTGATCGATGTGACCAACCCGATATTAAAAGATGGTTCTTATGTGAGCTTTGAAGGATCCAGCGCCAGCGAAACGATTGCCGCCCTTGTGCCGCAAACCAAGGTGGTCAAAGCATTTAACTCTCTGATCGGCGCATGGATCGAAGGAGATCCGCAGGTCGGGCAGGGCAGGAAGGTTGTGCTCGTATCCGGAGACCATCCGCAGAGCAACGAGACCGTCAGCGGGATCATTGAAAAAACAGGCTTCTTCCCGTTGACATTGGGCAGCCTTCAGATTGGCGGGCTTGTCCAGCAAGCTGGCAAACCTCTCGCAGCCGTGAACTTAATCAGGGTAGCCGGATAGGCAGCCGCAGTATCATCAAGAACCATTTTTGATAATGTCCGGGGTAAGCCTGAAATAAGTAGAGGCTTTCCCCGGGCTTTGCGCGGCATTTTGCCGTTTCAGGCTTTTATTGTTTTTCTTACCACTTACCATCTTTTATTTAAAATGCACTTTTTAAAATTAAACTATCTGCTGAGCTCCTTAGGCTTACTCCTCATCACTGCTCACTGGCCTGGATAAACAGATCGGATTAGCATAACTTTGAAAATATTAAAATAGATAAGATTATCTGTATTTGATGCAATTTATACATGTAATTGATTCAATCAATTGTTTTTATGTACGGAGTGTAATATTATTTTTTGATTCATACAGTTTTCGTTTTATTGACATTCCGAGGATGATTACCTGCGTCCATTCTGCTACTCTTGCGTAATTAACAACACATATTATAACTATGAGCACTTATAAAAAAACATTCGTCATTGGAAAAGAGCTGAGTGTAAACAGGGTTGGTTTCGGCGCGATGCGCATCACCGGGAGCGGCATCTGGGGCCCGCCGGCTGACAAAAATGAAGCCATACGGGTATTGAAGACTGCTATTGAACTGGGCGTCAACTTTATTGACACAGCGGACAGTTACGGCCCGAACGTATCGGAAGAACTGATTGCAGAAGCTTTACACCCTTATCAGGATGAACTGGTGATCGGAACCAAAGGAGGCCTGCGGCGTTCAGGTCCCGGTCAGTGGAGCCAGGATGGCAGCCCGGCGCACCTGGAAACGGCGTTAAGCGGCAGCCTGAAGCGTTTGAAAATAGAGCAGATCGATCTTTATCAGCTGCACCGCATCGATGCGAAGGTACCTGCTGAAAAAACATTCACCTTTTTGAAACAGGCGCAACAGGATGGCAGGATCAAACACATCGGCCTATCGGAAGTAACTGTAGACCAGATCAAACACGCGCAGGAATTTTTTGAGGTGGTTTCTGTTCAGAATATGTATAGCGTTGATAACCGTAAATGGGAACCGGTGCTGGAATATACGGCTTCGCAAAACATTGCCTTTATCCCGTTTTATCCTTTAAGCGCAGGTAAAGTAGGTGCACATGAAAAATTGCAAACAATAGCCGGCCGGCACGGTGCGACAGTTCACCAGATTGCACTGAGCTGGTTGCTCCACCATTCAGACAATATCCTGCTGATCCCGGGAACCTCCAGCGTTGCGCACCTGGAAGAAAATGTGCAGAGCCTGAAAATCAGCCTGACGGCGGAAGACATGGCCGTGCTGGATAAAATTGCCGGGTAATTGCTTAGCCCCTTCTGCGGAAACCGGGACCTATCCGTACAGCGGCACAAAAGACAAAGCCTGCAAATCATCATTTGCGGGCTTTGTTTTACGTATCGGTTTATTGCTGCCGGCTTTATGCCGTTACTGCTTTTTCGTTGAGGAACGCCAACTGGCCCTTGTGATGGTCCTGGTGCCCGGTTCTGTGAATCAGCACATTCAGCTTATTCCGGCTGGGGTCACTTAAGAAATTCTCCTCAGTAACACTGTTATGGCGGTCAAGCCAGGTGGCTGAGCTCATTTTTCTGAAATTGCTGGCCAGCGTTAAGGTCAGCGCCTGCCATTGTACCTTAAGCTCCGTAATATCCAGTACCAGCGGAACGAGATGTTCTGCCGAATGAGCGAAAGGCGTCAGCTCAGGGTATAATTTCTCACCCAGACCAAAAAGCGGCAGCATGGTGTCATTGATGGCAATCATGTGTGCCAGGATATAAATGGCCCGGTTCCTGCC
This sequence comes from Bacteroidota bacterium, assembly GCA_030775685.1. GTDB lineage: Bacteria > Bacteroidota > Bacteroidia > Sphingobacteriales > Sphingobacteriaceae > Mucilaginibacter. Next base: position 72,363 of record JALYIP010000036.1, read on the forward strand.
CGGGGCAACGGCCCTGAAATAAAATTCATCTTCATTTTTATTGTAGATGGTCGTTATGGCGTTCGCACTATTTTCCCAATAGTTGATCACCTGATTGATCACCAGGCTGGTTTGCGCCTGCGCGATTACTAGTGTTTCCTGATCTTGCATTTTTTTATTTTTACTGGTGAATTACTACAGCCGCAGCTGTCTTTGTTGCTGATAATTAACTTTATTTGGTGGCCCTGGTATTTTCGGGCTGCTCCATTCTTTGCCGCTTACAAAACCGTTCCATATACTTAAGCAGGGAGGAGAGCGCTGCTATAATGATTGCTTTGCTATGCTCATCCTGATTCAGGTATTCCGATTCAATTCGCTGCAACAGGTCCCGGAAGAGTTTTTCCTCATCTCTCCTTAACTTCAACAGAGGCTCTCCCGGGTGCCCGAAACAGTTATACCTGTCTAATTCCTCCTGCAATGGCACGTCATCGAGAAATTCCCGGTGCATCAATAATTGCCACCCGTCTTTTCCGGAAGAAAAAGCACTGGTGGTTACTACTTCCCCCGGCTTGAAAAAAGCCAGGGTACCAGATGGTGCTTCACCGCCGGATGTGCTCCGCGGAACCCAGATCTCCTGCGGAGGGTAAAGCATTATACAAAAGAAATCCGCCGTAAAATGCGAAACACCAGAATTACAACCACCCTGATTCCCGGAGATACTGAACATCGGATTTTCCGGGAGCACAAATCCGCAATCGCGGTGAAAACCGCTCAAAACAGGGTAGTGTTTCATGGCTGTAATTTGTCCGTATGACTAGCTGCCGATCAACCGTGAGCAGCCACGGCAACATGTTTCCATTCTTCAAATTCTGCGAGGCGCTTTGCATAAACATCCCTGACCGCAGGATAAGCCATCTTACCCATTAAAAAATGCAGGGGCGGGTTCTCACTGTCGATCAATTCCAGAAATGCAGGTGTCGTGGTTTCCGGATTACCCCACTCGTCCGGTGCCGTTCCTTCAAAAAAAGCGGTCTTTACCGGCCCATAGGCTTCGTGATCCGAGGTCTTATAAGCCGAAGCTCCAGCCCAATCGGTAGAAAAACCATTGGGCTCAATCAGGCTGATCCTGATACCAAAATCCTTCACCTCGATGGCTAAAGACTCACTGAATCCGTTAACTGCAAATTTAGATGCATTGTAAAGTCCTAAAACAGGCAAACTGATCAGTCCAAGAAAACTGGAAACCTGAACGATATGTCCGGACTTTTGCGCCCTCATAATCGGAAGAACTGCTTGGGTAACCCATAACACCCCAAAGAAGTTAGTTTCCATTTGTTGACGAGCCTGCTCCTCTGTCGTTTCTTCAATAGCGCCAAAAAGACCGAAGCCGGCATTGTTTACGACGATATCAATACGCCCGAAATGCTCATTCACCATTCTAACCGCGTTAAACACGGCATCCCGGTCATCAACGTCGAGTTTGACAGGAAAGATGGCATCGCCATATTCCGACACCAAATCATTTAAATCATCGAGATTTCTCGCGGTTGCAGCGACTTTATCTCCGCGTTTCAAAAGGGCTTTTGCCCATAGCTTTCCAAATCCCCTGGAAGCGCCGGTAATGAGAATTATTTTCGACATTGCTTTAAATTTTACAGTGGTTTTCAGATATAATTAATTGTTAAAAATAGATATTTTCATCTAAAGAGATAAAACAACCCGGTAGCTAACCCGCAGGTGTTTGATCCCTTATTCTTCTTTTTTACACTTCGCAATTAAATTTATCGTGTCATCCTGATGCAAAACTATTAATAAAGACTGTTGTAAAATAAGGCATTGTTATTAAAATAGATAAAAATGTCTATTTTTACATTTTGATGTTTCTTTGTCACAGCTATTCCAGCTATTGGTTTTATCGGATAGCCGTTAAACATTTTGAAGATAGGTTAACTATGATTTCCAATAAATCAAACGATTCTTTCCATATCCAATACAGATCTAACGATCAGCAAACCATCATTTCCCAAAACTCCTTCTGCCGAACGTTTAAAAAACTTCTGAGGGCTCCCTTATTGTTCCTGTTATTGATCCTCCCATGGATACCTAACACGCCATTGGCCTATGCTCAAAACAAACCACTGCCCCCCGGACATTATTTCAACAGGCATGTTAACCCCGATACAACCGTGGTTTCTTCGTTGTTAAATGCTGCGGCAACGGCAATTGACAATTACGACATACCTCCGGAAAACTTAAATGGCGCTTTTACTCAGTCGAACCGGTTGATTTTCCTGAGCGATTCGCTTCACCTTACCAGCTGGAAGTATAAAGCGTTGCAGCTGATGGGGGATTATTATTTAAGAAAGTCGGATCTTAAAAATGCACAACATTTTTACGGAATGGTCACTGACCACTACAATCGGATAAATGATAAAGCGAATGAAGCAACGACTTGGTTTGACCTTGGCATTACCACACCCAATTGGGCAGTGGGAGGGCCGGTTCTTAAGTTAGCCGCCTTTAACAGTGCAGAAAGATTATATATGCAACTCCATAAAAATCTGGATGTTATCAAATGCATGAAAGAGATTGCAGATGTTCATTTAAACCAGGGAAAGATTGATCTATCCGAACAGGAATTATTGGACGTATTGAAACGCTTCAGGCAAATTCATTATAATAGTTTGCAAGGCACCTATGATTTGCTGGCCATTGGCGCGGCGCTAAAAGGTGATCTGGAAAAAGAGCTTTATTACCGTCAGGAAACTGTTCGCTATATGCAAGAAAGCAAAGACTTTACTTATGCTTTACGTTATTACGGTTCACTCGGAAAGATTTATATGGATTTGAAAAACTACAAGCTATCCAGATATTATATAGCAAAGGGACTGGCTACGACAAAGCCGGACCATAGTATAGTATATATGGGCGAAACCTATAATTATCTTTCCGATTTGATCCGCGAAGGCAAAGGACAAGAGGCCCTGCTTAAATTAATAGAGGCAACTAAAGGATATCATCCCGCCAATGTTGTGATGAAGACAGAACTCTTACAGATGTTTGGTGATTGTTATGTCACAGTGAATAAATATAAGACTGCTCAAAGATATAGTGATTCGGCACTGTCATTGTTACATTTCGGTTATAGGAGCAACCAAATGACAATGCCGATGTTCTTTGGCGGAACATTGATCGGTGTAGAACTTTATATAAAAACGAAAGATTTTAAGAAGGCGCGCCACTATCTCGAGTGGCTGCATCCTTTGCCTTCACCCGGAATACTCGACCCGATCACCGTAAGCTACTATGAACATGACGCCTTCAAAATTGATTCTGCTTACAAGAATTACTTGCCTGCCATCGCACATTACAAACATTATATCGCTTTAAAAGATTCGCTTTACAGCATATCCAAAACGAAACAAATCGAATTTCGGCTTGAAACAGAAAAAAAGAATAAAAATATCCAGTTACAGGCAAAGAATATACAGTTGTTGAAAAAGCAATCCCAACTTCAGCAAACGCAAGCGGGACGTAGAAAGGCAGAATTAAACTTTATTCTAACTACCGCCGTGATATTATTGCTTTTACTCGGGATAACCTACAGAGCCTATCATACCAAGCGATCTAACAATTTGTTGCTTAAAAAGAAACAAGCTGAAATTGAAGTAAAAAACACCTCATTACAACGTCTCTTATCAGAAAACGAATGGTTGTTGAAAGAGATCCATCACCGGGTGAAAAATAATTTGCAGATGATCACAGGTCTGCTCAATTCGCAATCCGTTTATCTCAAGGATCCCGTGGCGCTTGAAGCCATAATGGAAAGCCAGCGACGGGTGCAATCCATGGCGCTCATTCATCAGAAATTGTATAAAACAACAAACTATTCAACCATCTATATGCCGGATTATATCCAGGAACTGGTTGTTTATCTGAAAGGAAGTTTTGAGAAGAGCTGTTCCATTCGGTTTCATTTGGATATTTCTGCCATTTCTTTGGACATCGCAAATGCCATACCCGTCGGCCTGATCGTCAACGAAGCGCTGACAAATTCCATTAAATATGCTTTTCCGGCATCCGGGGAAAATCTCATTGAAATCAGCTTACACGAAGTTTCAGATGAATTATGCCTTGTAGTGAGCGATAACGGGAAAGGGCTTCCGGCAGATTTCGGCTTATCCCGCAACTCTTTCGGGACCCTGCTGATGAAAGGATTGACCAATGAAATGAGCGGCACGTTTGAAATCAACGGCGAGCAGGGCACTAAGATCAAAATAAATTTCAGGCCGTTGCTGTTATCACAAAGTTTACACATAGCGTGATGAGGGATTTTCAGCCGCCAAAAGAAATTAATGTACCCTATTTAGTCATCCGAACGTCAGTCGCAGGTGGTTTTGTCATTTACATATAACAAATGCCCCGGCGGGTACCGCCATGCAGGTTTTGATATCTTCTTTTTATAATATAACTATCTTGTAAACAATGAGTTGTGGTAGAATATTCGAAAAGCCAAGCTGGGCCGTCTTTTCTACAGGGACACCTCCGTACGATTTTAACATAGGTGAAAGTTATTGCGGTTACACGGGGGTAAATTTGTACTGTTCATTTAAAGAACATTAAAAACGAACATCATGAAATCAGCAATTTTAATTCTCTTCCTGTCAGTCATGGGCCTTGCCTCTTTCTCACAGACAAAAAAATCTAATCAATCAAAAAAAATGGAAACAATCGTAGTAGTGCATGGCGCATGGTCGGATGCTTCGGCATGGGACGCAGTAGTGCCTTTATTGCAAAAAAAAGGATATGAGGTGATCGCCGTAAATCTTCCGGGCCATGGAAAAGATACCACATCATTCGCAAATATAAGCCTGGATACATACGTGTCTGCGGTTAAATCGGCTATCGGAGACAGGAAAAATGTGATCCTGGTCGGTCATAGTTTTGCCGGGATCGTCATCAGCCAGGTGGCAGAAGAAATCCCAAGCCAGATTAAAGAATTAGTGTACCTGGCAGCATATCTTCCAAGGAACGGTGAAAGCCTGTTGTCTTTGGCACAACAGGATGCGGGCAGCCATACCGGCAAATACCTGCAAATTGACAAGGACCATGGTGCCGCCATCATTACCAAAGATGGCATCGTTGATGTTTTTGTAGCAGATGCTCCCAAAGGCGTACAGGACTACGTGATAGCGAATTGGAAAACAGAGCCTTTGGCACCTTTGGCTGCTTCGGTTACCTTAACTGACGCTAACTTCGGAAGTGTTAAAAAAGCATATATCCATACTGCAAATGACCATGCCATCAGTTATGCATTTCAGCAAACGATGGTTAAAAATTCTGATGTAAAAAAGACCGTTGTGCTGAACAGCAGTCACACGCCATTTATTTCCATGCCCGGTAAATTGGCTGATGCCATTATCGAAGTATCGAAATAAATTAACTATATAACTGATCGCGGACTCACTGGATTATTCCAGTGGGTTTTTTTCATTTTTAAAACTTTGCTAAATCCCCATATCATGACGCCCATTGAAACACTCGAACAGGTATTTGTCAATCAGATAGGCATGGATAAAGAGACCTTCGCCTTATCCATACCTTACTGGCAGGTGCGGAAATACAAGAAAGGAGAGTTCTATAATGAATACAAAAATATCTGCAAGCATCTGGGCTTTATCATGGACGGCGTTTTCCGGATTTACCGCGCCAATGAGGAAACCGGAGAAGAAAAGAACATGCTATTCTTTAGTAAAAATGAGTTTATCGCTTCCTATAAAAGTTTCCTGAGCCAGACAGCGTGCAGCTATTTTACGGAGTCCATGGTGGATTCAACCATTATCTACATTCACATCGATTCGCTGAATGCCCTGTATGAAAAATCCCATAAATGGGAAAGGTTTGGCAGACTGGTTGCCGAGCAGGCATTCCAGGCGGTAATGAATGCGACTGAAGGGCTTTTATTTAAGTCCGCCGAGGAAAGGTACACCGAGCTCATTGCGCAGCACCCTGATATTTTTAATGCCGTTCCGCTCTACCACATTGCTTCGTACCTGGGCATCAAAGGCCCGTCGTTAAGCAGGATAAGAAAGCGGATGACGCTGAAGGCCTAACATTTGTTTAATGGTCCGGGATGGTAACTTTGGCTGGCTGCGGCTTCTTTTTCCGGATGGTGGTAATCACCAGCGGGATACAAAGCGCGTTTAAAGCGGCCAGCAAAAGAAAGGCATCCATATAACTCATCAGATAGGTTTGGCGTTCCACCGTCGCTTCCAAAGCAGCAATTGCCTGCTTGCCCGCCATATAAGCATTCGAGCCATGGGCCATAAAGTTGGTGATGGCGATTTTAATCCGGAGACTGATAGCCGGGTTGTCCGGCATAAGGTGATCGATCAGTGAAAGCCGGTTAGCTGCGGCCCGATGGGCAATAAATGTATTGATCAGGGCGATCCCAAAAGAACCACCCATTTGCCGCATCATGTTATTCAGGGCCGCTCCCTGCGGGATCTGCTGGGGCGTGAGTTCCGAGACGGCCAGCGCAGTTAAGGGCACGATCAGCAGCGCCGCGCCAAGGCCACGGAAAAGCAGCGGGATAAAGAAATTCGCATCACCGGATCCCAGGTTTGATTTGGACATCATAAACCCGAAGATGGCTGAAAAAGCAAATCCGGCAATGATCAGGTACTGCGGCCTCAGCCCCGATTGCAGCATTTTGCCAAGGAATGGAGAAATCATGGCGGCCAGCAGCGTGCCGGGCAGCAGCATGGTGCCAGTTTGAAATGCCGTATAACCGATGATCCTTTGCGTGTATAACGGAAATACAAAGACAGCGCTGAATAGCCCGAAGCCCAGTACAAAAGTCATGATCGCCGAAATAGAAAGGGTCGTGCTCTTCAGCACCCGCAGGTTGATCACCGGGAATGCTACCCTGAGCTCCCACCAGATCAATACCATCAGCGAAAGCGCGGATACAATGCTCAAAACAATAATGTAACCGGCAGAAAACCAATCGTCCTTTTCACCCCGCTCCAGCACCACCTGTAACGCGCCGATACCGACCGCCAGCAGGATGATGCCCGGCCAGTCGATCTCCCGGTCATCCGTGGAAGCCTTGCTCGGCCTCAGGTAGGCCATAGATAATACCGTCGCCAGGATGCCGATGGGTACATTTACATAAAATATCCATTGCCAGCTGAGATTATCTACGATATAGCCGCCGAGAACAGGCCCGATGGAGGGCCCGATGATGATCCCCAGGCTGAAAATACCGCTGGCCAGGCCACGCTCTTCCACTTTGAAGGTCTCAAACAATATGGATTGGGAAGTGGACAGCAGCGCCCCGCCTCCGAGGCCCTGAAGAAACCGGAAGGCTACCAGCTCCCATAAGTTGTTGGAAAAGCCGCACATCGCAGAAGCCAGTGTGAACAAAATTATGGACCCGATATAATACTGCTTCCTGCCGATCTTTTCTGCAAGGAAACTGGTCATCGGGATAACGATCACATTGGCAATCGCATAAGAGGTGATCACCCAGGCAGTGTCTTCAAGCGACGCACCCAGGTTACCACTCATGGTATTGATGGAAACATTTACAATGGTCGTATCGATAAGCTCAATAATGGTGGAAGTGATGATCGTAACCACGATTATCCACTTTCTGAATCCTGTTTCCATGAATCAAGTTTTTTGAATGGCCGCAATAGTTGGGCAAAGAACCGCCTGCGAATAATGATAAGTAAAGGCAGCCCGGCCCGGCCAAAGAATTATTGTACGGAGTAAATAAACTCCACTGTGTGCACCGGCACGATGCAGGCAGCGGAGTTTATCATTTATTTTTATTATGCCTGGTTTAGCGTTTTGAACGCCTCTGCCGGATTAGAAAGATAGAAGTCACGGAAATCCTTGGTTTGTCCAACATAGATCTCGTCTTCGTTATTTTCAATTCCGTTGATCAGGGCCTGTGCAACCGCAGCCGATGGCATGCCGTTGGTCTCCCCGCCGATTTCCTTTGAAAATTCTGTGTTCACCAAAGGCGGCATTAACTCAAATACGCGAACTGCAGTATCCTTGGCAAGTGTATGCCTTAAAGAAAGTGAATAAGAATGCAATGCGGCCTTTGTGTCTGAATAGGTCGGGATCACCGTTACGGGCGCAACGCTAACCAGAGAGGTCACATTAATGACAGCTGCTTCAGGCTGTTGTTTCAGGACAGGCAAAAGGCTTTCAGTTAACCTGATCACTGATAAGTAATTGGTCAGCATTTCTTCGCTCGCCTTGTCAAAAGCATTGGCACCATCGCCATGGGTATAAACATAGGTTGCCGCGGCATTATTGATTAAAAAAGACAGATCGCTATATTCCGCTCTGATTTTTTTAACCAGGTTGGCCACGTCCGCTGCATTGGTGATATCGCAGGCGTAAGCAAATACATTATCAAGCCCTTTGGCTGCCTTGGTTAGCTTATCACCGTTCCTGCCGATGATCAGGACCTTATTTCCCTTTGAGCTTAATAATTTTGCAGTGTCGAGGCCAATGCCTGAACCGCCGCCAGTGACTAACACTGTCTTGTTTGAAATTTCCATTAGTTAATTGTTATTTATGTATATAATTATTGTGTAGAAAGTGTTTTAATATTGTAATAATTTAAAAAGCTGTATATTAATATCTTAAATGGTTAAAATAGATAATTTCGTCTATTTTTAAAGCTGGCGGATTATCCATCATCAGTCAAAAAATTAAAAAAATTAGTTGGTTTCGACAGAATGGCCTGCTGCTTCAAAAGACAGCAACTCATTCTTTAAGCTTTTAATGACGCTTTGCATGGGCTGGCTTGTCCCCAGGACACGGCAAACCAGGATAGTACCCTCAACGGCAGCGAACATCTTATAGGCAAAAGCGCTCGCATCAAGCGTATCCAGGAACTCGCCGTCTTTAATGCCCTCCTTTAAAATGGATGTAAAGTAACGGTGGGCCGAGATCATCGTCTTCTTTACCTTCTCTTTGACAATCGGGTTATTGTCATCCGCTTCGGCAGCCAGATTGAAAATAGGGCATCCACCGGCAATATGGGTTTCCAGTGGATTCTTTCCGAAATTCAGGTAAGCATAGATCTTATCCTTCGCCGTCTTACCTTTACTCATGGCAGCGATGATTTTTTCATCGTTCTTCTTCAAAAGAAAATCCGCTGCCGCATAAGACAGGGCATCCTTATTCTCAAAGTGATTGTAAAGACAACCGCGGGCGACATTTGCCGCCTCCAATATTTCATCCACTGTTGTACCGGCAATTCCCTTTTCATTATAGATAGGTGCTGCCTGTTCTAAAATAAACTGCTTGGTTTTCTCAGATTTTGTCATCGCCTTATTTGATACGCCAAATTTAGATAAAATTGTCTTTTAAATGGTAATCAAAAACCCATATTAACATTTGTGGGAATTTTTGACATTTCGATGTTACATTAAAGTAAATTCCCGTTCGTTTCAGCCTCCTGATTTCATTTTCCGCTGTAAGCGACCTTAGGAAGCCCGGCTGTCTTTGGCCTGATCCTATGATTACAATGCTGCTGCTAAACTAATTTTTCTTTAGTTTGATTGCGCAGGTTCAGATAATCGTGTCGGTAAGGTCAGGAATAGCGTGAAAAAAAACGAACCGCAGGCAAAATCAGCTACGCCCTGCCGGGCTTGATCAGCAGGTACGCGAAAAATGCGCCTACAAACGCCAGCGAGGCAGAAAGCCGGATGATGAACATAAACGCGCGGATGAAACTGGCGTGATAAGCCCTGATCACCTGGCCGCTCACCGGTGAGTGGATAGCGTCCGGGACTTTGGCATTCCCAAGATTGCCCGCCTGCGCTAACACCTGTACCTTTTCAATTGCACTCAGGGGGATATGTTCAATAGTTTTAGTTAATTCCCCGGAAAAGATGATCACTGCCAGCGCACCGAGGATCGCGTAAGCAAAAACATTGGCGATCCTGGTGATGGCATTGTTGATCCCTGAGGCTATGCCTGAATATTCTTCGTCGACCGATCCCATTACTGAACTGGTCAGCGGAGCAACCGTAAACGCCATGCCCAGTCCGAAAATCAATATACCCGGCAAGAACGTCTTCCAGTAATCCGCAGGTCCGGAAGTTTGCCCCTGAAAGGAAAGGATCAGCAAACCGACCCCTGCGGTAAGCGGCCCGCAGGTCAGAAAGAACCGCGGTCCGTATTTGTCCGCCAGCTTTCCTGCAAATCCTGCAAAAAAGAGGAGCAGCAAAGTAAAGGGCAAAAAGGCCAGACCCGATTGAAGCTGGCTGTAGCCCTGTATTTGAACCAGGTCCAGGGATAAAAAAAGCATGCCTGAGCCCAGCGCCGCATATAAAAAGAAGGTCAGGAGATTAGCTCCGGTGAAAGCCGCTGAAGAAAACAACTTCAATGGCATCATCGGATTGCTGCTGCGGTGTTCTATAATGATAAATAAAATAAGCAGTATAAATCCGGCCACCAAAAAACACACCGGGAGCAGGCGCTGGTGTCCCTGCGCGGTACTGCTTAAGATGCCGTAGGTGATCGCGGCAAGCGAGGTGCATATGGTCAATGCCCCCCAGATATCCAAAGGCTTCTGCTCAGGCGACCGGATGGGCTCTTTTACATGCCGCCAAAGGATGAAAAGTGCCGCTATACCGATAGGAACATTGATAAAGAATATAAAACGCCATAAGCCCGCATCTGCCAGCGCGCCGCCAAGCACCGGCCCTCCCATGGTAACCAAGGTGGTGAAAGATGACCAGGTACCTATTGCCTTACCGCGTTCATTGCTGTCAATAGAAGAGGATATCAGCGACAGACTCCCCGGGATCATCAGCGCTCCCCCGGCGCCCTGCAAAAGCCGCGACAGAATTAAGGAGGTCGCGGTTCCGGAAAGCCCGCACGCGGTCGATCCGACGATAAAGGCGGCAATCCCGTACATAAAAACCCGCTTATGCCCCAGCCGGTCACCCAAAGAGCCGCCGATCAGCATGAGCGATGCCAGCATCACCAGGTAAGCATTCAGGATCCAAAACAGATCGCTCCCGCTTGCCTGCAGGCTTTGCTGCAGCGAAGGTAAAACAACATTCAGGGCAGTCCCGTCAATAAAAGCCATTGACGAAGTCAGCACTGCCGATGCCATAATCCATTTGCCTGCAGGGCTCTTTAGGGTAACTGTGGTCATTTGTTTTCTTGTTAAAATAAGTATTTCAAAACTGTTTAGACGGGCCGCTAATTATTGACTGATGGGAACGTTTTCCAGGAAGGTCGCCTTCACCTTATCGCCAACGACTTTGCCAACGATGCCGCCAAAGAAAGCTTTGGAATTAGCCGAATCCATGTGGTGCTTAAATATTTCCTCGTTACGGAAAACTTCGAAAAATATAAATCTTCCCTTTTCCCCAACCACCTCATTCGGCGAAAAATAAAGGATGCCATCTTCTTTGCGCGATGCAACAGTCTGGGCGTTGATGAGTTCCAGGACGTCATTTTCGAAGCCCGGCAGCGCGGTAACTTCAGCGATTACTGTAATTTCTTGATTTTTTGCCATTTGAATTGATTTTAGTTATTTGTATGTATTTGATTGCTCATTGCATGCGTTCAGACAGCCAGCGCCAAATGCATCTGGCTTACAGCCCCCTTGATCCGGCTGAGCGACTGCGGGGCCAGGCTCAGGTAAGACGCCACGTAATAATTGGAAAACATCTGCGGCAAATGCGGCTCTTCATTCAGCATCTTTTCGTAACGCTGCTGCGCTGACATGGTCATCAGCGTCAAAACCCTGTCGTAAATATTGATAAAAAGGCTTTCGTTCAGCTTTCTCATCCAGGTTTCAAAAGCCGGCAATTGATTTAACAGGAATTCAAAATCAGAAAAACTCCACTGGATGGCCTTCACATCTGTCAACGCCTCTATCGTAAGGGTTCCCGGCGCGTTGGTCAGAAAGCTTTTGTAATCGGCGACGAACAGGTTTTTTGAACTGCTGAATGCTTCATTAAAATGAAAGAGCCACGTAGTCGTTTTTCCCTGTTCGTTAATGTAATAGGATCTGGCCTGACCGGAAACAATAAAGTAAACATACTTGGAATGATGCCCCCCCTGTGCAATGAAGCTTCCCTTCGGAAAATCAACTTCCTTGCATTTCGATTTTATAATTTCCATTTCTTTCTCGTTGATTGCAACAGATTTCCTGATGAAATCAATCAATGGTTTACAGTCTTTAGCGATCATAGTTGCTAATTTTTTAATTCGTCAAATATTTTGCGCAAACGCCGCCCCGTGCTGCGGATGAAGCTCATCCGGTTATCAGAGCCTGAAGTTAAACGCGATGTAAGGATACCAGCCCTCTTTGGAGTGCCCTGCAATAACCTGGATAACGGTGAGGCTGGCCGGTGCAAAATAGACGCCGCCACCGGTGCCGTAATGCCAGGTGTCGTTATGTTCACCGTCAACCCAAACGCGGCCAATGTCATAGAACCCCGTCACCCCAAGCTGGCCCGGCAGGATATAACCGCCAAGATTGGCGATCTTATACCTGGCCTGGAAGTCATTGAAAGCCATTTGCTGGCCGGAAAACCTGTTTTGCAGATAGCCCAGTAAATTCCCCTGTCCGCCCAGAAAAAACTCCTGGTAAAATGCAGGATTGCCTACACTTACGCCCCCGCCAATACGATCAGAGAGCACCAGACGGGCACCTGTATCGATCTTTTGGAAGTAAGTGAATTCCGGCTTGAGCTGGGCAAAAGATTTGGAGCTGCTGTTCAGACCGGCGTAGCCCTGTAGCTTGATATCAATATAATACCCTTTGGTAGGCAGCAGCTGGTTATCCTTTTTATTGCTGATATAGTTCGCAACAAGCCCGATGTGTGCTTTATCTTTAGTAAAACTGGTACTGTCATATGATTTCAGCAAACCCTGCTGGTAGATAGACCGTCCGCTATTGCCGTTCGCATCGAAATGATAAAAATCCAGTGACGGGCCTACACTAATGGTACTTTTCGTACCTGTATGCCAGCGGAAAGCGGGGTCGAACTGATAATAATCAAACCTTGTCCGGTAATATTTGTGATAATCCCCGGATTTGTCCAGCGTGGTTTCGTTGCCCTGCCCGAAAAAGTTCATGGTATTATCGGGAGCGTCCACCAAAGCATTCAGCGTAAAATCAGTTTTTCCGAATACCTTCATCCACTGGCCTGCGTAGTTCAGCGAAAAAGCCTTTGTTTCGAAAGAATGGTAAACCATCACATCCTGGATCGTAGAGTAAGGCAGGTTCCGGAAGGCATCCTTGCCCACATACCGGAAACCTAATCCCAGCAGGAATCCGTCGTCTTTGTTCAGCGTAGCATTGGCCAGGGGCGTCCATACATTGTAAGGATTCGTCGCTACAAAGTGAGTATTCGAAGTGTCATTGGAAAGGTGCCTGATCAACCGGTCCGATGCGCCGGTAAAACTGATGCTGTCTTTTTTATCATAGACATTGATTTTACGATAAGCCTGCTGAACGTCATAACGCTTTTCACCATTGGCGCCCACAATTCTTAATTTGATCGGTGAAGCAGCATTATTGATAATGACATGGTCATTGCCGTCAGACAGGTAAAGCCTGATCTCTTTGGTAATGTCCGGCCGATATTCCATTTTCATCACCGTGTCGCCACCCTTGCCACCCTTGCCCAGCTTTTCAATCGTGATGCGCATGGAGTGCTTTACGCCATCGCTGATGGTTACCTGCTCGTCTTTATCAGTGGCCCTGATGTCAACGATGCGGTTGATAAAATAATAGTACTCCGACATCGCCAATTCGATACAGTCACGGCGTTTTTTTAGCTTGGATAATAATTCATCATGCCGGATCGCATATAATTCCTTTGGCAAACGGTCTATCGCCGCAGCCAAAACCGCATCGTTCTCTGCATGAACAAACTCCTTCACGACCTTCATCCACTCATCGTAGGTAAATTGCGCGTCGGTGTATTGCTGGATAAACCTCGTTTTGAATAACGAATATTTAACTTCCGGAATGGAACCATCAAAATTGCCCAAAATCGGGTCGATCCACGGCAAGGCCGCAATAGATGGGAACACGCCCTGGTTCACATGGAATACCTGGTCACGGTCACGCGGCACGGCAACATATATCCGTTCCTTGCCTTCCTTGGAGACCGTCCACCGCCATTGATCTTCATGCCTGTCCCAATCGCCGATCAGCAGATCCAGCATTCTCGCACGCAGGAATTCTTCACCGTCCAGACGGTTATTGTAGCTCTCCTGAAGATCCTTGAGCATTTTCAGCGTATTGATCGAACTGCCGGTTGGTTCCCGTTCTTCCAAAAGGACCACCCTTCCGGCAAAAGCCTTACCAAACTGGCTCAACTCCGGGTCCGGGGCCAGAACGCCAATCACAGGATGGGCATGTGGGACCTGCACGGCATCCGCGAGCGGCGGGACGATCAGCGCGGAGTAAGGGTGCTGGCCGGTATATTCGTCATCTACCCAATCCAGCGCAAAGGTGCCGCGTAAGTTTTCCGGTACGATCTTATCCGGTGTCTTTTCAACGCTTCTGATCACCCATTCCTTGCCACTGGCCGATATCATTCTGATCGATTTGGTTTCCATGCCGCCGCCATATTGCTCGGCTTTAAGCCCGCCATCGATTTTAGAAATTCTGATGACCGGCAGCGTTACGGTTGCCGCCCATTCCTTCCGGAAATTCTCTCCGAATAATTTCCGGTGAATTTTACTGACCTTATTATAGGAAGAGTGCACACTGGTCTGAACGCTGTCCGCGTTTTCAGGAACGTTTACCCGGTTGAGCGCGGCCCTTTGCGCATATGCGCCCGTCACAAAGAAAAGTGAGGTTAGCAGGCCTGTAAATATTTTATTCATAAGTTTTCTTTTGGACATAGGGTTTAAAAATCTGTTTGGAAAGCCAATGGCTGAGATAGCCGGTGCCGATGCCCGTGACAGCGCCCGCAAATACATCCGTCGGATAGTGTTTGCCCAGGTACATCCTGGAATAGCCTACTGAGCCCGCCCATAAATAAGCAGGTACCGTGATGTACCATTTATGATATTCCAGCGCAACGGTCGTTGCTGTGGTAAAAGCAAGCGCGGTATGCCCGGAAGGAAACGAATGCCCGTGGCTGACCGAGTTTGTAAATATTTCCTTCGGGTACTTGTCTGCCGGGCGTTCTTCGTTTACGCTGATCTTCAAGCCCTCTGTGATCAGTGCGTTGACGCCGATGCTCAGGAAAAGTTCATAGCTGTTCCGCCGGGCCGCTTCATCGTTGGCGCTTAGCCCGTAAATCAGCCCGCCGAAGGAAAGCGCTCCCGGCAGATAGAAAGCCGAACGGCTCGTATTGATCCAGTATTTAGAATCAGGATGGGTTGGGTTAATACTGTTCAGCAGGCGCACGTTCCAATCCTGCGCAGAGCAATTGTTCACTACCGTTACGCTCAGAAAAATAGCAGCCACTAACAGGCTTGTTCTTGTTTTAATTATTTTGATCATGTTTAATAGTGGGTTATGCTGGTTTTAAATGAATGCCGGGTTTTACAGGCGGCAATGCGGCCGGCCCGTCGTGAAATGCGGAAACGATGATAAATGCCAGGACGGACAGGATCAGGCCATACATGAATACATTATAGGCGATCCGCAGGAACCGGTATTTTTTCCCCAGTACCACCCCCTGGCCATAGACATCCCTGATCAGCGTATTGTACAGGAAATCCCGGTCATCCATAACTTTCATCATCCCTTCGGTGTACTCCTCGAGCGGCATTTTATAAAAGTTGCCAAAGAAAAGCAGGTTCACCTGCTTCATCTCCAGGTCATGCCTGGAAAAGGTTCCACTGGGAATGGACGGGCGGGTGGCCAGAATAGAAAATGTCATGGCAACCAGGCTTACGGCCAGCAATAAAAATGCAGGATAGGCCAGAAAAGCATTGGCGTCCAGCTTTCGCAAAACCAAACTGATGATAGCGGACAAAATGATCGAATTTACCGTAATGAGGATGTGCGCCTTGTTGTCGGCCATATCACTTAGCCGCTGGTTATTGGATGAGGTGATCCGGAACATGGTTTCAATACCTTTTTCCGGCCTGTCCTTTTCTCTGTCATGCTCCTTTTCCTTATGTACCTCGTGACCGGGCTTTTCGGCATTCAATACTTTTGCAGGCATACTCCGGTGTTCCAGCTCCAGCAGCCGCTCTTTCAGCATTTCAATATTTTGGGCTTTGCCTTCATTTAGCTCATCGCGGCAAAATGCCGTATGGTAATGATGGGCTTCCATAAAAGCAATGGTTTCCAGCGTCCATTCCTGCTCATCGATAGTGGTATTTTGCAGGGCTTCGCGTTCTCTTTTTAACGTTTCACATTTATCGGCAAAACTCTTTTTTCCCAAATGATATAAATCGGCGTCGCAAATAATTTCCTCCAGCAGCTCAGCAGGTGCCTGCGGCATTTTTGTTGCCAGGATCAGGCCGGTTATTTTATCAATGATCTGCCCGTCCACCTTTTCCTGCTCCAGAAACGCTTTGGCGATAGCTGCTCCCGCTGCTTCGTGTTCCTCCATGCCATGCGATACGCCGGTGTCATGGAACCAGGCCGCCGCTTCTACCATGAACAGGTCTCTTTTATTGAGCTGGTAATGAGCCGCGATTTTACCTGCCTCCTTAACCACATACTCCGTATGGGATACATTATGGTAGAAAAACGGCTTTACCTGGCTTTCAGGGAAAGCGGATCTCACATATTTCTCGATTTTTTTTAAGAGTTGCTTTTCATTCATCTTGTCAATCCGTTTTTGAGAAAGTGGCGGCAGGCTCAGCATGTGTTTGGCAACCGGCAGGGCGGTGTAGTTGCTGAAGCGCTGTATAGTTTTCTATCTGAATTTTTTCAATCCCTGTGCCGCATTATATCTTACTGCAATTCAATCGATTATAATTGTATCGCGAAAACAGATTCACGATATATCGGTTAATTGAAATTTCTTTTCCGATATAAAGTGAGATTTTTCATGCGATGGATGACATTGCCCGGCCGGCATTCTCCGGTGAAATAGAGTTGTGTTTAAGGGCAGTGATGGCCGGAAAAAAAGCAGCCTGACCGGGGTATTATGCCCGGGAAAGGGCAATCATTCCTTACCTCTTTAAATAGCCGTTCATCCTGGTTCCTCTGCTTGCTTTCCTTGCCACAAACTTGTCACAAAATAGACTAACTTATCTTTTTTAACAAATTTTAACTTTAGCGTGCATTGAACCATATTTATTTAAATCTACTTTCGCAGCCTCAAAAAATTAATTATCATAGTCATTTTAAATGAAAGAATGATTTATGATCGATCCGGAATTGGGCTGCGTCTTGCAGGTTAAAAACAGTAAATAGACATAATTATCTAATTAATCAGTAATGTAAAAACATGGCGTCATCAGGAACGGCCCCGCAACAGCAGGTCAATTAAGCCGGTGGCGCTTACAATAAAATCAACATGAAAAAACGAGTATATACCGCTTTATTATTTATGGTGCTGTTTTGCATCAACCGGCTGCACGCGCAGACGGGCACGGCCGTCTCAGGAAAAGTATTGCAGCTATCAGGCGCGCCGGCTGATTTTATAACAGCAAGCCTGCTATCGGCGAAAGATTCTTCAGTGCTGAAAGGTACGCTGACCAATGAAAAAGGATCATACCTCTTTACAGCTACCGCACCGGGAACTTACATCGTAAAAGTTTCCGGCATCGGCTTTAAGCCAGCCTTCAGCCAGCTATTTACCCTTGACGGAAAGGCCCCTATCGTAGTCGCCGAGATCAGGTTATCGCCGTCAGTCAATGAATTATCGGCAGTTTCTATAACCGCAACCCGCCCTCCGGTGGAACACCATGGCGGCAAAACGATTGTTAACGTTGAAAATAGCGTGCTTGCTGCGGGAAATACGGCACTGGAGATCCTGGGGAGGGCACCGGGTGTCACCATCGATAAAGACGACAACATCAGCCTGCAGGGAAAAACCGGGGTGACCGTCATGATAGACGGCAAAATTACGTATCTGTCCGGCGATCAGCTGTCAGCCCTGCTGAGGTCGACGGACGGCAGCAACGTCAAGTCTATAGAACTCATCCCAAACCCATCAGCCAGCTTTGACGCGGCAGGAACCGGGGGTGTCATCAACGTTAAATTGAAGAAGAATACCAAAAGCGGCACCAGTGCAAGCGTAGTCCTGGGGACATCCTACACCCAGCACCCCGGGGACAACACCAGCGTTACCGTCAATCACAAAGACGGCAAGCTGAACCTTTACGGGAATATCAGCCGGAGTGATAACCCCTCAGACAGTTATATCCGGATCAAACGGAACGTGGACAGTGCCGGTACTAAAACTTTCTTTAATCAGGAGGGCAAAACATACAATGTCAGGCACAGCAACAGCTTCCGCGTGGGTGCTGACTACGACCTGAGCCCCGGCAATACTTTGGGCTTGAATATCAATGGGTATACCAACCCAAGGCAAAAAAATGAAGATACGCGCACGGACATCGGCACACAGCCTGGTGTCACGGACAGCTATGAAAATACAGCGACCCGGGCAGGCTTCAGCAGCCGGAACATCGCTGCCAATGTGAATGACCGCATTAAATTCGACACCACAGGAAAAGAGCTGGCCATAGACCTCGACTATTCCAAATTTAATAACAATACCGATGCCCTGTACAATACGGATTATTTTTCACCTTCCAATCAGCAGATCGGCATGCCGCAGGTACTGAACAACCTGACGCCATCGACCATTGTTATCCATACAGCAAAATTTGATTACACTTATCCGGTCAATAGACATTTCAAACTGCAAACAGGGATGAAGTACAGCAGCGTGCAGACTAACAATGTACTGAACGCCAACGTGCTTACCAACGGGGCCTTTGTAAACGATACCACGAAAACCAATCAGTTCCTTTACAATGAAAAGATCAGCGCCGCCTATGCTGACCTAAGCCAGCATTACGCCAACACCTCCTTTGAATATGGTTTAAGGGCGGAATATACCAGTTCGTCGGGCGACCTGACGACAAGAAATTCCGTGGTGAAAAGGCATTACCTTGATTTCTTCCCGAACCTGACCATCAACCAGACCCTGGATGAAAAGGATGAGCTGAGCTTCAATTATAGCCGGAGAACCAACAGGCCGGGATACGCCGAACTGAACCCTTTTATCTATTATGTAGATGAGTATACCTATATCCAGGGGAATTCCTTCCTGAACCCGGAATACAGCAATAACTTCCAGTTGAACTATACCTATAATAAGTTAATCAATGTCGGCTTTGGTTATCAGCGGACCGACCATGTGATCTCCGATGTTTTTCTGACGGATACGCTGAAAAAGGCGACCGTCATTACTTCGCTTAACCTGAATAATTACCAGTCCTATACGCTGAATGTTAACTTTCCCTATACGCTGACCAGCTGGTGGACAGGCAATATGGATCTCAACGGAATCTATGGAAAAACGATGGCAGGCGGCATAAGCGGGTATCTGGATAAGGGGCAATTGACCTTTCAGGGCAAAACAACGCAAAGCTTCAGGATCGGAAAAACATACAACGCAGAATTGATGACCAGTTACAGCTCCCAGGATGAAAGCGGGTATTACCTGATCAAGCCGATGTTCGGAACCGATGCAGGCATCAATCATTCTTTATTTAATAAAACAGCCAGCATCAAATTCGCGGTGTCCAATATCTTTAATGCGAATTACCACATCATCAGCAATGCCCAGGGAAATATCATTGACACGCAGCTCAGGCCCGCTTCGAGAACTATGCACCTGACGTTTACCTACAGTATCGGCAACAGGAAGGTTTCCGGGCATCAGCATCAGAACGGCGCAGCCGACGAAGAGAAAAGGGTGGGTTCCGTAAATTAAAAACAGGATATTTTTCAGGAAAAATTGACGTCACCCGGGCGGCCGTCTTTGCCGGCTGTCCCCGTGATGCCTATCCGGGCAGGATGCCGGCAGGGCGCATGTCCCGATCCGGTAAATCAGCATAGCTTCTTATCGCTGAAGTTCCTAAATAAAGTTAAGTCCCGATTGGATTTACGAAATTTAGTGACTGCTATCAACTTCTGTTAAGCTTATATTGTTGGCAATCAAATATTTAATTACTGGTCTCCAAATTGTAAAAGCAAGCCCGTCAGCTTTGCTGAAGTTGCGGAGCGAAACTATAAACGTGCCTGTTTATTAAATTAATCAAAGATGGATATATCAGACTTTATCATTGACAGAAGTGAATTGCGCGAACGGCTTGAGATGCTCCGTTTGGAAAAGAAACCGTTATGGGGAAAAATGAATCCGCGTCAGATGGTCGAACATTTGGTTGATGAGGTTACCTGGACAAACGGCAAAAAAAACCGTGAATACGCCATATCGCCTGAAGAAGCGGAAAAAGGTAAACAGATCATGATCTACAGCGATGTCATTTTACCTAAAAATTATTATGCCGGGGATCTTCCCGGTTATTTTATTTACCCGACGCTGGAGCGGGCTATTGCCCAGCTTTTTACGGAGCTGGACGACTTTGACAGCTGCTTTACGATCCCCGGAACCACGGCGATGCACCCGCTTTTCGGTCCGTTGAATTATGAGGAATGGCTCATCTGGCAGGGAAAACATTTTTCGCATCACCTGAAGCAATTTGATCTTTTGCAGGAGCATATCCATTGCAAAATGATTATCGCTTAAATGCCTTTGCCTCATCTTATTTGTCCCTTGCACCGGCTAACGTAAAAGCGAATGCAGACATCCCTCTAAAAGATCGCCTGCGCTCCGGCCGGTGCACAAAACAAGATGAAATCCATCAGTTTAATACGGGTATGTTTTCTTTAGCCCGGTTGAATCCATAATAGGTTATGCCCGTGAATAAAGCCAGGACAACGAATGCACAGGCAAGCATTTGCTGGTTACCGATCTTCATGGCATTAGCCAGCCCATAACTGAATACGGAAGTTAAGACATATAAAGCACCGCCGGTTATACCGCTGGCAATACCCGCTGTTTTGGTGAAGCGTTGCAGGCAATAGGCAAATACATTGTTAAACATAAACCCCGACAACAGGTGTATAAACAGGGTAAAACCCATAAAGGAATAGATATTGGATTTGGGCCCGGCAATACCCAGCATGGCGACCGAAACCAGTACCTGCAGGCCCAGCGCCACAAGCATTTTTTTGTTGAAGGGTTTACTGATAAAGACTTTCGAAATGATACCGCCCGCCATAAACGATATGCCGGACAACAGGGAACAATAACCCGTGATCAGCGATCCCAGGTGATAATGGTGCTCAATGATAAACGGGCTGCTCATGCTGTAAATGACCAGCATAGCGTAATTAAGTGATACAATGACCAGCCCCAGTACGTAATCCAAGGTACTGACCACATGCAGATAGGCCAATAAAATTGATTTGGCCTGAAACGGCTGGCGGACCAGCAGGGATTCCCTGCCATAATACAGCTCAAATGCCATGACAATTAAGGTGTACAGGCCCAGGAAGTAGAAATTGGAGTGCCACCCGAATAACCTTTGCAGGTATGCGCCGATAAAAGGCGCGATGATAGGAGCCGTTGCCCATATAATAGAAAACAGGCTTGTGTAATGCTTGAGCTGCTCCCCCCTAAAGGTATCGATAAAAAATGCCCTTTTACTGACCACGATAAAGGCAGCCGAAATTCCCTGCAAAATACGCATCGCCTGGATCAGGAAAATATCCTGCGACAAGGCAATGGCAAAGCTCGCCACAGCAAAAAGCAAAAGTGCAGCGGTTCCCAGCCTGTAACGACCGAAGCTGTCCAGCAGGCTGCCTACAAATACCTGCCCGATGCCGTAACTGACCATGAATACCACTAAAGTGAACTGGATCACCGAGGAGGAAACATGTAACTGCATGGCCATGGCAGGCATGGAGGGTACATAAATATCAGTCGCGAAACCGGAAAGCGGGATCAGAGAAAAAGACAAAATAGTCCTGAGGAATTGATGCCGGCCGCTGACAGTATCTATACCCGGTGAATGCTGCTCCATATTTTAAGTCAATTTGAGTTTGTTGTTAAGGCAAATCTACTGAAGATTCAACTGAACAAACTGAAGATGATTGTAAAATAGATAAAATTATCTATTTTATGACATCCACCAAACTGATCCGGCAGGCGAATTTGCTAATTTGCGCGGACATTTCCATTCAACAGCAGGAAGGTGCCGGCACCGGATGAAATCGACACATGGTGCCGGCATGCGCCCCGCTTTACCAGTCCGGAAATTTAAATTGAATTCAAATTCAGGACATAAAACCTGAAATCATTAATGTCGTAAGCTTAATAGAAAAACAATGGTATCAAATGCAAAATTACCCACTGTACTCGTCTTAGGGTCAACTGGGCAAATCGGAAGCCTGATTGTAGAAAAACTGGAAGCGCTGGGGACCGTCGAGGTCCGGGTGAGTTCCCGCAGGCAGGAGGAGGTCATAAGATTAGCCGCATCCGGAAAGAATGCCGTTTATCTGGATTTGGATAAACCGGAAAGTTTTGGAACGGCGCTTGCCGGAGTTGACCGGGTATTCTTATTAACGGGTTATACCGTGGCCATGCTGACGCAAAGTAAGATATTGGTAGATGCTGCTAAAAAAGCCGGGGTTGCCCATATCGTCCATCTCGGTATATTTGGCGAGTGGGATTGCACCGATCCCCATTTTGCCTGGCATCAGCTGATTGAAAGTTATATAAAAACCAGCGGCCTGTTCTGGACCAATCTTCACCCGAATATGTTCATGGAAAACATCCTGGCATTTTTCGCGCCGAAGAATGGCAAATTCTCGACCTACTGGGGGAAGCAAAGAATGGGCTGGGTGGCCGGAGCTGATATCGCCAGCGTGGCCGCAACGGTATTAAATGACGGCCCGCTGAAACACGGCGGAAAGGATTACTGGATGAGTACAGAAGTGCTGGATGCATTCGACATCTCCGCAATCCTTACTGAAGTGCTCGGCCAGGAGATCACAGGTGATATCCTATCACCAGAGGAATTTAAAGCCGTCTTCACCAGCGGCAGCGTGCCGGTGGAAAACTGGTATGCAGAAGGTGCCATAGAATTCACCAGGCAGGTAAGCAACGGCGAGATGGGCTATATCGGTACAGTCAGAAATGAAGTTCCTTTTATTACAGGAACCCCGGCGATTACTTTCCGGGAATGGGCGGTGCTGCACAAAGAGCGCCTGATACAGGCAGCAAAAGCCTGATAAAGCTAAAAACGTCCCCGAAGCTGCCCGAGGCAGTTTCGGGGACGTTTTATTTGACCCGTATTTCCGCGAGCCGGGCAGATCAGTATCAGCTCCGGCATCGGTTAAAGATCCCGCCCTGTACCGGGTTGCAGCAGGACAACAAGGCCCGCCAGGAATAATTTCGTTAATAAAACAGCAACGATTAAACCACCTGCAGTTTGCCGTCAGGCATGACGACCCGGTGTTTGATTGTTTTTCTGCCGATGACAATAATCGCCAGCGAAAGCACCGCCGTTCCTGTCATGATTTCAGCTAAAGGAATGGGCGTATCACTCTTGAACAAACTAATCGCAATGGAAGACAGACCGGCAATCCCCCATTGAACCAGCCCGAATAAAGAGGCCGCAGAACCTGCATTTTTTTCAAAGGGAGCCATGGATAGCGCAGCCGTATTTGGATTGAGAATACCAATGCAGCCCAGGCAAATAAAAATGAATATCGCGGTGGCAATCATTCCGAACCAGCCATGCTCTAGGCCAAACAATAAAATTGCGCTGACAATAACCATGCAGGTCAAAGCGCCGATAACGATCTGATCGGGTTTAAAATAACGGGCAAAAATCTGGTTAAACTGACTTGTTCCGATAAATCCAATAGCGAGAAAGGCAAATATCCAACCAAAAGCACCATTAGACACATGATACCCGATCATAAAGATCGTAGGGGAATCTGATACATAGGCGAACAAACCGGACAGGGCTATTCCGCCCCCAATGGCATAGGTAAAGAACTGAGGCTCCGTGATTACCTGCCAAAATCCGAGTATAATCGGGCCGGGTTTTAACGAATAGGTTTTGTCCGGCTGGTGGGTTTCAGGAAGGACGGCATATACCGTGATAAAAATAAACAATGCGATAAAGAACAGCACGACAAAAATGGCCTGCCAACCAAACGCCGCAGATATAAATCCGCCGATAGTCGGCGCAACCATAGGCGAAGCGCCCAAAACTAATAACAGCAGGGAGAATATCTTAGCATTGTCTTCAATAGGAAACAGATCCCGGACCATTGCAATGGAAACCACACCGGCAGCGCAACTACCAATAGCCTGCACAAACCTTAACCCGATAAGGACCTCTATGGATGGCGCGAAATAACAGCCGGCGGATGCAATAAGATACAGGAATAACCCGAAATATAAAGGCTTCTTACGGCCGAAACGGTCGATCAGCGGGCCGTATATCACCTGACCCAGGGATATGCCCAGAAAGAAACTGGAAAGGCTCAGGGTGACTCTTGCGGTACTGATATGAAAATCCTTTGCAATTCCGGGAAATCCGGGAAGGTACATATCCACAGAAAACGGGGCGAGCGCGGTCAGTGCCCCTAAAATTAATATCAGCGTTAAATGACTTGGTTTTTTCATGGCTTTTTAATAATGCTTATATAATAGATAATTTTGTCTTTTTTAATCAAAGCGAAGGGTCCTGAAAAAGTCCTGTTCATTTTGATATTTTGCAAACGTATATTAAAAACGCCTCAATAATTCACCTGAATACAGACATAATGTAAATTAGACGATGGCATGACTAATTGCGCGCCGCGCTTTTCTCAACACTGGTTATTCACATTTATAGATGTAATTATCTATTTTATTGTACCTGATTTTCCTTTTTTAACATAGGTGAATGCATACCACATATCCAAAACTGACTTTTGATTTTTATCAAATTGAAAAGTCATGGACAAAATCAAAGAAGCTATAAAGAGTGAGGATGCAGCAGTTGCACGGTACGATTACATCATTGTCGGAGCCGGCTCTGCGGGCTGCGTAGTGGCAAGACGCCTGTTAGACGGAACTAATGCGAAGGTACTATTGCTGGAGGCAGGCGAGCTTTTGGAGAACGAAGAAACCGTAAACAATCCATTAATGTGGCTGAATAACATTGGAACGGCGCACGATTATGGTTATTCCTATGCACCTTCAGCAGCGCTCAATAACCGTGCGTTGATTGCGCCCCGCGGAAAAATGGTCGGTGGCAGCAGCAGTATCAATGCCATGATATGGGCAAGGGGCCACGAAGATGATTATAACAGGTGGGCAAAAGACGGTAACAAGGGATGGGATTTTGAATCAGTGCTGCCGCTGTTTAAGAAAACAGAAAACTGGACCGGGGAAGCATCCGATTTTCATGGAACCGGTGGCCCGATACACCTGACCTTACCCACAGAACTGCACTTTATTGATAAAGCTGCACAGGAAGCTGCGCAATCTTATGGCATTCCTTATAAGACAGATATGAACAGCAGGTCGCCAGGTTCCGTTAGTCCGACAAGCATGACGATCAAAAACGGCCGCCGCTGCAGTGCCTTCAACGGTTATCTGCAACCTGTACTGCACCATGAAAACCTAACGTTGATTACAGGAGCGGCAGTGACCAAACTGATCCTCGCCGGTGATAAGTGTACCGGATTAACTTACATTAAAAATGGCCGGACTTATGAGGTTTCAGCGAAAACTGAAGTGGTATTGTCCGCAGGTACATTCGAAAGCCCCCGGATCCTGATGCTTTCAGGCATCGGTCCTAAAGAGGAATTAAAGGCTCTGGGCATCGAAAGCACCGTTGACCTCCCGGGAGTGGGGCGAAACCTGCAGGATCACCCCATGCTACAGCTGACATTTAAGGCGAAGCAGCTGCTCGGAGAGCTGCATAATAACCTTGGGGGCACCATCATTTATTGGAAAAGCAAAGCTGACGCGGCCAAATCGGACCTGATGCTGATCCCTATTGAAGCACCCGTTCAAACACCCGAGATAATGAGCACGCACCCGATCCCTGAAAATTCATTCGGCATTTTTGTCGGTCTGGTAGGTGTCAGCAGTAAAGGCTATCTTAAAATGCAGACGGACCAGTATAACGGCCCGCTGGAGATCCAGCCAAACCTGCTGGAGAATGCAGCGGATTTCGAGGCCCTGGCCAGCGGCGTAGAGTTATGTATGAAACTGGTGGAAGAGCCGGCTTTTGCAGAGCAAATTGAAAAATGGATAGCACCATCCCAACACCTCGGCAGCGCGCAGATCAGGGACTTCCTGAAAGATGCCGTTATATCCTATTTCCATCCGGTCG
This sequence comes from Bacteroidota bacterium, assembly GCA_030775685.1. Taxonomy (GTDB): domain Bacteria; phylum Bacteroidota; class Bacteroidia; order Sphingobacteriales; family Sphingobacteriaceae; genus Mucilaginibacter. The sequence goes on from JALYIP010000036.1 coordinate 98,751, forward strand.
GAACCTGCGCAATGGGAAACGGGCCGGAAGCGGTTGTTGACGAAAGGCTCAGGGTTCACGGCATCAAAGGACTCCGCGTAGCGGATGCATCGGTGATGCCCGAAATACCGACCGCAAATACCAACGCCCCAACCCTGATGATCGGCGAATTCATGGCCGAGGTACTGCTGGGGAAACGCTAGTTTTTTTAAGGCAATAACAATTGGCCCGCATACAAAGGAAATTTCCCCTTGTGTTGCGGGTCATTTTGTTTCCCCTGTCCGTAGCTGAACCCGCACCCCTGAATGGCACCGGCCGTTTGACCTGCCGCAGTCGCGGACCGCAACAGCTGTAAACTATTGAAAATCAAGTCCAAATTCTCCCGCGGTACCGGCCACCGGAAAAAACTGTATTTCGCTAATACACCTGTGAAAATCACGATATACCATTTTTAAGTTTAAGCGAAATATTATAGTTGGTTTATTATCAAATAATTAACTATTGGTATCCTATTTGAAAATAGCAAGCGACTGTCAATGGGGTCAGTCAGATAAATAATACTGTTATGGACAGCTTGGTCTTTTACATCACGAAGATAATTGGGGTTATCTGTGTACTGGTTATCGCTTATATCATGTTTATTCCTGACAGTAAATCTTCTGATCCGTTTGAAATATGATGGTGCATCGGCCATTACCGGAGAGCAGGTTCCCCTATCCGGCAACAGTAGCTATCAAACCGGTCAGCCGGAGACAAAACCAACACCAGCATTTTTGAACTTATGAGAGCCTTAAATATTTCACCATCTTATACAAACCACGACGACGATTCGCTCGGCCGGTACTTTAACGATATAAAGAAAATCGGGCTGCTTTCCGCCGCTGAAGAACAGGAGCTGATCCATAAAATAAAGGGAGGGGATACGGCAGCGCTCAACCGCCTGGTAACGAGCAACCTCAGGTTCGTCATTTCCGTTGCGAAAAGATATCAGAACCGGGGCGTATCTATCAGTGACCTGATCAACGAAGGGAATGTAGGGCTCATCAAAGCTGCCGCCAAATTTGACGAAACGCAGGGCTGCCGGTTCATTTCCTACGCCGTCTGGTGGATCAGACAGGCTATCCAGATAGCAGTAACCGAACAATCCAGGATAGTTCACCTGCCCTATGGCTTTGCCACGTTAATGGGAAAGTTCAATAAAGGGAAGGCAACGCTGGAGCAAAACTTTACCAGGGAGCCTTCCGTTGAGGAGGTTGCCGAATACCTGAACGTCGATATCGCTAAAATGGAAGAACTGATGTTCTTTTCCGTACATGAAGTATCGCTGGATAAACCGGTCAATAATGAATCAGGCAGCACTTTGCATGACCTGATTTCTGCAAAAGACTACGCCATAGATCAGACAATGCAAAAGGAGGCGCAACAGCACGCGGTGAGCAATTCGCTTTCCATATTGAATGCCAGGGAAAGAGAAATAATCACCCTCTATTTTGGCCTGAACCTTACGGTTCCTTTACCGGTTGACGAGATAGCCCGCAGGCTGAATATTACCGTCGTTTGTATCCGGCGAATGAAAGATAAGGCATTATTGCGGTTGAAAAATTCCTCTTACGGCCCATTGCTGAAATCCTGCCTGAACTGATCCGTAAACTGCTAATGGTATATGGAAAATAATTCCGTCTTAAACTTTTTTTCCCGGGTTACCTGGAAGTTCAACCGGCAATCCCGGCAGAGGAAACTGCGTTGCCATCAGCAATAGAAAACCCGGTATACCCTTGACGCAAATGCCGGGTTTTCTGTTTTGTCTTCCTGTTAGTCAGGAAATGATCAGTTTCATTGCGCCGGGTGAAACCAGGCTTTTGATTAGCCCTGGTTGAGAAATTGAGTCACGGCTTCAGAATGGCTGCTGCCATCCAAAAACGCCCGGTACTTAAAGGCAACCTTTCCATCCAAACCTATTACGAATGTTTCCCTGCCGGTTAAAAACAACCAGGGTTTGATGCCGAACTGCTTCAGCACCTTATTGCCAGGGTCACTTAACAGCTGGAATGGCAGCCTGTTTTTCAGCGCGAAATCATTGTGGCTTGTGACTGAACCGGAGTTGATGCCTACAACGACCGCACCTGCATCGGTGAATTCACTGAAACTGTCCCTGAAAGCGCAGGCTTCCTTTGTACAAACTGCGCTCTCGTCTTTCGGGTAGAAATAAATGATCATTTTATTTTTTCCGACATAATCCTTGGTATCAAATATCTTTCCTTTTTGGTCTTCCAGTACGAAAGAGGGAATCAAGTCCCCAACTGCTATATTTTTCATGTTTTTATTTTTTAAATTTCTATGGTGTAAATTCCACTACAAAGGTGCTGCTTAATGGCGCCGGAAAGTTTAACCTGGGTTAAAATCGTCATGCGCGGTATGGAAAAACCGATGTGCCCGTATTCATCCGGAATAGGCCTTACTCGCTGGGGTTAATCTCGGGTGGACCGTAAATAAAAAGGGCAGGTTGATCCCAACCTGCCCTTTCAACTATCGCTGCGTTAATTAGAGCGAGAATGCATAGGCTACTCTTAAGCCCAGGTAATTATTGCTTTTACCGTTGTCCAGGAACTTGGTGTCACCCTGAAATTTAATCCCGGCGTCAATGTAACTTGACTTGCCTATATTAATCAGCGTGCCGATCTGCGGCGCATAGACGAATGTGGTGGATTTATCCGCGTTTAAATTCGAGTGGTCAGTCAGAAAAGACGCGCCTGCCTGGCCCTGTATGTAAAAACGGCTTATCGGGAAATATTTGATGCCGGCCATAACAGGAATTTCCTGGATGTCCTTCAAATCAGAATTGCCGTTGTGATGGATATTATCATAACCTCCGTTTAAAGTGGCATAAACCTGATTCTTCACAATCGGGAAGTCAGCTTCCAGCGAACCGCCGAAAGACCAGTTGTAATTGTTATGCAATTTACCTACCGGAAGGCCCGCTTCGGCACCTGCGCTTAAAATAATGCCGGATCCGTAGCTAACCGATTTGGCTGATTTGGTGGTGTCCTGTGCTTTAGCTGCGAATGATAATCCTGAGAAAAGTGATACTAAAATTAATGTGGTTTTTAAAGTTTTCATGATGTTACGTTTTTTGATTTTTGTTAAATAGATATATGTTAATTGTTCGGTTTTGGTCTTTTATTTGAAAATGATGGTTAAAATTTGCATACCCTCCAGGCAGTACAGGATGACCTTTCCTTTCATTAAAATTTGAACTAGTGCTTTCATAATGTTATCCTTTTAAATGATGATACAAAGGTATCCCGGTGGTAGAGGCGCATCAATTCCAATAACTCCGTTTGAGCATCCAATTTTTCCTATCGGCAGGTGTATAAAGCGAATAATCATCTGTTCCGGATAAAATCAGCTTAGCTGGCCTTTAACGATGTGGGGTTTGTCCCGCTGTAATTTTTGAAGAAGCGGCTGAAATGGGAGCTATTGTCAAACCCCAGTTTTTCAGCAATCTCTTTTACACTCAATGAGGATGTGGTCAGCAAATAACAGGCTTCAAGGTACTGTCGCTTATGGATCAGGGAGAGCGCATTTTCGCCGATCTGGCTCTTGACAACCTGGGTCAGGTATTTTGCCGAGACATATAACAGGTCTGCATATTCCTGTACAGTTTTGAGCGTATGATAGTTTTCGTCAACCAGCTTTTTGAATTTGGTGACCATTTGAAACTGCCTGTTCAGGTGACGGTTGGAAGCCAGCAGGCATTTCTCGCAAACCCGGTTCATTTCGTACAGGAGCTCAATCAAAAGCAGTTTCACGATCTGAAGATGGAAGGAACCGGATTGCGTCATCTCCTCATCTATCTTTTCATATATGGCTTTGATGGACCGGAAGCCATTTTCAGACATCCCGTAGATGGGCGCAAAATCTGAGTTTACTTCAAGCAGATTCTCCAGGATGTTTTCTTTAAAAAAGCCTTCCGTAAGAAATTCCTTTTTGAAAAGCACTTGGTAAAGATGCAGGTCATGGGTGGGCTCATCATAGGAGTGCAAATGCCCGGGCGATACCAGATGTATGGATGAAGGATAGACCTCAAAAATAAAATGGCTTACCGTCTTTTTGCAGGTGCCGTTCAGGCATAAGGCAATATTATAGTAATCGGTTTTTACCGGCTGGAAGCCGCTCAGCTCCGGTGTGTTCTTTAAAATAGCAAAGTCTTGCTGAAATAACCGTGCCTGGTCTGCAGGCAGTATCTCTCTTTGCTTCGCCACCATGGAAAGATGCGTTTTTACTGTAGTTGGAATATCGAGGGTCGAAATTTGCTTATTCATAATATGAATATTACTGACTGTTATAAATACAATGATTAAATCATCGTACCAGCAATTTCAATTCCTGTACCAGATACTATTTATCTGATAATCAATATGTTGAATTAGAGGACGTTATTTAAATGTCGATATATCGAAAATTATAGCCGCCTGTTCACGACCTGTCATGATTCGGCCGGTCATTAACAGTCCTGCATTTTTCGCATTACCTTCCTGTGCTTTAATTTGAATAAGTATATTTCAGCATCCTGCTTTAATAATTCTTTGGACAGAATTATTTTCCGGCTTTGCCGCCGTGAGCCCCCTGGCTTAATGTTCCCCCAATTAACTTAACACGGCCTGCATAGCCATGGACAATTGGAATGACCTGTTAGTTGTCCGGGAGGTCGGGTAATTTATCTGTTTCCTGAGGAACCTTTAGTACTTTACGGAACACCACGCTTATAGTAGTCCCGTGATCACAGGTGAGATCGAATGTTCCGCCAATGTCGCCGGTAAGGCCCTTCATCAATTTCATACCAAAGGAGTTCGGCTTATTCACATTTAAGTCCCCCGGAAGGCCGCGTCCGTTGTCACTGATGGAAAGTAACAGCTCATCTGCCGCAATAACGGTCAGTCTGATGACTAAACTGTCCTCCTCCGTGTGTGGAAACGCATATTTAAGTGCATTGGTAATCGCTTCGTTCAGGATCAAACCAACAGGTACAGCCTGCAACACATCCAAAGAAACCTGAGCAACATGCACATCGAAATAAATGGCCTTGCTGCCTTCGAAACTGTCTTTCAGATAATTTACGAGTTCATTGATATACTCCGGCATGTAGATAACCGATACGCTATTGGAATTGTATAATTTTTGATGGATCAGCGACATGGTTTGTATACGACGCCTGCTGTCATGCACAGCATTTAGCGCCACCTCATCTTTCAAATGCGCGGATTGAGAGGTGAGCAGGCTCATGACGACCTGCAAATTGTTTTTCACGCGGTGATGGACCTCCTTTAACAGCCATTCATTGTCCCGCAGTAATTTTTCCAGCGCCACATTTTTATCCGATATGATTTTTTGCTGTTCCTGGAGCTGCATGTTTTTGCGTTGTTTGAGCCGGTAGCGGTTATAGCTCAAAGCCAGTAGCACCACGGCCATAAACAGACCGCCTAAAATTACATTTTTAATAGCCCTGGTACGGTCTACCTGGTTTTGTTCCAGCTGGCTTTGCTTTTTCAGGAGCAGGATATCCTTTGACTGCAACAGCAGGTCAGCGTCCTTTTTCTCCGATTGATACCTGAGTTGCACTTCTTCCAGAAGCTTTTTATTCGTCGCATTGAACAGCGAATCATTTAATTTTTTATATAATTCATAATGCTTCATCGCTGAAATTGACTTTCCCAAAGCGGAGTCTGTCTTAAACTGCATCAACTGGATCTGGCTCATGGCCGAAGGCCGGATAAGGTTGGGGGGAGCGTTTAACAATTTACTCAGGTAAAAGCCTGCTTTTTTATATTGCCCTGTCGCCACATAGAAATTGCTGACAATGCTATAATTGTTTAGGTAGTCTTCAAATCCCTGGTTTTTATAATCAATGTCCGCCATCTTAACCATGTCGAGATAGTATTGCTCTGCCTTCTCATATAACTTTATTTTTTCATAGCAACTCCCGAAAGCGGCGTCCATCCAGTCCCTTTGCTTAAAATTTAGTGGGGGAATAGCCGCGGTCTTGCTATACAGGAACTTTAATGCCTCCCCGGATTTACCCTGTATGATCAGCACTTTTACGATTTCCCGCAATATTTCATAATAACGGTTATAATTCTTTTCCTTCAGGCTATAGGGTAATGCTTTACTATAATAGGCCAGGCTGTTATCGAAAAAGCCAAGATCGTAATAGGTCTGCGCGAGGTTGTAATAAAAATAGGTGGCAGCCTTATAATCACCGGTCGACTCCATACTGCTGACCACTTCAAGCTTATAAAAGAGTTCCTGGTGCAAATCACCTTTTAGCCTGTTCACAGAGGCCAGCAAATCGTAAGTATAATGGAGTTCCTTAAAATTGACCGCCTTATAATCTTTGATCACCTGGAGCAATTCGCTTTCTGCCAGGTCGTATTTGCCCTGTACCATGTGGACATCCGCAATCTTTTTAGAGACCTGGATGTCATTGAGCTTTTCATTGATTGCCCTGTATAACGCGCTGGCCTGCTGGTAACAAGCAATTTTTTGATCCTGCAACCGTGGATTGCGCGTAAAGCTGTCTCCGAACCTTTCCCAGACCTTCGCCTCTTCGTGCTTATTGTTCCGCTGATGGTAAAATGCGATGACCTGATAAAAAAAGGGGCCGCCGCGACCGATGTCATCCAGCTGAAGGTAACAATCACCCTTCAGCAGCAATGTTTCGTTCCGCCACTTTGCAGAATGAATTGCTGTGCTTAAAGCCAGCGCCTGATCAAGGTAAACCAAAGCGGTATCTTTATCGATTTTAAAATAGCCCGGCTTGTAGACGTAATATTCCGCTAACTGCAATTGAAGTTTAACCCGGTTGGTGTCAGGTGTGCTTTCCTTTATTTTGAGAGATAAGATCTTAGGGGTATTCAGCACACGCTGCTGCCCATCGGCAAAGGCCCACCAAATCATTATTAGAAAAAAAATTAAATAAGACCTGGCCATATATCAATATCTAGATCATTTAAATATCGGGAAATAACTTAGAATACAACGATATTGGAAATAAACTTGTCAGCCAGGCAGCTTTTTATAAAGGGCAGTCGGGGATTGCCCGGAGAATATTCCTTCAACCCTGGTTACAATCTAAATTTTGAGTGGTATCGATTCCGTTTAGCGCCGTCTGCAGCTCTTTGCCAAGCGATTCGTGCTGGTCAAACTGCCTTTTCAATTTGCCGTAGCGCTGCCGCTGGAACATACCCATGTAGCGTTGTACATCGTCCAGCATTTCCATGGCTTCACGGAGCATCTCTTCAGTATGGGTGATATCAGCGGGTACTTTCATCTCGATTCAAACAGGATTTCAAAATTATCAAATACATTTTAAAATACTAATTTTTTTAGCATAAATTTGTAGCACATAAAAGAGTGAACGATGGCTTATCAGGTTTTAACAGCAGAAAACGGCACCCTAATAACGGATGAACAGAGCTGTTTGCGGGTGCAGATAACGGAAAAAGGAAGAATAGCACTGTCGGAAAACGCTGCTTACTGCCTGGGAACGCTCTACAAAATAAAAGGAGGGTTCGTCCCGGAAAGGATATTTGTGTTTTTATCGCTGGCCGAAATCAGCCTGGAAGAGCTGAAAAAGACGGTCGATTTCTTTTTCAGCTCTTTGATAGAAACAGAACTGTATGTAAAAGAAGTGCCGCAGGATTCGATCCTGTATCCGGAAGAAGCTTTCCGGTTATATGGTAAAAAAGAAGAGGAACTCAACGATGGAACAGCTGGCATTATTTCCACCGGCAGGACAAAGTAAGGGCCTGCCTGCACATTTACTGGAATACCGCCCGGCGCTGCTGGATGAAGTTGAAAGCAATCTGTTGCTGGAAAAACTCATCCGGGAAACGCCCTGGAAGCAGACCACGCAGAAACTATGGGACAAAGAATACCTGACGCCGCGCCTGACCTGCTGGTACGGGGATACTGAACGCATTTCGGGGACTTTACCCTGGACACCGGAACTGCTGGCCATCCGCGGGAAAGCCGAAGCATTGGCAGGGAGCACTTTCAACAGCATACTGCTCAATTATTACCGCGATGGCAATGATTCGGTCGCCTGGCACAGTGACGAGGAAAGCATTATAGGCAGCCAGCCGGTTATCGCGTCAGTAAGTTTCGGCCAGGTACGCAGCTTTGATATCCGCAGCAAGGCAAATCACAGCGAGAAATATTCCGTCCTGCTGGAACACGGTTCTTTCCTGTTGATGAAGAGCGGCTTGCAGGAACACTGGGAGCACCGGATCGCCAAATCAGGTAAGCCCATGAAAGCAAGGATTAATCTTACCTTCAGGCTGGTTATCTGATATTTTACAAACAGTATATTAAATTTAAACTATAGTCCATTTATATTCGCAGCATGAAGAAACTGTTCATTTTTTGCCTGACAGGCGTATCCATAGCATTAATTTCATGGGGTTTTAAGGGCCACCGTGCCATAGCGACCATTGCTCAAAAGCACCTGACCAGTAACACGGCCTACGTCGTTTCGGCTTATCTCAAAGGTGAAAGCATGGCCGATGTCGCGACCTGGGCCGACGAAACCCGCAATAACACGACCGCACCCTGGCATTTTTTAAACTTACCATTAGGGCTGACACATGAGCAATTTGTCAAATTCGTAAGCGAGAGCGATAACAACGTTTACAGCGCGATCCTGAAGGCGGAAGCTAACCTGAAAGATAAAAGCCTTACAGCAGACCAAAAAAATGAAGCGTTGAAATACCTGATCCATCTGGTCGGCGATGCGCATCAGCCAATGCACATCAGCCGCAAGGAAGATAAAGGCGGTAATACCATACAGGTGCGTTTCGATAACCAGGGTACCAACCTGCACAGCCTTTGGGACAGCAAGCTGATCGACCATGAGGGCTTGAGCGAAGCAGATATTGCAAAAAATTACGATGTGGCCACCCCTGCGCAGATCCGCCAATGGCAATCGGATAGTCCGATGGAATGGATCTGGGAAAGTTACCAGATCAGCAGCGAGCTGTATGCACACGTAAAACCGGGTCAGGAAATAAACGAGGCTTACTATCAGCAATATATTCCGGTTATTCGTAAAAGAATTGATCAGGCCGGTATCCGTTTGGCAGGTGAACTGAATAAACTGCTCAATAATGAGCAGGTGAAGGTAGCTGTTGTAACCGCTTCTTTGCCGGCCGCAGGCCCTGAAGTTGTTGCATCAGTGAAGCTGGAAGATGTCAAAAACGCTGTCGGTAAAACGGTAAGTGTTCAGGGCAAAGTGTACAGCAGCAAAGATATAGGCAGCATGGTATTGGTGAACTTAGGCGCGGCTTACCCGAACCAGTTGCTGACCATTGCTATGAAAGGCAAAGCTAAAGACCTGGCAATTCAGTTAGCGGATAAAATGATAACGGTGGAGGGCGAGGTGATCGATTACAAAGGCAAGCCTGAGATTATCGTGACCGACCCGGAAAAGATCAAATTCTAATTATGAATGAACCGTTTAATCTGCCGGTAAGCTACCAGGGAACTGAACACGAATTTAAAGCTCGGTTCGAGCGGTGGGGATATACCCACCGCATTGCCGTCCTGATTGATGAAACAACCTTTGTTTTTGAGCCTGACGAAGAGGGCGGCTACAGGGCGCTCATCGGGCCGGAGACAGCAAATCTTTCCGGCACACAGGATATTGGCCTGCTGCGCGCGGTAGCTGAAAAGCTCGCCGGCTTAAGTAATTAACACGGCATGATCTCGCTTTGGCTTCGGGGAGGTACCAATAAACTGATGTAGCTCCCGATAAAAGGGTTATAGGACGGCTGATAGGTGATATAGCCAAAATCCCTCAATTGCCTGATGCATTTATGGTAAGTCACAATACTGCCGATATGCGTCTGTTCCATGATCTGCCTGCGGGAAATCGACACCGGATTAACCAATCCGTTCAGCAGCCATTTGTTCAGCAGGCTCATATAGATACTGAAATGCCACACCGTGATCCGTTGGTCGGCAGCCATGGCCCTGAATACTTCGTTAAAAATCAGCTGGCTATTCATAGCCCTCACTTCCCTTAGCCAGCATGCTTTGTATATCCAGGTAACGATAGTAATAGGTGCCGCCGACTTTGGAATATTGCAGCTTGCCCGTCGCGCGCAACGTTAACAGCGTACCGGCGGAAATTTTTAAGAGCTTCCTTACTTCTGCGGCTTTCAGCCATTCTTTTACCTGCGGGTCACTCTTACCCAGCAGGGATTTAATATCATTCAGCAAATCCTGACGAAAGATTTGCAAGTCTTCTTTGGTTACTACTTCCACACTCATCTCACTCACTTATTACATTAATAAAACCGGCCGCTAAAGCAGCAGGTACACCTTGCTTCTGCTATTGCGCTTGAAAGAGGGCTCATAACGGATATAGCCGAAAGCATGCAGGTCCTTCACGCTCCGGTGGTAGGTCGCCTGGGCCGAAACCTTGGCGATACGCATGATTTCATGGCTGAAAGCTGAAATTGGGTTTGCGCCTTTATTTGCCACGCAGTATTGAAGTAATGCGGCATAAATACCGATATGGGTGGTACTTATGCGCGCATCCTTTTCAATCGCAGTGAAAAAGTCCGATAACGGCTTCATTGCATCCATGCCCGTGTTATTGTTTTAAGAAACCTTCATGCGGTTTCGCCTGCCCTGATTGGCTTTCTCTGCCGCTTTATTGTCGTTTTTTTGCGACGCTGCCTGCCCTTCCTTTTGCTGATCCTGGTTGACTGGCATTTGCACCACCGTAGCATCTCCCTGCTTTTGAACCGAGAGGTTGTTACCCTGTTCCTGTTTTTGAGTCTGCTTTGCGATTTGCTTAACTTCCAGGCGCTGCTTATTGCTATCATAAAAATCAAAGCGGTCCTGGCGGGGGTTAGCAGCTATAAAGCCCTGTACATCCTGCCCGTCTTTGATCAGCGTTACTTTGGAAAGATTGCCTTTTTCCAGTGACGCTATCAGCCGGGACTTGTCATATGGGGTTTCCAGTTCTTTGATCGGGTACTTTTCGAGGACTTTGACATGGTCCCAGAACATCGTTTTGGGCAGGAAATTACCGTACTTGTCGGTTTGCTTGAAGTCCAGGTCTTTCCAGGACTTATAGGTCTGCTCGCTGGCGACCAGCTTTTTCTTATCGCCTTCACCGACCTCTTCCAGCTTGTTCAGTTCCTTGAACACCGCCCTTGAGTCCAGCATATTATACCTTTCCTTCAGCGTGTAATTGTTATCCTTGCCGACAAAATAAGATTGCGTGAGCACGTCGTCCTTACCCGGTTGCTTCAACGCGAGATCGAAACCGTTCAGGAAATAGAGGTCGCTTTCCTTTGACTTGCCGAAGTGCAGCGTTGAGGAAACTTCATCCTGCCCGAATTTAGTCTGATGCGGGATCGTGAACTTTTCTTCGCCCGCCTCCATCTTTTCTTTAATCCCCTTGTCCAGGTTTTCACCGAATCCCAGGAACTTTACCTGGTTCTTCAGGTAATCATAATTTTTCATGTTAACTTCCATAATGATTGCATTTTAATCGTTAAACTTTACTTGAACTTGCCCGGACTGCCAGGTACATTTCCCCGTCATCCGGTCTTATTTTCTTGCGATGGGCTTCGGTTATAGCTTTTTGTTGACCCGCAATAACAGCGGGTGCCCACCCTTTAGCTTGCCCTTCACACGTTTGATCTTTTTGGAGAATAAACCTTTTGCTGCGTTAATGCCCGCCGTTGCCGCCTGGGCACCCATTGACTCGTCCATGCTCATCAGTTCCATACTGCGCAGGCCTTCATCGGCGCCGTCTTTGACCGCGTCACCCGTAACCGCTTCCGGCACACTGATGCCTTCCAGCCCGTCTATCATGTCATATACTGTTAGGTTTGCCGGGATGATCTCATAGCCAATATGGATCAGCCTGATATTGATAGCCATCCGCTGGTTGTACAGGCTGCCGCTGGCATAGATCAATTGTCCTTTCGGGATCAGCTGCCCATTAATCGTAATCGTATCCAGCAACCTGATCCGTACAACCGTCCCCTGGGTGACTTTTTGGTTACCGTCGATCACTGCAGGTATAGCCCGGAAGCGCTTTGCAGATGTATCCGGCTTATTGTTGGGCTGCGGTTTCAGCCTTTCGGGATGCTGGATGTCCAGGATCTTTTCCAATAGTCCGTTCATCTGTTGCAGTTCAGGGTCTTCCGTGGCCGGCTGCGATTGTTGCTGGCTAACTTTCTTTGCAGGCACTGGGTCGGCTATGCTGAACCCAGCCGGGCTACCCGCCTGAACAGCCGGCTTATTGATCGCCGTTTGCAGGGCCGCCAGCTTTTGGTAAACTTTTGCTGCATTTTCCGATGCCGGATCGCTACCTGTTCCCGCCAGGGCTGCCCGGAGATGAAGGCCATTTTGAGTTCCCGCCAATGCGGCATTTCCTGCAGGGAAATGCAGGCCAGCCGTATCCGTCCCGCCCCGCTGTTTATAATAAGGGTCGCTCTTCATTTCCTGCCGGAGCTTATTGGAATCCAGCTCGGCCCTGTCATAATAGCTCATCTTGTTGAGCGCGCTGTTGTCTTTCAATTTGGCATCCGGCAAGCGGCTGTTGAACCCCTTACCGGATCCGGTATTAACCGGGCTTGCTTTGCCTGTACCCATCGCCCAGAAAAAAAGGGTCAGGAAAGGCAAAACGATCAGCGGCAGGAAAAGCATCAGCTTCCGCTGCCGCGCCATTTTTGGTGTTAATGTTATTGGTTTCATATGTCCTATTTTATTAATGGTTTACAATTTTCAGGTCTTTGTTTTCGATGGTCTCCCATCGCTGGATTAGGAAGCCGTGCGGGTTGTTGCCGCTGCGGGAGACGTTGCGCAGTTCGCCCTGCGTGATCAGGTCCCTGGTCACCGTACTGGTTGTGCGGATAATGCTTTGCGTCGCATAGCACCTGAAGCTATAGGGATAGGTGTTCAGGTCTACCGAAACGCTGTCGATGGTGATCCGCTGGCTGATGTTCCCGGCGATGATATTGGCGAAATAGCCGTTTTCAGTGAGGTTGTCATATTCCTTCTTGGCCGACTCATCTGCCAGGTACAGTGCCTTGGTCAGGTTCGCCTGGATGACCTTGTCATCCGGGTCAAGGGTGAAAAACAACTCGTGGAAAGTTTTGATATGGTCGCGCGCCTCTACGCCGGTATTGTCTTTTCTCCCGGTTGCGAAGGCTTCCAGCGCTTTTCCGTTATACAGGATATACAGCTTGTTCTGGACGCTGCTGATCAGCTTTTCCCGCGAATATTCATAATAACACAGCGTGATAAAATTCCCGATGATCAGCACGATAGTGAAACCCCGCACATGCTGAAAAGCAGTTTCTATATTTTTTATTTTCTTAAACATGGTTTTCCTTTCTTCATCTTTTCGTTTTCCTGCCATTTAAGTGTTTGGAGGCGGTCAGGTCTTCTTTTCCGTATTGCTGCCGCCACTGCCCGAAAGTTTATCTTTGATCGGCGGCGCATTGCCGCCATTGCTGGCGGAAGAACCTGTTGCTCCCTGTGTATTGGTTTTGCCGCCGCCCTGGCTAAAACTTTGAATCATTGCGCCGCTGATATAGGAGGTAGCCATCGAAGCCAGCGCGCTGGTCTTGCTGAACAGGGCATGGCCGCCGACATTCATGATATAATTAGCGATCCCCGGCACGGTGAAATAGCCGACGATACCAATGACCATAAAGATGAGGTAAGCCCCGTTTGTATCGCCGAAATGCGGGTTAGCCGAACCGCCGGATTGTTCCAGCTGGATCATGTTAACCTGGATTTTGGCGATAATAGCGCCGAAGACATTCGCTACCGGCAGCCACATATAGACATTCACATAACGGGCGATCCACTGCTTCATAGAGTGCTGGAAACCGTCAAAGACGGATAGCCCGAAACAGAGAGGCCCTAATATCGCCAGCACGATGAGTTTAAAGGTCCGTATCGTATCAATGCACAGCGCGGCAGCTTCAAACAGCACATTCAGCAACTCTGCAATCGCTTTTTTAATCATGTTCTTCCAGCCCCATCCGGAAAACTGGTCAGACAACGTGGTCGTCTGCGTTGTCGTGTTAGTTCCGTCCGGATGGCTGTACTGGTACCATTTATCGGGATCGCCATTCATCGTGGTTGCACCCTGCTGCTGTGGGTCTGCCGGAATGGCCTGGTTGGCCAGTAAGGTTGCAATCGCCTGGTTGGAATTAGTGGCCATATTTTGGGTGGCACTGACACAGGGTTGCAGCACGCCGTTCATCAGGCTCAGCACAAAAGGGAAGAACATGATGCAGAAGCCAATGGCAAAGGGCCTGAGCAGTGGGTAAATATCAATGGATTCTGCCGCGGCGATATGTTTCCAGATCCGGGAAGCGATATACCACAAAGCGCCAAAGCCGGCGATGCCCTGCGCTACGTTGATCATCCCTGAACACATCGGCATCATCTGGTTATACAGGCCGTCCAGCACGCCCTGCAAACTTTGCAGGTCATCCGCCACGCCGCCGCTTTGGGCGAAGGTTAAGGCGGGTGCGAGCAGAACACAAGCGGCTGTCAGGATAACCCTGGTTACTTTCTTTTTCATAAGATTATTGGATACCGTATAAGTTTTTAATGGATTGCCTGTCATTTTCTTCTGCGGCGCGCTGCACGGCAATGCGGAAATTCTGGTCATTGAAGCTGCGCAGGAACGAAAGCTGCCCGTGTCCGCCGGTATAGATCCGGTCAATGGCGGCCAGCCGCTCGGCATCGCTCATTCGCAGCTGGCTGTCCGTAATGATCATGGACAGATCGCTCAGGTTTTTAAGGCTGGTACTGATCAGGTTGTTGTAAACCGTGAGCATATAGCCGATCTCGTCCGGGTTGAAATGCTTGTCCTGCCGGAACGAAGCCCATGCGCTCTGGTATTCGCTGACGAGCATGGCCTGGTCATTGATGATATCCGCAATGCGGGGATAAGACCGGACCGTAGGGCTGACAATGAACAGCCCGTCAATAAAAGCTTCGTGCAGGCTGAAATTGCCCTGCGCAACATCTTTTACTGCGGAATAGCCTTTGCTCAATACTTCGTAGCCGGTGTACATCTGTTTCAGGATACTTTTGAGCCCGGCCAGCTTCTGGTAGTCCAGCGACAACTGCTGGAGATCCTGCGCGATGGACTGGCATTTGCCTTTCGCCGGGAAAAGCGTAGCCAGCGACAGGCAGAGGATAAAAAGGGTGATTGATTTTTTCATGTCTTTTTTCTTTTAGGAATGCTGCTCTTAAGTTTTGCCGATGAAAGAAAAAAATCAGGGATGAATCACAGGGGTATTTTTCCTTCGTCAGCATCATGATTTAATGAATGCCGTACAGGGCCTTTAGCTGATCGTTATTCTTTTTCGCATGCCGGCGGTCATTGGCCAATTGCCTGCACCTGCCGGTGAAGGCTTGTGCGAAGGCCAGTTTATCCTGCGTGGAGGCATATAGTTTGTCTATGCGGTCCAGCCGCTGGCTGTCGGTCATTTGCAGCTTGCCCGGTGTGAGTACCTCGTCAAGGTCGTTCATGTCCTGCTGGCATTTTTTCATCAGGCTTTGGTAGACCTGCTGCAGGTAATTGAGCTCGGCGGGGCTTAATATCTTTTGCTGCTGCTGCCAGTCGACTTCGCCGGAGAACACGCAATTGATCTGTTGCTGCATACCTGCTATAGCCTTGCCTTTTGGATTGGCCTGTACTGCCGGGCTGACCTGCTGCAGCGAATTAAAATAGGCGGTGTGCAGGTTGAAGGTGCCACCCTTCAGCTCATGCATCGTATTCAAGCCGTTTTCGCTGATCTTATAGCCGGTTTTAAGGCTGTTCAGATACGTTTCGTAACCGGCAATTTGTACCAGCATCAGTTTGATCCTGGTGGATTGCTGGTGAAAGAACCCACTGATGCCCTGCGCAAAAGTGCGGCTGAACATAAAACAGGTTAACAGTAATGATAAAGTGATCTTTTTCATGGCGTTATTTTTAATGTTGGTGATTGATCTTTTCAGCTTTGCCGTTGAAGGAAAATGAAATACGGCTTCAGTTCCTCCTTTTATTTTTCTTTTCATCAGCTCGTTTTCACAGTTTTACTGAATGCCATACAGCTGTTTGATCGTTTGCCGCTCCTGTTCGCTGTTGGCACGCTCATAGCTGATGATGGCATTCTGGTTATTGTATTGCCGCAAATGATCAAGATTGGTCTGCATCCCGGCGGAGGCATGACTGATCCGGAGCAGCCGCTCGGCATCATCCATCTGCGTGCTGAAGGCCTCAACCGCGGTCGTGACCTCCTCCAGGTCCCGGATGCTTTCCTGCAGGATGCCGCCGTAAACGTTTTCCATCGCGCTGAGCTCCGAGCCGGAAAAGTGCTTATCCTGGTGGAACAGCACGCTGGCGCTTTGGTATTCGCTGAGCAGCTCCTGCTGCTGGCTGATGATCTTTTTCACTTCGTCGTAATCTGAGATCAGGATCCGCACCTTGGCCAGCTCCTGGTAATAGTTCTGGTAGAGGGTACGCTCCTTATTCAGCCACCCGGAAATATTGTTCAGGCTGCTGAGGTGCAGGTTATTCTCTACCGATGCTTCTGCATTTTGCAGCGCTATCGTCTGATTCTGCAACTGCTGCACCTTCAGGTCCAGCGCGGTGATGATCTTTTTAATGACGCCCGAGACGATACCGACCCCGGGGATCTGTGCAGAAGCCCTGTTACCCGCAAGGGAAAGAAACAGGCAGCCCAGCACGCAAATCCCTATTTTAACTATTCTTTTCATGGCTAATCTTATTTTGTTTTTTCCTTCACCAGCATTTCAATACCTTTTTCCATGCTGCCATACTGTTCTGCGAATTCTTTCACCAATACCCGCTCCGTGCCTTCAGTGGTATAGGCGTAGTATTCTTCCGGGCAGAGTTCATTTTTGTACACTTTGGTGAGCTGCCCGCCGATGTCGACCAGGATTTCGCGCTGATCCTTATTGACCGACAGCAGGATAGTTTTAGCCTTTTCGCTCATGCCCAGCACGTCCTGCAACTTTTCGATCTTGCCCTGGAACTTGCGCATGTCCATCAGTACCTTGATATCAGCGTTATTAATGATGGCGTCTTTGATGATCGGGGAATTGATCAGGTCTTCCAGTTCCTGGGTAGCAACAATCGGCACGCCATTGAACTTACGGATGGTCTTAAAGGCATATCTCAGGAATTCCGCCATGCCGCTCTTCGCAATCGCTTTCCATGCTTCGTCAATAGTCAGCACCTTGCGCACACCTTTCAGTTTGCGCATCTTAGAGATGAAAAGCTCCATGATGATCAGCGTGACTACCGGAAAGAGGATCGGGTGATCCTTGATGTTATCCAGCTCTATCACGATAAACGACTGATCCAGCAAATCCAGGTTCTCTTTTCCGTTGAGCAGGTAGTCAAATTCACCACCGTCATAGTACGGACGCAGCACATACAGGAAATTGTCCACATCAAAGTCGCGGTCCTTAACCCGCTGGGTTTTCAGCACCTCCACATAATGACCTTCGAGATATTCGTAGAAAGTATTGAAGCAGGGAAAAAGATCCGCGTGGTTTCTCAAATGCTGGTAATAGCCTTGCAAGGCATTCGACAGCGCCACATATTCCGAACGGTTGAAGCCCTCGTTTTCCTGTTTCCACAAAGCCACCAGCAACGCTTTCAGGCTTTCCTTTTTTTCCGTGTCGAGAATTTCTCCCGGCTTGATGTAAAATGGGTTGAACCGGATGGGATTTTCTTCGGTATAAGTAAAGTAATAACCACCTACCAGCTCGCACAGGCCGAGGTAGCTGCCGCCGATATCCACGGTCACGCAGTGCGCGCCCTGGTCATACAGTGTGCGCAGGATATGGTTGATCGTCATGGATTTGCCGCCGCCGGAAGTGCCGCAAACCAGCATCCCCATATTGGAGGCGATGCCTTCACGCCGTGGCGCGTCGAACAGGTCGACGAAAACCGGCCTGCCGGAACGGTCACAAAAGCGGATGCCCTCCTCCGGCGGCGCGCTCTTGTAATTGCTTTCCAGGTTAAGAAAGCAGCAGGCCTGCTCAGCGAAGGTATCGAAGGTATCATTGGCCGGAAAATCTGCGGCATTGCCGGGGATGCCCGCCCACCAGATCTGCGCCGCACCTGCAGTTTCGGGCTTGGTGGCAGCATCCATGGCGGCCAGTGCCGAGGCAACCTGGTTTTTCGCCTCCTTCAATTGCTCGCTATTGTCCGACCAGACCATCACATTGAAATGCGCCTTTACCGGCAACCGCCCCTGGCTGATGGCTTCGTTCAGGAAGTCATTCGTCGCTGCCAGCGAAATAGCATTTTCGCGGGAGTAGCCGGAGAGTGATTGCAGGCGGAGCCGTTTTCTTTCCAGTTGTTTGAGCATGGCCTGCGCATCGCCAACCAGGATATACTGGTTGTAAATGTGGTTGCAGGGCAACAGCAGGCCCAGCCCTGCGGCAAAGCTGACCGGGAACTTGGTCTTGTCAGTGGAATAAGCATCGTAAGTGATGCGTGAACCGCACATGCCGGGGAGGTTTTCGGCATCACCCAATGTGTAAATTGCCGCCTGCCTGCCTCCAATAGCAATGCCCTCTCTGAATTCAATGTCTTCGTACCCGCGCTGATCCTCATTTTCGCGCAGGTAACAGTAGCGTTCAACCAGCCCGGTTCTTTTTGCCTGGCTTTGCAACTCTCCCGCGCCGAGGCGGGTGAGTTTGATCAGACGGCTGTCTTCCAGCAGGCGCTTAAACTGCATCGCCAGATCCACGAACTGCCGTAAGGCCTGCGGCTGCAAAGTATCTTGTGGTACCAGCGTCGGGCGGATCAGGTTGGAAAACAGCGAGCTGGAAGGTTTGCGCCCCTCCGGCTTTTTGGTCAGCAGGATATAGCAGTCATGCTGGCGGTAAGGCCTTCCGGAAAAATAGCGTTCACCGGCTTTTTTCAGAAAACTCTGCACCTTATTGGTTTGCTCCGGCTGATAGACCCTTTCGATGAACCAGTCCTGCTTATGCAGGATGCTGTCCTTCGGCAGTACACGCACAGCCTTCACCCATGCCTGGTGCATGGTTTCATAATCCTCGTCGGAAAGCGTAAATACTTCGGGCAGATCCACCTTGAACACGATGGTGAATTCGCCCTGCTTGGACAGGATGCAGTCATGCTCGATGCCCATAACGGGCAGTATTTCTTTCAATTCTTTTTCCATTTGCACTGATCTTTTTCACTGATTGAATGAGGACTGATGAAAAGAAAAGAGGTTGTTTTTCTTCACCAGCAGTCTGTTAAAACCTCGGCCTTATCCTCGGCTTCGCCCGCTGCATGTTCTCCCGGTGTTCCTGCTTTAGGGCTTCTTTGTTACGCTGGATCATGCCCGGGATATTCGTTTCGCTCAGCGGGATGATTTCCGCCTTCAGGATCACCTGAATAGGATGGCGACGCAAAAGCTCACGTTCATCTATGCCGTATTGTCTGGCCGCGCCTACCGGGTCCAGCCCAATCTCATTGGGTATTCTGATTTTGATGACACTTTCAGGAAATTCCAGCAGTTTTGGGTCAATCTCCACTACTTTCTTCATTACCGGGTGATAATACGCCTCGAAATGCCAGCCGTCATTGCTAATGTCAAAACTTTTTAGGCTGATCACCTCGTAAGAATTACGGCTATGCCGCAACTCGTGATTGCGCAAATCCACGGCAAATTGCTCACCAGCGAGATCAAGCTGCGGAAGTATGCCGTTTAAGCGCTGGTACAGCGCACGCTGATCAACAATGACCTCGAAATCCGTTTTCCCTGGCAGCTCACCGACAGGTATGCGGTATTTTTCGGACATGCCTTCAGGGTCAAGTGCAGAAAGTTTGGGAACCGTTATCTCCAGCAACGTTCCCTTTTCATAGCTATAACGGGGTATGTTTTTCCGGGCTGGGTCATAAAACAAACGGTAATGCGTACCACGATCGGTCATATCTTTAATAAAGGAAATCTCGTTATTCAGGTCATTGGTTTGCCGCAATACCTGCTTGTCTATATCGACGAGGAAATCAGTCTCTGAAATATTGAAAATGGGTGGTTGTCTTAGCTTATTCATTTCTTTTCCTCCTGTATTTTTAAGTTTTGAAAGTTTTTGCGGGTATAAGATTTCAGCACCTCAGGGACCTGCTTCCTGGCCATGGCCTTCATCAGGCCGTGCTCACCGTACTCATGGCTGAGCGCGAAGATTTTGACAGCGCCGCTGGTTGCAGCCGCGCCAATCAGCACCAGGCAGATATATGTGTTTACACCGCAGATATAAAGCACCGCGAACAATACCAGCAGAACCATGACCATCCCTCCGAAATACCAGATATACTGCGCCCTTAGTCCCCGGAACTCGATGCTTTTGTTAATGCCCTTGTTGATGTTATAAATGCTGTTGTTCATCGTCTCATTGATTTTTAAATTTTCAAGCCCCTGTGTCGTTTGACCTCCAGCCGTTCGGACCTCACGTCGGGTGTGCCGTTAACAACCTGCGGGCTCCCTGCGGTAATGGTTTTGTCTGCACTGTTCATGGATACCACAATTGCTTCGCTGACCTTTTCATCCGTTGCGGTGGCGCTTTCGGCCGCTGCGGAAAGACCTTCCTTTTCCTGCTCCTGCTTTTCACGGATCTTTTGCGCGATCTCTCTTTCCAGCTGCGACAGCGCGGATTTCATTTGCTGTAGCTCCGCCTCCTTTTCAAAGGGCTTGTTCAGCAGGTTGCGCAACTGTGGCATCTGTTCGTTCATTTCCTGTAGCTCCCGGGTATGCTTTTCCACCAATCCGTCCACCTTGTCAATAGCATTCAGGAAATACCGGGCGGCCATTTTGGGGTTATCTGTATTGGGAGCGCCCGAGCTGGCAGTATAGCGGATGTCGCTGCCAGGTCTCTGCGCGAACAACGTGTTGTAATCATTGGTCAGCGGTTTGCCATCCAGGTTCGTCAGGTCTTTTTCATGGCGTACATAAAGTTTAAAGCCATAGAGCTCGCCGATTTCCCTGGGATTCTCTGCCTGTTTGCCGGGTTTCCAGGCACGGTAGAGGCGGATTAGGTAATTGCCGATGGCTTTGCTATCTGCACTTTCCAGGTCCTTTAGGCGGATGGGGTTGGCTTTCGTGCCGTCTTTCTCCGTTTTGAGCTTTCCGTGGTACAGCGTCTGTTCTATTTGCAGCGCATTGAGCTTACCAGTGTTTCCTTCCAAATCCTTTTCCAGGTTCTCCAGTTGGTAACGCACCCGGACGAGCTCCCGGAAATGCGCCGTTTTCAGGCTCTCGGTGACCGCGATCTTTTTTTCCAGCTTGGTCTTCTCCAGCAGCGTCGTGTCGCCGGATAAAATGGCGATATACTCCGAAAAGTTCATCCCGCTCTTTTCATCCATGGAACCTTCGTCAATAGTCCGCACATTCAGCTCGCAGTTCTTCATCTGGGAGATAAAGGTTTGCTTGTTCTTCAACAGGTTGAACTTGTAGTTGTCCAGCGATTGCTCAACCGCATAGATGTAGTTCTGCACCTTATTGCCGTAGCCCGATTTCGCCAGTTTGTTGCCCTGCCTTGCGCCCCTGCCGTTACGTTGCTCCAGCTCACTTGGTTTCCAGGGAATATCCAGGTGGTGCATAGCAATCACCCTTTCCTGTACGTTAAGGCCCGTTCCTGCTTTCTCGGTACTGCCGATCAGAATCCGGATCTCGCCACGATTCATCTTCGTAAAGAGCTGTGGCTTCTGCTTGTCCGTCCAGTCGTGGATATAGGTGATCTGATTGGCCGGGATATGCAGGTCGCGCACCAGCTTGTCTTTCAGGGCATCATACATATTAAAATTGTCCGGTTTCGGTGTACCTATGTCGCAGAAAATGATCTGCGTGCCGCGCTCCTGCTGGCTGTCCCGATAGAGCGCCGCAACATTCCGGGCACAAACATTCACCTTGAAATCCGGGTGATCCCCGTATTTATTTGGATCGATCAGCCGCAGGTCTGCTGCCATTTTCTTGGCGTAGTTGGTCGCGATCAGCATCCGTCCCTTATCTTCATCATCGGTCAGCGGCGGGCGGCCGATCAGCGTAGCATCGCCTGTTTTGGCGAATTGCATCAGCCGCTTGATAAACTCCGCCTGCTCCGGCGTGGGCGGGATATTGATCAGCCGTTCGTCCAGGGCCGGTTTGTCCAGCGCAATATGTTTAGCGGTCTTATAGTCGGTGATCTCGTTGTAGAAAAGTGCCAGTTCGGGCACCTTGATAAAATGGCGAAAACGTTCCTTGGCAATGATTTCATTGGTCACCGAGAACTCGAAGTCTGTCGTTTTCTTGGCGAACACCGCTGCCCACCCATCGAAATTCTCAATGGACTGCCGCTCCATCTCCTTTGGCCGCAAGTACTTAAAGATCAGGTACATCTCCGTCAGGCTGTTGGAAATCGGCGTGCCGCTCAAAAAGGTCACGCAGAGATCGCTATCGAACCGCTCCTGCAGGGTACGCACAGCAAAAAGCATGTTCAGCGCTTTCTGGCTGCCCTCGGTATTGCCCAGCCCGGCCACCCGGTCATGCCGGGTGGTAAAGGTCAGGTTCTTAAACTTATGGGATTCATCCACGAAAAGGTGGTCCACGTCCATCTCTTTGAAGTCAATGCCTTTATCCTTTTTACCCTCGATCTCATGCTGAAGCGTTTTTAGTTTCGCGGTCAGGTTCTTTTTGCGGACTTCGAGCCCTTTAAGCATCCGGCGGGAGATATCGCCACCTTCAGCTTTCATGGTATCCAGGTCCTGCTCGGTATTGTTCAGTTCAGTCTGAAAGATACGCTGCTGGATGGCCGCCGATTGCGGGATCTTACCAAACTGGTCGTGCGTTAAGATAATGCAGTCCCAGTTATTGTTTTTGATCTCGTGGAACAGGCGTAGCCGCTTATCCGGTGTAAAGTCATTTTCGCCGGGCGCCAGTATCCGCGCCTGGGGATAGGCTTTCTTATAGGTTTCCGCAATCTGGTTCACGTTGGCCTTTAGCGCCAGGATCATGGGCTTATGCACGATGCCCAGCCTTTTCATTTCCTGTGCGGCCACGATCATCGTTAACGTCTTACCCAAACCGACTTCGTGGTCGATGAGTGCGCCGCGGTTTTGCACGATGCGCCAGGCGGCGTTCTTTTGCGAGCTGTAAAGGTCATCAATGCCTAAAGCCCTTTTATCCAGGCCGGGAAAGGTCAGGTGGCTGCCGTCATATTCCCTTAACCTATAACAGTTAAAAGTATCATTATAGAGTTCCTCTATATGTTTCTTATCTTCTATAGGCAGATCTGACAGCCATTTGGTAAACCCGTTTCTGATCTGCTCGATCTTTTGGTGGGCCAGTTGAATGGCTTCATTATCCGGATAGCGTTTGGTTTTGCCGCCGCCGAAGGATACCTCATAGCTGAAATAAGGGCTGGTGTTTTCCAGGGCATGTTCGAGCAGGGTATAGCCATAGGTACGGCGGCTGCTTTCTTTAGGCGTGATGGCGAATTCGCGGTTGATCTTCAGGTTGGTCCCTTTGGTCGCAACTTTAAAGCTGTCGCTGCCATGCAGGTAAGCAATAGTAACCGGCAATTCAAAGAAATCGCTGGCGAAGCGTTCGTAATAGGCCAGCGGGAACCAGCGCTCCCCGAGATTAAAGTCCAGCAGCTCAAAGGGTATCCGTTCCGGCTGTACCCGGCTGATCTCGCGCAGGCTGTTTTGCAGATGGGTATCATCCGTGTTTTTAGTAAGCCGGTCTTCGGCGACAGCCAGCTTTTCAACGACATTTCCCGACAGGTATTGGTCAATGGTCTCCCATTTCTGGTTTTCCGGGTTCAGGCAGATATGGCTCCGCAGGCTGATGACGGCTTCTTCCTGGTTCAACCCGGTTGCCGCGCCAATAAACCCCAGATCAACCAAGCCTTTTTCGTTCAGGCAGCGCGCCAATGCCGAGACCGGGTCATCTGTTTTAAATACTTCCCGGCTGCGGAAAACGGGGCCATTAAGGATATCTGCCGGTCTGAAATCATTGCCCGTTTTTATTTCAATGGAGGACAGGAGTTTGAAGCCTTCGAGCTCATCGCCAAGGATCAGCCGCCTGTTGGCCGGGCGGTTAAGGTCGCCATACTGTTGTTTGAACCCGTCATAAGCGGCATTAAGTTCGCTGCGCAAAGCCGGGTATTCGGATTGCGCGGCAGCTTCTGTCTCAGATAAAGTGAGGTAAGCATCCCGCACCCGGATATAGCGCTCGAAAAACAGGGCGGATTTTTGATCGGGTAACGGTTCAAAAATAGCCTGTGTGCGGTACTCATTGATCCTGCGGATCGTACCGGTTTGGCCATTCAGGCTGACGATGCTCCCTTCCTTATGGAAAGTATGCAACGCCCGGTAATATTGCTCGGCGTTTTTGCCGAAGCTGAAGAATTCCTTCAGGCTCTGGTCGCCCTCGAAATAAAAATCATGATTAAACTGTTGCAGGGCCGGCACCATTTTCGGGAGCTCCTGGCTGAACAGGTTACCGTTGAGCCAGCTGTGCGGTACAATGACACCTTCTACATTGGCGATCAGCTTATAAACATATTGCTTGCTGCCCTGTTGCCTGGCGGTCAGCAGCACGACGCTCTCATGTTGTGGATTATCCTTTGTCCGGATCGTGCCGATCAGCCGGGCCGTTGTTTTAAGTACGTTGTGTTCATCGCTGTCCCGGAGATAATCTATCGCCCGGTTACTGTTTTCGGCGGGTGCGTTATCAAATAACCCCAATTGTACACTGACCTGCGTCGCCGAATTTTCCGGCATGGGCAGGTAGTGCAGGCTGGGCTTTTGTTCGATAGTGAGTTCATCCGCTTTAAGTCGCTGTGCCAGGACAAATGCTTCGGGTTTGAAATTAGCGTCGATGCCATCTATCAGATTTTCTCGCAGCGTCGCGGCAATGCCGTTGATGTCACCCTGTTGCCAGATACGCTGATGCGCCAGTCCGTATTGGTTTTTGCCCGGCCCTGTCGTATCAGCTGCGGTAATCCTTTGCTGCTCGTCTTTGATGTATTCACTGACATAGTATTCGCCAAACTCGTTCTGCTGTTTCATCGTATGGATGAGCAGCGCTTCATCCGCGCTAACATTGATTTTGCCGTTATTTTTCTGGACGACAAGCAAATGGCTGGGTGCTTCGGTATTGCCGGTGTCCTTCATCAGGTTATCGGGCAATATGGTTACGCTGATAAAATCGGCCCGGTCAAACAGGTATTGGCGGGCGGCGCGGTTCTCCGGCGTATTGAGAAACGCGGCAGTGGTGATATAGGCGAGGATCCCCCCGTCGGCGAGCTTGTCCAGCCCTTTAGCGAAAAAATAATTATGGATCTTGCCACTGATATTTTTATCGGGAAATACGGGATCAAAGACCTGGAAACTGCCAAAAGGAATATTGCTGACAATCAAGTCATGCCGCCCGTTTTCGCTGGCCGCTGTTTCTTCCAGCCCTTTGATCTGCACATCGACGCTGACGGGCAGGGTTGCCGCCAGTGCCTGCAACACCATGCCTGTAACCAGGTCCTTTTCAACAGCCGTTATTTGTTTTGTCTCCGGGAAGGCTTTGATCAGCTCCGTGATAAAAACGCCTGCACCACTACTGGGCTCGTAAGGATGCAGGGGGCTGATCCCTTGCTCTTTCAATACCGCGTATAATGTTCGCGGCACGATCTCCGGCGTATAATAGGCCGTCAGGATGCTGTCCCGGATGGACTGAACGGCACTTTTATAGTCCGCCTCGTTTAGTCCGGCTTTGAGCACCTCATGCAGTTCCATCATCGAAGGGTACAGCCGCAGATCCTGCTGGGATGCGTTCCTGTCTATCCAGCCTTGCTTTTCCCCGGCAGGAAACAATACCGCCTTTAACCCGCCGAATCCGGAATAAGCCCGCAAAGCCGCCTGATCCTCGGGTTTCGCAGCAACGCCGTTACGGTGTGCCAGCGCAATTTTGATCGCGGCGATATTATCCCTTAATTTTTGAAATTGATTGTAAGCCATCTTTCCGCACTTGTCTTTTTCACTAATCCTCGCCTTGGCTTTCGAGGTATTCAGCGATCATTCCCATGACCGCGTATCTTAATTCTCTGGCCTCCTCGTTTTCTTCGCCGAACCCGAATACTTCGAATATGGGTTCGCAGGCACCGATGAGGTTAATGATCTCATAGGTGAGTATGCCGCTGCTGCTCATACGCTGGTGCGCTTCTTCAAATTCATCTTCCAGTAATGCCCTTACATATTCAAAGCGGGAAGGCCTCAGGTCCCTGGTCAGTTCTTCCATACAAAGGGCCTCAACGACGTAGGATGGCCGGTTCGCCGCCTGAAGTTCCAGGCATAATTCCATCACCGATTCCACTTTTTGCCGGAGGTAATGGCTTAGCCGGTGGTCTTCCTCAAGGGCGATCAGCAGGTCCATATGGTTTTGAACCAGGTAGCTGTGCAGCTTATTAATGAGTTGATCTTTCATGTCTTTTTGCTTTAAATTCTTCCGCTTAGCAGCGGAGAGGGTCGGGTGGGACCTACATGCCGAAAAATGATTTGATGATCGTGGCAACAACCACTAAAAAGATACATGACCCGAACCAGGCGGCGGCGACTTTAGAGGTATCCTGATCTCCGGCGTTCCATTTCTGGAAAACCTTGACGGCCCCGATCAGCCCGACGAGCGCACCGATACCGTACATCAGCGTGGTGCCGCTGTCAAAATAACTTCTCACCTGACTGTTGGCCTGCTGGATACCGGCGTTTCCGTCCTGGGCACTGGCATAAAGCGCGCTGCCCGTTAATAAAGCGCATAACACGCCTGATTTCAGGGATTTAACCCCGAATTTTTTACTCCACTTTTTCATCTTCACTTATCTTTTCGTTAAAAATTCTGGTCAAAGGCCTCCCATTCCCGCTCCGCAAGCAGCTGCGGAGGGGTTAGGAAGGGGCTGTCGCCGGTTTTCCCGCTTTCTGTTTTCATCATCGCTCCAAAG
This sequence comes from Bacteroidota bacterium, assembly GCA_030775685.1. Taxonomy (GTDB): domain Bacteria; phylum Bacteroidota; class Bacteroidia; order Sphingobacteriales; family Sphingobacteriaceae; genus Mucilaginibacter. The sequence goes on from JALYIP010000036.1 coordinate 125,778, forward strand.
CGCTGGGATGAGGCGGACAGCAATAAATTGTTATTGGTTTTTTAGTCCCGGCTAACCCGGTCCCGGCATTTCACCGGGACGGAGCCGGAAAGGGCGTGCCGGCTAATCGCCCCACCACTGATCTACCTCTTCCTCGGTCAGCTCGGCAACGCCTGTACGTTCACACTCGGTCACCACCAATTCGTTGATGGCGGGCCGGTGCGGTGAGTTTTTCAGGGATGGGTGTTCCTGAAAAACGGCTTTAAGTTCTGTCAGCAGCTTGACCGGGGCATAGGCTGTACCGGACGCGGCTGTAATTCGTTTTTTTACAGAGGAAATTAGCTTATCTGCATCCTGGATATCATCATCCTGATAGCGGCCATGTTCATAGCTCACTTCTTCGGGCAAGCCTGCGGACTGATGTTCAGCATCGCTGAATACAAGCTGCTCAGGGAGTTTTGTACCCGGCCCGCTTTTTCCGGTAGGTGCTAATAATTGCTTGATATCGGCTGCGTAGTAGCGGACCCCGATATATAGATAATAAATAATCAGCAGCGTAATAACGCCTTCGAAATAACTGGTCCATGACAGGTGGTTTAACATGATCTTTCTCCTTTGTGTTTTTTCAGTTCTCAAACCCCCGCTCGCCCACCTTGCAGTGATTATGAGCACGTTTGTTGATACAAAGGAACAGCGACGGGCGTCACCGGACAAGTCCAACTTGTGATTGTATCTTTTTTGTATCCTTGTATCCTACTGATAATCAGATGGAATATCATTCCTTTACGAATGCGTCTATGGTTGAAGCGCTGCAGTTATTCCCGATTTCGAAAAACTGGTCAATCAACGGTTGATTTTTTATTTTCCAATCCCTCCAGCCACTAACTGAATACATATCGGGTACGGCAGCTTTTTTTAGTATTTGGAAGTTTTCCGTTTGCTTGATAGAAGCATCAATCAGATCGTGATTATATTCGTATTTCGCTTCAATATCAGTTATCACGGATGCAAAAATGCAGATATAACCCTTTGGAGCAATGATCTGAAATAGAGTGAGTGGTCCCGAGGTGACATAGCTGGACTTCAGTAGTACCTGGTCATTGACGGCCTTAACGTGGCTGACCAGGATACAAAAATTTTCCGGTTTTCTTAAATAGTATAGCGTTTCATCGTCATAAACCGGTAAACCATTGAAATCGTACCTACCAACATTAGCGCAGTTTGCAGCTATCGCGGTGTATATGGAATTCAGTTCAAAATTATGAGCCTGTATTTTTTGCATAAAAGAAAGTAATTTCCTGATATTTATGATCCGATCAGTGCTGCTGAGACTGTGAAAGGCATGCTTTCCTTTAACAATATCCATCAGTGTTACTTTTTTATACATTTCCCAGTAAGCGAAGAACCTGAAATTCGACTCATCCTTTTCTTTATTTATTGCTGCGCATATGTCGTCCCCTTGATCAAAGAACTTGGTTTTCCAACTGCGTTCCCCGGTTACGAAATACAATAATAAATAGGCACAACCCTTCATGGTAACGTTTCGCGTGGTGTCTACATAGTTATGTACAATCGTTAAATAATCATTTTTATAACCGACCGTGTCATACCTGATCATGTTTTTCAATTCGTCAAATACAGCCGCATTATTTTTACTGGTAAACTTTTGCCATACCACTGTAAAGGGCGCCAATTGAATATTTTTAACCAGTTTATTTTCAGTAACCAGCAAACCCTTGTTTTTCAGCTGCAATTGATCCACGCTTTTTTGAATACGCTGCTCGGCGATCTGCATTTGGTGAAGCTGCGTATTTAGCTTTGAAGTATCTTTCGCCAGATTTATTCTATCTGCCTTTAAACCCGCTGTTGCAGCTAATAGTTCCGTATTTTTCGAACCTAATTTTATATTCACTTTTCCCAGGGAATCCTTGCGGTTTGCAAAAAGCCTGATGGAGGCATTCAAGCTGTCCCGGTGATTTTGCAATTGTGTGTTTTTGGCGTCGAAGTAGTCTTTCCCGCCGCCGAAAAAATAAGCAATAACAATCGTCAAAATGGGTACGAGGATAGTGACAATAATACTAAGAAAGGATGTCTGCAGATACCATGGCTTTTTGATCTGATCAGTTTCAGATCGCAACTTTTCAATTTCAGCTTTTGCCTTCTGGTTTTGCAGCTCTAAATTCTCTATAGATGGCCCGGCATTTTTTATTTGCTCCGTTTCCTGCCTCAATTTCTCAATCTCGGCTAAAAGTTTCTCCTTTTGCAAATCTTCCAGTGTTGGTATCTTATCAGACGCAGGCATATGATCAGGCTTAAGCTTATCGGAGTTACATTGATATTTTATTCCCGTTTTTGACTACTTAAATTGATGGTCAGCCATTTATTTATTTGCCTTTATAATGCCTTATACTGGGTGTAAGAAAGCATCAACTTCGCCATTGCCGATTTCGTATAGACTTTATATTTTCCCGTATAAATTTGGTAAATATCGTTTTTCAGGTTAATTGGATAATAGGCATTACACTCATACTTAAAGGTCAAGTAAGTGTTCGGCTTGCTGAGCCATGTTTCATCAGCCTGTAGTTTGATATCACCAGGATTGTGAATATCAGCCGGGCTTCCTGTCCATACAGTAGTAACCGTTCCACCTTCATTTTGTATAATCATCGGCGTGATCATTACCGGATTATAAACCGTCATCCGATCATCACAATTACTGGCGAAATAAAAATAAAGTTTAGTCTTCAGGTCAAGTACATACAGGTTGTATTCGTTTAAACTGGTGTATTTTTTGCTTTCTCCCTGCAAGAGAATTTTTTTTGAAACCGTGCGTTCCATAAGATTACTTTGCGCTGAAACGTTCAAAGAGAAACAGCCGATGAGTAAGCTCATAGCCAATAATTTACTTAATGTTTTCATGATTTATGGATAAGGTGGCTTAAAGATTATTTGCTAAATTTAAAGAAAAGTAGCAGAATAATGCTACCGTGTTTTCACGGTATTTTTCCGAAAAAACAAATATGTTTTGCTTATTATCAACGCCTATTGATCGTCCAGGCATTTGATAAATGTTACCAGTTCTTTCCTTTCTTTTATAGTCAGTTTCAGCGGTTCCGGCGACAAAGTTTGGTTGCCAATCTTTATTCCCCGTCCGGCACCGCCCCCTTTATCGTAAAAGTCGATAAGTTCATCCAGTGTATGGAAAACACCGTTATGCATATAGGGTGCTGTCCGATTGGCATTACGTACGGTCGGCGTCTTAAAAGCGTTCTTTAAAAAAGCGAAGGGCTGCACTCCATATCTACCCGGGTCTTTGTCTATTTGCCTGGCTGAACTGCTCTCCGGCACGCCGATGACCTCAGCATCCGTATGGATATACGTCGGCGGCAATACACCGTTAAACAATGGCATATAATGACAGGTACCGCATTTGGCCTTACCCATAAACAAATTAAAGCCACTGACCGCATCGGTATTCATAGCCGAACTATCGCCACGCATATAGCGGTCAAAGTTGCTATTTAATTTACTCAAACTGCGGATATAAGAAGCCAGCGCATTCTGGATCGCAAAAGCAGTGATCGGATTGCGTTCTTTTTCAGGATAAGCGTTGACAAAAAGCTGCCGGTAGTCCTTACACCGACCTAAACGGTTAGTCGCCAACTTAAATGAGCCATGCATCTCCTCCTTATTGTGCATCACTTCTGCCACCTGTTCCTCCAATGTATTTACCCGTTGGTCATCAAACTGTTCTGTTTGCAACGCCGCATTTAACAGCGTTGGCGTATGTCGCCTGACCAGCCCTTTGCCGCCAATGACCGTATTTTTCATCAGGCCATCCGTAAAAGCATTAGCAGGCCGGTGACATGACGAACAGCTTCTTGATCGGTCTGCCGATAACCGGGTATCAGAAAAAAGTTTTTTACCCAATAATACCCGCGACCCCGTAAGGACATAATTCGGGCCGGGGCCGTGAGCATCAACGTTAAAAGCCCCGGTATCAAAAAGTGTCTCGGCCTCCTGGTTAAGCAAACGGTTATATTTTATAATGGGGATACTCAACTTGCGCTGTAAACCAGTGATCTCTGCTGTAATAGGATTACCATAGGATAATATAAATCCTGCCCGATCAAAAGAGCCGAAATCAGGGTGAACATTTAAGTAACTCATCGCCCCGGAAATCTGCTGAATGAGATTATTACGATCCTGCGTATAATAACCAAATACCTGTTGTAAACCGGAAAGCGTGGCAGCGCACTCCTGCATACTGTTCAGGCTCAAGGGATCGTCAAAGCCCGTGAGTCCAAGACTCAGCATCCTGAAAACTTCAAGTTTCCCGGCATCAAATACCTGCCAGTCATCAAGCGGTTCATTTTTAAAATAAGCTTTGAAATCAGCGCAACCACGGCACAGCAATTGCAGCTGCCGTATCAATTCCGCCTTGTGCAACTGACCATATCCCGGGAATAACAAAGGTTCCATCACCTGCAACCCCGTCGGCTGAATAACCTGCTGTGAACCTGTTTCCGCTTCCTGCACCGGCGGGCCGTTTGCCGCGTGCGCAAAGTCGGGCGTAAAATATTCAGCCGCCCACTCCAGTTTCTTATAGACAAGCCGGGTTTCCAGAAACAAGCGCTGTAATTCCTTTACGTTTGCTTTAGGACTTTTCAACGCTGGAATGAACCTGCTGCTTACCAAAATGGAAAGGCTGTCAATCTGCCGGTCAAGGGTCCGGGCTATAATTTCCCCCGGATGCTCCTTTTCTTTTTTACACGCATAAAATGCGTAAGCCATAATAGCACCTAATACTGCAATGATCAGGACCCGTCGCAAACCTGCTAAAAATTAAAAGCGTTCCTGAAGGGGTTTGCCTTTTTATCCCGTTCGGTCAATGCCGGCAATCCAAAGCGCTTTTCTATAAAAGCGAGTATACTTACGGTTTCATATTGCGTATGATCTACAAAGCCCTTTTTAGCAAACGGCGAGATAATGATGGCAGGAACGCGGGAGCCAGGCCCCATTTTGTCCTTAGCCATTGCCGGTGGCCTCACATGATCCCAAAAACCCCCATTTTCATCATAAGTTAAGATGATCAGGACATCTTTGCCGTTTGGGCCGTTAAGCACGGCATTGATCAACTCCACCGCGTGATCCTCGCCTTGCTTAACCGTCGAATAAAAAGGATGTTCGTTAAAGGTACCCAGAGGTTTCACAAAAGAAACCGGCAACAGCGTGCCGTTTTTAGCGCGTGCCAAAAATTCCTGTTCGTCCCGCAGGTGTTCTGCTTTGGCCTTCGTACCGTCTGCATATTTTTTGTAATAGATGAATGGCTGGTGGTGATATTGAAAATTGATGGAGTCCGCGTATTTCGCGCCCCTCAATAAGGCCATGTCCCAACCACCGGAATACCAGCCCCATTTAACACCTTTTGCTGTCAACAGGTCACCGATGGTTGTGGCGGTCAGGTTTTCTACCAGTTGGTTGGGGTTGGTATAATAGTATTTCCCAGTGTCCGGTCGGGGATGGTTGACCGAATAACTTGTATTGATCACAAATCCGTCCCGCGTAATCCTGCCGCCTACCAGGTGGCCATGTTTATCATGTTTCGGATAGCCGGTGGTATCCTGCGAATTCTTAAAAACCGGGGTCGCGGCCGAGATCAGCCATTGGTGATTTAAAAAAGAACCGCCGAAAGCGCTGTGAAAGAAACTATCACATAGTGTATATTCTTCGGCTATCGGGTATAAAGGCAGCGCCTTTGTTGTGTAATAGCCCATAGACAGGCCGTGCGATTTGCTGTTATAAGCTGCAAACTTATTCATTTTGCCACTGTCTATCTGTATCTGTTCTTCATAAAATTGATGCAGTACATCCGGCGTTTCCTTGTCAGGACGTATATACTGATCAATGTTGAAATATCGGTTCGGTAACGTGCTTGGTATTTCCGATGATGCGGATCCTGGTGGCAACGTTTTATAAACTACATTATTGGAATCGATCTGTATGACTGTGGAATCTGTCGGATTTGGCAAACCGTTGGCCCCATCAAATTGGCCATACAGGTTATCGAAGCTGTGATTCTCCATGTAAATAACGACCACATGCTTGATTTGCTTGATGCCCTCGTCAAATTTGTCTTCTTTTTTTGGTCCGCAGCCTGTGAGGATCAGACTCACTGCAATTACCATTACGATGGAACTGATACGGGAAATATTTTTGGGGATTTGGTAATTGATTCTCATGATATTGCCGGTTTAGGGTTCGTAAAAAATATAGAATAAAGATAAATGAAGAAAAAGGATTAAATGAAAATATTTTTTTATTTAATATTCATAACCAGGCATTTAACAGCTATTTGGTATTTATATAACATAGCATAAATATTATCAGCAACGATCAGGGTTAAATCATTAACTGGTTTCTTGGGCTGGCATACGCCATGGGAACGTCGCGATACCCACCGAAAACAACATGACACCATAAACTCAATGGAAGAGTAACGTAATCTTCGACTAATTTGCAATTAAAGTTTGCGCGCTTCACTGGGTCGTTAGTAATCACGAATCTTTTTAATTAGCTTTTCAAGGGCGGCAATAGCTGCCTCCTTATCACTTTCCTCCGGATGATAGGAGTTGCTCCGCATACTGTCCCATGAAAGTTCGCTTTTGTTTTTAGTGGACAGATAAGGAACAATAGATTTGAAAACCATACTTAGTGAACGGGATACCAGCAGCCTCACATCATCCGCTGCTTTTAAAATGATGCCCATCTGATCAACGCTTAGATTACAGATAATTTTGAAAATTCCCGCATCTGGAATCGTCGCCTTTTGACCCGCAGGCATCATTTCCGGTAAATACGTGGTATATCTGTTTTCTATAGTATGCGATAACTCATCAAGATAAGCAATGATCGCACTTCCCGTTGATTTTAATATGCTGTTCTCAGGATAGTGGTCCAGGTTAAAGACTGCCTGTATTTTAACCAGACGGATAGCCTCGGCATATTGTTGGAGCACTGCCTTCTTTTTCTTGACAGAATAGATCCAGAATGTCTGCGCTTTGAGACTGCTGATAATTTGTCTTACTTCCGCCTCAAACTGATGCTGAGTGCGCCTCAGCTCATCGGCTTTCAATTGATCTAAATTACCCTTTTGAGGGTTTAGCGTTACTTCCGTCACCTCATCCAACCAGGCAAACGGATACTGTTTTTCACTTATTAATCTCTTTCGCATACCTTCCTCTACTATTTGAACTTTTGTTCCCTTCTATAAATAAATGGCCACAATTAATAACTAATAGAAGATCTCCATAGTAGCTATATGTCCCGCATGGAAATCAAAGCAAAAGTGTGACTATCCGAAGTGTTAGCAAATGAGGGATTTACCCTATTCCGAAAAATAGGGTAAATCCCTCATGATAAAATCAGTTGAGCTATCCGCTGATCTTTTGACAATAGACTGATCTATATAAAATAGACTAAAATATCTATTTATCTATATTTGCCGCATGATCAGATAATGGGTCAGGCAGCAATGGATAAAATTGTTCATTCGGCCAAAACGTTGTCCCATGAGCAATACCCAATCTATTTAAAAAAAAGACGTCAGACCAAAGGACTGCCAGACAAATCATTCGGAAATTATATATGAGTAATTCAAAAAATAAATGGCTGGAACTGGTCATCGTCCTGTCCGCACCATTACTTTCCGTGATCGATGTGTTTATCATCAACGTCGCCATTCCCGCCATCAAAAAGGGCGTTCACGGCACAGATGCGGAAATACAGCTGGTCATCGCCGGCTATTTACTGGGCTATGCAGCATTCCTGATAACCGGGGGACGCGCCGGTGACCACTTCGGGCGGAAACGGGTCTTTTTCTGGGGCATGCTTTGCTTTACCCTGGCTTCCTGCCTGTGCGGCCTGTCCCAGAACGCACTGCAGCTGAATATTACCCGTTTCTTTCAGGGAATAAGCGCCTCCTTCATGGTACCGCAAACCATTGCCTATATCCAGATACTTTTTGTCAGGGCAGAAGAAAGGGCGAAAGCCATCGGCTTCTTCGGCATTACATTGGGTATAGCATCCATCCTGGGGCAGATACTCGGCGGTTACCTGTCAGGTACGCATTGGCTCATCGAAGGTTGGCGGCTCATTTTCTTTATCAACCTGCCAATAGGTATAATGACCTTATGGGCTACACATCACTATCTCGAACCAACTAAGGGCAGCGATACTAAAAGCTTTGATTACCAGGGCGTGTTAATTCTGACCGTTGCCTTGTTTTCCCTGATCTATCCTTTGATTGAAGGTCGGGAAAAGGGCTGGCCGCTATGGAGTATCGGCCTTTTAGCTTTTTCATTGCTGACATTCGCTTTTTTGGTTTATGACCAGAAAAGAAAACTATGGCGTAACGGGAACCCCTTGATCGATGTCCGGCTTTTCCGTATCAAAGACTTCAACATTGGGTTGGTTGCTGTTTTGTTTCATTTTATGATGCACACTGCTTTCCTGATGATCAGTGCAGTTTACTTTCAAAATTGCCTGGGATTATCGGCTTTGGACTGTGGGCTTTACTTTATTCTTCCTGGAACGCTTTTTACGGTAACCTCAGTTATCGGTTCGCGGCTGATCGGTCGCTTCGGTAAGCGCGTGCTGCAGACCGGCGTATTGATCCTTATCATAACGTTTCTTTTACAGGCGGCCTTTTTTAAACCGCATATTTACGGATGGGTGATTTTTCTATTGATGGGGATATATGGTTTGGGCAACGGCCTGGTCTTGCCTTCGCTGCTGAACCTAGCACTAAAAAGCGTTCCCCAGCAATATGCGGGTGCCGCAGCCGGAATCTATTCCACCTTTCAGCAGACTGCATCTGCATTGGGTGTCAGTATTATCGGCGGGATCTTTTTTTATTTTTCGGCTCAGGGATGGCAACTGGCTTTTAACTATGGCATCGCCGCAATCGTTGCTTGCCTGCTCATGGTAGAAATCATGCTGTATTTCCTGCCTGATAACCGGCAGGGTGCAGGCGGCTTACATGCTGACTGATTTATGAAGAGATGCACTTATTTTTAGCGGGCATTGAACCGGATGTGCGCGAGGTACGGGCTCAAAAGCTTAGTCCCTTCGAATGCCTGCCAGCGTAATATTTTATTGGCAAACGGATCGTAAAACAACTCGCCATAAAAATTGCCAATGCTATACAGTTGTACGATCAGGCCATTTTCCTCGCGGTCAGCGAGGTATGTACCCTGCAAGATGGCGGCGGCTTTTTCAGTCTCATTCAACGCGTGATATTCTTCAATGGTCAGCATATACAAATTTAAACAACCTTTACGATGGACTGTTATCAAAATTAAAAAAGGAGGATTTATGCCATGGCACAACGGAGATTACCCGCCGTCTTATAAGAACCAACCAAAGAAAATAAAGGATAAGGCGACGGAGATAGCTAATGAAGTTTTAAAAACAACCGGTAATGAAGGCGAAGCCATAGCTACGGGATTGAAACAGGCACGTATCCATTTTGCTAATGAAAAGAAAAATGCCGGACATGACTAATGCCAACAACCTGAAGCGATTCCTGGATGCGCAGGCGCGGGATTACCTCATCGCGCTTGCTGAAATTGAAGCGAGTAAGAAACGGAGTCATTGGATGTGGTACATCTTTCCGCAGATAGCAGGGCTTGGCTATAGCGAAATGGCGGAACGCTTTGCTATTAAAGACCTGCCTGAAGCTATCGCTTATCTGGGGCACCCTGTCTTGGGCGAGCGGCTTATCAGGATTAGTGAGGCTTTGCTGAACTTGCCGGGTAGTAATGCTTATTCAGTAATGGGCTCGCCCGACGATCTGAAGCTTCGGTCGTCTATGACTTTGTTCGCGCAGATCCCCGGCTCAGACCCCGTTTTTGCCGCTGTTCTCAAAAAATATTTCCAGGGGGAACCTGACCGTGCTACATTACAGTTACTTTAATAATACATCAATGGTTTGCCCCGGCATGCACATGTTTATTAAACAGTAAGCGGAGTGAAGATAGGAACAGTGACGTTATTGCAAAATTACTGCATACGTCCCCCTATCAGGCAATGAAGTCACGCTGCATTTCAGGTTAATCAGTAACTTTGCTATTTCTATGGAGACTTTATGGCTATCCGGATCGCAGGCGCGAAAGATTATCCTGCATGCGGCCGGGCTTGCCCGGAAGGGGCAGTTCGGAACGGGTCCTGAAGCGGTTTACCGGCTGATCGATCACCTTGGTTTTGTACAATTGGATACCAATTATGTAGTAGAGCGGGCGCACCACCATGTCATGGCTGCGCGGGTACCGGATTACGAATTGGCCTGGCTCGGGGAGCTGGCAGAGGACGGAGAGATCTTTGAATATTTCACTTCCGATGCGGGCTTTCTCCCGATGCGTGATTTCCGGTTTTCCTTGCCTGTTAAACAGGCTTTTGCCACGCAGCTAAAACCGTCAGGAAAAGCGGAAATCAATTTGATGAAACAGGTACTGGACCGGGTAGAACGTGAAGGCCCGCTGATGGTTGGTGACTTTGAGAACGACAGGTTGGAGGCGAGCAGCGGGTGGTGGGACTGGCGGCCGGCTAAAGTAGCGCTCGAACGGCTATACCTGGAAGGTAAGCTAATGATCTCCCGAAACAAAAGTTTCCATAAGACTTATGACCTGCCCATGAATCTGGTAACCGCCGGAACGGACCTGACTTTGCCCACAGCGGAAGAGTTCGCGCGCTATGTAATCCGGCGCACTTTAGGCGCACTGGGTATTACAGGTGTTAAAGAAATAGCATGGCGGGCGCGTCGCGTCAAAGACAACCTGGTCAAACAGGAACTGGTGAAAATGATTGCCGAAGGCGAAGTGCTGCCTGTCGCTATAGAGGGCCTTAAAAGTGCACCGCAATATATGCTGCATAGCCAGCAAATAGAGGTGGAATTGTCAGGCGAAGCATTCATTCTTTCACCTTTTGATATCCTTAATGTTTACCGGCACCGGCTGAGAGACTTTTTCGGGTTCGACTATCAGATCGAGTGTTTCGTGCCTGCCGCCAAACGCAAATATGGCTATTTTTCCTTGCCTGTATTAATAGGAGATACTTTCGTGGCGCGGATGGATGCCAAGGCAGACCGCAAACAAAAGCTGCTGATCGTTCACAACCTGCACTTCGAACCGGTCGAACTGAGTGAAGCCATGATAGAAAGGCTGAGCGTTGCTCTCAAAACATACACCCGCTTCAACCAATGCCAGGATCTTATTTTCACCAGATCAAATCGGGAGGACTATCTGAAAGCCATTCAGGAGCAATTTTAATACAGGGTAGTTGTGCCCCCAGGGTTATAAGCCATTGAAAAACTTATGTAGTAAAGCAACCCTGTTTTTAACTTTCGACTTCTCGTATATATTCTGAATGTGGTTATCAACCGTTTTTCCTGCGATAAAAAGCTTTTCCGAAATCTCTTTATAGGATAAACCCTGTTTGACCAACAACACAATTTCGATTTCACGGTTGGTGAGCCCGTAGAAACCACACATTTGTTCAAAAACCCTGGTATCGGAGCCTTGCGAGGCTAGCTCCAGCAAACGCTTATATTCCTGTCGCGCGGACTTGATAGATTTCCAAATGAAAAGTAAAGTAATGCAAACGATACCTGTATTCGTACACAATACTTCTGTCAGCTGACTGCTTTCGACCACGCCAAAAAAGGCCAGTGATGCCCAGGGGGTGACCGCACAATACATAGTGATTTCTTCCAGGTATTTATGAAGATTCCGTTGCACAAGGTGTTTTTGCCTGATCGCCCGAAACATAGCCCATAGCAGGACCATGGCATAAATGAACGGCACAACCATACCATACTTAATATCCCGGCTCAGGTCGCCGTTAATAGCGTAGATCACCACAAAAAAGATCAGGTAAGGCAAAATCAGGAATAGTGGGACACCGAAATAGGCGTGCCAACGCAGTGGCGGCAGATCAAGGGCTTTATAGAAATAATAAGGAAAATAAGAAGCGGTCAGGAAACCGCTTCCATAGGCGATCATCATCTGAACGGAAATCGGGATTTCAATCTTTGGATCAGGAAACAGGCCGCCAGTAATATTATAAAATAGCATCAGCGTTAACAAAATGAGGTATAACAGCCGATTCAGGTCTTGTGGCCTGAAGAGATAATAAAAAAGCTGGAACATACACATCCCAGCTTCCATTATAATAAAAATGAAAGTGACAATGTGGATCTGTGTTCCAAATACCAGCATACTGGTGATTATTTATCAGGCTCGCGTTTAAAAAAGTATAGTGTGTAATCAAATTCCAACTGATCGTAACGATGGAAACCAAACCGTTCATACCATGGCAAATTTTTCAGTGTGGAGGTTTCCAGGTGTACCGGCAGGTTCATTTCGTCAGATAAAGAAATTATATCACTGAGCAACCTGCCTCCAATGCCCTGATGCTGATACGAAGGATCAACCCCGATGAACCAGAGGTAAGTCATTGGCTCCTTTGGTTGTTTTGCTTTAATCCTCGCCTCACGCTCAAGCGCCCTGGTGATATTTGCAATGCCAATTGCCTGAAAAATCAGTTTGATGTCCAGCCAGACCGAAAAAATGCTTAAATGTTTACGTTGAGGGTAAAGGATCAACGCAGCGGCGTTGCGATCTTCTGACACCCAGACTTCTCCGAAGCGGAAGCACATCTCAAACGAATAATCCATCAGCGCGAGAATACGTCGTTCCCTATGTTTGTGCTGCTTAATGATATAGTTAACGCTTCGATTATCAATAAAAGAATCCTTCAGTAGCGTTATTACCTGTGATTTGTCTCTGCGCGTAGCTTTTATCATAAGTACATCCTAATTATTCAGTGACTAATTTAAGACGGAAAAAACATATTATTGATTTTAGCAGCCATCTTTAATAGCAGCTCACGCACTGCAGCACCGGTAAACTGATCTCCGGTGTAGTATAGTTTTTTCATACTGCCATAAGATATGCGCTCCTGCCTCTTGCTCATAAAATGAGCGGCAAAAAAACGCAGCAGGGCGGCAATGTTCTTCATGGCGAAGACGTCCTCTTCGTATAGCAGGCGGATCAGGAGTGCAAGCTGGACCACGGTCAGCTTTAGCTCGAGTTTATCCGGCGTGTCATCATCACTCTTATCATTTTGCTGTTTACCCTGCCTGATCAATTCATGGAGCCAGCCCTCCAACAGGATATTTACCGGAAGCCCTTTGGGGTTGTAACCGATAGTCGAAACGACCTGCATCGACTTTAGCGTCAATTGTTCCTTCAAAAGCATCGGTAGCTGATCCTCTGGCCGGAGCTGTTCTTTTCTTTTCAAAATTCGCTCCCGGTACCATTGACAAAACCCATTGTGATTAAAGTTCAGATAAAATAATCCCTCGGTAACACTATCGGTCAAATCCCGGTCATCGAAATCAATAGTAACGGACAAACTCTCCGTAAAGCTAATCAGGTACTCTGCCGCCTGGTAGGTTATCGGCGCGGTGGGTTCTTTGATACTGATTAAGTCTAAGTAGTCAAGGATAACAGTTTTTAACTGTCCGTCCATTTCCGCACCTTTAAGTCCTTCACCAAGCTCTTCGGCCAGTTCGGCCATATATTTTCTTAAAGGTAGTGTCGCAACATCAAGGACCTTGCCTTCTTCATTAATATAGGCATTAAAATATTGGATCTGAAAATCTTTTAGCTGCACCAGCTGGTCCAGTAAAAAGCGGATGAGCACTTCGCCGGCATTGTTGTCCCGCAAGATGTTGACTTCGCTCTTATCAAGTCGACGGTACAGGTCGTCGGCCGATTCCTGTAGCAGTTGCTGCTGAAAACCAATGTAGCGTTTGATAACATCATTCCTGGTCTGACTGAACAACAGGAGAGTCCAGGCTCTTTTGATCCGCTGGCATTCTGCCTCAATCCGGTTCTGCTGTTCCTTCTGAAAAACAGCGTTCGCTGATCTCTGATTATGAACACCTGATAAATATTCAGCGGCCAACTGCACCAGCAACTTCATCTCATCCTTAAGCATAAGCTCATATTACGTGGACACCACCGGTAATTTACACCCTGATTTTCGTTGCCTTTGAGTGATTTCCTAAATGAACCTGGCCGCTTACAGTAGTTAAGACAGTGATAGTCGTATTGGTCGGATCCCCAATGATCGTATCTGTCGTATCTGAACCGGACATGGCCAATTGGTTATAGCTATAGATTTTATTTGTCTTTTTTTTGAAATTCTTGCTCAGTAAATTTTTCATAGGAGTAACTTTTTACTCAAATTAGGAGTACAAACTAAGGCTTGGCAACTTTGTTACACGGATGGAGGTTTGCTATAGATAGACTACCGCCTATGACAATCGGATTACAATCCACACTTCGCATTTTGAGAAAGCTGGACGGTAAATTGCTGTTGATGCATTTTGCCGGCTGGGGGATTTTTATAGCCTACGAGGTAAGTTTTGTATGGTTTACAGTAAAAGCTTTCGCCAAATTCGAAGATTATGTTTTCTATTACGGATTAAACATTGCCCTATTTTATTTTAATGCCCATCTGGTCATGTCGGAGGGTGTAAAATTTAAGAAATCGTACCTCGTGATTCCTTTTCTCCTGCTAACAGAACTGTTTGGCTACCTGACGCTGAAGTTTCTGCTTGACGATTTCCTGGTTTTTCCTGAACACTCCGCAATTACAAAGATCGGTTACATCAAAAAACTGTTGGTACCCAATATCTATCGGGGCATTTCCTTTATCGGTTTCAGTACGCTTTACTGGTCTATTCTACGTGTAATTTCGTTCCAGAAGCGGGTATATAAAACGGAAACCATGCAGTTAACGACTTTAAAGGAGAAGGCAGAACTGGAAAGAAACCTGGCAGAAGCCATGAATGCATACCTGCAGCAGCAGATCAATCCCCACCTGCTTTTTAATACGCTGTCATTTATTCACAACACCTATTATAAGCAATCACGGGAAGCTTCGCAATGTGTGTTGTTACTGGTTGATATTATGCGGTTTTCGCTGGAAGAATTGAAAATAAACGGAAAAACATACATCGATAAGGAAGTGGATCAGATCAGGAACTATATAGAATTGAACCAACTGAGGTATGATTATGCGCTTTACATTGATTTTCGTACAGAAGGTGATATTGAACATCATCAAATCATCCCGCTGATCCTGCTTACGCTAACAGAAAATATCTTTAAGCATGGCTATCTGAAGGAAGAAGAGTTTGAAGCGAAAATACACATCACAGTAACGGATCAAAATGAATTGATTTTTCATAGCTGGAATCTGAAAGGCCACCAAACCGAAAAAAGGCGGAGAAGATCGATTGGAATAAAAAATGTGATAAAACGTTTAGAATACAGTTATAAAGATCAATATAGCCTGATAATTAGCGATGAGGTTGACAGTTACGGGTTAGAGCTGAGGATGCAATTATGAATTTAAAGTGTTATGTAGTTGATGACGAAAAACACTCGATAGACATGCTGATCGAGTATATAGAGAAAACGGAAGGGCTCGAGTTACAGGGGTTTTCTACCAATCCGCTGACCGCGCTGAATGAGGTAACGGGAGTGAACCCGCCTGACATCACCTTTCTCGATGTGGAAATGCCCGAACTCTCGGGCATGGAATTTGCCGGTCTGGCCAACCTGCATACCACCATTATTTTCACTACTTCATTTCCGGAGTTTGCTCTGGAGGCGTTTGAAAAGGAAGCATTTGATTATCTGCTGAAACCTATAAGTTACGCCAGGTTCCGTAAATGTATTCAGCATATAATGCGCGTTACCACAGTAGCGAAACCATCCCAGCCGGAAAAAAGGGATTCCTTCTTCGTCAAATCAGAAATAAGGGGTAAAATGACCAAAGTGATTATCAATGATATTCTGTACATCGAAGGAGCACAGAATTACGTCAAAATCCACCTTACATCCGGTGAGCTCATGCCTTATCTGACCATTAACGAGACAGAAGAATATCTCCCTGTTGGCCAATTCTCTAGGATACACCAGTCCTTTATCATTAATAACAACAGGATCAAATCTGTGGAGCAAACCCGGGTTACGCTTGAAAATAATATCAACTTAAACCTGGGCAGGTACTATAAAGATGCCTTTCTTGAAAAAATGAACGAACTGCTGCTGAAGTCCAAAAGAAAACCTTAGCTTCTATTCTTTTTAATGGCCTTCGCCGATATATGGTATTTGTAAAGACAGTAGTAAATGATGAGCTCCTGGTTACGCTGCCTTTCTATAAAAAGCCGGTTTAAATGCATATGGATAAGATCTGCGAGTAACTGGACTTTTCTCTTTTGGCTGAAGAAAGATGCGGCCTGCACTAATGAAGTAATATTAACGGCATACAGTTCCGCAAACCGTGTTAATTTCAGCGATTTGTAATAGCTGTCGTTTTGGAATAAGCTGTGAATTTCAGCTTTTAGTTCCCTGAATTTCTGGTCCAGGTCTATTTTTAGTGATTTATCTGTTGCAAACTCAGCATAAAACAGCGTTGACATCCGTTCAAGAAAATTAAGGCGATCTTCAGTTTCCGCTATAAAGCTGTCGATTAAAAACGAAACGGATACAAATGCCAGGCTGTGGTAGGTATAGCGGAATGACCGGCGTCCTGAGGCTTTCAGATAATTCAACACCAGCTCACTGCTGCCATAAAAGAATTCCTCAACCAGTTCAATGATGTCCGGCCCGTAACGTTCCATCTCCCGTCGGTAGGTATCGGCTTGATACTCCCGGATCAGGTGAAAGCGAACGCTTTCCGACAGTTTTGCCTTCATCCGGCTCAGTACGTGCCCGACCGCGCCATCCCTTATTTTGAGCCGCAGGCGAATATGGTAGCCCGAATCCCGGTAACGCACGAAAAACCACGATAACAATTCAGGATGCCCGAGTTGCTTTAGCACCGGCAACAATCTTCTGACTAAAATATCGTTCGCAATTTCAGGTGCACAGTAGAGCTTCAGATAAAGCCACTTGCTGCCCAGTATATAAGACTGTGCGACATTTTTATGTACCGGCGATTCTTCAGTCGGATTTGCTTTATACACCGCATTATCCTGGCCCAGAAAAGCAACAAATTGGTTGATCAATGATTTCCCACCGCTCATAACAATCTTTTCATTCGGCAGGAAAAATTCCTGCAATACCGCTTCATCTGACAGTTTAAGACAATCTAACAAAAATATTAATTCATCCTCTTTATCAATATTGAAAACCAACTGTTGATCGGATTTGCTCAATGCAATTACAGGGGGTAAATTCAATTCTTCCCTAAGCTTATTTAGAATAAAAATGGCATCCCGTTGGGTTGAATTCTTTAAAGCGTCCAGCATTTCTTTTGACAGGTGCCAAACCGCAGCAGCAAGAATGCTGTCTTTGTAGACGACCCTTGGGTAATGAGCCATGCCGGGAAAGTAATGTTCCAGGTTAAAAGAGTAATTTCCCCTAAGGCCCTGATACTGCAAATCACACAGTAACCTGAATATACCGAGATTATTCCGGTTGTAATTATATGCTGATGTAAGCCGGGGAACAATTATTTTTTTTAATGTTTTCGATTCTAAAATTAGTTCGTCAGCCACCACTGAAACCCAAAGGTCCGTAAGCGCGATCTGACGATCCGGCGGCAATACCGACACTGCATTGACAGTTATTTCATAATCATAGATGTGCTGTCGCCTATTAATATTATCTGCATGGCTATCCGAAATTTGACCGATATCAGCGAACAGTACCTCTGGATTGGCTTCCTGTTCGTTTATGGCGAGCTGTCGCGCAAAATCGTGAACATTATTGCTCCACAGGGTAAAGCGGCCGATTAGACCTGTTGCCGATGCACCTCCTGCTGACTCAATATAAACCTGATTATTTACAACACGGAACAGAATGGGTATAGTTGGCGGGTGCGCTAAATTCTGATCAACGTTTATGGTGGCTATATCCTCTGCGGTCAGTTCCAAAGCGGAGTTCTTCCCCTGTTTGTCATTCCATCGCTTCAGCAAAATGCTGTGTGTCGCCGACCATTCCAGCCTTATCTTACTTTCCTGAGCTTCGCTGAAATTGACATGGCGCATTAAATCTGTATCGCCGGCAGCAGTCATTCCGGGCCCATAGCCGATGCCGCTTTCCGGATCTACGGCCTGCAGCAACGGCACCTTTTGTTTGTCATACCGGGCCCTAAAATCACGAATAAACTGCTGGAGCATTGACGGCTGCGCAGGCTGTGATAGGGCGTCCAGGGCGATTAAACCATCTATGATCTGAGCCTGGTACTTTAATGGCAGATTTCCTGAAACGACGTCGCGCTCTATCCCTGAATAAAACACTTGCTTAACAGGCAACTTACCAGATTCCATCAATAGATCCTGTATTTCCGTGGCAATATTTTTCAGATTTAGGCTGTCAGGAAACGTTATCGATGCTAGTTTTTCTGTTATGTTTCTTAGAAAATCGCGCAAAGGAGATGCCCCGGTTTCCTGATTATACAAAACCCTGTTCAGGTAATCTTGGCCAATAATATTAGGAGATGTAAGCGGCACCAGGATATTGGCTTCTATAAGAAAGCTTAAATAATCATTAGCTGTCTCCGTATCACAGTTAGTAATTTCAGTCATGTACTTGATTATATCCACCCCCTTTTGATAGGATCCAAGACAAAAAGTAAATATTGCATTAGTCAGCCTGTTGCTTTCTATGGATTCCAGGTCGAAGAATATCTTCTCTTTATTAGGAGAATAGGTTGTCTTAATAAAGCGAAAATCTTTTCCTGAACGGTATAATGCGGAATTGCAGGTATACTGGTTATTTGGATTGCCACCTTCAGTCAATTCTTGGGCGAAATGCAGGATGACCTCCCGGTCGAGATAGAGGTGCGGCCTTATTGCCGCTTTTTCAGCCATAATGATCGACCCGGCTTCACCCCACGAAGCAAAAGTAAAGGAGGAAAAGCTTCCAAAAGGTGTTGGGCGGAAACTCATCCTGTTATAATACCGCATCAAGCTGAGTTTCTCTTTGACATTTAACGCCTCATAAACAAATGCTTTTCCGGATATCGCGTGAAATAATTGTGGGCTCGCCAGGTATAACCCCGTCTGGAAGAACTGGTCATGCAGGATAGTGGCGATTTTATCCGTTGAATAATGGTCATAGCTGTAAAGTGGGCTCCTGAGAAAAATATTATTTAAAAAACGATAATTCATTAACAGTTTAGATAGGGTTTAACTTTTAAGTAAGATAAGCCCTATCTGCCGATCAAAGACAGGTATTGTTACATTGTTGCTTTCCAATTACAGAGCGTGGCATTTCAACCGGGACAAGTTCTAAAAACCTGATCCGGATTAAGATGTTAACTAGTAATAAAGTTTAATGAAATGTAAAACGACATTCTATGACGACATTATTTGCAAGCAAAATCCTTATTGAAATACTATCCGTTATATTTATTTTATTTGGATGGAGGATAAAGTATGTGCTAAACAGGAAAAAGTTTTACCGGAGAAATGCAGCAGGGGTTGAAACTTTTAAATCCTACGAAAATATGCGGCTGACTGTGCTACTCGAAAATTTGGGCTGGTTGCTCGGGAATATTTTGATTACGATTGGAGTATTGGCGATTTTGCTGATGCTTGTGTTACCTGTTGGGTCTCATAGGTAACTTAATGAAAGTAACTTCTTATAAAGGCATTAAGTTCAATAGGCAACATCATTAAACCTAATTGTTTCTATTTGTCTTAGATTTTACTGATGAGTTCGCTTCATGTAATGAGATTACCTTTTTTTGAGTCTCAACTATATCTGTTAAGTCTTTCAGCTTTTCCTCCTTCAACCTCAACTCAGCTTCAAGTTCAAGCACACGGTTTTGAAGGGCAGCCATGTCCTTACTGAACATACTCTTTAATGGCTCTTCACTTAAATAATTCAGGAACAAATTATGATTCAACAGTCTTGAAAATAGGATAAGTTTATCAATATCTACTGACTCCCTCTTATAAATCCCAAAGAGTGTTGATTCACTAATATTCACATATTCAGCAACAACTTTTGCTTTCAACCCCTTCTCCTTGACCAACTCATGAATGACTTTACCTATAACAACACTCATGTATCAAATTTCATAAAAGGGATTTACGGATATACAGTGCTGTACTATGATAAATTAATAGTATTAACTACTTAATTTTGATAGTTTTAGGTAAAATACTATATTTGAATAAGAGAAATGAAGTAATACTGTTGATTATGACAGCATTTCCTTTTTATAAAATAGATCAAAGTAAACACTATAGAAAATTTATAATTTTGCAGGACTTACCGTTTAATAATAAGTAGGACTGCTTACGAGCCTCGCAGCTAAATCTGACAATTTAATCCAGCGAGCGTAAGTGAGGCACCTAACCCTATACTTGTGATAGGGCCGGTGCTCGCTTGTGTCTTTTGTTGGAGGCCAAATCGAAAGATTTGGTGGGCTTTGTCAGAGCCATGCTACACTAGATTTTTTGCGAGTTACTGGCCCTATTGCAATAACAATAAGCCGCAATTCCCTTATCTAAGAGGCTCCTTATTGAATTTTCAATAAAAGAGCACCACATGGCTTCGGACAATGAAAATTTAGGACATCTAATAAAGCAACTTCAACAAGGTGATGAACGAGCTTTTACTTTGTTATATGATCAATATAGCAAGCCCATTTACAGGAACATACTTCGGTTGGTAAAAGATCAGGAGATTGCCCAGGAGTTGCTGCAGGATCTATTTTTAAGAGTTTGGGAAAGAAGGGCCGCAATTAAAATTGAAGGCTCGTTCAAATCATATCTCTACAAGGTTTCGGAAAATCTGGTTTATAAACACTTTCGGAAAATAGCACAGGATAATAGGTTGGTTGAAAAATTAATCGCTTCTTCTGTGCAGTATGAAACCAATGTAGAAGATAGCATAGTATCCCGCGAAACAATTGAGTTGTTGCAAAAAGCTATTGATAACCTATCTCCTCAGAGAAAGCAGATTTACACCCTATGCAAATTAGAAGGGAAGAGTCATGAAGAAGTCAGTAAGGAATTAGGCATTTCCACGTCAACAGTTAATAACCATATTGTGAAGGCTAATCATGCGGTGAAACATTTTTTTCTGGCGAACACCGAACTGGCAGCACTACTTATTGCAATTCATGCCATACTGCATAAGGATTGAGGGCTATTGACAGCCTTTATGGTTAACCCTTAATTATCTGTAAGATTTCTTTTTTAATGAGACTGTTTTTTTACTTTAGTTGAGACGCATAAGACCGCCTTTTATATTATAATAGGTTCTGATTAATGATCAAATCTTTGCACTCTTTTCTTTGTTTTTGATCACGATCATTTTGACGATCATATCGTCTTTCACGGTAAAAAAATAATCCAGATAGGTGGGGTCAGGAGCTTTTGATTTATCATAATTTCCATCAGTCAGGGCGGTAATAAAGAAATCGCCATAGTGTTCGATGACCTCCTCCGCCTTAAAAGTCACTTTCGGTTGGATCATTTCCTCATCTGCCCAATTCCTGATCTGTTTTTTGCCCCAAAAGTTCCTGGCAAAATCGTTAACTAACGCATCGTCAGCAAAAGTGGAGATGAAGCCCTCGCCATCGTGCTCGTTGGTTGCTTTGATAAAGGTTTCTATAATTGCGGGTAAGTGAACTTGCTTTGACATGGCATTTAATTTAGTTAACAATTTTTGACTTAATTGATCGGTCAAAGGTATGACCTGTTTGGCCCCTGGTTTAATGCCGAACGTTCAAACTATTTGACTATTGGCTCAAATTCATTCGCTGGTATTCTTTTGGTGTCATACCATATTGATTTTTAAAGGCTAGTATGAAGCTGGACTGGTTCTCATAGCCTACTTTCGCATAGACCGAGCTCGGCCGCTCATGCGGGTATTTTAGCAAATTTGCCGCCGCCTGCATTTTTTGCCGGATCAGCCATCTTTGCGGCGAGGTGCCATATATTTTAAAAAACTTTCGTTTGAAAGTGGAAAGGCTGGTATTACACAAAAAAGCCAGTTCATCCACCGAAATAGGAGTCGTGATATGACTTTCAGCAACCCTTCGGAATTGCATATCATCGTTATCCTTTACAATTATAGCTAACGATTGAAGTTTCCCCGGATCAGTATGGAGCAGGTATAATAGCAGCTCTTCCAGTTTAAGCAGCTTTAACTGATCAGAGAATCTCGAGGGCGATTGTAATAACAGCAGGACGGAATGAATATAGCTGCTGATGAACGCATCCTGGCGGTAAGTAATAAAGGGCTGCTTTGGAATACCTTTCGCAGGTTCATTGCCTTGGACCGCATATTTCATCCAAAAGCCAGTGAATACTTCGTTGGTAAAATAGATCACCAGGTTGTGAAAAAGGCCCTGTACCGGGAGCGCCTGGGAAATCAGTGAACTGCCTTTGGAAAGGATCATCAGCTCACCCGCTTCCAAAGCGGTCATGTTATAAACATCAATAATTATTTTTTTTCCGGCTATTACTAGATCCACCATATTCTGGTGAATAATGCTTTTATTATTCGCTGAACTGCTGCTTGCCTGGTGGGAGCGGATGACCACGGGCCTGCCTTGCTCTTCAGCTGAATTGAAATCGTCAGGAAGGTTGTAAATTATCAATATTTTCGGGCTTTTAGATGAACAAATTTAAGTAATTAACGCCTGTTTATTAACTCAATAATCTGTTCCATTACAACCGTTAGCGTCTCACTAAAAATGGAAAAACAGTCTCATTAAAAAAGAAAATTCACATTATCTCAAAATATTTTTCAGGTGAGTAGTTATTATTTCCATCTCGTGGATGATACCTCAAAACACAACGCTTGGAAAATCAATCACCCATTACCGACCTCTTCGTAAAATATCTTCAGGACCAGTGTACGCCCGATGAAATAAAGCTATTGATGCAGTATTTTGACTCAGCGGAAAACGAAAAACAACTGAGAACGCTCATACGTGCTGAACTGGAATTTGGATATCAGGGAAACATTATCGATTCAAGGGAAGAGGCCGGCCTATCACAGGTAAAATCAAACCTGATCGCCAAAATAGAACAGAAACGGCTGGAGCGTTCTGCTCTTATTGGCTACTGGATAAAGATGGCTGCCTTCTGGTTGCTGGTGATCGGGGTAAGTGTGAGTCTGTTATTCAGCCGTTTCTGGAAGCAGCATGATTCGGTGATGTATACAACAGTAAAAACGTTACCAGGAGAGCGAAAGATCATTGCTTTATCCGACGGTACAAAAATATGGCTTAGCCCTTCCAGCAAGCTTGAATATCCGGATCAGTTAATAGGTAATTCTCGTGAGGTCAAACTGGAAGGCGAAGCTTTTTTTAACGTAGCTAAAGACAAAACGCATCCTTTCATCATCCATAGTGACCACATGGATACGCGGGTAGTGGGGACTTCTTTCAATGTTCAATCCTTTAGGGGGCAAGCCGAGTATAAAGTTACGGTGGTTACCGGCATTGTAAGGGTTTCAGGCTTTGGCTCTTCAAACAAAAATGAAAAGACCGTGGTGCTCCAGCCGGATCAGCAAAGCCGTTTCAACAGGCAAAGCGGCAGCATCGTTAGCGTACCCTATCCCGACGCCAAACAAATGCTAAAACTGAAAGACGGCATTCTTAATTACAACAGTGCGTCGGTTAAGGAGATAGCAGCAGATCTTTCAAGATATTATGGTCGGGAGGTTACTGTAGAAAGCCATTCTAAAGGTTGTTTGTTCTCAGGTGAATTCAATTGCACCCGGCCCATAGATATCATATTGGAGCAGCTGGCAACAGGTATTAATGCAAAAGTTATCATTCAAAAAGATAAATACATATTGAAAGGAGGATGTGAAGAATGAGAGTGAATTTGTTATGCCCGTAACCCACCCTGAACACCGCCGTTAACCGGCAAATTTCTTAGGTCTTAAAAATTCAAATGACTGCAAATAACTTAAAAACTTGCTTTATGGCCTTGCTATTGCCAAAAAATGCCATTAAAAATTAACCCTTAATACTTTAAACGATGTGTCAAAAACTTCCCTCTCTGAAAATGATCAGATTGTTACTGTTAATCATATTTGTGAACGGATTCCTATACCTGCCTGCGAGTGCCGAAAGCAAACAGAAATTCAAAGATCTTGAACAAAAGATAACGATAAGCTTTGAGAAAATAAGCCTCAAGGATGCCCTGGACAGGATTGCGAAGAAAGCTTCCGTGCAGATCATGTATGGCATTACAAAAGAGCTAACTACATCTTCGGTCAGCATGGATGTAAAAAACATGCCATTAAAAGCTGTTCTGAATGAATTACTACGGCCGTATCCGCTCTCTTACAAAATTATCGATGATAAAATCGTGATCAGCCGGGACCCGTCAAAATCAGGACATGCAACAGAAAAAAGCAAACCCGGTTCTGCTGTGCTTACTGTAAAGGGAAAGATAACCGATACAACCGGAATACCATTACCCGGTGCTACTGTCAGACTGAAAGGAACAAACAGGTTAGCAATAACCGACAGTAACGGCAGATTTCAGTTCGAAGATGTTCCGGAAAACTCGGTCCTTCAAGTTTCTTTTATCGGTTACAAGTACAAAGAAATTCCTGTAAGTGACAGCACCGGCGAGCTTACCATAGTTTTAAAAGTGGATGATTCCAGCCTGGGCATGGTCACAGTAGTTTCTACCGGGTATCAGACTTTGCCAAAAGAAAGGGCGACCGGGTCATTTGTCCAGCTGGACAGTGCTTTGATTAACCGACGGGTGAGTACAGACATTTTAAGCCGTTTGGAGGGTGTGGTACCGGGCCTATTGTTTAACAGAAATACTGTTAATTCCGCGTCGGGGCAAATTGACATCAATATCGATGGTCATAGTACGATCAATGCAAACGACCAGCCTTTAATTGTTGTGGACGGCTTTGCTTATGATGGTGATTACAATAATATTAATCCCAATGATGTGGAAAGTATTACGGTATTAAAAGATGCCGCTGCTGCTTCTATATGGGGAGTAAGGTCAGGAAATGGTGTCATTGTTATTACTACCAAAAAGGGCAAAAGAAACCAGCCTCTGAAAATTGAACTTAATGCCAACGTTACGGTCGGGAATAAACCTGATCTGTATTATAACCCGCAATTTCTCGATGCCAATGATTTTATCAATCTGGAGGAAACACTATTTAACAAAGGAATTTATGATAATACGCTGTCACAGGGTTACCTGGCCGTCTCTCCCGTTGTGGCATTATTAAGCCAGGAAAGAAGCGGTGTAATTTCCGCCGCGGAAGCAAACAGTCAAATCAATGCATTACGAAATAATGACGTGAGGCAGGATCTAACAAAATATTTCTATCAAAAATCAATCGATCAGCAGTACAACCTGAATCTCAGAGGCGGCGGCGATAAAAGTGACTACTACTTTTCTTTTGGTGATGACCACAACCGCGCTAACCTTGTGGGAAACAATTCAAACCGCACAACTATAGGTACACTTCTGAATTTTTACCCGGTCAAGCATCTTCAAATATCGGCAGGCGGTAATTATGTTCAATCCACCGCATTGATCAATAATACGGCACAGCAGATCACCACCGGTACCTATGGAAAGATTTATCCATATGCACAACTGGTAGATAAAAACGGCAACGCGTTGCCTGTCGTTAAAGACTATGCACAGGGATATGTTGACACAGTGGGTCAGGGTAAATATCTGGACTGGAACTACCGGCCATATGACGAGTTAAAGAATGCCGACAACACTTTAACAACAACCGACAACAGAATAAACGTGGGTGTTAAATATGATTTTTTAAAGCATTTTAATGCTTCAGTGAGATACCAGTATGAGAAAAGTAGCAGCGTTCTCAGTAATTATTACAGCACAGAAACCTATTATACCCGGAATTTGATTAACGAATTCTCGCAGGTTAATACCGATGGCTCTTTGTCTTATCCGATACCGGTGGGCGGGATCTTACAGCAACGAAACACTTACCTTATCTCAAAACAGCTCAGGGGCCAGCTTAGTTATGATCAGTCATGGAACGATAAAAATCAGATCACAGGCATAGCCGGCGCGGAGCTCAACGACGCGATCAATCAAAGCAATAGTAATACGGCTTATGGTTATGATAAAAACACCAAATCAAGTGTCGCTAATATAGACTATAACGATGTTTACGGTATTACTCCTTTTAGCTCCGGTTATATTCCTAACTATATGGGTTTTGGTCAGACAACTGACCATTATATTTCCTATTACAGTAATGCCGCCTACACCTACGATAGAAAGTATATTTTCAGCTTAAGCGGACGTATTGACAAGTCTAACCTGTTTGGCGTAAACACCAACCAGAAAGCGGTTCCCTTGTACTCTACAGGTTTTGCATGGAATGTCAACAAAGAAAACTTCTACAATATTCCATGGTTGCCTTATTTGAAACTACGAACGACCTATGGCTACACGGGGAATATTGACAAATCTGCCACAGCTGTAACGACCATTCAGCAGGCAAGCGGTTCAGATTATACCGGAGGTCCTTATGCTTATATCGCCAACCCCGGAAATCCTGAATTGCGATGGGAGAAAACAAGGATGATTAACCTCGGACTGGATTTCGGACTCAGGAATAATATTATTTCCGGAAGCCTGGAATATTACTTAAAAAGAGGACTTGATCTCTTTGGCAATAGCCCGCTGGCTCCCTCCACGGGCCTGCTAACCTTTTATGGAAATACTGCCGATACCAAAGGGAATGGCCTTGATCTCGTGATCAATACCAATAATATTAATACTGCAAATTTTAAATGGTCGACAAGTTTCATATTAAGTCACGTAGTCGATATCGTTACCCGGTACAATGTAACCCTGACTTCAGCGCAATATATCAACCTTAGCAATGCCAGCAGTATTTATCCTTTAACCGGAAAGTCGTTGTTCGGTTTGTATAGCTATAAATGGGGAGGCCTTACCCATGATACAGGTGACCCGCAAGGCTATCTCAATGGCAAGCTGAGTACTGACTATGCAGGCATTCTCGCCAATACCTCTATTGACGACATGGTATATAACGGTTCTTCGAGGCCTACCACTTTCGGTTCCTTCAGAAATACATTTACCTATAAAGACCTGTCGCTGTCATTTAATATTATTTACAAGCTCGGTTATTACTTTAGGCGCACATCGTATTCTTCCTCCGATCTGCCTTGGTCCGGGACAGCTGACTTTTTTAAACGCTGGCAAAAGCCCGGCGACGAATTAACTACCAATGTGCCTTCTCTGCAATTGCCGCCCTATGATTCCAACAGGGACGTATTTTATCAGAACTCATCGGTATTGATTGACAATGGAGATCATATACGTTTAGAAGACATCACGCTGTCCTATAACCTATTGAAAGGCAAATCGAAAAGCTCGCCATTTACCAACCTGCAGATTTACACCTACGTCAACAACGTTGGCATATTGTGGCGGGCAAATAAAGATCATTTGGATCCTGACTTAAGTACAAATTATTCCGGAGCGCTTCCTTTGCCGCGAACTTATTCACTCGGCGTGAAAACAAATTTTTAACTGACAGATCATGAAAAATATTACTTATAAGCATATACTTTATTGGATTCTTTGTTCGATGAGTGTAATAAGTGGCTGTAAAAAAGAAGATGCCTTTTTGGACACCAAACCTAACGACGCCCTTGCAGTACCCGCTTCATTAGGAGACCTTCAACTGCTCGTTCAGAACGAAGCCGTTTTTAACCGCCTAAGTTTTCCTGTATTGGGAGAGGTATCCTGTGACGATTATTACGTCACAGACGATATTTACACATCAGGAACAACCAGCGACCGGAATGCCTGTATATGGGCTAAGCAAATCTATGACGCCGGTTCAAATAACAACGACTGGTCTGATTCATATAACCAGGTTTATTATGCCAACACGATACTTTATTATTTGCCCAAGATTGGCGCAGGTTCCGGACAGCAAAGCACCTATAACCAGATTGAGGGAAGCGCTTTATTTTTCAGGGCTATGGCCTTTTATGGCCTTGTCCAAACCTTTGCATTACCATATGATAGTAAAACCGCAGGAACGGATTTGGGCATCCCGCTACGACTGTCTCCAGACCTGAACATTAAATCAGTCAGGTCAAGCATGCAGGACAGCTACGGTCAGATTTTGCTGGACCTGAAAACAGCTATCGCTTTGTTGCCGGTCACTGCGAACCCGATAACAAGGCCATCAAAAGCTGCTGCTTATGGTCTGCTTGCCCGGGTTTATCAGGTAATGGGTAATACAAGCGCTGCCCTTCAAAATGCGGATAGTTGCCTTAATATCATTCACAACCTGCAAAACTTCAACAACCTGACGCCAGGCGCATTTCCTGTGTATCCCAACTATTCGCCGGAAGAAATTTTTCATTGTTCTTTAAATGGATCTTATTTTACAGGTTTTCAATCGCTGCTGGACTCCAACCTGTATAAGCTATATAACGACCCCAATGATTTGCGTCCGCAGGTGTTCTTTCGCTATCACAGCGGGTTAATCGGCTTTTTAAGTCAGTTTGATAAAAGGAATAGTACTTATTGCGGTATATCGACAAATGAAATATACCTGATAAAAGCAGAATGCGAAGCCAGATCAGGAAACACCTCGTCAGCAATGTCTGACCTCAACACGCTGCTGATCAACCGCTGGAAAACAGGAACTTTTGTTCCCCTGCGGGCGACCGATGGCGATGATGCGCTGACCCAGATATTAAATGAACGAAGAAAAGAACTGGTCATGACCGGGCTCAGGTGGAGCGACCTCCGCAGGCTAAATACAGATAGCCGGTTTGCCGTCACACTGAGAAGGATAATCAATGGGGTCGAATATACCTTGCCTCCTAACGATCCGCGTTACGCCTTGCCCATTCCCGACAATGAAATTCAATTGAGCGGGATCCAACAAAATCCCCGCTAATCTTAACCTTAAAATGATGAGAAATTTAATCTTTGCTATCGGAGCTGTCTTTCTATTAATGGCCTCCAAAGCATTTTCACAAACAGGCTATGCCATTATCCAGGGAAAGATAGACCTACTAACGGACTCGGCTGTTGCGAGTTTGTCTATAAGTCAATATGGTGATCCCGACTTTTCAGGTTTTAAAACTGAGTATAAAAGTCCTGTAAAAAACCATTCATTTTATTTCCGGGTGAATACGAGCGCCCACCCGGAAATATTCTCGCTCATGTTTAAAATTAATACACTCAACACAGGACTTATCAATCAATACCATGAAATCAGTGTCAATTACGGACTTATAAAAAGCGGTGACAGTATTATCGTATCGATTGTAAATCAACGGCTGATTTTTTCGGGAAAGGGTGCTGAGAAATTCCAGATATTAGAACAGTTCCGGTATATCGATGACGCGTGGTCAGGCAATGTTCCTATCATTGATACAGGTTTAACTAAGGGTTATTTTAACAGTCGGGATTTGATCACCAGAAAAGAGCTTAGTTATTTACAATCGTTTAAAACAACGCTAAATCAGGACGAATTTGATTTATTGAAGGCTTTTGCTTTATCCAATTACTTCGATAAGAGCAGCTATTTTTACATGGTACCGGACTCGGCACAACAAAAGGAAATCTTAGCGCTTCGAAGCTACCACTGGATTCCCCCGATTTCTCCTGGCGAATTGAATGAATTTAACCAAAGATCTATTCTGCAATATTCGGACGCCTATAGCAATAGTATTATTGCTAAATACACCTTTGACAGTTGTTATGCGGTACATAAGCCTTTTGATATATTTAAGTGCTACCAGTTTGTCGAATCGAATTTCACGGGAGGTTTCAGGGAGCGGCTAATAGTAAATATCTTATACCGTCATCGCAAAGAAAACGCTGATCTCCAGCCGTTAATAGCGCTGGCATTGGAGATCGTTCATAATCCTGACTTTATTGCGGTATTATCTGAAATAAAACAAACCCATGTGAAAGGAGCAGCAGCGTTTAATTTTGATCTTCCCGACATGAGCGGGAAAAGGCACCAGCTGGGTGATTATAAAGGAAAAGCAGTCTTTATTGATTTTTGGTTTACAGGCTGCGGGAACTGTATGCGTGTTGCACCCTTTTTGAAAGAAATAGAAGAAAAATTTCAAGGCAAAGAAGTCGTTTTTCTAAGCGTTAATATGGACAAGAACAAGAAACAATGGGTTAACAGCGAAAAGACCCATAAGTATACATCCCCTTATGTGGTTAACTTATTTACAGAGGGTCAGGAATTAAATCATCCCATCTGTAAATATTATGCGGTCGACGGAGGGCCAACACTGATTTTAATTGATAAAAACGGTAGGCTATTAAATAACCCTGTCGATCCTAGGATCGATGGTGGCAAGAACCTGATCGAATTGATTAACCGTGAACTTGCAGCACAAGATTGATTTAAAAAGCCATGGTCAGCGATCAGAAGCTGGCCATGGCTTGCTACGTAGGAAATTTATTTGTAAAGATCTCCTACGTGGCTTTTTTCACCGGTGCTTGGCGGATATTCATTTGTTGTTGCCAATACAGTGGCCTGAGGTGCTGTAGAAGTAATCGTACATGCTAAAGCCTGGCTATCCGATTGACAGTTGGTAAACTGCGGCGGAGAGGTAGCCCAGCCTACCGTGGTAGAATTAATTCTGTAACCGTAATAAGTTGCACCAGCAACTTTGTGAGGATGGTTGAAGGCAAATGCACTACCAATCCCGGTAATTGCAGCCATGGCCATAAGGCCCATTTTAATTTTACGCATTGTCTTAACGTTTAATAATAAAATACCGGTTTTACCACGGGGCCGGCTTTAACCCGATTTCGCGCGTGAAATATTTTTAACTATTATTTTGTTTGATAATGTTGTCCAATTGTTTTATTTTTTATCTTCATGGCTATAATCCCTAGTGCAAGAAAGCATAAATTAAAAATAAGGTGCTGACCCCAACTCAGCGATTCAATCAGCTCTCCACAGGAACAAGGTATTCTCGGGAAATAATGAAATAAAATGGCGAGAATGTAGGCTGTAAAAACTGCCATTAATAAAGTAAAACCATAGAGGCCAAGAATTCTTATCCGCTCCGTAAAAAATCCGATAAATAGCAAAATAACGACAGCAATTTCCAACTCGGGAACGGTCCATATCAATATGTCGACAAACCAGTAGGGTAAAGGTTGCTTATGCATTGATATTTCAAACTCTTTGAAGTCCGCATATTTGCTTATCGCTGCATATAAAAACAAATAGCTCAATAATCCTGTAATACCATATTTTAATATCTCCCTTTTCATATGCCATTTTCTTTCAAATAATTTTCCGATTGTTCAACCCCATCATAGCGCATTAAAAAATATATGATCCCGGATTGGCCACTGAGTAAACCTGGTGAAGGCTGTGTATAATTGCCGTCCAGCCAAAATAAAACAGACCTTTCAACGTCTTTTCCGACATGCATAAGATAACTGGCAATATGGTCCGCCCGCTCTTTCCATTCCTTTTCGCTGAATACTTTAAAAGCTTCGAAGTAGGCTAAGCCAAGGCCAGCTAACCCGCTACCAAGGCTGAAAAAATTACTGGAAATATATTTAGGATGCGCGTATAATGTCGTCTCTGCTATGTCCTTGTATATCGATACTTTTAATATTTCATAGGCTTTTATAAAAGTTAGCGCAATTCCTGTAAAGCCATTCTCCAACCATGGGTCTACAACATCATTTTTAGGGTTTAATGTCCATAACAGCTTTTTGTTAATCAGTTTCCTTTGTTTTTCCAGCCAGTTCAGTGATTTTAGAATGGAACTCTTAACCTCCTGATTAGGATATTTGAAATAGTATTCAAGTAAAAAGTAGGTGATCCCCGCATTCCCATAGGCAAATCCCGTTAAAGCCACTCCCTTCTCTTGCAACACATCTTTTTTTAATAGCCAGGACCCGTCCGATTGCTGTTGACCGATTAAAATAGCAACGATATTTGATAGCTGATCAATCAATGCGAGAGCATTCGGTTTACTTTGAACAAATAATATGGACAGTCCCTGACCAGCTAATCCGTTTGCAATATTGAGGTTGTTAGCTGGCTGCATAAGCAGTTCAAACATTTTGGTGTTATAGTCAAGGGTGCTTTCAATTAATTTTGATTCTATCATAGAGCTGATGGTTATCGCAACTCCATATGAGCCATGCCATAACCCAGGAGCTAAGCTTTTAAAAGCTTCTGTTTCCGCCTCCAAATACTTGAAATTAGTGTGTATCTTATTTATTTGATCGGTAACATTGAAACCAAGCTTTTGCGCTGATGTCAATGCGAACAAAATACCAGCAGCCCCGGATTGAAAACCCGGATACCAGGAAGAACTCATCAATTCATTAGACAAAACATAGTCAGTTTGGTCTAATGAAACCCATTCATTGTTAAGCCCTGACATTATATCAATGCCTAATGAATTAATGCCCTTTTGAATAATGGAACTTACTTCTACCGGAGTATCGCCGGTTTTTACTGCCTCCCTTTTTTGAATGTCTGCCGTAAGCAACATTGCATCGAAAATCTCCAATCCACGTTTAATATCTTGGATGGCTGGCCTAAGGGAAGGTTCGTGGCTTAAGGAGTCACAAACTATATCTATCAGCATGTTGCCGGTTAAAAAGAAACTAAGCATTTCCTTTAGCGATTTTGGCGAATCTGTATTTAATTTTGATGGTGACAATCCGGTAAGCGTCTTGATGATCAATGCGCCCAAACCATAAATGTCATCTTCATAAGCAGGGTACGAATCACTGGACTGTTGGGGGGATATATAGCCCGGCGTTCCTGAGGTAAAGGCCGGGAACGGCTTCTTCACAGATAAGTCAAAGCATAGCTCTATGTCAATTGGCACGATCAATCCCTCCTTGTTTACAAGAAAATTGCCGGGATTGGTATCGCGGTGTATAATATCATTTTGATGAAAGGCAATTAATATATTAGTCACCTGGATCAGGTAACCGATTATCTCGCGTCTGATTTCAAGGGGCGATGCCTTCCAAATCATCCCCTGGCAAAGCGTGCTGACCTTAGCACTTAATGGCACCCCATCGATATATTCAAAGGCGAGGTAGGCGTCATCGTTGATTTCAAAATATTCGATAACCTTTGGTAATGGTATTTTTCCTGTCAAAAGCTTATGTACTTCACATTGCCAGCGCAACCTGTCGCTTACATCACGCCCTTGATCGTCAAAGCATTGGTTTTTCTTTCCCTGTTTCAAAACGCACCACTGCATGTCATAAACCCTGTTGATCTTAATGCATTTTATTACGTTTCCTTTGGCATCACTTTTCAGGGATTGAATCGGTACATATTGTTTTTTGATTAATCTCTCGAAACCAGTCTCTTTCAAATGAAAGCGCTCTTTAAATGGCCACTTTAATTGATTATCAGCGAGTTTTTGTAGGAGCATATTTTGAGCCTGATAGCCGAATAAAGCGGAATAATACCTATTCATATATAAATCAGGATTGTCGAAGAACCGCCCGTAAGCAATAGCCAAACATGTCGAAACATGCACCGCAGTTGGAATAGATGGTCCCTTCATTCCTGCTGTTAATACCGTCAGATAATTTACCAGTTCACATAATGCGTCATCGTCAACAATATAAACGCTGATCACTTTTCCAACCTGTGTCAGCCCAGCTCGCCCATCAAGAATAATAGTATGAAAATCCTTGTTTACAGGAATAATAAAGGGATAATTATACTGGCCCAAATAATCGAAAAGTGATGGCAACAGCTCCGCCATTTGTTGCTTGACAATGGAAATATGAAGCAGCCAGCCATCTGAAGATGGCATGTCACCAATTAACAAATAAGGTGTGCGTATCATAAAAGACAATCCTCTTTCCGTCAAATAAGATCGGTAGTCGTCCGGAAGAGTTCCTTCGCAGGTATGCCGGCTCAGATTTCCATCGGTGAAAGTTAACTTGGGCTTAAATGTGGATGCTACAGTAGTCATAGGTTTTTGTATTACAATACAAAGTAAATACAACTAAAAGCTCTAAAACAGTAGTAAAAGGGTAGTGAGGTTTTTAGAACATTTTTCCAGATCCGGGACAAATTTCAATGGAATTGATCTGTGTTTATGTATGACTGATACTGAGGAGGTCGCGGAAAATTTAAATATGGTTCAAAATATTAGCTACCATTCGTACCCCGTAATTTGTAAGATTTATCACCGTGAACCGCTGAACTGCGAAATTGATCTCATTTAAATATGATAACGCCGTAAAAAGAAAAGCCCCGGCACTCGCTGCCAGGACTTTCCAACCTAAACCTTATCACAATTGATGGAAGATTTCCATCATAGATTCTGCAAAAGTAAAAATAAACAGGCATAGTTATTCGCTTCAAGTATCACCCTATGGTAACAATTAGGTTAATATTTAGGGGTTAACGCTTATTCTTTTTTCATCATGATTTTTTATTGGGATAACCGTCTTTTTCGCCAAACCTGAAATTTTAAGTGTTTTGGTATGCAAAAGTAAGCGGTGCTTCCTGAACCCGTCAAGGGTGTATAAACCCCGGCGATGCCGGGGCCCTTGACAGGTTCCGCACCGCTTGAACCGGCAATAAAAACTTAAAATTTCAGGTTATGGAAAATATTGTTTTAACGCTTGAATCAAAAAATCAATTAAAGGAATACGTAAACGGCAGCCGCCTGTCAAGATGTGAGCAGGCGGTACTGGATGATATCCTGGTTGCAATTGAGAAATCCAATTGTGAGCAGCTAGACTGGTTTGACGGCTTTGGTAATAGCATCCGGAGTATTTTGATGAACGTACACGCTTACCGGAAAGGGCTGGAATTCGGTTTTTCCGAGATTGCTTTTGACAAGTATGGCTGGCTCAGCAGGCGCCAATTTCTGGACGCAGAAGATATTAAGCTGGACGCCTCGGTTATTCACTTGGGCAGGGGGATAAACAACATTTGGACTTACGGCATGAATCACAATTTCGGATTAGCGGGAGGCGGTTATGGACTATCGGTATATGGGAAGCAATTTCAAAGCCGCAAAGACGCGTTGGCGTGCGCCCTTGCAGAATTAAAACAAATGATGACCGATAAGATAGGCGACTCCGACACAAGCAACTACAAACAGCCTACCATTATTGCAACCATCAAAGCCATCGATCAGCAATTAGTTGGTTTGGTACAGCTAAGTTTATTTTAGCGTTTTCTCTTCTTAATTGCTTGTAAACCGGATTACTCAACATGTCCGGATCATCCCTATTCAACGGCAACTTCGTCTTTCTCTTTTCAAAGACCTTCATCAATAGCTACGGAGTAGAAAGTCAAATTAAGCATCAATTATTTCAGGCAAAGTTCGGCAGGGCCCTCGGGGCGCCCAAAAAATTCCGCCATAAACACAAGCCCTGCCCACGTACCCCTCATTTATTGCGTTGCTTTTTGGGCTTGCTCGCTCCCTACCGGTTATTTCCTGCCATAAATAATTAATCCTTAAACATTTAAAATTAAAAATTATGGAAAGTGTAATAAGCATCGGCGAATTAAACAGAGTGGCAGAAGTGGATCTGGTTTACCGGAATTTTATCAAGCCATCACAACGGCCACAGGTTACCGCGGCAGATACAGCGTACAAATATTTTTTGCAAAGCTGGAACAGTGACAGGATTGAGTTTGTGGAAGAATTCAAGCTCATGTTATTAAACCGCTCCGGCAGGGTTTTGGGTATCCTGTCCGTATCTAGCGGAGGGGTTTCCGGAACGATAGCTGATCCAAAGATCATATTTGCAGCAGCACTAAAGGCCAGTGCATCCTCATTGATCCTGGCCCACAACCATCCATCCGGAAATCTTCAACCCAGCCAGGCGGATATTGGTTTAACCAGAAAGATCGCTGCCGGCGGACAGCTGTTGGAAATCTCTGTTAACGATCACCTGATCATCACTTCGGAAGGTTATTATTCATTTGCGGAGGAAGGGCTTTTATAACCTTTCCATATAGAAGATTGTTGTTTTTGAAAAACTACCCGTCCGGAAACAGGTAGTTTATGGATGCCCATTCCTTATTTGTTATGCAGGCCTTTCATTTTCTCGCTTAACTCTGTCAAGCCTGCCTTTTTCAAACATTCATCTGAAAATTGCTTGAGTTCCTCTACCGTTTCTTTAGGGATCAGTTCCAGCAGTCCCTGGGACTGGTCGCCGTCCTTGGCTGTCAGGCCTCTTTCAATTACACTGTTCAATAGTAGAACCGTTTTACGGTTGATCTTGACATCGACCTTCACCGCCTCATTCATGCCAGGGCTGCACAATAATGTCTCGTACACCTGCGCCATCACATTCGTTGCCATATGTTAATTTTTTAAGTTAATAAACGGCTGTAAAATTAAGGTTTAGCTGTTTTCCGATCCTCATCAAAATTTAGCGTGGATAGGTGAATGCCATTTGAGGTATTTACTTTCGCTTCTGTATTACTGATTGTGAACTTGATTTTGTGTGTATGAACTTCAGCAAACAAGGGCTTACCCTGGCCCGCATCAGGGAACTGGACATCGTGGATTGTTTGGCATCATTGGGCTACGAGCCGGCAAAACGAAGCAGGAACGGGATCGATTTTTATTATCTCTCGCCGCTCCGCAATGAAGCTGACCCCAGCTTTCATGTCAATAGGAAAAAGAACAGATGGTACGATCACGGCCTGGGGGCTGGCGGCAGTATGGTTCAATTTGCTATGCGTTATTTAAATTGCAGCGAGGAAGATTTGCCGGACAGGTTCGGCAGGGATTTTTCCTTTCATCAGTCGCAGGAATTGTCCTTCATTCCGCGCCAGGAAACGGAGGAAACCGAAAGCAAAATTACCATCGCCGCTGAGCGGCCATTATGGTCTTACCCGCTCAAAAACTATCTCCATGAGCGGCATATTCCTGTAGCCGTTGCCGAACAGTTTTGTCGGGAGATTACCTACGAATTAAACGGCAATTCCTACTATGCAATCGGCTTCAAAAACGATGCCGGCGGTTACGAACTGCGTAACAAAATCTTCAAGCAGAGCAGCTCGCCGAAAGACATTACCACCATCAGCAACGGCGCAAAGGCAGTACAAGTTTTCGAAGGTTTTTTTGACTTTCTGACCTACAAAACATTATACCCTGAGCTGACTGCCGGTGCTTTCGACTTCGTGATCCTGAATGGCGCATCCATGTTTGAAAGAGCCCGCCCGTTTATGGAGCAGCATGAGCGTATCGGCCTGTGGCTGGACCGGGATACCACGGGAACAGCCTACACGGCCTATGCTTTATCGATGAACAAAGGCTATAATGATGAAAGTGGGCTATATCAAAAACATAAGGATCTAAACGACTGGTTGACGAATACGTTATTGACACCTAAAAAGCAGTTAAAACAGAGAATAATGTGATTTACAGATTTTGAATTAAGACAGCTTTCGGATTGAGTTAGCTGAAGGAAGATTGCCCCTGCCGCAATCGGCCAGATGTACGGTTGTGTTACAACCGGAATCTGGCCGCCCCTCTCCGAAGTCGGGGGCGGTGGAGAAAGCTATTGCTTTTTGATGAATTGATTTGTGAGAAAGGATAAGTGATGGAAGAAAAAAAACAGGCGAGGACACGTATTGTCCCCTTCAGGCTATTGCCTGACGAGTATGGTAAACTGGAGAGCGCATGGAAGAAAACGACGATTAAGAAGCTGAGCGAATACCTGCGCAGGCTAATCTTTAATAAGCCGGTTACCGGTTATGTGCGCAACCAGTCCCTGGATGAATTCATGGCGGAGATGGTGCTGCTGCGCAAAGAGCTGAACGCCATTGGTGTGAATTTTAACCAGGCGGTGCACCGCCTGCACACACTCGATCATCTACCGCAAATGCAGCTTTGGTTAAAGGGTTTTGAGCGGGATAAAGAGGTGCTGTTTGGCAAGGTGGAAGAGATCAAAAGCCGGATCAATTTATTCAGTGACCAATGGTTGCAGTGATCCATTCCAGCAGCAGCCTGCGCAATATTTTAAACTATAATGAGCAGAAAGTAAAGCAGGGTTTGGCGACCTGTTTAGAGGCGGCGGAGTACCCAAAGGATGTTGCGAATCTGAACTTTTACCAGAAGCTTTCGAGGCTGGAAAAGTTAACAGAATTGAACCAGCAAACCAAAGTAAACAGCGTGCATATCTCGCTGAATTTTGATCCGTCGGAGCAGCTTTCCGAAGAGCAATTAAAAGAGATCGCGGCGGTCTATATGGGCAAGATTGGCTTTGCCGGACAACCCTATTTATTATACCGGCACAATGATGCCGGACACCCGCATATTCATTTGGCGACGACAAATATCAAGCCCGATGGCAGGCGCATAGAACTACATAACCTGGGCAAAAACCAGTCAGAAAAAGCACGTAAGGAAATTGAGATTGATTACGGATTGGTGAAAGCGGAAGAAAGCCATCAGCGGGAAGCTTACCGGCTGAAACCGGTCGATGCGCGCAAGGTGGTTTACGGCCGGGTGGAAAGCAAAAGGGCGATGGGCAATGTCATTAATACGATGCTTAAAAATTATAGATATGGTTCTCTGGCAGAGCTTAATGCCGTGCTTGGATTATATAATGTTACCGCTGACCGGGGCAGCGAAGATTCAAGGATTTTTCGTAACCAGGGATTGGTATACCGTATCCTTGATGAGCAGGGCAATAAAGTAGGTGTACCTGTAAAAGCCTCGGATTTTCATTTCAAGCCCACCCTCAAATACCTGGCGGAAAAGTTTGTGGTCAATGCAAGCGGGAAAGATCAGTACAAAGCAAGGCTGAAGAATACGATTGACATGGCTTTACTTGGAAGGGCCCTGTCGTTAAATGCTTTGATCATTGCTTTGCAAAAAGAAGGGATAGACACCGTGCTCCGGCAAAATAATGAAGGTGTGATCTACGGGGTTACTTACGTGGACCACCGTAGCCGTAGCGTGTTTAACGGCAGCGCATTAGGGAAGACCTATAGCGCGAAGGCGATTCTGGAAAGATGTTCAGGCATTGGGGCCGATGAAAGAAAAAGAAAAATTGGCGAGGGCGAAAAAATACCGTTAGGAGGAACAGGTCAGGATGGGCAATATAGGCGTGATGGAACTGTTAAACAACCTGTGGATTCTCGTTATATCGGTGGACAGGTTCCGGATATCAAAGGGCTTACGGATGCTTTGTTACTGCCCGAGGATCAATCAGAACGAATGGATTGGGAGCTGAAGAGCACACGGAAGAAAAAGAAACGGCGACAACGGATTGAGCCCTAATTGCTGAAGGGCATGGGTGGTGATTTAAAGGGGAGGAGGATAAGATGCAGACAGGAGAGAACGATCAGGCCATGCGCAAGATCCTGGATATGACCAGGCTGATCAGTATAGCCGTTTTAGCTATACATTTTTACAAAGAATGTTATGAGGCATTCGCCGGATGGCATCTGATAGCGCCGTTATCGGATAGGATACTGGACAACATAGTTCATACCGGGCTGTTCAGTAATTTTTATAAATCAAAACTGATCGCTTTAGGTTTTTTGATGATTGCCCTGATCGGTGTAAAGGGCAAAAAGGACGAAAAACAAAACTTCAAGACAGCCGGAATTTATCTGCTGGCCGGACTGATTTTTTATTTCATCAGTGGCCTGGTGTTGCTGGTGAACGGAGAAATCAGCTGGATGGCTCTCGGCTATATCGGGCTGACCGCGCTCGGATACCTCTTGTTCCTGAGCGGAGGCACCATGCTGTCTCGCATTATACAGGATAGGCTGAAAGATGACATCTTTAATTCCGAGAATGAAACCTTCCCCCAGGAGGAACGGCTGATCGAAAATGAATATTCGGTTAACCTTCCTGCCAGGTATAAGCTTAAAGGAAAAACACGCAATTCCTACATCAATTATATCAATATGTTCAGGGCGCTGCTGGTGTTAGGCTCACCCGGATCCGGTAAGAGCTATTTCATTATAAGGCATGTTATCACCCAGCATATTCGGAAAGGTTTCGCCATGTTCGTCTATGACTTTAAAATGCCTGACCTGGCCGTTATTGCTTACAATACATGGCTGAATAATAAAGATAAATATAAGGTGGTCCCCGAGTTTTATTTCATCAACTTCGACGACCTTTCGCATAGTCACCGCTGCAATCCGCTGGATCCTTCTGCCATGCTGGACATTACCGATGCCGTGGAATCGGCACGTACAATATTATTGGGTCTTAATAGGGAGTGGATTAAGAAACAAGGTGACTTCTTCGTAGAGAGCCCAATCAACTTTCTAACAGCCATTATTTGGTATCTACGGAGGTATAAGAATGGTGAGTTTTGCACCTTGCCACACGTCATTGAGCTGATGCAGGTAGAATATGATGAGTTATTCACCATCCTGCGCACACAAAAGGAGATCGATGTTTTGATCAATCCTTTTGTCAGCGCCTACATGCGGGATGCGGTGGAGCAGTTGGAGGGACAGATCGCATCTGCCAAGATCACAATGGCGCGGATCTCGTCGCCGCAATTGTACTATGTGTTGTCAGGGAATGATTTTACACTGGATATCAATAATCCTGATGAACCAAAGATCGTATGTGTGGGTAATAACCCGCAGAAGATACAGATCTATGGTGCTGTTTTATCATTGTTTACGAATAGGTTATTAAAGATCATTAATCAAAAGAATAAATTAAAATGTAGTCTGGTATTCGATGAATTTCCAACCCTGACGACAGACATCATACCCACCATTTCCACAGGAAGATCCAATTTAATTTCTACCTGTTTAGGCATCCAGGATGCCAGTCAGCTGCGTAAGGATTACGGCCGCGAGCAGGCGGATGTGATTATGAATATTGTTGGAAATATTGCAGCAGGTCAAGTATCAGGTGATACTGCAAAGCAGATTTCCGAACGAATAGGGAAAATTATGCAGGATAGGGAAAGTCTATCTATCAATCGCACCGATACATCGATCAGTAAATCGAAACAGTTAGAGGCAGCCGTGCCTCCGTCGCGGATTTCATCGCTTAGTTCGGGTGAATTTGTCGGTATGGTGTCGGATAATCCGGATTGCAAGATTGAATTAAAAGGGTTTCATTGCGAGATCGTCAACGACCATGTGGCATTGAAAAGGGAGATTGACAGTTATGTCCTGTTGCCCGAGGTCCGGAAGATCAGCAACGCCGTTATCGAGCGGAACTATTTGCAGATCAAACAAGATATTCGGGATATCTTTGAGCTGGAAATGGAGCGGTTGTTAAGCGACCCGGCTTTGGCGCATCTGATTATCCACAAGGGCGCGGCAGGTGCTGGATGACGGCCATAATTTACGCCTGATTTTTGCAATAACCGGCGAATTTGAAGTTGGATGACGGCGGAAAGATTATAATTCTGACGAATTTATAGACAATGTGACGCATTGGCTTTATCGCCCTGGTTTCTCGATAAAAAATGAATTTAGTAATATATTTAACTATTTTGACCCTCCGGAACCTGCATCGCCAGCAATTTTAGTTTGCGTTTTTGCAATTCCATATGATGTTGAATGGTGAAATCGTAATCTGTTTCGACATGCGTCATTTTATTGACCATAATAAAAATCTCGATCCCTAACAACAGCAGCGCCCAAAGTGCCCAAACAAATAATGCAGGCCCCGAATTCCGTAAAATTTTATACATCAATTGCAATTCATACAGAAAACCACTGTTTGCTTTAGCCTCCTGGGTCACTTCATCCCGTAACTTCAAAATCCGGTTTTCCTGGTCCATCTTGATGACGCGCAGCTCCTTAATCTGTATTTCCATTGGCGCCAGCATCGACTGCTTTGGGTTAGGTATAGAAGTGATTAGCACTGCCGTCTTCCTGACCAAATTGGTTTTGGTAGTCGTCATCTTGTTCGAATCCGTGGTAGTAGTCGGGAGCGCAATGGCATCATTTTGTTTGCTGATCATTTGAATAGTTGGATTTTTTGTCAGTTCGTCCACCAGGGACTTGTGTTCCTCCTCTTTTTTATTAATCGTGGAATCTGTTTCAGCGGCCTGGGCCTTCAACTCCCTTGCCCTCGCGGGCAACAACGAGTCTACCTGAGCATTCAGTTCATAGGATTCCTTGTGCTTGATATCTTCTCTGAATATAATCTGGTCAATGATAATGGAGCCAATCACAGCCATAATCACCGCGATAAATCCACGAACAATATATTTAGCGTTGCCCTGGGTATCAGAGAGAATGATCTGGCGCTCTACCTGCAAAATGATCACCACAAACACAGCGCCGCCCAGCAAACTATAATACCACTCCGCTGCCAGGTACTTGCTGACAAATGAATAACCAATAAACGCCCATAAAATACAAATAATCAATAAAGCAGCTGTGTAACGCTTTACAGCGCGGTGCGCGATTTCACTACAACCCTTTAACAACTCATATTTATAGCCTGTTAAAAAACAGCCGAACTTTATCCACCGGTCTTTCATAATTAAAATTTCCTCGATAAAATATGGTGATGAGAAATAGCTGCAAGCCCGTTCTTAAAACCACGGGTATAGCTGATCAGGATGCCATTGCAATCTCCATGATTGCTTTCCGTATCGGATTCAATCATTTTGACCTTATCGATGTGGCCCAAGGCGATTTTCTTTTTCATTTCCAGTTCTTCCACCATATCCACCATTCCACTTCTTGAGCGGCTCTGGATGTGGAATTCAGTTTCCTGGATAAAGTCTTCATAGAAAGTTTTTACCTTATTTAGCGTGCGTATCAATTCATTTCTCAGTGCCTCCAGATTTTGATTTAGGTGGCTGACATCCGGGTTGAGCAGGGCATCGTCGTATCCTTTTACTTCGTGATTCTGATCCAAAAAAACATAAAGCAACCCAATATTATGTTCGACCGGCATCTGCGTCGCTTTCTGTTCTGTAAAATGAACCGGAGCTTTCGCTGATTCAATGAATACATCTTCTTCGACCTCGGGAAGGGAAGTGCCAGTGTTAGAATTGTGCCCGTTGAGGGGCTGAACTTGGGCACCGTTCTTTTCGGCGCGTTTGAAAAAGCCAAACATAGTTTCAAATGATTAGTATAGGTACTTTAAATTTATTGTGTCCCCGCTGGTGGCAGCTTTTACATACAGTGATCAGCAGGTGATCAGCATAGTCCCAGGGTACTTTAAAGGCATTCGCGGCCTTGATATATTGATATTGACGGTGATGAACCTGTAGTTCATTTGTTCCTTGGCAGATCACACAGCATTCTTTATCACGGGTCATGATTTCCTGTCGTTTGGCTTTCCATCGTGGATCAAATAACAGCCCACCATAGCTGCCGTGTGATGGCGGATTGACAGAAATTTCTTTATCACCGGCTTGTAGTCCATTGTGTTCGTGCGTATACCGGCCGGTATGTTTACCCTTTGTTCTGTCAATCGCGCCATACCGACTTTTTTCCATCAATGGTAAGGTTTAGGTGTGTTGGATAAGTAGTCTTTCGGCAACTTGGTTGTGTTCAATGATCCGGCCGTTTTTTAAAACCAGCTGTGTTTGTCCTTTAATGGTATTTTCAAAAATCTGGTAGGCGCCATTGCAGGTTGTAATTCTTTCATAAAGTGCAGCCATGCCTTTTCGAAAGCCATGCCTTTTCGTAGTTTGATAGACGTATTCACTACAACTGGTGCGGAAAATACATGGCCGCCTTTTGGCGGCTGGAACAGCGGATTGGTAAATTCTGATCAATAACATCAAGCACCTTCTCATGTTGATTAACGACTAAAGACAACCATTTGGTAAGAGGCCATATAGCCGGGTTTTGCGCCTATGCCGAAACAGCCCGTGTCCGGTTGTACGAAGGTGGAGACGCTTTCGAGCCTTATGTAGGTCCAGCCTTCGGTGGTGTGGCGGTGGATTAATGTTTCCAGTTGGGA
Source organism: Bacteroidota bacterium (assembly GCA_030775685.1). Taxonomy (GTDB): domain Bacteria; phylum Bacteroidota; class Bacteroidia; order Sphingobacteriales; family Sphingobacteriaceae; genus Mucilaginibacter. Next base: position 169,773 of record JALYIP010000036.1, read on the forward strand.
GGCGACCACGGAAGTGGTTTCTTTTTTTTGGTCGAGGGTTGCTGTAAAGGGTACTACTTTGTATTCCATGAGATTTGAATTTTGAAATGATTTAGTGCTTCGATCCATTATAACGATAGCCAGTCATAGTCGATTAGGTGCGCTAGATTGTCTCTTACAGTGCCATCCGGGTTGGAGCGCAAGTAGTTGCCTGCGACAACTTCCACTTTCTCGCCATCTTGCCAAAAAGCGCTTTTATAATTCCACAGCCAGGTTATTGCGCTGTTACCTGCTATACTTAATATCCTTACCGCCTCTGCTTTTGTTGTTTTTACGCCACGGGTAACGCCGCCGTCTGCGTTGACTGTATGAAGTGCATAATGGGTGATGCCATTTGAGGTTTTCCAGATTCCTGAGATTTTATAGTTTGCCATTGCCTTATCGTTTATATCCCGAAATTACGGTGGATCAGGCGGGTGTTTTTACGGGAAACCGTAAAGACAAGTAATTAATTTGTAATGTGTAGTATGTACTTTTCCAGGATATGGGTGGTCATCGGCAGGACGCGGAGATTGGTGTCCTGCGGGTTGGGGCCGCTGTGGGTATAATACTCCATCCGTCCCTTATAATTAGCATACCATACTTTACGGACAGATTGATAGGTTAGGGTCTCTGGGTTGGTGATTCGTTGAAAGCTATCGACTAAATTATGCTTGATAGGATAGTGGGGTAAAGGATCGGATTGGTCGTTACACTCGATGGGGTCATAATGATCGTCATTCCAGATCATGCAGCCCTCATGACCGGTGTAATGATGGAATAGCCTTTTAGACGTCGCATACCATCCCAGGCCGATGACGATGACTGGTACAAAAAGCCATAATAATTTATAGCTCTTGTTTTTAGTCTGGAGCGGATCTTCTTCTACATTAAACCCTACCGGTTCTGGTCCAACTTCTACCTGCGGATCGCCGGTAGCCGCGCCCTGAGATGGAGTAATAGGCTTCATTTGGGGATGATAAGGACGGGACGGGAAATCGATCAGCAAAGCCAGTAAATTAATATATTTAATATTAGTGTTGACTTTCCTATCCGCCAATACTTTCACCACTTGCCGGAAAGGGTCTGCTTTACCGATTTGAAATGCTTTGTGGTACGCGGCCACGTCCGTTTTCTTGCCGACAAAAGAGTGTAATATTTTTTCGTCCCCAGTACTTAACGCTGAATCCTGCTCGCAAAATTTTACCACCTCGGCTTTGATATTGGCTGGTGTTGGCAATAGCAATTCTGAACGCAATTCCTTTGCTGCCATTTGCCTATCATATTCCGCAAGGATCAATTCTTTATACTCGGACTCAGACATTTATCAAATTTTTTCAGGGATAAATCTAAAACATTTTTTGGAATTCCATTCGCATTTCCGGAATCGCGCCGGAAATAATGGAAATACTGGAATCGATTGATAGTAAGCTTGTTACAAGCCTCCATATTTGTCTCAGAAATCGCATCGAACGATTTCTGCGGGCAAAGAAAGCGGAGGTCAGTATCCGGCTTGGGAAGCGGTGACCTGCTTCCGCGATCAATGCCCACACTTCCCAAAAAATGGTAAGAGGCGCCTCTTACGTGGTTCGCAGCTACGCACCGGGATAGTCCCGGTGCGGCCTGCGGGATTTATTCACCCTTTAAATTTTTTGAAAAATGCTAAAATTCTTTTTGGCGTTATGGCTGGCTTGTGCCGGTCCGGCGCACCATAATTCCGGTAACAATAATGATCACCATACGGTTGTAACCGCTGACAGTGATCCAGGCGATAACGGACACGTACCTCCGCCACCTCCGCCACCACATTCGTAATAATTAAAAATAAGGCAAGCTTAGGCTTGCCTTATTTTTTGGGAATAATTGTTTATTTTCGGGGAAAATAACCTTGAAAAAACTATCACTAATCGGGTTGATATTATCCATTGCAACGGCTTGCCACAAAGCGCCGTCTCCTCATACCGATCAGTGGACTGATTATAGTAAAGGCTATCAATTTTTAAACACCAATAAAGATTCCGCTTTCTATTATTTTAATAAAGGAGCAACTAACTCCGGCGACCGGGAAGCAGTGGCCCTGTGTTATCGGCTTATGGCTTCGATTCAATCGGATGCAGGAGATAACTATGGTGCTCAGGAAAGCCTCATCCAGTCGCTAAAATCCCTTGACGAGTATAAGCCCGCAGACCAGGATTATCTGGCCACAGATGACGATGAGTTGGGTTTGACTTATTCAAACCTTGAAAATCCGGACCAGGCCATTGTTTACTATCGGCTCGCGCTGCATTTTGTGAAAGACACTGAAACCGCTTCCTACTTTTTTAATCATTTGGGAAATGCTTATCAAGACAAAAAAGACTTTTCGCAGGCGCTAATCAATTATAACTCGGCGCTGAAACTTTGCGGAAAAAATAGTTCGGCCCGTGCCCGCATCTTAACAAATATCGCGGTTACAAAATGGATGTGGGACGACCGGTATGATCCGTCGACTGAAATACGGAACGCGCTTGTTATACGGATACGCGATACTGATTTATGGGGGGAAACATCCGGCTACGGGCATCTTGCAGACTTTTATAGCCACACAAAACCGGATTCCGCTAGGGTTTATGCAGAACGCATGTTGCATTTGTCCGAAAGATTGAAAAGCGGAGATGAACAATTATTGGCACTGAAGCATCTGATTCCGTTGTCAGACTTTACGAATGCCAGGTTTTATTTTCAAACGTATCAACGGCTCAATGATAGTGTCCAGCGAAAGCGAAACGTCGCTAAAAATCAATTTGCGCTGATCCGCTACAATGTGGAGAAAGCAAAAGCAGAAAATTTACAACTTCAAAAGAAAAATAACGAAAGAAGATACCAGTTGCTTGTTGTAACACTCGTCGCCCTGGCTGGCGCTTTCCTTGGGCTTTGGCTATATAAAAGACGTAAACGGCGAATGCAACTGGAGAATGACCGCAGACTACAGGAAAGTAAGCTGAAGTTGTCGCAAAAGGTTCACGATAAAGTGGCGAATGGCATCTACCGAATCATGAGCGAAGTAGAACACCTCCCGGAACTTGATCGTGCTGTGTTGCTTGATCAACTTGAAAATATGTACAATGTCTCTCGGAACCTCGCGCATGATGAGGCGGAATCTGCGGATGATTTCGCGGAAAGGATCAGTACTATGCTATATGCTTTTAAAAAACCGTCCTTGCGGCTTGCAGTAACCGGCAATGAAAAGGTACTTTGGCAAGCGGTCAGTTTGAGCATAAGAGAAGAATTGATGCTGGTTTTACAGGAATTGATGGTGAATATGAGCAAGCATAGTAAAGCGACGCAAGCCTTTGTAGGATTTACCGTTGAAGATGGGCGGCTTATTTTAGCATATCGGGACGATGGGATTGGACTGAGCAGGAAGGAAACTGCCGGAAAAGGCTTGCAAAGTACGGTTTCCCGTATTGAAGCATTGAATGGCACGATTAGTTTTGACGGCGTGGAGTCAAATGGGCTCCGTGTTTTAATCCAACTACCGATTTTTCATTAATATGCAGTTTGAAAATATTCTTGTTGTTGAAGATCAGGAAATGGCCAATTTATCGCTCAGGATAACGCTGGAGAACATGCAGCTGCCGCGTCCTTTGCATAGTTACCATACTGGTCATGCATTTTCGTTACTGACGAAAGCGCTTTCCGGACAGCGTCCCTATGATTTGCTAATTACGGATCTGTACTTTGAGGATGAAAGTTCGGCGAAACAATTACCGGATGGTATGGAGCTGATCCGAAGGGCAAAAGATTTACAGCCGGAGCTGAAAGTGCTGGTGTTTTCTGCCGAAAGTAAAATTGTCATGATCCGCCGTTTGTATGAGGAATTAAGTATTGATGGCTATGTGCGCAAGGCCCGGGGCGATGCGAAAGACCTAAGGGACGCACTGGAACAGATCGCCCAGAACCGGCGTTATTATCCCCGCGAATACCGATCGCTGGCTGCCCAGGACAAGCAGCATGACTTCACTGATCGTGATAAGGCGATCGTACGATTGCTCAACGAGGGTTATTCGCAAAAAGAGATTGCGGATTGGTTAGAGGAAAATGATATGCCACCTTTTGGTTTAAGCAGTGTGGAGAAACGCCTGAAATTCATGAGGACGGCTATGAATTTTAGTAAAAATCAGCAGTTGATTGGCTTTTGTAAGGATTTAGGCATGATCTGACCAACCTTACGGCTTTCCGTAAAATTTACAATGACGGCTTGTTTATTTTTGATCTAAATCTTTTATCCTAATTATATGAAGACTCTATTAGTGTTCCTGCTTTTGTTTGTTGACACAGTGCATCATTCTTCAACTATGGTTTATATCTGTAGCGGAGCCAAAGGAAAGAAATATCATTTGCGGGCAGATTGCCGTGGTTTGAGCCATTGTTCGCACCGGGTGGTGAAAATGAAATTATCGGATGCCGAGAAAGAAGGGTGGACGCTTTGCGCGTTTGAGAAGTAATAGAAAACCAACAGGCAATGGAAACTAAGGCGGAACAGGCTACGAATAAACTCAAAATATACTTGATCAAAGCAGGCTACGATGTTGCATCTGTATTGAAGGAGCCTAATGCGCCATCGCTGCATCAGACTGCTATTCCAAATGTCGGAACGCTATATTATAAAGATTCCCATACGCAAACTCCTGCTTGGTTAAGCGAGTTTTTCCTTAATCATGATGCCATTCAATTAGATGCATTTAAGGTCGCCAATACCCAGGCCGTTTTATTGATAGAACTAAAAGTTGGGAATGCAGTACGAATATTTGCAATCCCGTTTGGTATGGGCAGACATTTGATTAAAGAATTGTCAATTGAGAATAGGTTTGGATTGATTACTACCCTAAATGTACTAAAGGCAAGCGCTATTCGAAGTGTTGGCAAAAGAACCATTTCTTCCAATCCCAAAATCAGTTTGGAACAAATTTCCAGGGCAAGTGTTACGGAAGATTTTCAAATTAATATTGAACGCGATCTTGTCGAATCCATCACCGGCTCTAGTACTGACCAGGACTTTGGAAAAATCATTTCCGGTAAGGACGCATTGAGCGTTACTTCCAAAGTTGATATATCCAATATTAGCGGTTTTCTAAAAAAGGTTTTTGATATCTATAAAAAGAAGGATTACCTAAAAGATTTTAAGTGGATCGATCAAATTCAGGAGATTAAGGAACAAGTTGTCATTGATCTATTAAATAATGATTTGATAGCAGGGCTGAATAACCAGAAACAAGTTGACTTTTGGCTTGCAGTCCCTGAAATTATTGATTGGTCGGATTTCAACGGTTTTAAATACTCCACAAGGAAAAAAGATGATTTGATCGAAGATTTGCAGATTCAGGACTACCTTGATACAGCAGCGAGGCCGGTCACCCTTGAAGATCTTGAAGAGGACCTTATCAGTTGCTGGAAGGAATCTAAAAATAATTATAGCCATACTTGGAGTGTATTTCGTTGTTTAAACGCGGAGGTTTTATTAAATAAGGAGCTATATTTTCTTGATAAAGCAAAATGGTATAAAATCGATAACTCATTTGTGAGAGAAGTAAACAAAGAAATAAAAGCAGTTAAATTTTATCCCAAGCCTTTACCCGATTTTTCGCACGCTGACGAAAATGATTATAATGTCTTTTTGTCAAAGAAGTTGAAAGCGCTCTGTTTGGATGCACGAACACTGCAATACGGAGGCGGGGCAAGTAAAATTGAAGTTTGCGATGTGCTGACCGAGGACGGGATTTTCTTTCACATCAAAAAATATGGCGGTTCAGCAAATTTGAGTCATTTATTCGCCCAGGGCTATGTATCGGGAGAGCTATTTATTACGGACGAGGGTTTTAGAGAAGCGATAAAAAAGAAATTTGCCTTGGTTACGCCATACGATGACCTGTTTCCCAAGAGACGGCCGACCGCAGGCAATTACAGCATTGTATATGGAATCATTACAACTTCGACCAAAGAAATCAATTTGCCGTTCTTTAGTAAAGTTACTTTGAAGAGCTATAAACGTATGCTGGAAGGTTTTGGCTTTAAGGTTTATTTGGCGAAAATTCTGAATACTAAACCAAAGGCGAAAAAGTCGCCAAAAAAATAGCTCGCCGAATCTTCGACGGGCTATTTTTACAAGGGAGTTATTTGCCCTTCGGTGTTGGTGGGGTGTGAACAGGTAATTTGGGGTGTTTGGGTGCGTTTGGCGGATCAACGTGTTGTCTCCTGTCGTCCCCCCCACCTTCTTTTTGTCGCTTTGGACCTGTTTTAATAGCTTCGATTTTTTGCATTGTTATCGTTTTTTATGCAATTTTATGCATCAAAGCGCTGGTTTAATTACGGTTTTCCGTAAGGATGAAAAATGAACGTTATATCCTATGATAAAGCGTATACTGAGCTTAAATCGATAGCCCGGCAAATTGACAGTGAATCTATCACCGTAGATGTGCTTGCCCAAAAAGTAAAAGAGCGGCAGATTTGATTAAATTCTGCCAGGAAAAATTAAGGGCGACAGAAACCGAGGTTGATAACATCATCAAGCAAATGGAAACTTCAGCAAAATAATTTTAACGGTGCCACGATGGATATTAATTATATTTCCAATGAAGATTTCTTTATTTCGTTAAATGAGGGCGTTATCGTCCTGGGTTTAAAGAAACTGCTGGATGGCGTTCATTTTACTTTGTCATTTAGCCCCAATTCAGATGATATCAACCTTCATATCACGCGGCACGTTGATGACGAAATTAACAAACCCAAAATTGTTATTGCTGTAGCTAATAAAAAGGTATTGGAAAACGAGTTATTGACATTTAGTAAGGGTATATTTCAACTGGTATTGGAACCTCTATATTTTGAAAAGCCACGGAAACTTCCTAAAACTGGTTACCACCCCTTTTGTAAGTATTTTTCTTTAAATAAGTTAGAAAAAGGCCAGTTAGGGGAGCAGTTCAATAATGAAGTGAGAACAGTTTTTAAACGGTCTTCAAAATTTAAGGGATTACGTAAGCTTATCTTAAGACCTGAATTGATAGCTAATTTTACTGCCTGGACGAAATCCAGCCACACTAAAACCCGAATTAAAGAAGAATTTTTGTGCAAAAGCCAGGTTAGTGTTGAACATGTAGAACAAGGGTATTTGCACAGCTCAAATTATTCCGGGATGGTGATTATAGTGGGTAGTCAAATTTTCAAAATAAGGGATGATATTTCAATAGTCGATTTGGCCAACGCTTTTTTGGGAAATGAATTGACAAAATTATTAGTGACGAAAACGAATACCGCAATTAAAGACATTTTTCAAGCCGCTGATTATAACCAATCAATCCCATTTAATGACCCCGTTAGAATTTTCGCTTGATAACTGCTTACAGAATGCAATTTTACCTTTTTGCCTAATACCTGTCATTAAGCGGTAGCAGTCGTTCATGAACATCGATTTTTCGTACGGACCACTCAGTGATGGATAACATAAAATCGGCTGAATACATGTTCAATAACTTTTTTTACCTTCGCTTATGGATCAAGATTCATTTTACAAAGATCAATATGATAAATCACTTGCCGGCAGAACTGAGATCAATAGTTCTATTTCGACACCGATAGGTATTTTAACTGCCTTATTGGCGGGTTTGTATTTTTGTGCGACCACATTTGATTATCATGGTGACGCGAAGTGGCTTACTTGGTCTTTTACGGGATTGGCCCTTCTATCAGCTGTTTTTTTATTGGTGGCAGTAATTTATTTGATTTTGGCCTTTGCCGATTTCCTACCAAACAGGAGTTATTTTAACATAAATGATGCAGATGTATTGGATCAATATTATGAGAGTCTTATTGCATCTTATAAAAGTGTTCCACCGGCAGCACCGGCTACAGCGGAAAGCCAGGCATCAGATGATTTTAATGAATATCTAAAAGAGGAATATATCCGGAATGCCGCCATTAATCAACGCATCAACCGTATCAAAACCGCTTTGCTTTTTCAAAGCCATAAATTTATGATTTACGCCATAATTTCTATATCTTTGCTTATAATTCCTTTTGGCATTGATTTTGGAGAACACAAAGGAAAAGATAAAGTTCAGCAAATAAGGATTGACCAGTCTTTGCCTGTTGACTTAAGTATAAAATACCAAAAGGACACTAGTTTACATTTAAATATAAAACCCAAGGATCATGGCAAAGCAAACTCAAAATGTCAATAGGCCCACGCCACCACCATCCCTGATCATTAGGGAAGGCAGCACTAAGGTAACTTATGCCGCTGCAGCGGTGACCACAAAGAAGAAGTAATATCTTACATACCTAGCCTGCTTTATGCAGGCTTTTTTGTGCATTATTCACAGCACTTAGCCAAATGGATCAGTCCCTCGCCATATAAAATAAAAGCTGAATTGTTTTTTACTGGATCATTTGATCTTAGACGAGCTGCGGGAAGCCCTAACAAGTTTGCAGCTATAGATAGCTGAAAGCGTAACTTCCAATTCCTATCCTGGACCTGCTCTGCAAAGTTGGCGATCCGATGAGAGATGAGCCTGACAAGTTCCTGTGCATTAAATTTTTCTAGTTGAATATCATAATTTAATACTGGAGGATCAAGTTTGATTTCAGCAAGGAGAGGATTAATCATTTCTTGCGCCGGGCCCGTACCCAAGAAATAGTGACTTATTTTTCCCATATCAAATAGATAGTCACCGTTGTAATGTCCTTTGGGATCAATGAATTTGATCACTATCTCATTTTTTTCATGATAGTCTACCAGAATATTTTCCGGATGGCAATCTCCATGAATAAAAGTGGTAAACGGTACGAGGAAGTCCCGGAAACGGGATTCCAACACCGCTAAGTAAAATTCAGGTGTTTGATATTTGACACCATTGATCATTATTGGTTGGGTAGATAAACGTTCAAATGTGAAATTAGACAACCGGGCTTCGGCAAGCCGGTCAACAATCCTTTTACAATAGATGTTTCGAATACTCGGCCGTGTATGATGATCTATCGTTTTGAAATAAACCGGCAACAGTATATCCAATACGGCATTGATCGTTTTCACTGTCCTTTTTTTACTTATCCTTTTAACGAATACGTAATAAGCCAATGATTTCATCCGAAAACGCTCCATTGTATAGCCATACGGAGCCTGATCATTTTTAATAAAGTATACCCTAGGAAAGTAGTTAAAAAAGCCAGCAGGTAGCTCATCCCTGAAGGGCAGCATATTTAAAAAATTTGCTTCCTTAATTATACTCCGGTCTTTTTGTAATTTGGTAACAAATTCGTTTTCTACTTTTGTGAAGACTACATGATCTGCCACTGAGCCTTCTGATGCTTTGGTGGTAGAAGTGCCATTTAAACGATTATTGCCTAATGCGTTTCCACCCATCGCCAAGAGCACCATTTCATCCATGATCTGTGTAGCAGGGTCGGCTTGCCGCAGTTCAGAGGCTATTGAATGTTTACTATTTTTCATACCTATTAGTTTATGATTATAAGAATTCAAAGCGGCCCGCTACGGTGGATATACTGGCAATGCTATCTCCCTACGACTTTCTTCTTAAGCCATATTAGCAAAGCTTTTAAATGCAATGACCGGCGCTTTTGTATTGGTTCAAGGGCATTAACAACGGCTGCGCGACCGTCTTTTGCAAATTGATGTTCCGTGAAAATATAATTATTCGTTTTGTCGCCCGTTGCAAACATATCATTACTGTATTCACAATTAGGCTTACAATTGAATTCGAAGTCACTATCGATCGTACCCGAATTAAAATTATACTCTTTAGGACCACAATATTGTCCCCTGGGCTGTAACAGGAGTGAAAGCAACTGTTGCATTTCCAGGCCTGCCAACCCTAAACTGAAGGCGTATACATTTTCCCCCCGGTGAATAAAATGGTCCTTAGGGAGATCTTTTATATAATGAGGATCTTCCAGTAATCCCGACTGTTCAAGCGCGACATCTTCAGGGGCATATTGTCCTAAACAGCACAGGCACCTTCTACCGGGATTGACCGCATGCGCCTTCCAACGAGCCTGTTCCAGATTGTCACCTCTGCTATTTGCACTGCTGTCTATCCCTCCATCGATCACGGGGATTAGGTTTGCATAGCTAATTACATTTAAAATATAACGTGGCCATGGCCGGTCAACACAGGAAAATATTACATCCGCATCAAGCGCTACTTTTAAACCTTCCTTTTCAATAATACTCCAAGTGAGCGTATCGATTTTTAGTTCAGTTGTTGCCGATACTTCTTCCAGGTATTTGCCGATCGCTACTACTTTAAATTTACCTATTGAAGAAAAACCGATACCGTTCAGCCGGTCCAGGTTCTTTTTTTTTACGACATCAAAATCAAGCAATGTTATGTCACGGAAACCTGTCTTTACCAGTGCTTCGGCCACGATTGAGCCAACGCTCCCAAGGCCAACGATACAAATCTTTAACCTGGAAATAACAGCTTGTTTTTGCTCACCCCAAGCGGAAATAGTGCGGCTAAATGCTTCATCGAAACTTAATTTTGGATAACACTGTTCGTTGATGGATAAACGCAATCCCTTACCGACAACCCGGATGCTTTTACAATCGTGACGAACATAGTTTTTAGGCCCCTCTTTAATCCATGCCCGGGCACTCCAAAACCTGTCTCTGCTTAAGGTCAAACCGAATAATGGTAAGCCGGTAATTGCTTTCACACGGGGAGCCAGCATTTTTTCGGCATCAATATCGTCCCTACTCATGGATTGCCAGCCATTAGCATAGTGACAGTGGATAAATCCAATGCCACATTTTTTTTTCAAAGCGAGGCTGGAAACCCTTTCAAAGTATGCAGCGGTGAAGCTGACATTGCCATGCAGCATCCGTTCATTATCGTATGGCAATATCAATTCTTTGATTATTGCGGTATTACGGCTGTTGCCGGAAGATAAATTATACAAAACGAAACACAGATCTTCCTGTTCATCCATGCGTATAAGGTGATGAAATAAAGTTTGATCATGTTCCTCTGCAATAGCTATGTGGTAATTCATTCAAAATCAAATAAGGTTCTTAAAAAAGCAATATAGGTCTTCATGTTTTTTTGCGTATCCGACCAGCCGTTGAATGGCCGGCTCCAATATTGAAATTCAGCAGTCGGCACTTGCCTTTGGTGAATGCCATCAAAGGGTGGAACGCTCCCGCTCTTAAAAGGCAGCAGCAATGGACTAATATAAGGACCCGAAGGCGGTATCAAAGGAAACTGGGTGGCATTGATAGCCACCTCTATTTCCTGGCCGCGGAACCTCCCGATAGGAACCTTAAAATTAAATGCAATGAAACCATCGGCATAATTAGGCTGTTCCTGATAAACCTTGGGCGTATAGCCCAAGATTTCCAGTTCCCTGAAAATGATCTCATGTCCAGGGCTCATGATACAGTAGTATTAGTGGTTTTGCAGGATACAAATTTAATATGGTCATGTAAGGCGATTACATGGTTCTTATCATTTTTATAGGTTATTTCCTGGTGACCAACCAACTGTTTGAGATAAAATTCGCCTTCTTTTAGCCTGGCAACATTCATAATCTCAACGGGTGTCATAAAAATTTCCGTGAATGGATACAGCTCATCATCCACATCCATTACTGCCTCGGGATAAGGTTTTACCGTAAAAATGGTTACAGGTTGTTTCTGCAGGTCGACTTTTTCTTCAATCTCCACTGGCTCAAATTCATTCGGATGAATTTGAAGAAGGATTTCATAATCTACGGAATGACGAAGGCCAATCAGCGTGAGCAATTGCTGACCACTGATCTCAGGGGCATCGTGCTCAAAGCTTCTCCCGTTAACTTGGATTTTATACATTTGTTCGTTCATTTTTTATGGAGGAAGTTGAAAAGCCTTCCATATTAAACTGCTAAGAAGTATTATTTTTTTGCCGTCGTGGCAAAAAAAATAATGTTTACAGCATATTATATTAGGAAGCGATAAAATATGAAGGAAATACTTTCCGGGAAGGAACTTTTTGAGCAACTTAATATGGCAGATTGGAAGAAAATCCTGCCTAAGCTGCATTATTACGCGTTGAATAAACTCAGCCGTTACACCTTTTTGGAAGAAATGTATGAATTGAATGGACAAGCTGCCCAGTTGGCCGACGAGGCCATCAGGCTCGTTTGGGAAGAGCAGCGAAAATGGAACACTGCCTATTACCCGGATATTTATGATCTTCTAAAAGGAATAGTTGATAGCCTGATTTCAAATTTTATCAGATCCAAAGAAGTAATGATCACCGAATCCCTGCCGGATGGGGAAAACGATAATCTGAGCGGGTCGTCAGAGGACCCTGAACAGGCCTATATCCGTAAAGAAACGGAAGCGGAAATCACTGCCATTCTGAGCGACGACCCTAAAGCCGCGCAGGTTTTTGACTGTCTTAAAGACGGGCTCAAACCCCGTGAAATCGCTATTGAGCTTAATTGGGAGATGCAGGAGGTTTATAATATACTCAAGCGCGTCCAAAGGAAATTAACAACTTTTAAAAAATTGAAATAACGATCATGCCCAAAAGTAAAAACATAAACTATAACCTGTTAAACGATGCCTTGCTTGAAATGAGTGAAAATGATGAGCGATTGAGCAAAGAATTATTAAAATTAGCCGGTGCAGATCCTGATATGCTGGTAAATACATCGATGAAAATGATCAGTAAGCACCGCCAGGCTTTAAAAGCCAAACTCACCGAAGAACATCAGCGTGATGATCTATTTGAAACTGTTCAAGCTAAGATATTTTCAATGTTCAGCAAATCACCGGAAAAAACCAGGTCGTTCTTGTCGGGATATTTTGAACAACACTCCATGCCGATACAGTTCGGTACGCAAGCCGGATTGGATACAAATGATTTGTCCAAATACAAAGAGGAGCTTGATCTGGAGGATCTTTCGCGCAAACTGGACGACAACGATTCACATTAATTATCAATCATTTAAAACAATTAAAAAAATTAATTGTAATTTGATTATTAAAAATATTTTATACTTTAGTGGTTTAAAGCGTATGCTAAAAATGCAAAAACACACCAATTTTGCTGGCCTAAACTTAAACCCTAATCTATGTATCCCAATTTTACTCTTATGAATAAGCTTAGTTTTAGTGATATCAATAAGCTTGGCTCAAACGTTGTTTCAGGAAATGTTACTGAAAACAAAAAAGATTTCAAAAAATTTATTGAAAATACCAAAAAGAAACAAGCTGAAGTATTGAAACTAAAAGAGATCAATGATCAGCAGCTGAAAATTACTTTTCATATTCTATAATCAGTGAAGGTAATTTCGTTTTCTAAAGCAAGTTTCGCGGAAGCTTTGGTTAATTCGTATTCCAATGCTGACGTTATTAGAAACAAAAGGCATTTTACTTACTTTATGAAATATCTTGGTCCTGACGGCTTATCCGCAAGGACTATGGTGATCGAAGATGAGTATGTGAGTAAGGATTATCTTCATGATTATGCGTCGTATTATGCTTTTTGTTTTCAACACTATGATAAATTTTGTCGCCGTGTACATTTTTTTGACGAGGATTTTAGTGCAACAGACCTGCAAACTGCCTTGTTAAACCCGACAGAAGAAGAACTCTGGAAACATTACCTTGGATTTATAGTTGTTAAACCTATTCCGGTGACGGTTGTCGGTTACACCGTACTCAAAGTCTATCCGGATAAAGATCATTCAGGATTACGGCATTTCTGGTCACTCAGAGATTACAAAATACATTTTTTCGGCAAAGAACTCATTTTAAATTCATTGGCTTTCCAGGAGCAAGACAGTGTGTTGGCTGCTTGCGCCACAACAGCGATATGGTGTATGCTTAATAAGGCATCCATTGATTTTCACACAAAGCTAAAAGTTCCCAGCGAAATTACCAGGGATGCCGCTGCGTTGTCCAATGATGGCAGCAGGTTATTTCCCAATAAAGGTTTGGATGTCCTGCAAATTTGCCAGGCTATAAACAATTCGGGTTTAGCGCCGGAAGTGTGGGGCGCTAATATCAGGCACAAGGACGCATCAGGTAAATGGGATCACTTTGTAACCACAGCGTATTTGAAACGTATATTATATGCCTATGAGATGATTGGCATACCCATCATTTTAGGTATAAAAGTTCCTACACCAAAAGGGTACGGATATCATGCGGTCACTGTTTCGGGACACAAAATGATGGCTGAGTCAGAACTACCCGCTACACTTTCTGGGTTTAACGCTGAAAAGATTGAGAAGATTTACGTGCACGATGACCAATTTGGACCGTTTGCCTGGGTAAAATTTAGGAATGATGGTGTAGGTATAGAAAGTCCATGGACCACTGACCACAAAAAGAAGTGGCCAACTTATGTGGTCAATGTCATCGTATCCTTATATCCTAAGATCCGCATCTCTTATGATCATATTGAAATGATTGTGATTGGTTTGGACGGTATATTACGCAGAGCTTTCAAATTACCGGATACGGCAGCGGTATTTTGGGATATCAAATTAAACTATAGCGAAGATTTTAAAAGACATGTTACAGCTTCATCGATAGATAATGAAGAAAAGATTATGCTCATTGAAAAGAGTATGCCAAAATACATTTGGGTTGCGACTTGCTATTTCGGCGAACAAAAAGCTATTGAGTTTACCTTCGACGCTACCGATGTAAATAATGGCATGCTCGGATTGGATGTAATTTGTTTTTTTGATCCGGATGTAAAGCAACACCTGTTTCTCTATATAAAAGAACAACCCGCCGATTTAGCTACTCTATTCCAATCAACAGGCGGCAATGCATATATACAACATCTCTTGGATCAGTTAGGTTAACAGTATGGAATCGATTATCGATTTAAAATGAAGTTCAACCTTTCTTGTTTTAAGTGGATAATGTCTGGCCACTTAATCTGAAAATGAAACTAGTCAAAACTTGTCTTATAATTTGTAATATTGGACGAAAAGATTTGATTCAATATTGTTTTAACAGCAAAAAGAAAGGCAGTTACATATTACTGTAACTGCCTGATAATCTGGTAGCGGGAGCAGGACTCGAACCTACGACCTTCGGGTTATGAGCCTTTGCTAATGAAATCACTTGCATCTAGAATCAAAGAGTGGTCCATTGTGATTACTAATTTTTTTCAATATTTTTGCGTTAGAAAACGATTTACAGTTACAAGGGACAGTAGGCATTTTTTGGCCTGCGCAGTTGATAACTGATGATATAAATTGGAGAACAGTTTAGGCTCAATTCTACAGTGTTTTCAAGTTCATGGCAAAATCATGGCAGTGAAAAAAGAGAACAACGTAAGTGATTGATTTACAACACCAAACTAATATGGGTTCCAAACCCTCCCTCTCCGCTTAGTTCAATATGAAAAACAGATAGAAGCCTGCAAATCAAATGATTGCAGGCTTTCTTTTTTAGGTTAAATGACTATATTATTCACCAAATCGCTACAAAAAAAGTGCGTAATTCGGTGAGTCATTTTAAAGATTTACTTGCTCACAGGATTATACTCATCTATTTAATATTCAACCAGTTAAACGATTGAATATCTTGTGTATTGTTAATTGTAAGCTTACTTTTGTTTCACTTTTAATATAGCGATGTGCTGGATGTTGTGGGGTATAACTATGGAGACAAGGGATTGGCCTATGTGAAGGACCATGAAAAATATCCCCAACGAATTGAGTTTTGTACAGAATCCACAAGTTTCATTTCAACTCGCGGAGAGTATCAGAACGATTGGGGAAAAGGTTATGTTTCAAACCTTGGCCTTTGGCAGCCCAACTGGGGGCCATTGCCCGGCGAAGATTGGGCAGACATTGTTAAATACCCGTACCTTGGCGGCCTTTTTGTGTGGTCGGGTTTCGACTACCGCGTGGAGCCAACGCCATACCAATGGCCGTGCGTTACCTCTCATTTCGGATTTATGGATATATGCGGCTTCCCCAAAGACGGCTACTATGCGTATAAAGCTGCCTGTACAAACGAACCTGTAGTCCATATTTTTCCGCATTGGAACTGGCCCGGCAAAGAAGGAGACAGCATACAAGTGCATTGTTACACCAATTGCGATGAAGTAGAGTTGCTGCTCAACGGTAAAAAAGTGGGGACGCAAAAAGCAGTTCCCTATACCAAACTGATATGGAAGCTTGTATATAAGCCCGGCAAACTGGAAGCCAGGGGTATAAAGGCGAAAGGCTGGTAACCACAGACGTTGTTGAAACAACATCGGCCCCGGCACAGGTAAGCCTCAAGAGCGATACCAAGGTTCTTAAAGCCGATTGTTGCGATGTGGCTGTAATACGGGTGGCAATTAGAGACAGTAAAGGAAGGGTTAACCCGACAGCCGCGAACCTGGTAACATTTTCCATTGAAGGCCCGGGGCGAATTATTGGTATGGGTAACGGTAACCCCAGCAGCCACGAGCCGGACAAATCCAGTCAGCGGATGGCGTTCAACGGCTATTGCCTGGTGTTGGTTCAGGCAAATAAACAGGTGGGGGAGATCCGGTTAAAAGCCTCTTCTGAAAAGCTTAAAGGAGGTGAAGTGGTTATCAAGGTTGAATAAGTTTGTCATTTCTTCGATAATACAAAAACACTATGAAACGGCATTATATTTACAACATGAGATATTACATAAAAACGATCGCTACAGCTATCCTGCTTTTAGCTGTCAACATTTTATCTAACGCGCAAAGCCCCGCGAAAACTGAGCGAAAACAGCTATTTGACTATAAATGGAAATTTTACCAGGGAGATACAGCAGCCGCCAAATCAAGGGATTTTAACGATCTAAATTGGCGAAGCCTTGATTTACCGCATGATTGGAGTATTGAGGGGAAGATAGGTCCTAAAAATCCAACCGGTGGCGCAGGTGGATACTTTCCTGCGGGTATTGGCTGGTACCGGAAAACCTTCAAGGCTCCCGACGGATGGAAAGGCAAAAAAGTTTCTATCTATTTTGAAGGGGTTTATATGAATTCCGAAGTTTTTATTAACGGAAAATCGCTTGGGATTTATCCTTATGGTTATTCATCGTTTAGTTATGACCTGTCGCCTTACCTGGATTTTAATAGCGAAAATGTGATAGCTGTAAGGGTAGACAATTCGCAACAATTAAATAGCCGGTGGTACAGCGGTTCAGGTATCTATCGCCATGTTTGGATGACGGTTACCGATGCGGTGCATATTGCTAATTGGGGTGTTTCAATTACAACCCCTAATGTTTCTTCGAAAAAAGCAACCGTTCAAATTAAAACATTGATAAAAAACGAAACTGGTTTGCCTCAAAGTATTGCCATTAGTACCTGGTTAAAGGATGCAAATTCTAAAAATGCGGGAAACAATCAAATAAAGGTTGAACTGGCTGCGAATAGTGAGAAGGAGGTTACGCAAACTATAATCGTAGGCGCCCCCCAGCTATGGACACCCGAAACGCCCCATTTATACAATGCGCAAACACATATCATAAAAATTAATTATATAGTTGACGAAACAGAAACCAGTTTTGGAATACGCTCCCTCAAATTTTCTGCCGAAAACGGGTTTCAGCTTAATGGAAAAACGGTTAAGCTTAATGGAGGGTGTGCTCATCATGATAACGGGTGCCTGGGCGCAGCTGCTTTTGACCGCGCCGAGGAACGGAAGGTTGAGCTACTAAAAGTTGCTGGATTCAATGCTGTAAGAACTTCTCATAATCCTCCTTCCGAAGCTTTTTTAAACGCTTGTGACAGATTAGGCCTGTTGGTGATAGATGAATCTTTTGATGGGTGGAGAACAGGCAAGAACAAATATGACTATTCAGTTTATTTTGACCATTGGTGGAAGAGTGACCTTACTTCGATGGTGAAACGGGATTTCAACCACCCATCTGTTATCATGTGGAGCATTGGCAATGAGATTATAGAGCGAAAGGAACCACAAGCAGTTGCTACGGCTAAAATGCTCGCAGGTTGTATTCATGAGCTTGATCCTACCCGCCCCGTTACATCGGCCATGACAACCTGGGACCAGGACTGGAATATATTCGATCCGCTGATGGCGGCGCATGATGTATGCGGGTATAATTATCAGCTGTTTCGCGCCGCCGCCGATCATATAAGAGTTCCCTCCCGCGTAATTGTGCAAACGGAATCCTATCCGCGCGATGCCCTTGCCAACTGGCAACTTGTCCGGAAAAATAATTATATCATTGGCGACTTTGTGTGGACAGCGATAGACTACCTGGGTGAATCAGGTATTGGCCGGTATTATTATCCCGGCGAGACGGCGGGAGAACATTGGGAGCACGATTTTTATCCCTTTCATGGCGCTTATTGCGGAGATGTTGATCTGATAGGATGGAGGAAACCAATTTCGCATTACCGCAGTTTGCTTTACAACGGAAACGAAAAGATCTATATGGCGGTTAAAGAGCCGAACCCGCCCTCTGGTGAAATTAAGGAAACGCTGTGGTCTGTATGGCCGACATGGGAAAGCTGGACCTGGCCGGAGTATGCAGGAAAGAATATCCAGGTAGAAGTTTATTCAAGGTATACCAAAGTCAGGCTATACCTCAACAACAAACTCATCGGCGAGAAGCCGACTACTGAAGAGCAAGGATATAAAGCCGAATTTACCGTAGCCTATTCGCCGGGCCTGCTTAAAGCCGTAGGCGTAGATAACGGGAGGGAAGTTGAATCGACCATTTTGAAAACCTCCGGCGATGCCGCAAAAATTCAACTAACTGCTGATCGAAAAGAAATTGCAGCGAATGGGCAGGACCTGTCCTATGTAACCATAGAGATAATTGACAAGGATGGTATATTTCAACCAAATGCCGCAAACCGCCTTCATTTTGACATTGAAGGGCCTGGTACAATTGCAGGAGTTGCAAATGCGGATATGAAAGACACTGACCCATATATTGGAAATACGCGTAAAACATGGCATGGGCGTGCGTTAGTTGTAATTAAAAGTACGCACGAAGCCGGGGATATTAAACTTACCGTTAGTTCACCTGGTTTACCGGGAGCCACATTAAATATCAAATCATTTCTAAGAAAATAAATTTGCTTTAAAACTAAAGACGATCTCATATCCGGAAGTTCTAAAAGTTCAGAAAATGCCAATTTCAAAATCTAAATAGTAAAAAATTGAAAACTCATAAAATTGTTAAAGCCTGTTTATTTACAGCCCTCTTTTTCCTTTGCTGTTTTAGCAGCCGTGCGCAAAAAAATACGCCTGCGCCGTGCGGACCTGTACCTTCGGAAAATCAAATGAAATGGCAGGAACTGCAATACTATGCGTTCGTGCATTTATCGTTGAATACATATACCGATCAGTCCTGGGGATTCGGTAATGAAGATGTTAACCTCTTCAACCCAACGGCATTGGATTGCCGCCAATGGGCCCGTATTTGCAAAGATGCCGGGATGAAAGGAATTATTCTTACTGCCAAACACCATTGTGGTTTTTGCCTGTGGCCATCCAAATATACAGAATACTCTGTGAAAAATGCCCCCTGGAAAAATGGTAAAGGAGACGTGGTCCGCGAGATGGCAGACGCCTGTAAGGAGTATGGTTTAAAGCTCGGCATTTACCTGTCGCCCTGGGACAGAAACCGGGCAGACTATGGCAAGCCGGAATATATTACGTATTTCCGAAACCAGCTGACAGAGCTGCTTACCAACTACGGCCCCATTTTCGAGATTTGGTTTGACGGCGCCAACGGTGGCTCCGGCTATTATGGCGGTGCAAACGAAACCCGTATGATTGACCGTAAAACTTATTATGACTGGGCCAATACCTATAAACTTGTGCGAAAATTGCAGCCCAATATTGTCATCTGGAATGATGGCGGGGAGCGGGCCGACCTGCGGTGGGTAGGAACTGAGGGCGGATCTGTAGGTGAGACAAATTGGAGCCTGCTGAATGCCACCGGTGATGTGCCTTATGATATGTTGCATTTCGGAGTGGAGAACGGCGACGCCTGGGTGCCGGCAGAAGTAAATACTTCCATCAGGCCGGAATGGTTTTACCATCCGAGTGAAGATAAAAAAGTGAAGACAGTACCGCAACTGATGGATATCTACTACAATTCTATCGGCCATAACGGTAACCTTCTGCTCAATTTTCCAATTATGCCCAACGGCCTTATCCATCCAACAGATAAAAAAAATGTGTTGGATTTTGCCAAAACGGTAAAAGCGGCATTCTCGGTAAACCTGGCGAAAAACAAACCGGCAACGGCATCCAATATGCGCGCAGAAAGCAAAGATTTTAGTGCAGGCAACGTGACTGACGAAAATGAAAATACTTATTGGGCCACGGATGATAATGTTAAAACGGCCTCGCTTACGATTGATTTAGGCAAACCGACCAGGTTTAACCGCTTTTCGGCACAGGAATACATTCAGTTAGGGCAGCGGGTAAAAGCATTTGTTGTTGAGGCCCTCATTGGCGAACGTTGGCGGGAACTGGCAAAAGGGACAACTATCGGATATAAGCGCATAGTAAGCTTTCCAACTGTAACTGCCAGGAAAGTGCGGCTGCATATTACCGATGCGAAGGCTTGCCTGGCTATTTCCAACGTTGGAGTTTATTATGCTCCGCAAATACTAACACCCCCGTTAATTACCAGGAACCAGGCGGGCGAAATAACTATAACGCCAACTGATAAAGAATCGCTGATTTATTATACAACAGATGGTACAGCCCCGACCCCTGGAAAGAAAAAATATAATGGGCCATTCCTCGCAGGCAGTAAACCACAGATACGAGCGATCTGTTACGACGCTTCTAAGCATCAAAGCAGCTCTGAAATGCACGAGAAATTTGATATTTCAAGAAAAGGCTGGAAAATTATTGGCATCGATGACAAAAAAGCTGATGTTGTTTTAGATGGCGATCCGTCTACAGCATGGCACCAAGGCAAAGACAAGAAAATGCCGGTTGATTTGGTGATTGATTTGGGAAAAGAAGAAAGTTTATCCGGTTTTAGGTATTTGCCGGACCAAGGCCAATGGGGACCTGCTATTATTGCAGGCTACGAGTTTTATATTTCGGACAACGGTGCAGATTGGAAACTGGTTAGTCACGGCGAATTTCCTAATATAAAAAACAATCCTTTGTGGCAAACCATAAAGTTTGCTACACAAAAAGCCCGTTATATCAAATTGAGAGCGGTAAAGAATACCGAGAATAGTGATGAGGCTGGTTATGCCGAAATAGACATAATTACAGAATAGCAATGTATCGTTCTTATGCTCCTGAATAACATTTATGAACAGACTTAATGCGCCGCTTTATACTTCCTTAGGGTCGCAAACAAACGCTATGATTATATTAATGCGCGAGCGGCAATTAGAATTAACTGGTGAACAGAGCCGTTATTTTGACTTAATACGTTGGGGCATTGCGAAGCAAACAATAAATGCTGAAAGGCAAATTGAGGATGGTACACAGCCCTTTCAAGATAAAAATGTGTTATTCCCAATACCTTTGGCCGAGAAGAATGCAAATTCTGCGATTAATAAAGATGTTGCGGGTGACTGGAATTAATATTTTAACAATGTAATTAATTGATAAAGAGTCTGCCTCAGCGCGTGTGCAGACTCTTTTAGTAACCGGTAACTTCATGCGGGGCAAGTTAATTGATAAAACAGAGAAATTTCATCAGTTAATTAAAGCTAATCTTCTATAATATTTACTTTGAAGAACTCTTGTTTAACTTCAATTGCAACCATCAGGAGCAATGGCAAGTTTCCCCGAGCCGAAGGCATGGAGGTAGTTTGTATGGTAACACAAACTGCTTCTTATAGCTGAACGACTTTATAAAATGGGCATAGTCGTTCAGGTGATCGTCTTTTAAACAGCCAAAAGCGGAAGAAAGCAGTGCTGTCAACGGAGAAAGATACCTTTGTTAATTATAAAGCCAAAGTAAAACAAGTAGACAGGATATTTCTTAAAGCCGAACAAATCAAGCAAGTAGCAGAAAAGACCTTCGATACCGACCGGCTAAACCAGGGCAGGGATATTTTTCTTTTTTGCTGTTTTACAGGCCTGGCTTATGCAGACGTACAAAAACTAACGCGGTCGGAGATCATAAAAGGCGCTGACGGAGAGATGTGGATCGTCACTAAACGTTTAAAAGCAGATACGCAGACGAAAGTGCCGTTGTTACCCGCGGCGCTGACGATGCAAGAGAAATACAGCAATGATCCGCTTTACAATATCAAAGATAAAGCATTGCCCGTGTCGACCAATCAAAAGATGAATTTAAAGGTCGTCAGAATAACTACCGAAAAACTAAACCGTTAATCAGCACTGAAGAGTGATAGCTATTCACTAATAACATCATATAGCAGGGCGGAGTAAGTCCGCCGTGCTATATGTTTTTTTTTATAACCTTTCAGCATAGTCAAGTAAAGTATTGGCAGCCAAAACTAGTGAAATCCTCAAAATATTGCGTTCTGTCAAATGCTGCTCCTTTACGCATTTCATCAAACATAGCCATTGGGACCTTCAGGGTTCGTTTTCAGCCATGCCGGGAGTGGCTATATGCGGTGTCAATACTTTAGGGGTATTTACATGTGGCTCCGGAGTCGTTTTATTCCTCAATAACCCCTTAACGTATCTATGTTTTATTTGATAAATCTTTTATATTTTTTGACATATTAATAACCGGCAAATATATCTTACGGGGCTATATACTATATTAGATGACCAATTAACCATTAAAGCCCCAATTTGAAAGGCATCTAATAATTTATATATGACTACAGAAAAAGCATTTTGGCTTTGGGAGTTTTTAGGTCGTCTGCATCCGCTGGCGGTGCATTTTCCGGTAAGCCTGTTGTTGCTGGCTGCAATACTTGAACTATTTACGCTAAAAAGTTTCCAGTCAAAATTCCGCCCGGCCATAAACTTACTTATTTTAACCGGGGCTATTTCTGCAATTATCTCGGCTATCTTCGGATGGTTGCTCTATCAGCATGGCGATTACAATGGCCAGATACTTAAAATCCACCAGTATCTTGGTTTTATAACAGCCGGGTTGAGCGCCGCAGTGTTGGTAATGCTTTATTTAATTCGCACGCGAGGCGGCCTTATTGGGGCTTACCGCATTGTGCTTTTTACCACCGCCGTAGGTGTATCGGCAGCCGGCCATTTTGGCGCCAGCCTCACCCATGGCGATAACTTCTTATCAAGCACCTTGCCCTGGGATAAAGACTATGAACCGGTTGCTGCCAGGCAATTTAATTTAGCGGCTGTTAAATCAGATTCTGCCAAATTAACCAAGCAGCAGGAAATAGAATTGAACACGGATGTGCGCGCCATTTTTGCGCACA
Source organism: Bacteroidota bacterium (assembly GCA_030775685.1). GTDB lineage: Bacteria > Bacteroidota > Bacteroidia > Sphingobacteriales > Sphingobacteriaceae > Mucilaginibacter. The sequence goes on from JALYIP010000036.1 coordinate 193,157, forward strand.
ACTGCTACCAATGCCATGGAGCGGAAAAAATGAAGGGCGATTTAAGGTTAGATGGAAAGCACATGGCATTTAAGGGCGGCGAAGATGGCGCGGTCATATTACCAGGAAACGCATCAAATAGTGAGCTGTACAAACGCATCTCATTAGCTCAGGACGATAAGCATGTTATGCCGGGCAAGGGTAAAAAGCTATCCAGCGCTGATATTGCCTTGATACAGTTTTGGATAAATAAGGGTGCCCCGTGGCCGGATGATGGTAAGCAAATTATCTTCCGCGTGGCTAAGCTTGAACCGCGCAACCCGGCTTTACCTGCAGTAACAAACAACCTTTCTAATCCTGTTGATCTTTGGACCAATAAATATTTTGCAAAAAACAATATAAAATGGGCTAACCTGGTAAACGACCATATTTACTTAAAACGGATTTACCTGGACATAATAGGCTTAGTGCCCACCCCCTCGGATTTTGATCGTTTTGCAAATGATACCCGCGCAAATAAAAGAGAACTTTGGGTTCGGGAACTGCTAAACAGGAAAGATGATTATGCAATGCACTGGTTAAGTTTTTGGAATGATGCCCTCCGCAACGATTATACCGGAACCGGGTATATAACCGGCGGGAGGTTTAACATTACCAATTGGCTGTATCAATCATTAAGAAACAACAAGCCTTATGACCAGTTTGTAAAGGAATTAATTAGCCCTACCGAAGCATCTAAAGGTTTTGTGGCAGGTATAAGATGGCGCGGCGTTGTAAATGCTAGTCAAAAAAATGAAATGCAGGCAGCCCAAAATGTTTCGCAAGTGTTTTTGGGGTTAAATTTAAAATGTAATTCATGCCACAATAGTTTTATCAGTGATTGGAAACTAACTGATGCTTACGCTTTTGCCAACGTATTTGCCGATAGTACACTAGAAATAAACCGGTGTGATAAGCCAACCGGAAAGTACGTAGATGCCGGAATGCTCTGGAAGCAACTAGGCACTATAAATAGTAAGGCATCATCCGCCGAAAAACAGCGTGAACTGGCAGAGAATTTAGTGCAGCCTGCTGACGGAAGGTTATACCGGACCATTGTGAACAGAATATGGGCACAAATGATGGGGCGCGGTATTGTGGAGCCGGTAGATGTTATGGATAACGCCCCCTGGGACCAGGATCTGCTGGATTGGATGGCCTTTAACTTTGTGACCAATAAAGCTGATTTGAAGGAATTGATTTATCAAATAGCTACTTCCCGAACCTATCAATTACCGTCTGTGGCCTTTAAGGAAGTCTCTTTTGTGAGTAATCCAAATTATAAATTCAGGGGGATGTTACGAAAAAGGATGTCGGCCGAGCAGCTTACAGATGCTGTGAGCAGCGTAATATCGCCGGTTTTTGCTGAGAACGATATGAAATATAATCCCTTCGATAAGGCGGTAAATAAGGAAAATGTCAAATATCCCTTTGTAAGGGCGTCCCTTGTAGCGAATAATGAATTTTTAACCGCCTTAGGAAGGCCCAATAGAGAAACGGTAGCCACAAGCAGGGACTCGCAGGCCAATTTACTTCAGGCACTAGAGCTAACCAATGGTGAAAGGCTTACGGTGGTGCTGAAACAAGGTGCACAGCGTTGGCAGGGACAATATCCTGATCCGAACGTGTTGATTAAAGAATTATACAGCAGGGCATTGGGCCGGCTACCGACGGAAAAGGAATTTGCTGTGGCTAAAAAGTCATTAGGTATGTCGCCAAATACCGATGCAATCCAGGACCTGTTTTGGGCGGTTGTTGTTTCGCCGGAATTTCAAATTATTTATTGATATGTACTATTTATAAATTGATTAATACCTTTTAATATGAACTGGAACAGACGGGAATTTTTAAAAAATACAAGTATGGCAGCACTGGCGGCTATGGCTGGTGGAATTCCGCTAACCAATTTATTGACATCGTGCAACAAAAAAAACCTGCATTCAACAGCAGACACGGTTATTTTACTTTGGATGGCGGGTGGCATGGCTCATACCGAAACATTCGACCCTAAAAGATATACACCCTTTACAAAGGGAATGCAGGCAAATAGTGTGTTGAGCACTTTTAAACCGATGCCGACCGTATTAGACGGGATTGACTTTTCTGAAGGGTTACAATCAATTGGTAGCATAATGAACAAAGGCACCCTTATCCGGTCGTATATGGCTGCCGATATGGGAAGCATTCTTCATTCCAGGCATCAATACCATTGGCATACATGTTATAAGCCACCTCAATCCGTTTCTGCGCCCCATATCGGGTCATGGATAGCTAAGGAATTGGGCCCGTTAAATCCGGTCATTCCGGCCTTTATAGATATTGGGCAACGGTTTACACTTGGCGAAGGGGAAGAGCTGAAAGCTTTTCACACAGCAGGGTTCCTCGGTAATGAATTCGGACCTTTCCTGGTACCCGATCCGTCATCAGGACTGGAGAGCGTTCAGCCCCCCGTGGGAATGACGTCAAGCAGGTTTGAAAAACGTAATAAGCTTTATCACGATTTAATAAGCAATAGTCCAATAGGCGAATTTGGCAGCGATTATCAGAAGGAATCGCTGAAAAGATCAATGGAACAGGCCTATATTTTATTAAGGTCGCCTGAAGCCAAAGCGTTTGACTTGAGTTTGGAACCGAAACATATTTATGATGTTTACAATACCGGTAAATTCGGTTTGGGCTGCCTGATGGCACGTCGCCTTGCCGAACAGGGTGCCCGTTTCATAAGCGTAACAACTGAATACGAACCTTTTAAAAATTGGGATACGCATGATAACGGCTATACACGAGCCATCGATATGAAAAAACAGATAGACGGCCCTGTATCACAATTAATCAAGGACCTGGAGCGCAGCGGCAGACTGGATAGAACCCTGGTAATTTTAGCCAGTGAATTTAGCAGAGATATGATGGTTGAAGGGCGGCCGGACGCTAAAGTTCCGGAACAGGTAATCCAGCCGGATGTAATCCAGGATATTAAAAACTACGGAATGCACAGGCACTTTACCGGGGCCGGTTCAATGCTGATGTTTGGCGGGGGAATAAAAAAAGGCAGTGTGTATGGAAAAACTGCAGACGAAAGGCCGTGCAAAACAATTGAAAATCCGATAGTGATAGATGAGGTTCACCAAAGCATTTACCATGCGCTGGGCATTGCACCCGATACCAATTACGTTGTAGAGAAACGCCCGTTTTATACAACACCCGATGGGTTGGGTAAACCTGTGATGGAGTTGTTTGCATGATCGATTTCTGCATACATAAGCTAACTTTAAGAAAAATGGCTCAGAAAATCAAAGAGAAAATCTGAGCCATTATATTTTAATGCTTTGTCAGTTATAATCCTTCATCGTGTTGGGTAATATCCAACCCGGTAATTTCTTCATCTGCCGATACTCTTAGCCGGCTTATAGAATCCGTTATTTTCAGCAAAAGCAACGAACCAAAAAAAGCAAATGCAGATACGGCTACCAATGCTATAATGTGAACATAAAACAGGTGAGTTTCACCATAAAACAGGCCGTTTCCGGTTAAATTACCGCTATTAACATTTTTATGGGCGAACACCCCTGTAAGCAGCATACCAACCATGCCGCCAACCCCATGACAAGGGAATACGTCCAGTGTATCGTCAATAGATGTTTTTGATCGCCATAATACAACCAAATTACTCACACAAGCAGCCACAATACCAACAATTAATGAATGGGATATTGTAATAAACCCTGACGCAGGAGTAATGGCGACCAGACCAACCACTGCCCCAATACATGCTCCCATAACCGATGGTTTTTTGCCGCACATAATATCAAAGAATATCCATGCCATGGCCGCTGCTGCCGATGCGGTTGTGGTGGTGGCTAAAGCAGTGGCTGCAAGCGTACCTGAGCCAAGTGCCGAACCCGCATTAAAGCCAAACCAGCCAAACCATAGTAATCCGGTACCTAACAATACATAACTTATCCTTGCTGGCGAGTGAACGGTTTCATTTCTTTTCTTTAAATAAAGGGCTGATGCCAGGGCGGCCCATCCCGCAGACATGTGTACAACGGTACCGCCTGCAAAATCCAACACGCCCAATTTACTTAATAAACCATCGGGGTGCCAGGTTGAGTGGGCAAGCGGACAATAAATAAATACACAAAACAGACATATAAATATAATATACGAATTAAAACGTATCCGCTCCGCGAAGGCTCCGGTGATTAAAGCTGGTGTAATCACCGCGAATTTTAATTGGAACATCGCAAATAGCACCAGCGGAATTGTTGGTGCAAGTTTCCATGTAGCATTTCCAAGCATGCCTTTCATCATAAAAAAGGTCCGCGGGTCGCCAATTATACCGCCTAATGAATCGCCAAAGGCAAGGCTAAATCCAAATATTACCCATATAATGGTGATCACCCCCATACACACAAAACTTTGCAGCATGGTTGACAAAACATTTTTTTTGGTAACCATTCCACCATAAAAAAATGCGAGGCCGGGAGTCATGATCAGCACGAGCGCAGTGGCTGTAAGCATCCAGGCCGTATCACCGGAATCTATTTTATTATTAGCAATAGTTACAGTTTTAACCGACGGGAAAAAGAGGGCAAGGGCTACAATAAATATTAACGCGCCAAAAGGTATAAATTTTTTCATTTTTTATAAGTTTTAGAGACCATTTACAAAAACTAATAAACACAGTGGTTATACACTTGCTGTATTTTAATACCCTGATTCCTTTTAATTGTATCCGGCAAGTGCAACTCTTGAGCTGCACCGCCTTTTACAATATTGATTAAATCAGGGGTATTTACGTCATATAAAAATTGGTTGAATTTGGTGCCGATTTTAGTATCCACCAATAACAATTCTTTTATTCATTTTACCTGGTAGTTTCATCGGTTTTACGATATGCCCAGCCGAAAATGAGCGGGAACACCCAGAGGCTAAATACCATGGCACAAAGAATGCCGCCTATTACCACCCTGGCCAGCGGCCTTGAGCTTTCGGAGCCGATACCATGTGATAAAGCGGCAGGCAGTAGTCCTATGGCGGCCATCAGTGCTGTCATCATCACAGGCCTTATCCTTGAATTTACGCCAAGTTTCATTGAGCTGTAAAGCGACTGGTGCTGACCCTTCATTTTTTCAAGGTTTTGTTTGAAAACAGTCATTAGCAATACGCCATCCTGGATACAAATACCGAACAGTGCAACAAACCCGATACCCGCCGAAATACTGAAATTGGTCCCGGTAATCATCAATGCAAGGATACCGCCTACGATAGCAAAGGGCACATTCAGGAACACCAATGTGGCGTCTTTAAAATTGCCGAACATGACAAAAAGTAATAGGAAAATAAGCGCCAGACTTATCGGCACCACCAGCGTAAGGCGTTTTTCCGCGCGTTGCTGGTTCTCGAAATCGCCCTGCCACACCATGCGGTATCCCCGTTTCAATTTCACTTTCGCGTTTACTTTTTGTTGCGCCTCGGCAACAGTGCTGCCCATATCCCGGTCACGCACCGCAAATTTAAGGGTGGCGAACCGCTCGTTCCCTTCTCTGAGCAAGTAACAAAGGCCTGTTTTTTTTGTTATGCTTGCTATTTCCTTTATAGGCACCTTTGCCCCGCTTGCCGTAGGCACCAGCAGGTTGCCTATATCTTCGGGGGTTTTGCGGTATGCTTCAGGGAAACGGATCCTGATGTCAAACGTCCTTACGCCTTCGTATAAAGTAGACGCTGCCTGGCCGCCTATGGCCATAGCAATTACTGTATTTGCATCGGCAGTAGCCACGCCATACTGGGCCATCTTTTGCTGGTTAAGGGCAATATCCACTTCGGGCGAGCCAACGTTTTTTATAATGCCCAAATCGTCCATACCCCTCACGCCCTTTAATATGTTATAAATCTCCTTTATTTTAGGTTCTGAGTAATTTAACGAGTCGCCATATATTTTCACGCAAATAGAACCCTTCACACCCGAAATCGCTTCATCCACGTTATCCTCAATAGGTTGTGAGAAGTTAAGATCAAGGTTTGGAAATTTCGCCTGGATCTGTTTGATGAGTTCGTCCTTCGTGATTTTTGGTTTCCAGTCATCCTCGGGATACAGCTTTATATTAAACTCATCAATGTAGAACCCCTGAACATCTGTTCCGTCATCGGGCCGTCCAACTTGCGATATCGCAGATTGGATTTGCGGAAAAGTCAGCAATGTTTTACGTATTTGTTTTGCCAGTTCTACCGATCTGTCGAGCGATATACTGTAGGGCAGCTCCACCCTTAACCATATCGAGCCCTCATCCAGTTTGGGCAAAAACTCACTGCCTAAAAACTTAAAGCTGTATAGGCCGATCGCCATTGCGACTAAGGATAGCGTAACGACAGCTTTTTTGTATTTGAAGGCTTTTGTGAAACCCGAAAGCATGAAGCTGGTTAAATAATGTACAAATGGGTTGCGCTTTTCGTGTACGTTTTTATTAAGCAGCATGCTAATAAGCACCGGCACCAGGGTAAGCGTGGTAATTAATGCGCCTAGCAAAGCAAAGCCAAGCGTGTACGCCAGGGGCGAAAACATTTTTCCTTCTACCCGCTGAAAGGCAAACACCGGCAGCAGCCCGGTAATGATGATCACTTTGGCAAAAAAAATGGTTTTACCAAATTGGGCGCCATTATCTGTAATGATGTCTGTTTTAACCATTTTGTTAAAACGATCCATCCCCATCTCATGGGCTTTATGATCAAGTACCACAAACATACCCTCCACCATCACCACGGCTCCGTCAATGATGATCCCGAAATCGACAGCGCCAAGCGAAAGCAAATTGGCCGACATTCCCATCAAGTGCAGGCAAATGAAGGCAAAGAGTAGCGCCATGGGGATAATGATAGCAACAATGAGCGTTGTTCGCCAGTTGAACATGAACAATGAAACTAGTAGTGTTACCAGCAATATACCTTCAATCAGGTTATGCAACACGGTATGTGTAGCGTACTCTATCAGATTGGTCCTGTCGTAAAAAGGTATTAATTTGGTATCAGCAGGCAGTACATTATTGTTGATGTTGTCAATTTCCTCTTTCACCGCTTTGGTTACCACGGAAGGGTTTGCATCTTTACGGATCACGATAATGCCCTGTACAACGTCTTCCTCGTCTGCCGTCGTTCTTGTGCCATCTTTATGAATTATCGCATTGTTCCGCGCTATCCAGCCAAGCCTGGGCACATTTGTTAGCGATACTGTCGCCACATCGCTCACCAGCAGCGGCACGCCGTTGTTGTTGCTGACAATTACATTTTCTATATCATGGATATCCTTCAATAAACCGATCCCCCTTACAGCAAAGGCCTGGTTATTTTGATTGATGACGTCGCCGCCAACATTAACGTTGGTTTTTTGTAAAGCTGTAAATACATCTAATGGGGTTATTCCTAAGCTGGCTAGTTTTCCCGGATCGACTGTTACTTCGTACATCTTTGTTTTCCCTCCAAAACCGTCGACTTCAGCAACACCCGGAACGGCCTCTAACCGCCTTTCTATCACCCAGTCCTGCATGGTTTTTAGTTCCGTTGGGTTTCTTACAGAACTTTTGAGGGTGTACCTGAATACTTCTCCGGTGGGGCCGGTGGGGGGCTGCACCGAAGGGCTTACACCGCCCGGCAAATCGGCATTGCCTAATAAATTCATTATCTGCTGCCGCCCTTCAGGGTCAGTTACGCCGTCTTCAAATTCTACCTTTATCAAACTCAATCCAAAAACAGTGATAGAACGCAGGCTCACTTTTTTCTGAACCGGGTTAAGGGCAATCTCCAAAGGGATAGTAACCAGCTTTTCAACCTGTTCGGCGCTTTGGCCCGGCCATTGGGAAATCACTACTATCTGGGTACTGGTAACATCAGGATACGCCTCTATCGGCATTCCTCTAAAAGTTATTATCCCTGCTATAATTAATACAGCAGAAAGAAATAAAACGAGGTACTTGTTTTTTAAGGAAAGGCTAATAATGCCTCTCAGAAAGTTGTTCATAATCTATGGATTATTTAATAATAGAAGTTTAACTATTTAATGAGTTGTAGTAGTAAACAAGCAGCGCATCCGCGCCTATTACCTTGTCGCCGGGCTGTAAACCGCTTTTTATAAAAGCTGTTTTCCCGTTGTTGGTTATCACCTCTACCGGCCTTATCTCAATGTTATTTTTCCCTTTTATAATAATCACATAATATTGGCTATTGTCAAAAATCAGCGCCCCGCTTGTTACAGATGTAGCCTTTTTATTCACAGTGTTACTGATTGCGATGGTAGCAAACATTTGTGGTTTTAATGCAAAGTCCGGGTTATCAAGCACCACCCTCATCTTCATTACTTTGGTTGCAGGATCAAGCACATTCATCAGTTTGCCTACTTTGCCTTTGAAAACTTTGTCGGGGTATGTGTTGGTGGTAACCTCAACCGGGTCCCCTTCATGCACACTGTTAATATTGCTCTCGTAAACATTGGCCTGCACCCATACGTCTTTTAAATCGGAAATGGTGAACATGTTGCCCCCGTTATCTGCGCGCACAGTCATATCGTTGGTTACATTTTTTTGAACTATAAAACCGTTAACGGGCGATTTGATCTCAAAATCACCGTTTCTATTATTACCGTTGATGGCTAATATTTTTTCGGCTGCTACCTTAGCCGCAACCGCCTGTTCATAATTCACTTCGGCAGTGGTAATATCAACCTGCGAAGCCAGGCCGCTTTTAAACAACTGCTTTTGCTGTTCGAGTAGTTTGGCATTCAGCCGCACATTTGCTTCGGCAGTAATTAGGGATGCGTTGTAATTGGCAACTTCAGGGCTTTTAATGGTGCCTAATACCTGGCCTGCGTGTACATAATCGCCAGGCATTACACGGATATTCTGTATATTGCCGCTCACCAGCGGGAATATATTGGCAACTTTATCGGTGTTGTAATCTACTATGCCATTAAACTTAATGGCGTAGCTGATATTGGATGTTTTTACTGTATCTATTGCCAGTTTCTGAAATGCTGAATCAGGAATGACATAAGGAGCACGTACCTCACTCTCCTGTTCATGTTTACACGAAACCAGGTTAAGCAATAAGCAGGTTATTGAAACAATGATTAAGCTGCTTTTATAAATTTGTTTTTTCATGTTATTATTAAATATCCTGATGATGATTATTGATTAAAAAAGGGGGTTCCGGTAACAAAATTGAGCTGCTCAAGCGCTGTGACACGGCTGAGCTGAATGTTATTTAACTGTACCGCGTTCACTTTATACGAGTCGTACAAATACAGGAACTCGATCAGTCCGATATTCCGCACCTCATAATTTTTAACTACTTCCTGTATCAGGTGGGTAAAGTCGGCCCTGAATTTGGGGTCGAAACTGTTACTGAGTTTTTCATAACGCGAGACGGTTAGATAGTTAACAGCTATATCATTTTCCACCTGTTCCTGCTGGCCCTGCAATTGTACCTTGCCCTGGTCTACTGTTAATTTAGCTTGTTTAATACCACCCTGGTTTCGGTCAAAAAACGGCAGATTAAATTCAATGCCGAGATCGGTGAAATTTGGCACGGTTCCGCCGGCCTTGTCATACCCCAACGACAGGTTAAAATCAGGGACGGCCAGCGCCTTTTGATACTTTAAATTTATATCGTTGTATGTTACGGCCGATTTAGCCAATCTCAAATCGTAGCGGTTGTTATAAGCCGAGTCAAGCAGTTTCTGATAAGGTACTGTGGCCAAAATGTCCTTCCCGTCCAGATCATAATTATATTCCGTTTTAATGTAAGTTCCGGGCTTTGCCCTTATCAGTAATTGGAGCTGGCTTATGGAGGCATCAATCCCCGCTACCAGGCCGGCCAGTTCGGCCTGCAATGAATACAATTGTGATTGGATGCTCAAAACATCTTTTTCGGAAATATTGCCTATCGCATTTTGTTCCTTGTATGCCTTCAGGATCTTTTGCAGGGTATTAATCTCCGCGTCGTATACTTTGGCGGATTCCTGTTGAAAGTGAATTGTAAAAAAATCACTGCGCAATGATGCCTTCAGTGTCCTCAACAAATCAAAAAACTGGTATTTAGCCTGTTCAACGCCTATCTTAGCCAGCTGTATATTCTTATTCCGTTTCCCCGCAGTTGTAAACAATTGCGAGATACTGCCGGAATATTCACTTTGGCCGGCACTGTAATCAAAAAACTTGTGGGTATCGGTATTATACAAGGCCGTAGCAACGCTGAAATCAGGGTTAGGGAACAGCTTAGCCGTTATCACCTGGGCCTCGGCTATACCAATGTTATAATGCTGGGCAATCAATTGAAGGTTGTTTTTTAAAAACAGGTCTTCGGCCTGTTTAACGGTTAGTTTAACGGTATCGCCTGTCGGGCTTTGTCCAAAAAGCCTGCAACTGAACAGTAACAAACCGATAAATAATAAATTAATAGGGGGTTTGAATAACATAATCTTAAGAAATTGAACTTGAATGGTTATTAAGTAATGGGTTTTTGGATGCCATTTAAATTGTGAGGATGGAAGGTTTGTTGTAAGTTTTTGCCATGCGTTAAGTTTTACCGGTTAATATTTATTGTTAATTTAAATTGTGCATCTTTTTTACAGTCTCCGTCCCATTTTTACCCGGCTTGTGTTTTAAGTCAAAATCAAATACATCTCTGATATTTGGCACCCCACCATATTGGCCCTGCAGGTATTCCTTGTCGAAAATTGCATTACTGCGAACGCCTGGGTTAAATATGTAAAGGGCCGTTATGGAAGAAGCTCCATATGCGTCCTTGTTAAGGAAAGCAATCTGGTCCCTTCTTAATTTCTTAAGAATTTGCTGATTGTAGGAGATAGACACCAGTTGGGCGCCATTTTGATTGTATTTATCTGAATTAAATAAATCCATCATCATGGTTATAATATAAGGGTGGATTTTGGCATCGAAATCGTCAATCCAAAAAGTACCGCCATCCATTAAAACTTTGATCATTGGACCGAGTAACGCGATAAATTTTTGTGCCCCGGATGATTCTTCCTTATTTAATTCAAAGGAAATGTTTTCGACTTTCCTGTTCTTTGAATCATATTTAATATGCGTTGAACCAAGTTTGATTTTAGGCTGGGAATTATTAAACCCTGAGAATTTTCTATAGGAGTTTTTTTGCTCTGCTTGCTTATCTACCTGTCTTTCAACACCGCTAAAACCCAGGTCCGATTTTTCAATGATCTCATTTAACAGTGAACTGTAATTCGGGTCCGCAAGCAATTCCGCTGTATAACTAAGGGCGTCATCCAGGCTGGGTTCAGCGTAAATAATATTTTTGGCAAACCAGGTGGTTATCTGCAATCCCAGGTCAATATTAAATTGTGCCAGTACTGAAAGATATAAAGCGTCGCTCCGGGTTAATTCTGTAATTAGCAGCAGCTTGTTTTTATAATCATTTGTGAACCGCTTAACAATTTCAAATTGATTTTTAGTTCTTATAAATACCGTTTCCTCGCGCCGTTTCACAATCATGTAAAGCCATTCGCTAACAACCGCTTTGTTATCTATTTTAAAGCCATACCTGTAAATGACGTTATCAATCATCATTGAACACTCAAAAAACGATGGTTTATTTTCTGTTTCAGTACTTAATCTGAAAGGTTCAATAAGATAGGTTTTAGTGAGTGCGGATTCTTTGGCCGAATTGATAACAATGTATCTCATCAGGTTAAAGCCTTTAAACAAATTGGTTTTACCCGCTGAATTGGCTCCCAATAAGGCAATGGATTTTAGAATATTAATAGGATGATTTCCGTATTTGCAGGAAAATACATTTTCAGCATATTCTTTAATTGAACACGCTTCCATATCTAAAGTTGCTTTATCTTTAAACGACCGGTAATTTGATAAACTAAATTTTAGTAGCATAACCAATAAATTTATCTGCCAAATGCAAAGGGGTTTTTATCCATAATACATTCGGTATTATTGTGTTAATAGTCGGATAATTACTGAAGTGATTGTTAATTAACGTTTTGTGAATACAGCCAGGCTATTTTGTATTGCTTGTTATAGCTGTCATAAGCCGCAAGGTCACCGTCATTTTTAAACAGGCTTTCAACTGCATAAGTAAATTTGGGTTGCTTAGCATAAACACCTTTAATGTTGGCTATGTTAAGTGGCTGAATTGGGTCAGACAAGCCCGAACTAAAATAGTATTGCTCGGTAGGTTTTGGCCCTTTACCTTCCTGCACCAATGCTGTGCGGGTATAAATCAATATCCCTTTGCTTGAAACTATACGATATTCGGCGTTTTTAAAAAAGCGGAAATCCAGGCCGTCTTTGCTGTATCCGAATATGTCGCTTTTAGCAAAAACCTGTTTTTTGCCATCATGGGTTAAAACCACCGTGTTGCTACCCAAAAGGCCGCTTACTTTTAGTTTGTCATTACCAACTGTAGCATAGCTTAATTTATGGTTCATATAATCCTGGAGTGTTAAATATAACCCTGCGCTTTGGCCATTTGCAACAGCGCTTTGGATGAAGAATGCCATAAATGGCACAAGGATCATTAATTTAGAAGCTTTCATTTTGATTTAATTTTATTGTTAAATATTCTGTTAATATTATTATTGAATTGGGGAGTCTGCCTTGATTTCTTTGTTTCAGGAATCAAGTGCCATTTCAGATAATGGCACTTGATTTATTTGTACTAAAATCTTGCTATCAAAGCAATGATAAACCTGCTGTCAGATTTCACTAAATCATATGGAATGAAATTTGGATTAGCCACAGTTTGTCCCGCTGCATTTACAATGGTTGGCGGGTTCGGGATGTATGAGTTTGTATTGAAACTGGTTTGAGGGTTGGTTTGATAACCATTGCCACCTGGCCCTGTAGTAACGCCGCCTGGTCCATCGAAATAAGGGATGTTCATAAAGCGGTGTACCAGTTCGAAACGAACGGTTAAGAATTGATTAGGCATATAGTCGATAGTGGTGGAAGCATCCCAACCTGCCATTTTTGCACCTGGTGTAGAACCGGCTATAAATGAGTCAGTAGCAAGGCCCGGAGGTACTATTGATAAGTAATGACTTGGGTTCGACATAACGCCGCCGCCTATAGTCCAACCCCATTTCGCCTGATCGCCAAACCAAATCCTGTTGTATGCCATGGCGCTCACGAAGTTAGACGCGTTTTTGCCAAAGGCTGAATAAACGACATTTCCGGGAGCGGTACCATTCTGAAAGCCAAAGTCGGCAGTGAAAGTGAATGCTGCACGTTTAATGCCAGGTAGTTTTTTATCTCCTGAATCGAAATATAAATATTCCACCGAGTTGTCAGTGTGGTACCTTTTCACATCCGGTGCGCCGGCAACATCGGTTCCGAAATAGTTATTGGAGATGATTTTAGTGCGTTGGTTGGGCTGGGTTACGTACGCAAAACCGAAGCCCGGCATTTTATTAAACTTGCCATAAGATTGCCATCCGTTGATGACCCAAAGTTCGATTTTGGTTTTTATACTTGGGAACATCTGGATGCGTAACCCGTTAAAGAACCATGGTGTATTATCAGAAGTATAGGACGGCTGATAAGACCAGTTTTCAAAGTTATTGTAAGACATCAAACCAATGTATGACATGAAAATACCCATGTCAACGTTGATACCATGCCATACATCAAAATGATAACCGGCATAACCTTCGCTTATGTAGCGATATGCAGTTGGCAAATCATATTGGCCCCTGTACGCGCTATAATCATTTCGTGGCACTGTTGTAGCGCGTGTACCATATTGCAACATAACACGCCCGCGTACATTGGCATAATGAAAATCGCCGCCAATAGCCAACATTGATAGATCAACTTCGCCGTTGCGCGCCAACGCAGTTGATCCCGTTGTCAAATTATCGTTCGGGTGATTGCTCGACTGCGTATAGTTAACATCGAAAGTAAAATCACCGGTAAAGTAGGCGTTATCCAGTAATTTTGAAGATTGGCGGTTATTTCCGTTAACCCACGAAAAGTCGGCATAGCCTAGGGGCGTCGCCGTTTCCATGGCTTTTTTTATAGAGTCAGCTTTTCGGATGGAATCTGCTTTCAGGTTTCCAGCGTCAGCCTTCATCATATTAATAACCGGGCTGTTCGTCTGGGCTGATGCCCGGAAAATACATCCTAATAATAAAATAAGGGTAAATAGTTTTTTCATGTTTTGAATTGTTAAGAGTTAGATTGATAATAGTTATGTTATTTATTTTAATGTTTATCCCCTATGCCACTTTAGTGCCAATAGATTTAAAATATAGTTAAGTAATTGATAATAAGGTTGTTGAGTAAAATTGAGGATAAGTGAAAGCGACGAAATGCTCCAAAATGACATTGTTGGATTACCACAATGAAAGAAAAATTGAGTTTTGGGCTGATTAGGTGGTTGAAATTTGCCCTTTTTTATTAAAATAGAAATTAAAAATCCAATAAATCGGGTAATTTTATGTTTTTGGCAAATAAAATGGTGTGTTTTCTAAAAAATTCACGTCATTTTTTATGAAAATAATCCAATATGAGAAAAAAGCGTAATTATTGACAGTGATAAGTGGGTATAATCGAGAAAAATGGATGGGGAATAATGTTTAAGCCTGTTTTTTTGTGCTTGTGTTTTATAAACTAACAATCAAAATAAGGACTTAACGAAGTAAGAGAATTGAAAAAAGAAAACAAGTTGAATGTTATAACCTGGGTTTACAAGTTATAGTCTTCAATTTTACGGTATAAGGTTGATAACCCAATACCCAGTAATTTGGAAGCTTCAGTTTTATTGCCTTTTGATTGCGACATTGCTTTACGAATATATTGACTCTCGATAGTGGCCAGGTTTAAGGTTGATCCCTGATTTTCAAGGCTATCAGAAAAGAAATCAAAATGAAGCAGATCAGGAGTAAGTGTATCGCCGTTTGCGATTATAACGGACCGTTCTATTACATTTTTAAGCTCGCGGATGTTACCCTTCCAGCTATGTTGGTTCAACGCTTTTAGAAATGCATCATCCATTTTTTTGATTTTGCGGTTAAGTTTATTTGAAAAATCTTTTAAAAAATGATTTCCTAAAATTTCTATGTCTTCTGTACGTTCTGCAAGCGGAGGAAGATGGATGGTAAACACGGCCAAACGATAAAAGAGATCCAGCCTGAACCTGTTATTTTCAGCCTCATGTTTTAAATCTTTATTGGTGGCCGCAATTATACGCACATTGACTTTTGTGCTTTTTGAATCTCCTACACGGTTAAAGGTGCCATCTTCCAATACCCGCAGCAACCTGGCCTGCAAATCCAGGTTCATCTCACCTATTTCGTCTAAAAAAAGAGTGCCCCCATCGGCCTCTTCAAACAACCCTTTTTTGTCTTTTGTAGCGCCGGTAAATGAGCCTGCCAAATGTCCAAACAGTTCGCTTTTCAGCAACTCGTCCGAAAAAGAACTGCAATTAACCGCTATCAGCGGCTTGTTCCGCCGGTCGCTTTCTTCATGGATAGCCTGGGCAAATATTTCCTTGCCGGTACCGGTTTCGCCTAACAGCAGTGCAGTGGTATTGGTGGGCGCAACTTTCCTTGCAAATGTAATAGCTTCTGTAATGGCTGTTGATTTGCCAAGTATGGTATCAAAAGTATAGTGATGTTTTAGCTTTTTTTCGAGTTGGCTAACCTGGAGCTGTAAATTAGCTTTTTCAACCGCTTTATTTACTATCGGAATGATACGGTCATTATCATCGCCCTTCATAATATAGTCGAAGGCGCCATTTTTCATGGCTTTTACACTGTCTTTAATGGAGCCAAATGCGGTGAGGTTAATCACTTCAACATGTGGGTACATGTCCTTAATCCGTTTTACAAGCTCTACACCGTTGGCATCCGGCAATTTAACATCGCTTATTACTACCCTTACATCTTCATTTTCCAGGAATTTTAAACCGGACCTGGCAGATTGGGCTTGTAAAACGTTATATCCTTCGGCTTCTATAATTCTCGACAAGAGCCCGCCGAATTTGTTTTCATCCTCAACAATTAGTATAGTTGACAGCATTTTATTAGGGGTATTTATTTATTCACCGTTTACATTTAAACATCTACAACAAGGCAATGAAACTAACTATGCCAAAAATGTGCCTGATTTATAAATTGTGCCTTTAGGTTTGTAATTCAGGGCTATTGCCCAATTTTTGAGTTTTACACTTTAATAAAATAACATCATTTTGAGAAGGTTTTTTATCAAAACGGCAAAAGAGCAAGCCTTGAATTATGATATTTTAGCCCGGTTCAGAAAAACTTTGCCAATTTGAATATGCATCATTCCGTATTGGCAAGATATCACAGGCAAGAGAAAAGGGATTGCTATTTTAATAAATTGACTATCAAGTTGTTAATTTGATAAATACGTGTCGCCGTAGCTATGGCATATTACTTGCCTTAAACAAAACTCAATTTGTGCATTGTTGAATATCCATTCGTGGGTACGTAAATCAATCCTTTACCTATGAAACAAATAATTTCTACTTATAAATTGCATGACCATTAAAAATAATTTAAGGGCCGGTATTGGCTTCCTTTTTCTGATCTCCTTATTAAGTTCAGGGCTTGCCGCCTACTATATATACCGGCTTTCAAACGATGCTAAAGCCATCTTGTTAAACAATTATAGTTCGCTAGTTTTCGCAAAAAACATTAACCAGGTACTTGATCTTCCGGGCATTCCTGATGAAAATCAGCTTAAAATAATAGAAAATAATATAAAAGGTGAACAGGCAGACATAACAGAACCAGGAGAAAAGGCATTTGCAGATTCGCTTAATGCCGACTTTAAGCGTTTTCGAGTGTCTTTAAATAACCCTGCTCTCGCCGCCGCACTACGGATTAAAATGCAAAAATCTGCTTATGGCGTAATGGAGGTTAATATGAACGCCATGGAGAACAAAAACAAAAGGGCCGAAAACAAGGCAAACCTGGCTATATTAATTGTGGCCTTTATCAGTTCAATTTGTTTAATAATTGCGTTTCTCTTCCTGCTTATATTTCCGAATTATGTTACCAAACCTATTAACGATCTTATTGCAGGCATAAAGGAAATAGCCAACAAAAATTACAACAAGCGCCTCTCATTCACCTATAAGAATGAATTTTGGGATCTGGCTGAAGCTTTTAACCAAATGGCGGCCAGGCTTTTTGTTTACGAGAATAATAGCCAGGCAAAAATAACACATGAAAAACTTCGGGTTGAAACGATAGTAAGAAATGTAACAGATGCTATTATCGGTTTTGATGAAAATGGGATAGTGGCATTCGTTAACCCTGTAGCTGTTAAATTATTAGGTATAGATGAAAAGGATATTATCGGCAGCTCAGCACAACAGGCCGCCGCAGATAACGACCTCCTTTTTAAACTGATTAATGAATTTGAAAATTTTGATGACTTGAAGCTATACCTTGACGGTAAGGAAAGTTATTTTATAAGAGAGCTGTTTGAGATATACGCCCCTGAAGACGGACACTTATGGGGAAAAGATGAAGACGAATCAAAACGTATAGGGTATTTTATATTTTTAAAAAATATCACCCGGTTTCATAAGCTGGACGAGGCTAAAACAAATTTTATTGCCACCATATCGCACGAGTTAAAAACGCCGATCTCATCCCTTAAAATGAGCTTGAAATTGATGGAAGATAAACGATATGGAACTATAACAAATTTCCAGAAGGAGCTTATTAATAATATTAATGATGACAGCGACAGGCTCTTAAAAATAACAAGTGAATTGTTAGATATGGGGCAGGTTGAAACAGGCAAATTATTGTTGAATTTCGGAAATACCAATCCTCAAAATATCATTAAATATGCCTGTGAAACCATAAGGTTTATTGCCGAACAAAAAGAAATAACGCTTAACCTGAAGTGCCCTAAAAACCTCACGGATGTTTGGGCCGATCCGGATAAAACTGCATGGGTGTTAATTAATTTCTTAACCAACGCTATAAAATACAGTTCTGAAAAATCGACAATTGATGTAACTGTAAAAAAACATTCCTCTGCAAAAATTGAATTTTCAGTTAAAGATCATGGAAAAGGAATAGAAGAAATTTATTTGCCGAGGATTTTTGAAAGATATTTTAAAGTACCGGGATCAGATTTTGCAGTTTCAGGAACAGGTTTAGGCCTTGCAATAGCAAAAGATTTTATAGAGGCACAAGGCGGTGAAATAGGCGTAGAAAGCAAGATAGGAGAAGGCAGCAGGTTTTACTTCTTATTGCCGGTTAGCTTAATTTAATGGAATTAAAAATTAATAAATGGCTTTGACTACCTCCGGGGTAAGCATATAACCACCGGCAATCTTAATCATCGTATGCTAATAGATTCCCGTTCACCAACAAAATCAATATTGAAAACAAATAAAAAAAGCCATATCATAATCAAATGATACGGCCCCTCTTCAAAGATCATTAGCGTATTTGGTTATTGATTTATTTTAAAGGATTCCCATCCCCCGATGGAAGTTCTGATACAGGTCATGGCCTGGGTGCCGTTTTCGCTCGAAACATACAAGCCGTTGCTTCCTCTTAAAGAAATTGTTCCGTCGGCGTTGCTTACCCAATCAAACTGTTCCCATGGGCCAACAGATGTGCGGTTGCAGGTAATTGCCTGAGCGCCATTTTCTGATGATACATATTTTCCCTGCGATTGCAATGCAATTTTTCCGCCTCCGGCATCAACAATTACAAATGATTCCCAACCCTGGGCCGTAGTACGGTTGCAGTTCATGGGCTGCGTTCCGTTTTCGCTGCTTACATATAAATTGTTCGACCCTTTAAAAGTTACCGTTTGTCCTATAGGTGCAACACCGCCGCTGCTTACCACCGGCTGAGTGGGGCGGGTAGCTGTGAGTGAAATTTGCCCCTTGAGCATTTTACCGCCATCTCCGGTCAATCTTAAATAATAATCAGCGGAGCAGGCGGTACCATCCTCATCCAGTGTTACGAAGGATGAACCAGCCGGAACAAAAGCCGAACTTTCCGCAGTTTTCGCGATCTGGTTACCTTCGTTATATTCATCAAACATTGATATATAAATGCTTTGGCAGCCTAGTTTCACCATGTTATAAAACTCATGCCACATCAAATCTCCATGTACACGTTGATGTGCCTGTAAATCGCCGGGCAACACACATGGCCGGTAGTCTATACCATTGCTGTTACAATAGGCCTGGTCAGGTATATTTACATTGTTGTAATAATTATCGGCGTCGCCTATGTTGGCAACACGGCCGATCATCCAGGGAGAGAGCATATTAAAAGCGGAATAGGTAGCCAAAAAGCCCGGCTTCGAATCCTGCCCGGCTGGTGCGGTGCGCCACTGCGTTGGTACCCCGCCGATAACATAACAACCCTGTGCTTTAAACCAGTTTATCACATCCAGGCATACGGCTGCCGTCCATGGATGATCGTTATCGTTAAAACCAAACCCCCAGATACACAACACCGGTTTGCCATTTTGTTTTGCATAAGCTGATGAGGAAGTGTAGGCCGACATTTTATTGATCCAATCGGTTTTTATTTCAGATTGCATATTTGTCCAGTCGGTTACATCATACATAATATAAAACTTACGGCCATAAGTTTCCGCAGCCGTTTTAACCTTCGCGGTTATCGCATCGCGAACCGGTCCTTCCGAGCCGGTAGGATTAAACCGCTGTAATGCTGCCGCGTCGATACCATTCTGCTGCATCCATTGAAAATGGGTGTTAACCGTCTGATCGGTAAAAGATGAAAATAATTTGGCCGGCTGTCCATTGTTTAAATTTGCAAATCCTGTTTGATAAGTACTGGTATAGTCGCGTACATCGGGCCACGATTTAAATCCCAGGTTGTTTGTTGAGGGAGCCTGCGATTGGTTCTGCGACCAATGCCACCAGGCGTTTATAGGTGAACCGTCGCCAATTGCGGCGAACCATCCCTGGTAACCAACAACTACTTTGCCGACCACATCTCCGGGCGAAGACGCAAATGACCTTGAATTGATCTTGATCTTGCCCAACGCATTTGATTGCTCGGGGGAGTTTTTCTTGCAGCTGATTACCATAATAGCAAGGGCCGCGAATATTATTATATTGATTTTTTTCATAATGATTTTAATATTGGTTAGGTATTAGTAAATATTTATCGGAATTATTTTCCGCTTTAAGGCGGCTTCAAAATAAATGTTTGCATGGTGGTTAATACAGCTAATGATCTTGAAAAGACTGAGGTGTAATAGGTTTTGCATGCAAATTATAGCCGGGCATTAAAAATTGCTTAATAATCAATTAATGTTTTAACTATAAATAAAAATCATTTTTAATGCAGTGTGATATGTGTGTCAATTAAAATAATAAGCAACATAAAAGGAAAAGTTTGGATGGCAGGGTCTTATACGGGCATAGCTATTTCTGGCCGAATCACTACTGATAAAACCGCACAGTTGTTGTAACGTTTTCGAACGGCATTGGTAAGGTTTGTTTTATAAGATATTTATTATCAATATATTATGCATTTGGCATGGAATTTAAATAGCATGGTAACAGTTGCTGTATTGCTTGAGATATACATCAGTCCGGTTTATTAAAATGAAAATTGAAAATCACATGCTGAAACTGGCGGGTAAAAAATTAACCCGCGACGAATCGCAGGAACTGGATGATTTCCTGGAGAAGGAAGATCCTGAGGCATTCGCCGTATTACGGCTACTGGCAGATTTGATAATTGATGAATCTGTGTCCAAAGAGGATATAGATCGCAGTTTTGCAAAATTAACGGAGCGGGTCAAATCCGCTAAATCACATCAAGTTCCGCAGATTACTGCGTTAAACTATAAAAGGCAACCTAAAAGAAAAATAATTACTTACCTTGAAAATTAAATGACCATGTTCAAAACATATTTTAAACTCGCTTACCGGAATATAATAAGGGATAAAGCCTACGCAATCATCAATATATCAGGTTTGGCAATGGGTCTGGCCTCCAGTATCCTGATCTTGCTTTGGGTGCAAAATGAATTGAGCTACGACAAGTTCCATAAAAATGCCGGTGAGATCTATCGTATAACCAGCGATTTCGGCGATTCAAAAAGCGCGGCTAACTCGGCAGGTATGCCGGCAGGTTTAAAGGCAGAAATGCCGGTTGTTAAAAATACGGTGCGTTTAGGGCTAAGCACCAGCGTACTGCTCGAAACAGGCAATAAAAAATTCGAAGAAAAACGGGTGTTTTATGCCGATGCGAGTTTCATGGATGTGTTTTCATATCCCCTGGTAAAAGGCGACCGTTCCACCGCGTTAAAACAAGTAGATGCCGTTTTGATAACGCAGGAAATGGCAACAAAATACTTTGGAAATGAAGATCCCATTGGCAAGGTAATCCGAAAGGATAACCAGGAAAACGTGATAGTAACAGGCGTTTTAGCCAATATTCCTGCCAACTCCGACCTGCAATTTGACTTTGTTCTTCCGATGGCCTCCCTGGCCAAAACATTTGACGATTTAAAAAACAATACATGGGACAACTTCAACCTTTTCGACTATGTTCAATTAGATAAAAATTTTGATCCATCTGCTCCCAACTTATCAAGACTTGAAAAGCAAATTGACCAGATCTTTCAGAAGCATAGCCCCGGTACCAAGGCCTTGTTCCAATTACAACCCTTAACCAAAATTCACCTGGCTCCAGATAGACTGGGCGATATGCCCGGGCACGGAAATGCGCAATACGTAAACATTTTTTTTATCATCGCTATTTTAATCCTTGTGGTGGCCTGTATCAATTTCATGAACCTGGCTACCGCACGCTCTGCCCGTCGGGCCAAGGAAATCGGCTTGCGGAAGGTGGCAGGTGCTGTACGCGGGCAATTGATCCTCCAGTTTTTAAGCGAATCGGTATTTATTTCCTTCCTGTCCTTGTCGCTTGCGCTCGTGATCGTTCAGTTATTGCTGCCGGTATTTAATGAACTGGCTAACAGAAAACTCGCTATCGATCTGTCGGATACGAAGCTTTGGTTAAGCCTTTTTGGTATTGCCTTGTTAACCGGCCTCATCTCGGGCAGCTATCCTGCCTTGTTCCTTTCGGGCTTCAACCCGGTTAAAGTACTCAAGGGGAATGTAAAATCGATGGGAGGCAATTTGCTGTTCCGCAATAGTTTGGTGGTAATTCAATTCATGGTTTCCATTGTGTTGCTGGTAGGCACTGTAGTTATTTATAACCAACTTCAATTCATCAAGGATAGGAATCCCGGCTTCGAGAAGGCCAATCTCCTGTATATACCGATGACGGGCGACATCTGGCACAAGCAGCAGGCGCTAAAAGACGAGTTAGCACGAAACCCGCTTACCAGCGATTTTGCTGTCACCTCCGACCTGCCAACCAACCTGCTGGGCTGGACGCTTAGCGTAGGCTGGGACGGCAAAGATCCCCATTCGCAAATGTCATTTCCGGTAATGGCTGTCAATGAAGATTTTATACATACATTCAGGATGAAGCTATTGAACGGCCGAAGTTTTTCGAGAGGATTTAAAACCGATTCAAATAACTTTATGATCAACGAAAAAATGGCGAAAACAATGGGCTTAAATGCCAACACCGCCGTTGGTAAACCGTTAACGCTTTGGGGCAACAAGGGCACTATTGTTGGCGTTGTAAAAGACTTTAATTTTAAACCGATTTCGCAAGCTATTGAGCCATTGGTTATGCCCTTTAATAAGATGGGCGGCTTTGTAATGGTACGAACCTTGCCCGGTAAAACCAGTGCAACCATACAGGTTTTGGCAAAAATAAGCCAGCAACTTAACCCGGCCTATCCCTTCAAGTTTGATTTCCTCGACCAGGAGCTTTCCAACCTTTATAAAGGCGAACAACAAATGGGCAACATATTTAACCTGTTTGCCATCCTGGGTATATTTATTTCCTGCCTGGGCTTATATGGTTTATCCGCCTTTATGGCCGAGCAGCGTACCAAAGAGATTGGCGTGCGCAAGGTATTAGGTGCATCCGTGTTAAGCCTGGTTTATTTGTTATCCTCCGGCATCACCAGGTTGATCATGATTGCTATAGTTATAGCCATACCAGTTTCATGGTATGCGGTGAATAGCTGGCTGGCCGGTTTTGCCTACCATATCAATGTTAGCTGGCTCATCTTCCTGATAGCTTCTGTGGCGGCTTTGAGCATCGCTTGGATCACCATGAGCTATGAGTCGATAAAAGCTGCAATTGTTAACCCGATAAAGAGCTTGAGAACAGAGTGACCGGGATATTGGACATGTGAATAAGATGAAGATAGCTCCCGTCTGCCCAGCGGCACGTGGGGATAAAAAAGATTCGGGGTACTAATTGCAAAATATTAATACACCACGGCCATCTCGTTTTTATTGATCCAGGTTTCCCTGCCTGGTTGAAGTTCGAGCAGGTCGATTGGTCCGCCAACTGCCTGTGGCCGGGCTTTGATTTCTATCTCCACCAGTTTTTGCACGTATAAAGCGGGGTTATGTTCACGGGTATATCCCGAAGGCATTTCCCTGTAACCGGCATTCGGGATATCGCCCGAGATCCCTATCACCGTAAGGTCTGTTATTTCCTTTACCTTGTAGCTTGTTATTACTGTGCCATTAACACCCAGGCGGCACTCAAATTCGATATTGGTTATCCTCGGTTTGCCTTTGTAATAGCCAAAGAAACTTACCTGTGCCAATCCATCATCTAAAAAATGAGGCACCTGGTCAGGGTAGTAGCTGATCATGTCAGTCATCAGCCGGTTGTAATGCGTTGCCATTGCTTCGCCGAAAACGTGAATGGCAGAATCAATATTGGCGTTTTCTGCAAGCGCTTTGTTTGCGCCCTTCAGCAGCCCGGCATCATCTATCCCCGCAATGGCAAAATAATTACTACCTACATGGTGAATTTTACACACAAGTTCAGATTGCTGACCATCCGCAAAATAAAAGGTGCGTTTACTGTCGGCAGCCACGTAAATGTGGCCATTACCGGCAATATAAATGGCGATGCAGGTTGAAAAACATTTCAGCGAGCATATCAGCCACAATCCGGTTATTAATAATTTCTTCACTTTTAAGTTACATAAAGTTAATAATAAATTAATCTATATAAACGAAAAAATTAAAAATTCTGGCAGCTTACCATTTGCGGGTGCGGCACACGAATATTGGTATAGCAGTGCTGATCCGGAAGGCCTGTTGAAGATGAATTATTAATTGGCAATCAAGCAAAATGCTGGACTGGCGAGGCAGGCCCAAGCGTTCCATTTTTGCACGTGGAACACCCGGGGCGCTACGAAACGTGCTGATTATCAATGGTTTTTATTTTAGTTAAACGATTCCCTGAAAGCGTTTGGCGAAAGATCGGTGCTGCGCTTAAATAATTTATTAAACGACTGCGGGTGTTCAAACCCCAATTGATAAGCAATCTCAGCAACATTCAAGCGGGTAGTTGTTAGCATCAGCTTGGCCCTTGCTATTAACCGGTCGTGAATATGCTGTTGTGCACTTTGCCCGGTGAGGGTTTTAAGCATATCGGTGAGGTATCTTGGTGATATCCGGAGTTGGCCGGCAACCTCCAAAACGGTTGGGATCCCACTTGCGGATGTAAAACGGTCGGCAAGGTAAGCATCCATTTGGCTGATCAGATCATGATGCACAGCCTTTCGGGTTAGGAACTGCCGGTTATAAAAACGGTTGCTGTAGTTAAGCAGCAATTCTATCTGCGATACCAGCACATCCTGGCTAAAGGCATCGGTATTGTTATCCAGTTCGGCGGCGATATTTTCAAATAGGCCGCCAATTACTTTTTTCTCTTTATCCGAAAGAAACAAAGCTTCGTTCACTGCGTAGGCGAAGAAACCATAATCAGCAATATTTTTACCCAATTGGTAATTTCGAATAAGATCAGCATGAAAATAAAGCGTGTAACCGTCATAGCTGCCTTCTTCGCCAGACATAGTTACCAGTTGGTTAGGCGCTAAAAAAGCCAGGCCCCCTTCCTCAAAGTCATAATAACCCTGTCCGTATTTTACCTGGCCCCTGAATTCCTTTTTAAAGGAGATCTTATAAAAATCGATCAGGAAACTTCTTCCGGCGTTTTCCCGGCTGATCTTCGTAACGTCATAGTTTACCAACGCAACCAGGGGATGCAGGGGTTTGGGCATACCCATTCCCCGCATCAGTTCAGAGATGTTTTTAAAAACAATGGGCGGCTGCGTAGCTTTCATGGTTGAGCCAAGTTAACGTTAATCCTGTACACTTGGCCTGATAACGATGTCTCCCACATCCACATTGTCCGGCTGGCTGATTGCGTAGACGACACCGGCTGCTATGGCATCAGGCGAGATCGCTATCTGTGCAGCCCTTTCCTTAATGGCAACCCTGGTTGCAGCATCCTTAATATGATCCGTCAGTTCGGTATTCACAAACCCGGGCGAGATGCCGGTTACCCGGTATTGTCCGCCCGATTCCTGGCGCAACGCTTCGGCAATGGTACGGACTGCGTTCTTGGTTCCCGCGTATACGCCCTGGAGGGGTACGATCCTGATCCCCGAAGTTGAAATAATATTGATGATATGGCCCGAGCCCTGCTTTTTAAACACGGGCAAAGCTGCGGCGATGCCGTATAGCGTACCCTTAAGGTTCACATCAATCATTTCTTCCCATTCGGTTACCTGTACATCGTCTATCCGGCCGAGATGACTGATGCCGGCATTATTCACCATTACGTCTAAACGGCCGTATGTTGAACAGGCTAAGGCAACCAGGTTAGTCAGATCCCCGCGCTGTTTGACATCAGTTACCAGGCACGCAGCATCACCGCCGGCTGTTTTAATCCGGCTGACCAAATCCTCCAACCGGTCTTTCCTGCGGGCACCCAAAACCACTTTTGCTCCCTGTGCCGCCAGCATGAGCGCTGTAGCCTCGCCAATTCCACTGCTGGCGCCGGTAATTGCCACCACTTTTCCTTTTATGTTGTTTTTCATGATACAAAGGTGGACAAACATATTGGGCATAAGTTAGCCTAAACCGTAAATGGTGTAGCCTAAATGTATGGAAGAATTTGAGCTGATTGTTAATGATGCAGGTGAAGCAGGCGGGAATGGGAGGGAATATTTTACTTAGCACTTTCCATAAAATTCTTTAACCAACTCAATCGTTCTAAATACACCTTGAACCATGGCTTGCCGTTATTTTGTTTAACCATTTCAAGGTGGTTGTTTACAAACTTTTGAGGATCATCAATAACGGTACAATTATTTAATCGCACCGGCCCGGCGGGTAGTTTAGTGTTTTTAAAATACGTTTCCAGCCCGCTGATCTCGTCGTCCCAAACAGGGCGTTTATAAATTTGCTCCTTGCGGTATTGCACCTGGTCGGTATCGCAGCCAAATGTTTGTGCAAACAGGTTTAATATGGGTTGATGATCGCTGATGCTATAATTTTCGGGCGATGCCTGCTCCGGCTTTGCGTTTGGCGTAATAAACTCCCGGTAATCATACTTTAACAGGTAATCGGCTAAATCCAGCCCTGCGGCACGTTCTTCGTCATTGGCGCTTAATTCAAGCAGGGGCGATACCTTGAAACCCATGCCTATTGCTGTTGCCTTTTGCTGCCATTTATCAAAGCAGTTCAGATCAGGAAACAGGGTTACGTTGCGGCCTTTAAGCACCTGGCATTTTTCGGCATTCAAATTACTTAAAGCACCCGCCGCCAGCCAAATAAACCTGGGCAGGTAAACACCCGCAATTATTGCCGACTTTTCGCTCTCAACTATCGCCACAGGTTTTAAAGGTTCTTCCTTAAGCAGGTGTTCGCCGAAGAAGCATTGTTGGAGGTTATAGTCCGAAAGTCCGGAAGACCGAAAGTCCGAAAGACGCTGCACTGCCGGGTTTTTATCTTCCGGACTTTGCTGACTTTCCCGACTCCCGGACTTGCGCAGCAAAGCATGCACCCACGTAATATGGTTAAACGGTTTCTTCACCCGCCTGCCGTCATCGCCATACAACATTACCTTGCCGGTGCGGATACTGCCGTCAATGGCAATTTGCCAAAATACAGTTGCGCCCGCCCAGTGATCCGACGAGCCGATCAAATACCTGCCGATCAATTCTTCTGTAATCTCCCCGCCGAATAGCTTAACCAGCCAGTTTGTGAAAGTGTTGGTTGCGTATCCTGTCAGGGATTTTTCGAGTAGTCCATGGTCCATGGTCGATGGTGTTTTTGGTCGATGGTCCATGGTCGATGGTGTTTTTGGTCCATGGTCCATGGTCGATAGTCCATGGTTAGGACTCAGCTGCGGGTGCTGTCTGCCTCTCTTCTTCACCATCGTCCATGGACTATCGACTATGGACTTCCCCTTTCCTGCCATGGTCCATGGACTATCGACCATGGACTTTCTCCCTGCCATGGTCCATGGACTATCGACTATGGACTTTCTCCCTGCCATCGTCCATGGACTATCGACTATGGACTTTCTCCCCGGCTTACAATGATACCCGCACCTGTCTTCACGACTACAACGGCCTACATGGTCGGCAAGGTGGTTGCCTGTTTGGGTATCTATGTAGCGGCTGAACGTCCGTTTACGGTTACATTCGGGGCAGGTATAACGGCTGGCAGGGCCTTTATACGGTTCAAGGGTATAGCGGTACATTTTGGGTGTGGATGAGGGTGAGTGGCAGTGTTAGTGGATTAGAGAAAGAGGGGATGTCACCCTGAGGCACAAGCATGACACCCTTTTACATCATTTTACATGCATTACATGCACTACATGCATAGTGATGTAATGCATGTAAATGCATGTATTATTTAAGGCTTTTAAGTACGCGGTTTACTTTGGATTGCATGGAGTTGAAATTACCACCGGCAGGACACAGCTTTTTGGCGATGGCATAAGCCGAGATCCCGGGTTCCGCGGTCATTAAGTCAATTACGCTGGTTTCAAAATCCGATTTATCCATTTCCGACGGTACCTTTAAATGCGCCCTTTCGGTGCCATAGCCCTCAAACTCAAACAGCACGAAATTGTAGGGCTGGCTTACCCGGCAAACCACCACGTTTTCGCCATGATACTTTACTTCGGCGCTGCGGGCCTTTATCTGTTTCAGGTAGCGCGTCTTGCTGTCCTGCTGACTCTCGCCTATAGTAAAAATACTATCTGTTAAGTTAGAAAGGTGCTTGCTGCCCTGCAAGTGGTTGCGGGTAATGGGTTGCGAAAGATCGCGCTTGGGGGTATGCGCCAGCACCATCAGGCTCAGGTTATATTTACGTTTCAACTGGATCAGCATCTTCATGAGCGGCAGGGCATCCTTAGCCTTTTCGGTTTCGGTTTTAAGGTAGGTGATGTTATCAATAATGATGATCTTGGAGCCTGTTGCAATAATATCTTCTTCCAATTGATGGCTCAAAAAATCTTCAAAGCTGTCGAAGCCTACTTTCTCATAATCAACGCTATCGGGGTTGATCTCGGCACGAAGCAGGTTATCATTAAAGATATAATGATTATTATAGTTGATAGAGTAACGCCCCTCAAACTGCTTCTCGGTAAGCTCAAAATCAAAGTATAATACAGGCTGCCGTTCTGCCTCCAGCCTGAAGCCGGTAATGGCGCAGCCCAGGCTGATACTGTTGGCCACCTGTACGGCCAGTAATGATTTGCCTACCCCGTTCTCGGCGAACAGGATACACAGCTCGCCCTCAAACCAAAACTCATCAAACAACATTTTAGGGACAGGGCGGTGCTTGGCGGCCTCTATCCATTTGTTGGCGGTTTTGATCTCGAATAGGCGGTTGCCGGCAGGTTCAGGATTTGTTTGGTTGATGATGTCATCAACATGTTCAATGGCCCTGGCGGGCGTAATGGAGCCGATGCCCCTTTGCTGGAGGTTGAATTGCGGTTTTAGCATTTTAAGGATTATAATGTGTAGAATTTATTCTAAGTCTTGAGTCGGAAGTCTTTAGTCTTAAGAAACAAATTGGCTTTAACTCAGTAATATTTAACTAACCAAAGCGGTTGCCGGGCGGGTTAAATAAGATTTACAATTATACAGATTAATTCTGTAATATTAAAGAAAATAAAGAAATAATTATTTCAAGATTTTTTCAACATCGCTTTGATTGCTAAAAATATTAGCATAATTTTACCTTATGCCAAGTCAGTTTGAAAGTATAGAGAAAGAGTTAGCCATAACCGCTAAAAAAGCCCGCGACCTTGGGTATTGGTTTTATAATGCTTTTTCAAAATCGTGGATCACGCCCGAGGAGTTTGAAGCACAGGGCAGGGCGGATCTTATTGTCTACGGTGAAAAGTGCAGAACCGTATTAACCAACTACCACATGAGCGACCCGAAAGAAGGGATCAGGTTACGCATTGCCGTAGCCAAAAGAGCCACCATAGACCTGCAAGACTTTGCCGAAAAGGTATTTGCCTACTTTAACCAGGTACCGAAGGATAAGAAATAGTTACAACGGTTGCAACAGGGCTGTTGTAAGTGTTGTAAATGTTGTAGTATTGTATGGATAGTTCAATACCTGTTTGCGGTTTCACTAGTGCTCAATCTCTTTTGGCCAACGCGACACACTCGCACCTGAACGGGAGGAAGGCTTTTCGATTTGCACACTGCCGCATTAACTATAAATTTATGAGGAACTATTATTATTTATTTTGGAGCGATGCTGTACAACGTTTTATTAAGCATAATCCTAAAGAAAGGGTAAAGAAACCATTAACTCTAATTTCTTATATATTTACACTAACTGTGCTTTGCACGATGCTTTGGCTGAAATATTTCCATGTTTATCAAAATAAATTTGGCTTATTTGGAATTTTTACTACGTTAGGAAAAAAAACACCTTTCATTTTAGAAATGGGCGTGGTATTCGTATTGATTTATATCATAAACTATGTTTTGATATTTTGGCGGGATAGATATCTGTTGATCATTGAAAAGTATCCGTTGGGAAGGTTTAACTTCAGTGTGATTGTTACAATGGCTATGTTGGCATATTTTTTATTTACTATATTCTTATATGGCTATTTAACTGGTCAGATGTAAAACCTTCCCTCCCTGGCGCGAATGCAACCAAAACCCAAAGAGGTGGAGTTCTCGTGACGCCGCGTTTAGATAAACCCCCAATTCATTTACATCACTTTACATGCATTACATCACTGTGCATGTAAGTGATGTAAAATGATGTAGTGCATGTAAGATATTTATAGAATATTAACCAATATATGGGTGGAAGAATGCCCTCAACTTCACGTCATTGCGAGGCTGGTTGCTCGCAACCTGCTTCGAAGCAATCTCTACGCCATCCATGCACTAGAGTAAAAAGGCCATGTGGTAACTAAGCAAGCCGCTGTAAGGTTCCTAAACGCATAAAGGTTTGTTGATTGTCCTTAGCAGAGTTTGCTTCGTTCCTCGCAATGACGCGATGGTGAGACCCAACCACCCACCCTGGCACGAGAATGCAGCCAAGGCCCAAAGAGGTGGAGTTCTCGTGACACCGTGTTTAAGTAACCCGCAATCATTTACATCACTTTACATGCATTACATCACCATGCATGTAAAATGATGTAGTGCATGTAATAATAATCAAAGCTTTTTTATTGCGATCTCCCAGCTCATGGGCAGTAAATGGCAGTGTAATTGCATGTACCAGCCGTTTTGCTGCAATTAGTGATTTGAGGAGGATTGCCTGGATCGTAACAGGTTGTATAAATATCCTGCGCTGTGTCAGCACAAATGGAAGTTGGCGTAGTGCCGATGTAACAATTAAAAATGTAACCGGCATGGCCGCCTTTTACCTGTTTCATCTCAATTTTTGATAATTTTTTCATAGTTGTGATAGTTTAAGATTATTAATAATAAGTTTTAAGTGTTTTAGTGCAGTTAAGATAGTTATTTTTTATTAAATATCAAATTGACAGTAAATCTGAAATCTATTTTAAAAAAAACGAGTCAAAATGAGGATATGTAAGGATATTTTCTTAAAAATCTTATCTGTAATCAGGAATAGTATAACTATTGTTAAGTTTTGCCAATAATTATACCCTCGCTGGTCGAAGTTGATACCTTACTAAAGCGTAAAGGTACCTGATTGTCCTTAGCAGAGTTTGCTTGATTCCTCGCAATGACGCGATGGTGAGGAGGTAATGGCGAGGACATGGTGATGAGGACGTGATGACGAGGGAGGAAGCCAAATAAATCCATCCTGCCAACCCTTTCTTAAATTTATTCCTCCCCAAAAACACTTCCCCGCAATCTTTGTTGCAATACAATCCTTATAAAAAAGGCGTTAAAATAACTTGGAAAATAAAAAACGTATCGCAATCCTGGGCGGCGGGCCGAGCGGATTGTTCATGTTTAAACGACTGGTGGATTCCGGGAGATTAGACATCAGCATCACCATATTTGAGCGTAAAAAGAAGCTGGGCGCAGGTATGCCCTATAGCGCCGAAGGTGCAAATGACGAGCATATCACCAACGTGTCCAGCAACGAAATTCCCCTGCTGGTTACGCCCCTTGCCGACTGGATAAAGAACGTACCCAGGGATACGCTCGACAAGTTCCACATCGACCCAAAACGTTTTAACGAATATAAAGTGTTGCCCCGCCTGCTGTTCGGCCAATACCTTACCGCCCAGTTCGACCTGCTGCAAAAACAAGCCAGGGAAACCGGCGTGGAATATGAGATCCATTACAACAGTAACGTAACAGACGTCATTGATCATCCCGAAAAGGAAATGGTTACCGTGGAAATAGACGACACCGAACGCTTTGAGTTCGACCAGGTGATCATTTGCACCGGGCACAACTGGCCGCACAAACACGAGGGCAAGGTGCCCAACTATTTTGATTCGCCCTACCCGCCCATGAAGCTGGCGCTGCAGCTGGATCACCCGGTGGCCATCAAGGGTTCGTCGCTTACCGCCGTGGATGCCATCCGTACGCTGTCCCGCTATAACGGTACTTTTGAAAAAAGCGGGGATGGGGTGTTGTCGTATAAGCTATCAGATAATAGCCCGAACTTTAAAATGGTATTGCATACCCGCAATGGCATGTTGCCGGCTGTGCGGTTTCATTTGGAAGATTCCCATTTGTCGAACAATTCGCTGTTGAGCAAGCAGGAGATCGCCAACCATATAGCCGCTAATAACGGTTTTTTATCGCTGGATTATATTTTTGAGAAAGATTTTAAGGCACCCATCCGCGAGCGGGAACCTGAATTTTACGAGCGCATTAAGGACATGAAGCTGGAGGAGTTTGTAGCCGCCATGATGGACCTGCGCGAGCGCCTCGACCCATTCCAATTACTCAAAGCAGAATATGCCGAAGCGGAGAAATCCATCAAACGCCGGGAATCGGTTTACTGGAAGGAGATGCTGGGCGTATTGAGCTTTGCGCTTAACTATCCTGCCAAGCACCTGTCGGCCGAGGATATGCAAAGGCTGCAAAAGTCCTTGTCGCCGCTTATCTCTATCGTGATCGCCTATATCCCGCAAAGTTCGAGCGAGGAACTGCTGGCACTGCACCAGGCCGGTGTTTTGGACCTCATCCCCGTTGGAGACGACAGCAGGGTGGAGGCAGCAACCAATGGCGGCGCCATTTACTATTATACCGATGAGGCCGGGAACGAGCAGGCAGTGCATTATAATACTTTTGTAGATTGTGTTGGTCAGCCGCATTTATCGTTCGAGGAATTTCCGTTTAAAAGCTTACTGACAGGCAGGACGATCACGCCCGCCCGGCTTAAATTCCGCTCTGCCGAAGAAGGCCAAAAAGCGATGGATGAGGGTAAGGATGTGATCCGGGATACACACGGCGACTATTATTTAAAGGTGTCGGGTATCACCATTAACGACTATTTCCAGGTGGTGGATGCATACGGCGCGTTTAACGACAGGATCTATATCATGGCGGTTCCGTATATTGGCGGTTATAACCCGGATTACTCGGGTTTGGATTTTAGCGAGGAAGCTTCATCCACCATTATTAAGCGACTGTCGGCATGAAATTGTATTTGTTATTGTTAGGCGCCGGAGCGCCGGGGCGAAATATCGAGCAGCATGATTATTTCTTCGGAATTGCAAACGAGCTGAAGGACCTTGTACCCGATCTGAAAGCCTTTTGGCCCGAGGCAGGTAACACCCTGCACGTTGACGGCTACCGCGAAGTGACTAAGGTTGAAAATTGGTCGATCCGTGTTGTGCCGCAAGAAGACGAAGCGCCGGAATCCGCAAATAAGCTCTTCTTTCTAAATCTTGGCGGCTATACCACAGGCAAGCTGGAGGAACAGCACTACATTGTATTAACCGTGCAGGAAACCCGTGCACTGGCGGTGCAGGAAGCAAAGCGAAGTTTGTTCTTTAAAACCAATTCCCTGAAAGGCATTGCCACCGCTCACATCGATGAAAAATATGGGGTGGATGTTGACAACGTTTATCAAATAGATGACCTGCTCTCCCCGGCCTACAAGGAAAAATACCGGATTGTTATAAGCGATGGGACAACGCTGCCTGAAGACGAGATCCGTTTAGGTTATTTTAAGCTGGATAAACTGAAATGACGCCTGATGAACAATTAACCCATTGGGTGAAGCAGAAATATGAGGGCCGGTTGATAAAAAGCACATACAAGCCATATTTCATCCATTTACAGTTCGTGGCTGAACAAGCCGGAAAGGCTACTAACTTTGGTTACGAGATTGGCCTTTGTCATGATATTTTTGAAGATTTGGCTATTAAGCCGGTTGAATTAACTGAAACGTTGATCAGCTTTGGTTATACCGATACTCAAGCCGGCTACATTACCGATGCCGTAACAGAACTTACCGATGTGTTTACAGCTGCTGCCTATCCTGGTATGGGCAAGAAGGAACGCAAGGAACAGGAAGCCGCCCGCCTGG
The DNA here is from genome assembly GCA_030775685.1 of Bacteroidota bacterium. Taxonomy (GTDB): domain Bacteria; phylum Bacteroidota; class Bacteroidia; order Sphingobacteriales; family Sphingobacteriaceae; genus Mucilaginibacter. The sequence goes on from JALYIP010000036.1 coordinate 227,126, forward strand.
CGACCATCAGCCCTGCCGCCCAAACCGTTAAATATTGCGACCTCATCTACAACATTGGCTGGATGATGCATTACGACCGGGAGCATGCAAAAAAATACCTCAAAAAGAAACAGCTATTAGTAACCAACATGGTAAAAGGCGATAAGATCTTACGTCAGAAGGCCCTGCAGCTGATTTGGAATTCGTTGGGGGAGTTATAATATGTATGATAAAGGTTATAAATTAGCACAATGAACTTGAAAACCCTCCTTGTCACCATATTATTATTGCCTACACTTGCAAAAGCACAAATCCCGGATACGCTTGCAAAAAAAATAACCATTAACGGTTTCTGCCTTTGTAAAACCACACTCACAGATCTAAAAAAGGCAAACACCGATTTAAAACAAGTTGATGTGGAGGAAATGGACCTTGCCAAAGGTTGCTATGGGCAGGATTCACGATATGTAGCCAGCACTGGTTATAGTTCTGGCAAACAACCCGGCCTTATCTTTCAAAAAGACCAGGAATCAGACTACGTGAGTAAGATCAGGTTAACCACGCAATTTAAAGGGCGTTTGCCCGATGGGCAAGTTATTGATTTAAGCAACCTGCTTTTAAAGGATTTATTAAAACTATATCCTAAATTTAAAGATAAATGGGGTTCAAGGGACTGTTCCGGGTATTGGAACTTTTCAAATGATACCATTTCATTTTATGTTAAAATCGACCCGGATAAAAAACCCCAATTCCCAATTAATGAGGCTTATTATATGAACAAGCCTGTTGAGGCAGTTGATTTAATGATGTCGTGCTACAGCCTTAAAAAAGACGTGCCGGAAATTGTTTTTGAAGAGGATGCTACCGACCCGGTTTTTTTTATTGACAGCGTAAGAGTTAATAAACGCGTATTACAGAATTACAAGCCTGAGGAAATTGCTTCGGTTACCGTATATAAAGATTCAAGTGCGATAAAAAGAATGGGACCAGCAGCAAAAAACGGGCTCATCTACATCGAAACCAAAGACTTCGCGAAAAATAAGTACTGGAATTATTTTAAGTCGAAATCAGATCAATATGGCAAACTTGTACCTACCGTTGAAAGTGATGTACATATCCAATACATACTTAACAAAAGGGTACTGAAAGAAAACTATGAAGGCGACCTTGCGGCAATTAACAATACAATTTTTAAAGGGTTACAGATAATAACAAAGCAGCAGTTAATAAAAGATTACGGTGTTACCGATAAGGAGTTTGGCGTTATTATAACATCTGAAATTCCCGCTAATTTGCATAACGGTAAAAATAAGTTCTGATAAGATCAATCGTTAAATTTGAACAATCAGCGCGTTATCAGGTGTTAGCCCTTTGCTTAATTTATGAATGCTGGCCAGTGTTGTTTCCGCAATTTGCGATAGCGCATCTTCCGTAAAAAAGGCCTGGTGACCGGTAACCAGCACATTTGGAAAACTCAGCAGCCGCTGTATGGTATCGTCTTCAATAATACTTCCGGATAGGTCCTTGAAAAACAAGCGCTCCTCCTGTTCGTATACATCAATACCAAGGTTAGCCAGTCGCCCCGTTTTTAAGGCTCCTATAACAGCGTGCGTATCAATCAGCGCGCCGCGGCTGGTATTAATCAGCGTCGCTCCCTGTTTCATTTTGCCAAGGCTGTCCCGGCTAATCAAATAACGGTTATCGGGCGTAAGCGGGCAATGCAGCGATAGGATATCTGCCTGCTGCAGCACATCGTCAAAGGTGGTATATTGTACACCGGCGGCAACCATTTCCTCGTCTTTAAACAGGTCGAAAGCCAGTACCCTGCACCCAAAGCCCAGCATAATTTTACAAAAGGCCTTGCCGATTCGCCCGGTACCTATCACGCCCACCGTTTTCCCGTGCAGGTTAAAACCTAAAAGTCCGTTTAATGAAAAATTTTGTTCCCTTACCCGATTATAAGCTTTGTGGGTTTTGCGGACGAGCGTTAACAGCATAGCTACCGCATGTTCTGCCACTGCCTCGGGCGAATACGCCGGTACGCGGCACACCGTGATCCCTTTTTTTTTTGCTGCTTCCAGCTTTACATTGTTAAACCCGGCGCAACGCAATGCAATTACCTTTACACCTTTGGCAGCCAATATCGCAATTACTTCGGTTGTCAGCTTATCGTTTACAAATACACAGACCGCAAATGTATCCTGGTCGACCGCATTAACAATGTGCGGACCGAGGTGTGTTTCCAGGTACTCCAGCTCAAAGCCATAACCGGCATTATGCTGGTTAAACGAGGCGATATCATAAGGTTTGGCCGAAAAGAAAAGTACTTTTATAGGTGATGCTGACATGCGTGTAAAGGTAAGGGATTATGCGGCAATACGGGTGGGATATGCGTAATGATTGGGTGTTTGGCACATTCTAAGTCGTTATGTTAAGGCGGTTGCGTGAACATCGCGCGCAGATTTGCCCATCCGGTCTGCGCTTCGCTGGACCTGCCCTCCCTTCGCTGCGCACAAGGAGGGTTAAAAAACTAAACTTATATCCACCCACACAAAAAACGCCGCGAAATAATATTTCACAGCGTTTTTTAATTAAGATCCTGGCTGGTTTATGGCCCGGGAATATGATTAAGGGTGAACGGCGTTTGCAATTAATGTAACTGCTGTTTGTGCCAATAATTTACCGGTAACTTTAGCGCCTGTATTTAGCGAGATCAGCGTTTTACTCAGGATATTACCGCTAAAATTAACGGTTGTTCCAAGTGTAGCTTTTCCGGATACTATCCAAAAGATATTTTTAGCTTGTGCGCCGCCCTGTAATGTAATAATAGCGCCGTTATTTACCGTAAGGTTTTGTGCGATCTGGAACACCCACACGTCGTTTGGTCCGCCGCTTAATGTAACTCCAACATTGGTTATTAAAACCCCGGTGCTCCATTTATACAAGCCCGGGTGCAAAGTCTGCCCGCTGATGTTTCCGGCATACTTTTGAACAATGGGTGCAGGATAAACCAAGCCGTTTGCCGTGGTAAATGCGGTTTTCATATCGCTGACAGCTGTAGTCATTTTTGACGGGGTAGGTGGCGTATAGTTTGGCCCGTAAACCTTCCCGGTTACAATAGGTGTTGCAGAGAATTGGTTAGTGGCATCCATAACCAATCCAAATCCGGTTATGGCCGTTGAGGAGATCGGACTAACACCAATGTCGCCTTTAATGGCAGTAACCCCGGTAGTTGAAATCCCTGTTTCACTTAAAATGGAAAAATTACCTGCAGTGCGGAGGTTTATTGGTGCTGGGCTAATGGAGCTGCTTGCAGTAACTGCAGTTGCGTTTAATGCCTTGTTTGCCGATAATGACGCATTTGGCGAGGGATTTGAAGCTTCTTTATTACACGCTGTTGTAAATACAACAAGCAGTAATATGAGGGAACAAACGGGAACCAATACTTTAAAATTACCCCGGGCATGAAATCCCTGGATGCTATTTTCAATTAAATGGCGATTTTTACTCATGATTTAATAATTTAAAGAACGGTGAATTTTGAAGGTTTAGCCTCCTGGTGAATCCTATCCATTACAAAGCAGGTGCCTGTATTGATGGTGTGGTTGTTTTAACAATATTTACTCCTGCGTTTATGCATCTCCATTTGCTTCCATAACGCCCGCTGGTTGATGCTAAGGCGTATTCCTTAAAGGAATAATTTAATTAAAACAAAATAAATTTTATAATTGGATAAAAAATATAAACAATATTTAAAAATGACTTATGCTTAGTTTAAAGGACTAAACTGTAGTCTGTTAACTAAAGTTGTACGTTTAACAATAATAAATAGAATTTGGCACTGTGAAAACACTATATCCTCATCCCAAATCTTCGTACATTGCGTTCCGGCCACCAATACTATAGACCTCATGACATCAACCAGATCCTGCATTTTCAGATCCCTGCTATTAACCGGCATTATTGCCCTAACCGCCGCGGGAACAAACGCCCAGGATCTTTACGCCGCCCAGCGCCAATCGTGGCTCAAAAAAGCGGAGGAATATAAACCCGTGTTAACTGAAACCATCAAACATCCCATTGGTATAGTTAAGGTGGAAAAAGATGCCGCAGCTTTCCAGGGCTGGAAAATGGTACCTGCGGGAGGTGTTGAACAATTTTACAACACCCCCATCAATCAAAAAAACACCGGAATGATAGTTGACTTTGGTGAACATATGACCGGTTACTGCACCTTTACCCTGAAAACCTTGCGGGGCGATATGGATTCGCCATTGCGATTGAAGCTTACATTCGGCGAGGTGCCTGCTGAGTTGGCCATGCCGTTTGATCCCTATCCCGGTGGCTTAAGTCGCGCCTGGCTGCAGGATGAAACCGTTACCGTTTCGGTTTTGCCCGCCACTGTTACCGTCCCGCGCAGGGTAGCGTTCAGGTATGTAAAGATAGAATGGCTGGGCTCGTCCTCCGGTTTTGAGTTCGGGTTTACAGATCTGCAGTTTAAGGCTTCCACCTCCGTTACGGTAACACCGCCGGAACTGTCGGCAACAACATCGCCCGTTATCAAAGCTATCGATCGCGTTGGCCTGGCCACACTTAAGGAGTGTATGCAAACCGTATACGAGGACGGCCCCAAGCGCGATCGCCGCTTATGGATTGGTGATACCTATTTGGAGTCGCTGGCTAACCTGTATTCCTTTAAAAACGATGGGCTGACTAAGCGCTGTTTGTATTTACTGGCCGGCCTGTCGAACGAAGACGGTATCCTTAACGCCGATGTATTTGAGGACCCCGAGCCTCACGCGCAAAAAACTCACTTATTGGATTATTGCTTCCTGTACAATGTAGCCCTTAAGGAATATGTTGCCGCAACCGGCGACAAGCAAACCGGGCTCGACCTGTGGCCCGTCGCCAAAAAACAGCTCGACATCGCCAAAATGTATACCGGCGAGGATGGCATGATGGACTATGTAAAAGCCGGCAAGGAGTGGTGGGTATTTTTTGATTGGAAGGATGGGTTGGACAAGCAAGCCCCCCTGCAAGGCATCACCATTTACACCCTTAACCAAACTTATGCTTTGGCCAAACTATTGGGCAAGGAAAACGAGGTGGCAGAGATCCCTGCCCTCGCAAAAAAATTAAAAGAAGCCGCCCATAAAAACCTGTACGATAAAACAACCGGGCTTTTCGTAAGCGGTCCAAACAAACAGGTATCATACGGCGGACAGGCCTGGATGATCTTAAGCGGCGTAGCATCAAAAACCGAAGCGCAAAAGGCTTTGAAGGCATTGCCAACCGTTGCCGATGCAGTGCATCCCGGTGCGCCTTATATGTACCATTATTATATTGCTGCTTTAATTGAAAGCGGTTTAAAAGCCGAAGCCAAAGCGGCACTGGTAGATTACTGGGGCGGTATGGTAAAAAAAGGCGCCGACACGTTTTGGGAAGTATATGACCCCGCCGATGAGTTTAAATCGCCATACAACTTTTTCCCGGTGAACAGTTATTGCCATGCCTGGAGTTGCACGCCTGTATATTTTATCAGGAAATACCCGGAAATCTTTCAGCAATAAGCGGCTTATTATTATGCGACTTAAGAATTATCTTTGACGGAGCTTTTGCAGGCACGGCTTGTGATTTTACCTGAACTAAAAAGAATCGATATTATGAAAAACGCTTCTGGAATAGCCCAATTGGTTTTAAGATTAGCCCTGGGTGCCGGATTTATACTTCCGGTTATGGACAGGTTAGGTATGCTGGGCCCTCATGGTTCTCCCGGTGTATCATGGGGCGACTGGAAGCACTTTATTGATTATACAAATACACTGCTCCCCTTTGCTGGCCGACCAATTGCAAACATCCTGGGGCTGGTGGCCACACTTTCAGAGGCGGTGTTTGGCATCTGCCTGGTAGTTGGTTTTAAGATCAAACAAATCGCGTTAGGCGCAGCTATTCTTACCCTGTGTTTTGGCTTGTGTATGGCAATATTTGTTGGAATCGGTGCGCCGTTTAACTACCCTGTGTTTGTATTTACAGGCGCAGGATTAGTGCTTTCCGGGATCGGCAGTTACCGCTGGAGCCTTGACGAATATTTGGTCAAAAAATAAAATAACAATGTCCCGCTTAAATTAAAACTATTGCGCTTTTGTTGTAAGGATAACGCGTTGTTTTCGATCATATTGCGCATAAAAAAATATAGTTAAAAAATGGTATTTTGAACCATTATACCTTATACTTTTGGCTTTGTACATCTCAAAAAAAACCAAAAGTATGACGCCAGGAAGCACAAAAACAGAGAAGAATATAAACAGGTATGTACTTGATTTCCATGAGATCGACAGGTCAATGTTGATGCTCACCGGAGGCAAGGGCGCTAACCTGGGCGAGCTGTCAAAGATCAACGGGATCAATGTCCCTGGGGGATTTTGCGTTACCACCGAAGCTTATAAAAAGATAACCGAAAACAACCAGGAGCTTAATAGTCTGCTGGATGAATTAAAGCATTTAAAAGCAGAAGACCGGGCAAATATCAGCGGGATCAGCGCCAAAATCAGAGCGGTCATTGAAACCGTTCCAATTTCTACCGATATAGCGGATGAGATCGCAGACTACTTCACAAAATTTAGTGAAAATGATGCCTTTGCTGTACGATCAAGCGCTACGGCGGAGGACCTGCCATCGGCGTCATTTGCGGGCCAGCAAGATACTTATCTGAATGTGATCGGACTGGAAGCAATCCTAAAGCATATCAGCAAATGCTGGGCTTCCCTTTTTACTGATCGTGGGGTTATTTATCGAATACAAAACGGCTTTGACCACCGTAAAGTTCAACTGTCTGTAGTTGTTCAGCAAATGGTGTTTCCCAAGTCCGCAGGAATTATGTTTACTGCCGATCCCATTACCGGTAACAGGAACGTGTTATCTATTGATGCCAGCTTCGGGCTTGGTGAAGCCATGGTCTCCGGCCTGGTGAATGCTGATCTTTATAAATTAAGTAACGGCCGGATCACCGATAAAATGATTTCCGTCAAGAAACTAGCTATATACGCTTTAAAAGGCGGCGGTACGGAAGAGCAGGAAATTGAACCTCAGCATCAAACCAGGCAAGCATTGACGGATCAACAGGTTTTACAGCTTGAGCACATCGGCAGAAAAATTGAAGAACACTTTGGCAGCCCGCAGGATATTGAATGGTGTTTGGCGGATGATACTTTTTATATTGTACAAAGCCGCCCTATCACTACTTTATACCCGGTGCCTGAAGCGAATGACAGGGAGAATCATGTTTACATATCTGTTGGCCACCAGCAAATGATGACCGACCCAATGAAGCCATTAGGGTTGTCCATATGGCAGTTAAGAGCCGGCAGGCCTATGTTTAAAGCCGGCGGAAGGTTGTTTGTTGAAGTGATGGATATGCTAGCCACGCCTGTCGGCAGGGCAAATTTATTGGAGGCCATGGGGCAACATGATCCGCTTATAAAAGACGCACTGCTGACCATCATAGAACGGGGGGATTTCATAAAATCGTTACCGGACGATGAACGGGCACCGGTGATTGTAAAAAGCACTAAGGGTATGTCGTCTGCGGATATTTTAGTGTCGGTGGGTAGCGACCCGGCAGTCGTTGCTGATCTGATTAAAGATAGTGAAACATCAGTCGAAGCGCTAAAACAAAACATCCAAACCAAGTCGGGGCCGGCGCTATTTGATTTTATCCGGGAAGACATTGAGCAATCAAAGAGCATGATGTTTCATACCAAACACATGGGTGTCATCATGGCTGCAATGAATGCCGCAGCGTGGCTTAATGACAAGATGAGTGAATGGTTGGGTGAAAAAAACGTGGCAGACATACTTTCTCAATCCGTACCCAACAACATCACTTCGGAGATGGGTTTGGAGTTATTGGATGTGGCAGATGTGATCCGTCCTTATGCGGAGGTAATTAATTATTTGCAGCAGGTAAAGGATGATAATTTTTTGGATGAACTGGTTAAGCTTGATGGGGGGCAGGAAACCCGGGATGCAATCACCGCCTATCTCGACAAATACGGGATGCGCTGTGCCGGTGAGATAGACATTACTAAAACCCGCTGGAGTGAAAACCCTGCCATCCTTATCCCGATAATCCTGGGTAATATCAAGAACTTTGAACCAGGGGCCGGCGAGCGAAAATTTGAACAGGGGCGACAGGAAGCACTGAAGATGGAGCAATCGCTGTTGGATGGTTTGAAGCAATTGCCGGATGGCGAACAAAAAGCGAAGGAAACAAAGGAAATGATCGACCTGATCCGGAATTTCGTTGGTTATCGTGAATATCCAAAATATGGTATCGTTAACCGCTTCTTCGTTTATAAACAAGCTTTGCTAAAGGAAATCGAACAACTTGTACAAGCCAACGTTATTCGCGATAAGGAAGATGCCTGGTATCTCACCTTTGAAGAATTGCGCGAAATGGTGCGCACCCATAAGCCGGACAACCAACTCATCAGCAAACGAAGGGACGAGCATAAAATATTTGAAAAACTTACTCCGCCACGTGTGATCACGTCTGAGGGTGAAATTATTACGGGCAGGTACAAGCACGAAAACCTCCCGTCCGGAGCTATTGCAGGTTTGGCGGTTTCTTCCGGGGTGATAGAGGGACGGGCGCGTGTGATCCTAAACATGGAAGATGCAGACCTGGAAGATGGCGATATCTTAGTCACCTCATTTACCGACCCCAGCTGGACACCATTGTTTGTATCCATAAAAGGCCTGGTAACCGAAGTTGGCGGACTGATGACCCATGGCGCAGTAATCGCACGCGAATATGGCTTACCAGCAGTTGTTGGAGTGGAGAATGCTACAAGGATGATCAAAGACGGGCAGCGAATCAGGGTGAATGGGACGGAAGGGTATGTGGAAATATTATAAAAATGGAGGCGATTATTGAATATGTCTTTGAGTTTTTGACCTACTTTACATACTCATATTTGGCACCAGGTAGGTTTAAGATTGAGAGAGTCCCGCTTAGTTCGTGACAACAAACGTCGCATAAAGGTTTGGTGTCCCATAAAGTTCCATTTTGATTTTTGGGTAATACCTCCCCATCCCTCGATCGAATAACCATTCAGGATAAACCGTACCAATATTATATCTATAGTCCTTTTTATGAGCAATGGATAAAAGCTTTTTACACCCGGCATCATTAAATCTTTTGTCAAAATGACTACTTAAAAAAATTGAATTTAAGCACATCATAATGTTTACATGATCACTGTCTGAGATCGCCGAAAGTTGCTTCGTTTGAAGAAGCTTGGTAGCCCTATCGACACGTCGATGAAATTCGGTCCATGTAATTTTTGTTGGATTATTGTGGGCGGAATCCGGTATGAACTGTTGGTGTTGGCCGAATGAATTTTTGATCGTAAATAACAGCCCCACGGTCAGAATGAATGTTGAGATATATTTTTTGAATAACATAATTAGCAATTATTAAATGTTTGCATCAAAAAAATCACTTGCGGTTAAGCATCCTGAATTTCAAAGGCGACAACCCCGATGCCTTTCGAAAAAAGCGGATGAAATAGGCGTAATCTGTGTAGCCCAATTCATAGGCAATCTGTTTTACATCGGCATCGCTGTGATACAGCAAGCGCCTGGCTTCATTAAATATTTCCTGCTGGATCCAATAGCTTACTGTAGAACCGGTAGCTATCTTTATCGCCTCATTTAAATAGCCTGGTGAAACATTAAGTTTCGAGGCATATGCTGCCGGGCTTTTGATCGTCCGGGCATTTACTGCAAGCAGGGTTTTAAATTGACGGGCGAGTTCGGCAGACCGGGTATGCTTATTTTCTGCGGATCCTAAATGATTGTAAGTGCTGGCGGCCATCGCCAAAAATGATTGAACAAGGGTATGGATAATCGGCAGGTAAAATTTATCATCCTGCCGTTCGATAAATTCGTTATGCAATAGCTCGAGCAGGTTTGAATACTGCTTTAATTCGTAGGCCGTTAGCCTGCATGGAGTCTGCAAATTTAGCCGACCCTCAAAAACGTCCCTAAGCCCGGCAGGAATTAATGCAGTATCCACCGCCAGGAACCATCCTTCAGCACGGTCAGTTTTTATCCGGTAGTGAACCTGTGATGGTAAGATATAGTAAAGTTGACCGGCAGTAAGGACGATATCCTGCAAATCGACCTTTGAAGTTCCTGTCCCGTTTGTAAGCAGGAAAAAGATATAATGATCGTCCCGGTGAGCTATTTCTGTTTCACTTCGGTGCTGATCGCCGGGCCGGAAAACTTTGATCTGCAGGCCCGCGCTTGTCTTATTTTGTAACTGGTCTACCGGGATGCTTTTCATCAATGCAAAAATACCTTTATATCTTTAAGTTCAGTAGCTTGTCTGCATTACCATGGGCAATCTTTGCTAATTGTTCATCGGGCAGTTCAATCGCATTCAAAAATTCAATACCCATTTCGTTCGTACTGAAGGGATAATCAACAGAAAACATAATATTATCGATGCCAAAGGTATCTAAGGCAATTTTTAATGGCGGCTGTGTAAAGAAGCCGCTTGTGGTGATATGTACCTGTTGATGGAAGGTATCAGTTAACGTACGCTGGTTTGCACCGCCGTTTCCAGGTTTGAATGCTCTTTCCGATCTAGCCATCATCATCGGCAGCATTTCGCCCATATGGCCAATAATTAATTTTAATTTGGGGTATTTATCGAAAATTCCTGAATAAAGCAGGCGCAAAACATGCAGGGCAGTTTCAGAGTGCCATCCCCAGCCGTAACAGGCCAAAGCTTCAGCCATACCCGAATGATTGGGCAGTCCATTATAGTAAGTATCTGCCACTCCTTTTGGCGGGAGGCCCGGGTGCAGATAAATTGGAACGTCCAGCTTTTCAGCCCGTTCAAATATTTGTGCAAATTCAGGTTGATCTAAAAACTTGTCTTCTGTCAATCCCCTGATCATTGCCCCGCGAAAATTGTATTCCTTTACCGCACGTTCCAACTCGTCGGCCGCTGCAATGGGAGCTGTCATCGGCAGGTGAGCAAATGCCGTAAACCGGTGTTCGAACCCTGTGATCCTTTCAGCGATCAGGTCGTTATATTGCGTAGCAAAAGCGGGTCCATCCTTTGAGTTCAACAGGTTAGCGCCTGAACTGTCTACAGAAAGTACCTGCATCGAAATGCCATTATCATCCATTGATTTTAAACGCTCCCCGGTAATATCGGCCAGCTTTGGAGCTATCCGCTGCATTGCTGCTGATTGACCAAAACCTCCCAAAGCCTCTTTGGGGATCTTATTTGTCATTTCCGGGAAGGAAATATGTTCTTCAAGTGTTATTATCCGCATGTTAAATTGATAAGTAAATTGTTTGTTGTGTACTTCTGATGATTCATAAAACACACAGATACAAAGGAACAGACTCGATTTTTATAGTGCAATGCACCATCAATGGCAGTTATAGGATTATTCGTGGATTAACGGTAGTCGTGGGTTGATAAGTTGAGGTTTTTGAAAACGAGGGTCGATTTACGAAATCAGCTTGTGTAATCTCAAAGCCAAGTTTAATAATGTAATCTAATTGGTCTCCTTAAATCATATTTAATAATTCCTCATTCCTATTAGTTACATTTGCCCTGATATAAGTTCTTTACTTTATTTCTTTTTCAACCGGTATAGGTTTTACTTAATTGTAGATTAATAGGGAATCGTGTGTAAATCACGAACTGTCGCGCAACTGTAAGTAACATAAAAAGTTTTTGTCAAATGTGTCCACTGATCGCGAGCGATTGGGAAGGGCGGCAAAAATGTTATAAGTCAGGATATCTGCCATACTGAATTGACAATGCTTTCGCGAATGAGGCAAAGTCTGGTACTACGTGTTTTTTAATTGCTAATCCTACCTGGCAATTACATGCGTGCGCTCCCTTCTTTTCCTCATCCATAAACAGCATTGCGAAGTTTAGCTAAACGGGCTTTTAACTGAATTATTTATTTAATCATTAAAAGAAATGCTAACACAAAATCTCGGCTACCCGCGTATTGGTAGCCAGCGTGAGTTAAAAAAAGTCTGCGAAAATTATTGGGCAGGCAAAACAGGGTTAAAAAATGTACTAACGGTCGGGAAAAATCTCCGGCACGAAAACTGGCAGATCCAAAAGGATGCCGGTATCGACATTATCCCTTCAAACGATTTCTCCTATTACGACCAGGTATTGGACCATTCCCTTATGTTTGGGGCCATTCCGAAACGCTATCATGACGTGATCCTGAAAAAAGGGAATGAAGAGCTCGATCTCTATTTTGCGATGGCGCGCGGCTACCAGAAAGACGGGCTGGACGTAGTGGCGATGGAAATGACGAAATGGTTTGATACCAATTACCATTATATAGTCCCCGAATTTTATAAGGATCAGCAATTCAAATTATTCTCTAATAAAGTTATAGATGAATTCTATGAAGCTAAGCAAGCGGGCATTATCACCAAGCCTGTATTGATCGGTCCTGTTTCGTATTTACTGTTGGGCAAGGAAAAAGAAGCGGACTTTCACCGGCTCGACCTCGTTAAAAATCTTTTACCTGTATATGTAGAGATCATTAATAAATTAAAGGCATTGGGTGCAGATTGGATCCAGTTTGACGAACCATTTTTAACCCTTGACCTGACAGAAAAGGAGCAGCAGGTTTATAAAGAAACCTACAAGCAATTGCGTAAGGAATTTCCTTTCCTGAAAATTGTACTGGCCACTTATTTTGAACGCCTCGGCAGCAATACAGCCTTAACCGTTTCGCTGCCTGTTGATGTGCTGCATCTCGACCTGGTTCGAGCGCCGCAGCAACTGGATGAGGTTATCGCGCAACTCCAGCAAAAAACAATTCTTTCTTTGGGTATTGTGGATGGCCGCAATATCTGGAAAAATGATTTTGAACAGTCGTTAAAGATCATTCAACAGGCAAAGGAAAAGTTAGGGGCTGACCGTGTATGGATAGCGCCTTCCTGCTCTCTGGTACATTCGCCATGCGACCTCAATAATGAAACAAACGAGGCTGTGCTAACTCCTGAAATCAAACAATGGCTGGCCTTTGCCCGGCAAAAGGTAAGCGAGGTGGTATTGCTTAAAAATCTCTCATCAGGTAACGCAAGCGCAGGAAATGAACACCGCCTGGCAGAAAATAAGCAGGCTAATGCCAACCGCAGATCATCGGCACTTATTCATAATCAAAGGATTAAACAGCGTGTTGGAAACATAACCGAAAAAGATGCAAGCCGCCAAAATGAGTTTTCTGTACGAAAACAATTGCAGCATCAATTACTAAACCTGCCGCTGTTTGCAACAACAACAATAGGCTCGTTTCCGCAAACAGCGGAGGTGAGAAGCTGGCGCGCACAATTTAAAAAAGGTACCCTAACGGAAGCTGAATACAATACGCTGATTGAAGAGGAAACCGAAAAGGCGGTAAAATGGCAGGAAGAAATCGATCTTGACGTACTGGTACACGGCGAGTTTGAACGTAACGATATGGTTGAATACTTTGGCGAGCAGTTAGCCGGATTTACGTTTACACAAAACGGGTGGGTGCAAAGCTATGGCAGCCGTTGTGTAAAACCGCCTATTATTTATGGCGATGTTTCCAGGCCGCAACCGATGACGGTTAAATGGTCGGCTTATGCACAATCATTAACCAATAAGTGGATGAAGGGAATGTTAACCGGCCCTGTAACTATTTTACAATGGTCGTTTGTGCGGAATGACCAACCACGTTCTGAAACCTGTACACAAATTGCTTTGGCAATCCGCGATGAAGTTTGCGATTTGGAAACCGCCGGGATTAAAATTATCCAGATTGATGAGCCTGCCATTCGTGAGGGATTGCCGTTGCGCAGGGAAGATTGGACAAGCTACCTGAATTGGGCGGTAAAGGCATTCCGCATTTCGGCAAGCGGCGTAAGCGATGATACTCAAATCCATACGCACATGTGCTATTCGGAATTTAACGATATTATCAAGAGCATTGCCGAAATGGATGCCGATGTGATCACGATAGAAACATCCCGCTCTCAGATGGAGCTGCTTGATGTTTTCGCTGATTTTAAATATCCTAATGAAATTGGCCCTGGTGTTTATGACATTCATTCGCCCCGCGTGCCTAACCGTGAGGAAATGATCAGCTTACTAAAAAAAGCTGAAACGGTTATTCCCGACAGCCAGCTTTGGGTAAACCCCGACTGCGGTTTAAAAACCCGTGGATGGGATGAAACAAAAAAGGCCCTGGTTGAAATGGTAGCTGCCGCCAAACAAATGCGGGAAGCGGTGAAGGAAATTATTTAAAAACAATTCCGAGATTGTCTCAAAAGTCAAACTCTCTGTTACTCCGTGTCTTCTTTGTGCTCTCTGTGGTTGATTTTTTACCACAGAGATACAGAGGTTTCACAGAGGCCGCAGAGGCCAAAAAATATTACTTTGGAGATTTTTTTCTTTTGAGGCAACCTCTTTAAAATTAAAACATGGCTCAACACGAAGCAAAACACTGCCCCAGGTGCAATGTTGCCTTTGAATGCAAGGTAGGCAGTATCCTGCAATGCCAGTGCAACGGTATAAATTTTACCGATGCAGAATGGGATTATATCAGGCTTACTTATACCGACTGCCTTTGCCGGCATTGCCTGCAAACCATTAAACATGAGATCAGCTCAATTGCTGTTAAACAAAAAATACAGGCAATACTCGCCCCAATCAAAAAACAATGAATTTAGAAGAACGAATAAATAAATCAGAAACGCGGATTTTTAAAGCGGTGTTCCCCAATACAACTAACCATTACGATACGCTTTTTGGCGGTACGGCTATGCACATGATGGATGAAGCAGCTTTTATAACAGCCACCCGTTTCAGCAGGCAGGTAATGGTTACCGTTAGCAGCGATAAGATCGATTTTAAAAAGCCTATCCCGGCCGGAACTATAGTGGAGCTTGTTGGCAGGGTTATCCATGTTGGCAACACCAGTTTAAAAGTAGGAGTAGAGATCTATATTGAGCAAATGTATGCCGAGGGCCGGGAACTGGCCGTTCATGGCGATTTTACTTTTGTTGCTATTGATGAAAATAAAAAACCCGTTAAGATTATTAAGTAATGCTGGTATACGTTACACGCAAAGAGCATTTTAACGCTGCACACCGGATGTACCGTGAAGATTGGACGGATGAGGTGAATTTGACGGTATTTGGTAAATGTGCCAATCCAAACTGGCACGGTCATAATTATAATCTTTATGTAACTGTAAAAGGTAACGTAACTTATGAAAATGCTTACCTTATAGATTTAAAGGAGCTAAAGGGGATCATAAATAACTTCGTGATTGGAAAACTCGACCATAAAAATCTCAACGTGGATGTTGAATTTATGAAGGGCAAAATGGCTACTACAGAATTGCTTTGTATAGAAATTTTTAACCAGCTAAAGGACGCTATAGAAGCTTACGACGGTGTGTTTTTACATTCGGTTAAGTTGGCTGAAACTGAAAATAACTATGCAGAATACTTTGGCGACTGCTGATCCTTTTGAATTTGGTACCATTTATATGGAATATTGTCCCTTTCAAACCCGTAATTGTCACTTCGGTTGTATTATTGATATATTATCTCAAAATAAAACCGAAATTTATACATGTTTAAAGTTTACCAGATCAAGTGGGGTATTTTCTTATGCTTTGCCTTTGCTGTACTTGGTTTTTTACAAAGGGTGGGGGATCTTGAATTTGGCCCGCTAGCCCTGGTAAAGAATTACCTTTTTTTTTCATTTCTCAATGTATTCACCTGTTGGTTTATCCATCATTATTTTATTCTTCATGCGTTTAAACATATTGGTAATATAACTAAAGGTATTATCAGCAATATACTCGCAATTTGTATTGTTTTATTTTTCGACTACCTGGTAATCTTATTCACCGGCCATCCTTTACTGAATGATGCTCGGAAATTTGATAGCATTCAGAATATAATGATAAATTTTACCCGAACTGCCTTTGTCAGCGTATTTATCTACATCATTATCTACAATATCCAGATCAATATCACGCTGCAAAAATCAAAGCTGGAAAATGAATTGCTAAAACAAGCGCAATTAAAGGCCCAGCTTTTATCGCTGCAGCAGCAGGTAAGCCCGCATTTTTTGTTTAATTCATTAAGTACCTTAAAAACTATCGCGTCAGATCAGGAAACCAAAACCTATGTTATACAATTGGCTAATGTTTACCGTTATCTGCTGAATTTTAACGAACATCACCTGGCCAGTTTAAAAGATGAAATTGCCTTTATGAAATCGTACCTGTATATCTTGCAGGAACGTTTTGAACAAGCTTTGCAAATTTCAATTGATGTTCCTGGTGGATTTTTAAGCTACTACATTCCCCCGCTTTCACTTCAGTTACTTATTGAAAACGCCATAAAGCATAATATCATATCTCCTGAACAACCATTGCAGATCCGAATCTATACCGATCAAACGCCTGCTTTAACCATTGAAAATAGTTATCAGCCGAAACAATCGGTAGAGGAAAGTACGGGGAAGGGATTGCAAAATATAAAAGACCGGTACCTATTGTTAGCAGACAAACAGATCGAAGTCTGCAAAACTGACAATCTATTTAAAGTAATTTTACCGCTGCTGCAACATGAACGTATTAATTATTGAAGACGAGATTAAAACGGCCAAAGAGCTGAAAAGCCTGGTTGAAGCAACAGGCAGTGATGTTAAGGTTGTTGGTGTGCTGCATTCCGTTAATACCGCAATTCAATGGTTTAAGGAAAATCCATCACCCGATCTCATCTTTTCAGACATTCAGCTTGGTGACGGGCTTAGTTTTGATATTTACCGGGATGTACAGGTAAATGCGCCGGTAATTTTCTGCACGGCGTTTGATGAGTATGCCATCCGGGCCTTCGAGGCCAACAGCATTGATTACCTGTTAAAGCCCATTGACGAAAACATGCTGGCGCAAAGCCTTGGGAAATACCACCGCTTTAAAAATATGTTTGAGCCGCCGCAGCCCTTATACCAGGAAAAACTGACCAGGTTATTAAGCCAGATGGATACAAAGTATAAGCAGGCCATCCTGGTTTACTTTAAAGAGAAGATCATCCCCGTAAAAACAAGTGAAATCCGATTCATTTACGCCGAAAATGGTTTAGTATATATACATACCGCGCTTGATAAGTTTACCAGCCAATACACCATGGATCAAATGGAAGCCATGCTGAACCCGGTACAGTTTTTTAAGGCTAACCGCCAGTTTATTATCAACAGGGATACCATACAAAATGTGGAGCATTATTTTAATCGCAGGCTGTTTGTTAAACTATATTGTGAAACGCCTGATAAGATCATCGTCAGCAAAATAAAAGCGAGTGATTTCCTGCATTGGATGGAGGCCTGATCTATTCCCTCGTTATCTTCCGGTTCAAATAACGCCTGGAAGTTGTCCTATCCATAATTCCACAAATTAGCGCCGGCCATTCATTGTCGTTTTTGTCAGTTTCGTTTCCCCTTTTGCACTATTCACTGTAAAATTTCTGATACACGGCCACTGGGGAAGTACTTTCGCAGCATAAACAGCATAACATTCATGAGCCGATCAGCTATCGTTAACCTTATATACCCATCAAATTCCAGGAAGCGGATTTCGTTAACCGCGATTTTATTATTGACGTTGATAAGCAAGTCATTTGCGCAAACTTCAAAAGAAGCCGGGATAAAAAAAATGACAGATTCCATTAAAATGGCTTACCTCAGTGTTGCCGCTATCCAATACCCGATTCTCCGGCAGGCTTTTATTTCCACAGACATAATGGCTGGCGGAGATATTACTGGTAAGTTAAACGGGAATGATCTGTTTAAAGCGAAGGCTCAGGTTTCCCGCGTAAGGGCAAACTTCAATCTGCCAATTGCCCGGTGGGGCAAGAACAACCTCTCCGTAAGCATCAGCTACCTGCACCAGTATATCGACCTGAGTCAGGTGACTAGTTATAATCCGCAAATACCGGTAAGTAATTCAGCTACCAATACGGCTACAATAGGGCTTACGGCCAGCTACAACAGGATGGATTCATTGTTTAACCATCCGGTGATCTATTCCGCAAGTATTACCGGGTTAACTGATGAGCTGTCAAGGGTAAGAACTTATAATGCAATCATTGGCGTAAATGTACCCATCAAACGGACAAAAGCTACTTCGTTTTCAGCAGGGTTATATTATATTAATAATCCAATGTCTCCTATTCATATTCTGCCTTTCTTTAATTATTGGCATCAATTTCAAACCGGGAATATTCAATTGTTTGTCGATTTGCCTACCCGGGTTTTACTGAAAAAACAGCTATCGGCAAAAAGCTGGGTGTCATTTGGAACGGAACTGGGCGGCAGCCAATCTTTTTTAACCTTAAATCCACCTTTGCCGCATGATGCCGTCAGTTCAACGCTGGAAATTAAAACAGGACCCGCCTTTGAATACATGCTTACCAAAAAGATCATCCTGGGGGTTAGTGGCGGTATGTCGTCAACATTGTCCTCAAGGGTATTCAGAAAAGGCGACAGCCCATCTGATTACTTTATAAACAGCAGCAATAGTTCAGTTCCCTATATCAGTTTTTCAATTTCAGTATTACCGTTCCTGAAAGCGATCAGCAACAAGTAAAACAATCCAATGAAACAGGTTGAAATATTTAAAACCAATGTCTGTAATATAAACCAGGCCAGCCGGGTTATTCAATTGCTTTCGGATCAATTCCCGCAGTATAAGGCAAACTTTGACCTGGACGATTGTGATCAGATCCTGCGGATCGAAACCGCCGCTGACGAAATTAACAATTCGAAGATCAAACAGGTATTAACAAATGCCGGATGTTCCTGCCAGGAACTTCCGGACTAATAAGTTAACCTGCTATTGTCACCACCAATCTCCGCCCATCCGGTACATCCAGGTCCCAAAGCTCGGCGATGTCTTCCAGCTTAACCTCGGTGGTTTCAACCTTCAGCTTGCCATCGGCCGCCAGCTGGAACATCTCTGGTAGGATCTCTGAAAAAAGTTTATGTACCTGTTCCTTCGGCCAGCTACCCAGGCCTGAGCCAGTTAACTGCAAATCCACGCTTCTTAAGTTGGCGGCTGATAATTGGATCAGGTCGCCGGTCATACTGCCTACCGAAACAAACCTGGTTTTGTGGGTAAATGATCCTTTGCCCATTAAGCTTTGCAGGATCATTTCGGCGGTATGTCCCCACAGATAATCAATAATTACATCTATTGGGGTGACTGCGTGTGTTTCCTTCAATTGTGCAATAAACTGTTCATCTTCCTGTTTAACGGAAATGATCTCATCAGCGCCAAGCTCCAGTAACTCCTGTAACGACTGTTGGTTTCTCCCGGTCGCAATCACCTTTTTTGCGCCATAATGTTTGGCAATCTGCACTGCTACCCGCCCTGTAAAGCCGGTAGCGCCATTAATCAGCACTACATCACCCGGTTGAATCTCCGCTTTAAACCGCAGGCCCATGGCTGCGCCTATCACGGCATTTGCCAATGATGCCGCTGCCGCGTCGCTTACACCGGCCGGTAATTTTACAATCCTGTCCTTTTCAACGGTGGCTTTTTCTGCAAGCATGCCGCTAACACCCATTCCGTAAACCCTTGTACCATCTTCCAGGACGCAAACACCATCACCGCCAATAACGCGGCCGCTTTCCTTCGGGGCATCACTTGAGTAGTGCTTGCCGGTTGCCGTGCCTTTGTCGAAATGCTTTATGGCGACGGCTTTTACCGATACCAATACTTCATCATCGTTTTGAGCGGTGGGCTCGGGGAAATCTACATATTGAGGTAATTCACCCTTCTGATACATTACTGCTGCCTTCATTTTTCTTGCTTTTTGTTAAGACAAATTTATGGCGATGCCAAAGGCCGGGCGATAACATATGTTACCGAATGCATTCCCTTATCTTTTTTTTGCAAGGGCGCTTTTTATTCGGCTGAGGTGAACCCTGCTTACCCCTAAATAAGAAGCAATGTAATGCTGCGGTACCCGTTGAACTATATGCGGCCTTTCACTTACCAGGTTTTGGTAGCGTTGTTCGGGTGTATCCCTTATAAAGGAAACAAATTCGTGCATGTAATGCAATTGCCGCTCGGCAGAAATCGCCAGGATCATTTTAACAAAATCCGGTTCCCTGCTCAATTCGTCCATTAATTTAACGAGGTACTTTTTAGGCAGCAGGTAAACAACCGAGGGTTCAATGGTTTCGATGGTGAAGAGGCTTGGGGTGTTTTTCAGGAAACTTTCGAATGAGGTTAGACCCTCGTTTTCAAAGAAAAACTGCACGGTTTTATCGTTGCCGTTATTATTGAAGCATAAACGCACGCAGCCCTTTTCCACAAAAAAATAGTGTCCCGATACTTTTCCTTCTTCCAGCAAAACCGTTTTCGCCGGAACCTCCATCCGCTGCTGAAACTCCAGGTATTTATCCCAGTAAGCACTTAATTGGGGAAATTTATCTTTGAAATGGAAAAGCATGAATTAATAATATATGATTTGCTAAATTACGATATTCATAATGCTATGGCACCTGATGCTTTCATGTAATGTTAAAGGTTGTTAAATTTAAGAAATTGGCCCTGAATTTGTTTAGATAAAATATGAAGCAAAAAGTACTGGTTATAGAGGATGAACCGATAATTGGCGAAATGATGAGCCTCCTGCTTGAAATGGACGGTTACGGCGTAATAAGCCTGGCTGATACCGGTATGGCGCGGCGTAAACTGCATGATAAAGAAGTAAATCTGGTAATGCTGGACCTGAACCTGAAAGGGGAGGATGGCCAATCCATGTGTGCCTATATTAAAGGGCAGGATGACCTTAAACATATACCCGTGATCCTCGTATCAGGCAATTCAGACCTCGAGCAAATTAAAATAGATTGTGGTGCCGACGATCATATTGCCAAGCCATTCGGACTTGATGATTTTATGAACAAGGTGCGAACACATTCGGGTACCTTAAATTAATTACATCCATTCAAGTTCGCCGGTATTAAAGCCAAGAGCTTCGGCCTTTGCAAGAAACCGGGTTTTAAGATCATCCGGGATGTTATTTTCACGGGAGATGATCCACAGGTAATCCAGGCTATTGCCCGATACCAGCGCATAGTGATAGTCCTCATCAATATCAAGCACATTATAGTCGAGGTAAATTGGAAGATAATAAGCTACCTCTAACTTGCCGCGTGTTTCGGAACCCTTAAATTTTGCCTTGCCTTCAGCCTCTACCGGTTTATTCTTTTCAAAATTGTATGCGCGTGTAATAACCCGGATGGAACCATCCTCATTCAGCGAGTACTCTTCGGTTAAATTCTTTAAGTTTTTTTCAAAGCGGTTTGGCAGACGGGCGATCTCATACCACATACCCATGTATTTTCTTTTATCAAAAGGCTGTACTATCGCGCTTTTTGGGATCTTGCCCTTGGGCCATAAGGCATAAGCCAGCCCGGCTATCCCTGCCCCGACAGCCGCGCCGATCATCCATTTCTCTTTTTTCATATCTAAAGAACGTTCGGAATACTGATTTAGTTTTTCACCCTGACCCGGCTAACTCCTACTTCGTCAATTTTCAATAAGTCTTTTTTCAAAATAGATCGTGCCTTCAATAGGGCTGTACCGGTATGACTCAATTTCATAAAATCCCAGGTAGCGGTATAGCTCCTGGGCCTTTGTTTGGCCCGGCACAGTGTCGAGCCTGATGAATTTATAACTCAGCTGCCTTGCTGTATCAATTGCCGATTCCAATAAGCTTTTTCCTATTTTCAAACTCCTATATGCGGGCTTTACATACAGCCGCTTTAATTCTGCTATTTCTTCAGAAAATTTGCGTACCCCGGCACAACCTGCGGCTTCGTCATTGTCGACAAAACACAATAGCAAGGCTCCCTCAGGTTGTTTGTATTGTTGGGCGATGGTGCTTAACTCCCTTTTGAAATCCTGGTAACCAAGGTCGAAATCTAATGAAGCGGCATATTCTTCAAACAATATTTTCGCCTGCTCAAATTCTTCTGTTGTATCGGCTATTTTAATGCTGACGGTTGACATTTATTATTCGTTTTATTTCTGCCGGTAAAAATACCGGCTAAGGCAAGTGTTTTAAACAAATGTCGAATTATAAATACCCACCATCAATATTAATTAAATACTATTTTAATGCCTTTGCTATTTCAACTTCAGCAAGTGGCTCCATCACCTTATAACCAGCCAGGTTGGGGTGAACCCCATCTGTCGCCCACTCACTCTTTAAACCCCGATCTGCGTTAACCATGGCGGAGTAATAATCAATATAACCTAGCTTGTTCTTTTGAGCATAGGCTTTTAACAGCTCATTCAATTTAGTTATCGATGGGCGCGGATCAATACCCGGATGCCATGGAAAGGCTATTGCCGGTAACACCGAGGAAAGCACCACCTTAATATGTGCCGCTTTGGCAAGTTCGGCCATTGAAAATATATTGCCGGCTACATTCTCAATTTTTGAGGGACCGGTATTTTCAGCGATGTCATTGATGCCTGCTAAAATTACCACAACGGTGGGCTTCAGGTTAATCACATCCTCCCTGAACCTTACCAGCATTTGCGGCGTGGTTTGTCCGCCGATACCCCTGTTGATATATGGACGACCCTTAAAAAAGCCGGGGTCGGTATTTATCCAGCCTTCGGTAATGGAGTTGCCCAGAAACACCACGCGTTTTTCGCCGGTGGCCGGTGGCGGCAGTTTTTCATTGTCGTCCTCGTAACGCTTTATCCAGGCCCAATCCTTGTGAATGCGTTCCTCCACCATCTTTTGGAAATTGGCCCAGGCCTCGGCCTTTTTTTGTTCTTCGGTTTGTTGCGCTTTTGCCTGGATGGTTACGAGAATTAGCAGGCATAGTACAAGTCTTATAATCTTCATAAATTATTTATAGTTGATAATATTTCAAATATAAATAAGCTAAATTGATTTAGCAAAAAACAAACTATAAACTTCATATCAGTCAACCAAAGTGTTCTTTAATGTCTTAATTAAATTAGTTACCCGATAATCATTTAAATTTTCTACCATATACTCCCTATATGTTTTTTCTCCGTCGCGAAGCGTTATTGCAAACTTTTCATCATAGGTTTCAATCTTAATATATTTTTGGTCTGTCCGCATACCATGTTTTACAGACCTGGAAATTAACAGATCGTGCATAGAACTTCCGATTCGAAAATATAGATGCCCGTCGTTTTGCCTTAATTCCTCAATGAACTTTCTAATGGGTTTCAAGCGGTCGAAGCCTGGATAATTCTCTATCAAGCGGTCGAAAAAGTTTTCCGTCTCAATCCATGAATTAGCAAACTGCTCAAGTATTGCTTCAGTTCTATTTTGCATGGTGAATTATAAAATTTTTAGGTTTCAAAGGATTTTATAACATCGAATAAATTCAGTTCAGCCATCTCACACCACCGCCTTCATCACAAACAATCCTTCATAATACTTCTTATATCCCCATCCCAAAAGCAAATTAGGTACCATTAGGGTAACACCCATCAGCCAGCCCGATGGCACTAAAATGGTATGAAACAGCAGCACATTTAAACTGATGGGGAAAAGCACTACGGCAAAAAATGGTGCATAACGATTAATGAGCAGCGAAATGCCACCCGTAATTTGTATCACCTTTTGCATGGGGTAAAAGTAGCCCGTGCCTTTAAGTCCCGCAATAAATGCGCCGGCTTTGCCGGTATGCAGTGGCTGGTATGGTATAAAATGCAGGAAATAATCAAGCCCGAATACCAGGTAAAGAAACCCGAGCAATATTCGGCAAATAAGTACGGTGGTTTTCATTAATCAAACTTAAACATAAAACCTGCCAATCAAAAAAAGCGCCCGCAGTAAAACTGCAGACGCTTCATGAAAACCTAACTCATACAAAAACTATCGCTTACAATACAGCCGCTCTCTTTTTCGCCATAACCTTTTTCACTGGCCGTATTGTTAATTAATAGACTAATATAAATGGGAAAGGTTTAATGGGAGGGGTTCATAGTTAATGGTTCATAGTTCATAGCTGAAGGCATACTCACCCGTTTTACCATGAACAAATGACAATATTACCATGAACCATCAACCATGAACTATGAACTTTTTCACTATGTTTGTGCGATTGTCAATTAGGCGGCATCATCTATAAAAAAGCGTGTAATTTAATGCTGAGCATCAACGAGATTAAAAAACCTATTGCGGCTGATATTGATGTTTTTGAGGGGAAGTTTAAGGCTTCCATGCAAAGCTCGGTGCCATTGCTCGACCGTATTACCCATTATATTGTTAAACGCAAAGGCAAGCAGATCAGGCCCATGTTTGTGTTTTTTTCAGCCAGCATTTGCGGGGGGATCAATGAGTCTACCCATCGTGGTGCGGCACTTGTTGAGCTATTGCATACCGCCACTTTGATCCACGATGACGTGGTGGACAACTCTTATCAGCGCCGCAGCTTTTTCTCAATAAACGCTTTATGGAAAAATAAGATAGCCGTTTTGGTAGGCGATTTTTTGCTGTCTAAAGGATTGCTGTTGTCCATGAAGAACGATGATTATCGTTTTTTGAAGATCGTGTCGACCGCCATGGAGCAGATGATCGAGGGTGAGTTGCTGCAGGTTGAAAAGGTGCGGAGGATGGATATTGAGGAAAAGGTTTATTACGAGGTGATCCGCCAAAAAACGGCCAGCCTGATAGCCAGCTGCTGCGAATGCGGGGCAGCGTCTGCCGGGGCGGATGATGAAACCATTGAGAAAATGCGCCTTTTTGGCGAGAAGATAGGGATAGCATTCCAGATAAAGGATGATATGTTCGATTTCGGCACCGACGACGTGGGCAAACCACTCGGTATCGACATAAAGGAAAAAAAAGTTACCCTGCCACTTATTTATGCGCTTAACAGCAGCAAGCCTGATGTTAAAAAACAAATGATAAACCTGGTTAAAAACCATAACGACGAACCTGAAAAGATTGCCCGCATTATTAACTTTGTGAAGGAGACCGGTGGATTACAATATGCCGAAGCCGCCATGAAGAAATACCAGGATGAGGCTTTTGAGATCTTAAATACCTTTCCGGCTGGTGAGGCACGCACAGGTTTGGAACAATTGGTACGTTTTACAACTGAACGCAATAAATAATGAGCAGCGAGCTGATCTTCATATTAGGCTTCATCGTGTTCATTTTAATAATGTTGTCGCTGGACCTTGGCCTTTTCGCCAAAACCGACAGGCCGGTGAGTCTTAAACAGGCCGGCATTATGAGCGCTGTTTGGGTAACATTCGCGCTGATCTTTTACGTATTGATCCTGAATTTTGGCGATCTGCTGCACCACATAGATAGCTTTGCCGCGCTGCAAAAGATCAATACAGAACACTTTCATAACCTGAAACTAAACCCGAATGATTTCCAGGGTGGGTTGAAGCTTTACCGCAATAACCTGGGTCTTGAGTTTATTACCGGCTACGTAGTTGAATATGCCTTATCGGTTGATAACATATTTGTAATGGTGCTGGTATTTACGGCCTTTGCCGTTAACCCGAAATATTACCATAAGGTTCTTTTTTGGGGGATCATCGGCGCAGTACTGATGCGGTTCAGCTTTATTTTCCTTGGGTCGACGTTAATTACCCATTTCCATTGGATCCTGTACCTGTTCGGCGCATTTCTGGTGTATACCGGCGTTACCATGTTCATCAACCGTAACCAGGAGGATGAAATCGACCCTGAGAACCATAAAGTGGTAAAATTTGCATCCAAATATTTTGCGGTACATCCAAAGTTTGAGGGCGATAAATTTTTTATAAAGATCAACCGTAAAAAACTGATTACGCCATTGTTCCTGGTACTAATCATCATCGAGGTAACTGATCTTGTTTTTGCAGTGGATTCTATCCCCGCGATCTTTTCCATCACCAAGGATCCTTATATCGTTTTCTTCTCTAATATTTTCGCCATCCTGGGCCTGCGTTCCATGTTCTTCCTGCTGGTAAATATTATCGATAAGTTCCATTACCTGAAGGTTGGCCTGGCAGTTTTGCTGGCATTCATCGGCCTAAAAATGCTTGGGGCAAATTATGTTGAGGAGATTGGACTCACTACAGGCAGGTCTCTCCTGATAATCTTAGGCATCCTGGTTGTAAGTGTGGTGGCGTCTTTGATATTTCCTAAGAAGGAGGAAGTGGTAAGTTAATTAGAGATTAGAGACAAGAGATTAGTTCTTTAGCGAATGATACGAATTTTGAACGCAAAATAATGAAGTTTTAAAACAACATTACAAACTTTCAACTTTACAACATTAAAACAATCTTCACCATGGCAGACAACAGCAAACCCAAAATCCCAACCCTTTACGAATGGGCAGGCGGCATGCCAGTATTTGAAAAGCTTTTCGATCAATTTTACGACAAGGTTTTGGCTGATGAGATCCTTGAGCCGGTTTTTAAACACATGTCGGCACAGCACAGATTGCATGTGGCGCATTTTGTTGCCGAAGTATTGGGTGGGCCCAGGGTTTATAGTGAATCGGAAGGCAGCCACTTCGAGATGATCAAAAAGCACCTGCAAAAATATCTTACCGAAACACATCGCAAGCGTTGGATGGAACTGTTGCTGCAAACCGCCGATGAACTGGATTTGCCTGCCGATCCGGAATTCCGTTCCGCTTTTTTAGCATACCTGGAATGGGGAACCCGCATAGCCGTAATCAACTCAAATACCGGTGAAGTTACCGAAGATCCCAACGTACCAATGCCCCAATGGGGCTGGGGCGTACCTGGCGGGCCATTCCTGGGGTGATTTATTATATGCGAATACCCTTCACCGTGCGTCATTGAGGAACGAAGCAACCTCTAAGCTATACAGATCAGCGCCCAAAGGTATTGTGGTAACCAATCAGCGGTTGTAAGGTCACATCAGCATAAAGGTTCCTCGATTGTCCTATGTAGAGGTGGCTTCGTTCCTCGCCATGACGCTCAGATGTCTTCCGGACTTTACTGACTTTCCGGACTTTCGGACTACATTCTCTCAAACAAAGTGCTTACCTTAGCCAAATGCAATGGATTGATTTTAAGCTCTTCAAGATTACTCCCTTTTCTATACTGGACATTTTACTGCTGGCAATTATTATTTATCAGCTGTATAACCTGATCAGGGGTACTATTGCTGCCAATATTTTTATTGGCCTGGCGCTTATTTATGTGCTTTACTTTATCGTTCCCGATTCAAAAATGCCGCTGCTTGCAGGCATCCTAAAAAAGGTGGCCGATGTGGGCATCATTGCGGTTATCATCTTGTTTCAGCAGGAAATCCGCCGGTTTTTGCTATTGGTAGGGAAGAACGCCTCGCTGCAGCGCAACAAGGCCTGGTGGCAGTATTTTTTTGGCAAGGCGCAGATTGAAAAGGATAATTATGCCCGCATTAAACCCATAATTGATGCCTGTAAAAGCCTGAAACAAACCCGTACCGGGGCCCTGATCGTATTCGCCAAATATTATGATGAGCAATTTTATCAGAACAGTTGTGAGGTAATTGAAGCAAAGATCTCAAAGCGGCTGCTGGAAAGTATCTTTCAAAAAAACAGTCCGCTGCATGATGGCGCGGTTGTTATTGCCGAGAACAAGATAAAATCAGCCAGCTGTATTTTACCGCTTACCGAGAAAACTGATCTGCCAACCCAGTTTGGTTTGCGTCACCGCGCAGGCATTGGCGTAACTGAAACCAATGATGCCACAGCTATCATCGTTTCTGAAGAAACCGGCGAGATCTCTTACGCCAAGCAGGGTCGTGTTAAAATGAACATCAGCTTTGCCGAATTGGAAAAACTGCTGAATAAGGATTTTTGATATTTAACGTTCTTATATGATGCAAATGCTTTATTCATTCGATACCTTACGGGTTTTGCTTAATGTAAGCTTGCGTTATCTGCTGTTCACTGGTTCCTTCTACTTGTTTTTTTATGTGTGGAGGAACAAAAAATACTGGCAGGCAAAAATCCAGCAAAAGTACCCTGATAAGCAGCACATCTTCCGCGAGATAAGGTATTCGTTTTTTACCGTATTGATCTTCGGCTTTGTGATCATGCTGACTATAATAGCAGGATCTAAGGGTTTAACACTGGTTTACGCGCCCATTAACAAATACGGTTACGCATATTATTTCATCAGTATCCTGTTGATGATCGTTATGCACGATACCTATTTTTACTGGACACACCGCGCCATGCACTGGAAGCCATTGTTTAAATGGGTACACAAAACACATCACCTGTCAACTAACCCAACGCCATTTGCCGCTTATGCCTTTCACCCGCTGGAGGCTTTTGTTGAGGTGGGTATTATTCCAATCATCGCGTTCACCATCCCACACCATACTTCGGCAATCACTATATTCGGGGTTTATTCACTGCTGTTGAATGTTGCCGGGCATTTGGGTTACGAACTTTTCCCCGAGGGCTTTGCCAGTCACAAGATCTTTAAGTGGCATAATACTTCTACGCATCATAATATGCACCACCGCCTGGTAAAGTGCAATTACGGCCTTTATTTTAACTTTTGGGACAGGGTAATGCACACCAATCATTCTGATTATGAAGAAAGCTTTAACAGAGTTGTAGTGCAGCGGAAGCAGGAGGACGCGGTCGCCACGCCAGCTGGTGAAGCCATTCAATAAGTATTAAATGCTTATTAATTAACTATTTGTCGTTTAAAAAGTCGTATTTTATTATATCTTTACAGAGCGTGTTGCTTATATATTTCAATGATCAATCGCGGTTGCTTTAAAGATGCAAATACTATCTACATTATCAAAAATTGCAGAAGCTTTAGGCGTATCGCTTACGCTTAGCCTGGAATATTTGTTATTTGCAGGCTCTGTTTTCATTTTCTTGTATGTGTGGAAGAAAAAAGCATTCTGGTATTTGAAGATCCAGCAAAAATTTCCGGGCAGGGAGCACATCATCCGCGAAGCAAAATATTCCTTTTTTACGGTGATTATCTTCGGAATGGTGATACTACCGGTAATGTGGGCCACCAGGGAGCGTTACACATTGGTTTATTATCCCATTAATAAATATGGTTATGCATACTACTTTTTTAGCATTGTGCTAATGATTGTTGTACATGACGCTTATTACTACTGGGCACACCGGTTTCTGCATTGGAACAAGATTTTTAAGTACGTGCACAGAACACACCATCTGTCACTAAATCCTACACCGTTTTCCGCATATGCATTGCACCCGGTTGAGGCCCTGATAAACGTTAGCATTGTCCCGCTGATCGTATTTACAATTCCTTACCACGTATCTGCGGTAACTGTTTTTTCTGCTTATACCTTAATGATGAACGTTGGTGGCCATATGGGGCATGAGTTTTTTCCGAGGGGCTTTGCCACCAACAAATGATTTAAATGGCACAATACAGCTACGCATCATAACATGCACCACCGCTATGTTAAATATAATTTCGGCATTTATTTTAACTTCTGGGATAGGGTAATGAAAACCAATCACCCCAAATACGAAGAGAATTTTGAGCAGGTTATTGTGCAACGGGAGCAAGAAAAGGCGATACGTGATGCGCTTGCCGAACCGACTAAGGCAGATTTTATCTTTGCGGAATCGGAGAAAGTTTTGCCTGAGATTTAATAGCTCTGCGCCCGCCTTAATTTCTTAGCCTTATCAATGTCAAACCCCAATATCGGCATATTATCGTCACTATTGAGTTTTGCTACCGGCATATTATCATACCCATCAAGCTTTGCAATCGGCATTCTGTCAAAAAATGGCTGACTGTCGAGCTTAACCATATTGCTCTTCAGCATCCATGCATTGTCAAGATCAAGTTTTGGCTTTAATAAATTGTTGCCGTCCGGCTTGCTTTCTGTCGGAGGTGTAAAATATTTTTCCATTGGGTTTGAAAAATCTTTGGGCTTAAGCTGTTGAGTTTGCGCTTGTAGTGAGTAAGCGCCGCTAACCAGGATGCAGGCAAATACTAATTTTTTCATGACGGTTATTTGAAGGTTCACGTAGAGACACAATGCTTTGTGTCTTTGTATAATAACAAATGTAAAAAACAGATTTGTTAAATCACGTTAATTTTCGCCCACCGAATGTTAAAAAAGAAGCCAGCCTCTTTTTTGAAGAGGCCGGCTTCTTGCATAAAGACGCAAAGTATTGCGTCTCTACGTTAAGCTGTAAACGACTGCCAACTGCAATCTGCCAACTGATTATTTAGCGTCGTTAACAGCTTTAGCAGCCTCGTCAGCAGCTGTTGCTGATGCGGTGTCGTTCAATTTTGTACGCTCGGTCTTTATGGTGTTTAGCAAACCGGTGATAAACGGACCAACGCCAAATTGTTTGTATTTGATGCCAAGTTCCTTAAGCGCGGTGATGCCCTGTTGTGCATATTCAGGTTTGTCAACACGACCGATCATAGCAGCGAAGCTGCGGGTTAAGCCAAACTTGGTTTGCGGGCCGGCGTCGCTGTACTGTTTGTAAACATAAGGCCATTGCTCGCTGCCGCCATTTGTTGCATAGGTGGTAACGATGGCCTGGCTAAGCGCTCCTTTGTTATCTTGCTCAAAGCCCTTCGCCAATGTTAATGATTGCGCCGGATCTATTAAAGCTATAGCACTTAAAGCCGCGCCCTGTACCGCGTACGATTGACTGCTCAGCGCCTGTTTAAATAAAGTTAAATTACCCGATGCTTTTAACGCTCCCAGCTTGCTGATAGCAGCAGCACGTACCAATGTATTATCATCAGTTTGTGCTAATGAAGCCAATACAGGTAATGCAGCATTATGGATATCATCAATGCTCATGTTCAAAGCTTTAATTGCTTTGATGCGTAAGCCGTAATATTTGTCCTTTAACGCAGCGATCATTACTTTTTGCCCGGTTTTATCGGCCTGGTGCGCAGCCGCAAAGTTTATCGCCTCAAAGCGATCCATGTATAATGGCGCGTTAAAGTATTGGAAAGCAAATTGATCGAGCGTTTTGTCGTCGGTTTTTTTGGCGAGTAAAACTTTGTCGGCATCCACGTTTACCAAATCAGGTTTTGTTGCAGATGGGAAGGTCAATGTATCTGCCTTATCATTCATCCAAACTTTAAACCTGTTCTTTTTACCACCGGCGTAAATATCAACAGCCATAGGCAATTTAAAGGGTTGGCCATCCTGGGTTTGTGCTAAATAAACGGTTTCTGTTTTGGTAGCATCATCATATTTGTAGCTGATGTTTAAAACCGGATGACCCGCGCTATAATACCATTGGTTAAAGAACCAGTTCAGATCCAGTCCGCTGGCTTCTTCTTCGGCTAAGCGCAATTGTTGTGCTTCGCCGGCTTTGAATGCGTTGGTTTTAAGGTAGATGTTAAGGCCTTTGTAAAAGGCATCCTTGCCTAAATAATTGCGCAGCATATTTAAAATACGACCGCCCTTTTGGTAGGTCACTACGTCAAACATATCCATTTCGTTATTATAATGGAAACGTACCAGGTCCTTTGTTTTTGCATCAGGCGAGCTCAGGTAGTTCACCATAGCATCGTTGCTGTGTGCATCAGCTTCGTCTTTTCCGTATTTATGTTCAGCCCAAAGCATTTCGCTAAAGTCAGCAAATGATTCGTTTACGGTAAGGTTGCTCCAGCTTTCGGCAGTAACCAAATCGCCAAACCATTGGTGGAACAGCTCATGCGCAATAGTACTGCGACCAGCATCATAATTGGCATCAATCAGTTCGCGCGGGGTTTCCTGCACGTAATCTCCATGTAAAGTTGCAGAAGTATTCTCCATCGCACCGCTCACATAATCACGCACTACGATCTGCGAATATTTGTACCACGGGAAATCAACACCCAGCGTGGTTGAATAAAACTCGATCAGTTCAGGCGTCATCCCGAAGATCTGTTTTGCATAAGGGGCATATTTAGGCTCCAGGTAATAGTTTACCTCCTTATTCCGCCATTTGTCCTTATAAATTTTAAAATCGCCAACGGCCATCATAAACAAATAAGGCGCGTGCGGCAATTCCTGTTTCCAGGTGTCGGTACGCGTGCCATCGCCATTAAGCTTCTGACTTGCCAGGCGACCATTCGACAAAGTAACATACTTTGCAGGAACGGTCATGCTGATCTCGTCAGTTGTTTTTTGTGAAGTTTTGTCGATGGTAGGAAACCAGCATGATGAGCTTTCAGATTCGCCCTGCGTCCAGATCTGCGTTGGCTTATCTTTTTCAGTGCCGTCCGGGTTAATGAAATATAAACCTTTGGCGTCGGTGATCGCCGCGCTGCCCTGTTGCTTCAGCTCATTTGGCTTCGAAGTGTAATCAATGTAGATCGTATAATTTTCTGTGTTATGATAAATCTTATCCAGCTGAATATTTACGGTAAGGCTGTCATCATACTTAAATTTTAACGGAATATTTTTACCGTTTTTAACAATAGCGATGGTTTTCAGATCCATGCCCTTGGCATCAAGCCTTAAGCTGTCAGTCGGGTAAAAGTGTGGCTTTAAGGTAACCCATTCCTTGCCGTACAGGTAGCGTTTCTTGTAATCGAAGTGTACATCAAGCTTGGTGTGGATCAGGTCGTTGATCCTTGGCGGTGTTGCCCGGTAGATCTTCAACGCCGGATCTTCGGGTTTAGCAGTTTGTGCATTGGCAGCAGTTATAGCCAGGCCGCTAAAAAGGCCCGAAAGTATAAATGCGGAGAGCGTTTTGGTTTTTATCATAATGACGAATAGTTGTTGGTAATAAATAATGTTTGGTATGGGTCAGTTTGGGTATATATTATAATACTTTAACAAAACTATAAAGTTTTAGCAATTAAAACTAAGACGGTGTGCAGGTAAATAAGTTACAGGAGGAAGAGGTTAATTTTAAAGATCAGGCTCACTATTCAAAACGATGGTATTCGGCGATCTAAAGCAGGCCTGCGACCTGCGCTGATGTATTACGACCTTTCAGGCCGTTCGCGTTTAGCCTGAAGCACCAACATCAGCCCTGAAAGGGCTAAACATGTCAGCTGCGACCCGCGCTGATGTAATACGACCTTTCAGGCCGTTCGCGTTTAGCCTGAAGCACCAACATTAGCCATGAAAGGGCTAAACATGTCAGCGCGGGTCGCGCTGACGTAATACGACCTTTTAGGCCGTTCGCGTTTAGCCTGAAGTACCAACATTAGCCCTGAAAGGGCTAAACATGTCAGCGCGGGTCGAAGGCCTGCGGAATAAAAATATTCAGGGCCACCCCGATTACACGTCAAAAACGCACGCCAACTGTTCGGATGCGAACATTCGCGATTAATGATTTAATTTATAATATTCTGATATATAGATATTTAAATAAATGGCATGTGTTTTATTAAATATAGACGTAGATTCATTTTAATAATGATCAAATGAAAGTCGGCAGTAGCCACAAGCCACTAACGACCAATGATACAATGACTAATGTCCAAATAAAATGATAAAGAACTATTTAAAAATTGCCTGGCGCAACCTTTTAAAGAACAAGGCGCATACGTTTATTAATGTAACCGGCTTATCGGTGGGTATGGCTGTGGCTATGCTGATCGGACTTTGGATCTGGGATGAGTTATCATACGATAAATATTTCCAAAACCATGATAAAATAGTGCAGGTATGGCAGCACCAAACCTTTAATGGCAAAGTGGGCAGCCAGATAGCGATGCCTATTCCCTTAGGCACCATGCTGGGTAAGGATTACCGCAGTGATTTTAAATATGTAGTACTTTCCAGCTGGAATTATGATCACATTTTGGCCGTTGGTGATAAAAAAATAACGCAACCGGGCAGTTTTATGCAAGCGGAAGCACCGGATATGCTTGCCCTGAAAATGCTTAAGGGAACAAGGGCCGCTTTAAAAGACCCGTCATCTATCATGCTTTCTGCTAAAGTGGCGAAAGCTATGTTTGGCAACGACGATCCGATGAACAAAACCATTAAGCTCGACAACCAGCAACTGGTTAAAGTTAGCGGAGTTTACGAGGACCTGCCCCACAACACAAGCTTTAACGAATTGTCAATCATCATTCCATGGGATTTGTATGTGAGCAGTCAGCAATGGGTAAAGCAAGCGTCAACGCAGTGGGGAAATAACTCATTCCAGATCTTCGCGCAGCTAAATAGTAATGTAGATATAACTAAAGTTGACGCCCGGATAAGTAAAATTAAGGCAAAAAATATTGCTGCACAAGGCGATAATGTAGGCGCATCATTCAAGCCCGTGGTCTTTTTGCATCCTATGAACAAATGGCACTTATATTCGGAGTTTAAGGATGGCATTAACACCGGAGGCGCTATCCAGTTTGTATGGATGTTTGGTATTATCGGTGTGTTTGTGCTGCTGCTGGCATGTATTAACTTTATGAACCTGAGCACAGCCCGGTCGGAGAAACGGGCAAAGGAAGTAGGCATCCGCAAAACAGTAGGCTCTTTAAGAATTCAATTGATCACCCAGTTTTTCAGCGAATCATTATTGGTGGTGGTTTTTGCGTTCGTGTTTTCCATCGTGCTGGTATTATTGATATTACCATGGTTTAACCAGGTTGCCGATAAAACTATGGTGATCCTTTGGGCCAGCCCGGGTTTCTGGATCTTAGGCATCACCTTCAGCCTGCTCACGGGCTTAATTGCAGGCAGCTACCCGGCGTTTTATTTGTCATCGTTTCAACCTGTTAAGGTGTTAAAGGGTACGTTTAAGGCAGGCAGGTTTGCTGCTATACCGCGCAAAGTGTTGGTGGTGCTACAATTTACGGTTTCGGTTACCTTAATTATTGGTACTGTTATCGTATTCAAACAGGTGCAGCATACCAAAAACAGACCGGTTGGATATGACCGTACAGGACTTGTGCAAATGAATATGAAAAGCGATGTGATCCACAAGAGTTTCGCCGCAGTACGTAACGATTTGCTGCAAAGCGGAGTAATCATAGAAATGGCCGAATCCGGCAGCCCGTTAACAGATGTTTACTCAAACAACAGCGGTTTAAAATGGAGGGGTAAAGCGCCCGACCTGCAGGACGATTTCGGAACCATTCGCATGACACCGGAATTTGGCAAGGTTGCCAACTGGAAAATTTTAGACGGACGCGACTTTTCAAGAGAATATGTGGGCGATACCACGTCAATGATCCTTAATGAGGCAGCTGTAAAATTCATGAACTTCAAGCACCCGGTGGGCGAAATAGTTGAGTGGGGCAGAAAGTTCAAAGTAATAGGCGTGATAAAGGATCTGTTAATGTCATCCCCTTACGAACCTGTAAAGCCGAGTGTATTTATATTGGATACCGGCGTAGGTAACATAGTCGACATCCGCCTGAATCCAAAAGTGGGAACACACGATGCCCTGGCTAAAATTGAAGCTGTGTTTAAACAATATGATCCGGGAAGCCCATTTGACTATAGGTTTACAGATGAGGAATATGCCAAGAAATTTGCCAACGAGGAACGCGTAGGTAAGCTCGCAGGCTTTTTTACCCTGCTAGCCATCTTTATCAGTTGTATGGGACTATTCGGCATGGCGTCGTTTATGGCCGAGCAACGCACCAAGGAGCTCGGTGTGCGTAAGGTACTTGGCGCTTCGGTATTCAGCTTATGGAAGTTAATGTCGGTTGATTTTATAGTGCTGGTAAGCGTTTCGTTGCTGATAGCCATCCCCACAGCATATTACTTTATGCACGACTGGCTTCAGGATTACAAATATCGTACCGACC
This sequence comes from Bacteroidota bacterium, assembly GCA_030775685.1. Taxonomy (GTDB): domain Bacteria; phylum Bacteroidota; class Bacteroidia; order Sphingobacteriales; family Sphingobacteriaceae; genus Mucilaginibacter. The sequence continues at coordinate 262,927 of JALYIP010000036.1, forward strand.
TATCCTGGTGGATCTTTTTGGGAACGGCCGCCGGAGCAATCATCATAACCATACTTACGGTAAGTTACCAAAGCATTAAAGCTGCTCTGATGAACCCGGTGAGTAGTCTTAAGACAGAGTGATTAGAGGTTAGAGACCAGAGATTAGAAAAACAACAATCGCGGGTCTTTAGCAAACTGATAAGACCAATGAACTAATGAACAAGTGAACCAATGAACTACCATCATGATAAAGAACTATTTTAAAATTGCCTGGCGTAACCTGGTAAAGAGCAAGACACATACATTTATTAACATCGGCGGTTTATCGGTTGGGTTGGCCTGCAGCCTGCTTATTTTGCTATGGGTGCAGGACGAGCGAAGCGTAGATGGCTTTCATGCCAACGGACCTCAATTATACCAGGTATATGAACGCAACATACAACAAGGCGTAACCGATGCCAGCTACGTTACACAAGGTTTACTAGCCGACGAGTTGAAAAGAAAAGTGCCGGAGGTTCAATTTGCCAGCGGCCTGGAACAAAATCATCCCCGTACGTTTGAGGTCGATAATAAAGTGCTTAAAATGGATGGAACTTATGCCGGGGCAGATTTTTTGAAGATGTTTAGCTATCAACTTTTAAAGGGAACGCCCGGGAGTGCCTTGAATGCCGCCAACAGCCTGGCAATTTCCCGTAAAATGGCCGAAGCTTTTTTCGGCTCGGTTGATAATGCCATGGGGAAGGCCATTCGATATGAAAACAAGGACAATTTGGTGGTAACCGCAATTTTTAAAAATTTGCCGGCTAACTCATCGCAGCAATTTGATTTTTTGAAAAGCTGGAAGGCTTTTGTTGCCGAAAATACGTGGGCAAATAGCTGGAACAGCTCCAGCCCTTCAACTTATATACAGCTGCGCCCCGGCGCCGACCCTAAGAAGGTCGCGGCTAAAATTAAAGATTTTCTCAGCTTTTACAGGCCAGGCACAACGGGGCTTCGCACCGAACTTGCAATACAACCTTATACAGAAAAATACCTGCATTCGACATTTAAAAATGGAATGGCTGACGGTGGCCGGATTGAATATGTAAGCATTTTTAGTTTGATAGCCATCGTTATTTTACTTATTGCCTGCATTAATTTTATGAACCTGGCTACCGCCCGCTCAATAAAGCGGGCCAGGGAAGTTGGCGTGCGGAAAGTTATGGGCGCGGCCAGGATAAGCTTAATAAGCCAATTTATGAGTGAAGCGCTGCTCCTTTCATTTATATCAATGATTATAGCGATTCTGATAGTTGTATCGTTATTGCCTGAATTTAACAATATTACCGGAAAGCAGATTGCAGTACAGCCCGGGCAACCGGTTTACTGGCTGGCTTTGACAGGGGTACTGATATTAACCGGGTTATTATCGGGCGGATACCCGGCTATTTTCTTATCATCGTTAAACCCGGTTCTGGTGTTAAAAGGCAGTCTTAAATTTGGCCGGGGTGCAACGTTTTTTAGGAAAGGGCTGGTTGTTTTCCAGTTTACACTATCAATTATCCTTATTATAGGCACCATCGTGGTTTCGGGGCAAATGAATTATATCCAGGGAAAAAACCTGGGGTATAATCGCGAGAACCTGCTTTATGTCCCTCTAGAAGGGGATTTAATTAAAAATTACGATTTGTTTAAATATGAGGCATCGCAGATGCCAGGCGTACAGTCCATCTCAAAAATGAAGGAATCGCCCACAGTAATAGGCCATTCAAGGACCGACATTAATTGGGAAGGCAAAGATCCAAACCAGCCGGCGTCGTTTTCGGATGCCACGGTAGGATATGATTTTGTGAAAACGATGAAGCTGCAACTAACAGGAGGGCGCGATTTCTCAAAAGAATTTGCCGATTCGGCAAACTACCTGGTAAATGAGGCCGCCGCTAAAAAAATGGGCTATCAAAACGCAGTCGGCCGTCCTTTATCATGGGACGATCGCAAAGGCCAGATTGTAGGCGTGCTGAAAGATTTTCATTTCAACTCATTGCACGAGGCGATCGGGCCATTGGTTATCCGCCTGGCTGACAATCAAAAGTGGGGCACAATACTGGTCCGTATTGAAGCCGGCAAAACAAAGCAAGTAATAGCCGGACTCGAAAAGATAGGCAAAGAGCTTAACCCCGACTTCACATTTTCGTACCAGTTTTCTGACCAGGAATATGCCAAATTATACAACAGCGAACAGGTGGTAAATAAGCTTTGCAATTATTTTGCCGCCATTGGCATCTTTATTTCGTGCCTGGGCCTTTTGGGTTTGGTTATGTTTACCGCCGAACAGCGCGTTAAAGAAATTAGTATCCGCAAAGTATTAGGAGCAAAGGTAAGCTCGTTGTTTGCATTGCTATCGTCGGAGTTTTTGATACTGGTAGTGATCTCATTACTGATTGCTTCGCCGGTTACGTGGTATGCCATGAGTAAATGGCTGCAGGGATTTGCCTACCATACAACAATGCAATGGTGGATGGTTGCCCTGGCAGGTGGCCTGATAATTTTAATCGCTATGGCAACTGTTAGCTTCCATGCAATTAAGGCAGCGCTGGTAAACCCGATAAAGAGCCTGCGTTCCGAGTGATTAGAGGTTAGAGACCAGAGATTAGTTAAAAAACGGACTCCGGCCATGAACCATGAACTATTAACCATGAACTATTAACCATGAACTAAATACCATGATTAAAAATTATCTAAAAGTTGCCTTTCGGAACCTGGTGAGGAACAAGGTACATACATTTATAAATATGGCGGGACTTTCTGTGGGCCTTGCTTGCAGCCTGCTGATCTTGCTATGGGTGCAAAATGAGCTTGGGATGGATGCCTTTCATAAAAATGGTAAAAGATTGTTTACCGTTTATGAACGCCAATATTATGATAATAAGGTAAACACACAATATTATACGCCGGGCGTGTTAGCTGCCGAATTGAAGCGGGTGATCCCCGAAATTCAATATGCCACCAACGCTGTGTTTTATGATGAGCATACCTTTAAGGTAGGTGACAAGGTGCTGAAGATAAAAGGAGGATCGGCTGATGCTGACTTTTTTAAGATGTTCAGTTTTCCACTGGTGCAGGGCAATGTACAAAGCGCATTAAGCAGTCCTTTAGGGATTTCCATATCGCAAAAAATGGCGCTGGATTTTTTTGGAAGCGGGCAGGAAGCAATGGGTAAAACCATCAGGCTTGATAACCGTAAGGATTTTGTAATTACATCGGTATTTGAAAACGTTGGTGCAAATTCATCCATAAAATTTGATTACCTGGTCAATTGGTCTTCATTTTTGGAAGATAATCCATGGGCAAAGGAATGGGGCAACAACACCCCCTTTACTTATGTGCAATTACGGGCTGATGCCGACGCGGACGCGGTTAACAAAAAGATCACTCATATTTTAGAGAACCTCGACAAATCTGAAAAGAAGGGAACCTTTACCCAGGAACTGGCCCTGCAGCGTTTTGGCGAAACTTACCTGCACGGCACGTTTACCAATGGAAAAGTGGATGGCGGCAGGATCAGCTATGTAAACCTGTTCAGCATTGTAGCCATATTTATTCTGCTGATAGCCTGTATCAACTTCATGAATCTTACAACGGCACGTTCGGTAAAACGGGCGAAGGAAATAGGCGTACGCAAGGTTGTAGGCGCGTTGCGAAGCGTGCTCATTAAACAGTTTATCAGCGAATCTATATTACTTACTTCAATAGCCGTAGTGGTCGCCCTCATGCTGCTGGTAGTTTTACTTCCTGTATTTAACCAGGTCACCCAAAAACAAATCGAGTTGCCGTTTAACCAGGCATCGTTCTGGTTGAAGCTGGTTTTAATTACATTAATTACAGGCATTATTTCCGGCAGTTACCCGGCTTTGTTCCTGTCGTCATTTAACCCGGTTAAGGTTTTAAAGGGCGGTTTAAAGCTTGATTCCGGTACAACCCTATTCCGCAAGGGGCTGGTGGTGTTCCAGTTTGTGCTTTCGGTAGTTTTAATAATAGGAACCATCATTGTTTCGCGCCAGGTTAGCTATATTCAATCCACCAATCTCGGGTTCGACAGGGATAACCTTGTTTATATTCCCATGGAGGGAAACCTGGCACAGGGTTACGAAACCTTTAAGAACGAAGCGGTTAAATTACCCGGCATTAAGTCTATATCGCGCAGCAGTAACCCGCCTACAACCATAAGCAATTCTACCGTTTATGTAGATTGGGAAGGCAAGGACCCGAGTACCAAAGTTTCGTTCAGCGATGCCGCGGTAGGGTATGATTTTGTGAGCACTGTTAAGCTTAGCATGGTTGCCGGCCACGATTTCTCAAGGGATTTTGCTACCGATACTGCCGGCTATATAATTAATGAAGAAGCGGTGAAAAGATTGGGTTACTCCAATCCTATTGGCAAACCCTTAACCATTTGGGGTGCAAAGGGGAAAATAATTGGCGTAATTAAAGACTTCCACTTCAGTTCGCTGCATGATAAGATCAAACCGTTGATTTTGTATTACGGCGAGAAGGCTGAAGATGGCATGATACTGGTGCGTACGATGCCTGGTAAAACTAAGCAGGCACTCACCAGCCTGGAAGGCATTTGCAGGCAAATGAATCCGAACTTCCAGTTTACCTATACGTTCTCAGACGATGAATACAATAAGCTTTACAACAGTGAGCAAATCGTCAGCAAGCTTTCAGATGGCTTTGCGTTCCTGGCTATTTTTATTTCATGCCTGGGGCTGTTGGGCCTTGCCATGTTTACAGCCGAGCAGAGGGTAAAGGAAATTGGGATCCGCAAGGTACTTGGCGCAAGCGTGACTTCGTTGTTTGCATTGTTATCGGCAGAGTTTTTATGGCTGGTGGTAATAGCCCTGCTGATTGCTGTTCCGGTTGCTTCATACGCAATGAATTACTGGCTTCAATCATTTGCATACCATACGCCGGTTCAGTGGTGGATATTCGCCCTTTCAGCGGGGGTGATCATCCTCATTGCGTTAGCAACAGTAAGTTTACAGGCAATAAGGGCGGCATTGATAAATCCTATAAAAAGTTTGAGAAGTGAGTGATTGGAGATTAGAGGCCAGAGGTTAGTAAAAAGCCACTCCCCGTGATTGATGTCCTTGCAGGTCACTCTTTATAAAGTTAAAGCGCTTATTGTATTTTAAGTTTAAATAAATACTTTTATACTACAATTAAAACCTCAACCATGAAAAAAATATTTTTACTTGCCGGATTGTTAATCGCGTTTTCCGGTGCTTTTGCTCAAACCATTACTTATGGAATTAAGGGGGGCTTAAACCTCACCCAGGTGCCTGTACAATCTACCACCTTTGGGGTATCGTCTTCATCTGATAAGTACCTCGCCGGGTTTCATATAGGTGGATTGGTTGATATTGGCTTCGAGTCATTTTCAATCCAACCCGGTATTTTTTACACCACAAAAGGAGGCAATACCGACGCAAATATCGACATAGATTTCGGCGGCCAGCAGTTTACCGGAACAGCCAAAGTGAAAACCAAACTCAATTACCTTGAAGTTCCGGTTAATTTTATTTACAAAGTTCCTGCGGGAGATGGGAAGGTGTTTTTTGGTGCCGGCCCGTATATAGGTTATGGCCTTTCGGGAAATGCTTCGGTGACTTCCAATGTTAATGGTCAAACGGCAACGCAAAACCAGGACGTAAAATTTGGCAACGGTGATGGTGAAATAAAAAACCCGGATTTTGGCTTTAATATTTTAGCGGGATACGAATTACCGATGGGCGTTACACTGAATGCGGGATACGGTCAGTCCTTCGCAGGCTCATCCAACACCAGCGGTAAAGTTAAAAATCAGGGCTTTCAGTTTTCGGTAGGATATTTCTTTAGGTAGAAGTGTAGCCTAAAGCGGAAAGACTAAAGCGAAAAGCAAGGACGCATTTACCAAAAATGATTTAAAAGCAAAAAGCTGAAAAGGTCGTCCCTTTTCAGCTTTTCGCTTTAGTCTTTCAGCTCAATTAGCAATACTGCTCAAATGCACCGATAAGGTTATCAGCAATCATTTGTGCCGGACGGCCCTCTATTTGATGACGCTCGATAATATGAACCAGTTTGCCATCCTTAAATAATGCCATAGCCGGTGATGACGGAGGATAAGGCAGCATATAAGCCCGAGCCTTGTTAACCGCATCAGCTTCCATACCTGCAAAAACTGTTACCAATTTATCAGGATGTTTTTCGCTTTGTGCCGCCATACGTGCAGCAGGGCGTGCATTAGCAGCCGCGCAACCACAAACCGAATTTACCATTACAAACACAGTGCCTTCGCTTTCAATAGCTTTAGTAACCGCATCTGCATCCTTTAACTCTTCAAAGCCAACTCTTGTAAGCTCTTCCCGCATTGGGGCTACTAAATATTCTGGATACATCTTTTTCTCTTTTTTTCTAAATTCAACAACAAAAATAACAAATGATTGGGCTTTACAACTTAAAAATCAGAATAATAACAATCTGCTGACGGTGGGGAGGAAGTCCGAAAGTTGGTAAAGTCCGGAAAGTCCGAAAGAAAGAGCTCATTTTTTGGCTTATTTCTAACTCAAACAAACATTTTGTTTTTATAACCCAAACTCCTATCTTGCCGTCCCTAATTAGTAAACTGATGAAATTGAAACCGTCTGACGTTAGTACCGTCATCATTGTTAATAAGAATAAGGAAGGTTCTCAAACACTTCAAGTCAAGACAAAACACATCAATCGCCTTAAACATTACCTGTTTGCAGTTTTAGCTGTTATCACAACTTTGACATTGTCGGTTATTTATTTGAACCATAAAAGCGGCCAGCAGGAAGAAGAAAGATTACGCCTGGTGGCACAACTGGTAAAACTAAAGGGCCAGATTCCTCCACCCAACATCGAAACAAAAAAAACAAACAACGCTCAAAGCTATATCCAGTCGATAGAAGTTAAACTGCAAACCATAAACAACTATTTAAGAAAACGGGGCTTAAAAGGCTTTTCAACAGCCGCTGTTGGCGGAAATGGCAACGCGGAAGCGGCCAAACTTACCGACTCTGAAACTTACTCGTTATATGATGAATACCTGAACAGGCTGGTACATACCGTGGCATTTACACCTATGGGTTACCCGCGAGTAAGCTCGTTAACTTCATACTTTGGCTATCGCAGCGATCCCTTTAATTCAGCTAGCGCCGAATTTCACCCCGGCATCGATTTTAAGGGTACCCGCGGTGATGAAGCCAAATGTACTGCAACAGGCAAAGTTGTTTTCGCAGGCTGGTACGGCGGTTACGGCAATTGTGTTCGTATTGCACATGCCAATAGCTTCGAAACCTTGTATGGCCACCTGTCGAAGATTTCGGTGAGGGTTGGGCAGGAGGTTACCGTTGGCCAAAAAATTGGCGAGGTGGGTTCAACCGGGCACTCCACCGGAACACATCTTCACTATGAAGTTCGCAAAAATGGCAAGGCCATCAACCCAATAAAATTTTTGACACTTAACAATTAATACCAGGAACAATCATGGCATTATTTTCAAAGAAGGAAAAAGTTTCGTTAGACCTGCAATCCATATCAACACTGATTAGTGAAGGATCCATTTTCGACGGCAACCTTAAGGCGCCGTCCTTTGCACGGATAGACGGGCAGATAACCGGCGATGTTATGGTTGATGAAGGATTGATATTAGGTGAAGCCGGATCAATACATGGCAACGTTATTACAAAGGAAATGGTTGTTTACGGCGTGGTAAACGGCAATATTCAAACAAACTCCCTCGAAATTAAAGCCTCCGGCAAAGTTACCGGCGAGATAAGAACCCAAACCCTTACCGTTGAAAATGGCGCTGTTTACAACGGCAGCCTCTCCATGACCCAAAACAACAAACTTGCACAAACCAATAAGCTGCCAAAGAAGGAACAGAAGGTTTTGGAGGTAGGATAGGTGTTCATTAGTTCACTGGTTTATTAGTTCATTGGTGAAAAGTTCAATATCGTGCAGGTGGAAGACACGCTGCAAAATGTTGTCTATCTATTAACCTCACCATATCCCTAAGGACAAGACCAATGAACCAGTGAACGAATGAACCAGTGAACAGTTGCATCCCACTTGTCTTATGGCAACTTAATTGTTATGATTTCATTTTAAAAAAGGTATGCCTTACCTTTGAAAAAAAATTAAACAACTATGTCATCAGTAGAAACTGCTTACACCAAATACAAGGTAAAAGACTTTTCATTGGCTCAATGGGGTCGCAAGGAGATAGAATTAGCTGAGGCCGAAATGCCGGGCTTAATGGCTTTACGTAAAGAGTACGGTCCGTCAAAAGCATTAGCTGGCGCGCGCATTGCCGGTTGCCTGCACATGACTATCCAAACCGCTGTTTTAATTGAAACTTTGATTGAACTGGGTGCCGAAGTTACCTGGTCGTCATGTAATATATTCTCAACCCAGGATCACGCCGCTGCTGCTATTGCTGCTGCCGGTGTTTCTGTTTATGCCTGGAAGGGTATGAATGCCGAAGAATTCGACTGGTGTATTGAGCAAACTTTGTTTTTCGGTGAAGACCGCAAGCCATTGAACATGATCCTTGACGATGGCGGCGATTTAACCAACATGGTGTTAGATAAATATCCTGAGCTAATCTCTGGCATCAAAGGTTTATCAGAAGAAACTACTACAGGTGTACACCGTTTATATGAGCGTGTTAAAGCCGGTACACTACCAATGCCAGCTATTAATGTAAACGATTCGGTTACCAAGTCGAAATTTGATAACAAATATGGCTGCCGCGAATCATTGGTTGACGCGATCCGTCGTGCAACTGACGTAATGATGGCTGGTAAAGTAGCTGTTGTTTGCGGTTATGGCGACGTAGGTAAAGGTTCTGCCGATTCATTGCGTAATTCAGGTGTACGTGTTATCGTTACCGAAATTGACCCTATCTGCGCATTGCAGGCTGCTATGGAAGGCTTTGAAGTTAAGAAGCTTGACACTGCTATCCCTGAAGCTGATATTGTTGTTACTGCTACCGGTAACATGAACATCGTTCGCGAAAAGCATTTCCGTGCTTTGAAGGACAAGGCTATTGTTTGTAACATCGGTCACTTCGATAACGAGATCGACATGGCCTGGTTAAATGGTACTTATGGCGATTCAAAAATCGAAATCAAACCACAGGTTGATAAATATACTATTGATGGCAAAGACGTGATTGTTTTAGCAGAAGGCCGTTTGGTGAATTTAGGTTGCGCAACCGGTCACCCAAGCTTTGTAATGAGTAACTCGTTCACTAACCAAACTTTAGCTCAATTAGAGCTTTGGAATAACGGTGCGCAATACGAAAACAAAGTTTACACCCTGCCAAAGCACCTTGACGAAAAAGTTGCCCGTTTACACCTTGCAAAAATTGGTGTTGAGCTGGAAGTTTTAGACCAGGATCAGGCTGAATACATCGGCGTAACTGTTGATGGTCCGTTTAAACCGGAGTATTACAGGTACTAATTTAAGATAAAAGCTTAAAGGCGAAAGCTGTAAAGTTTTTATGATATTGAAAGGGCATGGTTTTAGGGATCATGCCCTTTTTCTTTGATCAAAATGAAAAGGTTCATGGACAGCGTTTGTTCAATAGAACCAAAACAGACGTATCGGCCTGCAATTTATTTTAAGTAATTTTAGATGCTACTATGTTTAAAAAACTTCAAAATCAAATCCCAAATACAGAACCTGATTTACAAATTGGTCCTTTATCATTATGGGTATCCGGGTACACTTATATAAACCAGGCTGGCCAAGGTGACCTTGCATATTTAAAAACGCCAATATTGTTAGAAACAGAGAACGTGGCTGTTTTTTCAGGCATGTCGGAAACACCAGTGTTTTGTATCAGGGAAGTTTTAAATGGCCTTGTTACGATGTATGAAACCATCAGTATAAAACAGATTGTTAAGTTTGAATCTAACGATAGTGAGTTTAGTTTAGAATTAAAAAATGATTTTGGGCAAATTAAACTATTCATTGAGTATAATTCGTGGGTGCATTCAGGTAGTTTGGAATTTGAAGACAAAATAGACCAAAGCTATCTTCCGAAAATTATTCGGGATTTAGAAAAAATTATTGAGCGGTTTACATAGCATAGTTTTACCCAAAACCCGCAGCAGCGTTAGTCAAGAATCAAGATGGGAAAAGGGCATGATTTTAGGACTGAGCCTTTTTTGCTTATTTTGCAATTATGAACTATGTAACCGGGCCTAACCAGAAAACAACAGCAATTATATTTTTCACCATTTATAGTGTGATATGGGCAGGAACGTTTGCATTGCTATATACGATGCACCAGGCCGCGTTAAGGTACGACGGCTCCGGATGGAACGATGGAGACTTAATTTCTTATCTTCCTGTGCTGGTATTTTTGTTGTCAGTGGTGTACCTGTTTATTTTAATAATAAAGTCGTTTAGGTCTGCAAATAAAAAGCTTTACAGGTGGATTACGGCATTGGCTTCCATACCAGTGCTTATAGTTTTGATTTTTATTACACAGGGCTTCTGAAAACACTTGAAATTACAATAAATCATACGAATCCCTTATCCATCCGAAAAGCTGTGGCCTTAGCTCATTGGTATTGCTTAGCCTGATGTTGTTCTGATACCTGCCCGCCGTCGCTATTGTTTTTACAATTTGCGGCAACTCAATTGGTTTGGCGGAATAAAATTTCAGGTCGAGCTGTTTTTGCATGGGGCGGATAACGAAGAACGTTTGCCGGTGTACAAACGTAATGCAATTGGGTGTGGTACCCACTAAAACATCAGGCTAGTCGGCAACTTCAGCTAAAAGCTTATCGAATAATAACAACAACTCGTCGCTTTTGCCCTTAAATAAATCATCGAGACTTATTTTGGCACAATAGTGGCGTTGCTGTTCGCTAACCAGCTCCCGTTCGCATTTTGGGCATATGTATGGCATGGTTTAAAATACAATTGTAAACTTCGTCCCCGCAATTGGCGTTCAATAAAATTAAACATTTTATTGAGCCGGGTAGTTTGGTATTAAGAAATTTGCCCGGATAAAATAAACCGGACTTTAACTGCTTTGCAGTTAATCGGCGTAACTTTACAACCTCAGGTTGTGTTTTTTGTTATTGAAACGATAAACAACAAAATATACCTGTTATTTTATAACTTCAACCGTACTTAATTATTGATGGAACACGTATATTATATTTTAGAGGATAACGAGCAACTGGGCCCATTCAGCATTGATGAAGTAATGCAAATGGATCTTGACATTCATACAAGGATTCTTTCACCTTTAGCCGATACCTGGCAGGACGCTTGCGACCTGCCGGAGTTTTATCCCTATTTTGAGGCCAGGGGCATTTATTTGCCAACCGGCGATAACCTGGCGTCGTTTGCCTGGCGGCTTGTGGCCTGGATAATTGATTACATCATTTTAGCTATTGTGCTTAGCTTTATTTTTAGCGCGATGGCCGAAAGGGGGATCATTCATATTTTAAAATCGTATGAAGATCTTGGTAAAATGCCGCGAAGCGAATTGCTGCTGATGCAACTGGTGTTTGGAATAACAATGATAATTTATAATTCAGTTTGCGAAGCGTCGTCACTACAGGGAAGCCTTGGTAAAAAGGTATGCAAGCTGGTGGTGGTTGATATCGACGGCCAACGCCTTAGTTTTGTCAATGCTTTTTTAAGGAGCTTTGGGAAGGCCATATCTATCTTTATAGTTTATTTGGGATTTGTAAGTATACTTTTTACCGAGCACCGCCAGGCATTGCATGATATGCTTGCTAAAACGTACGTGGTGAAACTTTAAAAAGGATGGGGCCGGCATGATCGATGACTATTACTTTGTGCAATATGGAATGAGATTAGGACCCTTTACTTACGAAGAGCTAATAGGATTGCAACTTGATATCGATACCCCTATTTTGCGGCCAAATACAAGTACCTGGGCAGATGCCTGCGATATCCCCGAACTGTACGCTTATTTTGAGAAAAGGGGGATTTATTTCCCTGCCAAAAGCAACTTGGCATCGTTCTGGTTGCGGTTGCTGGCCTATATAATTGATTTCATTTTAGTGGAAATTCCGTTGCTTTTGTTGTTTTATGAACTGGCTTTAAAGGGGGATATTGATTACCACTCGCCGATGCAAATATTTATGGCGATTGTGGCTTTTCATATTGTAATTATTATTTATAACACCATTTGCGAATATAGCCCCATGAAGGGCAGCATCGGTAAAAGAATTTGCGGCCTGGCAGTTGTTGACGTTGATGGGGGAGGGATTTGTCTGTATAGCGCGCTGAAGCGGAATATCTTTAAAATATTGTCGCGTGTATTGTTTTACCTTGGTTTTTTTCGTGTTTTGTGGGATGAGCACCGCCAGGCATGGCATGATGATTTTGTAGGGAGCTATATGGTGAGGAAGAAGTCCATAGTTAATGGACCATAGTCCATGGTTAGCGGCGAATTTAATCAACAATCGTCTATGGTCCATCGACTATGGACTACCTAAAATAACCTATCCTTCATCACCAGCGTGCCCGCTATCATATCGTGCAAACATTGCTGTTGTTTAGTAAAAAAGCTGAGCAGGTAGCCTATAAATAAAGTTGATACCGATACAAGCTTTGCCAGGTTTCTTGCTATTGCCCGGCCCGGGCTTATCCGTTCGCCCTCCATATCACAAACTCTTATATTAAGGATCTGCTTGCCGTAGGTGGCCTGCTTTACAGAACATTCCATCACTATCTGGTAAACCAATTTTATCATTGGGATAACAGCAAAAAGGCTGAAGGTGACGATTAGCCGGGTTGCCGTATCTTTAATAAAAATCACGACGAAAAATGTAATGACGATGCACACACCCGAAACAAAGAACCAATCGAGCGCTGCAGCCATTAACCGCTGATCGAAGCTGCCAAAGTATTGGGGGATCAGCGCCTGTTTGCTGAAGCCAAAAAGTTCACGCAACTCCGGTATTTCGTGTGCCTCCTTATAATCGTCCATATCGGCGGTCTTTAAAAAGTCGCCGGGTTTTATTTTGTGTTCCCTTAATTGTTCAATGGTGAATGGCCCCTGCGGCTTGCCGCCTATTACGAGAATATACTGATTGTTGGAAGGTTGAAATGTTGTAAAGTTGGAAGGTTCCATTGCAAATCAAATTTAGGGATAAAACCATTACCAATGATTAAAGGTTGAAATGTTCGGCAAAGAATAATCATTGCTACAACATTTCAACCTTCAAACGTTTCAACTTTACAACAGTCGAACTAGTACCTGCTTACATTAAAGCCTGACAAGCCACCGCTGATATGGATATGAATTTTATTTTTTGCAGCTGCAAAATTTGGGGTTTCGTAATTGTTGTCGCGGGTCTTGTTGAAACCTTCAAAATCGTTACCTGATAAGCCAGAATCAGTTTCGATGCTGCAGGCTGCGTTTTCCGGTATGCTAACGTCAACTCCTGATACCCCGGTTGAAATTTCAACGTCGGTTACTAATAAAGGCTGACCTAATTTTACGTTGAATGATGCTGCACCACCGTGTATTTTGAGATTTCTCACTTTAAACTTTGTTAAGTCGAACTCAACGCTGGCTGCCCCTGTTTCTACATTTATATCCCAGATAGGGGTCGGGTTTAACCGCATTTCAACCTTGTTCTTATCTGAATCGAAATTTAAAGTTTTATGATCGGCCATTTTGAAGTTAACATCAAATACAGAGTCGGCTTTGTTTGTAGTGAAATTATACCTGCCGTTAGTTTCGTTCGTATAGGCACTAAATAGCTGGTTGGTAGTGTCTGACAGGTTGTACGCAGTTCCGCCGCCGCTCACGTTAAGACGGGCAAGTTTTATTCCAGGGTTATATGGCGTGTTAAAAGTGCCCTTACCGGTAGTTCTGAAATCGTCGTTATTATCGTCGTCGTCATTATTATCGTTATTGCTGCTGTCATTATCGTTGTCATCATTGTGATAGCTAAAGTTACCATGGCGGGGCCAAAAATTGTAACGGTCGCCAAAGTCGCCAAATAGCAACAATCCTACACCAACTACCACTACCGATATTTTTGCAATGGTAGCCCAAATAGTGCGGTTATGTGCAAACACCAGGTTTACGCCGGCAATCACTAAGAATATCGGCCACAGGTGTATGATATTATAAAAGTGGAAATGCAGGTATCCATAATTATTTAGTAGGATGGCTGCGCCTATCAGCACCAGTATAAGTCCGGGAATTATTTTATCATTTTTCATCTTGTTTCAATTTAAAGGTTAGCCTTTGTGTCGGCTGTAATTATATATTGTTTGTGCTGTCGGACTGAGGAGCGGCATCGGCTGTAGTATCGTTATCATTTTTATCGGCATTTTTCAGGTTATGCTTGTGCCAGGCGTCATTTTGCTGACCTGACAGGAGCAGGGCACAGCCGGCAATAACTAATATCAGGGGCCATAACCTGCCGAAATCAAAATCAGGGATCAGGTCGTATTCGTCAATAAGGATGAAACCGCCAATAAGTATCAGTACAGTGCCCACAATAATACCGGCATGTGATTTTTGCTTAGGAATGTTTTCAATGGGGTTTTCGCTGAACGGGTTGCCTCCATAAGGATTGCCGCCGAACGGGTTTCCACCGAATGGGCTACCACCCTGTTGTGGATTATTAAACTGGCCACCGGGCTGTTGCGGTGGAACGGTATAGTCAACCGTTGGGTTATTGAAGTTACTGTATAAGTACCCTTTCCTGGGTAATACTATCCATAATACAATGTAGGGGATAAAGCCTACACCTGCCAGAAAAACTGAGCCAACCAATAGCAAACGAACGATGGTAACGTCCATTTCGAAATATTCAGCGAGGCCTGCGCAAACACCACCTAACACTTTGTGGTATTCATCACGATATAGTTTCTTGTTCATTTTATGTTGTTTTTTGAGTTGATTTATATTTGACCGTATGTTGGTGTTATTACTATTTCATCTACGTTTGCCCCGCCGCTCATTTTGTAAATATTAACGATGGCCAATGCAACGTCTTCGGGTAAAACCATTTTATCCTTGTCAACCTGCATTCCCTTCCACGAGTCGGTTAAAGTTGAGCCAGGAATAACCGCAGTTACCTTTACCCCATGCGGCTGCATTTCTGTACGCATCACCTTGGTAAGACCTAACAGCGCATATTTTGTTACACTGTATGTACCTGCCTCAGCAATAGGGCTTAACGAAGCCACAGAACAGATGTTAAAAATATGCCCCTCGCCTGCGCTTATCATTTTTTTACCGAAATAACGGTATAATTCATAGGCCGGGGCAAGGTTGGTATTAACATGTTTTTCAAGCGTTCCGTCGGCATCGTCCAATATGCTTGAATATTCATAAATGCCGGCGTTGTTTACTATTATACTGATGGTGCCTAATTGCGCCTCAGCAGCAGCGGCAAAGTCAAGCACCTGTTGTTTTATGCTTACGTCGGTAACTGAAGTAACAATTTTTATGTTCGGGTTTATGGCTGATAATTCGCTTTTAAAGGCATCAAGATCGGAAGCGTTCCTGGAGCAAACGGCAAGGTTGATCCCCTCCTTTGCAAAGGCAATCGCTATTGCCCGGCCCATTCCCTTTGTTGATGCTGTTATTAGCGCGTTTCTCATTTTGTTTTATGTTAAAGTTTGATGTTTGATCAAACAATAATATCTAAAAATCTCAATGTTTTAATTGATATATCAAATCTACCTTATAAATAAGGATGCCTGTTATGGCTTTTGGTAAAGCGGGATATATTTTCGGTAAACAGTGGGAAAATAACGGTGAAAAAAACAGGAAGATGAGTTTAAAACCTACATAATGCTAAGCGACAGGCTATGCCTCAACTAAGCCTGTTGGAATATCATAGTAATCAAATGAATTTTGCCGGTTACTTTTTCGTCTTAAAAAAGAAATACGTTTGGCTACTATAGCTGAATAAAATAACCAGTAATGTTGTAGCAATTTTAGCGGGAGTAGGATACCAGCCAAAATAATCAACAAACACCTTCATTAGCAGGTAGTTGAAGACAATACAGATAAATACCACGATAAGATAACGGATCAGCTGGCTCCGGCGGTTAAGGCCCGTATCCTGGAATACCACATACCGGTTTAAATAAAAACCCGTTGGCTGGCTAAAACAGAATGCAAATGCTAAAGATGCGATATGCGGACTTAATGTAAAATGCCCGATATCGAAATTATGCTTTCTGAAAATGAAGTTGTAAGCCAGCGAAAACATGGTTATATCAAAAACGGTGTTTGCGCCGCCGGCTGCAGCATACCTGAACGTTTGTAACGGCATTATCTTTTTAAATGGCTTATAAAAAAAGTCAATTATTGTTAATATAAGGTTCCGTAAGAAATGGTGTGCTTGTTTCATTTAAAAAATTCCGGGGCAAATATACGAATTGTAATATCGGATTTAGTCCAATTGACAGCCTATCACATAATTCTTACAAATCGTGAGCTAATAACGACTTATGGTCTAAGTTATTATTAGCGTACCTAAAACCATATTCCTGATATTTAGTTGTAATACGAAATGTATTTCAACATCCAAAAGTCATCAAAACGGATAATGTTAAATAACACACCGATGGGAATGCACCATATTGCTTAAAACCGTATTTTTAGCCGAATTTAATTGTTAAATGTTTACAAGCTTAGGAAAATATATACTCTTACTGCATTTAAGTTTCCGAAAACCCGAAAAATTTAAAGTTTATTGGGCCGAGGTAATGCGCGAAATGGTTTCCGTGGGAATCGGGTCATTAGGTATCATCAGTATCATATCCCTGTTTATTGGTGCAGCCACAACAATACAGGTAGCCTTCCAGCTATCCAGCCCGTTAGTGCCGCGGAGTATAGCCGGCAGCATTGCCCGCGACTCAACCATATTAGAGTTTAGCCCAACCATATCTTCGCTGGTTTTGGCCGGAAGGGTAGGATCGAGCATTGCCTCGCAAATAGGCACTATGCGGGTTACCGAACAAATTGACGCGCTTGAAATTATGGGAGTAAATGCTCCCGGATACTTAATAGCGCCTAAAATTATTGCAGGCGTAACAATGGTCCCGTTGCTGGTGATTGCCTCTATTGCCCTGGGGATTACAGGTGGCTGGATCGCATGCATTTTATCTGGCGACGTTAGTCCTGCTGATTACATTGCGGGTGTACAGGGTGGTTTTAACGGGCTAACCGTTAGAGTTGCTCTGGTTAAGGCTGCTGTTTTTGGTTTTATTATAGCCTCTATTTGTGCTTACCAGGGGTTTTATACATCTGGCGGCGCGCTTGAAGTAGGTCAGTCAGCTACCCGCGGTGTAGTATACAGTTGTGTAATGATATTATTTGCCGATTTGGTTATAACACGTTTAATGCTATGATCGAGGTAAAGGATATTTATAAAACATTTGGTGAAAACGAAGTGCTGAAGGGGATAAGCGCTAAATTTGTTGCCGGTAAAAATAACCTCATTATCGGCGGTTCCGGTTCCGGGAAAACCACGCTGCTTAAGTGTATTGTAGGTTTACATGATCCTACAAAGGGCCAGGTTTTTTTTAACGATGAGAATTTTACGGAGATGGATTTTACACAGCGCGTACCCATCCGCACAGAAATTGGGATGCTTTTCCAAAACTCAGCGTTATTTGACTCAATGACGGTTGAGGAAAATATCATGTTCCCCCTTAACTTGTTTACCCAACAATCAAAAGAAGAAAAGCTCGACCGCGCTAACTTTTGCCTGAAGAGGGTTAACCTTGAAGGTAAAAACAAACTCTATCCATCTGAGCTTTCCGGTGGGATGAAAAAGCGTGTGGGCATTGCCCGTGCCATCTCCATGCAGCCAAAATACCTGTTTGTGGATGAGCCCAACTCCGGCCTTGATCCTAAAACTTCCATCCTGATTGATGAGCTGATCAATGAACTTACCGAGGAATATAAAATAACCACTGTTATTGTAACCCACGATATGAACTCCGTTATGGGTATTGGCGATCACATTGTGTTTTTACACAATGGCCAAAAATGGTGGGAAGGCTCAAACCACGAAATTGCCCATACCGATAACAAAGAGCTCAACTCATTTGTATTTGCCAGCAAGTTTATGCAGGCGGCGAAAGAGAAATTATAGTTGGCAGTTTTCTAGTGTAAGTCATAAACCACTTTTTACACTTCTTACTGATAAAGGGACCTCCACCCGGTATTGTAACATTATCAAAACAATAACACATCTCTTCGACGTTCAGGTTTTAAAACATGGCAAAAAATTTATGTTTGTAAAGTTTAATAATGATGTTAAACTTTATAATGAACCTAAAAAATCCTTATCACTGGTAACCTATTAGCGATAACTGAATATGAAAAAGATACTTTTTGCATTGATTTTGTTGGTATCACTTGCTTTTGCATTTGGGCAAAATAAGGTTAACGAACCAAAACCATTCATCTTAAAAGGGCAGTTATCTAATTACAACGCCGCTCGTATCCATCTTGCCTTTAATGATAAAAACGGCAAACCTGTTGATGAAATAATCCCTGTTGACAACAGCGGTAAATTTTATTTTGAAACCACTAATATAGCAAGGCCTGAACAGGCAGCGTTAATAAATAGTACAGCTTTTTTTAACAGCCATCTTTTTATTGCTCCGGGGTATGAGTTGAATATTACAGCTGATTGTAAAGACTGGACTTCAGTAGCCCGAACCAAAAAAGTCAGTGGTAATGGCGTAGCAGCTAATCAATATTTATTTAAGCGGGATTCAATTTTGTCAATTATAACGCCATCGAAAGATTGGGTACAATTAAACACGCACGATCTGTTGCAATTTATAAACTCAAGACAAAAATTTGAAGATTCTTTAGCAAATATAATATTTACCAAAAAAATCACAGGCGACGACTATCTTAAATTTTTTGGTAAAAAGGTGCATTACGATATCGAATTTTTAAAGCTCGACCAATTAACCTATCATACGGTTATGGACACCTCAATGCATTACCAGCAGAGTGTTGATTTTGTGGCTAAATATGCAGATCACCAACTATTGGACGATCTCTATAAACCTGAATATTTGGTGTCTGATGACTATATTACATTCATGCGTGATGGTTATTGTAGTTATTTAAGGCAGCTTGAATTAAAAAAGGATCCATTAGCCGATGACAAAAAATACATGGTGGATTATGCACGAATAGTTGCAGGCGTTTATAAAGGAAAAATTAAGGACATTGTATTGAATCATATATTACATGAATCTGTTGAGCACGCCAGGTCGTTCGATGAAATGAATATGTATAAAAAGGAATATCCCTTTTACATAGCTCAACTAGTAAAGCCTGCTGAAAAGGAAAGCATTGAAAAGCTGATTGGCAGCAAGGAAAAGGAACTTTTAAAAACACAGATCGGCCGACCGGCGCCACTTTTTACAGCTGAAAATGAAGCGGGGAAATCATTCAATATTACGGATTATAAGGGAAAGGTTGTATTGCTTGATCTGTGGGCCAGTTGGTGCGGGCCATGCAGGCAGGAAACACCATACCTAAAAAAAACAATTGAAAAATATAAAAATGAAGGCCGGGTGGTCTTTATCAGCGTGGCTGTATTAGACAAATTGGAGAAATGGAAAAAGGCAATGACCGATGATAATCCTTTAGGGCTGCAGCTATTTGACACCAACAATACCGTTCAGCGCGCATATGTTGCTAACTCTATACCTAAATTTATTTTGATTGATAAACAAGGAAATATTGTAAGCTTTGATGCCCCCATGCCACACGAAACTGCGGCATTAGAGAAAATGCTGGACGAGGAAATTTCGAAATAGTCCGGCCGGTCTGTAAATAAACCTCGCCAAGATTATTAACTTTGTGCCTTTCACAGAGTTTAATAACCCAAAAGCATCTTCCGGACTTTCGGTCTTTCCGACTTTACGGACTTCCAAAACCATGATCCAACTACTAACACCCACCCACTGGAAAGATTACGAACTGATTGATTGCGGTGACTTTGAAAAGCTGGAGCGTTTTGGCAATGTGATCCTGATTCGCCCGGAACCGCAGGCGGTATGGAGCAAAGCTTTAAGTAATGCCGAATGGCAGCGGCTGCACCATATAAAATTTAAGGGCCGGTCGGCAACATCAGGCGAGTGGTTAAAGAAAAACCCTGCAACACCCGACCGGTGGCACATTGAATATAAAAATCCTGAAGCGAGCATTAAATTCCGGTTGGCATTAACTTCATTTAAACATCTCGGGATCTTCCCCGAACAGGCTGTGAACTGGGACTATATCACCCAAAATATAAAGAAGTTTAAAACACCCGAACCCAAAGTACTTAACCTGTTTGCTTATACCGGCGGTGCGTCGCTTATTGCGCAGGCAGCGGGGGCAGATACCACACACGTCGATTCCATAAAGCAAGTGGTTACCTGGGCCAATGAAAATCAGGAACTTTCGGGCTTAACCAATATCCGCTGGGTAGTTGAAGATGCCCTGAAATTTGTGAAGCGCGAATTGAAGCGCGGTAAGAAATATAACGGGATCATCCTTGATCCGCCAGCCTACGGCCATGGCCCCAACGGCGAAAAATGGAAGCTGGAAGATAACATCAATGAGATGATGGGGGACGTTATCCAACTATTAGATCCTGATGAGCACTTCCTGATATTAAATACCTATTCACTTGGTTTTTCATCGGTAATCATTGAAAATCTCATCAAAAGCGCCTATCCGCAGGTTCAAAACCTGGAAACAGGCGAGCTTTACCTGCAAGCAACTGCGGGCTCAAAACTACCACTGGGGGTGTTTGGGAAATTCTTTAAAGCTTCGCTTTAGAGACTGGGGACCAGAGATTAGAGATTAATTAGAGAGAAAATCGATATACTTAAATATCAGTCAAAAACTCAAATCAGTCGGGTAAATTGTTAATAATTTTAGCCATATTCGCGGCAAAAAAGGTGTTAATTTGCAACAACACTGTTACAAGCAAAAATCTATAAAAATGAAAGTGAGAAACATTATTCTATCTGCTGCATTTCTA
This sequence comes from Bacteroidota bacterium, assembly GCA_030775685.1. Classification (GTDB taxonomy): domain Bacteria; phylum Bacteroidota; class Bacteroidia; order Sphingobacteriales; family Sphingobacteriaceae; genus Mucilaginibacter. The sequence continues at coordinate 283,994 of JALYIP010000036.1, forward strand.
CTACCCACATTAATGCTGTTATCAAGTTGCAGTCAGCCGGCTTCCGGATCAAAGGAAAAGCCAGCCGCTGCTAAAGACACCACTAAGAAAGTTGCTGCAGCTGCTGAGGATACTGTTCCTGCAAAAGTTGTGTATCCGCCTTTAGATAAAAAACTCTACGACTCGTTGATGAAAAAACTGGCCAACGGCGATACTACCGGGAAATGGCCTGTAAAAAAGGCGCCTTACCCCTTGCCTGGTGCTATCTTACCCTTTAAACGCGTTATAGCCTATTATGGTAACCTGTCCGCAAAAAAAATGGGCATCCTGGGCGAACTGCCGCCAGACGAAATGTTGGCCAAACTGCATGGAGAAGTAAAGCATTGGGAGAAAGCCGATCCGCAAACACCTGTTCAGCCGGCGCTGCATTATATAGCCGTGGTGGCCGCCGGTTTCCCCGGTAAGGACAACATGTATATCAACCGGATGCCTGAGAAAAAAATAGATAGCGCAGTGCGCCTTGCTAAAAGGGCCCACGCCATACTGTTCCTGGATATACAGGTAGCCTTGAGCAATATTCACGCGGAGCTGCCCAAACTGGAAAAATACTGGCGAATGCCTAACGTACATTGCGGTATCGACCCCGAATTTGCTATGCATGATGGCATCCATCCCGGCAAAAAAATAGGTAGTTATGATGCAGCCGAGGTTAACTATGTTTCGGGTTACCTGGCCAACGAGGTAAAGAAATATAACCTGCCGCCTAAAATTTTTATTGTGCACCGTTTTACCCGTAAAATGCTGACCAATTATCAAAACATTAAACTTCATCCCGAAATTCAGTTTGTTATGGATATGGACGGTTTCGGCCCGCCTGATTTAAAGACAGGCACTTACCGCGATTATATTTACCACGACCCGGTACAGTTTACCGGCTTTAAATTGTTTTACAAAAACGACTCGTGGTCGGCGCCCCATCATATGCTAACGCCCGAGGAGATCCTAAAGATTTACAAGCCGCACCCGATTTATATACAGTATCAGTAGTCGTAGAGACAATACTTTGTGTCTTAGGTTAAATTTTATTAAAGCATTTGTAGAGACGCAAAATATTGCGTCTCTACGTATTTAAAAGAAATGATAAAATGGGGCATCATAGGCTGCGGGCGCATTGCGCACCGTTTTGTGCACGGACTTAAAGCTGTTCCGGGTACTGAATTGGTTTCGCTATGGTCACGCAGGGCCGAAACTGTTACAGCATTTGCAGCACAGCATGGCGGACATGCTTGCGCAACCGTTGAAGAACTGCTTGCCAGCGACATTGATGCTGTATACATTGCCACACTTCCTGATAGCCATCCGGAATATTGTTTTGAGGCCTTTAACGCCGGTAAGCATGTGCTTTGCGAGAAGCCGGCTGCAATTAATTTGGATATCTTAAACCCAATACTTGAAACGGCAAGTTCAAAGGGCTTGTTGTTTATGGAGGCAATGAAACCGCCATTCTTTCCCTTATATCAACGTTTAAAAGAATATTTGATAACTGATCCTATTGGCCCGGTGGGATATGTTCGTGCGGGATCGTCCGTTGCCGATATTCCACGAGACCATCCAAATTTTAGTTATGACTACGTTGGCGGCGCGATCATGCAGATCGGCATTTATGAAGCATTCTTAGCAGTCGACTGGCTTGGCGAGACTAGACAAGTGCAAACCATGGGTCGGTTTGGCGAAACCGGAATTGATATGTTTGCCATATTTCAAACGCTGCATACCAATGGCTATGCACAGCTTTACGCCGGCTTCGATTTGCACGGAAAAGGGGATGCATTGATTTGCGGAACCATAGGCCACGTAACCATCCACAAAAACTGGTGGAACCCGTCCAAAGCTACCATCAATTACCTGGATGGACGGATCGCTGTGATCGATGAGCCCTTCACCGCTGGCGGTTTAAATTATGAAATTGAACATTTTTGTGAATTGATAAAGGCCGGCAAAACAGAGAGTGATATTGTCAGTCATGACATGTCGCGGCAGATGATCATCATGCTTGATAAGGCACGGGAGCAGGTAGGGTTAAGGTTTAAGGGGGAGTAGATTGATTTCGGATTTCGGATGTTCCATTTCGGATTTAATTGAACCATAAGTAATCCTTAATCCATAAAATCCGAACATCCCGGTTCAGACAACTGCCGACTGCTACTGCCCACTGTAAACTAATTCCTCACTCGCTCTTCAAACTCCTAACCGGATTAACCAGCGCCGCTTTTACCGACTGAAAACTAACCGTAACCAAAGCGATCAATATTGCTGTAGCGCCTGAAAATACAAACACCCACCAGCTGATATTTATGCGGTAAGCAAAATCCTGCAGCCAAGTGTGCATAGCTAGCCAGGCCAATGGCGAAGCAATAACAAGTGCGATAAATACCAGCTGCACAAAATCCTTTGAAAGCAGGGCAGCAATACTGGTTACTGAAGCACCCATCACCTTTCGGATGCCGATCTCTTTTTTACGCTGCGCCGTGCTAAAAGCCGAAAGGCCAAGCAGCCCAAGGCAGGAAATCAATATCGCCAAAACAGAAAAACAAATGAACAGGTTGCCGAAACGCTGCTGGGCAATAAACTGCTTGTTATATGCCTCATCCTCAAAAAAGTAAATCAGGGGTAAGCCCGGAGCCAACTCCTTCCATCGCTTTTCAACCATTGCTATGGTTTGCTGCATGTGGACGGATGAAATATCAATAGTGATACAGGTAAAAAAGCCAATTATCGGGCGAATAGCCAAAGGCTGTACAAGCTCCTGCGATGAGTGGAAATGAAAATCCTTAATCACCCCCACAATGGTCCCGCTCGAGATAAATTGCTTAAATTGTTTTCCAATTGCTTCTTCAGGGGTTTTATAGCCCATCTTTTTCACCATTGCTTCGTTTATGAGCATTGTTTTTTCGTCCTGTACAAATTGCTTGCTGAAGCCACGGCCAGCAATGACCTTCACACCGTACTGGTTTAAAAAGTCACCGTCGAAGTAGTAAACATCGGTCAGCATGTCCTGGTAAAGATTATCCGGATTTGTGATCGAGGTGTGGAATATATTGTTAGGCGTACCCGGCACACTGGAAGAAAGCGAAACCCCGCTTACGCCCGGGATGGCACCAAGTTGCTGCTTTACCAAATTGGGGTGCGCATTGATGTTGTCGTTAAACTGGTAATCAATTACCATGCGGTGGTCCTTTTTAAAACCGAGCTGTTGGTTCTGCATAAAATCCAGCTGGTTATAAACTATTATGGTTGAGATAATAAGGATAATGGAAATGGAAAACTGCGCTACCACTAATGACTTTCGCAACATCAGACTGCCATTGCCGGATGCCAGCTGGCCTTTTAAACTGCTGATCGGCTTAAAGCCTGATAAGAATAGGGCAGGATATACACCGGATAGCAAACCCACAAATACCGCTATTAATAACAACCCGGCAATGTAGTACAGGTTATCAAATATGCTGTTAGCTATAGTAGCGCCCGTAATTTGGTTAAACATCGGCAGTAATAACGCGGCTAATCCTAAGGCCAAAATAAATGCTATTAAACACAGCAAAACCGAATCGGTAAAAAACTGGATGATCAATTGATTTTTTGTTGCGCCCAAAACTTTACGTACCCCAATTTCCCTGGCCCGCTTTAAGGAGAAAGCTGTGGTTAAGTTGATGAAGTTAAAGCAGGCGATAAATAATACAAACACCGCTATTACCGAGAAAATATAAATATTGCTGATACTGCCGCTCTCAGAACTGCCGGTACGATGTCCGCGCGGTTTGCCATACAGGTAAACCTTTTTCAAAGGCTCAATCAACAAGCTATGTTTCGATTGGCTCTGGTCGATATTGGCATTGATAAAAGCGGGGAGTTTTGCCTGTAGCTTTGCAGGATCGGTGCCGGGTTTTAACAACAGGTAGGTATAAAAGCCAAAGTGTTTCCAGTTGGTATTCCAGCCGCTTTGTCTTTGTGCATCGATAAGCGTGCTCATGGAGAAAATCATGCCTACCCTTAAATGTGAGTTGTAAGGGATATCTTTCATTATGCCGGTTACAGCCGCGGTGGTTTTGCCGTTTATCAGCATTGTTTTACCAACCGGGTCGGCATTGCCGAAGTAGTGTTTGGCGGCACTTTCGGTAAGCACTACATTACAAGGGGCGTCAAACAAATGTTTGGCATCACCGCGAAGTAGGGGCCAACTGAAAACCGAAAATACAGAGGCATCTGCATAGGCAATTTCTTCCTTGGCTGCGTTATTCGGATTGCTTTGGATGATCATGTCATCCATAAATACGCGTGTAGCAATTTTCACTTCGGGAAACGTCGCCTGTATGGCAGCTGCCATGGGTGCCGAAGTGCTCTCATAGTTGATTCCTACCGGGGTTTTGATATCGGTAACCAGACGGTAAATGTTATCGGCCTGCTTATTATAACTATCACGACTTAACTCAAACTGCACATACAACAAAGCAAAAAAGCACACGCAGATTCCGGTGCTTAGCCCGATAATGTTAATGATTGAAAATCCTTTATGGTTTATGAAATAACGCAACGAGGTTTTAAAGTAGTTTTTTAACATAAGCCGGTGATGAAATCACAAGGTATGAAAAAATAGGATAATCGCTAAACTTGTGGGATAATAGTACCTTTAAAAGGTGGTTGTAATAAAAAATATCGCCATGCAATAGCCAAATCACAGATATCCTGTAAAGGTACAGTTTCTCTTATTTCTTGATCTTGAGTATTGTAAAAATCAACGCTTTTTGGAGTTATGTAGGCTAAACATTCCTCATAACTTATATCATTATCGTCTATACTAGCGAAATTTCCGCTGATAGCTAATAGCAAGTTATTTATGATTGTTGTTAACATCTCAGGGTCGTCGAATTGTGTTATGTAACCAAGATTTCCATCGGTATTAGGAGACCCCATTTTTATGACACGGCCTTTAAAAATCCGATTATAAAATTTAATTCCATGTGTTTCTACATAGCCCATAATGTTGCGTGCTTATTTCAATAGAACCGAACTTTTATAATTTTTCTACGACAAATACTTCCCAACTATCGGCATCCTTCGCCCCATACCAAATGCTTTTGGCGACACCCTCAAAATAGGTGGGGTTTGGTAGCGTTTATGTTCGGCAAGGTTTACCAAACGGATAACCCGGCGAACGGTAGTTTCATCGTATCCCATTTTGATGATCTCGGCTGATGAACGCCTGTCTTCTATATACACTTGTAAGATTTTGTCCAGGATATCGTATTCCGGCAGTGAGTCGGTGTCTTTTTGATCAGGCCTTAGCTCGGCTGATGGTGGTTTGATGATGGAGTTTTCGGGAATGATCTCTTTCTCTAAATTAATGTGTCGTGCCAGCTCAAACACCTGTGTTTTGTAAACATCGCCTATAACGGAGATCCCGCCGCACATATCGCCATACAAAGTACCATAACCCACGGCAGCCTCACTTTTATTAGAAGTGTTCAGCAAGATATAACCAAACTTATTACACATCGCCATCAGCAATACAGCACGGCTGCGCGACTGGATATTTTCCTCCGCAATATTAAAGGGCAAGCCCTCAAACTGCGGACTCAAAGTAGCTTCAAAAGCTTCCGTAATATCTTTTATGGCGATGGTTTCAGACATACAGCCCAAATTCCTAACCAAATCTTCTGCATCTTTTATGGAATGATCGCTTGAAAAACGGGATGGTAGAAGTACCGCCATTACATTTTTAGGCCCTAAAGCCTCGGCTGCCAAAGCGCAAACCACGGCAGAGTCTATGCCGCCGGATAAGCCCAGGATCGCCTGCTTAAATCCTGATTTATAGAAGTAGTCCTTAATGCCTAAAATTATGCCGCTATGAATTTGCTCGATGTCGCTTACTTTTTCAGCCTTAATGGTGGTAGGATGCTCATAAGTAATTGCGCCATTATCGCCCAAAGTATAGTATGCTACACTTTCCTCAAAATATGGCAGCTCGTCAATGAGTTTGCCTGTGTTGTCAAATATTAACGATCCGCCATCAAAGATCAGCTCAGTTTGTGCACCTACGTGATTTACATAAAGTAACGGCAATTGGTAACGTTTGGCATTATCACTTAAAATTTCAATTCGCTCCTCGTCGTGGTTATAGGCAAATGGCGAAGCAGCTATATTGATCATCACATCCGGCTTCTGCTGGATCAGGATATCCATTGGCCGGGTAACATACAAAGGATTTTCAATGGTGTTCCAAAGATCCTCGCAGATTGTCAGCGCGATCCGATGCCCTTTAAATTCAACGCAGCTAAACTCAGTCGAAGGCTCAAAATAGCGGTACTCGTCAAAAATATCGTAATTGGGCAGCAGGGCCTTGTTAGCAACTGCCTTTACTTTTCCCCCTTCAATAAAATATGCCGAATTGTTCAAATCCTTTCCTTCTGTGCGATGGTTGGGTGTTGGCAAGCCTATGATACAGGCAATGCCGTGGCACTCTTTTGCTATTTTTTGTGCCGACGATTCGCACAACCCAATAAATTCATCAAACTCCAAAAAATCGCGCGATGGGTAGCCACAAACGCACAGCTCCGCAAATACTACCAGGTCGGCACCGTTGGTACGTGCCTCTTTTATATGCTTGATAATTTTGGCAGTATTTGATTCAAAGTTACCGACATGATAATTAAGCTGTGCTAACGCGATCTTCATTATAGATTATTCTGGGTGGATAGATTACAAACGGTTTAATTAGGCCGTTTGCATATTTAAATGCAAATAAAAATTATTTTTGCTCAAAGCACAAACAATGACTGTTTTAAAAGCTAAAAAGCCTTTTTATTTTTTCGTTTTACTTACTGTAGCCTTAAGCGCCTGTAAAAAGCATAAAACAATTGACGTGAGCAATATACAGCTTGACGCCAAGATTGAGCGCTTCGATCAGGAATTTGACGCGATGCGTACAAAACCTATGAGCGCACAAGCTGCCTACCTGCAACGTAAATACGGTGTTTTTTATCACGATTTTATGGGGCTGATATTACAGGACCGCGATATCAATATCCAGGACACCTCCTATTTCCAGCTGTTGCGTAAAGTATTCGCTAACCAGGCATATAATGACCTTAAGCACGATGTGGATTCTGTCTACAAAGACGGCCTCGATAAACAAAATGAAGAACTTACTGATGCCTTTAAGCATATCAAATACTATTTTCCTAAAAAGCAGCTGCCACGGGTGATTTCCTACTACTCGGGTTTTGAGGCGCAAACCATTATCGGCAATAACTACTTTGGCGTGGGCCTTGATCTGTTTTTAGGGGCAAACTCTCGTTTTTACCCATCGCTTACCAATGCCTACCCACATTATTTATCGCAATTTTTTAATAAGGAGAATATTATTCCGCGCATTGTTGAGGGCATAGCCCGCGAAGATATGTTCCCCGAAACTGACAGTAGCAAAACCCTGCTTTCGAAAATGGTATATAACGGCAAGATCATGTATTTTATGGATCAGATTTTGCCCGATGTGGGCGACAGTACCAAAATTGGCTACACTGCTGCGCAGATAAAATGGTGCGATGATTTTAAATCGAAGATCTGGGCTTACTTCCTGGATGAAAACTTATTGTACGAAACTGACTATCCCAAAATTCAGAAATATTTAACAGAAGCGCCGTTTACCCCTGGCCTTGGTGAAAAAAATGAGTCGGCCCCCAAATTGGCTATCTGGACAGGCTGGCAAATTGTAAGGCAATACATGGACAAGCACCCGGAAGTTACCCTGCCGCAATTAATGGCAGACGGGGACGCGCAAAAGATCCTGAATGGATCGAAATATAAGGGGAAGTAGGGGAGAGTTCTGAGTCCGAAGTCGGTAGTCTTGAGTCAAAAGAGACTCAGGACTTGAGACTATAAACTTAAGACTTATTTCAATATCGCGAATACTGATTTCAGCGCAATCAATACACCGATGATCAGGATGATGTTCGACACCATTGAGGAGTAATGAAAATCAGCAAAACGCAGGTAAACACCTACTATACCTATTACTATAGCCAATGTCATTAATTTATAGTGACCTTCTGCGTTAGCGTTTTCTGTTGAATTCATCGTGCTTATTATTAAATGTGCCGCAAATATAATTGTTTGCCGAAAAAATTAAACCCCTTTTGTGATTTATTTATGCAGGCTCGAAGTATTTACGCTTTCCTGATCTTTTTATACCTGTATTTGCCCTTTATTACATAATTTAAAAACTTTCCTTTGGATCCAGCGGCTTTCATTTCCTCAAAAACTTCCGGAGGTACCCCTAAATAATCATACATCGCACCGGAGATGTAGGTTATCCGCAGCGTTGCCTTGCCTTCATCATAATCCATATTTGCAACAACCGATGACGGCATAATAATATATCTTCAATTAAACCAGATCGTCATGCTGAATTTATTTCAGCACCCCACAGGACAGGTGAAGAGTTTGCTGGTTGCCTTTATGATGAGGTGCTGAAACAAGTTCAGGATGACATTTTTTTTACCATTTACTACTCTCTATCCACCACTCACCATCTCACCCCTTCATTTCCCCAAACAAGCCCTGCGCCTTCTTAATCGTTTTCTCCAAGTCAATCCCCTTACCCAGCACGCCCTTAAATAAATCGCCGGTTTCCTTGAGGCGATCGATGGAATTGAAGATCGTAAAGTCCTTCATGGTTAAACCTGGTTTTACCTCGTCCCAATCCAGCGGCATGGAAACCGTTGCGCCAACCTTTGGGCGGAGGGAATAAGGGCCTGCAATAGTTGCACCTGGGCGATTCTGCAAAAAATCAAGGTACATTTTGCCTTTTCGGTTGGCTATCATTCGTTCCAGACTGGTATAATCCGGGATTTGCTTATGCACAATACTTACAATTATCTTCGCAAACATTTGCGACTGGTCGTAATCATACTTCGCAGCCAACGGTATATATATATGCATGCCGGTAGAACCGGATGTTTTGCAGAAGGATGGAACATCTATGGCATCTAAAACCTTTTTTACTTCCTGCGCGGCCTCAATTACCTGGTTGAATGTGTTTTTATCCGGGTCCAGATCGATCACGCAATAATCAGGGTTATCCGGCGATTGAACGCGGCTAAACCATGGGTTCATCTCGATACAACCCAAGGAAGCCATCCACAATAACACCGCCTCATCACTCCCTACTAAATATTCCTTGTGTTCACCATCGCTGGTGGTATAGGGAAATGTTTTGGTGATCCAGTCTGGCGCTTTGCCTTTTATATCCTTTTGGTAAAAACTCGATTCATGAATTCCTCCCGGGAAACGATTGAGCGACATTGGCCTGTCCTTTAAATAAGGTAAAATATATTCGGCCACCTGGTAATAGTAATTGAACATATCCCGCTTGGTCACATTGTCTTCGGGCCAGTAAACTTTGCTGAGGTGTGTAAACTTTAAATCGTGACCACAAATTTTACGTACCTGCGTTTCATCAGTCGGGTTAAGCAACGTTTTACGCGATTTTTCTTTTGGCGGCTCAATAGCCTTGCTATGAGCATCAGTCTTTTTGTTGTCGACTTCTTCCACGGTTTCTGCTGTTTCCTTTGGGGTTTCCAGTATTACATCCTTTGCCTTCTTATCACTGCGCATACCTTTAAATGATGCCTGCCTGAACACGCCATCGCTGGTGATCTCGGCAAATGCAACTTCGCCAACCAGCTCCGGCTTTAACCAGGTTGGTTTGGCACCTAAGCGCTGCGGGCGAAAGCGCGACGGCTTATCTACATCCGGCTCCACATCAAAGGGGCTTTTATCAGTTATGAGCGGCTTAAACTGCGCCATCATTTCTTTTTGCATTTTGTCGTTAAAGCCGGTGCCCACCTTTCCTACATATCGCAACTTGCCATTGTCGTAAACGCCCATTGTCAGCGCGCTAAATGACTTGCTGGTACCTTCATTTTTTGTAAAGCCGGTGATTACTACTTCCTGCCGGCGCTGCACCTTTATCTTCAGCCATTCCCGCGAGCGTAGATCAGATGTATAAACGCTGCTTGCTTTTTTGGCGATGATGCCTTCCAGCCCGATCCTTTCGGCTGCGCTGAAAAATTCTATTCCGTTTGCCTCAAATACTTTACTTTGACGGATGCGGTCGTCATTTGTGGGTATCACATCCTTTAAAATAGCAAGGCGATCTCTTAGCGGCAAACCCATCAGGTTTTTACCCTCGTACCATAAAATATCGAACACATAATAAACCAACTCTCCATCGGCTTCGCTGCGCCAGTTTTGCAGGGCGCCGAAATCGGAAATTCCTTTATCATTAAGTACTAGGACCTCTCCGTCAATAACGGCATTGATCTTCCAGTCCTTTAAAATTTTATTGATGGGATAGAATTTATCAAATGGCAGGTTATTGCGCGAAATAAGCTGTGCGTCATTCTTACCGATAAATGCAACGGCGCGGTAGCCATCCCATTTTACTTCGTAAAACCAGTCGGGATCGTCAAAAGGTTCATCCACAAGGGTAGCCTTCATCGGCTTAACATTTTTAGGAATGGCCGATTTCGGGGCTGATTTTATAAGCGCCGCAACATCGGTCCCAGCCGTATCCACCAGTGGAACATCGGTGTTTTCACCCACAGCTTCCTCAGCTGGTTGCGGAGGGCTTTTTTTTTTACCTTTTGGTTTTTCCTCTTCTACATCTTCTTCGTGCCCGTGCTGCCAAACTTTTTCACTGGTTTTTTCCATGCTCTCGATGGTTTTGCCCGAGATAACTGATTTATCCTGTTTGGTGATATCCTTAGTTGATGCAAAATCGTCATTGTGTTTGATCAGCAGCCAGGCATTATCGCCCATGCCGTGCGTTTTAACCAGCGCAAACTCGCCTTCCAGCTTTTCGCCATGCAGCTTTATTTTAAGCTGGCCGGATTTTAATTGAGCCAGCAAAGCTTTTTCCTGCGCCTTTTTGCCTTCTATTTCTTCGATGGGTTCGTAGGTGCCCTCGTCCCAAACTATTACCGTGCCGCCACCATATTCTCCCTCGGGAATAATGCCCTCAAATGTCCGGTAATCGTAAGGGTGATCCTCCACCATCATGGCCAGTCGTTTTGTTTTAGGATCAGTCGATGGACCCTTTGGAACGGCCCAGCTTTTCAGCACACCATCCATTTCCAGTCTGAAATCATAATGCAGCCGCGATGCATCGTGCTTTTGGATCACGAAAGTAAGCTTGCTTTTGTCACTACTTTTGCCTGCCTTAGGCTCGGCAGTTTTTGTGAAGTCGCGCTTCTCGGCATATTTTTCCAGGCTCATAGTCGCGTGTTTTATTTTTGCAGATGGGCCTCTACCGCCTTAGCAGAAGAGCCAACAGCTTTTATGGCCGATTTTAACCTTTCAGGTGTTACACCAAATTTGTTCGACCAGTATTCCACCTCGTAATACTCACTTGCATCTATTAGGTCTGTTTCAGTGCTATGGGTATAAGTCTTATAATCCATTGTTAAATAATTGATTTTTGTATTAACAATGATGAACGGGGAATGGTTTTTCTTAGAAGTAAATATTGTAAATCAGAAGGTAAGGGTTGTAACTATCCCTTGCGAGGCTGAAAGCTTCGTCAATGCTGCCGTGAAGACTTGCATTATTTTTTGTTCAGGTATCGGGCGATGGTAGCAACCGATGAACCGACAGCCCTCACCGCCGATTTTAACTTTTCGGGTGTTATGCCGAACCTTTTGGCCCAGTACTGCAGCTCATCATCCTCACTTACATTTATCATATAATTTTGGCCGGCAGGGATTGTAAATTTAGTATTCAGGGCAATAGATTTAGGGTTTAGCCAATTGAGAACAACTGAATGCGTAAAAGGTTTTCTTGAAAAGAATTTTTTTATTGTTAGACCTATACTGGATTTAAATTTGTCATCCTGAGCGGCAGCGAAGGATCTTTAGTAAGCGATATTCACGCAGGACAGATGTGCGTGCGACTTATCAAAGGCATACCTGTCTCGTATGCAAAATCCTTCGCTGTCGCTCAGGATGACAAAGAAAAGTACTGTTTAGCTTTTCACCAAAGTTACAGTTCGTTTCTTTCTAAAATATATCACCAGCATCCAAACCCCCAATCCCGCAACAATAAACACCCAAATATTGGCCAATCCAAGAATGAATAGTTCAAAGGTCGCCCAACCGTTTCCAAGGCATTCTATAAATCGGTTAAAAAACGGCAGACTATATGCCGACGGATCATCATTGGCTATTGTTTCTTTATAAATGGTATTGCTTTGGTAGAAGCTTAGCGATACAACGCTGTATTTAACTGCATCGTCAATCTGACGGTTACTGATTTGCTGATCAACCATGTCATCCTTCAAAAGCAAAACATTTGCGGGATTTTTTATAACTATTCTCCCTTTTTTCTGCTGATCTATCAATTCCTTCCTGCTTTGCAATTTTAACTGTGCCGCCAAATAATCGAGCGATTTATCAGAGAGATCCAATTGGCGGTTAGTGACATAAATGCCAAGTCGCCCAACTTCGTTCATAAAGTCTTCCAGTTTTTCTGACGGAATCTTTACGGTCATTTCCGCATTGTTACTAAAGGACGTAACCCTTATTATGGAGTCACCGATTTTGTGAATATCGGTACTCCGCAATTCCGAAGAGCCTACCTGGTGATGCATCATCAGCCCCTTGTAAACTGTAGTTAGGGCGGTGATTTTTTCGCTGGCTTGCTGTACGTTTTTTACTTTGAGGCGCATTTCTGCAGTTTTTACAATTTTGGGGATTGACAGCGAAGCGTCAGTTGATATAGCACTATCTGCACTACTTGAGCTACTGTTTACAAATTCTTCGGAACCGTGTTTCCCTTTACATGCGGCCAGCAGGGTAACACCTGCAAGCAGCATCATTAATATTTTTGATTTCATGAGTTTGGTGTTGATTTATTTAAAAAATGGACATAGAAGTTGCTCGTCGTGAAGCTTAAAGCTTCCGGAATGCGCAAAATTTGTCATCCTGGAACGAAATGAACGATCTTCTAAATTATAAAGGTGTCCGACAGGCAAGTCGCCAGTATACCTTTTCGCCGTGAAAGCCGCATGTTGAAGATCCTTCGCTGTCGCTCAGGATGACAAAAGAGGTTTAAGAATTAGCTTTTTACCAGAGCCGGCTGTTTCTTTTTGAGATACCTTACCAGCATCCAAACACCAAAGCCAATCGGGAAGATCACCCATGCATTGGCAAGTGCAATCAATAATGAAACAAACACCCCCCAGCCGTTTTCAAATGACATATCCAGCTGTTTGATTGCAGGCGGGTTATAAGCAGAAAGGTCACTGTTGGCTATAATTTCCCGATGGATCACATTGCTTTCATAAAAGCTCAGCGTAACTACACTGTTTTTAACTGAGTCATCCGTGCGGCGGTTATTGATCTGCTGATCAACCATATTGTTTTTAAAGGCCAGCAGGTCATCAGGGTTCTTTGCTGTGGCGGCATCCTGTTTGTTTTTGGCGACCCTTTCGCTTTGGTTTTTAAGCTTCATTTGGGTCGACCGGTAATCAAGGGACTTGTCGGTAATATCCATGTGGCTATTCTCTACATACAGTCCCATTCGCGCTACCTGCAGCATAAAGCTTTCCAGGTTTGCCGGTGGGATTTTCACCGTCATGTCGGCAGTGGTATTCACCACTGTGACCCGCATAATGGAATCGCTGCTTCTTTTAATATCGGCGCTGTTTTCAGATGTGGAATTGATGGTATGATGGATCACCATACCATTGAGGCTGCTAGTCAATGCAGCAATTTGCTCACTGGTTTGCTGCACGTTTTTCACCTTAAAGCGGATGTCGGCCTTTTTTACCAGCTTGGAGCCGGTTTTTAGCGTGTCTTTTTTTAGGTCGACTGCTTTTTCCTTGCTGTAAGAATTGCTTACGGTGTCAGCAGAAACGGCTGAATCTTTGTCCCTGCGGCCTTCACAAGCGCCCAGCAGGAAAAGCCCCGCCATCAGCGGGATTAAATTTTTTGATTTCATAAAAATAAAATTTAAATTGTTTGTTTTTTGGTACTTATTGATACCGGAAAGTGGCATAAGGTGACCCAAGGGTAGTTGAACTAAGATTTACAGGACTTAAGGATTTGAAGATTCTGTAGAAACGGGTCATTGGCTATTTTTGATAAGTCTTTTCTTACAATCGTTGCATCCTATGAATCTTAGTTTCAGACATTATTTTTTTACAGGTCTTTGCCTGCTCATTCTCGTTCAATTGGCAAGCGCCCAGTCTGTGCAATGGATCCGCCCGGATAATGAAAAGTCCCCGCCGGTTTGGGGCATCCATGGAGGGATGGTCATCGGACTTTGGCCTGCTGAGGTTGAGGCCGGAAGACCGGGAAAGGAGGGTGGCCCCCGCGGGCTGCTGCGAATAGGCTATGAATACCTGGGCGCGGTTTATTTAATAAACTACATTGCAATTGAGCCTGTAGTAAACGGAGATATGGAATTCAGCGAGGTTTCACCATCTCGGGTGGACGGTAAATGGGGCAAATTTTTATGGGCGACAGATAAACCGGATGTGGGCAGCTTTACGCCTTACGCCAATACGCGTGGGACTATCACGTACCCTGATCCGCAAAACGCAGCCATTGAACAACTCTCATTTTTTATCTGCATGGAAAAGTTCAACTACGGTGCACATCCTTATTTAAAAGTCACCATCCGCAGTGATAAACCGGGTGAGCTAGGTCTGCAAATTTTTAACCAGCCTGGCAGTGCAACAATGGAACGCTGTGCGCTAACGGCCACTATGGGTAATTACTCGAGATTGAGGTTGTTATATTTAAAGGATAGGGTGATCGATTCGCGTAAATTATTCGCGGGGTATGATGATATCGATTTTATAGAGAAGGAGCCCCACCCAGCCAGCCAAATGCTCAAAAATAAGCATGGCGACCTGATGGTTTGTGCAGAATCAAACGAAAGCTTTAACGAACTTTCTGCATGGCCCCAACAGCCGGATTATTTGAATAAATGGGGATGGCGTTACCGGCCATTTTATAAGCTTACCCAATACTGGCGGGTTGACTCGGCGGGATACGACAGTTCATTACAGGTAAGGGTAAACGGCCGGGTGAAATACTGGGGCGCAGAAAATCCTGATAAAAGCGCTTACACAGCCGTCCCCGGTGGCCCGGCATTTGAAAATTTTGAATTAAGAGAGAACTACCATCCCGGGCAAAAGTTTTATTTTGGATTGACGAGAAAGTCAGCCGGGGAGCTGATAGATGAATTTTAAGTTTAATGTGCTCAAAAGTCCCGAATGACAGAGGGCTTAATAAAGTAAGACGTGCAGCAGCGGTAATTGTTACCAAAAATTTATACGTTTTGCAAAACCCGTGTAAACTTTTGATTAATAACGTCTTATCGAATGCTGTGAAATTGACACTATATTTAAGGATTTTAAGCGGTTTTGAACACAATAAATACTTATTTAGAATTAATATAAATTATATATTGCTGTCATTTATTTGTCACTGATACTGTAATAAATTTTACTTTTGTGACTGAAAATTTCGGGTTATATATACATTTCTCTGTGAATATCAATCATTAACAATAAAATTATTTAGTATAAATACGCTTTATGAGGAGTTTCTCATTGATTTTTAAACAATTCTCACGGTCGGTTTTACTGATTGCCTGTTTTGCTTTTTTGGGCTCATACGCTCATGCGCAGGGGGATGCAGCTAAGGGCGAGGCCCTTTTTAAGGCCAAATGTACCGCGTGCCATAAGATAGACCAGATCTTAACAGGTCCGGCGTTAGGTCCTCAGCTTACCGAGGAAACCGATGATAAATACCTTATCAAATGGATTCAAAACAACCAGGCTTTAATTGCAGCTAAGAACCCTAAAGCGGTTACTATCTACAACAAGTTTGAGCAGAAAGCAATGACTGTTTTCCCTGAGCTTACGGATGCTGATGTAACCAACATTATCACTTACGTACGTGCCGAGTGGAAAACAGAACAGACTGCAAAGCCAGCTACTCCAGCTGGTCAGCCAGCTGCTGAATCAGGCCCAAGCATGATCGTGATCTATTCCTTATTAGGCGTTATCGTACTTGCGTTTATTATCATCCTGGTATTAAACAGAGTAATTGCAACTTTAGAGCGTCTTTTATCAAAAGGTACTGATGTATTAGCATTAGAAACTGGGGAGGTTGAAGGCGAACCTGTTGATCGTTTAGCCGGCTTAAAGAAGCTTGCTAAAAATAAGAAACTGGTTTTCTTCGTGCTGCTTTGCGGAACACTTGCATTAGGCAGCTGGACATGGGTTACCATGTGGACTACCAACGTTCACCAGGGTTACCAGCCGGTACAGCCTATTAAATTCCCGCATGATCTACATGCCGGCGCAATGAAAATTGATTGCCAGTATTGTCACTCAGGTGCTTACAAATCAAAGAACGCATCAATCCCGTCATTAAACGTGTGTATGAACTGTCACAAGGTTGTTAAAACTGAGTCGCCTGAAATTCAGAAGATCTACTACGCACTGGGATATGATCCTAAAACTACAAAATACGACAGCACCCAAACGCATCCGATGCAATGGGTACGCATCCATAACCTGCCCGACTTTGCATACTTCAACCACTCACAACACGTGAAAGTGGCTAAGTTAAAATGCCAGACTTGTCACGGACCTATCCAGGAAATGAAGGAAGTATACCAATACTCTCCGCTTACCATGAAATGGTGTATCCAGTGCCACAAGCGTACCAATGTTGACTTTAAGGGTAACGCATACTATGCAAACCTGCAACAGGTGCACGATCTGTTAAAAGACGGCAAAAAAGTTACCGCAGCATTAATGGGTGGTATTGAGTGCGGCAAGTGCCATTATTAATATTATTAAAACGTAGCATTACAGTTTATATAGCTTAAATGGATAGCAATAAAAAATACTGGAAAGGTTTAGAAGAGCTGAACAAAACCCCGGAATTTGTTGAATTAAACAAACACGAATTTGCGGAGCCTATTCCTATCGAAGAAGTTTTAACCGGTGGTGGTTTAGAAGGCAGAACCCCGCGCCGCGACTTTTTGAAGGCACTTGGCTTTGGCGTTGGTGCTGTTACGCTGGCTGCTTGTCAAAAGGTGCCGGTTCACAAGTCTATACCTTATTTGATCAGGCCTGAGGAAGTTACCCCTGGCGTGCCTAACTATTACGTTTCAACTTACGACGGGCAGGCTATATTAGTTAAAACCCGTGAAGGTCGCCCTATTAAAATTGAAGGCCATCCAAATGATATTTTAGCAAAGGGCGGTGCAAGCGCACAGGCACAGGCATCGGTGCTTGACCTGTATGATACCAACCGTTTCCAGAGCCCAACAAAAAATGGCGCTGAAACAGGATGGGCACAGGTTGATGATTTTGTTGTTCGTGAATTGCTGGCTATCAAGGCTGGTGGCAAAAAGATCCGCATCGTATCATCAACAGTAAGCAGCCCGTCAACTTTGGGTGTTATTGCCGATTTTATTAAGCAATTTCCTACTGCGGCACATATTAACTATGACGCGGTATCATATAACGGTATTATAAAAGGTAATCAGAATAGTTTTGGCAAGGCAGTATTGCCACATTACAATTTTGATAAGGCCGACATCATCGTAAGCTTTGCTGCTGATTTCATTGGCACCTGGATCTCTCCTGAAGAGTTCACCCGCCAATATGTTTCAAACAGGAACATTAAATCGCTGGAAAGCAAAAAAATGTCACGTCATATCCAGTTTGAAACTGGTATGAGCCTTACGGGTTCAAACGCCGACGTTAGGATCCCGATCAAACCATCGGAAGAAGGCCCTGCGCTGGTAGCTTTATACAATGCAATATCAGGCAGCACATTACCGGGTACAAAAACAATAGACAATAAAGTTGCCGCAAATGCAATTGCTATTGCAGCTAAAGAATTAGTTGCAGCTAAAGGCAAGGCATTGGTTGTAGCGGGTTCAAACGATGTAGCTACACAAGTATTGGTAAACGCCATCAACTCGTTGTTAGGCAGCTACGGTACCACCATTGATCTTGACAATCCATCATTACAATATGCAGGTAACGATGCCGAGTTTGTTGAGTTTGTAAGCGATATGAAGAGCGGCGCAGTTGATGCAGTGTTTTTCCTAAATGCTAACCCGGCTTACGATTACTACAACAGCAAGGATATAGCCGACGGATTAAAGAAGGTACGCCTGAAGGTTTCCTTCGCTTCAAACGCTGATGAAACTTCAAGCCTGTGTAACATTGTAGCTCCAAATCATCATTATTTGGAATCATGGGGTGATGATAATGCAATATCAGGTTACTACACCGTATTGCAGCCAACCATCAACCCGGTATACGATACCCGCCAGGCTGAACAAAGCCTGATGAAATGGAGCGACAATCCTTTAAAAGATTACTACTCTTACGTAAGAAATAACTGGAATACCACCTTATTAGCTAAGGGCGGGTTATCTGGCCAAAGCGGGTGGGAAACCTTATTACAAACAGGTTTTGTAAAGGCAGCCCCGGTTACCGGTGGTTCATATACCTTTGCCAAGGACCTTAACGCAGTTGCACAAACTATTTTAGACCACAGCAAGGAGCTTGCCGGTGATAAAACGGAAGTGCAGCTTTACCAATCTGTAGCAATGCGTGATGGTAAACGTGCCAACAACCCTTGGTTACAGGAATTGCCTGACCCGGTTTCGAAAGTTACCTGGGACAATTTTGCAGCCATGGCTCCTTCAGATATGAAGAGAAAAGGTTTGGTTGATGGCGACGTAGTAAAAATTGATGCAAATGGCTATTCGATTGCCTTACCTGTGTTATCACAACCAGGTCAGGCACAGGGCACCATATCGGTTGCTGTTGGTTACGGCCGCACAGTTGTTGGCCCGGTAGGTAAAGGTGTTGGTCAAAATGCCTTCCCTTTCTACAGCCTGCGTAACGGAACATTCCAAACCAGCGCTACCGCTACATTAACTCCAACAGGTGATAACTCACCGTTGGCTCAAACACAAACACACCACTCTATCGAGGGCCGTAACAGCATTATAAAGGAAGCAACCTTTGTTGAATACAAAAAGAATCCTGCTGTAGGTACAGGTAAGAGCGAAGATCATAAGGATTATACTGAAAAGAATAACCTGTTCTGGCAAAAATACGAGCGCCCTACCTATGATTGGGTAATGGCTATAGACCTAAACGCTTGTACCGGTTGCGGTGCTTGTGTGGTAGCATGTAGTGCAGAAAACAACGTACCGGTTGTAGGTAAGGACGAAGTAAAACGTCGTCGTGAAATGCACTGGATCCGTATTGACCGTTACTACAGTTTTGATGACAAGGGTGATGGTGGTGTAACCAGGGAGCATGCAATTGCAGACCTTAACACTGATCAGCTTGATCACGTAAAGGTGGTTTATCAGCCAATGCTTTGCCAGCACTGTGACCATGCACCATGCGAAACTGTTTGCCCGGTATTAGCAACCGTTCACTCGAGCGAAGGCTTAAACCACATGGCTTACAACCGTTGCGTAGGTACCCGTTACTGCGCTAACAACTGCCCTTACAAAGTTCGCCGCTTTAACTGGTTTAACTACTGGAACGATGCACGCTTTGAAAACTACCTTCAAAATGATCATACATTATTGGTGTTGAATCCTGATGTTACCACCCGTTTCCGTGGGGTAATGGAAAAATGCTCAATGTGTATCCAAAGGATCCAGGCTGGTAAGTTAAAAGCTAAAATTGAAAAACGCCCGCTTAAAGACGGAGAGATAAAGATGGCTTGCCAGCAAACATGCTCGGCTAACGCTATCGTATTTGGTAACAGAAACGATCCTGACTCTGAAGTTTCAAAAGCTTTGGCCAGCGAAAGAACTTATTATGTTCTGGAAGAGCTTGGTGTACAGCCAGGTGTTGGTTACCAAACAAAAATTAGGAATATATCTGAATTAGAGGCTTAAATTATACAAGAGAGATTTTAAAATATGGCATCTCATAGTGAATCAATTATCAGGGAACCGTTAATTACGGGAAAGAACATCACCTACGCCCAAATAACGAATGATGTACTGCGCCCTGTTGAAAATATGCCCGGCAAAGCATGGTGGATAGGTTTTTCTGTCGCCTCTTTGGGTGCATGCCTTTGGGTTTTTGCCGTGAGTTATACCTTTTGGTATGGTATAGGCTCGTGGGGATTAAATAAAACAGTAGGTTGGGCCTGGGATATCACCGGTTTCGTGTGGTGGGTAGGTATTGGTCACGCCGGAACGCTTATTTCGGCAATCTTGTTGCTGTTCCGTCAAAACTGGCGTAACTCCATCAACAGATCAGCAGAAGCGATGACGATCTTCGCGGTAATTTGCGCCGCAACATACGTAGTATCACACATGGGCCGCCCATGGTTAGCATACTGGCCTTTGCCGTTGCCAAACCAGTTCGGTTCTATATGGGTTAACTTTAACTCACCCCTGGTATGGGACGTATTTGCGATCTCGACTTACTTCTCCGTATCATTGGTATTCTGGTATACAGGTTTATTGCCCGATCTGGCAACCATCCGTGACCGCGCTACAGGCATCCGCAGAAAAATTTATTCTGTATTGTCCTTCGGCTGGACGGGTTCAGTGAAAACTTGGCAGCGTTTTGAAACTGTTTGTTTGATCCTGGCAGGTATTTCAACACCACTTGTATTATCAGTACACACCATTGTATCCATGGACTTTGCCACTTCCCTTGAACCGGGATGGCATACTACCATATTCCCTCCATACTTCGTTGCGGGAGCTATCTTTTCAGGTTTTGCCATGGTGCAAACGCTGTTGTTGGTAACCCGTAAGGTATTAGGGCTTGAAAACTACATCACCATGTTCCACATTGAAGCGATGAATAAGATCATCCTTTTAACAGGATCAATTGTAGGTGTGGCTTACTTAACCGAGTTCTTTATCGCTTACTATTCAGGCGGCGAATACGAGCAGTATACCTTCTTAAACAGGTTTATCGGTCCGTACTGGTGGGCAGGTTGTATGATGTACGGTTGTAACGTACTGATGACGCAGCTGATGTGGTTTAAAAAGATCCGTACAAATATTCCAATTTCATGGGTATTATCTATAGTGGTTAACATCGGGATGTGGTTTGAACGTTTTGTAATCATCGTGATCTCCCTTCACCGCGACTTTGTTCCATCAAGCTGGGCCATGTTCTATCCAACCTGGATTGACGTTAGCGTATTTGTTGGATCAATAGGTTTGTTCTTTACTATGTTCCTTTTATTCATTCGTGTATTGCCGTCAATTGCAATGGCCGAAGTGAAACTGATATTGAAGAGCAGCAGTGAGCAGGCTAAGCTTAAATTAATTAAGAGCGGTCATTTGGAAGGTGAGCAGGTTGAATTCTACGAAGAATCATTAACCAAGTTTGACAGCGTTGATATTACTGATTACAAAAAAGCATAAAAATGAGCAGCACGAAATATATTTTAGGCCTTTTTGCAGATCCTGATGAAATGATGCACGGGATTGATACACTACAAAAGAACAGTGTTCCTATTTACGACGTTTACACGCCAATGCCTATCCACGGTATTGAGAAAAAGCTTGGGATAAAGGATTCACGTTTGGGTTATGCAGCATTTATGTTTGGCTGCCTGGGTGGTACAACCATATTCAGCATGGCATATTACATGCTTGTACAGGATTGGCCTATGAACATTGGCGGTAAGCCGGCATTTGCTATCCCGGATTTTGTTCCAATCACTTTTGAGTGGACCGTATTATTTACAGCATTTGGTATGACACTTACCTTTTTTTACGCTACTCACCTATTTCCGGGCCGCACGCCAAGGGTAATGGATCTGAGAGCAACTGATGACAGGTTTGTTATTGCCATTGATGCACAGGGAAACATTCCACACGAGGATATCACTAATTTATTAAAAGAAGCAGGAGCTGTAGAAGTTAAGCATAACGATAGAAAATATGTTAGCTATGAATAAAATTAAAATATTGGGCATAACGGTTACTACTATTGTTGCATCGTTGATAATTTCATCATGCAAGGATAAGAGAAGCACCGGGTGGGAATACGCTCCCAATATGTATGAGCACATCGCATTTGATCCTGATCAGCCAAATAGTAACTTTAAGGACGGAAAAACAGCACAGCTTCCGCCTCCTGGCACTACGCCGGTTGGTTTTGTGAGGTTTGATTATCCGAATAACAAAGACGGTTACGAAAAAGCTGGTCTTGAAGTAAAAAGTACATTGCCGAAAACACAGGCGAATTATGCCGATGGCAAGATCTTGTTTGAGCATTTTTGCTCACCATGCCACGGTGTGAGCGGACAAGGCGATGGCCTGGTGGTTGCGCACGGTTTTCCGCCACCGCCATCATATTCGAAGGGACAGTCATCACGCGGTGGTGCAATGAAGGACCTGACAGACGGTAAAATTTATCATACTATTACCTATGGTGTAAACGCAATGGGGTCATATGCTTCACAGCTTGATCCTAAGGAGCGCTGGAAGGTAATTATGTACGTTCACCATTTACAAACTTTATAAGCTATTATTAATGAACAATTCTCATAGTTTCGACGGGCAATTTGAATTTAAGGGCAGAGCCAAAACCTGGAGTATAATCATGATCGCTATAGGCGTGATTGGTTTGATAGTTGGTTTTTTAACAAATGGTGAGCGCACTTTTTCAAACTTATTGCTTAACGGTTATTACATGTCGTGCGTTTGTATTTGCGGGATCTTCTTTTGCGCAGTACAGTACGTGGCGCAAGCGGGCTGGTCAACAGCAGTGCTTCGTGTTCCGCAGGCATTTGCGAAGGTTTTACCATATGCCGGTATAATTTTGCTTCTAATTATCGGTGCAGGTTTATATTTTACCCACCAGGGTCCTAACGAAGAAGGTAAGACAACAGTTCTTCCTTACTTGTATAAACTTTGGGCGCTTAAAGGTGTAACCGATCCGCACAGCGAAAATTTTGATGCGGTAATTACTGCTAAACATGGCTACTTAAATGTTCCATTCTTTTTAATCCGGTTGGCAATTTACCTTGGTAGTTATAGCTTAATAGGTCGTATGCTGGTTAAATATTCAAACAACGAAGATGAATTGGGCGGTATGTTTAACTACAATAAGAGCTTTAAAATGTCGGTTATATTCCTGTTGATATTTGGATTTACCGTTCCTTTATTTGCTTTTGATACCATCATGTCGTTAGAGGCACATTGGTTCTCAACCATGTTTGGCTGGTATAACTTTGCAGCCCTTTGGGTTAGCGGTTTATCAGTTATCACCTTAACATTGATTCTTTTAAGAAAAGCAGGCTATATGCAATGGGTAACCGAAGATCACCTGCATAACTTGGGACAGTTGATGTTCGGGTTCTCTGTGTTTTGGACTTACTTATGGTTTGCCCAGTTCCTTTTAACCTGGTACGCCAATATTCCGGAAGAAGCCACGTATTTTTATAAAAGATGGGAGCCACAGTTTAAACCATGGTTTTGGTTAAACATTATCATTAACTTTTTGGCGCCATTGCTTACCTTAATGTCACGCGATTCAAAGCGTAAGGTACAAGTATTACAGGCAGCTTGTATCATATTGATCTGTGGTCACTGGCTTGATTACTGGCAAATGATTATGCCAGGTACAATAGGTGCTGCACCAGGCTCTCAATGGTATACCATTTTAAGTCCGATAGATTTGATGATATTTATAGGCTTCGCCGGGTTTTTCATCTTCATGTTGGCAACAGCATTAAGCAAGTTCAAATCGCTTATTCCTAAAAAACATCCGTTGCTGGAAGAGAGTCTTCATCATCATTTGTAATAATTGTTATTTTTGCACTTTAATAAAAAGAATACCAAACAACCATTAAAATGGGATTCAAACAACTAATAAACGGCGGAGCCCTCTTGAACGCCTTTAAATACCTACAAAAGGTGAAAAATTCTAAAAAAACACTATCGCTTTTGGCGGCGTTTGTGCTGTTTGGCACCGACAGGTTAATGGCGCAGGTAACAGCGGCGGCGGCCGATACCGCTGCAGCTGATAAAAGCGCTATGTGGACAGGAATAGGCTATTATGTGTTACTATTTTTGGTGGCAGCTTTTTGCGTTGCCATATTGGGCAAAATATTAAGGGTTTATGACCTTACCCAGCAGATGCAGGGAAAAAAAGGAGTAAACTGGAACGGTGTAATGGGCATTACCTGTCTATTATTCCTCATAGCAGGTATGTATGGCGCTTATTGGTCTTTAACTGTACAGGGAAGCATGAAATTGCCTGAAGCTGCATCTGCACACGGTGGCGCTATTGATGACATGTTTACCACAACTACTATCCTTACCCTCATCGTATTTGTAATTACACAGGCCTGCCTGTTTGGGTTTGCATTTGTTTACCGCGGGTCTGCTAAACGTAAGGCTTACTTTTTACCACACAATAACACCATAGAAAAGGTTTGGACAATTGTTCCGGCAATCGTATTGACTATATTGGTTGTGTTTGGATTCTTCACCTGGCAACGGGTAGAGAACAGCTCTGAAGTTAAGGGTGATCTTAACATTGACGTAACAGGCCACCAGTTTGCGTGGGAGTTTCGTTACCCTGGTGCTGACGGTGAACTTGGCCCTCTTAATTTTAGACTAACTACCGCTCTTAATAAACTGGGCGTAGATTTTAAAGATCGCCGCAGTTTTGATGATATTTCAGCTGACACACTTGTGTTGCCTGTTCATCAGTCGATACGTTTGAACATACATGCGCAGGACGTAATCCACAGCGTTTATATGCCTCACTTCAGGTTACAGCAGAATGCAGTACCCGGTTTGCCAACTTTCTTCAAATTTATCCCGACCATTACCACGGCAGAGATGAGGAGAAAAACTGATAACCCTAAATTTGAGTACCTGCTTTATTGCAACAAAATATGCGGTGGAGCCCACTACAATATGCAGAGGGTAGTACGTGTTGTTTCACAAGCTGAATACCAGGACTGGATTTCAAAACAGAAACCATATTTAACAGATCAGTTAAAGAAGGAATTGCATTTCGCAGACAACAAACCTGCTGTACCGGCAGCTTCAAACAGATTAGCGTTAAACAATTAATATAAGAGTAACGATTATGTCAACATTAGCAGTTCACGATCACGGAGTAGTACACCACGAAGACGGTCACGAACACCACCATAAAGCAACTTTTCTGAATACCTACGTATTTAGCCAGGATCACAAATATATCGCGAAGCAATTCCTGGTGACAGGTATCATCATGGCATTTATTGCGATGAGCTTGTCTATCCTATTCAGAATTCAGCTTGCTTACCCTGATAAATCATTTCCATTTTTGGAAACATTGCTTGGTCACTTTGCACCAGGCGGTCGTTTAAGCCCTGACTTTTATATGTCGCTCGTTACTATACACGGTACTATCATGGTATTCTTCGTATTAACAGCAGGCTTGAGTGGTACTTTTGCAAATTTATTGATCCCTCTTCAGATAGGGGCACGTGATATGGCATCGCCGTTTGTTAATATGCTTTCATACTGGTTCTTCTTTATTGCCAGCTTGATCATGTTATCATCATTCCTTGTTCAAAAAGGCCCTGCAAGCGGTGGTTGGACAATTTATCCGCCGTTATCAGCATTGCCAAAGGCTATGCCTGGGTCGGGTATGGGTATGACGCTATGGCTCATCAGTATGACTTTATTTATCGCTTCGCAATTAATGGGCGGTATCAACTATATCAGTACCGTATTAAACATGCGTACCAAAGGCATGGACCTTTGGAAAATGCCTTTAACAGTTTGGGCGTTGTTCCTTACTGCTGTTTTAGGTGTATTATCGTTCCCGGTTTTAGTTGCGGGTGTGGTATTATTAATATTTGACCGCAGCTTTGGTACAAGCTTCTATCTTTCTGACATCGTTCTAGGCGGCGTTCCGCAACCATATGAAGGTGGTAGCCCAATCCTGTTCCAGCACTTGTTCTGGTTCCTGGGCCACCCTGAGGTGTATATCGTAATTATGCCTGCGATGGGTCTTTCATCCGAAGTACTTGCAGTAAACTCGCGTAAGCCGATCTTCGGTTACCATGCGATGGTTTACTCACTGATTGGAATTTCTGTGTTGTCATTTATCGTATGGGGTCACCACATGTTTGTAACGGGTATGAATCCGTTCCTGGGCGGTGTGTTCATGATCACTACATTGATAATTGCGGTGCCATCGGCAGTGAAAACATTTAACTGGCTGGCTACATTGTGGCGCGGTAATATCCGTTTCACCCCGGCTATGTTGTTTGCTATCGGGATGGTTTCATTCTTTATTTCTGGCGGTTTAACCGGGATCTTCCTTGGTAACGCTGCTTTGGATATCAACTTACACGATACTTACTTCGTTATTGCCCACTTCCACCTTGTAATGGGATCGGCGGCTATATTTGGTATGCTTGCGGGTGTTTATCACTGGTTCCCTAAAATGTACCGTC
This sequence comes from Bacteroidota bacterium, assembly GCA_030775685.1. Lineage (GTDB taxonomy): Bacteria > Bacteroidota > Bacteroidia > Sphingobacteriales > Sphingobacteriaceae > Mucilaginibacter. The sequence goes on from JALYIP010000036.1 coordinate 310,546, forward strand.
GTATGATGGATGAGCGTTTAGGCTACTTGCACTTCTGGTTAACATTTATCGGCGCTTACCTGGTATTCTTCCCGATGCACTTTATGGGCCTTGACGGCGTACCACGTCGTTACTATGCCTTTACGGAGTTTGAATCAATGAAACGTTGGTTAACAGTAAACGTATTTGTTACCTGGTCGGCAATTATGGCGGGTATCGCACAATTGGCATTTGCATTTAACTTTGTATATTCTATATTCTGGGGTAAGAAAACCGTTCAGAATCCATGGAACGCAAATACATTGGAGTGGACTGCGCCTATCGAGCATATCCACGGTAACTGGGCAGGAGAGATCCCAACTGTTTACCGTTGGCCATATGACTACAGCAAGCCTGGTCATGATGAAGACTTTATACCGCAAACAGTTCCATTCTCACAAACCATGAGCTCGAATCTTCCGCATGATTTTGAAGATAATCCGGGTGGTTTGGAAGAATACACCAAATGGACAAATGCACAAAAAGCTAACGAAGCAGTAAAATAGTTTTACTACTGATCTGATCTTTTTAGGGTATCTGTACCGGAAGTATTTCCATAACAGGTACCCTAAATTTTTAAATATACTGATACAACACCTGGAGCAGGCATGTTGTGGAGCTACTACCGGCTTTCCGCTTTGTGCTTTTGGCTTTCAGCTTTGAAAAATGAGGACATCCAAGTCGAAAATTCGTTTCCAAAAATTTAACCTCGCTACTGTAATTCTGCTCTTCGTATTGATACTCGCTGGTGGAATTGTTCGTAGTACAGGTTCGGGAATGGGTTGTCCCGATTGGCCGAAATGTTTCGGCATGTATGTGCCCCCAACTAATATCGCACAACTTCCAAAGGACTATAAGCAGAAATACCTTGCAGGTAACCTTGCAAAGAATCAACATTTTGCCAAAACGCTTGATGTATTCGGTTACACTGATTTGGCCAAACGGATCCGTGAGGATAAATCAATACTTGTTCCGGAGGAGTTTAACGCTGCAAAAACCTGGACTGAATATATCAACAGGGTTATTGGCGAAATCACCGGTATCTTTTGCCTTTTGACTGCTATTTTCGCGTTCAGTTATCGTAAGGAAAACAAACTGATCCCGGTATTAAGCATCTTTAATTTATTATTGATCGGCTTCCAGGCGTGGTTGGGCTCAATCGTGGTATCTACAAACCTGGTGCCGTGGGTGGTTACTGTGCATATGCTATTGGCAATGGCTATAGTGGCACTCGCAATAATTACTTACCACTTAGCAAGGGTTCATGGACGACCTAAATTTACTGTTAATCCGGTAACACATATCATGACATTGTTGGCTCTCATTATAAGTATCTTACAAATTGCGTTTGGCAGCGAAGTACGCGAAAAGATTGATGCCGTAGCGGGCCATTTGCAGGGAGGTTACCGTGACGACTGGATTAGTGGTGCAGGGGCTATATTTGAGCGCCACCGCGATGTTGCCATATTGGTACTGATAGCTAACATCGTTTTATATGCACTGATAAGGCGCACTTTTAGCCGTCACTCGTTGCAGCAACAGATTATGAGCTTTGTATTTTTGATGATCATGCTGCAAATTGTTAGCGGAATAATATTATCATATTGGTCGTTGCCACCGGCCGCACAGGCCATACACCTTGTATTGGCAACGTTGGTTTTTAGCGGACAGTTTTACCTGATGCTTAATTTATACAGGTCAGTTAGGGGGGGGATACACCCATGATCTGGAAGGACTTTTCAAAGCTGATAAAATTAAGGCTCACTTTTTTGGTGGTGTTTTCCGCTTCCATATCATTTTTAATTGGAAGCCAGGTAAACGGCGAGATCATTTGGACCAATTGGCTGATGTTGATAGGCGGCGGTTTTTTAGTAACCGCGGCAGCAAACTGCTTTAACGAGATTATAGAAAAGGACCTGGATAAGCTGATGAAGCGCACCATGGACAGGCCTATTCCCGCCGGAAGGATGACTACGGGTCAAGGTTTGGTAATGGGTTTATTTATGGGAATAGCCGGTACTATTATGCTGGGTAAGCTCAATTTAACGGCTGGATATCTTTCTGTATTCTCCGTGATCTTATATGCGTTTGTTTATACGCCATTAAAAAGGAAATCGCCAATTGCGGTTTTTGTGGGAGCCATACCGGGGGCATTACCACCGCTTATTGGTTATGTTGCGGCGCACCCAAAAATTGATGAAATTGCATTAATATTGTTCGGCATCCAGTTTGTGTGGCAGTTCCCTCATTTTTGGGCAATTGCCTGGGTATTGGATGACGATTATAAACTGGCGGGCTTCAGGTTACTTCCGTCAGGGAAAAGAAATTTAACCAGTGCAATTTTTACCTTTGCATCTACATTAATACTAATACCCGTAAGTTTGTTGCCGACTTATTATGGGTACGGCGGGTACTATGTGGGCGGGGTGTCGTTAGTGTGCAGTTTAATGTTCTTTTATCTGGCATTTAAGCTAATGAAGGATCTGGAGATCCCGTCGGCAAAGAAGTTGATGTACGGATCGTTTTTTTACCTGCCGATAGTGCAGTTAATGTTTTTATTTGATTTTATAGGAAAAGGGAGATGATGGCTCAGATACAACAGGAAGACAAGCTAAATCTTGGCGCAAAAAAGTTCAGCATGTGGATCTTTATATTCACCTCCGTGTTACTTTTTTCGGGATTTATCAGCGCGTTTATAGTTTATAGCGGGGGGAGAGGGCACGCTTTGCAGGTAATTATGCCTGAGGCATTCAGGTACAGCACATTTGTTATTATTTTTAGCAGTGTAACACTTCACCTGGCATCTAAGGCCGCCAAAACGCTGCAGATTGGTAAACAGCGCATGTATTTATGGTTTACCATTATTTTGGGGCTTGCATTTTTTGCTATCCAGATTTATGCATGGTATGTGCTTGCCTTTAAAATGCAGATCTTTTTCTCGAACCCGAACGCATCGCGTTCGTTTATTTACGTTTTTAGCGGGGTGCATTTAGCGCACGTCATAGCCGGCTTAATTGTATTATTAAATGCAGTGTTTGCCACTTACAGGAACATACCACAAGTCAGGAATATATTTAAGATGGAGATGGCATCTATTTTTTGGCATTTTCTCGATATTATGTGGATTTGTCTGTATGTTTTTTTACTTTTGAACCAAAATTAATCTATTATCCAAGTACAAATGAGTACAGTAGTAACACAACAAGTTGATGAGGTAAAATCAACACCATGGTCGGGAGGCAGATCGCCTTTTAACGTAGAGTATGGTAAAATGATGATGTGGTTTTTTCTCCTTTCGGATGCCTTTACATTTTCATCATTACTGATCTCTTACGGAGCTTTACGTTTTAGCGCGCCAACATGGCCAACTCCGTCGTTAGTATTCCAGTCAGTTCCGGGTACATCTATTGAACACGGCGCTCCGCTTGTTTTCGTGGGCCTGATGACTTTGATCCTGATATTGAGTTCGGTTACAATGGTACTGGCTGTTGAAGCAGGGCACCGTAATGCGAGAAAAGAAGTTGTCGGCTATATGATTGCTACTGTTATTGGCGGTTTGATGTTCTTAGGCTGTCAGGCATTAGAGTGGAACCACTTACACAGTGAAGGTTTCTGGTGGTCTGCGATTCCAAATGCGGAAACTTTGAAAGAATTTTTCGTCAGTGTACATGGGAAAGCAGTGCCGCTTGCTCAACAGCAAATGTCGTCGCACCAGTTTGCAAACCTGTTCTTTACCATTACCGGTTTTCACGGTTTCCACGTATTCTCAGGGGTAGTTATTAATATCATAATAACTATTAATGTGTTATTGGGAACTTACGAAAAACGCGGCAGTTATTTAATGGTTGAAAAAGTTGGCCTTTACTGGCACTTTGTAGATTTGGTGTGGGTGTTTGTATTTACTTTCTTCTATTTAGTTTGATAATTTAAAAACGATATTACATATGTCATCAGAAACCGCAACTATACATCATGCAGAAGCCGAACACGGTGAGCACGAGGGAATGACAAGAAAAAGAATCCTTTACGTTCTTTACATCCTATTAGCGATAACCGCTGTCGAGTTTTTTGTAGCGCTCGTTATTGCTCCGAAACATCCGGGAGCGTTATGGATAAATCCTATTTATATTGTGTTAACGCTGGTAAAAGCGTTTTACATAATAGGCTACTTTATGCACTTGAAATTTGAAAAAACGGGACTGATCCTTGCTATCGTAATCCCGGTGCTTTTCATTATCGGTTTAATACTGGTACTTACAAATGAGAGCCACTATTGGATTGACCTTCGGAGTCAGCTTGGGCTCTAATGAAGAAAGCAGGCATACTAAAAAAAATCTCGATCCTGGTACTTGTATTATTAGTACCGGGATTTTTATATTATTTACTAAACGTTGGCGGCAAAAACAGGTATAAACCACTTGCTGTTTTCGGCCCAAAAGCAATCGCGAAAACCACTCACAAGGTTAAAGGGAAAGATGTTCCGGATACCATATACCATGCCCTGCCCGATTTTAAATTAACCGACCAGGACGGAAACCCGGTATCGCTTAAATATTTTGACAACAAAATAGTGGTGGTGAACTTTTTTTATACCGGCTGCCCTACAGTCTGCAAGGTGATGAATGAAAATATCAGTACCGTAGCAGCTGACTATGTGCGAAACAAAATGGTGTACTTTGTTTCCATAACAGTTAACCCGAAGCAAGACGATGCTGGTACGCTAAAACGGTACGCAGCCCAATTAATGCCTACCGGTAACAAGAGGATTTTTTTAACAGGTGATACTGCTACAACTTACAACCTGGCCCGCAACGGCTTTTTGGTGAACGCCATTCAAAGCGGACCGAACGATTTTATATACAGCGATAAGATTATATTGATAGACCGGGACAAACGGATAAGAGGCTACTATAGTGGTGCGCAAACTGACGAAGTGGGGCGCCTTAATGATGAAATAAAAGTATTGATATCTGAGGAGTTGAGGAAAAATGACCCAGGGTTGTATTGATTAACCTATATTAATTAGAACGCATATTGTAATAGCAATGACTGATAAATTTATATTCCGTTTCGTGGCCGGGGTTTCCGTATTTGTGTTCCTGGTGGTATTTATTTTGAGTTTGAAGATTATTCCGAGGCCGACGGTGATCCCATCGTTTACTTTTATGCTACCGAAGTTGAATGCCATAATAAATGGCACCTGTAGTGTTTTATTACTGATATCCTTATACTTTATTACCCATGGTAACGTCACCTGGCATAAACGTATCAATATCGCGGCGTTTTGTCTTTCATCAATTTTTTTGGTGTCATATATCTTATATCACTACCTATCCCTCGAAGCTCACTATGGGGACCTTGATGGCGATGGTAAGTTATCTGCTGCTGAAATGGCCGCTGCCGGAAGTTTAAGATATGTTTATTACGTAATATTAATAACGCACATTATCCTGGCTGCCGGCGTCTTGCCGCTTATCCTGCTCAGCTTTTACCATGGTTTAAAGATGCAGGTGGAAAAGCACAAAAAGCTGGTCAGATGGGCGTTCCCGATCTGGCTGTATGTAACTGTTACCGGCGTTATTGTTTACCTGATGATTTCACCATATTATTTTTATTGAGAAGTAAACGTTGGATGTTTCAAAAGAGCTTAATGTGCCGCAGAAACATACGGTTGCTAGTAAAAATTGAATAATAACGGGCGATGGTGCTGGTGTGCAATTTCAAAGTGGAGCAAACCAGCAATTGATTGCTAACTTATTATTAATTAAATTTGCCCCATGAAAACAAGCGTAAAAACTACATTATTCCTGGTTGTATTTGGCTTGATGGTGATAAGCGCCATATCTGCTAATGCACAATGCGCACAATGCGCTGCTACGGTTGCAAGTAATTCAGCCAATGGAGGTTCAGCTGCAAACGGACTTAATAATGGTATCTTGTTTTTACTTGGCGCACCTTACCTTGCGGTTACTGTTGCAGGAATCATCTGGTACAAAAAATATCGCCGTAAAAATGTTAACCTGAACATACGCGACGAGAAATTGAATTTGAACTGAGAAGTAGTTAATGGTCCATAGTCAATGGTCCATAGATTTAAGAGACAATATTTTGTATTCGCGTTCCACCATGGTCTATGGACTATAGACCATGGACTAAATAGAACTATGAACAATTCCCCTCAAACACCAAAATCGTGGGCAATGCTGCATACCAAGTGCCCGCGTTGCAGGCGCGGAGCTATGTTCAGCGGTGGTTTTTACAATTTTGGGTCAAACAAAATTTATGATCATTGTCCACACTGTAACCTGCACTTTGAAATAGAGCCGGGATATTTTTACGCAGCCATGTATGTGAGCTATGCATTAAATGTTTTCGAGGGATTTGGTCTGGTCGCTGCCACGTATGCTGTTACACATAATGCCGATTCACCGTGGCTTTATACAGCGACTATATTGATAGGCCTTTTGTTGCTGTCCCCAATAAATTTCAGGTATTCCCGAGTTTTACTTTTATACTGGTTATCACCCAAAATAAATTATCAGCCCCATTTAGATATCGATGATACAACGCCATACCTTTGATTTTTTAAAAGAACTGGTTGAAAATAATAACCGCGAATGGTTCCAGGCCAATAAGGAGCGGTACGATGCTGCCCGTGAAAATGTGATTGAGTTTGCCGCAAAGCTTATCAAGCTGATGCAAAAGATCGATCCCAACATCGATACGGATCTTGATCCTAAAAAATGTGTGATGCGCATTTACCGCGATATCCGCTTCAGCAAAAATAAAACACCGTATAAAAATAATTTTGGCGTTAGTATCCCCACTAAAGGGCATAAGCTTGGTGGCGCGGAGTATTACCTGCAAATCTCTCCCGAGAAATCGTTCGTAGCGGGTGGATATTGGATGCCGGAAGTACCTCATTTAAAGGCCATCCGCCAGGAAATCGACTATAATGCCCACGATCTAAAAAAAATAATTGACGATCCGGAATTTATTAAGTTATTTGGCGAATTCAGGAAACAGGACCAGCTAAAAACAGTTCCCAGAGATTACGATGCAGAGAACGAGAATATAGAATTGCTGAAACTCAAAAGCTTTGTTGCTTTCCATTACCTGGAGAATAATGAACTGTCGAAAAAAAATGCGGATGAAATTATTGCTGACGTTTGCAGGAAAATTTACCCGTTGAATGTTTTTTTAAATAATGCTATTGCTTAATCTACGTTAATACTACTATGAAAATCAGATTCATTTTATTTGCCGCCACCGTTTGTCTTGCCGTAAGTTCATGCGTGGTGATGTCACCTAAAAAATATAAAGCCTTAGTCGCCGAGCGCGATTCACTTTCAATGCGCAGCAATGCCATGCAGGATACTGTAGCCATGCTACGCGCCGACACCATGCGCCTGCACCGCGAACTAAGAGAGCTCCAGGGAAATTACGAGGGATTAAAAGGCACCTACGGTTCGCTTAACGATAAGTACACTGCGCTTAACAGTAACTTTAACGCAAGCTCATCAAGAGTAAATGAACTATCGTCTGACCTTAAGAAACGCGAGGCTCGATTAAAGGAAGTGGAGGATGCCCTGCACAAGCGCGATGAAGCTACCAATGCGTTAAAGGATAAATTGCAAAAAGCCCTGCTCGGATTTCAGCAAAATGGTTTATCGGTTGATATCAGGAAAGGGAAGGTTTATGTATCACTTACCGATAAGTTGCTGTTCCCGTCCGGAAGTATAGTGATTGATGCCCGTGGCAAACAAGCGCTTGAGCAACTGGCAATTGTACTTAATAAAGAGACCGAAATTAACATTGCGGTTGAAGGCCATACAGACGATAAAAAAGTAATTAACCTTGGACAGATAAAGGATAACTGGGATTTAAGCGTGCTGCGCTCTACATCAGTTTGCCGCTACTTAACCGAGGTTGAAAAGATAGATCCGAAAAGGCTTACCGCCACTGGAAAAAGCCAGTACCAGCCAATCGATACTGGAAATAGTGCTGATGCCCGTACCCATAACAGGCGAATCGAGATCATCCTTAGCCCAAAGCTGGATGAGCTGTACAACCTGATAAAGCAATAAATTTTATCTGAATCAGAATTTTCAGAATTAGAAATTTAGCAGAATCTAAGCATCTTGAAAATTCTTTGATTCTGAAAATTCTGATTCAGACAAAATTAGAAGGGGCTGTTAAATACGTCAAACGCTGGAAGAATTTCGTCCTTTGCAGAAATGATCGCTTCGCCTGGAGCGAGGCCCCAGTCTATATTCAATGTTGGGTCGTTCCACAACACGCCGATCTCGGAGGCTTTGTCGTAGTAGTTATTTACTTTATAGGTAAAGATGGTATTGTCTTCTAAAACAGCAAAGCCATGTAAAAAGCCGGCGGGGATCCAAAACATTGTTTTGTTATCTCCGCTTAACTCTATTGAGAAATATTTGCCGTAAGTAGGTGAGCTCTTACGGATATCAACAGCAATGTCCAACACCCGGCCGTTGATAACACGAACAAGCTTGCCCTGTGCAAACGGATCGGCCTGGCCATGTAAGCCTCTCAATGCGCCCTTGTGTGAAAAGGATTGATTATCCTGTACAAAATCGACAGTAATACCGGCTTCGATAAATTTAGCTTCGTTGTAGCTTTCGTAAAAATAGCCCCTGTCATCGGTGAAGATGCGTGGCTCAATTATCAGCAGGCCTTTAATATCAGTTTCAGTAACCTTCATATTTAGTCAACGGTTTTCATTAATGTATTGAATATTACAAACTGGTTTTCAAACTCCTGGTTATGGATTGCCTGCAGCTGGTGCAGATGCTTGTTGTAAAACTGGTTGAAGTTTTCGATATTCTCGGCATAATATTGTACGCAATAAGTTACTCCCTCATTAGGAGAATCGATAACGTTCAACACTTGGTACGATTTAAAATAGCCGGTTGCCATCACCGCCGGAATATGCACTTCCTTTACCCAGCTAAGCCATTTTTCGTGGATACTCTCATCCACAATTACTGTATCGTTAAATATGATCATCGGGAGCAAAGGTATTAATTTTAGTTGACGGGTTGTTGTAATGTTGTAATGTTGAAAGGTTGTAATGTTAAAACAATCCTCGCCCTTGTTAACTTTTCACTAATGACTATGATGCCCCTTCATTCTTATCACCCCGTAATAACCTGAAACGTTTTCGGGCCTCGTTTATATACAAGCTGCCTGAATAGTCTGTAATGATTTTCTGGTAGTAGATTTTTGCCTTCTCCTTGTCGTTAAGCTGGTTTTCATAGATATCGCCCAGCATAAAAACGGCGTCATCTGCCCAAAGATCGAAGCTGTGTTCTTCGGCTATTTTTTTAAGCAACGGTACCGCATCTGCGTAGTTTTTTTGCTGGATGAACAGGCGTGCCTTGGCCATTAAAATATCGTCGGTGAGGGAATTACCAGGGTATTTTACGTCGATGCTATCAAGGGTGATTAGTGCCTTTTCGGGTTGTTCCGCAAATATCAGGAGATCAGCCCGTGCATAAATTTTTAATGCTGCGCCACTGGTATCAGCGCTGATATTATCTGAGATCAGTAACGAAAGATTTAATGCATCGTTGGCTATCAGTTGCGATGTGGCAGCTTTCAGCACATCAAGCTGCCCCTTTGCCCACGTAAAATCACCAGTATAGTAAGCCAGCTTGGCGTTGCGGTATTTTGCGTCCTGGCCAACTGTAGTGTTTGGAAAGTCCTTTTCAACCTGGCTATACAATAATGTAGCATCCCAGGGCTGGTTATTTAAAAGCATAACATCGCCAAGATCCAGCTTGCAGCTTGCCAATAAATTGGACCGGATCCCAGGAATTTTGATGGTTTCGTCCAGCAGTTGTTGGGCATCTGTAATTTTATGCAGTTTAAAGGCCTCCAGGTTAGCCAGTTTTTGCATAGCGAACGCCGTATTGGCGTTTTTACCAAATTCGGTTAGCAGGTCGTTATAATCCTTTTCAAGGCTCAGCAAGTCTTCTTTAACGTATTTGCCTGATGTTACCCGCAGGTTTTTTGTATTGATCAGTTCAATTTTCGCGGGAATGTAGTATTGCTGATCCTTTCCTTTGCTAACAAGAAATTCATAACCCCGGATGGCGGCATCATAAGCCTCGTTGGAAACCAGCGTACGGCACAAGTCGAAAATATTTGTGCCGTCATCATTTTGACGCCTGCTTAATGCCAGCGCCTGGTTTAATGCCATATCGAATTGCTTTTGTTGCAAAAATTGCCAGGTAAGCAATTCAGGATATATGGTTTGTTGCGGGTCTTTCTGGATCCTTTTCAACAAGGCGATCTTTAATAGGTCATAATCCGTGGGCCCCTCAAACAGGGTCGACATGGTGTTTTCAGCCTGGGTTATAAACGGTGGGTTGGACGGTAAAAAATTCAGGTATTCCTCAACCAGCGAAGCTTTATCTCTTTTGTAACGGTAAAGGTTGATCAATTCATACGAAAACAATTGGTCGTTTTGCAGCAGCTTACGGCCCTGTATGAAGATTTTTATAGCATAATCTACATTGGCATTCTGGTAAAATAAGGATGCAAGCATGGAAATTTGCCCCTGGTCAACCGGCAGGTTTTTTATAAGGTCGTTATATATTGCGTCTGCCTTTTCAATGGAGCCCTGCTGGGTATATGCTGTTCCGAGCATAATATTGTACTGGCGGTCCTCGGGATGCTTGCGGATCATCTTTTTAGCGATACTTATGGCATCATCAAACTTTTTTGACCCGAGCAGGCTGGTCATGTAAACAGTAAAAAACTCCTCATTATTCTGTTTGTAAAGCTTTTGATAGATATCAAGCGCCTTTTGTTCTTCGCCGTTAGCTGCATATTGCTTGGCCAGCAGTAAGTCATTGTCCTGCGCGAATAGCTTCGCACCAACTGCACAGGTCAACATAACACATAAGAGGAACTTCTTCATTATTTCAAAAATAGGGTATTTAATTTGAAGATTAGCTGATTTGAGGATTTGAAAATGAAGAGCTAAGCCGGTTTACTTTTTTAAAAATCATCAAATTACAAGGTCTTCATGTCATCAAATTTAACTACTGGTAAAATTGTAGTGACAGTTTGAATAGCTAAAGTTTATTGTATAATTTAACCTGATTAAAAATACCCGGGAGTAAACCAATGTGGAGGCATTTTAAAACATTACTGTTTATTGGTATAGTGGCTGCTTTAACCGCCTGTAAGCACCAGGCTGCGCCTATTCCCATAATTGACTTTTTTAAAACCCCGGAAAAACTGGCCTACAGAATTTCGCCGGATGGAAAATATATTTCCTACCTAAAGCCATATAGGGATAAACAGAACCTGTTTATTCAGTCATTAGCAGATGGCAAGGAACAAATGGCCACTTCGTTTATCGATTATTCGGTGAGGGGCGATTATTTCTGGACATATAATAACCAGTTGGTTTTTTTTCAGGATATAATTGCTGATAACGAGATCAGGATGTTTGCCCTTAACATTTCCGATTTGAGGGTACACGAGGTTATCTCACAAAAAAAGGTGCGGATAGCTGTCGTAAGTCGCAATAGACAGGAACCTGATATTGTAAACATCAGGATGAACAAGCGTGACTCCGCTAACTTCGATATCTATCGGCTGAATATAAAAACAGGCGAATTAAACACCTACCTGGTTAACCCGGGTAATATAACGCAATGGTATCCGGATGCAGACGGTAAGATCCGGTTGGTTAAGGCGTCTGACGGCGTTGATGAGGCTATACTTTACCGTCCGAACGATAAGGAGCCATTTAAGCGAATTATAGCCAACAATTTTAAAACTTCCGTTAAGCCTATAGCATTCACAGGGGAAGGGGGCTATTTTTTTGCCCTGTCAAACACCAACAGGGACAAATCTGCGCTTGTTGAAATTAACGCTGTTGACGGCAAAGAACGCAGGGAGATATTTTCTTTAAGAAATGCCGACATCCAGGATTATGGCTATTCAAAAAATAAGCGGAAAATAGAATTTGTGTCGTGGGACGCTGCAAAGCCCCGGAAGTATTTTCTTGACCAGGAGACAAAGAATATTTACAACAAATTAGCTGAACAACTAAAAGGGAATCAAATAGATATTACCGACAGGGATAGCGCCGAAAATAAGTTTATAATTACCACCTATACAGATCGTAACCCCGGCTCCTATTACCTGTACGAAAAAAATACCGGGAAATTAACCAAGCTGGGGGACATCAACTCAACGCTTAAATCGGATGAGTTATGCACCATGGATTCGATATCGTACGAAGCAAGCGATGGAATGACCATCAACGGTTATCTTACCTTACCACTTGGGTCAAAAAAAACCAACCTACCGGTTGTGGTGATGCCGCATGACGGCCCTTTTAGCCATATTGGTTGGGGTTATAATCCGGAAGTTCAATTCCTGGCTAATCGTGGGTATGCTGTTTTCCAGATTAATTACCGGGGGTCAACCGGGTTTGGAAAAGCTTTTCACAGCGCCGGATTTAAGGAAGTTGGCGGAAAAATACAACAGGATATTACAGATGGTGTTAATTGGCTCATTAGCAAAAAAATAGCCAACCCTAAAAAAATAGCCATTTTTGGCGGAGGATTTGGCGGTTTTTCTGCTTTATATGGTCTATCTTTTCACCCCGGGTTATATAACTGTGCCATCATACAGCATGGTCTCATCAATTTCTTCACTTATTTTAAGGATGCGCCACCATTTTTTAAACCTCTTGTGCAAATGTTGTATGAACGTGTCGGTAATCCTGAAACTGATGCCAGCCAGTTCAGGGCCATCTCACCGGTATTTAATACAAGCAAGATTAAAGCACCGCTACTTATTTTTCAGGGTGCCCGCGACGACAGGGCAAACATAAGTGAGCTAAACCAGTTTGTACGGGAACTGAAAAAGCAGAATGGCAATGATAAAGTGAAATACTTTTTGAAGCCAATGGAGCGTACTGTTTTTAAGAGCCAGGCAAACAGGATGGAAATGTATGCCGAAATTGAAAAGTTTTTGGATGAAAATATGCGGGTTAAACCCTAACCGCTTATGAAAAAGCATCTTAACGTTTACCGGAAAAATTTTTCGCTCGTCATCATCTTCCTGGTGCTTATATCGGTGATCTTTATAATCGCTCTTTTTGTTTCCTATAATCTTAACGCCAAATACGTTGAAAATGAATTTGCCTCAAAAAAAATCGATGTACTTGAGCAAACTACAAAGCCCTATTACGACCTGTTTCAATATAAAATTCCGGAGATAACGTCATACCAGGGATTTCTTGATTCTGCATCTGCAGCCAAATATGCAGATTCGGTATTTCATGATTATAGTTTTGTAAGGCGAATGGTTTTCTATGATGCACAGATAGGTAACCTGAAGAACGGTACATCTGGTAAAAATAATTTGGGGATAACCATCAGATCCATGTATCACTATTGGCCTAAAAACGGGAATGTCGAGGGCCTTAGGGTTTGGAACACTATTGATGAGCCTGATTTTAAAGAAATGGCCGACAAACTTGCCAGTTATATTACATTTTCAGATACTTCGCGCAGCTCAACACAGGATGAAATATTCAGGTCGTTTTATGATGTTAAACCCGGAAAGATAAGTTACTCCAATATTCTTCGGCGTGAGGATGTAAAAATATTCAGGGAGTTGCGGCGGCACCCTAACTCTTCATCATATTATAAGCAAAATATGATGACTTTTTTTCTCGATCCTAATAAGCTCAAGGTTAAAAATACACACAGGGAGCTATACCAGGATGTTACCATACAGCCTGTTGTATATGACCCGCTCGATAACCAGAATGGAAACCTGATTACCGAAGTGGCGCTACCGGGCGCTTTCTCCGATTTTAAATTATATTTCAGTTCGGCACCAAATTATCTTGATACCGAAATTAACCGCCGTTTTATGCCGATAGGAGCAATGGTATTGTTAGTTTATTGTTTTTTGGTGCTTATCGGCTGGCTAATTTATCGTAACTTAAGTGTTAACATCAAACTATTTAAGCTTCAATACGATTTTATAAATAATTTTACGCACGAGTTTAAAACGCCGGTTAGCGTAATAAAGATTGCGGGATCGAACCTGAGTGGAGATAGTGAGCTAACTGAACGCCAGCGTAAGCAGTACGGACGGATTTTGAATGAGGAGGCCGATAAACTGAATGAACTTATGAATAAGCTGTTGTCGTTTACACAGCTTGAAAACAAGTCGATTAATATAAAGGAGGAAGAGATAAACGTTGGGAACTTTGTAAAGGGATATATTGAAACATTCAGGATTAAATATCCCGACTTTAATATTAATTACAAGGTACATGGCGTTGACCAGTTTTATACTGACCCGGTTTTATTGGGAAGTGTTTTTCAAAACCTGATAGAGAACGCCTACAAATATTCGCACCCTCAAAAAAAAGAGCTTACTATAAATGTAACGAATGTTAAACGAAACATTGTCTTCTCGTTCAGGGATAAAGGGATAGGGATTAATAATGATGAACTGACCAATGTATTTAAGAAATTTTACAGGATAGAGAACCAGTACAACCAAAATGGAAGTGTAGGCCTGGGTTTGGCTTTTTGCAAAGAACTGGTTAATTTTATGAGCGGAGAAATAATTGTTAACAGCAAGGTAAATGAAGGGTCGGAGTTTATAGTTACCTTACCCTATGAAAATTAAGATATGAATAAAGAAATAAAAATTGCGCTGGTTGAAGATGACGAAAACCTGCGTTTCCTGATAGCCGAACGGCTGCAAAGCGAAGGTTATAAAGTTTTGGAAGCCGCCAATGGCGACGATGCCGAAAAAATAATTCTACAGGAATTGCCTGACATTGTTCTGCTGGATTGGATGCTGCCCGGCAAACAAGGCTCTGAAGTTTGTACTAACGTTAGAGAAAAGGGTTTTGATAACCTGGTGATTATGATGACCGCAAAGGCGCAGGATGTTGATAAAATAGCAGCCTATAACTTCGGTGTTTCTGATTATATCATCAAACCATTTAATATGGATGTTTTGGTGGCGATGATTGATAATAAGATCAAGTTTTCATTGAATAGCGAGAAGGCGGAATCATACAAGTTTGCCAACATGGAGCATTTGCCCAATACGCATTTGCTGGTGAAGGAAGGCCGGAAAATTGAACTTACCATATTGGAAAACCGCATCCTGCTTTATTTCCTCAAGAATAAGAACAAAGTGATTAATCGCGAAGAGCTGATGATGGAAGTTTGGGGCTACAACGCCGACGTAAACACCCGTACCCTTGATATGCATATTGTGCGCTTGCGCAAAAAGATAGAATCAAATCCTGATTCGCCGCAGTATTTGCAGACGGTGAGGGGGATAGGGTATAAGTTTGTTTATAACGGATAGCGATATTTTCGAGTAATTGATGGCTTTTAAATCTTATTTAAGGGGGACGGTAGTTTGTGCATTTTTGCTGCTCACCAATGGCATTGTATATGGGCAAACTACAGTTAACATTGCCCGTAAAATATATACCATCGCCAAATTTGGCGTCGATACCCTTAGTTTAAAGGAGCGCTACATTAAGGAAGATTCACTGCTTATTAAGTATAAGTTTACAAAACCACTGGCTCAATCCAAAGATGATTTTGAGGCAAGGTGTTTTGTTAAAACGGCTGATATAGGGAACCGTTTTATAATGATCATATTGAAAAGGAATAAGCACAAATTGTTGGCCGAATTGTATGACTGCCGCTATGTCGCGATGTTATCTGATGGCACACCGGGAATTAAATTGGGCACCTATGAATCCATATGGATCAAAGAAGATCAGCGTCAGATAAATCTTAAAACGGATACTAACTTTACCAAACTGATTCAATTGGGGTTGTTTGACTTCCCTGATAAAAAATCTTTTGAAGGCGGTAAAGACTTGCCTACGATGGAAGGGCCTTCTCAAAGCGACTATGTTGTGGAGATCAAATTAAATGGAAAATACCATAGCTTCAGGTATTATCCTGACTTGCTAAAAAACGACCCGGGAAATAAAAAACTGGTTGATGGCAAGGCAATTATCAATGCTTTTTTTGACCTGGCAAATTGCCGGCAATTGATGTAACAGAAAACTTTAAGCTAATTTATAGACGGAGGATTTTATAAAATCTCCATAAAAAGTATGCTCTTCAATTATTTTGTAGCCGTGAAGCTCAAACTGCTTTTCAACATCAGGCAAAGATGATGACTCTATCCCGCATATGGTTCTGAAAAACAAAAACATCGATCTCAACAAAACATTTTGCCACCATTTCCCGGTGAGTTGAAAGTCGGTAATGAGCCAAATTCCATTAGCTTTAAGCGATTTATGGATATGGGTGAAAACTTTTGTGGTAGTTTCTTCGGTGAAATTATCAAACAAAAAAGGAGTTATAACCACAGCGAAATCGCGGGAATCTATATTTTCAACAGCATCGTTTATAAAAAACACCTCGTTGGCGCCGATGTTCCGTTTTTTCGACAGGGCCATCATATCCGCAGCGACTTCAACATAGGTGATTTGCAGGCCTGATGGATGTATTTTGGTAAGTTCGTCCAGTATCCAACCTGTTCCGCCCCCAACAATAAGCACGCTGGCATTTGCTGGAACAAACTGTAGCAGGTAAACCTGTGCGTTGATTAACGCGCGCCCATAAACCAGCGCGGATAGGCGGTCATAAAACCAGGCTGAATTGTTGTAATTGGCTGCCATTGAGTTGAAAAGATATTAGAACTTATGACATAAATTGCCATTCCTGGTTTGGATCAAAAGAATGTCCAGGCCCAGTTAAACAGTATCACTACCAGGTATTGAAGTATTAGTACGCCATCCATATAAAAAAAGTAGTAGTACTCATTCTTTTCCCATTTCGATTTAAAAATGAGCCAGCCGGTTAATATTACTGAGAGTGTAAGCGCCAAAAAGTTATGATCAAAGCTACCATGTGTAAAAAGAAGCAGTAAAATAACATATCCGCCTAGCAATATTTGGCAAAACAGGTATGCGTTTTTCTCTCCTAAAACAGTGGGTACCGTTTTTAACCCTGATTTGCGATCGTCAAACAAGTCGCGGATATCAAACGGAATGGTGAGTGCAGCAATAAACAAAAAGCGTTTGGCAATAAGAATAGTTGTATCGTGCAGCGAGATAGTGGTTAAATGGAAATGCAGTGATTCCTGGATAGGTAGTAACACAACACTCATTGTCCACACCAATGTTATCAGGAATTGCTTTAACCACGGAATATGCCTTAAGCCAAATTTTTGGTCGCCTATGGTGAATATTGGAATGCTATAAAAAAAGGAGATAACCCCCAGGAAAATCAGCAGTATCCTTGACTCCATCGAAAGCAGTACAAATAGCGGCACTAATGATAGTAAGGAGACAATAGTAAGTGTTACCATTAACCTGTAATGCGAAAAGAACCAGCGAACCCGTACATACGGCGATTTTAGTGGATCGCCTGTTTTGGTGGCGAGGATGCTAAAGTTATAGATGCCCAGAGTTGAAGTGAAAAGTAAACCTAATACCGTGAAGACGGGTTTTGATCCTATTAGATAAAAAGTAAGCAGCGCCTGTGCAACCGCACATAACGACATGAAGATATTACTGAAGAGCAGAAAATCAAAAACAGGCTTAAATGCTTTTTTCATTTTCAAAGGTTGATAGCCGGTCTATGCAATTTTATGTTTTGGATCTGTCCCGGCTTTTAGTTCAAATATCGTAATCTCCGGCAATATTCCAACACGTCCGGCTAATCCTAAAAAGCCATAACCTACGTTTACGTACAATTGCTGATGGCCTTGCTGGTAATGACCAGCCCATTCATTGTAAATATACTGGACGGGGCTCCATTGAAAATTTTCTGTTCTTATGCCCATTTGCATGCCATGCGTATGGCCCGAAAACATTGCATCGATTTGCGGGTATTCCGGTAACACCTGCGCCCGCCAGTGTGATGGATCGTGCGACAGCAGTAATTTTACAGGCAGATCATCGGTGTTTTTAACGGCGAGATCCATACGTCCGTATTTTGGGAAGCGACTCAGTTCGCCCCAGTTTTCGATCCCTAGTATGCCTATTTCTTCACCATCAACCTTTAATCGCCTATTTTCATTCATCAGCAGGTCGTACCCCATGGTTTTGTGGGCGCCTATTATTTCGTTAAAGTTTTTACGTTTGGATGCAGCATCCGGCCACCACGAATAATCGCCGTAATCATGATTGCCGAGGCAGGAATAAACTCCCAATGGTGCCTTTACCTTGCTGAAAATATCAAGGTAATCCTTTACTTCCCCGCTTAATACGTTCACCAGGTCGCCGGTAAAAAATATGAAATCCGCTTTTTCGCGCATCAGCATTTCAACGCCACCGGTTACCGCTTTTTTATCATAAAAGCTACCTGAATGAATATCAGAGATCTGGCCGAGCCTAATACCATCAAATGCCTTTGGTAAATTGGGGAGATAAAGTTTTTTGCGGATGATGTGATAGTCATAAAGGCCGCTTTTCATATTCAGCTTTATAGCTGCCAGGGGAATTGCACCTGCCAATAAACCCGCCTTCATCAAAAATTCCGAACGGGGAATGGAAGGGACAGGCGTATTACTTATAGCCTTGTTATCAGTGGGTGTATTCGATACCGGCCTACCGGTCTTTTTGAAACGATTTTTAGTGGCTATGATTAGCCTGCGTACATCGTCAATAAGCAGGAACGGGACAAAGCAGACCTTAAATATGAATACCAGGAAGAACAGCACAACAAATGCCAGCCTTACCATCATTCCTATTTTTACAAAAATTACAATTATTAAACCCGTTAACAGGAAAATCGAAGAGATCCAATAAAAATTCCGAAACCATTTTTTTTGCAGGAACAGCTTTTTCTTTGACGCACCAAGCAACCCGCTAAAAACATACAGGTCGAGGAGCAGCAGAACAGGAACTATTAAGATGATGTGGAGGGCTTGTCCCTTCATTTATACAGGATAAAAATTTATAGGATTAATAACGGTCATCATCAAGATCCAGATCGTCATCATCCGGCTGCAAATTAAACAAACTGTTGAACATATCCGAAAATGCGAAGCCATTATCCAAAAATCCCTTACTTAATTGAGAGAATTCCGACAGCCCGTGCAACACAAATTCCATTAGCAGCAAATCCTGGTTTTCAGTTAAACGCGGATGGAGTTTTTTCACCAGCGCTTTTAAACCGGTCACTGAGTTTAATGCCTTTTTATAGTCTTGCTGTGGTAACTCGTCTACTAAGGATAAATTATTGCCTTCGCTAAACCAGTTAATGATCTCGGCATAAGGGTTTGGTGCTTTTGCCTTCTTGGCCTTTTCAGGGTCGGGGAAAAACTGGAGCATCAGCGTTTTGATGGCTTTACCGATCAGGATGTTTGCCACCTTGCCCGGGCCCTCCAGCTCGCCTTCATAAACCAGCTCGATTTTACCGGTAATGGCAGGGATCACCCCAAGGAAATCGGCAATGCGAACAAATGTGTTTTTCTCATTATTAATTAGCATTCTCCGTTCAGCATTGCTGATCAGGTTTTCATAGGCTGATATGGTTAAACGGGCAGACACACCTGATTTTTTATCAATATATTCAGAATTACGTGCTTCGAAGGCAATTTGTTCAACCAAATCCTTTACTAGTCCGTCGGCCTCAACATTCGCCTTTTGATCGGCAGAGATCGATGCTTCCTGCTGGGTGATTTTCCTTGAAATTTCAACTGAGCGCGGGTAGTGGGTAAGGATTTGGCTTTCTATACGGTCCTTTAACGGCGTCACTATAGAACCACGGTTGGTATAATCTTCTGGGTTTGCGGTAAACACAAACTGGATATCTAATGGTAAACGCAATTTGAACCCGCGGATCTGGATATCTCTTTCCTGTAAAATATTGAACAGCGATACCTGTATCCGTGCCTGAAGATCGGGCAACTCATTGATCACAAATATACCGCGATGTGCACGCGGGATCAGGCCAAAATGGATCACACGCTCATCCGAATAGGTAAGCTTCATGGTAGCGGCCTTAATAGGGTCAACGTCGCCAATCAGGTCGGCTACGGTAACATCAGGGGTGGCCAACTTTTCAGTATAACGCTCAGAACGATGGATCCAGCCGATGGGTGTGTCATCCCCCTTGGCCAAAACCTCATGATGACCGAACCACGATATAGGTGCAAGAGGGTCGTCATATAATTCAGACCCCTCGATATACGGCATCCACTCATCCAGCAGATTTACCAGCAAACGGGCAATACGGGTTTTCGCCTGGCCACGCAAGCCCAGCAACAAAATGTTGTGACGGGATAATATCGCAGTTTGCAGATCAGGAATTACGGTATCCTCGAAGCCGATAATGCCCTCAAAGCCGCCGCCGCCCTTTTGTAATTGCTTAATCAGGTTTTCCCGCAACTCGTCCTTAACCGATCGGCTTTTATAATCCGTTTTCTTTAACTGTCCGAGGGTTGTTATTTCTTGTTTGTTCATTAGTTCAATGGTTCATTAGTTCATTGGTGCTTGTCGGATAGTTAAATCGTGTACGCCCAGTGAATTGTTTTATAGGGTTGGAATCCGCACATCTGCATATTTGCACATCCGCACATTACCGCACTGTTTTTCTTCTATTCTTAATATAATCTTCAAAAATGTATTCGCCTAAACCATTCAGCGAGCTGTAAAAAGCCTTGCCTCCATTGGTTTCGGTAAACTTGCGAACAAACTGCTGCAGGTAGGGGTCCTTAGCGATCATAAACGTGGTGATCGGGATCTTTAGTCGCTTACATTGAGCGGCCATGTTCAGGGTTTTGTTAACCACTTTCCTGTCGAGTCCGATACTGTTCTTGTAGTATTTTGTGCCTTCCTTTAAACAGGTGGGCTTGCCATCGGTGATCATAAAGATCTGCTTGTTGGATGTTTTGCGCCTGCGCAGCAGGTCGGTAGCCAGCTCAAGCCCGGCGTAAGTGTTGGTATGATAAGGGCCAACCTGTAAATAAGGCAAATCCTTTAATGTTATAGGCCATGCATCATTGCCGAATACAACGATGTCCAGCGTGTCCTTTGGATATTTGGTGCGGATCAGTTCAGCCAGCGCCATAGCTACTTTTTTTGCCGGGGTAATCCTGTCTTCGCCATAAAGGATCATGGAGTGTGAAATATCGATCATCAGCACCGTAGAGGTAAGGGTTTTGTAATCCATTTCCTCCACTTCCAGGTCGCGTTCGGTCATCATGAAGTCGCCAATGCCGTGGTTAACCTGGGCGTTGTGGATAGATTGCGTCATGTTGATCTGATCCAAACTGTCGCCAAACTCAAACTCCCGGCGCTCCGCATTTTTTTCATCACCCTGGCCGGAATTCGGCGAACGGTGATTGCCTTTGCCAGATTTCTTTAGCTTGCCAAAGATCTCTTCCAATGCCGACTGGCGGATGCTTTGCTCGGTTTTCGCAGTGATGCGAAACTCGCCGTTTTGTTCATCATCGCTCAGGTAGCCTTTTTGTTTGAGCTCATCGATAAAATCGCCCATCCCGTACTCGTCGTTGGTAAGGTTATATTGCTTGTCGAGCTCGTTCATCCAGGCTAAAGCTTCGCCTGCATCGCCCGATGTATAATTAAGCAACTCCAAAAATAATTTCAGTAATTCCTCAAATCCGCCTTGTGGGATTTGATTGGGTTTAAACTTCGAAAATTCAAATCCGCGCATAGGGTACCCTTTCTGATATAAAATAACGGATTATTTTCTGCAAAAGTTTTCAAAAGCTGGTTTTAAATGGAATTGTTAGGATTGAATGACAATAGGGGGGGGACGGGGAGTGGCAAGAAGTAAATGGGGCTTTGAATGAACGGTGACACCATCTGCCAATTGTAGTCGTAGGGGCGTATAGCATACGCCCTAAACAATAGATATACGAATACATGGAATCTTACGCGCATACAGGGCGTATGCTATACGCCCCTACGATTTATTCCGCTTTTTTTAAAATTTCGCCAGCAAACTTTCGTCATATACCGGATTGGCCCCACGCTTACCCGCTACAAATGATCCTACCAAACAAGCACGCTCAATTAACTGCTGCATAGGCTCGTTTTTCAGCAATCCCGAAACAAACGCCGCTAAAAAAGCATCGCCCGCGCCTACGGTGTCCACCACAGATACTGGACAACCCGGGTGCTCATAAAACTCATAATCATGCCAGGCCATAGCGCCGTGTTCGCCGCGGGTTACGCAAATGGTTTTTGGATGATATTTTTTTTGAAACTCAATAATGTTCTCTTTTAAATTGTCAGTATTTCCACCGATAAGCAGAGCTGCTTCGTCTTCATTCATTTTGATAACATCAGCACCCGCAACTAATGTTTCAATGGTGGATAGTGTATAATGCGGCGGTCGCAAGTTTACATCAAATACTTTTAACGCGGTGGTTTCCTGTAACAGATTTAATAAGGTATCCTTTGTAGCTTCCTCACGACAGGCCAGGCTGCCGTAAACAATGGCAGCGGCTTGTGCTGCCGCCTTGGTAACCGCAGGTTCGGTTTGAATGTTGTCCCACGAAACCGGTTCCGGGATGATATAGGTAGCTACACCGGCGTCATCAAGGCTAACCGTTACCTCGCAGGTTGGTAGTTTTTCGTCCGTTTGGATCAATTCGCTGTAAAGGCCGTTCCCTTTTAGGAAATCAACCAGGCCGTCGCCCGATGCATCCTTGCCAACCCTGCTGGCAAACAAAACATTCATGTGTTGTTGCACCAAATGGCGGGCAACATTCATAGGTGCGCCACCAGCGGTTTTTTCTTCGCCGAAGGCGTCCCAAAGTATTTCGCCGAAGCAGAGGATGTGTTTCATAGTGTGGTAAAGATAACCGCTGATTTTGAATGATGATTATGATTGCGCTGATTTTTTTACACGATTTTGGGTTTTAAGCGATTTGCAGGATTTACTGGTACAGAAGGGCCTATAAACTATGTTTGTAGAAATTAGGTGATACACGCAAAAATGTAGAGCATCCGGTCTCCAACCAATATGCAAAGGGGATAATAAACGATTTGATTTTCTCGCGGGAGACGCAAAATTTTGCGTCTCTACAAAATTTAATACGGTTTCCCCGCAGCCAGTTCTTTATCGGCCCATTTAACCGCCAGTTTTTCGCGGTATTGGGCATAATTTGCTTTGAATGCCATCTTTAAAACGCTGTCTAATCCACCTTTTACCGCAACATTGTAAACGCTGGCTGCCTTCCGTGTAATGGAGGCGTCCCAGGCGCGCAGGCTCAGGGAGTAGCCACCGGTAAGGTATTTCATCCAATGCCAGTAGCCGGTCGGCATAAAAAGGGTATCGCCGTGTTCTAAAAATACTTCTATGCCTTCAACACCATCAAGGGCCGGGAATTTTTTGATGTCAGGGTTCAATACATCATAATCCTCCAACGCATAAGTTGCGTTGGGAATGCAATATAACCGACGCTTCCACTTGTTCTCAAACAGGATCACATGTTTTTTGCCGTGAAAGTGTGTATGGAATAAATGCGGAAGATCAATATCGTAATGTAAAAAGGTAACTGAGTTTGATCCGCCGAAGAACATGGATGGCATGCTTTCCAGAAAGCCGCCCATTAAATCTTTTGGAAAAACGATATCGTTCAGTAGTTCCGGGGCTTGTTTAAATATGTTAAAAAAGAAGATCCTCAACTCGGTAGGCTGCGACATGATCAGGTCGATGTATTTATCGAACGGCATTTCAGCGGCTGATGAATTGATCGGTTTTGAAGGATCTGCTTTTGAGTTATCATAAAGCGGCACAACCTTGCTGCCAACCACGCCTTGTAAAAATTCAGGTGTCCATTTGTCGCGCGCGGGCCAGTCCTTTGTAAGGCCCTTAATGACTAAGGGACGGCGTGGCTTTAAATAATTAGCTGTAAAATCTTCAGGGGTAATGGTTTCTACAATATCAATAGGGCGGAGGATAAAGCTCATATTTCGTGTTGGTTCCCCTTTAATATAAGCTGAAACGCAAACTTATCTAACGGGAATTTAACAAAATAACGAAATAAATTAACGAAGTGTATCAACAAATTGTTAAAAATGGTTTTGAACCATCATATCGCAAAGAAAGCCGCCCAATCTGGACGGCCTTTACATAGGTAATCGAATTTTGTAGTTTCATGCGACATTTATTGCCAACTGTAAACTGCCAACCTTTTAATTAGGCATTAAAACTGCATTTACAACATGGATCACTCCGTTGCTTTGAAATACATCAGAAATAGTGATCCATGACTTGCCACCTTTTTCGTCAACAAGGTAAAGCTTCTTACCTTCGGCCATAACGGTTAAGGTTCCGCCTTCAACAGTTTTTAATTCTGCTTTTCCGTTGCCTGCTTTTACCTGCATCCACAGATCCTTAGCACTTAAGCGACCGGCAACCACGTGGTAAGTTAAAATTTTAGTTAGTGTGGCCTTGTTTTCAGGCTTTACCAGGTTGTCAACTGTTCCGGCGGGCAAAGCGTTAAATGCTTCGTCGGTTGGTGCGAATACGGTGAACGGGCCTGTTCCTTCTAAAGTTTCAACCAAACCGGCAGCCTTAACGGCAGCAACGAGTGTTTTATGATCCTTTGAGTTTACGGCATTTTCAATAATGTTTTTTGTTGGATACATGGCTGCGCCGCCAACTATTTTAGTTTGAGCATTTGCTTTTGGCGCTATGGCAATAGTTGCTATTGCAAAGGCCGCGATAATTAATTTTTTCATGAGTGTTTGTTTATAATTTTATTGGAGATACGGCAGGTTGTTAGCGGCGGTTTTTAAATACCGGGTAATTCGTATAGCCGTAGGGTGTAAGTAGTTTTAAACCGATACGGAATATAATACGTAGATGTCGCACGCGTTTTTTGGGAATTTACTACAGGCAGTATGTAAGTGGCAGAGTAGTCGGATCACTAAAAAAATAGCTCCGAAGCAATATGATCGGCGTAAAGTTTACCCATAGGAGTGAGGGTAATAATATCTTCCGTTCTCTCAATCCACCTCTTTTCAAAAAAAGGTTCGGCAGCTTTAATCAATGGACTATCGGCACCGGCAGCGATACTGATGATTTTTTTTAGATCGAGGCCCCACATGGTACGCAGGGATGTCATGGTATATTCGTTCAGCCGGTCGGCTTCTGTAAGCACTTCGGTTTCGGCGGGGATCTCCGCTTTTTCAAGCGATTGGATATACTTTGCATTATTGGCCACGTTCCATTGCCTTGTTTCACCGTTAAAGGAATGTGCCGACGGACCAATGCCAAGATATTTTACGCCCTTCCAGTAATTTGAATTATGGCGTGAATAATGGCCGGGCTTGCAAAAGTTAGAGATCTCATAATGCTCAAATCCGTGCGATTGCATAGCATCCATCAATAGAACAAATTGTTCGGCGCTTTGCTGGTCGTTCATTGGTGCCTGTTTTTTCTTTTTGATAAATGCTGCAAGGGCGGTTTGCGGCTCAACCGTCATGGAGTAGGAAGATACGTGGGGAATGTCCAGCTCAAATACTTTATCTAGATTATATTTCCATTTGGTATCATTAAGTAGGGGATAGCCATAGATCAAATCAACCGTAATGTTTTCAAAGCCCAGGTCCTGTGCCCGTTTTACCGATGCTTCGGCTTCGGCAGCCCTGTGTACCCGGTTCATCCACATCAAATCCTCATCAAAAAATGACTGAATCCCTATGCTGAACCGGTTGATATCCGTTTGTCGCAGTGCCTGTAGTTTGGCTTTATCAAGGTCGTCCGGGTTAGCTTCAATGGTAATTTCGGCATTTGTGGCCACCGTGTGCAGCTTGGTTATAGTACTGATAAGCAGGTTAAGTTCATCAGCGCTTAATATGGATGGTGTGCCGCCGCCAAAGTAGATGGTTTCAACGCTTTCGCCCGCTAAGTAAGTTTTTTGCAATCCTATCTCCTTTATCAGCGCCCGTAAAAGGTCGTCCTTGTATTTTAACGAGGTGCTGAAGTGGAAATCGCAATAATGACATGCCTGTTTACAAAAGGGAATATGGATATAGATACCTGCCATTATTTCAACATGGATGTCTGTAAACCGATTATTAAACTCTTAGATATTAGATTCATGAATCTTGGAGGAAATAACAAAGGTAGTGCAATTATTGTAGGGTGCCCGAATTAGTGAAAATTAAGCCCAATAGATTATTAAAGCCAAAAGTAAAATTCACCATGGATGGTTTTTAATAGCAATCGACCATGGTAAAAAACAAAAGCGGGAAATTTCCCGCCTTTATTATATAGTTAAATAATACCTGCTTTCTATTTATTCGGGATAATGTCTATTATAACTGTTCTGTTATAAAAACGATCCTCGGGCAAATTGTTTTCAAAAGGTGAATGGGCAGGATCGGCGCCAAAGCCGGAAGTTTCAAATTTCACATGATCCCTGCCAGAATTGGCTATGGCATGTTCAATGATCTTTTGGGTTTCCTTGGCCCTGTTGTCCGACAATTTTTGATTGTGTTCTTTTTCTCCGATTATATCCGTATGCCCATGAATGTTAACTGTGGCCCCATCAACAATTAAGGGTGATACGATACCAGTTAAAAATTTATCATACTCTGCCACTGATTTCGCTTTATCAAAATCAAATACGATACTATAACGGAAGCCTTTTTGAACGGCATCGTCCTGGTGTACCAAATGAATTGTACTTTCTTTTTTAATAACCGACCCGCTATTTGTCTCTGCGGTCATTACAATCTTATAGTCGCCACCAGGGTTATCACTCAGGATGGAGGCTTGTGGTACATTTTGCTGGTCTCCGGAGAATGGTCCGTAATGCTGGGCTATTCCTTTTGAATCTGTAACGTCAATAGCCCACGATTTAAGTAATTCTTTGGCCGAGTCGACTTTAAAAATAACCTGATTATCAAGCGGGTTAACCTGGGTAGATGTAATTTGAGCCGGTTTCATCATCCCTCCGCCTACTTCAGCTAATAATTCGGGTGAAGCGCTTTCAATGTCAACCCTGCGGTCTTCTGCACGCAGCAGGACAAGCTCTTTTGTCCCCCCGGGTTGTTCTGAGGATGGATGTGCTTTGAAGCTGCCGCGGGTTGTGATCCTTGAACTACTAATTCCAAATACATCTACTAAATATTGTTTTATTGATTCTGCAAACGCTTTGGCATCTTTTGGCCCTTTGCCTGAAGCTCCGTCAAGAGAAATGGTAGTTTCGGGATTTGCCCGCATTCGATCACCTAAAATATTCAGCACATTATGATAAACGTTTAATTGCCCGGCAGAACGGTCTGTCATGCTTTCTAATTGTTCGTGCTGTAACTGTCCTTCCCTAAAATCAGTTGCCTGTTCTTTTGTAAGTATAACATACCTGGTTGGAATTTCTGTTGATCCGTCATCAAAAAATACCACATCAAGCAGTGGTAATGTCTCACTTACTTCATGCTTAACTAATACATTGCCTGGAGTCTGAACAGTAAAAATAAAATCATGAACCGCAACTGGAATAGCCGCTGCAGGTGGTGGTATAACAGGAGCTTTATGCCCTTTACCAAATTTTAGTGCTATACCTGTACGCACTGTTGTAACAGACCAGCTTTCAATATTACGTGGCTCCTGTCCAAAATATGGATGATAGGAAACAAACGGAGAAATACTGATCATTGTAGTGTTTGCAGCCGGTGAAACTATAATATCATATCCTACACCAACCTGGCCCGAAACCAAGGTTTTGTGCATGGCGCTCAATTCTGCATCGGTATTGGGCTGTTTAAACTGGGTATATGCGAAATTCTTATTAATATTGAAGGCGACCCTTGGCCCAGCGAAAAAGTATAAGCCTGTTGAAGGTACACTCAGGCGGATACTTGGCTCAACGGCAATATAACTTGTGCTGGTTTCTAAGGTAGCCGGGCAATTACATGGGGCCACTACATCATTAAACTTTCCACCACGGCCATCATATGCTACATTCAGCATGGCACCCCAGATTCCTGCGGGGCGATATTCCGCCAAAATTGATGCATAAGGACGTACCCCATTGCCTTTATGGAAAGCGGTTGGGGCAATTAAAGAATTGTTTAGCCTTTGGGTTGTTCCATCGTAAAAGTTGAAATTGGCAGCGCCGGATACACCAAACCACCAGGTTGGTAATGTAGTTTGAGCTTTAACCGCAGTTGCAACCATGGTGATCATCAAACAGCAAGTAGTTACTTTTTGAATTATTTTATAAGTTGATAACATAAGATATTTTTTTAATTGTTTGGTTGATAGATCTGTGTTACATCTCCAAAAGAGATATAACACAGGTTTACACTATTTTTTGCTTATTGAGGAACATTAACGGTGGTATTTACCATAGTAACAGAAGCTACCAAAGAAATAGCCCTGCCATTTAATACCGTTTGTACCGCATTACCGGCCGTAGAAAAAGTAATGCCCGCAGAGGATATAATAGTTCCTGTCATGATTCCGCCACCTGCGCC
Organism: Bacteroidota bacterium; assembly: GCA_030775685.1. Lineage (GTDB taxonomy): Bacteria > Bacteroidota > Bacteroidia > Sphingobacteriales > Sphingobacteriaceae > Mucilaginibacter. The sequence goes on from JALYIP010000036.1 coordinate 339,101, forward strand.
GTTAATTACAGCTGAGCTTCCTACATACCAATAAACATTTTTAGCAAGTGCGCCATTTTTTAGAACCACATTCCTGGCTCCTGCTGGTCCGGCTGTGCCTACAGTAAGTCCGGCAGCTGTCTGAAAAATCCAAACCGCGTTCGGATCGCCTTTGGCATCAAGCGTAAGATCGCCATTCGTGATCTTAAATGTACCGCTTGCGGCCTTATATACCCCCGGTGCTAAAGTTAATCCACCTAATTCGCCTGCGCCAGGATCAATACCTCCTGGCTTTGAAGCTGGAGAAATACTATTATAGGCAATGGTTGCATCAAGCAGCCCTTGTGATGCAACTGCAAAAGAGGTAGCTGTTCCGGGAGCCGGCGGAGCTGTATAGATCCTGCCGCTTACATCCCCTTTGTTAAGTGGTGTTTCTGTATAAATATCTCCGGTTGTGCCATCATGAAATCCTGTTACTAAAGTTGATGCAGCGGTTGTACCGATGCTGCCATTGTTGATCACCGTATTCAAGCCCTGGTTGGTTACACCTGCATTTCCACCAAAAGCTCCGAATTTTGCAGCATTCCCCAAAACGGGTGGGATTATTACTACATTAAGGGTAAAGTTTGCCGTTATATGCTTATTGGCATTCATGATAACGGTTAATGGATTGCTTGTGCCTGTCGCATCGCCACTCCACGATGTAAATGTATAACCAGGGTTAGCAGTTGCCGTTGCGCTTGCAGACGAACCTGCGGAATAAGCCCCCGAACCTGTTGTTGAACCACCTGCAGCCGGGCTCGACGACAGGACTAATGCAAACTGTGAAGCGGGTATTGCCTTAAAGTTGGCCACTAATTTACGGGCACCAACCAAAATAAACTGGTAGCTTGAACTTGTTGAAACAATATTGCCATTTTCTGTCCAGTTAACAAAGGTGTACCCGGTATTTGGATCGGCTGTTACTGTTACTTTTGAACCTGCATTATATGAACCTGATCCATTTGTTGTTCCGCCTGTGGTTGGGCTTGAATTTAATATTACAGCAAACTGCGAAGCAGGTATAACCTTAAAATTAGCAACCAATGCCCTGTTGCCGGCCATAGTAAACTGGTAGCTGGAACTGATTGAAGCTATTACTCCATTATCTGTCCAGTTCGTAAATGTATAACCTGTATTAGGTGTTGCTGTCACAGTAGCTGCTGATGCCTGCGCAAATGTACCTGCGCCATCGGTTGTTCCGCCAATAACAGGGTTTGATGCCAGGCTTACCTGTGGGATAGTCGTAAAGGTCCAGGAATAATTACTAACCATTGCGGTATGTAAAGTATCGGTTACCGCAGATGTAATAGTACCCGTATAAACTACGAAAGGGAGCAGTGGCTGCGTTGGTGTAAAACTGAAAACTGTGCCGCCTACAGCAGTTATTGTTCCTGCAATAACTGTAACGCCCTGTTTAATGATAAATGTTTTTTCATTAACGGTTGACGGGGCCATACTGGTGTTAAAAGTTGCGGAGATCACCTTGTTTAAAACAATATCCACAGCTTTGTCAGCCGGATCGGTTGAAACTACAACAGGGCATACGCCTTTAATCTCGCCTTTAAAATCGTCTTTTTTACACCCTATGGCTAAAACAATCATAAGTAATACCAGCGACCATGTGGTTTTTAATGTTTTGGAATAGCCTTTGCTTTGACGCATAAAGGTGCTATCCATAGTCTGGGTAAAGTTTTTTTTCATGAATATATATTTGATAGGTAAATTATAACTCCCTGGGTCCTATTGGGTCAGATTTCAGGATAGTACAAAACTATGGTGATGCGTAATTTATATGTTACATAACTTTTTGAATATGTTATATAATTCACACATTTACCAGCCCGGCCTGGTTTTGAAATGTAAAGTGCTTAAATTGTGAAGGAGTTACACCGGTAACTTTTTTAAATTGGGTAGATAAGTGTGCAACACTGCTGTAATGAAGTTTCCAGGAAATTTCAGTAAGGTTTAGCTCATCCTGCCATATCAATTGCTTTACCAGCTGGATTTTATGCAGGATGATAAAATGCTCGATAGTGATACCCTGGATATCTGAAAATATATTAGCGAGGTAAGTATAATCGAGGTTTAGTTTGTCGCTGAGGTAATCAGAAAAATTGGTTTTTAGCTGATTCTCTGAATGATGGATCATATCAATGATCACCTGTTTTATTCTTTCAACTAAAATGCTCTTTTTGTTATCTAACAGTTCTAATCCGTAGTTTAACAAAGCAACTCCAACTTCTTGAATTTGTATTGGTGAAATAGTACCCGCTATTGTTATCCTTCCCTGCTCAATAGCTGTGCATTTTAGGCCGGCTTTTTCAAACTCAAGTTCAACAATCATTTTGCAACGACTGCTAACCATATTTTTTATAAAGAGGTTCATTATACCCCTTACTTACAAAGCCTATGCCTGTATTATTTTTTTAGCTTATAAGTGTAATTTAAATAAAATATGGGTTCCGGGGTTTATTTTTATACTGCCTTCAAACAAGGGAGAGACATTTTTTCGGTAAAAAATGTTTTTTGAACAAGTTAAAAATGCCTTTATTAAATTCCCTGCAGGAATATTTTTAATAAATCATGGAGTATGATTTTATGCGATTTATGAATAGAATAAAGGATTACTTTAGTTTTTTGACGAATTTTCATATTGAGAAATAAATAAAAGATTTCTACTGATTTTTTCTCATACTGATGAAATACTGCACACGGACTAAAGATTTGCGACTGGCCAAGCGGCAGGTCGGACATTTCGCATTTTTTATTTTAAAAATCCCTCATAAGGTTTATTCCGCAGCATGGCCCATGTTCTATCGTACGACACGATGTAATGTAGCTTTACAACAATAGCCATCGCCAGGCTCAATTTGAAATAACCCAAACTAAACAGTGCTAAAACCGCAGTGCCGAACAATGCCCATTCCAGCAGAAGCCGTACTACGCCCGGTACCTCTACGGGGGCGGGCTTTGGATCGTTTTGAATGCGGAAAATACCCCATAAGGTCGCGGCTATTGCAGGTAAACCAATAGCTAAGAGATATTGTAACCAGCCGGCTGTGGCATGCCATCCCCAATAACCCAATGCAATCAACATGGCTATTTCCAGCAGAAAGCGTACGGCAAGATTTATTGGGTTGGTGTTCATAGAGGGCTGTGTTTTTGCAAGGAGCAAAATTGAACAAAAGAGGCAGGATTTAAAAACTAAAACATTTTGAAGTGTACTTTTCGCCTTAACGGCGAGGAGCGGGATTAGTTGATAGTACCCTGAAGCCAATAAACGCCCGTTGCATTATCTTAACATTAAATAATTAGCCCGTTATAAAACAATCAATTATTAAGGTAATTTTGCAGAATTATTAATACGGGCGTTTATTTTATAATGAGGTTTATTCTTTCCTGCTTCCTGTTGATCCTGGTTACCGGCTATTGCGCACTGGCGCAGCAGGATTCTATACCGGCAAAAAAAGACAGCGCCCTGCGGCATACCGGGGCCACTCCCGCTGTAGTTACCCATGCTGATTCTGTTGCTATAATTAAACAGCAACGAGAACAATTTTTAGCCGATTCATTTGCCATGAAATGGCTGATAGTTGATTCTTTACGGCACTACGATGTATTGAAGGCGGGAAATGACAGCACTTTTACCGATATCGGCATCCTTTTAAAAATTCCAGCGCAAAAAAATGAACAATTGCGTACCGGCGACGCCCGTAATTACCGCAATCCCTGGCTTATTGCTATCATCATTGGCCTGCTGATCTATACCGCGCTCTTAAATCTTTTTTTTAATAAGGATCTAAAAATGGTTATCCAATCGTTTTATAACAAACGGGCTGTTTCGCAACAGGATAAGGAGGGTGGAGTGATCAATTCATGGGCGTTTATAGGTTTGTTTGTGTTGTTCAGCCTTACTTTCGGCCTGTTTCTGTACCAGCTTATTGTGTTTAGAGGGGTAAGTTACAGTTTCACCGGGTTCCGGCTTTTTATTTTTTTATCCGTTTTAATTAGCCTTTTATTTGCTCTTAAGTTCCTGGTATTGAAATTTATAGGCTTTATTTTTGATATTAATAAAATAGTAAGCGAGTATATAGGGATATTAAATCTTACTTATTTTAATATTGCCTTTGTTTTTCTATCGGTAGTTATATGCTTTAGTTTGCTTTCAGACAGGTATATACGGGGATTATTGATTTTTACACTGGCTTTAATAGCCGTAATATTTGCATGGCAATACCTGCGAAATAGTGTAAACATCATTTCTAATTTTCGATTTCATAAATTTTATTTATTTATCTATCTTTGTGCCCTCGAAATTTGCCCAATTTTAATTTTGATTAAGGCACTTAATATATAGTTTTTGGCAGTTATAACAATTGAATTTGGAAGAGAGAAAGAAAAAGGTTAAAAGCATTTTAGTTACTTTGCCGAAACCTGAAAATGATAAAAATCCATACGCTGAGCTTGCTAAGAAGCTTAACCTGAAAATTGATTTCAGATCATTTATTCATGTTGAGGGCGTACCGGCAAAAGATTTCCGTAAGGAAAAGATCAACCTGCCGGATTTTACTGCGGTAATTTTTACCAGCCGTAACTCAGCCGATCACTTTTTCAGGATCTGCGAGGAGATGCGTTTTGAAGTTCCTGTGGAGATGAAATATTTCTGCCTTTCAGAAACTATCGCCCTGTATCTTCAAAAATATATTCAGTATCGTAAAAGAAAGATCTTTTTTGGCAAACAAACTGCATCCGACCTGGCAGAGGTATTAAAGAAACATTCAAGTGAAAAGTTTCTTTATCCATGTTCGGACGTTGCTGCAGAGGAAACCCAAAAATTCCTGCTGGAGAATGGCTATAATTTTACCCCGGCCGTGCTTTTTCGCACGGTGTGTAGTGATCTTTCGGATCTTGCCGAGGTGTTTTATGATATAATAGCCTTTTTTAGTCCATCAAGCATCCAATCGCTTTATAAAAACTTTCCTGATTTTAAGCAAAATAATACCAGGATAGCGGCCTTTGGCGCAACAACTCACAAGGCTGTACTTGAAGCAGGCCTTATTATGGATATCCCGGCTCCAACACCGGGCGCCCCTTCAATGACAATGGCCATTGAACAATACGTTAAGCAGGTTAACAAGTAACCTTATCGTCTCTCTACAAAAAAATAATGAAATTTTAGTAACAGTTAATCGGAAATTGAATTCGGTTAACTGTTTGATAATATTGAATTTATGTTCTAAATTGCCGCTGATTTGAACCCGCATGGTAGTTAATTTCCGAACTTCAGCGAAAAAAAACACCGATTTATTTAACCTTGCTGCAACTATTTTTTGCAAAATATCGTATAAATGCAAACTAATTAGCATAATTGTAACAGATAAATTAATTCAGGTTACGCATTTATTAGCTATTGGTTTAAGAAAATTCAACTATAAATAGAGTAGATTTGACTGATAAAAAATGTTTTTTGCGGTTTAATCAGGCAAAATTAATATATTCGGGGGTCACATTGTGTTATATATATTATAGCTAACATTGATTTTAAGATGAAACAAGTATACTTTTTATTGAGTGTTCTGGCGGTTGGGTTTTTAAGCGGCTGCGGTAAGGGAGGAGACAGAGGGGAGCTTGTAGGGGTCCCGGCGCGATCGTTTAGGGCAGAAGTGCCTTATGGGATGGTTTATATTCCCGGCGGCTCGTTCCTGATGGGGCAAACAGACCAGGATGTTACGTTTTCACAAATCGAGCAGACCAAACAGGTTACACTTCCTCCATTTTTTATGGATCAAACCGAAATTTCAAACAGCCAGTACCGCCAGTTCGTTAATTGGGTGCGTGACTCAATCGCTATCACCAATTACGTTAGCGATGATAAGTATTATCTTAAAGCAGGCAAGGGTGCAACCCCTAATCCAAGCGGAAAAAAATATATCAATTGGGCTTATGTAAAAAAATATCCTGTAATGAGCGCCGGCCGTGGCAAAGGCGCTGCTGCAAATGCCTCAAAATTACAAGGCATGTACTACCAGGGCGACGATCGTATTTTTGATCGTGATGAACTGGATGTGCGCCTGTTAAAATATAACTATGCATTAGAGGACTTGCGTTCAGCAGCTAATTATCATAATGATAAAAGCAAAAAACGTTCTGATTTTATTTTGCGCGATACAGTACCGGTTTACCCGGACACACTTGTTTGGTTGAGCGACTTTTCATACGCTGCCAACGAGCCAATGACAGAAGGCTACTTTTCGCATCCAGCATTCCGTAATTACCCTGTTGTGGGAGTAACCTGGCGCCAGGCACGTGCCTTCACCGTATGGCGCACACGCTACAACGAAGCATACAAGGATTCAAGAAAAATGCCACACCGCTCACCTTATAACTTGCCTACCGAGGCCGAGTTTGAATATGCAGCACGTGGCGGGAGGATAGGAACAGATTATCCGTGGGGTGGTCCGTATCCTAAAAATGCCAAAGGATGCCTTTTGGCAAACTTTAAACCGGGCAGAGGTAACTATACCGACGATGGCGGCGCTTACACAGTAAACGTTAAGTCGTACTTCCCAAATGATTTTGGGTTATACAATATGGCCGGTAACGTAGCCGAGTGGACGCTATCTGCATTTGACGAATCTGCTTCCACATTCGTGCATGATCTTGCACCAACCTTTAACTATGAAGCCAAAGCTAATGAGCCCGAAGTAATGAAGCGCAAAGTTGTGCGCGGCGGGTCATGGAAGGATATCGGCTTCTTTCTGCAAAACTCAAAACGCACTTATGAATACCAGGACACCGCAAAATCATACATCGGTTTCCGTTGTGTAACACATTTCCTTGGTCGCGATATCACGGATAAACGATAAACAGTAAAACCAAATAAAAAATAATAATAAATCTTTTTTAAATTACTATGGCTGGGAAGAAACAACCTTACGGAATTAATAATATCGTATCATGGGGTGCAACAGTGGTTATTGTTGGTCTGATGTTTAAAATTTTGCACTGGCCGGGAGCTACCTGGTTTATTGCCGGGGGATTATCGGCAGAAGCCATTTTGTTCTTCCTGTTAGGTTTTCAAAGGGAAGAGAAGGAAATTGACTGGAGGCGTGCCTATCCTGAATTAGATGAAGATTATGATGGCGAATTGCCAAAGGCTGCAGTACGTAAAGCAATCCCCCAGGGAGATAGCTTTTCAAACACGGCTGCCCTTGACGCCATGTTGAGCGAAGCAAAAATTGGCCCTGAACTGATAAACAGCCTTGCAAGTGGTTTACGTACATTTGGCGATAAAGTAAATTCAATTTCACGGGTTACTGATGCCGGTGATGCTACTATTGCCTATACCAACAAAATTAAGCAGGCAACAGCAAGCTACGATAACTTGAATGTTTCATTCGAAAAAGCTTCCGCAAATCTTGCTGAAATGGCCAGTTCAAATGTCGATTCAAAATCATACCACGAGCAGATCAACAAGATGGCTAAAAATTTAACCTCTTTAAATGCTGTGTATGAACTGGAACTGCAGGATTCAAGCAACCATTTAAAATCAATGAATAAGTTTTACGGCGAAATGGCCTCAACTATCCAGAACTTTAACGAGTCGGCGACCGATTCGAAGCAGTTTAAGGAAGAGGTTAACAAATTAGCCAAAAACCTGTCGACGTTAAACTCGATATACGGCAATATGCTTTCAGCGATGAATCAGCCACGTATTAATTAAGAATATTATTTTATTTAATTAAAGAAACAAAGACAAATGGCTGGAGGTAAGCAAACCCCAAGACAACGAATGATGGGCATTCTCTACCTGGTACTTTTAGGCCTGGTAGCGTTAAGTATCCCAGATAGTTTTTTGGATGCACTTCGTAATGTAACAAAGAGCCTTGATTCATCAACAGCAAATGTTGACAAGGGAATTAGTGATACATATAACACTTTTAGAACCACTAAATTAAAGGAACAGGAAGCAAGAGCGAAACCTATACTTGAAAGAGCTCAGCAGGCTACTGCAGTGTCTAAAGACTTAATAAACTACGTACAGGCTTTGCGCGATCAGTTAACCGCTGAAGGTGGTGGTATAAACACCACAACCAATGATGTTGACGCCCGTGACAACCTGGATATTTCGCCGCGTATAATGATCACCGATAAAAAGGGTGAGGAATTAAAGCAAAAAATTGAGGAGACTAAAACCAAGTTGCTGGGATTTTTGAAGGATAAAGAAAAGCAAGGCATTAGTTTTTCACTCGAGGCTGTTGATCCGCCAACTACGGCAGGTCAGGGTCCGAAGAAAAGCTGGGAGGAGGCTTACTTTGGCGATGGTATACCGCTGGGTGCAGCTATGACAACCCTGGCTAAAATACAAACCGATACAAAGAGCGCCGAAAACGAAGTTGTAAAAAGGATTTTGGGAGAAGTTGACCAGGCGCAGGTAAATCTTGATAAGTTCAACGCAGTTGCAGTAGCACCAACCAGCTATGTATTGGTTGGTCAGCCTTATACTGCAGAAGTATTTCTTACTGCTTATGATTCCAAGTTATCGCCAAACATAACAGTAAGCGGTTCTTCAATACCTGTTGACGCGGGCAAGGGTAAATATACCGGCAGCACCAGCAGCGAAGGCTTAAAGAAATGGACTGCAACCATAAGTTTTAAGGATAATGATGGTAAAATTCAAACCTATACTACTCCCGAGCAAAGCTATATGGTTGCAAAACCATCAGCGGTAGTATCGCCTGATAAAATGAACGTATTGTATATTGGTGTTCCAAACCCGGTATCAGTTTCTGCTCCAGGTGTGCCAAAATCCGACTTGCGTGTAACCATGAGCGGAGGAAGCCTAAGCGGTTCAGACGGACATTACACAGCTACGGTAAACAGCATCGGCACAGCAACTATCAATGTGTCGGGTATGGTATCAGGTAAACTGACAAACCTGGGTAGCACATTATTCCGTACCAAAAGAATTCCTGATCCTAAGCCGCAATTTGCAGGCAAGAGCAGTGGTACCACCAGCGCAGCGAACTTACGCGCACAGGACAAGGTATTTGCCAAGCTTGAGGGATTTGATTTTGATGCTAAATTTAACGTAACCCGTTTTACATTACTGATTGCAAAACCGCGCCAAGATGCTTATATAGCAAATTCGAGTAGTTCTGAATTAACAAGTGCGATGCGGGCAGCAATGAGTTCTATTACACCAGGTACGACTGTAGTGTTTAAAGATATTATTGCCGTTGGCCCTGATGGAACCCAACGCGGACTTGATTCGATTGTATTAGGAGCTAATTAAAAGGATTATGAAAAAAAGAATTTTAGTTGTAATACTTTGTCTTGCCTGCATATCATCATATGCACAAAGGCGTAGGAAAAAGCCGGCTGCAAAGCCTGCACAAACAACGCAACAACCGGCCAACCAGCCTGCTGCGGTTAATCCAACGACAATGAGCGCTGTACCGACCGATACCTCTAGGAAAATGAAGTCCGGGCCGGCAAAGCCTTTTGAAAGGCCTTTGGATGGTTATTTTAAAAAGGCTAACATATTGAGCGCTAAAGTTACACCTTACGCTAACCTAAGAGAATCTGATGCTGCTTTTGTGAAGCGGATCTGGCGCGAAATTGATATTCGCGAAAAGATGAACGCTTACCTGGCTTCGCCAAAGCAACGCCTGATTGATATTTTGTTAACTGCAATTGACGCAGGTGAATTAACAGCCTACGATCCAACAAATACAACTGCTGATCCGGGAGGCGACAGCTTTTTAACGCCACTTCCTCCGGGAAAGGCGCGATCAAGAATGGCCGATAGTAGTGTGGTTGACCAGTTTGATAAGAACACAGGCGAGAAAATAGGCTCCAAACTACAGGCAGGCGAATTTAACGCGGATAGCGTAGTGAAGTTCCGTATAAAGGAGGATTGGGTATTTGACAGGCAGCGTTCTATTTTTGAACCGCGTATCATTGGTATTGCACCATTGGTGAAGGTTAAGATAGGCGCCAATGAAGATTACCAACCTGCATTTTGGGTGTATTTCCAGGAAGCAAGGCATATTCTTGCAACCAAGGAAGTGGTTAACCGTAACAATGATGCAACCGGCTTGAGCTTTGATGACGCTTTAGTGAAACGGCTTTTTACCAGCTATATCGTGAAAGAATCGAACGACAAAGATGAACGAATAAAGGACTATGCCAATGGTATAGATAAATTATACGAGTCAGAACGAATAAAGAAGAACCTAATGGATTGGGAACTTAACTTGTGGCAGTATTAGTGAAGTCGGAAAAGTCCGAAAGTCAGTAAAGTCCGAAAGATATTTAGAAGCCTTTGCAAATGTAAGGGCTTTTTTAGTTCGCTACCGCGAGTTTAGCGATAAGCGTAACCCGCAGCGATAGCAGTTTTTTAATCTCTAATCTCTGGCCTCTGATCACTTGCATCAGCACCAAAATACAAAATAATAGCCTTTGCCTGTTTGGTATTCACTACTTCCAATAATTCAGTTTCTGTTGCAGCGCGTATCTTTTTCACTGATTTGAAGTACTTCAACAGCTTTTCGGCGGTGGTTTTACCAATGCCTTCAATCAGTTCCAGTTCGGTAACAAGGGTTCCCTTGTCGCGTTTTTTACGGTGAAACGTTATGCCGAAACGGTGCGCTTCGTCCCTTAATTGCTGGATAATCTTTAATGTCTCTGATTTTTTATCGAGGTATAACGGATATTGATCGCCGGGGTAATATAGTTCCTCCAGTCGTTTGGCGATACCGATCACTGTTACCTGTTTATCAATACCCAGCAATTTTAAGCTTTTTAATGCAGATGATAACTGGCCCTTTCCGCCATCGATAACTATCAGTTGAGGCAGTTCGGTGCCCTCGTCGAGCATGCGGCGGTAGCGACGATGAACAGCCTCTTCCATAGTAGCAAAATCATCCGGCCCTTCAACGGTCTTTACATTAAAATGCCGGTAATCCTTCTTCGACGGTTTTGCATCCTTAAACACTACAATTGCCGATACCGGATATTTACCCTGAAAGTTGGAGTTATCGAAGCACTCGATATGCCGTGGCAACTGGTTCATCCGGAGATCCTTCATCATTTGTGTAAGCAGACGATCGGTGCGGATCTCGGGATTTAGCTTTTCGTATTGGTCAAGCTTGTCGCGTTTAAAGAAATGAACATTTTTTTGTGAGAGTTCGAGCAATTTCTTTTTTTCGCCAAGCTTTGGCACGGTGAACTTTATTTTTGCATCGTCCAGGTCGATGTCAAATGGCACGATTATCTCTTTTGAGTGGCTATCATAGCGGCTCCTGAACTCAGAGATGGCCAACGTAAGCAACTCCTCGTCACTTTCATCCAGGCGCTTTTTGAGCTCTATGGTTTGTGTTTGGATGATGGTGCCGTTCATCACCTTTAAATAGTTCACAAAAGCGTATTTCTCTTCTGATGCTATGCTGAATACATCTACATCAGTTATAGATGAATTTACCACAGTTGATTTGCTCTGGTAGTTTTCCAATAGCTCAAATTTTCTTTTCAGCCGGTGCGCGCCTTCGTAATTCATTTCAGACACTGCCTTCTCCATATCTGCCTTAAGGTTGCGCAGCACTGCACCGATCTTGCCGTTTAGTATGTCGGTTATTTCTTCAATGCTGTGGTCGTAATCCTGCTCGCTCTGGTAGTCCTGGCAGGGGCCTTTACAGTTGCCCAACTGGTATTCCAAACATACCTTAAACTTACCTTTTTCAATATTTTCGCGGCTAAGGTTCAGGTTACAGGTACGCAACGGGAAAGTCTCCTTTATCAGCCCGAGTATGTTGTGCATCATGCTCACAGATGCATACGGCCCCAGGTATTTTGAGCCATCACGAACGATGCGCCTTGTCCAGAAAATACGGGGGTAGTTTTCATTTTTGATGATGATCCATGGATAGGTCTTATCATCCTTCAGCATTACGTTGTAACGTGGCTGATGTTTTTTTATCAGGCTGTTTTCCAGCAGCCATGCGTCAACCTCGGTATCAACAATGGTGAAGGTTATATTCCTGATCTTTGATACCAATACCCTCGTCTTGGCGTTTACGTGGTTATCCTTATTAAAATAGCTGGTAACCCGGTTGCGCAGATCCTTAGCCTTACCGATATAGATCAGTTCCTTTTCATCGTCCCAAAACTGGTAAATGCCGGGACGGTGAGGGATGTTTTTTAATACGGCTCTATAATCAAAAATGCTCATTAGTTCATTGGTTCATTAGTTCATTGGTCCTTTTTGCCGGGATTTGATTTGCCAATGAACTTAAGGTACACGTTTAGTTTGAGATGGATGGTTTGAAGCTTTTCAAATAGGGTGTTGTATTGCTCTTCGGTTATTAAGCTTCTTATCTTTGACTTTTTTAGCCATCCCTTTGTTTCTATAATTGAACCTCTGCTAAAATAGCAGAAATTCCTGTTCTCTTTATAATGGTAACGTCCATAGCCCTCGGCAATATTAGCACTTATTGAATCAGCGGAGCGTACCATTTGTTTTCCAACAGTATCTTTTGGAAAAAAATCCCATTCATGAACGATAAACCAGAACTCATCGCTAAAACTTTCAGCTAATTGATAGACCTCCAAGTCATCAAGATTATAATAACTCATGAAAATACAATTAAGAATAGAAAATTAGTAAGTCGCGCCAACGGGTCTACAAAACGAAACTTTTGTCGAACTTTTCACCAATGAACTAATGAACAAGTGAACCAATGAACTAATCAGAACCCTAACTTTTTATCCACTTCACCCGTTCCCTGTTGCTGCTGTTTATACGCATTACAATCCATCACAATATTAACGCCTGATTTTGGCGCATCAAAGTCAACATTTCTTTTAATGCCGAGGGAGGGGTTATCATACACCCGGCGCATAAACCCTGCAAATATAGGAAGAGCTGAATTAGCGCCTTCGCCCATGCGGGTTGAACGGAAGTGGATATCACGGTCCTCACAGCCGGTCCATACGCCGGTAACCAGTTGTGGGGTGATCCCCATAAACCAGCCGTCGGAGTTTTCCTGGGTGGTGCCTGTTTTGCCGCCGATCGGATTCGTCATTTTGTATCTGCCCCTCAACCTCGATCCTGTACCATCCTCTATAACACCCTTAAGCATATAAGTCATTACATAGGCGGTCTGCGCATCCATAGCCTGCACAACCTTAGGAGTATGCGTATAGATCACGTTGCCGTTTCTATCTTCGATGCGCAGGATATAAGTAGGTTCCGTCCATGTGCCGTGGTTGGCAAATACTGAATAGGCGCCTGTCATATCAAAAACCGATGCATTAAATGTTCCCAGGCAAATAGAGGGGTAGGGAGGTACATCGCTGGTGATGCCCATCTTTTTAATGAGTTCCATTACCGGGATCGGTTTAACCTCGTTCATCACATAGGCAGCCACGTAGTTTTGCGAATAGCCAAGCGCCTTACGCAAGGTTATTGACCCTTGTAAATAATCAGATGATGATTGTTTAGGTTGCCATGGCGTGCCATAGCCTGTTATAGTTATAGGTACGTTGTCAACCTCCTGGCAAGGTGAAAAGCCGTTCTCAATAGCTACAGCATAAGTAAACGGTTTTGCCGTTGATCCAACTTGCCTTGTACCAAGCTTCACCTGGTCGTATTTAAAATGCTCAAAGTTTGTGCCGCCTACCCATGCCTTTACGTAGCCGGTGGTAGGGTCCATACTCATCATGGAGTTACGGAGCATCATTTTGCTGTAAACCATCGAGTCGATTGGCTTCATTAAGGTATCAACATCCCCATGCCAGGTAAAAAGCTCAAGGCTGTCGGGAGTATCAAAATTTTGCCTTATTTCATCATCCGACTTTCCTTCTTCATGCAACTGCTTGTACCTGTCTGACCGGAACATCCCCTGGTCAAGCAGCAATTTGTAGTTTTTAATATTTTTTGACCGGTTAACACCACGCCACTGGGCATCAAATTGAGCCTGTAAGGTACCCATGTATTCCTGCTGTGCTTCTTCGGCGTAATTTTGCATCGTGGCATCAATGGTGGTATAGATCTTTAATCCATCCCGGTCAAGGTCATATTGCGTACCATCGGATTGAACGATGTTCTGATCCTTAAAGATCTTCTGGATCTCCTGCTTTAGCACCGCCCTGAAATAAGGTGCCGGTCCGTCATTATGGGTGTTCGGGCTAAAGTTAATACCTATCGGCTTCTGCTTTAGCTCTTCAACCTGGCCACCGCTTAAAAATCCCTGTTTGTCCATTAATTCCAGGATAGTGTTGCGACGAGCCAAAGCCCTGTCCGGGTGCCTGATGGGTGAATAATAACCTGTCCCCTTTAGCATTCCTACAAGCAATGCGGCTTGCTCGGGCGTAAGCTTATCAGGACTAACGCTAAAATAGGTACGGGCAGCCGATTTTATACCGAACGTATTGTAGGCGCCGAAATCGACTGTATTTAAATACATAGTAACAATTTCCTGCTTGGTATAGCGTCGCTCCAGCTCGATAGAAATTATCCATTCCTTTAACTTTTGTGTAAAACGGACAAATGGATTATGTGATCCACCATTCGAGAACAAGTTTTTTGCGAGCTGCTGGGTTATGGTACTGCCACCCTGCTTGCTTCCTATCAGGTTAAAAAAGATCAGGCTGGGCAGGCGTTGAAAATCGATGCCGGAGTGTTCGTAAAAACGGGTGTCTTCAGTCGCTATCAGTGCATTAACCACGTTAGGTGATAATTGGGAATAGTTTACACTCGACCGATTTTGCACATAATAGGTACCCAGGACAGTCTTATCAGCAGCCAACACCTCTGATGCCTGGTTGCTTTTTGGGTTTTCAATGGCGCGGAAACCCGGCAAGGGGCCAAAAGCTCCAAAAAAGGTAGCAACAAGCAACAATACGAATAATAAGAAACAACTTATCACGGTTTTCCATATATACCAATTGTATCGTCGTATATCCTGCGGGGCGAGTTTGATGATCATAACAATTAAAAATTTCTTTGATAGTAGTCTATGTAGCTATCCAGGGTTTTTGCGTCGGCTAATTTATTCAGATTTTCCTGTGTTATAATAAAAAAGCTGTATTTATCCTTCGGTACCTTCATAATATCGGGAAGCAAGGGTACAAGTGTGCGGGCATATTTTTTCACCTCAGCAAGCGAAAAAAAGCGACCCACATATATCACCTGGTTGTCGGCCCCTATGGGCAATAGCTGGTGCTTTATTCCCTTGCCTGCATAGTTTGCCCTGTTAAATTGCCCAAAACCAAAACGCGACGACGCCAAATTAGTTGTGCCGCTTTTTACATTTACTGCAAAATAATAGTTGGTGCTGTCATTTGATGAAAAAATTGAGGGTACAATATCCGGCATCTTAATTGAGGGCGCCTTTGCCTGTGCTATGGTATCCACCCTGTCAGCTACCCGGAGAGCCTCAGGAACTGGCAGCTCAATTTGTTTAATAGCAGGTTGATTGGTTGTGCTTGTTATTTTGGGAGCCTGTGTTTGTGCCGTTGTTACCTGCTGTTGTCTTTCAATCCTTACCTGTGGCTGCTGGTTAATGGCAAACGGATTTACTGATGGGCGGTATGCTGTTTCCTCTTTAAAAGCAGGATTTAGGGTAAATGGTAGATCAAGCGGATTATCGTCAGTAAGTACTACCGGCCGCGCCAGCAATTCAGCCTGGTTGGTATTGATGTAGGTTAGCTGTTGGCTTATCAACGGTGTAACCAACTTATCGTCCGGGAATTTTTGAGCAATTTGCTTCAGGCTATCGGTAAAGGGCCCTACCTTTTCATTATGCCCCTCGGCAATTGTTTTAAGGTAATACAGTTGGGGGCCGAACTTATTTCCTGGATATTGTTTTAGCATCTGCGGAACACCGGTTATTACCTGGCTATATTTTTTGCCTGCATACAGGTCAAACACCTTATTATAGGCTTGCGTGAATTCAGTATCCTGGTCTTCCAGTTTTTTCGCAAAATCAGGGTCTGAAATTATTTTGGCAAATGGCGTATCAGCGTAGTTTTTTAGCAGCAGATTCTTATAATGATCTGACTTTGATTTGTCGACATCGCTATATAACCGATATAAGCTATAGTACACTGCTGCAATATTTGGATCGTTCGGAAATCGGCGTAAGATCAACTCATAGATATTTATCGCCTCCTTTTTATCACCCAAAACATCACGATAGAAATTTCCTATATCGGTGTAGGCGTTATAAATTTTCACGTTTGATTGAACGACGCGGTCCGGAGTGAGCGGCAACCCATCAAGAAGTTCCTTTCTGTAACCGCTGGCAATACCTGGTTTTGGCCTGGCTCCCGGCTGTCCGCTCACCGGCGCATCAGGATCCGCCGCTGCCGAATTCATCTGATTAGCGGCTATATCACTGTTTGAACGGCTGCTTCTCCGCCAGTTGTCCTCCAGCTTACGGTCGCCCCATTTGCGTTTAAAATCGCCATATCCCTGGCTTACCGCATTATTGTTATAAAAATAAAATGTAGCGCCCGTTCCCGCCTTTCCCGACCTAGGCCCTGAGTTTACGGTTTCCGTTACAGTGCTTGATAACGATGCTGCAGCCAAATCGGCCTGTTGTTGCAGGGTTTGATCAGTAACCATTTTATCAATTATCTTATTGCGTGCCCCTTCGTCCATTTTGGCCAATGCCTGCAAGGTATCCTCACGCAAAATAATCTGGTAATTGTTCGCCAGCAGCTGCAGGTTTGCGCTGATTTTTTTCACTGCGGCGTAGCCCGGATAGTTGACCGGCAGGGTGGTAACTGTACTGTCGTAGTATTTTTTCGCGTTCAGGTAGTCGGCCTTGTTTTTGAAGTAGATCTCCGCAAGTCGCAGATAGCTGAGTCCTTTTTGGTTTTGGTTTTTAACGCTGGTTCTAACCGAAAGCTTATAGTTTTTAATAGCGCCGTCAATATTTTTGCCGGACATTTCCAGTTGGGCAACCTGGTAGTAGATCTGGTCCTTAAATTCCTTGTTATTGGGTTCCTTTAAAAGGGTCATTAAGCGTTCAGTGCGGCTGGTTTTTATCCCATCTGCAGCGTCCTCAATCCTGATGCGGTTTAAGCTGGCGTTAAAGGCCATCTCGAATGATACGTTGCTGCTTGCTATCCGATTGTAGTTTTTTATAGCCTCGACAGGTTTCTGGTTAAGCTCCTGCAGCTGGCTCAAAATAAAAGTCCAGCGGAGGCGTGTCATGCCGTCGTGGCAATGGCTTATTGCCTGTTTCGCCATTTCTTCGCCATCGGCATAATCCAGCACGTTTATATCGTATTGTAGTTTACTTGCATAAATGTCGGCAATCAGGCCCTTATTCTTTTTTGGGTCGATGTTTTGAATGGCAGTATCAAGGGCGAGTTTAGCCTGGGGAAGATTGCCCAGGTACATTGATGAACGCGCCTTCCAGGCAAGGGCGTCCTGTACCAGATCCATTCGCGTTGGATACGTTTTAATAACGTAGTTTAAAAATTCAATGGCATTAAAATAATTTCCTTCAAGATAATTTGCTTTGCCTAAAACAAGATACGCATCACCCTGGTAGTGGCTTTGCTCTTTAATATTGATAATTTTATTTGCCTTTAATATCGCTTCTTCCAGGTCTTTATCAGGTGTTGTCGATTGAGCAGTCGTGTCGGGATAAACGTTCAGTAGTTCATTATAATTGTCAACAAAGGCCGAGGCATAACTTACCTGCTTTTGCCGCAGGATCTCCCTGGCGTTAAAAAGGATGTTATAGTGGGCGGTAAGGTTTTGCATGGTGCGGTTAAAACCGCTTTGCTTTTCAAGTGAACAACCTGCTGTAATAATTATCAATGCTGAAAGCAGGGATATTATTTGTTTATTTACTTGAAATTTGAAAACCCTGTTCAATTTATAAGGTGGTTTTAAAGCCTTGCTAATTTAATAACATTTATATAATAGGATAACTAAATTTGCATATGGCCAAAGATGAACAAAAACAGGAGAACGGCAACGAAAAACCGGTGAATAACTATATAAAGTTTACCGGGATGGGATTCCAGATGATTGCAACCATTGGATTGTTTACCTATGCCGGGTATAAAATTGATGAGAGCGCCCATCACACCACAAAATGGGTGACGGCAGTGCTCTCACTTGTCGGTGTTTTTGTATCTTTGTACCTTGTTGTCAGGTCTGTTAAAAATTAAGCCTGGTATATATTTTTTTGAACCCTGATTAACCAATTATAAATTGCATCGTATCGCTCAGTTATTTGAGCCGTGGTTCTTTATAATAGAAACTAATTGTTAAACTAAATGAAAATTATTCCATCCATCTTGTCATTCCTGGCATTTGTGGTAGCAATTGCTATACCACCTTTTTTACTTCAACATGCCGGCAACACCAGTTTGCTTGTCAATAACTTTTGGACTATATTTTTCTTTATGTCTGGCCTTACGCTTTTGGTATTAGCAGGGATGCTGCTGGCCAAACAAAAGGACCAGGAGTATTTTACGCCAGCCTTTTTAGCGGGCACCACAATTAAGTTGTTAGCTTTTTTAATATTTATATTCGTTTTTGTGGCTAAAAACGTCACAAATAAGCATGTTTTTCTGGCAGATTTTATTTATATATATTTATTAAATACTGCCTTTGAAATTTATGTTTTGTTACGTAACTTGCGGCACGAAAAATTAAGGTAGAAAACTTCATTTAGATGAACAAGAGCTCGATTTTGAACTTAAAACTTTTTAACATTTCTTTAATTTGCGCGTTTTTTTTAATCGCAGGCGGATTTACAAACTCGGCTTTTGGCCAGGAAAAGGCTCCTGAGGGCTCAGAAAAGAAGTTTGAACCCAAAGAAATAATACTTGAACATATTGGTGATTCGCATTCATGGCCGGTGGTTGGCGAGGTAACGCTTCCGCTTCCTGTTATTTTGTATACTGATAAAGGTTTGGAAGTATTTTCATCGGCCAAACTAATGCCTGCAGATAGCGCGGTTTATCATGGCGCTCATTATAACTACAAGCTTGAAAAAGAAACTGTGAAGGTTGTTGATGCATCAGGCGCTGTAGATGAAGCGGCTACAAAAAAAGTAATGGACTTCTCCATCACCCGTAACGTAGCTTCTATGTTCATGGCTATCACCATATTGCTGATCGTGTTTTTAAGTGTATCATCAGCATATAAAAAACGTGTTGGAAAGGCACCCAAAGGCTTACAGTCGTTTATGGAGCCCCTTATATTATTTGTTCGCGACGATATTGCCCTGCCTAACATAGGTGTAAAGTATTTAAGGTTTATGCCTTTATTGCTTACCATATTCTTTTTCATCCTGCTAAATAATCTTTTAGGTATGGTTCCCTTCTTTCCGGGAGGTTACAACCTTACAGGTAATATAGCGGTTACTGCCGTATTATCGGTTATCATATTTTTTGTGGTTAACCTTAATGGCAACAAACATTATTGGAAGCACATATTTGTGCCAAACCCATGGTGGTTGTTCTTCATCATGATCCCAGTTGAAATTGTCGGGATTTTCACCAAGCCAATAGCATTAATGATTCGTTTGTTTGCTAACATTACAGCCGGTCACATTTTGATCTTAAGCTTGATATCATTAATATTTATTTTTAAAACCATTTGGGTTTCCCCTGTCTCAATTGTGTTTGTTGTGTTTATGGATGCCATTGAGTTACTGGTAGCATTCCTGCAAGCGTATATATTCACGCTGCTTGGTGCCTTGTTTATCGGGATGGCTATTGAAGAGCACCATACTGAGCACACTGAAGTTTTGTAATTAATTATCTTAATATATACACGTTTTAAATTAACACACAATGATTGGAATGATTGGAACCGCAGGTTTGGTTTTAGCTCAGGCAACTGGTGTACACGGTAGCTTAGGCGGCCTTGGCGCTGGTTTAGCCGCAATTGGTGCTGGTATCGGCATCGGTCAAATTGGTGGTAAAGCTGTTGAAGCTATTGCACGTCAGCCTGAAGCTATTTCTAAGATCCAACTTAACATGATCATCGCTGCGGCCCTTGTAGAAGGTGTTGCCTTGTTCGCGGTGGTTGTTGCAGCTTTCTTTTAATAGGAAGCAGCATGTAGCATTAAAATAGCCCGGAGCGGTTGGCGCCGGGTTATTTTTAAAATGAAATTACTTATAAATAAAATATAATCTGAATTATGGATTTAGTTACTCCTCACATTGGTTTAGTTTTCTGGACTACACTTTGTTTTGCGATACTATTGTTTATACTGGGTAAATATGCCTGGAAACCTATTTTGGCTGCAGTAGCCGAACGCGAGCAATCAATTGAAACAGCCCTTTTACGTGCTGAGGCAGTTAGGGAGGAAATGGCGCGTTTAACAAACGAGAACGAGGCTTTATTAAAAAGCGCCCGTGCCGAGCGTGACGCTATTTTATCGGAAGCTACCAAAGTAAAGAACCAAATCATTGCTGATGCTAAAGAAGCAGCGCAAAAGGAGGGTTCACGCCAGATTGAGCTTGCCCGTATGGAGATCAACAACCAGAAGGCTATTGCTATGGCTGATGTTAAAAACCAGGTAGCATCACTTTCATTAGAGATTGCTGAAAAAGTATTGCGCAAGCAGTTTGAAGATCAGAAAAAGCAAGACGAACTGGTTAAGGATTTGTTGAGAGACGTAAAACTTAGCTAATTGGATTGATTTCGGATTTCGGATGTTCCATTTCGGATTTTAAGAATGGAATAACATCACGACCCGATAACAAAACCTGAATAAATAAATTCCGAAATCGAAATTCCGAATTCCGAAATAAAAAAGAAATGTCAGAATTAACAGTAGCAGCCAGGTACGCAAAAGCCATTATTGATCTTGCAGAAGAGCAAAAATTGGTTGAGCCTATAAAAGGAGATATGGAGCTTTTTTTACATACATTAAAAGCAAATCCTGAATTAAAAGCGGTTTTGGCTAATCCGATAGTATCTCACTCAAAAAAGGTGCACATATTGGACGATATTTTTGCTTCAAAGGTTAATAAAACCAGCCTGGCTTTTTTTAAGCTGATGGTAAACAAGAGCCGCGGCGAGGTTTTATACGCCACCGCAGGTGAATATGTAAACCTTTATGATATCAAACATAACATCGTTCATGCTTCGGTGGTATCTGCGACAGCATTGTCTGATGCTAACAAGAAAACAATGGTAGCTGATATTGCAGCTGCAACCGGTGGTACGGTAAAGCTGGAAGCTAAGGTTGACGCCAATTTAATCGGCGGTTTTGTATTAACCGTTGGCGACAGGCAGATAGATACCAGCATTGCGAGTGATTTACATAAATTAAAGAAGGAATTTGCCAACAGGTAATTCCAATTAAAAGTTAAAAACTAAAACTCTAAAATAAATTTAAAAATGGTAGAGGTAAGACCAGACGAAGTATCAGCAATTTTGCGTCAGCAATTAGCAGGCTTCAAGTCAGAATCTGAACTAGAAGAAGTGGGTACTGTACTCCAGGTGGGTGACGGTATTGCACGCGTTTATGGATTAACAAAAGTACAATCAGGTGAGCTGGTTGAGTTTGGTACCGGTTTACAGGGTATCGTACTTAACCTTGAGGAAGATAACGTGGGTGTTGTATTGCTTGGTAAATCCGATGATATTAAAGAAGGTGATACCGTTAAGCGTACAAACAGGATCGCCTCTATCAATGTTGGTGAAGGCATGCTCGGCCGTGTTGTTGATACCTTAGGTACTCCAATTGACGGCAAAGGCCCTATCGCCGGACAGGTTTATGAAATGCCTTTGGAGCGTAAAGCACCGGGTGTTATCTACCGTCAGCCGGTAACTGAGCCATTACAAACTGGTATCAAGGCTATCGATGCGATGATCCCAATCGGTCGCGGACAACGTGAGTTGGTAATCGGTGACCGCCAGACAGGTAAAACTGCTGTTTGTATCGATACTATCATCAATCAGAAAGAATTTTATGATGCCGGAAAACCGGTAATATGTATCTATGTTGCCTGCGGACAGAAAGCTTCTACCGTAGCTAACATTGTACGCACCCTGGAAGAAAAAGGCGCTATGCCATATTCTATCATTGTTGCGGCTAACGCGTCAGACTCTGCTACTATGCAATTCTTTGCTCCGTTTGCAGGTGCTGCCATCGGCGAGTACTTCCGCGACACAGGTCGCCCAGCTTTGATCATTTATGATGATCTTTCAAAGCAAGCTGTTGCTTACCGTGAGGTGTCATTATTATTACGTCGTCCACCGGGCCGTGAGGCTTATCCTGGTGACGTATTTTACCTGCACAGCCGTTTATTAGAGCGTGCCGCTAAGATCAACGCCAATGATTCAATTGCACAGGCAATGAATGATTTGCCTGAGTCTATCCGTGGTATCGTGAAGGGTGGTGGTTCATTAACCGCATTGCCGATCATCGAAACACAAGCGGGTGACGTATCAGCATACATCCCAACCAACGTGATTTCAATTACTGACGGTCAGATCTTCCTTGAGTCGAACTTGTTTAACGCAGGTGTTCGTCCGGCTATCAACGTAGGTATCTCGGTATCACGTGTGGGTGGTAACGCACAGATCAAATCAATGAAGAAGGTAGCCGGTACTTTGAAACTTGACCAGGCGCAATACCGTGAGCTTGAGGCTTTCTCAAAATTCGGTTCAGATTTGGACGCGTCAACAAAAACAGTACTTGACAAAGGTGCCCGTAACGTGGAGATCCTTAAACAAGGCCAATACTCACCAGTAACCGTTGAAAAACAGGTAGCAATTATTTACTTAGGTACTAAAAACCTGATGCGTAATGTACCGGTTAACAAGATTCGTGAGTTTGAAGCGGAGTTTACGAGCCAGCTTGAAGTACGTCATCCTGAAACATTAGCTGCCCTTAAAGCAGGTAAGTTTGATGATACAATCACAAGTGTGCTTGAAACAGTTGCGAAGGAACTGAGCGGTAAGTATTAATGTGCGGATGTGCCGATGTGCGAATGTGCAGATTGGTAACATCTCTCAATTAATTATTAATATAAATTTAGGTGTGTGGTTAATCCGCACATCTGCACATCAAAAATTCGCACATTTAACAGATGGCTAATTTAAAAGAAGTAAGAAACAGGATTAAGTCCGTAAGCTCAACGCAGCAGATCACCAAGGCCATGAAAATGGTTTCGGCGGCTAAGTTGAAGCGGGCAACCAACGCTATTGTACAATTACGCCCTTACGCCAATAAGTTGAAAGATTTACTGGCAAACTTGTCTGCAAGTTTAGAGGATGGTTCATCGCCGTTTTTAGCACAGCGTGAGCCAAACAGGGTATTGATAGTTGTGGTTTCGTCGAACCGTGGTTTGGCCGGCGCTTTTAACGCTAACGTTATAAAGACTGCCAATAACCTGATAGCCGAAAAATACAGTGAGCAGCTTAAGGCAGGTAATATATCGATAGTTGCTATCGGTAAAAAAAGCCAGGAGTTTTATGCAAGGCGCAAATACAACGTTATTGGTAACAATAATGATTTGTACCTCGACCTTAACTTTATAAATGCTTCCGTAATTACCCAAAGTATTATGGACGGCTTTTTAAAGGGTGATTATGATCGTGTTGAGCTGGTTTATAACCAATTCAAGAACGCAGCTATGCAGATCTTAACTGTTGAGCAGCTGTTGCCGGTTCCAAAGCCTGAAGTTAAAAAGGATGATACCAAAAAGGATCTGAATAAAGTACAGGTTGACTACATTCTTGAGCCATCGCAAGAGGCTATAGTGGAGCAGCTGATCCCTAAAAATATCAAGATCCAATTATACAAGGCAGTGCTTGATTCAAATGCATCTGAGCACGGCGCACGTATGACCGCAATGGATAAAGCAACAGATAACGCAGGCGAGTTGTTAAAAGCACTTAAGCTTTCATATAACCAGGCCCGCCAGGCAGCCATCACTACCGAGTTAACGGAAATTGTGAGCGGCGCGGCAGCATTATCGGCACAGTAATTTTTTTAAAAATTTATATTGAAGGGCTTCTCTGGAAAGAGAGGCCCTTTTTTTTGTTCTGAACCATGATTAAAGGATTAAAAGATTTTTATGATGACGCTTTTATAATCCTTTAATCCTAAAATCAAGCGAATCATGGTTTAGACAAACTAAATAAATACTCCTTTGTTATTCCCCTATGACAAAGCCAGTAAACGCAATAGACAAGCCATCGTCAACACATAAACCAGTTGATAACGGCGGCAAAAGCAAAGTAAGAAAAGAGGATAAGGAATATAAAGGCAATCAGCCTAAACAGGAAAATATTGCCAAAAGGCACGAGCGGGAAGAGCAGCCTGTTGAATCGGTTAAGAAGGCACCTCATAAGGGAGTCTGAAGTCTTGAGTTATTAGTCTTTAGTCTTTTTTTGACTTAAGACCTGGAACTTAATATTACTTCACAATGCCCGCCGAATTAAACTGCAGATCATACAGTTTGCGGTAATAGCCGTTTTCAATTCGTAATAATTCCTGGTGCGTGCCGCTTTCCATAATCTCGCCATGATCAAGCACGATGATCTTGTCTGCATTTTGAATGGTTGACAGGCGATGCGCAATAACTATAGCTGTACGGCCCTGCATCAGCTTGGTGATGGCATTTTGAATCAAGATCTCTGTCTCAGTATCAACTGATGATGTAGCTTCATCCAGCACAAGGATAGTAGGATTATAAACCAAGGCCCTGATAAATGATATTAACTGCGACTGCCCGGCGGACAGGGTAGAGCCTCGTTCCATTACGTTATAATCATAGCCGCCCGGGAGGCGTTCTATAAACTCATGTGCGCCAACATCCTTTGCTGCCGCGATGATCTGCTCACGGGTAATTTCAGGATTATTCAGGCTGATATTATTGCCGATGGTATCGGTAAATAAAAATACGTCCTGTATTACGGTGGCGATGTGGGAACGCAGGTAACTGACATCGTACCCTCTTATGTCTACGCCGTCAACTGTAACCTCGCCTTTTCCAATTTCATAAAAACGGTTCAGTATGTTGATGGTTGATGATTTGCCTGCACCGGTTGCGCCAACCAATGCGAGCGTTTTGCCCGGCTCTAAATGAAAATTGATGTTTTTTAACACCCAGTTCTCATCGTTATAGGCAAACCAAACATTTTTAAATTCGATATCGCCCTTTAAAACGGCTGGCTCTAATTTGCCGGTATTTACGGCTACTTCATCAATATCCAATACTTTAAAGATCCTGTCAGCCCCAACCATGCCCATTTGGAGGGTATTAAACTTATCAGCCAATTGGCGAATAGGGCGGAAAAGCATATTCAGTAATACGATGAACCCGGTGATAACACCTGGTGTAATGCCATGCGGATTAGCCGAAATACTCAATAATTCCTTATCAGACAAAATTCGCTTACAGCCGTACCAAACCAGCAAGCCGATACAAACGGCAAACAAAATTTCAACCACCGGAAAAAATATGGAGTAGTACCAGTTTGACCGAATGTTAGCATCGCGGTATTTGGTGTTTACCGATTTAAACTTGCGCATTTCCTGATCCTCGCGGGCGAAGATCTGGATTACGCTCATTCCGGAAATATGTTCTGCCAAAAAAGTATTCAGATGTGCCACCTGTGTACGTACTTCCTGGAAAGATGATTTGATGGCCTCTTTAAATACATAGGTTGATAGAAAGAGAAACGGCATTGGGATCAGGGTGATCAGGGCAAGTTTCCAGTCCTCGGCGATCATATAGCCGATAACAGCAATTACCAACAACATATCACCCATAATAGAGATCAACCCCTCAGAAAAAATATCGGCAATGGTCTCTAAATCGGATACGGTGCGGGTAATCAGCATCCCGATTGGGGTGTGGTCGAAATATTTTAAACGCAGGCTGGTGATGTGGTTAAATATCGCTATCCGCAAATCACGAATTACAGACTGGCCAAGCGAGTTGGTCAGGTAGGTTTGATAATACTGTGCAACGGTTTGAATAATAAGCTGACTGATCATCAGACCCACCATAAAAACAAGGCCGTCGTAATTATCAGTTAAGATATAACTATCAAGCGTTTTTTGGATCAGGATGGGTTGTGCCAACGCAATTGCAGCCAAAAAAATGGTAAGGAACGCAGCAATAATAAAGGTCCGCTTATACGGATCGACATATTTCATCACCCTGCCAAGCAGTTTCCAATCAAGCGCTTTACCTGTAACGCCCCCTCCGCCCCCTGAAGGGGGAACTTTTGAATTGTTATTTTTATCGTTGCTCACTTGTAATTCAAAGTTACCTTATAATTCTTAAAACTCGTTATTTGTTCTCCCTTTAGGGGGTAAAGGGGTTAGTAATTAACGGCTGTCAAATACAATCCTCCTGCCGGTACAGACATGCCGGCGTTACTGCGATTTTTGCTTTCAATGATGGCGCGTACAGCTTCCGGCTCAATTTCTTTTTTGCCAACCATCAGCAATGTTCCCACTATTGCCCGAACCATGTTGCGTAAAAAACGGTCGGCCGAGATTTGGAAAACAATGCCATCATCCTTGACGATCCATTCTGCATGGGTTATTTTACAATTGTTGGTTTTTACCTGGGTATTTGATTTGCTGAAACAACTAAAATCGGCGTGCTCTTTAATTATATCAGCCGCCTTATTCATTAAAGCTACATGGGGTTTATCCCTTAATTCCCACGAGTAGCCATTTTTAAAAGGGTCTTTATTAAAATGGATATGGTATTCATAACTGCGCTGAGTAGCATCAAATCTTGCATGAGCCTCAGCAGTAACCGGGAAAATGTTTTTTATGGCGATATCCTTTGGAAGGACAGAATTTAAACTTCTTATAATAATGCCCGTTTCGACCATGGACCATGGTCCATGGTCCATGGTCTCAAAATCAAAATGCGCAAAAAACTCTTTGGCGTGTACTCCGGTATCTGTGCGTCCGCAGCCCAGGGTTTCTATCGGCTGGCGCAAAACAGTTGACAAGCCCTTGTCTAAAACCTCCTGCACAGCGACTGCATTTGGCTGCGTTTGCCAGCCATGGTAATTGGTACCATCGTAAGAAAGTTCAATGAAATAGCGTTGGGTGCTCACCCCGCAAAGTTATGAAATTTGTAAGTGTTCTACGTTTCAACAACTACAACTTTTACAACCCTTACAACAACTAAAACCTACGAAATATACTCTTTATAAATGGATTCAAATAAAAGCTTATTCTCAACAGCAATATCAAATGGCTGATCGATAAAGGAGTTGCTGTAGCCAATAGCTTTGGCAAGGTTTTTCAAAACTTTAAAATAGGTGATCTCGATACCCTCAATTTGCTGCAGATAAAACAGGATAAACACGTCTTTTTCCAATGCGGTCTTGCCGGCTTTAATTGCTGAAAGATAAGCTTCAAGGGTGAGTGCCTTTATTCCGAGTGTATTTGTTTTTTCAGGTTTTTCTTTGATGGCGGTATATACTTCGTCCATTTGCTGGATCTGGTTCGCTGTGTCGTCAATTCCTTCCTGTATAGCATGCTTTAATACAGTTAGTTTCGCAATCTCCTTCACCTCCTCAAAAAAGGCAATAAGATGCTGCTTGCCATAGTAAATGTAATTCAGGTGTTCAAGGAATGTTTTTTTTAACAGGTAATCGTCCATATGCACATCTATGGGTTGCATTGAGGGGGGCATTGAATCGCTCATGGTACTTTAATAAGGGGCCTAAATTAGCTATTAAAATTACGATAATTTAAATAGCTAAACAATTATATCTTTGCTATATAAATCAAGATCATGTTACAACGAATACAAAGCATTTACCTGTTTTTAGCTTCACTGGCGCTGTTTGCCCTTTTCCTTTTCCCGCTGGTGCATAATGTATATGTAGCAGGTAAGCCTTTAACCATCATGGTTACCGGCGTTTACCAGGATGTGAACGGACAGAACACGCACACTGAATTTTTTATGGGACTAACCATTGCTACTGCAATCCTTGCCATCATCCCGTTGGTAATTATATTTTTATATAAAAACCGCAAACAACAAATAGCGTTATGTTACAGTACGTTGCTGGTAATTGTTGGCTATAGTTTCTGGCTGTCGCAAATGGCAAAGGGGATAATGGGCAGTATCCAGATCGATACCCATAACTGGGGGATCGGGCTTTTCCTATCTTCAATAAGTATGTTGCTTGTTTTGCTGGCTGTAAGGGCAATTAAGAGCGATGAAAAACTGGTAAAATCGGCAGACAGGTTGCGCTAAACCAGGATTTTCAGGATTAAACGGATTGCGGCATCTATTGACTTGCAATCCGTTTAATCTCTAATAGCTTTGTTAATTCTCTTCCCGTTTTCGCGCAATCCTCTTCTCCCTGAACTGCAAAAATATGGTAATCAAAATAAGTGCACTAAAGGTTGAGTTTATCCAATGATCTGCCGGGGTAGTTTCATCAACAATAAGGGCCCTGTATACCAAAAACAGGAATAAGAATCCGATAATAACCAGTAGAATATTTATAAGTGTTTTCATTTTGCTTTTATGTCAAAGACTTACAAAGTTTTTGAAGCTTCGTAAGTCTGAAAGAATCGGCTTACACCGTTCACCTAATCAACTCAATCAACCATTCACCCAATCAACCGCGGCTTCGCCGCCTAATTAAACCTCCCAAATCCCTCAATCTTCCTATATGGCTTTGTAAAGAAATCGCCTACCACCTGGTTAAACATATCCTTATACATTAAAGGTGTTGAGTGACCTGAATTCGGCAGGATCCACAGGTAAGCGTTGGGGATGGTTTCCGCTATCAGCATGGTATGTTTGGTTCGGATCACATCGTGGTCGCCGCCGATAACAAGGGTAGGGCAAGAGATTGTTTTTAAGTCGGATAATTTAATATGCGGTTCGTATGAAAGCAAGTGAAGCAGCTTGAGCTGGTTTTTCATCTCTGGCGTTACATTCTTTATTTTTTTGATAGTATCCTGCCCCATCTTATTCATCTTCATTGCGTAGTTATACACAAACGGATCAACAGCAGTTGTATCCGGCTCCAGGTTTGCGCCTGTTACCGCCAGCTTTTTTACTTTGTCAGGGTGGCGGATAGCCATCATCAAGCCCTCAATGCCGCCATCGCTCCAGCCAATTATATAACACTGCTTTAAATTCAGCTTATCTAACAAGGCATTCAAATCATCCGTGATCATTTCATAGCTTAATGAATCGGATGGGTCTACAGATTTTCCCTGTGCACGGCTATCGGCTAGGATCACCTGGTAGTTTTTCGCGAAGTACGGGATCTGGTATACAAAATTATTAATGGAGCCGCCGTTTCCATGAATAATTAACAGTGGTTCGCCCTTGCCATAGGTTTCGTAATACATCTTGAAGCCCCTGATGTCGGCATATTTGCCAACTGCCGGATTGCGGCCATAGTGGGTGGTATCCATATCCTTCTGAGGGGTCTGGGCAAAACCGAACTTTACGAAAATGCTTAAAATGAGGACGGTGGCGATTTTTAATTTCATGTTATAATAAATAAACTTTCAATAAATATATGATAATTGTTTAAAAAGTAGCGTTTTATGGCGATAAAATATCATTATCATAAATTTGAAAATTGCTATTTGAATTGTAAATAATAATGAATACCTTTGCGCCCGATTTGGCGATGTAGTCAAATTCGTTATTTAAATTCATGAACCCATTTATTAATCTGGGAATCCGTCATGATATTGTTAATGCCATCTCTGAGTTAGGATTTGAAAATCCTACGCCAATCCAGGAACAGTCAATTCCGGTATTGTTAACAGGCAGCAACGATTTTGTCGGATTAGCCCAAACCGGCACTGGTAAAACTGCTGCCTTCGGACTACCGCTATTGGAACTGCTGGACTTCGAAGAAAATTATCCGCAAGCACTTGTATTGTGCCCAACCCGTGAACTTTGTTTACAGATCACGAATGACATAAAAAACTACTCCAAAAAAATGAGCAACGTTAATGTTGTTGCCGTTTATGGTGGAGCAAGTATTTCTGATCAATTACGCCAGATAAAACGCGGTGTGCAAATTGTTGTTGCAACCCCTGGACGTATGCTTGACATTATTAACCGTAAGGCGATTGATTTTTCGCAGGTTAAGTTTGTTGTATTGGATGAAGCTGATGAGATGCTCAATATGGGCTTCCAGGAAGACATTGACAGTATTTTATCCACTACGCCGGATACTAAAAAAACTTGGCTATTTTCAGCCACTATGCCTACTGAAGTTCGCCGTATAGCGAAGAAGTACATGAATGAGCCCTTTGAGCTTACCATGGGCACAAAAAATACCGGTAATGCAAACATTGAGCATGAGTACTACATAGTACGTGCCCGTGACAAGTATGCCGCATTTAAACGTATTGTTGATTTTAATCCTGACATTTTCGGTATCGTATTTTGCCGTACCAAAATTGAAACACAGGATATTGCTGAAGCGCTTTTAAAGGATGGTTATAATGCCGATTCTTTACACGGTGACCTTTCACAACAACAACGCGATAAGGTAATGAAACGCTACCGCGACCGCAGCCTGCAATTATTAATTGCTACCGACGTTGCAGCCCGTGGTATCGACGTTAATGACGTGACACACGTTATTAACTATTCGCTTCCTGATGAAGTTGAGAACTACACCCACCGTAGCGGCCGTACGGCCCGTGCCGGTAAAACCGGTGTATCAATCTCCATCATCAACGCAAAGGAATTAGGAAAGATCCGCCAGATTGAGCGCGGCTTAGGTAAGAAATTTGTTAAGGCAGAAATCCCTACAGGGTTTGATGTTTGCGAAAAACAATTGTTCAGCATTGTACATAAGATACATGATGTACAGGTTAATGAGCAGCAAATTGAGCAATACCTGCCACGCATAATGGAAGAATTTAAAGATTTAACCAAAGAGGATTTTATCAAACGCTTTGCTTCAATCGAATTTAACCGTTTCCTTGATTATTACAAAAATGCCCCTGATCTGAATGCGCCGCTTGAAGAAGGCCGTCGTTTTGAAAGAGATGGAGAACGCGCACCACGTGGTGAAGGCGGAGGCAAGTCTGAATACACACGTTTATTTATAAACTTAGGTTCAGTTGATGAATTTAACCGCGGCGACCTGCTGGGTTACATTTGCAACCAATCAAAAATAAGCGGACGCACTGTAGGTAAGATAGACGTTAAAGGTGTTTACTCGTTTTTTGAAGTACCAAATGCCGACGTTGAGAAGGTGATGGGTGGCTTTACAAACGCAGAGTTTAAGGGCCGTCCTGTACGGATAGAAATATCAGGTGAAGGCAGCAGCGAACGTCGCGAAGGCGGCGGTGGCGGTTACCAGCGCCGTGAAGGTGGTTACAACCGTGAAAGAAGCGGTGGTGGCGAACGTCGTGAAGGTGGTTACAGGGGCAACAATGGCGGAGACAGAAATGGCTCAGCAGGTGGTGGCTTCCGTGACTTCTCAGGCAAACGCAAGGAAGACCGTCCTGAACGCAGAAGAAGATTTTAATTTTAGTTTTTCATAAAGGTGCCTGGTGGTTCGGGTACCGGTTTAGTTTAGTTAGTTTGTTTGCAAACCCTCATTCGCAAGGAATGGGGGTTTTTGCATTTGATGGGGTTGGTTGCAATGGTTGTAAATGCTGTAGTTGTCTTCGGAAGGATAATCGTAATAAAAAATGCCGGTAATTAGATACCGGCATTTTTGTTAAAGAGGCCTGTCAGAAAAAATATTCTGACTAACCAGTCTTTTGTTAGTCATTGTTACAGCAAATCAAATATTGCCCTGTCTGGCAGTATTGGATCTCGTTAGGTGTATAAGTACACCCGTAAGTTAACAGCGCTGGAAGAGGTCCGCAAGTACATCCCGGGGGCAGTTGTAACTTTCCACCATTTACATTTTTCATTTCATTTCTGGTCAGTTTTTTCATTTGGTTTAGTATTTCAATTGTTTTGACCCTGGTTTTGATATCGGTACAGGGTTCGGCTACCGCAGAACGCTCTTTCAGTTTAAATGGTAACTAAATTGTTGATCCATCTTTTTAACTGTCTTGTATAACTTGCTTAAAATCTGTTGATTTTTTATTTGTGATTAATGGTTAAGGTTAATAACCCAAGGTAAATAAAAACAAGTAAATGGAGAAATAAATATTTAAATATTTTCTAATCAGGCAATAAATATGAAATTTCTACTGACGTAGCTTCAATATCCTGTAACCGGATTTGAATTCTATGCTAAACTCAAACTACAGATCAACCTATAAATCGTCACCCCGAATACCGTATTCCATCTTACTGTAAAATACATAACACAATGTTAACGTAATTGATACTCATTCTTAAAAATTGTACCTTTGCACCAAAATAACTGACCACCCATTTGATGAAGTTGAATATTGATTATCAGGAAAAATTCCAATCGCGCCATATAGCTCCAAATGAAGCTGATACCGCACAAATGTTGAAAGCTGTTGGCGTAAATTCGCTCGACGAATTGATCAGCCAAACCATTCCGGAAAAGATAAGATTAAAAGCTCCGCTAAATCTTCCGCCGGCAAAAAGCGAGTTCGATTATCTGAATACGCTTAAGCAAACTGCATCAAAAAATAAAGTATTTAAATCATTCATCGGCCAGGGTTACTATGATGTGATCGTGCCTGGCGTTATCCAGCGCAACATCCTTGAAAATCCGGGATGGTATACCCAATATACCCCTTATCAGGCGGAAATTGCACAAGGCCGCTTACAGGCTTTATTAAATTTCCAAACCATGGTTATCGATTTAACCGGGATGGAAATTGCCAACGCTTCGTTGCTTGACGAAGGTACAGCAGCTGCCGAGGCGATGTTCATGCAATACAGCCTGCGCAAAAATCAAACTGCAAACGTGTTTTTTGTGTCGGAAGAGGTATTTCCGCAAACCATAGATATTCTAAAAACCCGCGCACAACCTTACGGTATCGAACTGCTGATCGGCGATCACCAATCAGTTGAACTGACCGACAATATGTTCGGAGCCATAGTTCAATATCCCGCAGGCAATGGTGCTGTTTATAACTATACCGATTTTGCTGCAAAGGCGCATGAAAAAGGCATTAAGCTTACTGTAGTTGCCGATATAATGAGCCTGGTATTATTAACTCCTCCGGGCGAATGGGGTGCCGACATAGTTGTCGGTTCAACCCAGCGCTTCGGCGTTCCCATGGGCTTCGGCGGTCCGCATGCTGCATTTTTTGCAACTAAGGAAGAATATAAAAGATCGATCCCCGGCCGTATAATCGGGGTTACTATCGATAGCGCAGGTAACTATGCTTTACGCATGGCTTTGCAAACACGCGAGCAGCACATCCGCAGGGATAAAGCAACCTCTAACATTTGTACTGCGCAGGCGTTGCTGGCAATTATGGCCGGGATGTACGCTGTTTATCATGGCCCTAAAGGTGTAAAGCTGATTGCTGAGCGGATCCATGGGTTAACCGTATTGCTTGGTGAATCATTAAAACAATTAGGCTACGAGCAATTGAATGAGGCTTATTTCGATACATTGAAGTTTGATTTGGGTGCACTAGCAAGCCCGGTTCATGCAGAATCAATCAATAACGAAATGAACTTTAATTTTAAAGGTTCGGTTGTTACTATTTCTGTTGATGAAACTACCTCGCCGGAGGATATCAAAACTATTGTACGCTTTTTTGCGCGCGTAAAAGGCAAAACTTTGAATGATGTTAGTTTTGATGAGCTTGCTGCAAACCTGGAAACAGTTATCCCGGCTGATCTTCAGCGTAAATCTGCATACTTAACCCACGCATTATTTAATTCGCACCATTCAGAACACGAAATGCTGCGTTATATCAAATCACTGGAAGCAAAGGATCTTTCTCTTTGCCATTCCATGATTGCATTGGGTTCATGTACCATGAAGCTTAACGCTACTACTGAAATGGTTCCGGTTACCTGGGCCGAATTCAGCAAAATGCACCCCTTTGCACCAACCGACCAGGTAGGTGGTTACATGCAGTTATTTGATGAGCTGAATAACTGGTTAAGCGAAATCACAGGTTTTGCAGCCATGAGCCTTCAGCCAAACGCTGGTGCACAGGGCGAATACGCGGGTTTAATGGTGATCCGTGCTTATCATGCAGACCGTGGTGACAGTCACCGTCATATCGCTTTGATCCCTTCTTCAGCACACGGTACCAACCCTGCATCAGCAGCAATGGCCGGAATGAAGATTGTGGTAGTTAGATGCGACGATAACGGAAACATCGACGTTGCAGATCTGAAGGCAAAAGCTGAACAATATAAAAATGAACTTTCATGCCTGATGGTTACTTACCCGTCAACTCATGGTGTGTTTGAAGAGTCGATCATCGAGATCTGCGAGATCATTCACGCTAACGGAGGCCAGGTTTATATGGACGGCGCCAACATGAATGCACAGGTAGGCTTAACGAGTCCTGCAAATATCGGTGCCGACGTTTGTCACCTTAACTTACATAAAACATTCTGTATTCCGCATGGCGGCGGCGGTCCGGGCATGGGCCCTATCGGTGTAGCCAAACACCTGGTTCCTTATTTACCGGGACACGCTGTTGTTGATATCGATAAAGGCAAATCAATCCACGCAGTATCATCTGCTCCATGGGGATCTGCTTCTATCTTAATTATCTCACATGCATACATTGCCATGATGGGCAGCGATGGTTTAACCAACGCAACCCGTTACGCCATATTGAATGCTAACTATATTAAAACACGTTTACAGCACCATTACCCGGTACTTTACACCGGCGCAAATGGCCGTTGTGCACACGAGATGATCCTGGATTGCCGCGCATTCAAAAACTTCGGCATCGAGGTTACTGATATTGCCAAACGCTTAATGGATTATGGTTTCCACGCGCCGACTGTATCGTTCCCTGTTGCGGGTACCGTTATGGTTGAGCCGACAGAATCAGAGCCTAAGCATGAACTTGATCGTTTTTGCGAGGCGATGATCTCCATCCGTCATGAAATTGATAATGTAGAAAAAGGCTTATCCGACAAAGCAGATAACCCTTTAAAGAACGCGCCGCATACCGCTTCTGTAATTACTGCTAACGAATGGGAGCATCCATACAGCCGTCAAAAAGCTGCATTCCCGCTGCCTTATGTTGCTGCTTACAAATTTTGGCCATCAGTTGGCCGCGTGAACGATACTTATGGCGACAGAACATTGATCTGTTCATGCCCGCCATTAACCGATTACGAGTTTGAAGAAAGCGAAGTAACTACCCCGGAATATGGAACGTGAGAATGATGTGCAAATGTACGGATTTCTGATGTGCGGATGAAAAGAATGGTGTGCGAATGATTGTGCAGATGTAAAGATTACCTTTCGCCGGAATTGGAAAAGTATTTATAATTTAAGGCTCCTTTAGTGGAGCCTTTTTTTATGGAAGAAATTTACAAAAACGATGATCTGTTGCAATTGATCTGGGGAAGCTATCATATCCACGATTCTTCAGTTAATCGATTCGATATTTACCAACGGAATTATCAGCTTTGTATCGATGTGTATTTCGATTCAACAAAAAAGCCTCATAAACAATTGAAAATTCATTTTTCAGGTATCATTAAATATCAATTTTTATACAACGAAAGCTACCACTTTTACAATGTAGAAAGCTATAAGTTTTTTAAGTCTGGCAAGGGGTATTACATCAGCCTTGATCCATTTGATGAATCACAAGAGATGTCGGAAGAGGATGGAGATTTGATCCTTTGCAAAGAGATTGAGGCCTGTTTTATATAATTCGTGTAAATGGATAGTCCTACTTATCGCCGTAATGTCCACGCATACGGAAAATTATTACTTCCCTTGTCGCTTCGTTTATATCGTAAGTAATTCTGTCTTTTTTGTTTATTCTTCGGGAATAACCTGATGCATATTTTAACATTTTCAGGTTCGCCAGGGGTAGGGGAATGGGGATTTTGCTCCAACGCTTCTATAATTTTGTCAATTTTAGTTAGAGCCTGTTTATTACCTGATCTTTTCCAGTAGTCAATATCTTTAAGCGCGTCTTTATAGAAGATAATTTGGTAAGCTACTTCCATAGCTTCTTACGGTCCATCTTTGTGAACTGGTCGGTTTCACCGTTTTTATAAGCTAATTGCCCGTTAATAACAGATTGCTTAATCTCTTCGCCCGAAATGGCTTCGTTTTCTCCAACGGTCTCAAATTGAATTTTTAATTTTTTAAGTAAATCTTTTATAAATGAAGATTCAGCTTCATCTTTTACTTTAATTAACAACTCTTCCATATCACAAAATTATAATAACAAATATAACGATATTTTTCAAATGGATATTTGCTCATCAATGCTACTTGTAAATCCGAATCTGCGCAACTTCCCTCATCCGCACATTCGCACATCCAAAATTCGCACATCAGCATCACATCATTTTTTTTCACCGCCTAAAATCCCCATTTCACCGATTTCTTTCGCCTGCTAACCTAATTCAGATTGGCGTTCTTGGGTTTGCGATATATTTTTATATCAGAAAACGAAATGGAAACCAAAACTGATACAGAAATGAACACCTATCAAAACTCATACGCAGCATTCCCCGGCATGACTATGGATGAATATAGCTTTATTCATCATGCATCGGCCGGGTTAACACAAAACCAGACTACAACCTTTATGGCTGTTTATAGCAGTCGCAGGAAAAACCCAACTGATATATTGATAGGAACCTTATTTGGCTTCATGGGCCTTGCCGGCGTGCAGCGTTTTATGACCAACCAGATCTTATTGGGCATCCTATTTTTAATAACCGGTGGTTTCCTGGGGATAGGAACATTGATAGACGCATTCAGTTACAAAAGCATCGCTAACGATTATAACAGACTTTTGGCTTATGATTGTTATCATATTGCCAAAATGAATACCTAACATTAAAAGCGGGGAGCGCAATGAATACAACCTGAAAAACTCCCTGAATCCATCATATATGTAAAGCAAAAGCTCAATTCCGATAACGAATTGAGCTTTTGCTTTTAACCGCTGTTGCTGCGGTTGCAAAGTTTTTTGACTAATCTCTAGCCTCTATTTAACTAACATTGATTTATCCCTTACCGCCTTAAACTCCGAACCAGCTTTCCATCCCGGGAAGGTGCTTTCATTAGCCAGCTTATTACCAACTTTGAAAAGCAGGTTAGCTACCTGGGCCATACCGTTGGCATCCATAGCAGGGGAGTAGCTGTCTGATGGTTGGTGGTAATGCTTTTCGCCATATTCCTTTTGTTTGGCTTTGCCATATGCTTCGCCATGAGCGGTGCTTTCTGCTCCGTTGTTAATATCGAGGGCCGGCACGCCAACTTTGGCAAAGTTAAAATGGTCGGAGCGGTAATACCCGCCGGCACCGGGATTTTTATCACCGGATATTTTTTTACCATCAGCCTTTGCAAATTCGGCTACATAATCCTCCAAATCATTTTGGCCTTTGCCGGTTATTGCAAAATCATTGGTTTCGCCGTAATCGCCTAAGGCGTCCATATTTAAATCTGCTACAGTTTTATTGAGCGGAAAGATAGGGTGCGTAGCGTAATACTCTGATCCAAGCAATCCCTGCTCTTCGCCGGTAACTGCTAAAAATACTATTGAGCGTTTGGGTTTATCTTTGAGTTGTGCGAATGCTTTAGCCACATTTAATACAGCTGCAACACCGCTGGCATTGTCAACTGCACCGTTATAAATGCTGTCGCCCTTTGCATCGGGTTTGCCAATGCCAAGGTGGTCCCAATGGGCTGTGTATAAAATGCATTCCCCTGGCGAGGTACTGCCCTTTAAAACAGCGATCACGTTATGCGAGGTGGAGTATTTTAGCTTTGTTTTTACCGATAAGGTAGCAGTCAAATTTAACGGGATCGCCTTAAAATCCTTTTTACGGGCCAGCGCCCTGAAATCGCCTGTTATACCTGCCGCTGCAAACATCTTTTTGGCAGCATCCTCAGTAATCCAACCCTCAACCTTGCAACGCGACATGTGCTTATCCTGTTGCTGTAAATACAATTTTGCGCCGGTAAAGCTGTTGGCCACTACGCTCCAGCCATAGCTGGCAGGCTCGGTTTGGTGAACTATGATAATTCCGGCTGCACCCTGGCGTGCAGCTTCTTCATATTTGTAGGTCCAGCGGCCGTAATAAGTCATGGTATCATCTTTAAAAAAACCACGGATGCCTGATTTGTAGCCCGGATCATTAACCAGCACAACTACTGTCTTTCCCTTTACATCAAGCCCGGCGTAATCGTTCCAATGATATTCCGGAGCAACAACACCGTACCCCGCAAACACAAGCGGAGAGTTTGTAAGCTGTACTTCCGGAACTTCCTGGCGGGTTGAGGCTACAAAATCAGTTAAATAATTCACGCTGATATTTGTTTTACCATCAGTTATGGTCATGGTTGCAGATGGCGTACTGGTTACTTCAACCATCGGTACTTCCTGGAAATAGCTGCCGTTATTGCCAGGTTCCAAACCTTCCTTTTTAAATTGTGATGAAATGTAGGCTATGGCCTTTGTTTCGCCTGCGGTAAAAGGTTTGCGGCCCGTTAGTGAGTCGTCGGCTAAAACTGCAATATGGCTCTTTATTTCATCGCCGGTTATTACACTGGCGCTTTCTTTATCGTGCTTGCATCCAGCCAAAGCGGCGACAGCGGTAAGGCATAAAATTGAAACGTAATTTTTCTTCATATCTAGGATCGTATAAAATCAAATGTAACCAAAAAGCGTAAAGTTTGTTTTTTTGCATGCCGAGGAGATGTAATAAATCAGCTACGGGGAGAAAATTTGTGTCTATAGCATGTGCGTCAAATTAAAAAGGGGATAGGATATTTTAATAAAACCCTTTCTCTACTTTAGTAGTTATACATAATCAATAAACAATTTGATTATGAGATCTATCTGGAAGGGATCCCTTGGTTTTGGGCTGGTAAGCATCCCCGTAAAATTATATTCAGCTATTGAAACCAGCAAGCTTGATTTTGATATGCTTGACAGTCGCGACCATGCCCGCATCCGTTATCAGCGGGTTAATGAACATACCCACAAGGAAGTGCCGTACGATAAAATTGTAAAAGGCTATAAGCTGAATGACGATTATGTAATTGTTGAAGCCCAGGATTTTGAGGACGCTGCTCCTGAAAAAAGCAAGGTAATAGAGATAGAAAGCTTTGTGGACATTGCCGACGTAAACCCGATGTTTTACGAAACATCCTATTACACCGAGCCGGATACAAAGAATAATAAAGCCTATGCACTACTAGTTGAGGCCCTGCAAAAATCAAAAAAAGCGGGCCTGGCACGTTTTGTATTACGCAGTACGGAATCGCTTTGTATAGTACACCCTGTTGAAAATGTGCTGGTTGTAACCCGTATCCGTTTCGGCCAGGAAATCCGAAGTACCGAAGACCTCGCGATTGGTGATAAGGTAACTGTGAGTAAAAAGGAGCTGGACATGGGCCTGGCGCTCATCAACCAATATGCTGAGAAATTTGATGTTTCGAAATTTAAGGACGAATATGACGAGGAACTGCTGAAGATCATCCATGCGAAGGCAAAAGGCAAACGTGCCACTGTAAAAAAACTCAAGCCTAAAAAGGCTACCGGAGATGATCTGTATGATCAGCTGATGCAGAGTTTGAGTGCTAAAAAGGGGGCGTAAAGAAGTTTTGAACTATGATGCGCCTTGAATAAAGAATTTCCTGATTCTTTGCTGCAGGATTGGCATCATGATAATCCCAAAATCTTAAAAATCATGGTTCAAAAACAATAAAAAGGCCTGGTGTATAACCAAGCCTTTTTATTTGTGTTTTTGACGGACGATCCTTAAATCGCCGTTGGTCTGCGGATAAGCCCAAGTACCAGGGCTATAACTGCTATAACCAGCAGTACATGTATTAAGCTGCCTACAGCCATGAAGAAAAATCCGATTGCCCAGCCTATGATGAGGATAACGGCAATGATGTATAATAATGAGTTCATGATCGTTTTTTTTAATTAATGATTTTCATAGAGTTATACTATAAATATCAAAAACGACCAGAATGTTTTGGGCAAGTTACTTTTTTAGTCCGCAAGTCGGGAATGTTAGAAAGATTAGAAGATCGACATCCACCAAACAACTTTTACAACCCTTACAACAACTACAACCTCTACAACTTACTCACCCAACGCAAGCCACTTTTTCCTTACCACCATTTGTGCAGGCGTAACATCCGGCAGCGAATCAACTTTATATTTCATACGGTTGTTTCTTAACAAGGTAACGGGTAAAGTTATCGGTAAACCGTCGCGCATTACGGTAACCGTAATTTGGTCACCCAGCTTTTTGCCATTCAGCATGGTTGGCACATCGGTTACCGGGGCGCCGTCAATTGTTACAAGCTCGTCGTTTACATTGATGCCGTCTATCCAGCCTGCACCACCGCGCAATACAGTGGTTATGTATTTTTTGCCGTTTTGCTCAGCTATCATAACACCTAAACTTGGGTCGTTAGTTGAGGCTGCCTCGTCCGTAGCCTTGTAACCTGCATAGCCAAGGTATTTGTTATAGTCAAGTGGGGTAACGCCGTAAACGTAGTTTTTGTAGAACTCGTCAAGATTTTTACCGGCAAACTTCTCCAGGCCCTGTTTAAATTCGTTGTCGGTATAGCCGCGTTTTTTCTCCTTGTAATAAGTATTGTAAAGGTATTTCATTACGTCATCAAGGCTGCTTTTGCCCTTGGTGTCGTTAATGATCTCCAAATCGAGCAGCATACCAACGGCTGCTCCTTTATCGTAATAGGAGATCCCGGTATTGATGGAGTTTTCATTAGGACGGTATGATTTGATCCATGCATCGAAGCTCGCTTCAGCTAAGGGTTGTATTTTTGCGCCGGGCTGATTTTCAATGGTGTTGATCTCGCCGGTTACTGCATTTAAATAAGTTTCAGGGGTGATAAGCCCGGCATGGCGTAATATCAGGTTTTGATAGTATGCTGTAAAGCCCTCAGCGATCCAAAGATCAGTAGTGTAATTTTCATTGTCGTAATCAAAGGGGCCTAAAACTATCGGGCGTAGGCGTTTTACATTCCAAAGGTGGAAATGTTCATGGGCCACCAAGCTTAAAAAGTTACGATAACCTCCCGGGTTGCTATAGCCGTCACGTGATGCACCGAGCACTGTTGAACTCAGGTGCTCCAAACCGCCACCGCCGCGTTGGGCATTCAGTACTATAAAAACGTAATGTTTGTTAGGGTTTTCGCCAAAAACAGCAGTTTCCTGCGCTACAATTTTGGCCATATCAACCTTTAACTTTTCCTTATCATAATTGCCGCCGCCTACCATGCAAACTTCATATTTAACACCGGCGGCATCAAAGCCAAAAACATCCTGCGTACCCACCTCAATAGGTGAATCAAACAGGATATCATAATTCGGAGAATGGCGGGTAAACTGGTCGCCGTTTACTGCATCAAGGCTGGTTGAAACAGTCGTCCACCCTTTGTAAGGGATAATTTTTATGGTTGATGGTGCATTTAGCATTTTATCGGGATAAACAAAGATTCCCGAAGTTGATAAAAAGCCATGTGATGCATCAACAAAGCTGGTACGCACCGAAATTTCAAAGCAATACACCCTGTACTTTACGGTTATTGCAGATAAGCCCATGGTATTGATTCTCCATGTGTTTTTGTTCAGCTTTGGCGCATCAATGGCCTTGTTATTGGCCGATGCGGTGAAGGATTCAATATTTTTTGCAAATTCCCTCACCAAATATGAGCCCGGCGTCCAAACCGGCATTTTAAGATCTAAAGTATTCTGAGCCAGGCCCGAAATGTTCATCTCCACATCAGCATAATGCGCCTGTGCCTCGGGGAAGGTAACGGTATACGAAATTTGAACAGCGCCTGCTGCATTGCCGGATGTAGAATTCATAAAAAATAGTATTGAAAATAGGAGAGCTGTAAGCTTAATAGTTTTCATTTGGGGAATTTAGGAGCTGTAATTTACCAGCGTATATATTTCTTGAGGATTTTAAATTATTTCGAGGTGCAATTTATAATTTTTTTGAATGTGTGCATAGTTTCTTTAGTTGTAAAATGGTTGATACATACAACTATTAAGTGTTATAACTAATTACATTCGTGCCGATTATGAATGTGAAACTGGTTGAACCTATATCGAGAAAGCTGAATAATCTTGGAAGGGCCTATTTGGGAATGCTTGCGAAGCGGGTTGAACCATTAGGAATTAGCAGGTATTATTATGCCCTGGCCTATATACGTTATCACGACGGTCAACTTACGCAAAAGGCGTTGGCCAATGAGCTGGGAAAGGACAAATCATTAATAGTAAACATAATTGACACGCTTAGTGAGCAAGGTTTTGTGTATCGGGAAATTAACCCGGCCGACAGGCGCGAGCACCTTTTATGGGTAACTGAAAAAGCCAAAAAAGCAGTGCCTGAAATAGTCGAAGCATTTGAAATACTCAATAAAAATATAACAGCCGACATCCCTGAGGACGATATGAAAATATTTTACTCGGTACTGAAGAAGATGACAGAAAATATTAAACCATTTACCGCAACGGAAATTAACGACGAAATAAAACCTTAACAGTATACTACGATATGAGGACTAAATATATTATATGGATTGCACTGGCGCTGCTTATTGGCTTTTTGGTGTATAACAAGTTTTTTAGTGAGAAGGGCAAGGAGGCCATGGCGCAAAACGCAAGCAAGACCGGTAAAAAGAAAAACGGCCCGGTACCTGTAAACATCATGATTGTGAAGGATACCGCTGTTGACAATACCATTGACATTACTGGTACACTTGATGCAAACGAAAAGGTGAACCTGATAAGCGAAACGGCAGGGAACATTACCGGTATTTATTTTACCGAGGGTACCTATGTTAAAAAAGGCCAGCTGCTGGTTAAGGTTTATAACCAGGATCTGGTTGCATCGTTGAAGCAAAATGACTATTCAGTAGCGCTTGCCAAACAAAATGAATACCGGAACGGAATTTTGCTGCAAAAGGAAGCGATAAGCCAGCAAGAGTATGATACTTCCCTAACCTCTTTGAATACACTAAAGGCACAAAGCGATGTGCTTAAGGCACAGATAGCAAAAACGGAGATCAGGGCACCATTTTCGGGTACCATAGGCTTGAGGAACATCAGCCCGGGCGGTTATCTTTCGCCGTCAACCGCTATTGCATCATTGGTGAATATCGATCCGGCGAAGGTTACTTTTTCTGTGCCTGAACGCTATTTGCAATTGATTAAGCAAGGCACCAAGATTAGTTTCGGGGTTGAAAGTTCAAGGAATAATTTCTCGGCTGTGGTATATGCAATTGAGCCGGCGATTGACTTGAGTACGCGCACCATAACGGTACGTGCACGGGCTGCGAATCCGGATAACTTATTGAAGGCAGGTGCGTTTGCAAAAATTAACTTAAAGCTAGACCAGATCCCCAAAACCATTATGGTTCCCACGCAATGTGTAATACCTGATCTAAAGGATAATAAGGTATTTGTTTACCATAATGGCATTGCAGAATCAAAAACAGTGACAACAGATTTGCGTACCGATACGAGAATTGAGATAACAAGTGGTTTAAAAGCTGGCGACAGTCTTGTTGTTTCCGGGCTGATTCAAATACGAAATAAGGTTCCATTGCAAATTTTAAAAGTTATTAAGTAAACCATATTTATGAGTTTAGCGTCAGTAAGTATAAAAAGGCCCGTATTGGCAACGGTAATGTCCATCGTTATCGTGGTGTTCGGCGTTATGGGCTACAAGTTTTTGGGGGTCCGTGATTTCCCATCGGTCGACCCGCCTATTATTACGGTAA
Organism: Bacteroidota bacterium; assembly: GCA_030775685.1. Classification (GTDB taxonomy): domain Bacteria; phylum Bacteroidota; class Bacteroidia; order Sphingobacteriales; family Sphingobacteriaceae; genus Mucilaginibacter. The sequence goes on from JALYIP010000036.1 coordinate 383,007, forward strand.
CTACCAGTTATTCGGGCGCAAATGCCGATGTAATTGAATCGCAGATAACAGAACCCCTTGAAAAGAGCATAAATGGAGTACCCGGAATCCGTAATATTTCGTCAACAAGTTCAGTAGGTTCAAGCCGGATAACTGTTGAGTTTAACCTTGATGCCGACCTAGAGACCGCTGCAAATGATGTGCGCGACAAAGTAGGCCAGGCACAAAGGCAGCTTCCACTGGATATTGATGCGCCGCCGGTTGTAACGAAGGCAGATGCCAACGCCGATAACATACTTACGGTTACCTGTAGCAGCAATACACGTAATATTACCCAGGTTGATGATTATGCAGAAAACGTATTGCAGGAAGGCTTGCAAACCATACCGGGTGTTAGCCAGATAAATATTTTTGGCCAGCGCCAGTATGCCATGCGGCTGTGGATTGACCCGGGCAAACTTTCGGCCTTAGGCTTAACAGCTACAGACATTGGCAATGCCCTTAATGCGGAAAACGTTGAGCTTCCGGCAGGTAAAATTGAAGGGAATAACACCGAGGTTGTGGTTAGGGCAGTTGGTAAATTATCAACCGAAAAGGAATTTAATGACCTTATCATTCGTGCGGATAGCAACCGCGTGATTCATTTCAAGGATGTTGGATACGCTGTTTTGGCTTCGGCGAATGAAGAAACAGCTTTAAAGGAATCGGGGGTGCCGATGGTTGGGCTGGCAATTATTCCGCAGCCTGGTGCAAACTATATACAAATAGCCGAAGACTTCTATAAGCGGCTTGACCAGATAAAAAAGGACCTCCCCCCTGATATACAGGTTAAGGTAATAACAGACAATACCAAATTTATTAAACAGTCAATAAGCGAGGTTGAAGAAACATTACTTATTTCATTTGTACTGGTGGTGATAATCATTTACCTGTTCTTCCGCGATTGGCTCATTGCATTTAGGCCGCTGATAGATATACCTGTGTCTCTAATAGGTGCATTCTTTATCATGTACATTTTTGGGTTCTCTATAAATATATTAACGCTGCTGGCTATTGTGCTTGCAACGGGGCTGGTGGTTGATGATGGTATAGTGGTAACCGAAAATATCTATAAAAAAGTAGAATCGGGTATGGCGGTGCGAAGAGCGGCGTTTGAAGGTTCGGCCGAAATATTATTTGCGGTAATCTCTACATCAATTACGTTGGCTGCGGTGTTCCTGCCCATTGTATTTATGCAGGGTTTTACAGGCAGGCTTTTCCGGGAGTTCGCGGTTGTAGTAGCTGGGGCCGTATTGATTTCAGCATTTGTTTCTCTTTCTCTAACCCCGATGCTGAACGTTAAGCTGATCCGTAAGAACTCAAAAAAATCAAACTTCTATGAAAAAACCGAACCCTTCTTTGTAAACATGACCAACTCTTATAAAGAGACACTGGTTAAATTCATGAAGGTTAAGTGGGTATCGTTCATCATACTGGCCATTTCGCTGGTTATAACCGGGGTGTTATATTTTGCTACCCCTTATGAACTTGCACCATTGGACGACCGCAGCATGTTACGATATGCAGTTACCGGCTCTGAAGGTGCCAGTTATGAATTTATGGCCAGGTATATGGATAAGGTGTCAGACCTGGTTGCCGACTCGATACCCGAACAAAATGTAAATCTTGAAGTAATTTCGCCGGGAAGCGGTGGTGGTGGTTCAGCAAACTCGGGGTTTGGTCGTGTTGGTTTGGTAGCGCCCGATCAGCGCAACCGTACGCAGCAACAATTGGCTGATTATTTAAGTAAAAAGCTAAGTCGTTTTCCTGATGCGCGTGCGCTTGTAGTTCAAGAACAGACTATTAGCGGCGGCGGCAGCGGGTCAAAAACCTCTTTACCAATTCAGTTTGTAATTCAAAACCAGGATTTTGAGAAGATAAGAAAGGTTTTGCCTGAATTTTTTGCCGAGGTTTCCAAAAGTCCCGTTTTCCAGGGAACAGACGTTGATTTGAAATTTACAAAGCCCGAGCTACGCGTTACCACCGATCGTGACCGGGCTCGCGACCTTGGAGTCTCGGTTGCAGATATTGCTGCAACCTTACAACTGTATTACAGCAACGGGCGCCTGGCTTATTTCCTGATAAATGGCAAGCAATACCAGGTTATCGCACAGGTTGACCGCGCAAACCGTGATCAGCCGCTCGATTTAAAATCTGTTTATGTACGTAACTCCAAAGGCGCACTGGTGCAACTTGATAACGTTGTAAAACTTAGTGAGGATGCTACGCCGCCGGCCATATATCACTTTAACCGGTATAAATCAGCAACCATACAGTGCGGTTTGGCGCCGGGCCGCACTGTTGGTGATGGTATAGCGGAGATGAACAGGATTGCAAAAAGTTTGCTTGACGATACCTATAGTACGGCTCTAAGTGGTGCCTCGCGTGATGCGGCTGAAAGTGGCTCCAGTCTTATTTTTGCGTTTGCGTTTGCCTTGTTGCTCATCTACCTGGTGCTTGCTGCACAGTTTGAAAGCTTTGTAGATCCATTTGTGGTAATGCTTACCGTGCCACTGGCAATTGCCGGTGCATTCCTCTCACTGTGGCTGTTTAACCAAACGCTGAATATTTTTAGCGAGATAGGGATGATAACATTGGTAGGGTTGGTAACCAAGAACGGGATTTTGATAGTGGAGTTTGCCAACCAGCAAATGGAGCATGGCCTTGCCAAATATGAAGCTGTGGTTGAAGCTGCCACAGCCCGTTTACGCCCGATATTAATGACCAGTTTGGCGGTGGTGCTCGGCTCGGTGCCTATTGCGTTTGCATTGGGAGCCGGCGCAAAAAGCCGTGTTTCGCTGGGGATAGTGATCATGGGCGGGGTATTGTTCTCGCTGGTGCTAACGCTTTACATTATCCCGATGATGTATTTGATATTTGCATCGAGCACCCGTAAGGACCCTGATGCAGAGGATCCGGATGATGTGAAGAAGGTAAAGAAAACCCGGACGCAAAAACTGATAGATAAATTAGATAAAGAAAAAGAATAAGCGATATGATGATTAAAAAATTAGGTTGCCTTGTTTTTTGCCTGGTAGCATTAACACTAAGTGTTAGTGCGCAAACCGACACCGTGCTTACCTTGAAGGATGCGGTTGAAATTGCGTTGAAGAACAACTATCATATCCTGCTTACAAAAAACAACAACAGCATAGCTCAAAATAATGTTACCATAGGTAATGCCGGATTTTTACCGCAGGTAACCGGCAATTTTACTACTACACGCAGTATCCAGAATACCAGGCAAACTAAAAGCGATGGTACGGAAACTGACCTTCACGGTGCGCACAATGCCACCACTTCCTACGGGCCAAACCTTAACTGGACCATCTTTAACGGCTTTGGCATGTTCGCCAATTACGATGAGCTGAAGCAATTGAACCAGCTGAGCGATGTGCGATCACGCGATACCATTCAGAACACGCTTGCCAGTGTAATCGACACTTATTATAACCTGATCAATCAAAACGAGCAGCTAAAGGCTTTACAGGGAGCAATAGTTATCTCCCGCACGCAGCTGCGCTATGCTAAGGATAAGCTGCAGGTAGGCCGTGCATCGGGCCTGGATGTGCTGAATGCACAGGTTAACCTGAATACCGATACTGCCAACTATTTGAACCAATTACAGCAGTTTAAATCGGCCAAGATCCAGATGAACCAATTGCTGGTGCGCAACCTGCAAACTGATTTTTCCGTGGGCGATACCATTGTAGTTGATGATAAGCTTGTTTTGGGAGATATTCTTACTAAGGCTGAAAGTCAGAATCCGGCGATCTTATCGGCACAGATCAACAAAAGGATTTCTGAAATTAACCTGAAACAGGTTAGGGCAAGCAGGTACCCGCAGGTTTCTGTAAACTCAGGATATGTGATAACAAACAGCCAGACTCCTGCTGGTTTCACCACCTCCCAAAACAACAAAGGGTTTAATTACGGGCTTACAGCCAGCATAAATATATTCAATGGCTTTAACCAAAATCGCCTGGAACGCAATGCCCGGATAGGAATTGATAATGCCAATATCAACTACAAGCAAACCACGCTTGATGTGCAGGCGCAGGTAAGCAACTTATACGTTAGCTATCTTTCAGGTCTTGATTTGATAAAACTGGGGCAATCAAACGTTGAGGTGGCCAAAAAGAACCTCGATATCTCGCTTGAAAAGTATAAGCTAGGTAATATTACGCCATTGGAGATCAGGGAGGCGCAAAGGAATTATTTGGATGCCCAATCAAAATTCTTTGCGGCGCAATACCAGTCAAAAAGTGCGGAGATCATGTTGAAGGAAATTACAGCGAGTATAAATATTCAGTAGGTACGTTTGTCTTGTCCTGAAATAGGTTTATACAAAAGTGAAACATCCTGATTATTATTATGTTTCATAGTGTTCCACCTGTTCCACGTGTAAAAATGGAACGCTTTCGCCGCCGTGAGCTGCCACTAACTTAATGATATTGCCCTACGGGTCATGCGTTTAAAATGTAAATAATTTTTTCAAAAACTATATTTTTTAAATTGGTTTAAAAAGCTAATTTTGAACTTGATGGCTATTTGTTTTAAAACCTGTTTGCTGATTGATGATAATTACATTGATAATTTTGTCACGCGCAAAATATTAGAAGGCGGCAACTTTGCCGAATCTATCGTTGTGGTGCGTTCAGCAACCGAGGCCATACAATCCTTAAGCGAAGGAAAGATAACACCCGATGTTATTTTCCTGGACGTACGCATGCCTTTAATGAGTGGTTTTGAGTTTTTAGAGGAGTATGATAAGATTGCTATCGACAAGACTAACATCAAGATCTTTATGCTTTCGTCGTCATTGGATCCGCTGGATATGCGGAAATCGACAGATAATAAATACATCACCCAGTTTATTCACAAACCTCTCACCCAAAAAGCACTCGAAGAACTTTGTCCATGATCCTGGTGGCTGATAGCGGGTCGACTAAGACCGACTGGTTGCTTCAGCTTAAAGATGGCGAAGTAAAACAATTCAGGACGGCTGGTCTTAACCCATATTTTTTATCGGAAAAAGAAATCGCAAAGATCCTGCAGGAGCAGGCTACCGATATGATAGCTTATGCCGGAGATATTGACGAGATTTATTTTTTTGGCGCAGGCTGCTCAAGTCCCGACAGGCACGAGATCGTATCAAACGCCATCAGCCAGTTTTTCACCAAATCGTACATCAGTGTTGATAGCGACCTGCTTGGATGTGCCTATGCCACCTGCGGGCACGAAAAGGGCCTTTGTTGTGTGCTTGGAACAGGTTCGAACATTTCCTTTTTCGATGGCGAGGATATTCACTCAGGCAAGCATGGCCTTGGGTTTGTTTTAGGGGATGAAGGCGCGGGGACCTGGTTTGGCAAGGCGCTGATAACCGATTTTTTGTATGGTAAAATGCCCCACGATATCAGCCTGAAATTTGATGCTGAATATCAGCTGGATAAGGCGAAGGTAATAAAGAACGTTTACCAAACGCCTAAAGCAAACTCATACCTGGCAACCTTTGCCCGGTTTATAAGTACCATAAGGCAAACCGAATATGCCCAAAATTTACTCCGGGTCGGTTTGCTTGAATTCATTGAAACGAATATTAAGTCGTACCCCCAGTATCACCGGTATAAGTGTCACTTTGTAGGTTCCATTGCCTATGTGTTTACAGATGAGCTAACGGCGGTTTGTAAAGAGAACGACATTCATATCGGTAAGATCATCAAGCAGCCTATTCATGATCTGCTGGCTTTTATTTTGAGCCGGGAGAACTAAGATTCATAAGATAGGAGGATTTTAGGATTATTGTTCAAGAACTTGTAGCCGGGTACACCGCTTGTGTTTTTGAACCATGATCTACATGATGTAAAGATTTCTTGATTCCAGGCCGGCAAACAAGATCATGGCAATCCTCATATCAAGTGAATCATGGTTTAGACGTAAACCGCTTCACCACAATAAACCCAATTCCCAACACAGCTAAAATGCACCCGATCACTGCTAAATAATCGCCATGTATTACGTAAAATGTAAGGTCTGAATTTAGGTTGATGTCTTGCTTTAAGGCTGTTTTTACCCACCATTTGCTTTGCTGTACTATGTCGCCGCGTTGATTGATGAATGCAGAAATGCCTGTGTTAGCCGAGCGGCATACCCATCTGCGGGTTTCAATAGCTCGCAGCTTTGCGTAATCCAAGTGCTGATCTTTGCCGCTGGTATTTTCCCACCACCCATCATTGGTGACTATCGCGATGAATTGTGCCCCCTTGTGTACGGATTCTGCAACCCAACCGCCCCAGATAGATTCATAGCAAATAACAGGATCAGCGCCGATGCCGCTTTGGGAATAAAATACGGCCGGATCATCCTGTCCGCCGTAAGTTCCGGTTGCGCCGCCGAGGTGTGCAAATACCGGCTTTAAGAAAGATAATGCTGTTGGGAATGGTAAAGATTCTGCACCCGGAACTAGTTTTGATTTATGATAGAATTGTACCTCGGCCGAGTTTTCAATGTTTACTGCTGCGTTAAAGTTATCGTAGTAGAGCTTTGTTTGGGGATCGTAGATCGCCGTTTTAGTGGCTTCGTTACCATAGGGCCTGAATGTTTCGGCACCGGTAAGTACGTTGCCGTTTTTGTATTTGCTTAAAAAGTGCTGAGCCCTTAAAAAGTAATTATTGGTTCTGATGGTTTCTTCGTTTACCTGTTCGGCTATTGCGGTTTCGGGCCATAAAAAGAACTCCGTATTTGGCTGACCGATGGAATCAGATAACTTGGTTAAAATGTCTAACTGCTGCATCGGCGGCATGGAACTTTCCTTGGCATAAGGATCGATATTTGGCTGCACCACCACGATATTTGACGGGTTAGGCTGCTCTTTATAGCTGTAATACCTGCTTAGCGAAAATGCTAAGGGTGCTATTAAGATTATCACAAAAGCGGAGATCAAGCCTAATCTCAGTTTTTTATTCGGTGGCTCGCGTAAGCCAATGAAGACCAGGAATATTAATATATTGAGTGCCCAGACCCAAATGGTGCCACCATATACCCCGGTATATTCATACCATTGCACCCATTGATGGCTTACTGCAAAGCCGTTGCCGAGGGTCATCCACGGAAAGGCAAGGTCCCATGTTTGGTGTAGGTATTCATACGCTATCCAGAAGCAAACCAAGCCGACAAGTCCCCAGCTGCGGTTGGTTACAATGTGTAAGCGATAATACAGCCAAACTGCTGCAGCCATCAGTAATGGCCCAAGAGAATAGGGGATAAGCGAAATGGGTAAAGCCACCACTTCGCCTACTATTTTCAATGAATTGTAGACCCAATAAATTGATAACGTGTTCCAAACAAAAAAGCCGAGGAATGCGGTACCAAAAATCTTTTTGCCTTTTTTGGTATAATCAGATCTGATTATATTTTCGATAGCCACCAACATCGGCACAAAACCTGCAAAAAGCAGGAACGTTGAGTAGCGAGTTGGCGGCCAGGCGATCCAAAGCAGTAAGCCAGAAATAAGAGCGAGAAGAATATTTTTTTTCATTTATTGAATTACATAAAAACTGTCATTGCGAGCGATAGCGCGGCAACCTCGTCGTAAGCAGGGCGAATATGCACGGCGACGAGGTTGCTTCGTCGTTCCTCCTCGCAATGACAAATTTATTTATACATTAATCCCTCTCCTTTGAGGGTTTAGTTGCAGCACCTGCCACACACATCACAAATTCACCTTTTACAGGATGCGTTTCAAAATAGGTTTTTACTTCTGCCACCGTGCCCCTAACTGTTTCTTCAAACATTTTTGTCAACTCGCGCGATACGGAAATTTGTCTGTCAGCACCAAAATAAGTGGCCATTTCATCCAGCGTTTTTAAAAAACGGTGCGGCGACTCATAAAGTATAATAGTGCGATCCTCAGTAGCTAATGTTTTGTAACGTGTTTGGCGCCCTTTTTTAAGCGGCAAAAATCCCTCAAAACAAAAACGATCTGTAGGGAAGCCAGAATTCACGAGTGCCGGTACAAAAGCCGTAGCGCCGGGCAGGCATTCTACATCAATTTCATTTTTTATAGCCTCACGAACCAAATAAAAACCTGGATCAGAAATTGCGGGTGTGCCGGCATCCGAAATCAGCGCAATATTTTTCCCCTCCTTTAAAAAGCGGATGATCTCGTTAGACGACTGGTGTTCATTATGCTGATGATGTGAAAATACCTTTTGGTGGATCTCAAAATGCTTCAGTAAGGGTGCAGACGTGCGCGTATCCTCCGCCAATATCAGGTCAGCCTCCTTTAACACACGGATGGCCCTGAATGTAATATCTTCCAGGTTGCCTATCGGGGTGGGGACTAGGTACAATTTTCCTTGTTGGTTCATAGTTCTTTTTGGTCGATAGTCGATTGACAATAGACCATAGCCATTAATGTTTGTGATGATGTTCTGCTTAAACTCAAATTACTATGGACTATCGACTATGGACTATTGACTTATTTATATCTTTGCCTAAAAAATAAAATAATGCTGCAAGTTAGTTATATCCGCGATAACAGGGAACAGGTTTTAGAACGTTTAGCTGTAAAAAATTTCAAACAGCCTGAATTGGTTAATGAAGTGATTGAATTAGATGATAAACGCCGTTCGACCCAAACCTCGCTGGATAATACTTCTGCTGAAGCAAACGCGGCTGCCAAGCAAATTGGCTACCTGATGCGGAACGGCAAAAAGGACGAAGCAGAGACATTAAAAGCAAAAACAGGTGCGTGGAAGGAAGAGATCAAGAAGCTGAGCGAGCAGCTTGCACTTGTTGAAGGCGAGCTTTACCAAAAAATGGTGCTGATGCCCAACCTGCCGCACAGTTCTGTACCCAAGGGATCGACCCCCGAAGAGAACGAAATAGTGCTGGAGAATGGCGATAAGCCCAACCTACCTGAAAATGCATTGCCGCATTGGGAACTTGCTACCAAGTACAACCTGATAGATTTTGAACTGGGGGTTAAAATAGCCGGCGCAGGTTTTCCGGTTTATAAGGGCAAGGGGGCTAAATTACAACGTGCATTGATCAGCTTCTTTTTAGATGAGGCCGAAAAATCAGGGTACAACGAAGTGATGTTGCCGCTGATGGTAAACGAGGCGTCTGGTTTTGGGACAGGGCAGCTGCCAGATAAGGAAGGGCAGATGTATCATGTAGGTGTGGATAATTTATACCTCATCCCAACTGCAGAAGTGCCAATAACCAACCTTTACCGCGATGTGATTTTAAAGGGAGACGAACTACCTGTGAAAAATACTGGTTATACGCCCTGTTTCCGTAGGGAAGCCGGATCATACGGAGCGCATGTGCGTGGTTTAAATCGTTTGCACCAGTTTGATAAGGTAGAGCTTGTGCAAATTGTACATCCAAATAATTCTTACGATGTTATTGAGCAAATGAGTCTTCACGTGCAGGGACTACTGCAAAAATTAGGCTTGCCATATCGTGTTTTACGTCTGTGTGGTGGTGACATGAGTTTTACCGCGTCATTAACCTATGATATGGAGACATGGAGTGCAGCGCAACAACGTTGGCTGGAGGTATCATCAGTTTCAAACTTTGAAAGCTTTCAGAGTAACCGCTTAAAGCTGCGCTTCCGCAATGCTGAAGGTAAAACACAACTGGCGCATACGCTTAACGGCAGCGCATTGGCCTTGCCGCGAATTGTAGCAACCTTACTGGAGAATAACCAAACAGAAAAGGGAATTAAAATTCCGGAAGTGTTAGTGCCATATACTAAGTTTGAGTGGATAGACTAGGCCTTTCCAACGGATTAAAAGTCCTTGTTACAATATTAGCCTAAGCTACGCTTTTGATTTGGCGACGAAATAAAATGAAAATGCTTTTTTTAGAGCTATGGGCTCGACCAATATTGTAGGGATGGATTTTAATCCATCCTGATTTTAGTTCGTTACGTTCATTACCCATTTTACGATAGATGCATCGATAATGGAGTTGAAGGTATTTAATACCGATTTGTTTTTTGAGTTTTCACCCAGGTCTGCCCTGTATACGAAATGATCAACACCGATAGCCTTCAAAAAGCTGTCGGTTTTTTCGCTTGCTGTGTTCTTGAAACAACATATTTTTACCTTGCTGTAAAATTTATTAACCTTGATCCGGCGTAAAGTTTTCTCCATTTCCTTCCCCATAAATTCGTAATCAAACACAATAACATCGGGACTTAATTCGTATATAGATGGGAAAATGCTACTGGTGGTAGAAACATGCCTCACATTAGTATAGTCAGCCAATAGCTGATTGGGGAAAATATCAGGCGCCACTAAAAGCACCTTTTTAAAGCGTGTACGGATCATGCTTATACAAATTAGGGTGTATAAATATAAATTGTAAAAATCACATTGTCAAGTGGTTATTACGTGCTTTGTTGTTAAAAGATCCGTGTGTTTTTTATATAAAAGGTATTTAATCGGTGAAAATCTCGAAACGGAAATCAAAAATTAACCCGTAATTAATATTTTATAATAGAATGTTGTATTTCTAATGCCAAATCATAGCCAGTAGCCTATTTGTATTACTAATGTTACAATTTTTGGAAATCCCTTAATAAATAAAAATTTGAAACTTTTATTTATTAAGGGTCGATTTTTTGTTATTATTGGAAAGTTTAAGATAGGGATCAGGAGGATATTATCTTAATGCCCTCTGGATGTAATGGGAAGATTACTTCAAAATTTCAAAAACTGCATTGATCTGGAAGCTTAATTTAATCTTTTTAAAGTCAATGTCTGAATCTGCCGGCGCAGCATTTGCTGACAATGCCCGGTTCGCAAAAGTCATTGCCCGGGTGGATGTATAATTACTGTTGTCGGCCTCACTTATGCTAAGGGCGCTGCCAACTTTTTCATCAATGCTGGATAACAGGTATGTCGCTTTTTCCTTTGCCGCCAATAGTGCCTGGATCTTTAGCTCCTTTTTAAGTTCCGTCATTTTGGAATAGTCGTAACTGTCAATATTGGTGGATTGAATTCCCTTAGGATCAATTTTGTTTATGATCTGGTTGTATTTATTCAAATCGTGAAACCTGATACGGTATTGTTTACTTGCCAAGAAGTCAGGCGCTTTTTTCTTGTTATAGGTATTGTTCCAGCCGGACACGTCGTTAACGGTAAAATCCTCTTTAGCTATACCTGCTTCTTTAACGGCAGACTCAAGTTGGTTTTCCAACTGATCGATAGTAACTTTTGTTTTGCCATTCAAATACTCCTGCAGAGAAATGGAAACGTTTATGATATCAGGTGTAACTTCTTTTTCAGCTATACCGCTTACCTCAATTTTACGGCGCAGATCAACGTTTTGTGCAAATACGCCGGATGTTAACATAACCAGGGCTCCTAGGATAAATAATTTTTTCATGGCTGTGATTTTATTTAGTAGACTATGTCTGCGAAGGTAAAGTTTAATCAGTAGCGACGGAAAATAAGAACCAAAGTGAGCTTTAAAAAAAATTGCTTAATGGTAAAACAAAGCAGTTTTATTTAGGTACCATCCTGGTTGTGCTTATAAAGTAATCACCGCTTTTTCACCTGCAATTGAAGCATGCAAAATAAATATCCGACCAATATATGCCCGCAGTTTACTCAGCCAGTTTAGATTAGCGGGTTTTACGATGTTCTCAATGGCATCGGTGTTCGTTTCGTTGTTATCTTCAGGCCCGTCAATAAAATGATTTTCAATCAAAACTATTTCGCGGATGGAGGGGTCGCGGTTAACAATATCATCCAGTTCTGTAAGCTCGTTAAATGTAGCCGTGCCGTTTTGTTGACGTTTAATCAAAATTTCATACCGCTCCTGTAAAAAGGTACGGCGGATCAGGGGTTTGCGCTGGCTCATTTTATATATCTTTGAAACAATAATACTATCATCAAACAATATGCCGATGTTGTAATTAATTGAATTTCAGAAATTTACAAAATTATTGTTTTATGGGTTGAACCTTTTTGATACAATATATTGTCCGTTTCCGTGCAGGTATGACGCTGGAATAAATCTATAGTTTAGAGAATGGTGAAATAAATGTCAGCAGATCACATGTCCTTTATCTCGAATTTGGCTGAAGCCTGATTTGGCCATTTGTATTTTCCGTCAACTAAAGCCGGACGGCAATAAGTTACGACGTGTCGCATGAAATTATTGCCGTCACTTTTAAGTGACGGATGATTAGCGGTTTGATATGGGCTTTAGCCGAAAATAAGCTCAACCTAACATTTGGATATTAGAGATGATGTTAATGTTATTTATCAGCCGTCATTGCAGTTATGGCCTGTAAAAACCAGGCAGCGTGTGGGATCCACTGCTCTGTCCAGCGCCATTCGTTTCCGTTATCTTCGGTTTTATAGTCAATGCCGCTGCCGTCGCCGTTATCTTTTCCGCCCGTAATACCATTTGAGATCCCGCCCCGTTCAGACCCATGCCCGAAGTTTGAGTGCATGTAAGGTACATTGTTCCTCCCAAACCCATACATAAAGCACATGGAATAGGGGTTACAGCCCAGAATCCATGAGGTTTGCTGCGACGCAAAAACAGCCAGCGAATCTTTTATGCCCCAATTGCCTTTATCCGGGTAAACCAGCTTACCGCCGACCAATGCTGCAGTAGCTAATGATCCCAATCGGGCATCCTCACCTTGCCACCACCAGCCTGTTTCATTGTCATGTGGAATGAAAAAGCCATCTTTAACAGCTCTCTTGTATAAAAATGTTTGCCGTGCATAGCCAAAGGGGTTATTCACATTATTTGTTACGGCAAGATTATAGTCCAGTGCCTTTTTAATGGTAACCAACGCCGAAGTTCTCATTACTTCATCATTTTCCTTTGCTAAATAGCGGGACAATGCAATTACCGGTAAACCCGCATCGGCGGCATGCCAATAAGGGCGGTTGCCATCATTGGCGATGAAATAACCCGCCGGGCTCATTCGTTTGTTTAGGTTTTGTGCCCGCTTCCTGGCCTCATCGCGATAAAGTGAACTGTCGGTTGCTATCCAAAGTTCCGTGGCAGCCATCAATGCACAGTAATCATCAATGATGTTTTCCTTGCCGTCATCGTCGTATTTTGTATTGTTGATGAGCAGGTGCGCAAATGCCAGTTTTGCGCCATCGAGATATTGCTGCGAGGTAAATTCGCCATTCTTTTTCCATTGCGAGATGCGGGCCAATGCGGCTATCGCCATACCGCCGCCCTCACGAAAGGCGCATTGGTATTCATCGGTAGTAACGCTGTTTGCCCTTAACCCAACAATCCGGCGCGCGTTTGGATCCTTGTTAAAATAACTGAAGATGATCATGTAGAAGTAATCATCCGTTGATAAAGATCGCATCATATAGTCAGCCCCGAATAACGCCTCATTATCTAATGAGTCTTTTATGTTCCATTTTTTTAATAAGCCGGGTATTGCTTCCGAGGCACTAACCATAGACCATACCACCAACGGCGTTTGTTGCGGCGACATGAAATTTGCGTAAGCCAGGTGCGAGAAATATTTACTCACATCGCCAGAGGCATCGCACCAGCCGCCATGCATATCAACGGTTTTGTCGCCACCGCCCTGCAGGCGCATGTGCGAGTCGGCTGCTATTTCCTGTGGGGTATTGGCGCGTTGCTTATTGTAATAATGTACGATGGATGAGATGGTAAGCCTTGCCAGTGCATTTTCTTCGATAATAAACGGAAAAGAGGTGTATGTTTTTCCACCCACTATCACTCTTACGCAATATTTCCCTCTTTTTTTAAGAGCGGAAAAATCAGCCTGGTAATAGCTTTTGCCGGGCGTCCATTCATCAATCTGCTGCGGACCGCTAAGTACTCCTGTAAACTCCTCCTGGTGGGTTACCGTATTGATTATGTTAAATATCGTTTTCTGGGTCAGTTTACTATCGGCCCCAACAACTGCAATTTTTGGTCCCTTAATGTCGAACCCTATTTGATTGGCGTAGATGGTTACCTGGGCAAAGCCGGTAATTGATAAAATAGAAAAAGGGATAGACAGTAATAGAGCAGGCAGTTTCATACAGATGTTTCTCCGGGATAAATATATCAGGAAAGATAAGTGCTATTTAGTAAAAAGTTTGCAGTAAAAGGAGTAGTAGTGGTATTGTAGGGGGATAATAATAGGCTGTGTAAGGGCTATTTATATAAACCTATACTGCAAAACCGCAGTAACAAAAGGTGTTACCAATTTTATGTCGTGGGGGGTATGCAAGGGGATTTCGATAAAATCTCCGGGCCCTAATTTATACAATTCATTGCCAATGGTACATTCACATCGGCCCCTTAAAACAAACAGGCTTTCATAAAATTCACCATGCTGTTCTTCGGGTACATCTGTGTTACCGGTGATCAGCATTTGCTGCACTATATTATCTTGCCGGATGACGTGCATCAAAAAATCCTCGGTAGGTTCTTCAGGGATAAAATGAGCAAAGGTATCCAGCCATGGCTGCGGATCAGTAGAATGGCTGAGTACAGGAAGATTATTAGCATCCAAAACAAACTCATCAAAACCAAGCGCAGCCATTATATTTCCCTTAATACTTTCGGGTGGTTCGCTGGCGGTTAATTCAGCTAGCTTTTCAAAAGCAAGCTCAACAGCATTCAACTCCGCCTTAACTTCTGGATAAAGCATTGTTAACTGGATCAAGTACGCCTGTTCCTCTTCATTTAAGTGGCCGAGGCAGTATTCTTCCAAAACACCGCTTTCAATATACGCTTGTATATCCATCAATTAATTAGGGTTTGTTTTTTGTTTCATAGCCTTGCGGATATTTATTTTTACTTCATCAACGGGTATTCTCAGTATTTCGGCCACTTCATACACCTTGTAGCCCTTGTGGATCATATTAAATATGGCAATCTCATTAACAGCCGTTGTGTCGTTAACTGCATCAGTATACGAGTTTCGGGCCGTTCCGGTTTTTAAATTAGTAGAACTAAGGTAATTAATACTTTCTGAACGCGCAAACTGCAGGGCCCATGTTAAGAAGGTTACCTGGCTGTTTTTAAATTGATGAATGTTTTTACAGATCGCCTTAAATGTTTTTTCAAGCAATTGGTCTGCAATTTTCGGATTATTAACAATTCTTATAATGTATCCGTAAATTTTAGCAGAATAGGTTTTACATAAATGCTCGCAACCTTTTGGGTCGCGGCGCAAAAGTAACTCCACTAAAGCAGGTTGGGTATTATAATTATTCTCCAAAATATGCGGGCAACGTTAAATCAATTCATAAATAATTTTAAATGCAAACCATTGAGATTAGTATGGCATGAATGTACAAAAACAATTGTCAACAGTTAGCACTTACTAATTTATAAAGCATTCCTTTGGGGAATGAGAGTCCAGAGTCCTGAGTCCAGAGTCCAGAGTCAAAAGTCAAAAGTCAAGAGTCAAGAGTCAAGAGTCAAGAGTCAAGAGTCAAGAGTCAAGAGAAAATGGCCATGTAAGTTATGAATTGTAACTTAATTTCTTAATTCCTGGTTCTTACCATCTCGAATTCTCTTCTCTCCCAAGATATGAGTAGCTTTGAAATTATTAACGATGAAGTTCAGAACCGCCAGGCATACAAAAAATTTAAACCGTATTATCGACTTTTACGGCAGGGTTTTAGGCTTAAAGGTTTTGGGCGAGTTTAGGGATCATCATAGCTATGACGGTGTGTTCCTGGGGCTCCCCGGGTCCGACTGGCACCTGGAGTTTACAACCTCAAATCTATCCCCGGTTCACTACCCCGACAACGATGACCTGCTGGTATTTTATGCAGAATCTGTTGAGGAATTCAATAACATTAAGCAAAAGTTCATAGCAAACGGAGTTCGTCCGGTATATCCTAAAAACCCATATTGGATAAACAACGGTATCACCTTTACTGATCCGGATGGTTTCAGGATAGTGATCTCGGTGTTAAGAATTGTGCCTAAAAACTTATTAAACGCCAGGAAAGAGTCATAGCCTAAAGTAATAAATCTTGTTATCGACAGCCAAACAATTTCTTCAATTACTGCTTGTGTTATAAAGCATTACTATGAACAGGACCATTGGAATTGTACTTATTATTATCGGCGCCGCCATGCTGATATGGACCGGATTTACCTATACAAAAAAGGAAAAGGTTGTAGATGCAGGGCCCCTGCAGATCTCTGTAGATAAGCAGAAAACCGTTAATTGGCCACCATATTTGGGCGGAATTTTGTTAATTGGCGGAATAGTGATTGTGGCTACAGCGAAGAAGAGCTAAAAGCCAAAAGCGCAAAGCCGAAGGCAGCTCCTATCAAAGGCAGGAAGCTTTTTTGCTTTCAGCCTTTAGCTTTTACCTCCTTTCTTCCCTATCTTCGCTTTTAATGATCTTCGATTTTCGGCTAAAAGTATTTCATACGGTTGCACAAAGGCTCAGCTTCACAAAAGCCGCTGCCGAGTTGTTTATTACTCAGCCGGCAGTTACGAAACACATAAAGGAACTGGAGCACCAGTTGAATGTGCAATTGTTCAGGCGTAATGGCAACAGTATAGTATTGACCACTGCCGGTAAGATCATGCTGCAATATGCCGAAAAGATCTTCCAAACCTACACCGAACTGGAAACAGAGCTTGCCCAGTTAAATAACATGGAAGCCGGTACAGTTCATATTGGTGCGAGCACAACCGTTGCCCAAACCATATTACCCAAGATCCTGGCGTTGTTCAAGAAAACTTATCCAGCGGTAAATTTTACGTTTATCCAAGGCAACACGGATGTAATTACCCAATTGGTGTTAGCCGAAAAAATAGACATTGCCATAGTAGAAGGCGCCGCCCACTATCCCCAAATTGCCTATGCACCCTTTGCCAAGGACGAGATTGTACTGGTAACCCGGGCCAATAACCAACTTTCTAAAAAAGCAGAGATCACCCCAAAACAATTACTTCATATTCCGTTAATACTGCGGGAAGCTGGTTCAGGTACGCTTGATATTATTTTTAATGCATTAAGTGATGTCGGTATCAATCCGAAGGATCTGCAAATTGAGATCAGGCTGGAAAGCAGCATCGCCATAAAACAGTACCTGCTGTATTCAGAAACCGCCACCTTCCTCTCCATTCAATCGGTGATAAGTGAGCTTAAATATAATGAATTGAGCATTATTGAAATTAAAGGAATGGAGATCTTCCGTACGTTCCAGTTCATCCAGTTACAGGGTAAAAACTCAAAGCTTATTGATCTCTTCAAAAGATTCTGCCTGGCGAGCTATAACTTAAAGTAATCGTTAATTACTATTTATCATTGGTAACAGGTTATAATAAACAAGACCTTTAATTATTATTTCAATGGTAATTTTATGGAACTTGTTAATACTGATATTTGCATTATAGGCGCTGGTCCTGTTGGTTTATTTGCCGTTTTTGAAGCAGGACTTTTAAAAATGCGTTGCCACTTAATAGATGTTTTACCGCAGGTTGGCGGCCAGCTCTCCGAGATCTACCCGCAAAAGCCGATTTATGATATCCCGGGTTTTCCAACCATTAACGCCCAGCAATTGGTTGATGGCTTAATGGAACAGATAGAACCTTTTAAGCCCGCATTTTCATTAGGTGAACGTGTTAACGAATTGCAGCAACTGGAAGACGGTTCATTTATTACCACTACAAGTGATGGTACAGAGGTACATAGCAAGGTTGTAGTAATTGCAGGCGGACTCGGTTGTTTCGAACCACGTAAACCGGCTATAGATCATTTGGAGGAATTCGAGGGTAAGGGTGTGGCTTATATGGTTAAAAATCCGGAAGCTTACCGTGGCCGTAAGGTTGTTTTAGCCGGCGGCGGTGACTCTGCACTGGACTGGACTATTTTCCTTGCGGATATTGCCGAAGAGGTTACACTCATCCATCGGGGGGATACATTCCGTGGCGCGCCCGACAGTGCCGAAAAAGTTTTCGAGCTGGCTAAGCAGGGACGGATAAACCTTATACTGCAGGCGCATATAAAAGCTATCAGCGGTAATGGGCATTTGCAGGAGGTAGAAATTGTTGACCGCGAAAACCAAACTTCTGTTATTGCTGCTGATAACCTGATCCCACTATTTGGCCTCACCCCAAAGCTTGGCCCGATAGCTGAATGGGGATTGAATGTAGATAAATCCGCCATTATGGTGGATACGGTTGATTACAGCACAAACGTAAAAGGCGTGTACGCGATTGGCGATATCAATATTTACCCCGGTAAGCTGAAACTGATCCTTTGCGGTTTTCATGAGGCAGCACTGATGGCCCAAAGTGCATTTAAACAGGTTTATCCCGATCAGAAACTAAGCTTTAAATACACTACTGTTTATGGAGTGAGTGCTTTTTAAGCTGATGTTAATCAGAAAGCCCAAAGCTGAAAGCCAAAAGATAATTATAAACAACACTACAAAAGCTTAAGCTTTCTGCTTTTAGCTTTTACCTCAAATAATATGATTAATTTAACTATTGAAGACAGAGACGGCAGCCGTCGGCCCGTTGAAATACCTGAAGATATAAGTTTAAGTTTGATGGAGGTTTTGAAGGCAACAGACCACCAAATACTGGCCACCTGCGGGGGGATGGCGCTTTGCGCAACATGCCATGTACAGGTTGTTGAGGGCCCTGAAAAATATTTCCACCCCTCTGACCAGGAGCTTGACCTGCTGGACACCTTGCCTGATGCCGCATACGACAGCCGCCTCGCCTGTCAGTTGAGGATCAGCGAAGATATGGATGGTATGGTGTTCAGGATATTGGGGGAGGAATAATATGCCTTATTTGTCATCCTATGTTTACATAGGATGACAAAAATTTACGCCCAATTCGTCGGAAACGGAATATCCTTCACACTCAATGCCGTAAAGTTCGTAATCTTATACTCACGGCCCGCATCGTTATACATAAAAAACGGGTCGGCCTTAAATCGTGCGTAGTCGTCTGTCAATTGTTGTTTTAGCGTAACCAGCCGGTTAAGGTAGGCAGGAGCAAAGGCGGATGGGTCCTTTAGCAGCCTGTCGATATACTCAAGCAGGTTATAGCATGTGGTAAACTGGCCACAGGCAATAATGCAGGCCTCATCATGCTCTTGCAGGCAGTCCGTTTTATCAAACCATAATGTAGTGCCCATATTGAACGCCACCTGGGCCACTATTTGTAAGTCGCGGCTGGGCTCCATCGGCGGCGGCACAGGATTACGGGTGCGGTTAATATTGTTCGAGAAGGAAAGATCGTAAATGTGGTTCCCCTTGCCACGGTTCTTCCACTCCGGCGATCCATAAAATGTATTATAAAGCAACTGCCTTATCCGCTTTAAAAAAACGCTCATATTAAGCAGCATTACTGAGTCGGCCCGGGCAAGCAACATTTGCTTGAGCACAGGCAGCGGGGTTTTTGTAAAATATTTTACAAGCAACAGCACTATGCGCTCTGTAAAGCTTTTCAATATGCCGGATGGTGTACCTGATGCCGTTACGTTAAAAACCTTCTTCCTCACCCATAATACAATCCCCATAAAAACTAACGGAAGCGGGACAAGGATGCTGCCAACTATGGTTAAGGCGGTGCAATGAAGACAGACACCCGCAACGGTAATGCCCACAGCTGCTATAAAACAAGCAATAACGATAAGGTTTACGGCGCTGAGGCTCAATCCGCCTTTGTGGGGAGCGGCGGGCATTACATAAGGCTTTATAAAATGACTGCCGACATCATTTACCAACATCAGGTTAAATGGCTTGTAATCGGTTTCACGCTCTATTCGCCGGCGATCGGCATCCATCATGCTTTGCAGGCCCTGGTTATCGGTTATGCCGCCGTCCATAAAGCCAACCCGTTTTTTCCTGATAAACTCCCTTTCCTGTTTGTCGCCGGTTTGCGGCTGCATGGTTAGGGCTTTTTTAAGGGTATCTTCGGTTAAACCCTGGTGCGTAAAATCGTTTGGAAAAATAATGGGCTCAAACCCGGCAGGGAAACAGGAGGAAGCCGCAAGCAGATCGCTTAGCTTTAGTTCATCGGCAACCGCCTCATCAAGAAATATAATATGGTTCCCAAATTTAAAATATTTGTCGGGCTTACTGTCATAAACTAACTTTTTATCCTGCCTGAACGACAGTCCGGTATAAAATTCGGTAGTATTGAAACAAACTTCCTGCAGGTGTGAACCCACGCTGATTTTACCAAGCGCCTTTAACGTGCTTCCCTCAAAAATATACTCGTCATAAGCCATGGCGAATGCGTTAATGATGTTGCGGCTTTTTTTCGGGCGGTTTCTCCACCGCGCTTTGTCTGACAGTATTTCGAGCGCATTTTTCAGGATCTGCTCACCTTGTAATGTTTCAAACAGTTTTACATAAAACTCCGCGAATGTTTTGCCACCTGAATTGTACAGCGCATATAGCGCTGCGGTAATTGTGCCGCCTGATGCCGACGATATGAAGGTGACCTGGTGCAGCAGCGAAGTACCGTTAAGCGGATCGGCGGGGTCACTGAATTTCGTATTGTTTAAATATGACAGCACACCCAGCGCAAACGAGGCCGCGCGGAAGCCGCCGCCCGAAAACGCAAGGGCAATATTTTCAAATGGTAGGATCTGGTTAACGTGTAATAATAAAGCAGCAGGCTGGCCTGTTGCATCTGTGTTTTCCATAGATTTAAGGTGTTAGGGTTTGTACTCATAAAATTATGGAAATAAATAATTATAACAAAGAATTTTAACGCGATTATTTGTTTGTAAACACATTTTTATCCACCTTTAAAGCATCACGCAAGCTGCAGGATTCGGCCACATTGACGCCAATACTGCCATGGGACAATCGAAATAAAGATTTGTTTATTTCTGGGATTCGATATACATTTAATACCAAATCGTTAAAGCATATCATTATGAAACAGGATGTTAGTAAAATTTCCGATAAGATCAGGTATTTGCAAACTACCCTGGCGGTAATAAACGGAAAATGGAAACTACCGATATTGATCTCCATGTATTCCGGAATTTCCCGTTTTCGTGATCTGCAGCGTAATATCCCTAACATTACTACACGTGTATTATCAAAGGAATTAAAGGATCTGGAAGCCAATAAACTCGTACTGCGCGTTGTGCACGATACCCACCCTGTCTCTATAGAGTATAAACTGACCACCTACAGTTTTACCCTTACTCCGGCTGTTGATGAAATGATAAAATGGGGTAAGCAGCATAGTAAGGGAACGCTGTAATTATATTTTGTGATGCTTAAAACCTTACGTTCGATCCCCAAACCGCTTGAAGGTGAATATCCGCCGTATGCCATCATGTACATGAAATTGCTGCCTGACGATGGCCTGGTGCCGGAGCATATGAAGGAAAATTTCTTGACTGTGAAGGAATTGGTCTATAGTCTGCCCGAGAAAATGCTCTATCATCGTTACGCTGAGGGCAAATGGAGCATAAAGGAAACCCTGGTGCATATTATTGATGATGAGCGTATATTTGCGTATCGCGCCCTCCGCTTTGCCCGCAACGAACAAAATAACCTCATCGGCTTCGACCAGGACAGCTATACGCACTACTCCAAAGCCAACGAGCGCGATCTGGACAATATTTTTGATGAATACCTGGCCGTTCGCATGGCAACGATAACCCTATTCAATGGCCTGCCCGAAGATTCGTTTATGCGGATAGGAAAAGGCACCGGCACTGCTAACAATGCCAGCGTACGCGCCCTGGCTTATCACATTGCCGGGCACGAGCAGCATCATATCAATTTGATAAAGGAGAGGTATATCCCGACGTTTAGTGTTTGAACCATGATTAAAGGATTTTAGGATTATCTGATGCCTTCAAAATCAGGAAATCTTTTAATTCTCCAATCACGATTCAAAAGCTACGCAATTACATCTCCCTTAAAATTAAATAAAATCCACCAAAGTCCTAAAATCCAATAAATCTTAAAAATCTTAGTTATTATTTGGAATTATATAAGCACTTATATAAATTGCACCCATGAATTTATATCAAAGTTTGGGATACCTTGTTTTAGGCAGCCGGTTACGGCGGCTGAGCGAGGGTTTCCTGGCCGAAATTAACCGGGCTTACCAAAATGAGGGGATTGATTTTGATGCGAGTTGGTTCCCGGTGTTTTATTTATTATCGAAGAACCAATCACTTTCGATAAAAGAACTGAGCGAGCAAACCGAGGTTTCACACCCTGCGGCGAGTCAGCTGATTACAAATTTAAAAAACAGAAAACTGGTTACCAGCGCTACCTGTGCCGATGACGGTCGCAGGCAATTGGTACAGTTGACAGATAGCGGCAGGGCATTGCTCACGCAGATCATGCCGGTGTGGGATGCCATTTTGTTGGCGATGGACGAGGTATTGAATAATGATCCTGCATGTAAAGAATTATTAACGAGCATTAGTGCATTGGAGAATGCGTTCCGTTCGGCTAACCTTGCCGAAAGGATCAGCGATAAATTAAATGTTGAAGTAAATGCCGCAGCCCATGAATAACATATTTAATTATGGCAGCAGCCATTTAAGCATAGGCACCGCTTTGGACATTGCCAGCAGTAAGGTAAAAGGCATTATTGATGCCAATGCCGCCGGGAAGATCCAAAACTCATGGCGTGAAGTTGAAAAAATAGTTCATGCCGGGCAGGCAGTCTATGGCATCAATACAGGGTTTGGTCCGCTTTGCGACACCCGGATTTCCGAAGCTGATACTTCGTTGCTGCAAAGCAATTTGTTAAAGAGCCACAGCGTGGGCGTAGGTAATCCCATCCCGCAGGAAATTGCCAAGCTGATGATGATCTGCAAGGTGCAAGCGTTGGCACAGGGATTTTCCGGCATTGCGTTAGCAACATTGGAACGTATCATCTGGCATATTGATAATAATATTATCCCGGTTGTGCCTGAAAAGGGTTCAGTTGGCGCTTCGGGTGATTTGGCTCCCCTCGCGCACCTGTTTTTACCGCTGATTGGTTTTGGAGAGGTGTTTGAAAAAGGACAACGCTTGCCCGCCGGAAAGGTATTGGCATCCCATAATTTGCCGCCCCTGGTTTTAGGACCGAAAGAAGGGCTTGCCTTGATTAACGGCACACAATTTATCCTTGCATTTGCTATAAAAGCGGTACAACGTCTTGATGATGCGTTGAACCGGGCCGATTTGATCGGTGCTTTATCTTTAGAGGGGTTAATGGGTTCCGCCCGGCCATTTGACGAAAGACTGCACCAGTTGCGCCCTTATAAGGGAACAAAGCTTGTTGCCAAACGTCTGGATACCTTATTGAAGGATTCGGAGATCTGCAATTCGCATGTGAATTGTGATCGGGTGCAGGACCCTTATTCATTACGCTGTATGCCGCAGGTACATGGCGCATCACGTAACGCCTGGCTGCATTTGAAGGAATTAACCGAGATCGAACTAAATTCGGTTACCGATAACCCGATAGTTTTTAATGCCGAAGACACTATTAGTGGCGGAAACTTCCACGGTCAGCCTTTAGCCATGGTGCTGGATTATGCCACCATCGCGGCAGCAGAATTAGGAAACATTGCCGACCGCCGTTGTTATTTAATGAGCGAAGGCAGGTATGGCTTGCCAAAATTATTGATCAATAACGCGGGTTTAAACTCCGGGTTGATGATTCCGCAGTACACAACTGCGGCTTTAGTTACCGAAAATAAAACGTTTTGCTTTCCGGCCAGCGCTGACAGTGTACCAACCTCGTTAGGGCAGGAAGATCATGTTTCTATGGGTTCCATCAGCGGGCGCAAGCTGAACCAGGTGATAGACAATTTGGAATATATTCAGGCTATTGAGCTGCTTTATGCAGCACAGGCCATGGACTTCAGGCGGCCGCTAAGATCGACAGCGGTAGTTGAGGCGTGCCATGCCATGGTACGTGAACACGTTTCATTTATTGATGACGACCGCATCTTGTCGGACGATATCAACGCCTTACATAAAATAATTACCGATGGCACATTTTTAGCCCTCGCAAACAATACAGCAACTGCTCACCAAATCAATTTGAACGATGACGAATTCGGAATTTATTAAAACCTACGCCAACCACCCGGTGTACAAAGCGCCGCGCGGTATGCAGCTGCACGCCAAAAGCTGGCAAACAGAAGCGCCTTTGCGCATGCTGCTCAACAACCTTGACGGACAGGTTGCCGAAAACCCCGATGAACTGGTAGTTTACGGCGGGATAGGCCAGGCTGCCCGCAACCCGGAAGCTTTGCGCAAGATCATCGAGTTGCTGTTGGAATTGGATGAGCATCATTCCTTATTGGTGCAGTCGGGTAAGCCGGTGGGAATTATTCGTAGTCACCCGGAGGCACCGCGTGTGCTGATTGCCAACAGTAATTTGGTGCCGGCATGGGCGAATTGGGAGCATTTTAATGAATTGCGCTCGAAGGGATTGATGATGTACGGGCAGATGACGGCGGGCAGCTGGATCTATATCGGTACACAGGGGATCTTACAAGGCACGTATGAGACATTTGTTGAGGCAGGTAACCAGCATTTCAATGGAGATTTAACGGGCAAGCTGATTGTAAGCGCGGGGATTGGTGGCATGGGCGGCGCGCAACCATTGGCGGCAACCATGGCAGGGGCGGTGTTTTTAGGAGCTGATGTGGATGAAACCCGCATCCAAAAAAGACTGGACAGCCAGTACATTGATAAGATGACGCATAGCTATGAGGAAGCGATTAGCTGGGTTAAGGATGCCATGGCCAAGGGCGAAACTTTATCGGTTGGCTTAGTAAGCGATGCAGGCGATCTGCTGGAAAGGCTATTGAAGGATAATTTTATTCCTGACATGCTAACCGACCAAACTTCAGCACATGACCCGTTGAATGGTTATATTCCTAACGGTTTATCACTAACACTTGCATCGGTATTAAGAAAGACTGACCCGGTTGAATATAAAAGATTATCGTTAGCCAGCATGGCCAGGCACGTTGGCCTGATGCTGCAATTGCAAAAACGAGGCGCCATAACATTTGACTACGGCAATAACCTCCGCGAATTTGCACGCCAGGGCGGCGAGGGTGATGCCTTTAACTTCCCCGGTTTTACCCCTGCGTATATTCGTCCGCTGTTTTGTGAAGGTAAGGGGCCGTTCAGGTGGGTCGCATTATCCGGCGATCCGGAGGATATTTTTACTACGGACCGTGCGCTGATGGAACTGTTCCCGGAAGATAAACCATTGATCAAGTGGTTGACTAATGCACAGGAAAAAATTTCGTTCCAGGGCCTGCCTGCCCGAATTTGCTGGCTGGGCATGGGCGACAGGGAAAAAGCCGGCCTATTGTTTAACGATTTGGTAAAAACCGGCAAAGTAAAAGGTCCGATAGTGATCGGCCGCGATCATTTGGATTGCGGCTCGGTAGCATCGCCAAACAGGGAAACAGAATCTATGCTGGACGGCTCGGACGCTGTGTCCGACTGGCCATTGTTGAATTTAATGTCGAACACGGCAGGTGGTGCAACATGGGTATCGTTCCATCATGGTGGTGGTGTGGGTATGGGTTACTCGCAGCACGCAGGCATGGTTGTTTTGGCTGATGGAACGGATCGCGCAGCAAGCTGTTTAAGCAGGGTGTTATATAATGACCCTGCAATGGGGATTTTCCGTCATGCGGATGCGGGATATGATAAGGCAAAGGATTGGGCGGAGCGGTTTGATTTGAAGGTGTGGTAGGGGAGGAAGTCCGGAAGTCGGGAAAGTCAGTAAAGTCCGAAAGATGGAAACAAACATGTCATTGCGAGAAACGAAGCAACCGCGAACTTTACAGGGCGGATAGAAAGGTGTAAACCTGCAAAGCGTAATTGTATAGTTCGCGGTTGCCACGCTGCGCTCGCAATGACAAAGTTTTTTAATAATCTACTAACATGAAAACATTACACGGTCCATTCTCCCAAATTCTACCATTAGCAGGGATGCCATTAAAAGGTGCCTTAAAGGATGATCAACTACAGATCATTCCTGATGGCGGAATTGTGGTTGAAAACGGGCTGATAATAGCTGTTGGTAATTTTGAGATGTTACATAAGCAAAACCCATCAGCACAAATAAATGAAATTGAAGGAAATGGCGTGCTGCTTCCCGGCTTTGTGGATTGCCACACGCATATCTGTTTTGCAGGCAGCAGGGCTAAGGATTATGCCATGCGTATCCAGGGGAAAACCTACCTGGAGATTGCCAAAGCAGGCGGCGGCATCTGGGATTCGGTTACCCAAACCCGCGCAGCTGATGAAGCCTTATTAACCGAACTGTTATTAAAAAGAATTGAGCGCCATTTAGCAGAAGGGGTAACTACCATCGAAGTTAAAAGTGGCTACTGTTTATCCGTTGAGCAAGAATTGAAACAGTTGCGGGCTATTAAAGCGGCCGCCAGCCAAACCAGCGCGACTATAATTGCGACCTGTTTGGCGGCACACATGGTGCCGAAGGATTTCGTCGGTAATCAAACTGAATATTTGGAGCATATTTTAACTAACCTGCTACCCATCGTAAAAAAAGAACACCTGGCCAACCGGGTTGATGTCTTTATTGAAGAAAGCGCCTTTAATGCAGATAACGCAACCCTTTATTTAAATAAAGCCAAACAAATGGGCTTTGGTATAACCGTACATGCCGACCAGTTTACTACCAGTGGCAGTAAGGTAGCTGTAAATGTCGGTGCTGTTTCTGCTGATCATTTAGAAGCCAGCGGGGCGGATGAAATAAAATTATTAGCCAGCTCGAATACTGTTGCCGTAACTTTACCCGGCGCTTCGCTTGGTTTAGGAATGCCCTATGCGCCTGCACGAAAATTGCTCGATGCTGGCGCATGCCTCGCCATCGCCAGCGACTGGAACCCTGGCTCGGCACCAATGGGCGACCTGTTAATGCAAGCCGCCGTAATGAGCGCCGCCGAAAAGCTAAGCACTGCCGAAGTGTTCGCCGGGTTAACCTATCGCGCAGCAAAAGCCCTAAATTTAACCGATCGGGGAGTTTTAGATGTGGGGAACAAAGCTGATTTGCAGGTGTACCCGGTTGATGATTATCGGGAGATCTTATATCAGCAGGGGAAGACCAGATCACAGATTATACGCTGATGTTTTTGATGAAGCAGATATTATAATAATGGAGTGCTATTAGTAAAAAATGATATGAATATATACGAAGCTATTTTTGGATATATCAGTCTTATTCTTACAATGAGTATAGTAGCTTTTATTGGGTATTTTGCGACTTTTCAAACTGACGTATTTCAAAGATTCTACGTTAAATGGTACCAAAGAATATATCTGAATTCTCGCAAGAAAAAGTTTTTTCTTGCGAAATATTATCAGGCATATGCAAAATGGCGTTATGAATATTATAAAAGACAAAGTCGACTGAAATGGGTTTACTATAGCTCAAAGTTCTGTGGTGTGTTTTTCCTTTTGTTTGCGCTAGCTTTACTGATTATAACAATTCATAATATTTTCGGCGTAAAGCTGGGCTTGTTTACCGACTGATATTTATTACGATAAAATATTTGAGATTAGATTTGACAACTTTTTAAAAGTTGTCAAATCTTCATCGTCAACCAAACCAATGACTAATAACAACTGACCAATGACTAAATTAATCGAATGTGTTCCCAATTTTTCTGATGGTGTAAACCTTGATATCATTAAACAGATCACCAACGAGGTTGAATCTGTTGAGGGTGTAAGGCTGCTGAATGTTGACCCGGGTAAGGCAACAAACCGTACTGTGGTGACTTTTGTGGGTGAGCCGGATGCTGTTATTGAAGCTGCTTTTTTGGCTATTAAAAAAGCAGGCGAGCTGATTGATATGAGCAAGCATAAGGGCGAACATCCGCGGATGGGCGCAACGGATGTTTGTCCGCTGATCCCGATTGCGAATATCAGCATGGCGGAAACTGCGGAGTATGCTAAAAAACTTGCAAAACGCGTTGGTGAGGAATTGGGGATCCCGGCTTATTTATATGAATACGCACAGGCAGATAAAAAGCGAAATAATCTTTCGGTGATCCGTGCCGGAGAGTATGAAGGATTTTTTAAGAAGATAAAACTACCTGAATGGGCGCCTGATTTTGGTCCGGCAGAGTTTGACGCGAAACGCGGTGCGACCGTTATTGGGGCACGCGACTTTTTAATCGCCTACAATGTTAACCTGAATACTACTTCGACCCGCAGGGCAAATTCCATTGCCTTTGATGTGCGCGAGGCTGGGCGTGTTATGCGTGAGGGTGATCCGATCAACGGTAAAATTATTAATGATGAAAATGGTAAGCCAAAGTCTATTCCCGGTTCGCTAAAATCAGTAAAGGCCATCGGTTGGTATATTGAGGAGTATGGCATCGCCCAGATCTCCATGAACCTTACCAACATTGAAATTACCCCCTTACATATTGCCTTTGATGAAGTTTGCACCAAGGCCGCCGAACGCGGTATGCGGGTAACAGGCAGCGAACTGGTGGGTTTAGTTCCCTTAAAGGCAATGCTCGACGCCGGTAAATATTTCCTGCTAAAACAGCAGCGTTCGGTTGGTGTGAGCGAAAAGGAATTGATCAAGATCGCCATAAAGTCAATGGGACTGTCTGAGCTTTCGCCATTCATCCCGGAGGAAAGGATCATTGAATATTTATTAAAGGACAAGGCATCATCCAAACTAGCCTCCATGACGTTGATTGATTTTGCTGATGAGACTGCAAGCGAAAGCCCCGCGCCTGGCGGTGGCTCCATCTCGGCTTATATGGGCGCTTTGGGTGCTGCTTTAGCAACCATGGTGGCCAACCTTTCATCGCACAAAAAAGGTTGGGACAGCCGGTGGAAGGAGTTCAGCGATTGGGCGGAGAAGGGCCAGCAATATAAAGATGAGCTGGTAAGATTAGTAGACGAGGATACAGCTGCGTTCAACAAAATAATGGAAGCATTCAGCTTGTCAAAAAGTACAGGAGAAGAAAAAACAATAAGAGATAAAGCCATCCAGGATGCTACTAAATATGCAATTGAAATTCCGTTTAAGGTAATGCAGGCTGCTTATGGAAGCTTAAGCGTAATAAAGGCCATGGCCGAAACCGGTAATCCAAACTCGGTAACCGACGCAGGCGTTGCCGCCCTTTGCGCCCGCAGCGCGGTTATCGGCGCGTTTATGAACGTGAAGATCAACGCTTCGGGGTATAAAGACAAAGTGTTTATTGACGATATTATTTCTAGAGGGAATGAAATTGAGCGTAAAGCTGTGGAATTGGAGGGAGAGATAATTGCGTTAGTAAACAGTAAGATTGCTTAACCCTTTTGAAATTATCAGATTTACGAAGTTTTTAAAACTTCGTAAATCTTTAGTTAGCCTTCTTTCTTTTCCGCTCTATAAAGTTCACTACTAACCGGCTATCGGCGACCATAAAATAGCCCACAACTACTTTTAAAAAGTTCGATACCAGGTATGGGGTTGCCCGATTGTCACGCATTTTGGAATAGGTGGTATCGTTTTGAATATATTCGAATCCGTTGAAAATAAGTGACGGCAAGCTATCCACCAGCATTAATCCGCCCAAAACAATTACTGCAATGGTCAATAAACTGGACCGGTGAATGTCTACTTCCAATTTCTCTTCATTAAATCCTCTTTCCAGCTTAAGTTTTTCAATTATCCAATCGGTTTTAAAGAGGCAATATCTTAAAATCACAATAAAGAAGGTTGCTATAAAAGCAATGGCTATAACTATTTTAACTATAGCCAGTTTGTCTTCGCCGGTACTAAAAAAAAGTAGTGAGGAAAAAAACGAAGGCAACGCTACCAATGTTTGCCAAAGTAGATATAAGCCAAAGATCTTTAAAAAGATCGTCCAAAAAGTTTTAGGTGTCATTGTGATGTTTTAGTACATAAATGTATTGCTAAAACATCACAATAATAAATATATGCTGGTTTTAAGCAATGCATCAGCATTTATAACTGCAGCCTGATCATTTTTTGTTGCGTCGGAGCCGATAATAACAACGGCATCGGCACCAATCTTTTGGGCATATTTCGATAATTCAGCTTTTACCCGTTCCTGGTCGGTAAAGTTTTGGCAGGTTAAATGGCCGATGACCTTATACTCCTTTTTAACGTCGTGGGTGGAATAATAAATATCTACGCTGGCTGTGGGTGCAAGCTTGTCGCCAAAATAGGTAACCGGAACAGCACACGCCGACAATAAAAGGCAAAAGCCAGCAATAATAATGATGTGACAATTTTTCATGATCTTAAGTTTTGATTTATAAACATAAGATCATGGTATTGCCATCGGGTTTAGCGGATGTTATGTAATGTTGCTATTACAATGAACCGGGATTAAAGGATTAGATGGATTCTATATGCTAATCCTGTCATGCGAAGCCCATTGTTGATATTTATGGGACTTTAACAATTGTACAATTGCAGCTTTGCTTTTCAAATCATCCTGAACCATCCCAGCCCAAAAATCATTTATCCCTTTGTTATCGTAACTTATCAAAACGAGATGCTGAGTTTTGCCGATCCCACCGGTAAAATAACTCATCATAAACAAGTGTCCATCATTCCCTTGCCAAATTAGCTGTCGGTTTGGTCGGCTCTCGTTCCTTTCACAGCAGCAATTCCAGTCCTTTCCAGGTTCAGCTATGGTAAAGCCATCCTCGCTGAAACTCGTCAAAAATGATTTTATAAAAGTTGGTATTCCATCTAACCCATATGATATTTTTAGTGGTTGAGCTGTTGTTAGATCGCCAATAAAACCGTCGACATTCTGATTGTTCACAATAACCATTTGATTAACCTTCAGACTATCGCCAAAATTTTTGACACTGCTTATGCGATGTTTGGTGCTTTTAATTACGTTTTTTTTCAAAGAATGGTCAGTACAAGCGAACAATGCACATGAGAGGCCAAATACAACGCTAAAAATTAATCTTGCCATATAAAATAACAATCTGATTTATTGTTAAATATACAGCTTTGTTGCAACAAAAAACCTCCCCAAAATGAGAAGGTTTTAAATTCTTAACTCCTTAACTCCGAAATCGGTATTCCGACTTCCTAAATCCTTACGAAGCCATTTGCTTCCTGATGATATTCAGCGCGCCACCGGCTTTAAACCATTCAATCTGCTGTGCATTATAGGTATGGTTTACCGCAAATGATTCTGTAGAACCATCTTTATGGTGCAGCACTACGGTTAACTGCTTGCCCGGAGCGAAAGTAGTTAAGCCAGTGATGTCGATGGTATCATCCTCCTGGATCTTTTCGTAATCGTTGCTGTCGGCAAAGGTAATGCCCAGCATACCCTGCTTTTTAAGATTAGTTTCGTGGATGCGGGCAAATGATTTTACCAGGATGGCGCGTACACCTAAGTGACGTGGTTCCATCGCAGCGTGCTCACGTGATGAGCCTTCGCCGTAGTTTTCGTCGCCTACAACTATTGTTCCTATACCATGCGCTTTGTAATCGCGCTGGGTAGCAGGAACCGGGCCGTATTCGCCGGTTAATTCATTTTTAACGCTATCGGCGGTAAGGTTGAAATAGTTGATAGCACCGATCAGCATATTGTTCGAAATATTATCCAGGTGACCGCGGAATTTCAACCACGGACCAGCCATAGAAATATGGTCGGTAGTACATTTGCCTTTGGCCTTTATTAGCAGCTTCAAACCGGTGATATCAGTGCCTTCCCATGCAGAGAAAGGATCAAGCAATTGCAAACGTGATGATTTAGGATCAACAATTACATTGATCTGGCTGCCATCCTCAGCCGGTGCCTGGTAGCCTGCATCTTTAACCGCATAACCGTTAATTGGCATTTCGATGCCCAACGGCTCGTCAAGCTTCACTTGTTCGCCTTTTTCATTGGTAAGGGTATCAGTAAGCGGGTTGAAGGTTAAATCACCTGCTATCGCGAAGGCGGTAACAATTTCCGGCGATGCTACAAACGCGTGGGTGTTAGGGTTACCGTCCTGGCGTTTTGCAAAGTTACGGTTGAATGAAGTGATGATAGAGTTTTTGCGGGTAGGATCGTCGGTATGACGCGCCCACTGGCCAATACACGGACCGCAGGCATTTGCCAAAACCACACCGCCCATTTCGGCAAATGTAGCCAGGTAACCATCGCGATCAACGGTATAGCGTACCAGCTCAGAACCCGGAGTGATGGTAAACTCAGCTTTTGTTACTAAATGTTTATCGATTGCCTGTTTAGCGATAGAAGCTGAACGGGTGATATCCTCGTATGATGAGTTGGTACATGAACCAATCAAACCAACCTCTAATTTTGTGGGCCACCCGTTTTCCTTAACTGCAGTAGCAAATTTCGAGATCGGCCATGCCAAGTCCGGTGTGAACGGACCGTTTACATGTGGTTCAAGTTCAGATAAGTTTATTTCGATAACCTGGTCAAAATATTGTTCAGGGTTTGCATAAACTTCATCATCACCGGTTAAGTGTTCCTTTATCGCGTTAGCAAGCTCAGAAATGTCGGCACGTTTTGTACCGCTCAGGTAAGTTGCTGCCTTTTCATCGTATCCGAAGATGGATGTAGTAGCGCCGATTTCGGCACCCATGTTACAGATGGTACCTTTGCCGGTAGCAGAAAGTGAACGTGCGCCTTCGCCAAAATATTCAACAATAGCGCCAGTACCACCTTTTACGGTAAGGATGCCGGCAACTTTCAATATAACGTCTTTTGCTGACGACCAGCCTGATAATTTACCGGTTAATTTAACACCGATCAGCTTAGGGAATTTTAGTTCCCATGGTAAGCCGGCCATAACGTCGCAGGCATCAGCGCCACCAACGCCAATGGCGATCATACCCAAACCACCTGCGTTAGGTGTATGTGAGTCGGTACCGATCATCATACCACCCGGGAATGCATAGTTTTCCAACACAACCTGGTGAATAATACCTGCACCCGGTTTCCAGAAACCCAGTCCGTATTTGTCAGAAACAGAAGCCAGGAAATCATAAACCTCGCGGTTAACATCCTTGGCCGTGCTTAAATCGGCATCAGCGCCAACCTTAGCCTGGATCAGGTGATCGCAATGCACAGTTGAAGGAACAGCA
Source organism: Bacteroidota bacterium (assembly GCA_030775685.1). Lineage (GTDB taxonomy): Bacteria > Bacteroidota > Bacteroidia > Sphingobacteriales > Sphingobacteriaceae > Mucilaginibacter. The sequence continues at coordinate 416,116 of JALYIP010000036.1, forward strand.
ACCTGCGGACGGCCGGCTTGCATAAACTGCAATAAAGCCATTTGCGCAGTAGCATCCTGCATCGCAACACGATCTGGTGCAAAGTCAACATAGTCAACCCCACGGCCAAATGCTGTTTGAGCATCGCCTTCGCTCAGGTGGGCGTATAATATTTTTTCGGTTAATGTAAGGTGCTTACCGGTAGCTTTACGGGCAGCAGCAACACGGGTGCTGTAGCGGTCGTAAACCTTTTTGATCATATCTAAATCAAAAGCCATTTGTATTTGATTTTTAGGTGTGTAAAAGACTAAAATTAACCCTGTCGAGTCAATCCGGCGAATTTACAAAAATTAGAGGTAAAAGGAAGTCAGGCTATTGTACAATTGTTATTTGGATAGGTTCTAAATAGAGATTAGAGACTGGAGGTTAGAGATTAATTGAATGCAGGTGATGTTTTTTTATGGCGATGGGTTTTAAAGCCATCGCTATGGAAGAGATTTAGTCTACATGAAAAAGAGGGTCGGCGATGGCATATGCCTTTTTATTGATGATAATGCAAATTCCGGCAAAAACAACCACAGAAGCCAGTATTGCCAAAATGTAATTGTGCATACCCATAAAAGCGCTAAGCTCCTGCTCCGGACCCGGTAAAAACAACATCATGGATGCGGTAAAGTTAATGGTGAAATGAATGATCATTCCGGGGATGACAGATTGCGTTTTATTGTAAAGCCAGCCCAGGTACATTCCGCCGATGAATGCCGGAAGCGCCTGCCATGGATTAAGGTGTGTTGCGCCGAAAAATATGGCAGATATCAGGATAGCCTTAAAAGGCGGATAATTTTTTAACAGGCCATTTAAAATAATTCCCCGGCACAATATTTCTTCAAGTATTGGCGCCGCAATGCTGACCGTAGCAATAGAAAAAACATCCTTTGTAAAGGCTTCTTCAAATACTTTCTTAACTGAATCTGGCATCGGGATCAGATCGGAGAGCCACTCTAATGGGATGATTAACGCCAGCGTGCCAATGATGACAACAGGCACAAGCCATCCCTGTATTTTGTTAAAATTTATGCTGATGGCATAACCTTGTTGCTTTTTGCTTTTTCGCAAAGCGTAATTTATACTAAGCAGCATTGGCGCTACATAAAGTACTATGTTAAAAAGTGATTTGTATACAAATGGCATTTTGGGAAAAATAGCTAAAACTATCCCGGCCGGTATTGCAACAATCACCGTGTTTAACAGTATGATAAAAAAAAGTGTGACAAGCTTTTGTACATCCGGATAGGGAGTTCTCTGAATTTCAAAATCGGTGGTTGATGGATATTGCGGCTCAGTTTCGCTCATACTTCAATATTACGAAGAATCTTTATTTCTCTTTCGCTATTCTGGAAATTCTAATCCAGGGATTTAAATTCATAACCCTCCCTGCTCCACACCTCCATTGCCTTTGGCAGCGCATACTCCATCCGTTCCTTTGCCTTCAAGCTATCGTGAAATAGAACAATATCGCCGCTTTTAGTATGCTTCAGCACATTTTCCAAACATTGCTCCGGGGTAATGTTTACATCAAAATCGGCAGAAAGCACATTCCACATCACAAATTCAAGGCCCGGCTTTGCCTTTTTCAGCAGTTTTACCTGCGATCTTTTTGCGCGACCATAAGGCGGGCGGAACAGTTTAGTATCCATTAGTTTATCGGCCTGTAAAAAGTTGTCAAGATAGATATTGTCTTCTGTATCCCAGCCTTTTAAGTGATTATAGGTGTGGTTCCCAATAGCGTGCCCCTCGTTTTTTACTTGTTCAAATATGTCGGGGTGTTTGTTTACATTGTCGCCGATGCAGAAAAACGTGGCTTTGGCATTGTACTGTTTTAAAATATTTAAAACAAACGGTGTAACAATCGGTATAGGTCCATCGTCAAAAGTGAGATAAATGCACCGGCTGCTGCGGTTTGTATCCCATAGTAAATTGGGATAAAGCTTTTTAAGCAGCCAGGGGGTTTTTACCAGGTACATTTTTTAGCTAATGGTTGACGGTTCATAGTTCATGCTATCTTGAGCGCTGTTAGTTTTAAGGCTGGCAATATGGCCTAAAATTATTAATAATTTATATAAAAGGGAATTATCGCGGTTGCTATGAACTATCAACCATGATCTGTGAACAAATATAACCTTATGACACAAAATATATTTAAACTAACAAGGGCGGGTATCTTAAGCATTGCATGTTTGGCTTTACTGAGTTCTTCGGTAAAAGCACAACAAGTAATAAGCCTCCAAAAGGCGGTTGATCTTACCCTCGCTAATAACCTTACCATTAAACAGGCGGTAGTTAATGAAAGCCTTGCTAATGAAGATTACAAGCAGGCCAAGTATAACCAGTTGCCAACTGTGAGCGCTAACCCGCAGGCTTCCTATAACTTTGGCCGCAGTCCCAACTTAACCACCTATACTTATAGCAGCCAGTCGTTTTTATATATTAACGGGCAGGCTTCGGTAGCTGTTACCCTTTTCCAGGGCGGGCAGTTGCGCAACCAGATCCTGCAGAATAAACTACAGCTTGATGTAAATAAAACCAGTACTGCTAAGGTAAAAAACGACCTGCTTTTAAATGTGGTTACCGATTACCTAACCATCCTTACCGACCAGGATCTTGTGGCTGCTGCAAAACAGCAAATTGAACTGGCTAAAATAACTTTAGACAGGGCACAGAAAAACTTCGATCAGCAAAATGCAACCATGGCCGACCTTGCACAGGCAAAGGCACAAGTGTCAACAGCCGAATTGAACTTAACCAATGCCCAAAACCAAGTTGATCTTGCCATTCTGATATTGAAACAATACATGGAGATGGATCCAGCAACAGAAATAGCCGTTGAAAAGCCGGATATCAGCAAACTAACTAATATCCGCACAATTTATGATGCCACCGAGGTAATTAAAACAGCCTTTACCATTAATCCCGATATCCGCCTTGCTGAACTGCAGCAGCAAACATCGGCCCAGGCTATAAAGGTTGCTAAGGGAAGCTATTACCCAACGGTATCGTTATTTGGTGGGGTCGGGTCAAACTATTCCAATCAAAATAAGCAAAAAGTAATTGGCTTATCCCCCTTTACCCAACAAATTGGAACAGTTCAAGCTACCGGCCAACCTGTTGTTGCCACAAGTGTGCAACCCATATATGGCCCATACTCATTTACCAACCAGTTTGGCGACAACTTTAACCAGTCGATAGGCTTAAGTGTGCAGATCCCCATTTTTAATCATTTTACCGCGCGCACTTCGGTGCGTAAAGCAAAGCTGAATTATCAGAACGCCGAGCTGGCCACCCAAATAGCTAAAAACAATTTAAGTAAAACAATTATACAGGCCACGCTTGACCTGGAAGCTGCTGAAAAGAGTTACCTGTCTGCAAAGCAAACATTTGAATCGAACAAAGAAGCTTTAAATATTACCAAGCAACGCTACGATGCCGGTTTTGTAAACACGCTGGATTATAACACTGCGGTTACAAATTTCGACAAATCACAAAATGATATGATAGAAGCGCAATACCAGGTAATATTCCGCAGCAAGGTAATTGACTATTACATAGGTAACCCGATTACTTTATGATGTGCAGATGTGCGAATATGAAGATGTGCGGATGGGAAATCCAAAAGAAGAAATAAGAAGTCCGGAAGCCCGGAAGAAAAAAAGTAAAATCACAATCAAAATAAAATCCGAAATCGAAAATCCGACTTCCGAAATAAAATAGAATCATGGGAAAAACTACAAAATATATTCTGATCGCATTAGGCTCACTTATTGTTCTGCTTATTGTGTTAAAGGCTGCGGGCGTTATCGGCAAGCCTGATAAAACGCAGGTTGCTACTGAAAAGGCGCTTAATCGTGACATCTCTGAATCGGTATCGGCCAGTGGAAAAATTAAACCACACCTTGAAGTAAAGATCAGCCCTGAGGTGTCGGGTGAGGTTGTTGAACTGCCGATAAAGGAAGGCGATGTGGTTAAGAAGGGACAACTGCTTTGCAAGATCCGTCCTGATATCTTGCAGTCGGGTTATGATCGTGCGGTAGCATCTTACAATAGCCAAAAGGCAAGCGTTGGCAATTCCAGCCAGATGCTTAAACAAGCCGAAGCAACTTTTGAAAACCAGGCTTCGATCTACAAACGCGATCAGGCGTTGTACAACAATAAAGTATTAACAGCGGCCGAGTTTGATGCTGCCAAGGCAAACTACGAAGGTGCCAAGGCTGCATTGGAAGCCGCAAAGCAAAATGTTATTGGCTCGACATATGGATTGGCTCAATCAAACGCATCTGTTAAAGAAGCTCAGGATAACCTGGCTAAAACAACCATTTATGCACCGGTTGACGGCGTAGTCTCAAAGCTATCGGTAGAAATTGGCGAACGTGTATTAGGTACCCAGCAATTTGCCGGTACCGAGATCATGACCATATCAGACCTGAGCCAGCTTGATGTAAATGTTGACGTGAATGAAAATGATATTAACCGCATAAAGCTTAACGATTCGTCAAAAATTGAGGTTGACGCTTTTTATGGTAAGACCTTTGGCGGTAGGGTGATTGAAATTGGAAGTTCGGCCAATGTGGTAGGCACCAATGCCGACCAGGTGACTAACTTTACCGTTAAGGTGAGGATAAGCCCTGAGTCGTATAAGGACCTGCTGGTTAAAACTGCCAACAACCAGGTTCCGTTTCGCCCGGGATTGACTGCTACTGTCGACATCAGCACCAATCATACCAATTCGCTATCCGTTCCAATCCAGTCGGTTACTACCCGCCAGGAAAAGAAGGACAGCACCGGTGTTAAAAAGGATGAGGACAAATCAAAACCAACTATTGCTGCACCGGTAAAAGAATATGTGTTTGTTTACAGTGCCGGCAAGGTAAAACAGGTACAGGTAACAACAGGCATCCAGGATGATAGCTATATTCAGATCCTTTCAGGTTTGAAAAGCGGCGATGAAGTAGTTTCAGCACCATTTGCCACTATTTCGAAAATATTAACTGATAAAATGATTGTTGAAAAGGTAGACAAGAGTAAACTGTTTGTTCCAACGGGCAATTAGGTGAGTAGTGAATGGAGAATGGGGAGTAGCTAATAAGAGCTAACTTTTCCACTCACTACTCCTCCACTCACCATTCACAATAAAATCACTAAATTTGTCCTGTCAATTAAACCTGGCAGGACATTTTTATTGTTGATGAGTAATAAGAGGAAAACGATCGCCGTTGTTGGCGGAGGCAGCTGGGCTACGGCCAATGTTAAGATACTTACCGATAACAGCACTGAAAAGGAAATTTTTTGGTGGATGCGGAATGAGTCCGCAGTTCAGCACCTGCAAAAATTTCGGCATAATCCAAATTATATCAGTTCGGTTGAAATAAGTGTGCCGGCGCAAAATATCTCAACTGATTTAAAAAGCACCGTCAGCAATGCTGATTTTGTGTTGCTGAATGTACCCGCAGCGTTCTTAAAGGAAGCGCTCGCAGGCATAACTCCTGCCGACCTGGCCGGTAAAAAAATAATATCCGCCATAAAAGGTATTGTGCCGGACGAGAACCAGATCATCGGCGAATTTTTGAACCAGCATTACGGTATTTCGTTCAATGATTTTATCGTGATCAGCGGCCCCTGTCATGCTGAGGAAGTTGCGCTTGAAAAGCTGTCCTACCTTACCATTGCATCCCGCAATAATGCCCTTGCAGCTGAATTTGCAGGCATGTTTAGCACACGGTATATCAAAACCATTGTTTCTGACGATATTTACGGAACCGAGTATGGCGCTGTGCTTAAAAATATATTTGCCATTGCGAGCGGCATTTGCCATGGCGTTGGTTATGGCGATAACTTCCAGGCCGTTTTAATAGCAAATGCAATCCGTGAGTTGAAGCGGTTTGTAGACGCTGTGCACCCAATTAACCGTGATATAATGGAGTCGGCCTACCTGGGTGATTTGCTGGTTACAGCCTATTCACAGTTTAGCCGTAACCGTACTTTTGGAAACATGATAGGTAAAGGCTATACAGTAACATCGGCGCAGCTGGAAATGAACATGATAGCTGAAGGATATTATGCAGTAAATTGCCTACACCAGGTTAATAAACAGTACAACGTAAGCATGCCCATTTGCAACGCAGTATATGCCATTTTATATGAAAAAAGGCCACCTGCGCTTGAAATGAAACATTTGGCAGAGCATTTGAGTTAGTGTATTTGAACAAATTCAGATACCACCATGAAAAACGTACTTAAAGTAGCATTGGTTGCTGCCGGCATATTTTCATTTGCCAACAGCAACGCCCAAACACACAAGGATTCAACCCTTGGCCATAAAATTAGTAAAACGGCCACAAAGGTTGGGCACGCAACTGCCCACACCGCAGCAAGCGGAGCCGCGGTAATTGTCGACAAAAAATATGAAGGTAAATGTGGCCCGAACGGACAAACCGTTTACATTAACAAACATTCACATTACTACTATATCAATAAAAAGGGGCATCGCGTTTATCTTAAAAAATCAGAATTGATGGATAAACCTGCATCATAAAAATCAGTCAAAAAAATAAAACAGCACCCTATAGTCAGGGTGCTGTTGTTCTAAAACTATGAAAAGGTTCGCGTTAATATTAATCCACTTAGGTTGCGCTTTTGTATTGCTTTGGGTGGCGTGCACTTCCAGCACTAAAAAAAGTAATAAACTGGAAGGAAGCTGGAAGTCAAAGGACGGCTCATCAAAGCTGCAGGTAACAGATAAACTTTTTACAATGAATGGCGGCGAAGGTGAAGATTATTTTACAAAAGGCGATACCGTTTTCACATCATACCAGGGCAATAAGCCTTACACCGCATTCGTGATCCAGAAGCTGGACGACCATTATTTAAAATTAATGGGGCCTGATTCTGTGGCGATGGAATATAATCGCTAAAATTTCTATTTGAAGCAAAGATTTTTCTTCGATATTGCAGCGACCTCCCCTTTAAATCTTTCCGAAAAATTACTGTAATAAATGCTATTTTGCGTGTGGATACCTAAGCTATGTGCCGCAGGAGATATTTATTACTTTTTCTTTTTATAACCTTCAGCTTTAAAGCATTTTCTGCTGTTTTTGTGGTTACCAGTAATGCAGATTCGGGGCCTGGTACTTTGCGGGAGGCTTTGACGCTGGCTGCGGCAAATGGTAGTGCAGAAAAAGATTATATTAACTTTAATTTGCCGGATTTGAGTGAGGCGGGGAGGACGATAATGCTCACTACGCAACTACCCGACGTTAGCTCGAACCTTGTAATTGATGCAAGTACGCAACCAGGAGAGAAATTTGGCGTGAGTGATGCGCGTATAGGCTTGTTTTTTCAAACACCAGTTGAACAAAGCCTATCCGGCCTGTCAGTAATTAATCAGCATGACGTTGAAATATATGGCTTATATATTAAAAATCTTACCGATGTAACGGCATCTCAGACGTTGTATTTCTGGAAGGGAATAGAATTAAAAAACGATAAAAATATACAAGTTGGCGCTACAGGCAAGGGGAATGTTCTAAGCGGATTCTATGAATCTCTGGTTGTTAATTTTCCAGAAAATGAGCCTGATTTTTTTGAAAACCTCACATTAAAAGATAATTTTTTTGGTGTTGACGCTGATGGGGAAATGTTGTCGGTAAATGAAGTGACACCTGTTTCAATTTATTTTATTATAGGTCAGATAAACATCGGAGGAACAGTTTCAGAAGGGAATTTATTTACCCAGGGCTTATCAATATACCAGGGAAATATGAACGATTATAACGACCCGAACGATTATTCATCAATGCCTGCAGACTTTTTGATAAAAAACAATAATATCGGTGTTGATTATTATCTTCAAAGAGCAATACCCAAATCGAATGGGCTGGGGTTAGCAACAGTAGATCCGGGAGGGAAAAACACCTGTCATATTGAAGATAATGTTATCGCATCTGAAAATAATTATGCGATAAATATCGGTAATAATGGGCGACCGGTATTTATTCTGAGAAATTACATTGGAACGGATAAAACACGCACAAAGGTTTTTAATACTTTAGGCTTGTTTTTTTACTGGGCTACAGCAGTTGCCGTTGGTAGCAATGATCCTGCTGATGCCAATTATATAACAAACTGTAACCCTATCTCCATTTGGCCCTACGCCAACGCAACAGTAAATAAAAACAGCATATACTGCACTGTAAATGCAAGTGCACGTATGCATTTCGATGCCTGGAATGAATTTAATTATCCCATTGTAAAAATATTAAATATCAGCCCTAATTCCGTCAGTGGTACTGCGACGGCAAATTCAGCCATTGAACTTTTTTATAGCGATGTGTGTCAAACTTGTTCGCCTCAAACTTATTTTGCATCAGTTGTAGCAGATAATAACGGTAAATGGGAATATAATGGCAACATAACCGGTACCATAATTGCGTCTGCCACTATCAATGGTAACACATCTGAATTTACCCGCACTACTATAAATACAGACAGCGTAAAAATAATTAATGCTTGTAATAATGATGGCTTAGGCTCAATTATCGGAGCTGTACCTAACAGTGCTAAGGTGGTAAAATGGGTCGATGAGCACGGAACTCTGGTTGGGAGTAAAGCTGACCTGATAAATGTCAAGATTGGAAAATATAAATTGATAGCTCAAAATGGAGGATGCAGTGATTCGACAGCATATTTTGAGATTAAGTCAATACTTATGGTTGATACTTCCAATATTAGCCGAAAGCAACCGTCGTGTGGACAAGCTAACGGTGCAATAATCGGCATTTATATTCAAAGCAATGACCCTGGGCCGACAAATCTGGATTGGAAGAATGAAACCGATAAGGTAGTAAGCAGATCGTCATATTTGCAGAGTGTTCCGGCTGGAACCTACCGGCTTATTATTTCGAACGCAGATAGCTCCTGTTCATATGTGTACGGGCCGGTGACTCTTAAGAATACCACCGGCCCCAATATTGATCAATCTCCTGCCAAGATTCGATCTACTAATTGCGGGCAATCCACAGGTTCTATTACTAACCTAAACATTACCGGAACAGGTACCCTAAAATATACCTGGTTAAACAGCCAGCAACAACAAGTTGGCACGGATAAAGATCTACTTAATCAACCGGCAGGTACCTATAAATTACAGGTTACTGACGATACCCAATGCGGACCGGTTTACACCAGCGATATTGAGATACCGGAAACAAATGGTGTTGTTCTGGATGAATCAAAATATACAAAAACAACAGCAAGTTGCGGTAAAAGCAATGGGTCGATTACAGGTATTACAGAGAACGGCGCCACGGCATTTGTGTGGACAGACGCTGCCGGCAGAATTGCAGGTAATGCAGTTGATTTGACCAATGTGCCAAGCGGCGATTACACCTTAACCGTCAGCAACGCTTTTGGATGCAGTAAAACATCGGCAGTTTATCACATCGATCAGCAGGCACCAACAATTTTTCTGGAGTATGGGTTTGCTGTAAACGAGGCTTGTTTCGGATCGCCGGATGGCTCAATTACTATAAGTCCAAATGCCTTGGTAAAGTCGCTACGCTGGGTTAACAGCGCCGGCGTGGATGTGGGGTCACAAACAGTATTACCTGATTTGTCGGCGGGAGATTATCAATTGTATTTAACAGATGCCTATGGCTGTGAAAGTTTTTATAAAACCTATACCGTGAACCAAACCCCGGAATATAAGGTAGCGGAATACGGTGTAGTCACCGCTGACGCATGCAACACAGGTACTGGAACGGTTAGCGCTACAACAATAACCGGAGGATTACCGCCATATACTTACACCTGGTATAACGCTGATAGAAAACCGATAGGGTCTGCTAGCTCTATAACAAATCTGGCAGCCGGTGTGTATACGCTAAACGTAGTTGATACCCGTTGCGGAAATGTGGATATTACTTACACGGTAGGCGAAGAAACCAATATAGTTTCAACCCCATCGGTATCTGACATTCAGCTGTGCAGCAATGGTAACGCGTTGATAATGGTTAACGATGCTGACGCAAATAGTCTTTATCGTATTTATGATGATGCCAGTGCAAGCGGGCCTATAGCCGAACAAAAAGGCGGTAAGTTTACCGTGCAGGTGAATAGCAGCCGGAGTTATTTTATAAGTAAGATAAAGGGAACTTGTGAAAGCGCACGTATAGAGGTGAAGGTAACTGTAGGTCTTTCTGTGGTTAATATTGCTAACACCTTTACACCTAACGGCGATGGGATCAACGATTACTGGAAAATTAACAACATCGAAAATTACCCCGGGGCAGTAGTTCAGGTTTTTACGCGGTATGGCCAAAAAGTATTCGAATCGAAGGGATACGGCACACCATTTAACGGTACATTCAACGGAAAAAAATTAGCCGCCGGGGTTTATTATTTCATTATCAACCTTAATAGCAACTGTAACATTCTATCTGGAAGTTTAACCTTAATAAGATAATTCTTTATACTTACACGGCCAGTTGCCTCAAATACATTTGAATAGTATTCTCCAATCCATAATATAACGCATCGCTGATAAGCGCGTGGCCTATACTCACCTCATCCAAACCGGGGATGTTTTCAGCAAAGTATTTAAGATTATGCAGGTCGAGGTCATGCCCGGCATTAATGCCTAAGCCGAGTTTTTCTGCTGTTGCTGCTGCTTTAATGTATGGGGCAATGGCCAATTCTTTATTTTTAGTATAATGATGTGCGTATGCTTCGGTATAAAGCTCAATGCGGTCGGTGCCGGTTTTTGCGGCCCCTTCAACCATCTCAACAACCGGGTCCACAAAGATGGAAACCCTGATGCCGGCGTCCCTAAAAACCTTTATAATAGCTGTCAAATATTGCTGGTTGGCAATGGTATCCCATCCGTGGTTTGAAGTGATCTGTCCTAAAATATCCGGAACCAGGGTAACCTGCTCGGGTTTGTTCGCAAGCACCAGGTCGATGAATTTTTGTTCCTGGCAATTACCTTCGATGTTAAATTCGGTGGTTACTATCGCTTTGAGGTCGAAAACATCCTGGTAACGGATGTGCCTTTCATCAGGCCGGGGATGCACGGTTATGCCTTGTGCACCAAAACGCTCACAATCCTTCGCAACTTGTACCAGGTTAGGATTGTCGCCGCCGCGCGAGTTGCGCAGGGTGGCTATTTTATTGATATTGACGGATAGACGGGTCATTTGAGTTCGGAATTACGATTTACGATTTCGGATTTAATCAAAATAGTAATCTTGAATGCAAACTTAAATACTAAATCTGAAATTGAGGTTATCACAGTTAAATCAGTATTTAAAAATATTCAGAGATAAGTTTATATTCACAACATGAAGTCCAAATCACTAATCATTGAACTTTCAATACTTGGATTATTGATATTAACCATTTGCTGGTTGACCGGCATTTTCACAACTGATCCGTTTGATATCAACCTTAACGATACCTACGCGGTCTTCTCGGCTCAAATAATCGCGTTTCCTATCCTTATTTTGGTATTTGTTATTTATATAATTAAAGAGGCATTTTACCAATATAGGCGTAAACCTCAAAATATCATTTTACTGCTTGTGGTGTTCTTTATTAATATCGGTTTATTGATGTTTATTAAATCGTTGTCAGTGATGTCCGGTCTCACCGATAATGTTAAGGGAGGTACACTTTATCCGCCGCTTTCAGCGCTGCCTGCTCATCATTCACATTCAACTTCCGTTCGGTATGGTTCTCTTAGCGATATTGTGCAAATATTGTCTTACACTCAAATCTTTTTCCTTGCTTTGCTGGTTATAATTGCAATATTGACAGGCAGAAACTGGAACTCAACTAAAAATGTATCCTGATTATTTAAAACGTATACTTTTATTATTTCTCAGCTTAATTGGTTTACAGCAACTGGCGTTTGCCCAGGCTAATTTCACAAGAATTACGGGCTACAAGGTTTTTTACGGCTGGGCCAAACATGCCCCGCAGGATTGGATGATTACCCGCCAGTTTGTAAACGATGGCAAAACCTATTTTTTATTGGTTAACCCCCAAACCCTTGAAACGAAAATAGACGAGCCTGATTTTTACCAGGTTAAGCCAATGACGATCGACGAAGCCCGCACATATTTTAAAGCAACGCCTTACATAAAAGCGCTTGAAAAGGCCGAAAAGCAGTCGGTAAATACCCAGGACGCAGGGATAGAAAGCGGAATGCCAAAGCAAACCGGTATTACCTTAACAGCAGATCTATGCCCAAGCCATAAACCGCTCGACAAAATAATCTTTACCGATATTATAGAGCAATTTAAAAAGGTGGAACACCCGGTTCCTGTAGCATTATCAGTTACCGGCATCTGGATGCGGCAACACCCGCAGGACCTGGACTGGTTGAAAAAAATGCAGGCTGATCACGAAATTTACATCACCTGGATCAATCATTCCTTTAATCACCGGGTAAGCGCGAAGCTGCCACTAAAGGAGAATTTTTTGCTGGAAGCCGGTACAAATATCAATTACGAAGTACTGGAAACGGAAATGGCCATGTTAAAAAATGGCTTGCTGCCATCAGTATTTTTCCGGTTCCCGGGATTGGTGTCTGACCAAAAGCTGGTGTTTGAAATAACCGATTTTGGTTTGATCCCTGTCGGTACCGATGCATGGCTTGCCAAAGGGCAACAACCGCAGGCCGGCAGCATTGTATTGATCCACGGCAACGGAAATGAGCCGGTAGGGGTGAATGATTTTATAAAATTACTGAAGTCAAAAACGCAATCCATAGCCAAAAAACAATGGCTGCTTTATGATCTGCGAGAAAGCGTAGATGAGGAGTTTGAGGGAGAATAATGCCGGTTTGCAACCATTCGCTAATTCACTCTCTCGCTAATTCACTAATTATTATGACCAACTTCCTTTTCAACGTATGACCGTTCCAAAACATTCACCAAATCGCCAATACTGATGGGTTTTGAAATAAAGTGATTCATTCCGGCCTCAAGACAAGCTGCTTTATCTTCTACCATAGCGCTTGCTGTCATAGCTATTATGTAGGGTTGTTTTTGTTCACCTTTGCGGATAATGCGGGTTGTTTCCAATCCGTCAAGCTCGGGCATTTGCACATCCATTAGTATAATATCAAAGAAATTGTTTGCTAATGCCGCTAACACCTGGTTGCCATTGTTAACCACCAGCGGATGATAGCCCAGCTTATTGATAACTTTTGCGATAAGTTTTTGATTGATCAGGTTATCCTCGGCGATTAATATGCTCATCGGAAATTTTTGCGCGAACTGTTCAGAAAGTAATGTAGCTGTTACTTTTTCGGGCGACGACGGTTGGCTGTTCATCAGTTCAGATTGCATAATATTACACAATTGCTGCTGCTTAACAGGCTCCAACAAAATTTTCACCGATAGATCGTTAAATTCATTTTTTTCTAGTACCGAACAAATCAATACCACCGGAACCTTTTTGTGGAGATTTTTAATTGAGCCGACTAGTTCACCTGTATCTGTTCCCGGAATCTCTGTACCGGTTATTACCAGGCTGATTTTACTATCTTTTAAATGCATTAACGCGTCTGCCGCAGTTGAAGCGCAAACCGGTGCTAAATTCCATTGCTTAAGTTGTTCCTGTAAAATATTAAGCGCTGTTGCGCTTTGGTTAATTATTAAAACCCGTGCACCATTAACTGCTGTTAAATTGCAGCCCAGGTTAACTGATGCCGATTCATCCCGGCTGCTTTTAATATTAAATATTACTGAAGTTCCTTTTCCAGGCTCACTTTCAATAGCGATCTCGCCACCCATAAGCTCAACCAGCCGCTCGCATATAGCCAGCCCAAGGCCGGTACCGCCATAGCTACGGGTAATTGATGCGTCGACCTGCGAAAATGCCTTAAACAGGCGTTGTAGCTTTTCAGCGGGGATGCCTATGCCGGTGTCCTTTATCTTAAAGCCAAGATTCAGTTCACTGCCGGTTGTTCCTATTTGGTCTACTTCAACTACGATCTCACCTTTGCTGGTGAATTTGATAGCATTGTTTACCAGGTTTAGCAGAATCTGCCTGATGCGCAGTTGATCGCCCATTAGTTTTTCGGGAACGCCTGGTGCTATGTGGTATAACAGGTTTAACTGTTTTTTCGCGGCTGATTCCGAAAAAAGATCGAGCACGTCTTCAATACAATGTCGCAGATCAAAACCGTGGTGATCAAGCTCCATCTGGCCTGATTCTATTTTTGAGAAATCAAGAATGTCGTTAATTACATTGAGCAGGTTTTCACCACTTACCTTAATGATATCGGCATATTCACGCTGCTCGGCGTTTAATGGTGTTTCGCTAAGCAGCGATGCCATACCCATTACGCCATTCATCGGTGTCCTTATCTCATGGCTCATGGTGGCAAGGAAAACGCTCTTGGCTTTATTGGCCTTTTCAGCTTCCTTGCGCGCCTGCAATTCCTGCTCCTTTTGCTCTTGAAGCTCGTCATTCAGTTCCTGTAAATAGTCGGATTGCGACATCAGTTCTTCCGATTGTGCCTGTAATTCCTCGTTCAAAGCCTGTAATTCTTCCGCCTGGCTTTGCAGCTCTTCCGATTGTTTGGTTACCTCGGCCGTTTGCTCCTTAACCAGTTTTTGCAGTACTTTTCGCTGCGCTTTAATAGCATAGATCCGGTATCGGGAATAGCTATAAACAATAAGGCAAGCCATTGTCAATATTAATATCCTGAACCACCACGTCATATAAAACGGGGGTATGATAATAATTTTAATTTTTGCTGGCTTACTATTCCAAATACCGTCGCTATTAGCGGCCTTCACTTCAAATGTGTATTCGCCCGGGTTAAGATTGGTATAAGTGGCTTTTCGCTGTTGTCCTACATAGTTCCAGTTTTTTTCGAAGCCATCCATTTTGTAGGCATAGGAATTCATTTCGGGAAGGGTATAGTTTAGTGCACTATACTCAATAGTGAAAACTGACTGATCGTAATTTAGGGTGATTTCCGTTGTTTGCGTGATGGATTGTTTAAGAACAGAATTTGGGCCGATAACTACCTTTTTATTAAAGAGTTGAAATCCCGTAAATACTACGTTATGCTGAGTCTTATTGATCACCAGCAAATCAGGGTCAACAATATTAAAGCCATTATGACCGCCAAAAAGTAACTTGCCATTTTTAGCCTTTAAAACAGCACCCATAAAAAACTCATAGCCCTGCAAATTATTGGCAGCGGTATATTTTTTAAACTCTTTAGTGTGCGGCTTGAACTTTACAAGGCCCATATTGGTTCCTAGCCATAAAAAGCCCTTATCATCCTCGGTAATACTATTGACGATAGAATATCTTGAATTGTCGGAAAACGTATAGGCGGAAAGTGTATTCGTTTTTTTATCAAGTAAATTAAGGCCGCTGCCTAATGTTCCCAGCCAGATATTGCCTCTGTGGTCTTCAAATATCGATATAATGGCGTTACCTGTTAAGCCGGTGGTGGTTTTAAAGTGTATAAAACTCTCGGTCGACGGATTGTATAAGTTCAATCCGCTATAAGTTCCTATCCACATATTACCCTCGCGGTCCCGGTAAAGTGATCGCACATCGTTGTTAGATAGTGAGTGCAGCGTATCTGACGGTGAATGCTTGTATCGCTTCACAACCTTTGATTGGTGGATGATATTAAGACCTTCACTGTCCATGCCAACCCAAATGTCGCCGGTTTTACCCTCAGCCAGTGCGAACACTGTATAGTAACTTACCTGGTTTGGGTTTTGGCCTGTGGCATAATGTGTAAATTTTTTGGTTTTATAATTCAGCACGTCAAGGC
This sequence comes from Bacteroidota bacterium, assembly GCA_030775685.1. Lineage (GTDB taxonomy): Bacteria > Bacteroidota > Bacteroidia > Sphingobacteriales > Sphingobacteriaceae > Mucilaginibacter. Next base: position 431,954 of record JALYIP010000036.1, read on the forward strand.
CGGCATTGTAATAACCTATCCAGAGATTGTCATCCCGGTCTTTTAGCAACTTGAGGATGTGGTTACCGGCTACCGAGTTCTTGTTGGCCTGTGGATAGTAGTGCGTGAATTTTTTAGAGGTGGTATCCAGGTAGTTCAATCCACCGCCATCGGTACCTATCCAATATCCCTTACCATCTTCGGCAAATGAGGTTACTATGTTATTGCTTAACTTGCTGGAATCAGTAAGGTATTTATAATAATAATCAAATGTAGTTACGTTGGTATCGTAGTACCTGACGCCCGATTCATAGGTGCCCAGCCACAAAATGCCGCCGGTATATAAAACACACTCAATGGAGTTATTTTCGCTGGTATTAAACCTGTCGTCATTTAAGTAATGGGTAAAAGTACCCCTAACCTCATCAAAAAGATCAATGCCGTCTTCTGTAGGTACCCAAATCTTTTTGTTGCCGGCAAGGGCCAAAGCATCCACGTTGTTGTTGGCTAACGAGAATTTATTTGTGGGTTGATTTGCGTAATGCTTGAAGGAATCGGTTTTGAGATCAAGCACATCCAGTCCCCTTGTTGCCGTACCTATCAATAAATTCCCGTCTTCATTTATCAACAATGCATTAACCTGGTCGTCACACAAACTGTTAGCATCGTTGCTGTGCAGGTAAAACTTTATAGCCCCTGAAAGGTAGTTAAACCGATAGAGACCACCCAGTGTACCTAACCATAGATTTCCGCCATTGTCTTCGGTAATTGAAGTAATATGATGGCTTCCAATATCATCGCGGTTTTTGGTGTATAAAAATCTTTTAAATGTTTTTGTTTTTACATCAAGCAGGTCTATCCCCGAGTAGGTACCAACCCATATGTTGTTCTTGCTATCCTCAAAAACAGACGTCACATCCATGCTTGAAAGCGTATGCTCGTCATTTTTATTGGATACAAACGTGGTAAATGAATCACTATTTTGATCGTATAAGCTTAAGCCGCCACCGCTGCCTATCCAGATGTTATCCGCTTTATCTTCAAAAATGATGGTTACGTTATTTGAGGGGAGGGAATGCTTATCTTTTGCGTTGTGCCGGTAAACGGTAAAGTTATAGCCATCATATCGGTCCAGGCCATCATCGGTAGCAAACCACATGTAACCGGTGTGGTCCTTAATAATGCATTTTACATCGCTTTGCGAAAGTCCCTGTTCCAGTGAAAGCGTTGAAAATTTTACAATTTTATTTTGCGCCTGTACAACATCATTCAATGACATAACAATGCAGACGGGCAGTATTACGCGTAAAAAAAATGTTTTCAGCTTTAGACTTAGCATTAGTAATATTCTACAGGGAAATGGTGTGATTATAAGGGAAAATAAACAACGCAGGGGCTATAACATTCTACATCAAATAGTTTCATCCTTTTACGATCTTTTTGTATAAAGGTTATGTTAACTAATGCAGTTAATATTCCACGAAATAATATGTAGAGCAGGAAGCTATTCAGAAGCAACAGCCTCGGGGGTCTGAATTTCGTTTAGTGACAGCGGAATCAGTTTTTTAGTTTTCAGGAAGGTGATGGTTACGATGGCTATCGTCATGGTTCCGCCAAAAATAACCGAGGTAACGGTACCCAGCAATTTTGCCGCCGTTCCCGATTCAAATGCACCGATCTCGTTTGACGAGCCAATGAACATAGAGTTAACGGCTGAAACCCTGCCGCGCATGTGATCAGGCGTAAGGAGCTGCATAATGGTACCCCGGATAATAACGCTGATGCTGTCGAAGGCGCCCTCGGTAAATAAGAAAATAAGGGAAAGGTAAAAGCTCCGTGAAAGGCCGAAGCAAATAATTGATAACCCAAAACCGGTAACGGCTATCAGCAGGTTACGCCATGGTTTACCCATGGGCGAGAAGCGGGCCATTGCCAGCATGGTTAAAACTGCGCCCAATGATGACGTTGCCCGCATGATCCCCAATCCTTCCGAACCAACCTTAAGGATATCCTTTGCAAAAACGGGTAGTAAGGCGACAGCCCCGCCGAAGAATACAGAAAACAGATCGAGGCTCATGGCCCAGATCAGCATTTTGCTTTTAAATACAAATGAAATCCCCTCTTTGAGACTCTCCCATATATTTTCCTTGGGGATAAATACAGGGGGATAGGTTCTTAGTAGATAAATAAGTACGATGGATAGTAACAGGAAAACCAGGATAACGCTAAACGCAGCAGTTATACCGTAAAACCCGTAAATCAAACCACCCGCTGCAGGACCGAGAATAGATGCGATTTGCCAACTGGAACTGCTCCATGTACTGCCGTTAGGGTAAAGCTCCTTTGGAATGCTATGGGCATAAATGGTGAAGGTTGCCGGGCCATAGAAGGCGCGAGCTAAACCATTTAAAAATATCATGAAATAAATTATGGGAACTATCCATCCTTTGTGGATATGTGGTTCCATGCTTTTCATGGTAACCACAAACATTACTACCGAAGCAAAAAGCACCAACCCCGAGATGGTAAGCAACATTTTACGCTTTTCCGATTTATCGGCAACGTAACCTCCATACAAAGCAATACCTATGGCCGGCACCGCTTCGCACAAGCCAACGAGGCCCAGCGCGAAGGCACTTTGTGTTATTTGATAAATGTAAAAGCCAATTATTACGGCCTGCATTTGGTAGGCGAAAGTGAAGAAAAATCGCATCCCGAGGTACGAGCGGAAATCCTTATAGCGTAAGGCTGCAAATGAATCTGGCCGGGATATACTATTATCGTCGTCTGCTGACACTAATTCTTTTTGTTTGTGATGGGGGTAAAATTACAATAATAAAAAATCAGATTTGGGAAGTTTTCAAAACTTCCCAAATCTGACATAGAAATTACAGAATAAATTGCACGGTTTAATTTAACCCGTGCGTATCTATCAAATAGATCAATGATGCCATTGAAGCAGCGCCCAACTCCAGTTCACGTTTGTTTACATTTTCAAAAACGTCATTAGGGGTATGGTGCACATCAAAATAACGCTGTGAATCTGGTAAGTAACCAATTAATACGACATTTTTCGATTTTGCCTTCAGCGGGCCAATGTCACTGCCACCTCCGCCGGCTGCTAAAACTCCCGAACCGTAAGGGCCAAGTAACGGTCCCCAATTGGTATTGATGCTTTTTAACAGCGTTGGCGATACGCCTTCAAATGTAAAACCCCGTGGCGTAAAGCCTCCGAGATCTGATTCAATAGCTGCGATATGCACCTCTTTATTATCGTTAGCAAGCTCGGCGTATTTTTCGCCACCGCGATCTCCATTTTCCTCGTTTATAAAGAATACGGCCCTGATAGAATTTTTAGGTTTATAACCCATCACCTTCAGCAAGCGCAATGCTTCAACAGATTGTACTATGCCGGTGCCATCGTCATGAGCACCTTCGGCCAGGTCCCATGAATCTAGGTGACCACCTACGGTGATGAATTTATTGGGATTTTCTGACCCCTTGATTTCGGCAACAACGTTAAACGATGGTGCATCGGGCAGGGTCTGGCAGTTTTGTTTAAAGTAAAACTTAACTGCAGGTAACGACCGCATTTTAAGCATTGTACTCAACTTGTTGGCCTCGATTGTTGAAATAGCTACCGCCGGAATATTTACACCATCTTTTACATAAAGTGTAGCGCCAGTGTGTGGATAATAGTCCAGGCTTTCTGTTAACGACCTTACAATAACACCTACCGCACCAAATTTTGCTGCCGCGGCCGGTCCTGCAAAACGCTGATCGCCTGCGGTGCCATATGCGTATAAAGTTTCAATGAATTTGGGATCGAACGGACGGTTGAAGAATACTATTTTCCCCTGGATGGCGTCCTTCCCAAGGGTTTCAAGTTCCTTTAAGCTTTGTACTTCTATTACCGGCGCTGTGATACCATTTTTCGGTGTGGCTACCGACATGCCAAGGGCTGCTATATGTACGCTGATCCGCTGATCACCTTTAATTATTGCACCCTCTTCCTTTGCGCCGCGCACCCAATGCGGTACCATTACCGGTTGCAGGAATACTTTATCGAACCCATAACCTTCCATCAGCTTTTTACCCCACTCAACAGCCTTTTGCGCATTTGCAGAGCCGCTTATCCGCTGGCCGATATTTTTACATAAGTAATGCAGGTTGCTATAACATTGGCCGTTAACCAATTCTTCGTCATAGATCTTGCGGATCATTAACGAGTCCTGCGCCTTTACCAGGCCGCTTACTAAAATAAGAGATGATAGGAGGGTGAGTTTTATTTTCATTGTTGTTAGTTATGCAGAAATATAGGAAATGTGGTAAGAGTGATGTCGTCTATTTATCAAATATACTCTTGATCTGCAAGCCTTTTTAACACAGCGTTTACTTCAACTGTATCATATTCGCTTTTTAAATATATTTCTGCCAGGATTACTTTTTCAGCGACGATTTTAATGTAGGTAATCACTCTCGCACCACCAGATTTTCCTTTTGATGAACCACTAATGGCCAAACGGATTTTATAAATATTTTTACCTAAATCATCACCTTGTATAGGATTTTCGGCGAGTTTTTCGATCAATGACGTTACATCTGCTAATATACTTCTATGCTTTTTGGCAATGTTTTTTAATTCTTTTTTAAAGCCGGAAGTTAAAATAACATCAAATGCCATTATTAAGTTCGATTTCTATTTCAGCGATGGCTTCCTTTGCATTTTGCAGATTGACTTTTCCCTTCTCCCAGTCACTAATCTCCTTAAATGATTTTTTGAGTTTTGTTAGCAGTTTTTTTTCTTCTTTATTTAATTCTGCACTTTGATCTATTTTATAGTTCAGCCCGAACCGTGTTAGAATTTCCCTTATTACGGGTAAATCTTTTTCGTTATCAATATTTACGGTTAAAGTAGTCATAAAACAAAAATACGAATTATGCAATAAACAATTATACAGCAGGATACTTATTTTATGGGTTATGGGGCAAATAAAGAAAGGAATTACGAAATCTTATCCCAACTCAATCCATCCTTTTTCGACTTAAAGGATTGGTGCAGGATTTGATTTTCAGGCAAGGCTAATTGCGGGTCTTTTTCAAAAATACCTTCCACGCATTTGCGTACTTGTATCAAAAGTTCCTGGTCGGTTACCAGGTTAGCTACCTTTAAATCGAGTACGCCGCTTTGTTGGGTACCTTCAATATTTCCCGGGCCACGCAATTGCAGATCAGTTTCGGCAATTTCAAAGCCGTTGTTGGTTTTAACCATGATATTTAGCCTTATTTTACCGTCGTGGCTCAACTTTTGGCCGCTCATCAATATACAAAATGATTGCTCAGCGCCACGGCCAACGCGGCCCCTCAACTGGTGTAATTGCGAAAGACCAAAACGTTCAGCATTTTCAATGATCATTACCGAGGCGTTGGGAATGTTTACGCCCACTTCAATCACAGTTGTGGCAACCATTATTTGTGTTTCGCCTTTAATAAACCGGTTCATTTCAAACTGTTTTTCAGCAGCTTTTAATTTTCCGTGTACTATGCTTATCCTGTACGCAGGCAGCGGAAATTCATGCGCCATAACCTCAATGCCATCCATTAGGTTTTTAAGGTCGAGCTTTTCACTTTCCTGGATCAGCGGGTATACAATATATACCTGCCTGCCCTTTGCGATTTCCTGCTTCATAAAACCAAACATCCTGAGCCGCTGGGTTTCATAAAAATGTACAGTTTGAATTGGCTTACGCCCGGCTGGTAGTTCGTCAATTACCGAAATATCCAGATCGCCGTACAGGGTCATGGCAAGCGTACGCGGAATAGGGGTGGCCGTCATTACCAGGATGTGTGGCGGGATGGCGTTTTTGCGCCAAAGCTTAGCCCGCTGCTCTACGCCGAAACGGTGCTGCTCATCAATTACAACAAAGCCCAGATTTTTGTATTGCACCTTATCTTCAATAAGGGCATGGGTGCCGATCAGGATCTTTAACTCGCCGCTCTCCAGGCGCTCATGCAATACTTTTCGTTCCTTCTGTTTGGTTGATCCCGTTAATAACCCCACCTCTATAAAATCATCACCCACCAGTTCCTTTATGGTTTGGTAATGCTGGTTGGCCAAAATTTCGGTAGGTGCCATTATGCAGGTTTGGAAACCATTATCAATAGCAATCAACATGCTCATGAGGGCCACAACTGTTTTACCGCTTCCTACGTCACCCTGCAAAAGGCGGTTCATTTGTACACCTCGTTGGGTGTCCTGCCTTATTTCCTTTAAAACACGTTTTTGTGCATTGGTTAAAGGGAATGGTAATTTGTTATGATAGAATTCATTAAACGTAGTGCCAACACTTTCGAAAATATTACCTTTAAATTTCTGACTGTGATGCAGTTTGCTCTTTAATAGCTTCAGCTGCAAAAAGAACAATTCCTCAAATTTTAGACGATGCTGCGCTTCATTGAGCTTAGCTGCATCTTCAGGGAAATGGATGTCTTTATAAGCCTCCGCACGACCGGTTAATTTAAAACGGTTGATAAGATATAAAGGCAGGTTTTCATGAACGTCCTTTAAATGCTGTTCCAACAATGCGGAAACCAGCTTCAAAATGCCTTTACTATCCAACGAAAATTGTTTTAACTTTTCGGTTGAATTATAGGCGGGCTGCAACGTTAAGTTTCCCTTACGCTGCTGTATTTCGGCGCTGTACAACTCCATTTCGGGGTGTGCCATTTGCGGCTTCCCGTTGAAGAAGGTTGGTTTGCCAAACAGTACATAAACTTTCCCGGGGATGATGTTCTTCTCCACCCATTTTATACTCTGAAACCATACTAATTCAATTATCCCGGTATCGTCCTGGGCCTGCGCTACAAGGCGGCTGGTGCGTTTTTTGCCAACAAATTCTTTATGGGTTAAGCGTGCCAGGACCTGCACATAAGGCAGATCGGCCTGGATGTCCCTTATTTTGTAAAACCGGGTACGATCGATGTATTTATAAGGAAAGTAGCTCAACAGATCGCCAAAATTGAATACCTGTAGCTCTTTCTTCAAAAGCTCTGCGCGGTGAGTGCCCACGCCTTTTAAATATTCAATCGGGGTTTCAAATACCTGGGTACTCAATTAGCGGGTTAGTGAATTAGTGAATGGGTGGGTTAGTGAATTAGCAATTGGCATATCATGGCTTAATTGCAGTGACAGTTATCTCTACATTACCGCCTTTTGGCAATCCTGCAACTTGTACAGTTTCGCGGGCGGGGAATTCACTCTTGAAATAGGTTCCGTAAACTTCATTAACCTGGGCGAAGTTTTGCATGTCGGTTAAAAAAATACTGGTTTTAACAATATTGCCAAAATCAACTCCGGCTTCAGTCAAAATTGCGCTAATGTTATCCATTACTTGTTTTGTTTCGATTTTAATATCATCAGTTACCAGTTGCCCGGTTGACGGATTCAGCGCAATCTGTCCTGAAAGAAATACAAAACCACCAGCTGATACAGCCTGGTTATATGGGCCAATTGGGGCAGGAGCATTATCGGAATTAATTATAGTTTTCATTTTTTAAAGGTAATGTAAAGGTCAAGCGTTAAGCAATATTGAGCGACCGATGAATTGTTGTTTATTTCTTTAGGATATATATTTTAACCACGATCCAGATAACAGCTAGCAGGAACATAATTATGCAAATTGCATTAATAGTATGCATTACTTTAAGATTAAAGTTCGTGGGCCTATTGGGATCATTCTTCCTGAAAAAATACATAAACAAATATAGTAAAGCTAAAAGCCTAAAGCAAAAAGCTTAAAGCTAAAAAGGTAATATGTAACAATAATAAAACCTAAGGGAAAGAAAAGCTTTTGCCTTAAGCTTTCGACTTTTTACGTCAACAAAAAAGGCTTCCCAATACGGGAAGCCTTTTATTATAATAATTTAATTAAAATTATTTTTTGAATTCAACACGACGGTTAGCAACACGTCCTTCTTCAGTTGAATTATCAGCTATTGGATGGGTTTCACCGTATCCTTTAACTTTAACGCGTTTAGCATCAACACCTGAGTTAACTAAGTAAGTTTTTACAGAGTTAGCACGGTCTTTTGATAAACGCATGTTGTGAGCAGCAGTACCTTCAGATGAAGCATAACCATTTAAAGTAACTGAGCTTGAGCTTGCACGTAGATCAGCAGATGTAGCATCTAATACTGGGTATGAAGATGTTTTTAACACTGAGCTATCAAATTCAAACTGGATGTTTGAGTAAGGAGTTGCAACTGGAGCAGCAGCGGTAGCTTTAGTTGTATCTTTAGGGAATACAATTGGGCAACCAGAACCGTCAACAACGCTACCAGCAGGAGTGTTAGGGCATTTGTCAAATTGATCAGCAACACCGTCACCGTCAGAATCTTTTTTCAGGTCGTTAACAGCAGTTTCAACATTTGTTACACGGCCTTTTAAAGCTTCAACTTCCTGGCGTAATGCAGCATCGTACAATTCATCATACATCATTGCAATTGGGTTCACCCACTCTAAGTTCGGTTTTGATTTTGGACCGAAAGTGTACTCCAAACCACCATAAGTATAAGAGTAGTGGCTCATTGTTGAACGATCGATAGCATCGCTGTAAGTATGGAAGCCTGTAAAGTTGTAACCTTGTATAAAGGTAACAGTATAACCAACATTCAATGCTAACGCATCAGTAAGTTTGAATTTAACACCAACACCAACTGGTGCGGCTAATTCTTTTACTGTCTTGGTGTAACCACTTGCTGCACCATCAACTAATTTTGGTTTGTACAAGTCTAAACCAACACCTGCTGAACCGTAAAAGTTAACAGCGTTTGCGCGGTGAAGAAAGCTAACACTTCCAAAATTAACAACGCCGCTCAATGAGAATTGATTGAAAGTAGTTTCGTAGCTTGAATAACCGAATTTGGTACCTCCAGCCGAGCCATCAGCCTGACTTTCGCCTTTTACTTTACCACCATAATAATCTAATTGCAAGCTAAAAAAGTGCGATAGTTGATCTCTCAATGTGGCACCATAACCCAACGAAAGTTTGGTGTGGTTAGAAGCATTTGACATGAATGGTACAAGCCCTGATGTAACGCCGGCATTGATACCTAAACTTAATGTGTTGTACTGACCTAAACCACCAAATACCTTGGCAGTAGTAGCAGTGTCAGACATTTTCATTGTTTTCATTTTGGCTGTGTCTTGCGCTGAAGCAACACCAACTGCCATCAAGGAAACAAATGATAAGACGACTGTTTTCTTTAATGTAGAATAGTTCATAGTTTTAAGATTAAACGATTTTAATTGTGATTTTTTTCAAAAATAGTAATTATGTTTGAATTTGTAACCAAACATTGTTCCAAATTTTGTAATTATTATACAAATAAATAAAAAAAATTGTTTTAAAAAAATTAATAAAGGGTAAAAAATGAAATATCTACCTGTTAATAATGAGGTGTTTACCTATAATAGAAAAAATTTCGTTTCACGATTAAAGCCCTGTTCTATAGCCATTTTTAATGCAAATGATGAATTTCCGAGGAATGGCGACCAAACCTTTATTTACAAACAAAATCCCGATTTTTTTTACCTAACAGGCATTGATCAGGAACAGAGTGTGCTAATATTATATCCGGACTGTCCTAATCCACTATACAGAGAAGTACTGTTTTTAAGACAAACTAGTGAACACATCGCAATTTGGGAGGGCCATAAGTATACCAAAGAAGAAGCCAGGGCAGCGTCAGGAATAGATAATATCTATTGGTTGAATGACTTTGACGTCATTCTGCATACAATTATTAATTACGCCGAGCACATATATATAAACACAAATGAGAACGACAGGTATAGCCACACTGTGCCGTACCGCGACATCAGGGTGTTGGAAACATTGCGTGCAAAATATCCTTTGCATAAATATGAGCGGTCGGCGCTCATTATGCGTGATTTGCGTGCTGTTAAATCTCCTATAGAAGTTGATCTGACAAAAAAGGCTTGTGAAATTACAAGGGACGCCTTTGTGCGGGTACTTAAGTTTGTTAAGCCCGGTGTTACTGAATATGAGATAGAAGCTGAGATAACACATGAGTTTTTAAGGCAGCGCGCTACCGGGCATGCCTACAGCCCTATTATAGCTTCCGGGAAAAATGCAATAGTGCTGCATTATATAGACAATAATCAGGTTTGCAAGGATGGAGATGTGGTATTATTTGATTTTGGAGCTGAATATGCCAATTATAATGCAGACATGAGTCGCTCGATACCCGTTAACGGGCGTTTCACAAAACGGCAGCGCGACGTTTATAATGCCGTGTTGCGGGTAATGCGGGCGGCCACAAAGATGCTAGTTGCCGGGGCGGTATTAAATGAATACCAGGACGAGGTGGGCAGAATAATGACCGATGAATTAATAGGCCTGGGCCTGCTGGATAAACATGATGTGGCAAAACAGGACCCGAAAATGCCTTTATACAAAAAATATTTTATGCATGGCACCTCGCACCACCTTGGATTAGACGTGCATGACCTTGCCAGCCGTTATAATGCGTTTGAGGTGGGAAATATTTTAACCTGCGAACCGGGTATTTATATTGCAGAAGAGGGATTGGGGATACGAATAGAAAATGACATACTGATAACCGCAAATAGTAATATCGACCTGATGGCAGATATTCCTGTTGAGGCGGAGCATATTGAGGAAATTATGAATGCCCCCAACCCCTAAAGGGGAGTATTGCTTTTATTTCCCCTTTAGGGGGCTAGGGGGCTTAAAAAATCATACAAATTAAACCCCGGTTTGTCTAATGCTTTGGCAATATCCTGCTGAAGCTTTTTTTTGTCTATGTCGGCCATCCGTTTTTGACGGATTATACTGTATGCTTTTTCGGCCAGTAGTAGTTCCCTGCGTGAATTTTTTGTTTTAGATCTTGACCGGATAAAGTCGATCACCTCGCCTATCCCATCATTTTTCGATGCGATAGTTCTAAAAACCGGTAGCTTTTCCTCCTTAAGTTGAATCTTTTTCAGATTGTTTACAAAAAGATCAGCATCTGCCCGGTCGGCTTTGTTTACTATAAAGGCATCGGCAATCTCCATCAGACCCGATTTAATATTTTGGATCTCGTCCCCGCTTTCCGGCACCAAAACAAGCAGGGTAATATCAGCAAGGCCGGCAATTTCGATCTCTGACTGCCCAACGCCTACGGTCTCTATCAATATATAATCAAACCCGGCAGCCCGCAAAACGTCCGTCATTTCTATCGCCTTTGCGGACAGCCCCCCCAATGAACCGCGTGTAGCCAATGAACGAATAAAAACATCCGGGTGATTAAAATGGGGCGCCATCCTGATCCGGTCGCCCAATAATGAACCGAAATTAAACGGCGAAGTTGGATCGATGGCCAGGACGGCTACTTTATTACCCTTGCTCAGTAGCCCGCTTATCAGCGAGTTTACCAGTGTGCTTTTGCCTGCGCCAGGCGGCCCGGTAATGCCTATAACAGGGGCGTCTTTTATGAATTTCAGATTTTTTAAGAGTTCATCAGCACCGTGCAAATCATTCTCAACAATTGTTAACGCGCGGGCAACTGATCGAAAATCGGCCGAGTCCGGTTTAATGTGGTTGATAGTGTTTTGCATAGTTTCGTCTTTTTCCAGTGTTCGTACGGCTCCTGAATTTGGATAAAGTAACAAATATATAATGTATTTCAACAGCCGGATGGGTAAAATATGGTAAATGGCTTTGTTTATTTTGATAAATTTTGCCTGGCAACATGTTTGCAATAGAAAGTTATATTTGTCGCACTTAAATTTTAATGAAGATAACCCCGCTTTCATTTTTTATGAGGAATTTTAAATAATTTATCGGCGCTAATGGACATTAAAAAAAGCGTTTCCATCATTATTCCTAACTACAACGGCAGGCAACTCTTAGAGCAATACTTACCCTTTACTTTAGCCGCTATTAAAAAGGCCGGTACTGTTTACGAGGTTATTATTGTTGACGATTGTTCAACGGATGATTCCGTTGCCTTTATCAGGTCACATTATCCGGAGCTAATCTTGGTTGCAGCACCTGAAAATAAAGGATTTTCGCATGCCTGTAATTTAGGTATAGCCGCATCGCAATATGATTTGATAATGCTTTTGAACTCAGATGTAAAACTTACCGAAGATTATTTCGAGCATCAATGGAAATATTTTTTACGCTGGGACACCTTCGGCGTAATGGGCCGCATTATCGATATGGACGGCGACCATATCCAGGACGCCGCCCGGATGCCTAAATTTAATGGACTAAAACTGAAGACAGATTATTTTTATTACACCAATAATGAAAATGACCGTTTGTTTACGTTCTATCTTTCGGGAGCAAATGCATTAATTGATGCAGCAAAGCTTAAGCAGATAGGTGGCTTTTATGAAATTTTTTCGCCATTTTACTGCGAGGATAATGAACTGGGCCTGCGCGCCTGGAAACTGAACTGGAAATGTTATTATGAGCACAATGCTGTTTGCAGGCATTTGCTATCAGCAAGTACAAAACAATATAAAACGCCGCAGTGGGTTAAAAGCGTTTATTTTCGCAACCGGTTTTATATGCACGCGCTCCATTTTGACGGGTTGGCCCGTTTTGCCTGGTACTTTCAGATCACTATTGTTGATTTGCTGCCAAAGTTAATTATCGGGCAAACCTGGATCTGGAAAAGTTACCGTGATTTATTTAAAAACCGGAAGCTAATAAATGAATATCGGTTGAAAATAAAAAAGTTAATGGACGATAATGAGAGCCATAAAACCATTTTTAATGTGGTGGATAATATTAAAGGCTCAGTAAAAAATAAGAAGATCGTTCGTTTTAAGTCCTGAACAGGTTGATATAAAATAAATGGAACAAACGCCTTTGGTTTCGATAGCATTGTGTACCTATAACGGTGCTAAATACCTTGCCGAACAGCTTGATTCGCTCATAGGGCAAACCTACAAATCAATTGAAATTATTGTTGTTGATGATTGTTCTACTGATGAAACCTATAATGTTTTAACAGCCTACGCCAACAAGTACCCACAATTTAAGATCCACAGGAACGATAATAATTTAGGCTTTACCGGGAACTTTGAACGGGCGGTAAGCCTATGCACTGGTGGGTTGATAGCCCTCTGCGACCAGGATGATGTTTGGATGCTGGATAAAATAACCTTGCAGGTTGAGGCCATTGGCGATAGTTTGCTGATTTACCACGATTCAGAATTCGTGCATGAGGATGGCAGCAGCATGGATAGAAAAATGTCGGACCTGATGAACTTGTACCGGGGCGATGATCCGGAGGCTTTTTTGTTTTTCAACTGCGTGTCGGGCCACGCTGTTTTAATGAGAAGGGAATTACTGCAGGATGCCCTACCATTAAAGAAAGAGTTTTTTCATGACTGGTGGCTGGCTTATGTAGCCACTAATATCGGCAAAATAGATTTCATTCCGCAGTGCCTGGTAAAATATCGTCAGCACGATAAAAGCGATACCAATATTTTAAAGATAAAGCGGGAGAAAAACGCTTACCGGTTCGATTCAATCCAGAAAATCGAACGCGAATATAAATGGCTGGGGTATTGCGCCGCATTCAAAAAGAATAAACGGCAAGAACTGGTATCTGCAATATATCGGGCATACACTAAGCGACTTAATAATCACGTATCGTTTGCGCTAAGCAAGTTGCTCTATAAATATAAGAATACCATTTTTTTTATTCGCAAAAAAAGCAGCCTCAGCAAGCTTAACTATATCTTTGGCCGAATTTGGGGCGTAAAAACCAAAAGGCATTTTATGAATTTTGATTAGGCGGGTTAAGCGCTAAGTCAGTTTCAATAAGTTAAATACATGCAACAAGGCGGAATAAGGGAAAATACAAATAGTAAACAGCCATTGGTCTCGGTTGTGACGGTAACGTATAATGCTGCCCAAACATTGCCGCAGTTATTGGAAAGTATTGCCATCCATAAGAATGATGATATCGAATTTGTAGTGATTGACGGCGGCAGCACAGATAGCACCTTTAATATTTTAAAGGAAAATGAAGCCGTCATTGACTTTTGGATAAGTGAGCCGGATAACGGCATTTACGACGCCATGAATAAGTCGCTTCAATATATTAAAGGGCAATGGGTTGTTTTTTTGGGTGCCGATGATTTGTTGATGAATGATTTTACCAAAATGCTTTCGGTATTAAAAGATCCGAATACCTTATACTATGGCAATGTAATATTTTATGGCAAGCCGTTTTTTAAGGTTTATGACGATTATTATCTAACCAAGCTAAATATCTGCCACCAGGCTATTTTTTATCCGAAGGCAGTTTTTGAAAAATACCAATACGACCTGCAATACAAAGTATACGCCGATTACCACTTAAACCTGCGCACCTGGCACGATCCGCAGTTTAGGTTTCAGCATGTTGATTACCTGGTGGCCAGTTTTCCGGAGGGTGGTTTTTCGTCCTACACCAAAGATCCTGTTTTCGAAAAGGACAGGGATAAGCTGTTTAAAAGGTATTTAAAGCGTAAAAGTTACTACCGCTATTTAAACCGGAGCATTGGCTTTTGGGGGATGTTTAAACGGTTCATACAAAATAAATAAACATAAAATCGTTTTTGTATGCTTATCAAAAACAGGAATTTATTCAGACTAACACGTTTTATCCTGCTGAAACTTCCGTTGCTGTTCCGGTTTTTTGCTAGGTTTCGGAAGCCTCAAAAAAGGTTGCTGATCATTAAAACGGATGCCATAGGCGACTATATACTATTCCGCAATTTTATTGAGATCACGAAGCTGTCAGACACTTACAAAGGTTATAGGATTGATGTACTCGGGAATGTATTATGGAGAGATATTGCCCTAAAATACGATAAGGCTTTCGTTGATGAATTCATATTTATCAAAGCCAATTTATTATACGATGCACCCCTGCAAACTTTAAAGTTGGGCTGGCAGTTGTTTACAAATAATTACGAAGTAACCCTGCAGCCTGCTTACACCCGCACATTTATTAACGACGGACTAGCCGGACTTACAGCTGCAAAACAAATTGTAGGTTTTGAAAGCAATAACGAAGGCATTGACATTCGCTATAAAAAGGAAACCGATAGATTTTATACCTGGTTGCTGACGCTACCGGCAGATGTTTATTTTGAATTTGACAGGTCGCGTTTTTTTTTCAAACGCGTTTTAAACACTGAAGTATTATTAGCAACAACAAATATACCTGTTAAACAAGTTGCAAAACAAGGAATAATTATATTTCCAGGTGCAGGCGTAATAAAACGTGAATGGGGAAAACAAAATTTTTTGGCTTTAATTAAGTTGATGAGGCAACATTCCGATCAGCAGATTTACCTGGCGGGAGGGCCGGCCGAAGTGCCTGCAAGCCAGTACATAACGAATAACTTGCCTGCAAATAGTGTTGTTAACTTAACAGGTACATCAACGCTACCCCAAATAATAGAGCTTATTGGTAATGCCTCCCTTGTCATTGCCAATGAAACCAGCGCAATTCATATCGCCGTTGCCGCTAAAACCAAATCGGTTTGTATAATTGGCGGGGGGCATTTTGAACGGTTTTCGCCATACCCTGCATATTTTGAAGGCCAACCTATTTGTGTTTATGAAAAAATGGAATGCTATTATTGTAACTGGAACTGTGTTTATATGGTAGCAGAGGATGAACCTTACCCTTGTGTAGGCAATATTAGTGTGGATAGTGTTTGGCAGGCCGTATTGCCGCTGTTAATGCAATAAACCAGGTGTTATTGGTCTCGAAAAAGTTGCAGGATAGTGGTATCCCCTATTTTATTGGCATTGTTATCGTGATAATAAAATTCGTCAACTTCCTTTTTGCTTGTATCACCACACTCTCTTTTAATCTTTGCTTCATATTCCTCCTTCGAGCGGCAGTAGTATGGTTTAGTTGAATCTTAAATCAAAATATCAAAAGCTTGCTGAAACCTTACAGGCTAGTGTAATTATTTTGAATGGCTTGTAACGGCGTAACGTTTTTACCGTTATATAAAAGCAAATAAACGGGTTATATAGTAATTAAGTAATTACTATTAGATTTGCACTTTTATTTATTCTTTTAATGAAGACATATTTCCGGCTGCTGTCCTTTGCCAAACCAATTGAGAAGTTTGCTATCCCGTATATCATATTTACATTATTGTATGTGGTTTTCAGCTCAATGATATATCCGTTGCTGGTGCCGTTGCTCAATACACTTTTTATTGACGATACATGTAAAGCCGCCGCTGCCATTCCTATTCAAAAGCCTACGTTCTTCCTGGATATTTCCGGCTGGTTTAAGTTTTATATGAATTATTTCATTAAAACTGAGGGCAAATGGGGCGCATTGGTGTACACTTGTTCAATTATTGTTCTTGCTATGGTTGTGGGTAACCTGTTTCGCTACCTGGCGGCACGTACTATGGAGAACCTGCGTGTGCATACTTTACTAAACCTGCGCCGCTCAGTTTTTAACAACATTATGGACATGCACCTGGGTTATTTCAATAATAACCGGAAGGGCGATATTATTTCAAAAATAGCGTCAGATGTGCAGGTAGTTCAATTTTCGGTGACAGCCACGCTGCAGGTTATTTTTAAGGAGCCTGCGACAATGCTCTTTTATCTTTTCCTGCTGTTTAATTTTTCGGTAAAACTAACATTTGGATCGTTATTGGTTGTCCCTATTTCGGCATTTATAATATCAAAAATAGTAAAGCGCTTAAAGGCACAGGCTATTTCAGCGCAGCAAACCTATGGAAATATGATCAGCTACCTTGATGAATCTTTGCAAGGGGTGCGCATCATCAAGGCATTTAATGCTACCGACTTTATCAAAAAACGTTTTGATGACGAAAATTTAAGGTATTCAAAGATACTGCGATCGATGGCTAAGCGCCAGCAATCAGCCTCACCGGTATCTGAAACGCTCGCGATAACAATGATCTCGTGTATTGTGCTTTATGGTGGCTATCTCATCCTCAATAAAAAAGCCGACCTTACCGGAGCGCAATTCATAGCCTACATTGCTATTTTCTCCCAACTGATGCGACCAGCCAAAGCGATGTCTGACTCATTCAGCAATATTCACTCGGGTATAGCCGCCGGTGAAAGGGTACTTGCACTTATTGACGAAAAGCCAGCAATAAAGGATAAAGTTGGCGCAATGGATATCAACGGATTTAAAGACAGCATCGAATTCAAAAATGTATCGTTTGCTTACGATGGAAAAGACGTATTGTCCAATATCAATCTAATCATCCCCAAAGGAAAAACTGTGGCGTTGGTAGGCCCGTCAGGCGGGGGTAAATCTACACTGATTGACCTTATACCACACTTTACGGAGCCACAATCCGGCGAAGTATGTATTGACGGGAATAATATAAATGATCTGACAGCAACCTCACTAAGGTCATTATTGGGTGTAGTTAACCAGGAGTCGATATTGTTTAACGACTCCATCTTCAACAATATTGCCTTTGGGAAAAGCAACGTTACCATGGAAGAGGTGGTAGCAGCAGCTAAAATAGCAAACGCGCATAATTTTATAATCGAAACAGAGAAAAGCTACGAAACCAATATTGGCGACCGCGGCGCGAAGCTATCAGGCGGGCAGAGACAGCGGATCTGTATAGCGCGTGCCGTATTGAACAACCCGCCAATCATGCTGCTTGATGAGGCAACCTCTGCATTAGACACTGAATCGGAAAAACTGGTGCAGGATGCGCTGAATAACTTGATGAAAAACCGAACTTCGTTAATTATAGCCCACCGGCTAAGCACTATACAAAATGCCGATATTATTGTGGTACTTGAAAATGGGCGGATTGTTGAACAGGGAAATCACCAGCAATTGATTGAAAACAACGGACTTTACCGCAAGTTGATAGATATGCAGACGTTTAATGCAGATTAAAAAGAGAGCTGGGAATCAAGAAGCCAAGAACCATGATTAGAAATTCAGATATTATTTCCTCATTCTTTATCTCTTGATTTCAATATCTCATTTACCGTTAATCTTATCCTTGATAGATTGCCAATCGGCCATTAATAAACTGTTGGGCATACCAGCACTTTGTTCGGCGTTTCTAACATATTTTCTGGCTTTTCGTAGTAAGAAACTTTCCTTTTCGGGAGCAAGTGGATTTTTATCAAATTTGGTTTTGGTAAACAAGTGTAAAAACTTGCTGTCGGTATAAAAATTATAGCCTAGTTGATTAGCTACTAGCTCTAACGATTCCTTATTATAAAAAGCTATATGTTGACCAGTTTCAGATGATAAATACGCCCAATCCTCAATAGTTTCAATTTTTTCTGGCTGTAGTTCGGTGCTGAAGATCACGTTATCAGCAAAGGCAGTTATTTCTTTTATGCCGGGTATCGGGTCTGGCAAATGTTCAAATACTTCGAAGGCAGTTACAGCTTCAAAAGTTGTGTTTACAGGCAAATTTTTAAGATCGAAATATTCAGCGAACAGGTTTTGGCAAAATTTATCGGTATTATAAAAGTTAAAGCCCTTGTCGCGCATCAAACGGGTAAACAACCCGTATCCGCCCGCGTAATCTAAAAAGGTGCCTCTGGCATCAAAGTGTTTTACCAATAGCTTGCTAACAGCAGCGGACAACAAGATATTGCGGTAGGGCAAACCAACGTCGAGTTTTGTTATAGTGGAGGAATAGGCTTCTTTCAACCAGTATGGTTCTTCAGTTTGGATAAAGCCGGTGTCGTTGCAGCGGTAATACTTTACATCGTATTTGTTTAAGATTCTTGCAGTGAACAATAAGCTTGTATTTCCCCCCGTTATTTTGCTTTGCATGGCTTAAAAATGCATATTTTTAATTAAATGACTTTAAATAAACTTAAAACTTTCACCCTAAGGTTTCTCCAATTGTAACAATTCTTTTTCAAACCGCTTTGCATCCAGTTTGTTACGTTATTAAAGCAATATTCTGCTGAAGTTTGGGTTTCCGAAAATAAACTTGATGATATGAACATTCCTGACGCCGCCCCATACCATGTAAAGTCCGCTGTATTATTTTTGATATTCAACCGGCCCGAAACTACCTTTAAAGTATTTGAAGAAATTAGGAAAGCTAAGCCTTCACGCCTTTACATAGCTTCTGATGGGCCGCGCCGGCACTGTCCGGATGACACACACTTATGCAAACAATGCCGGTCTATTTTAGATAGTATTGACTGGGAGTGCGAGGTAAAAACTTGTTTTAATAAGAAGAACATGGGGTGTAAGGATAGCGTTTCGGCATCTATAACCTGGTTTTTTGACAATGAAGAAGAAGGTATTATCCTGGAGGATGATTGTTTACCCGCCAACAGTTTTTTCAGATTTTGCGACACCCTGTTAGAGAAATATCGCAACGATACAAGGGTGAGGCATATTTCCGGTTGTAACCTGCAAGAAGGGAAAAGGTGGGGTGATGCAAGTTATTATTTTTCAAACCGTACCCATGTATGGGGTTGGGCCAGCTGGAAACGAGCGTGGGACGATTACGATAAAAATCTAAATAAATATAGCGATGAGGAAATAAGGGATCGTTTATTTAATATTTATGACGATCCTATTGTGGTACAAACCTGGTTGGAAATATTCAGGGACGTAAAAGCCGGCAAAGTTAATTCGTGGGCGTATCCGCTTGATTTTGTAAACTTTTTTAACAATGGACTGGTCATCATTCCAAATGAAAACCTGATCTCAAACATTGGTTTTGGCGATGACGCCACCCACACCGTCGGCACCGATCACATGTACGCAAATATGCCAGTAACGGAACTTGATGAAATTATTGATCCTGTATTTATGTTGCCCGAAAAACGTGCCGATCTCGTTATTATTAACCGCGATTTTAAATTAGAAGAAAGGCGCCAGCGGGAAAATGGCTTTAGCAGGAGAATTAAACGGTGGATAACATCCACATTTAATAACGCAGCCCTTTAGATTCAAGCGCTATTTCAAAAGATATTTTATAAAGTTTTATAAAAATTGTCGCGTACGGTATTTATTTATCGTACGGGGATAAACTGTAATATTTTTATAACAACTTTGTAACATGAAAGTTACTCTCCATTCCGTTCATACAAAATCACCCGTATTGTTTATCCTTTTTAACAGGCCGGGAAATACAAAAAAGGTTTTTGAAAAAATAAAAGAGGCAAAACCAGCACGTTTGTACGTAGCTGCTGATGGGCCGCGGCCTTCAAGGCCTGGCGAAGCAGAGCTGTGTGCGTCAACCAGGGCCATTATTGAGGGAGTAGACTGGGAATGCGAGGTTAAAACTCTTTTCAGGAGTGAAAACCTTGGCTGTAAGGATGCCGTTTCATCGGCAATTGACTGGTTTTTTGATAACGAATACGAAGGTATAATATTGGAGGATGATTGTTTACCGGCCCCCAGCTTTTTTAGCTTTTGCGACGCTATGCTGGAAAAATATCGCGATGATACAAGGGTTAGGCATATTACCGGCTGTAACCTGCAATCTGGAAAAAAATGGGGCGATGCCAGCTATTATTTTTCAAACATTACACATGTTTGGGGGTGGGCCAGCTGGAGGCGTGTTTGGGCAGATTATGACAAAACTTTAAACCGATATAACCACGATGTAGCAGAAAAACTAACTGGCATTTTCCATGATCCTTTTATAGTAAGCTCCCTAAAACATGTTTTTGATGAGGTTAAGGCTGGTAAAATTGACACCTGGGATTATCAGCTTGATTTTGCGAATTTCTTTAACAATGGTCTAACTATCATACCTAACGAAAATTTGATTAGCAATATTGGATTTGGAAATGATGCCACCCACACACTTGACCGCAATAACATATACGCCAATATTCCGCTTGGTGAGATAACACAGATAACTCATCCGCAATATTTGCTGCCTGAAAAGCGTGCGGACCTGGTGGTACTAAAACAAAATTTTAACATCGACGAGAAAAAGCGCAAGCACAAAAAGCTTAGCAGAAGAATAAAAAGGTGGCTTAAGCCAGCTGATAAGCTTTAAGTATTAAAAATAAGCGTATAAAAAAACAGCCCGCTGATCATATCAACGGGCTGCTTTTTTAAAATAAGGCGAGTTATTGAAACTTAAAGCCTATGCCAAGCTGGAATACCTCGTTACGGTAACCGGGAATATAATAAGCATTATCATCAGTTTGCTGAAAATCGATAGTGTATCTCGCACGTAACTCTACATTCGGGTTTAAATCAAAACCAACCCCAATAACACCATCTAATACTGTCTTATCTGATGTAGTACTGTAATGCTCTTTGGCAGTAACATCAAATCCATTATCGTAGGTGTTGGTGGTTGAGATAGGGAATGAAAATTGCGGGCCAACCACGAAATTAACAAACGGCGATAACCTGAATTTTGCCAGCAACGGCACATCGATAAAGTTGCTGCGCTGTGTAAAGTTACCATCGGTGGTTTGGGCTGAATATCCTTTTTGTGAAAATAACACCTCAGGGGCAAATGATATCGGATAAGCTACCGGGATATCCAGGGTAAGGCCAACGTGAAACGCTGTAATGCCGGCAGTTGAATAGTTTGTGTTATAGGCGTCAACAGCATCTGCGAAGTTAAAGCCACCTGCAATACCGATCCGTGTACGATAAAAATCATTTGCCGAACTACGCGGCGCTGAACGCCTTGCCTGGTGGCGGTGACCATAGTAATATCCTTGTGCGCTTACTGAACCTGCTACCAGCAGACATATAGCAAAAGAGAGAATTTTTTTCATTTCGTTTTTGTTTAATTATACTCATAGAGTAAAAAATTATACAAAGGTTTATTCGCATTTGTTTTTTTTATCACAACATCTTTAAAAAACGCCTGTTAAAACAAATAAGATTTACGCTTACATTTGACTATGATTCTATCCAAACAACGCTTAAAATGCGTTTTAATACCAATATGTTGCCTTGTTTCATTAAACGTTTTTGCTCAGAAGGAGAGCTATATACAACTATTAAACCATCAAAATCACTGGGTCGATTCGGTTTTTAAAAAGATGAACCGCAAGAAAAAGATAGCTCAGCTATTTTTTGTGCGGGCACATACCAACCTTGGGCAGGCTTACGAGGACTCGGTTGCGAAGGTGATAGCGGATGAGCAGGTGGGTGGGCTTGTGTTTTTCCAGGGCGGCCCGGTTCGGCAGGCACGACTGATCAACAATTATCAGAAACTGGCGAAGGTTCCGTTGCTTATTGCCATGGATGGCGAATGGGGAGTGGGTATGCGGCTGGATTCAACAATATCATACCCCTTCCAGATGACGCTCGGGGCCATACAGGATAATACGTTGATCTATAAAATGGGCCAGCAGGTTGCCTACGATTTTAAACGGATCGGTATGCAGATGAATTTCGGACCTGACATGGATGTTAACAATAACCCCAACAACCCGGTGATCAATTACCGCTCGTTTGGCGATGATAAGCATAACGTTGCTGCGAAAGGGATAGCGTATTTTAAGGGGATGCAGGATGCGGGCATTTTAACCACCGCCAAGCACTTTCCGGGCCATGGTGACACCAATGTCGATTCGCACTTTGATCTACCCTTGCTGCCTTTTACAAGGGCCCGTTTGGACTCGCTGGAGGAATATCCCTTCCGCGAAGCGATTAATGCCGGCATAAGCGGAATAATGGTAGCCCACATGGATATCCCTGCCCTGGACACGACAAAAAATTTACCTTCAACTTTGTCGAGGCCAATAGTTACCGGCGTGCTTAAGGATTCGTTGAGATTTAAGGGGCTGGTAGTGTCGGATGCGATGGAGATGAAGGCTGTGGTTAAATACTTCCCGAAGGGAGAGGCAGATGTAAGGGCTTTTTTAGCTGGCAATGATATCATTGAACTATCCGAAAATTCTAAACTGGCAGTTAAACTGATAAAAAAGGCAATTCGTAAAGACAGGATCTCGATGGCTGAATTTGAAGCGCGGGTAAAAAAGGTACTTATGGCTAAATACTGGGCCGGGCTAAATCATTACGAGGAAACAAACATTACCAATTTAACAGAGGATTTAAACAGGCCGGCGGCGACCGCCTTGGTGCAACAATTAAGCGATGCCGCTGTAACCCTTGTAAAAGGTAGTGTCGCCGGCTTGCAGATGACTCCCTTGCAAAAAACGGCTATAGTTAGCATTGGCGTAGTTAAACCAACCGTTTTTCAGCAGGAACTGGCTAAATTTTATGTTTATAACAAATTTTTCAACGTAGATAAAAACGCGTCACCAGCTGAACTAAAGAACCTGTTGGCAACGCTTAAGGAATATAACCAGGTTTATATCAGCATAAATGATACCCGCTTACGCCCGGCAAGCAAACTTGATTATAGCAGCGATGTGAAGCGGTTTATAGGCGATCTTGTTGCGCAAAACAATACTGTGATCACTGTTTTTGCAAATGCCTATACGATAGCCGATTTGCCCGGCATTGAAAAGTGCAACGCATTGCTGGCTTGTTACCAAATGACAGATGCATTGCAGCGGTCGGCGGTAAAAGTGATAACCCGGCAGATTAATCCAACCGGGAGATTACCGGTTACCATAAATAAGGATTTTACAACCGGAATGAGGGGAAGTTTGTAGCAGGAAAGAGTCAAGAAGTCGAGAGCCAGGAATCAAGAAGTCAAGAGCCAAGAAATCAAGAGTCAAGGAAGAAGAAATAAAGCGGGGTAATATAAATAATAGCAAAATGGAAAAAATAAGAGCATTTGTTACAGGAGCCACAGGAATGGTGGGCGAGGGGGTATTGCATGAGTGTTTGCTGAACCCGCATGTGGAAGCAGTTTTGGTGATTGGCCGGAAGCCTTGCGGGGTGGTGCATCCAAAATTAAAGGAGATCATTCATGCTGATTTTTTCGATCTGAGCGTTATTGAGGCCCAGCTTTCTGGTTATAACGCCTGTTATTTTTGCCTGGGTGTTTCGTCTGTCGGGATGAAGGAGCCGGAATATTATAAGCTAACCTATAGTTTAACCATGCACGTTGCCGAAACCTTAAGCAGGCTTAACCCGGATATGGTTTTCTGTTATGTATCCGGCGGTGGTACCGACAGCACGGAAAAAGGCCGGGTAATGTGGGCCAGGGTAAAGGGAAAAACCGAAAACGATTTGATGAAGCTGCCGTTTAAAAAGGTTTTCAATTTCCGCCCGGGGTATATGCATCCCACAAAAGGCTTAAAAAATGTGCTGCCTTATTACAAGTACATCACCTGGTTGTATCCATTTTTTAAGGTAGTATTACCCAACATGGTGAGCACCCTTGCCGAGCTTGGCTTGGCAATGATTAATGTTACCGTTTTTGGGTATGAAAAGCAGATTTTAGAAGTAAAGGATATAAAGGCGGTTGCGCATTTTCGGTAGACATTATCAAATTGATGGCAGCACTTATTTGATGTATTTTTTATCCCGTAACTTTTGCAGTATAAAGTTTGCTTCCGCTTCGTATATGCTGTCACCGAACTTTACAGTTTCCATTCCATAATCAAACTTTATGGTACCGGTGTTCTTTGCATTAAAGATATTTGCATTCCTGTTGTTCCCAAAAGGGCCGGTCGGCGCATATTCTTCCTCTGCCCGAAAGTTTTTAGCTTCGTTCAGATCATAGGTTTTTGCGCTAAAAAAAAATAATCCTTTTTTGTCTAAAGAGAGTACGCCTTGCCCAATCCGGATTATCTCTTTTCCCGCCAGGTTCCACCAAAACATCCTTATCGCGAAAAAGCCGCCAACCGTCCACCCACAGATCCAGACGATACCGAAAATATCAGGAACACCTTTTACTATACCGGTAATGCTGCTCAATCCAAACGACTCGCCGGCCACCCATCCACATAGCCAGAGACCAAGGAATAACATCAGGAAAGTATTTCGTTTGGCAGGTATGACAATATCGATGCCGTCAAAATTTTCGGTGATTATTGCGCGACCAGTATAGGGTATTTCCATAAAACAAATATTTTCTAAATATCATACTTTTGATGAAATGTAACCATAGCAAGGCAGTAATTTTATCGAAGAATTGCTCACAGTGATGTGTATTGAGGAAAGTGTGCGAGCGATCTCTAAAGTGTTTACTTAAAATACGCCCTGAATTCAGCACGACGAAATCACGCTAATAATTGTAAACCTTATATCCCTGCCACCTGGTCCTCTAATTCCTGGTACCACTCAGCGCCGTACTTGCGGATGAGGGGCGCCTTCAGGAATTCATGAACCCTAACCTTTAATTCATCACCAAATGAGCAGGCGGGGCTGCAAATGCTCCAGCGATCATAGTTCAATACGTCAAATTCAGGGTACTTTGTTATACGGATGGGGTATAGGTGGCAGCTGATCGGTTTCTTCCATTCAATAGCACCATGTTCATACGCTTTTTCAATGGCGCATTTGGTGATGCCGTTTTCAAATATTACATAGGCGCACTCCTTGTTTACGTCAACGCATGGAGTAGTATAGTCGCCCTCAAAATCTGTAACATATGTGCCAACTTTTTCAACGGTGGCAATCCCCTTGGCGTTCATAAAGGGTTTTACTTTTGGATAGATCTCATCCAGGATGTCAAGTTCATCAACATTCAGCGGCGCACCCGAATCTCCTTCAAGGCAGCATGCGCCCTTGCACTTATTTAAATTACAAACAAAATTTTCCTTTACTACATCCTCATGTACTAAAACATGGCCGACCTCAATCATATTTATTTTTTTATGGGATTTAACGGGAATTTTAAACCCTTTGCTCCGGTTAAATCCATTGTTATGCTTCCTACCACCAATTCAACATGAGCCTTCACAGGGATCCTGTTGTTATCGTCAGTGATCCACAAATATAGCTTACTACTTTTTCTAAACACACGCCCGGGAATAATTGTCGGGTTAAATTTTAAGCAGTTGAAGGTTCCAACCGAACAATCCATCTTTTCCTTACCCACATAGGTAATCTCCATGCTGTGAACTCCATCCTCCAGGAAATACTGCAGGTTAAATTTATCGCCGATATGGATCTTTGAAATATCAATGCTCCGGGCAAAGTAATACGCTGACAGGAAGTCGAACGTTTTGCCCTTCATTGGGAAAATACCTTTTGCGGCAGTTATCTTATCCGTATTGTGGTCGAAGGTTACGTTATCCGTATGCCTGTAGTTTGATTCCTTACGGTTTTCGGTGTAAAAGTAGGGCTCAAGCGTTTTTTCGTCTACATAGGTTTCATAGCGGTTGCGCACCTTGTAGAAAATGTCAAAGGTGCCGGCAGTTTTGCTGTCGGCCACAATGTGAAACGCCGGGTGATTGTCAAATCTCTTATCGCTTTCGCTAACCTTTATAACAGCTTCTGCCGCTGTAAAAAAGCCGTATTTTAGTTTATAGCTTAATTCTTCACCTGCCTTAAATGATGGTTCGCCCAGGTAGGTGATCTCCTGGCTAAATAGCGGTAAACTAAAAACTATAAAAAGGGAAATGACCAGGAGGTACTTATTCATTCTGATTTTGTTATTGGCCTGTAGTCTTAAATGATAATTGATCGTATTTGTTTTTATTGATTACTTTAAGACTCTGACTATAAACTAAATCGAAGGTAAATTAGTATATATGAAAATGACATTTTGTTTACTATCGGATTTACGCAGTTTAAAAGACTTCGTAAACCCATTCCTGGTTTTAATCTCTCTTTTTATAAATTGGCACAGTTGAGCATGGTTCGCCAAACATCAGGCTTTTTACTACCGGGGTAAGCTTTTTTGTTAATTCAACATAGGCCGAAACCGGCACAGGAGTATCGCCGCAACCCTTTATCACAATGCGCTGATCGCGGTATTGTTCAACATCAATATTGGCAATGCTCTTTACAAAAAGCACGGTTTCCAGCACATCGGCATCACCAAAAACAACCTCCCTGGCATATGGTGCAAGGCGGTTAGCCAGCAACATATAGGCCCAGGCGGGCACTATGGCATCGGCGGAGCAGGTTACAGCTACGTATTTATCCTGGTATTGAGCCCAGTCGTGCCCCTTAACAAATTCCCTGAAGTCCTTTTCTTTTAATATCAGTTCCATGAAAAGGTTATCCTTTATATCGTACACCACCCTTTCACCCTCGGGATAAAATGCTGCCGGATCTAATGTAACTAAACCACTTTGTGCAACCTTATTCACGAAATTTTCCTGTATTTCCATAGCCTGTTACTATTAAAAAACCAATCCACTTTAAATAAAAAATCCGGGACTGGCTATGAAGCCATCCCGGATACAAAAATACTTTAAAAGTTACTATAAAAACTTAGCTCTGTAATCTTTTACATTCGCCTTATCTTTCAGGGCATCAAATATCTGTGATTGTGAGCGTTGCATTAACGCCTGGCTTAATTGATCCTTCTCTCTTACTGTGTTTGCAAGCGGAGCAGGATTTATAAAGCTATCAACACTAAATACAAACACGCCTTGTGTGCCTTCAACCGGTTTTGACAGTTTGTTTGGCTGCGATCCAAACACTGTACCCACCACCTTGTATTCAGTTGATGAACCCGGGATAACGGGGTTTGCAAAAACAATATTCTGGATCGGGTTAACCTTAACACCTGCCTTTTGAGCAACCTGGTCAATGGTTGTAGAACCATTTAATGCTGCCTGTAGTTTATCAGACAATATTTTACCCTTCACCTGGTTTTTTACCATCGGCTCAATTTGTTTTTTCACAGCATTGAGTGAAAGTATGCCTGCCGGCTTAACTTCTATTAAATGAGCAACAATGTTTTGATCGCCGGTGATGTATACCTTGTCAGAGAAATCGCCTTTTTCGGCGCCGAACGCCCATTTAACAATGTCGCGGGCACTTTCAACACCCTGGATAGAACCCGCAATGCCGTTTACATCGGCAGCTGTTTTTATTTGTAAGCCTTCCTTCTTTGCTTCTGCTTCAAAGTTTTCCTTGGTAACGTTACCTAAAAAGCCCTGTGCCTTGCTGTATATTGCTGTCTGTGTTGCGTTGCTCGCCTTTAACGGTACATCAACAAGGGCAACCTTAACTACTTTTGATGATCCCTTCTGATCTTCAATTTCTACCAGGTGAACGCCATATTGCGAAACAACTATTTTCATGTCGCCTTTTTTGGCGCTGAAAACTGCATCGTCAAAAACAGGGATCATTGCGCCACGGGCAAATGTACCCAGGTCGCCGCCCTTAGCCGCCGATTGCTTGTCGATAGAATACATGTTCGCCATTTCTGCAAACGATTTTCCGCCTTTGATTAATTTCTCAATTGAGTCGGCCTTGGCCTTAGCTTTTTCAACACCAATTGTGTTAGCGTCAATAAGAATATGGCGTGCCTTTACCGAGTCGGCTTCAACATGCGAGTCAACCAGTTTTGCAATTTTATAGCTGCCTGCAGTTAAATACGGGCCAACCATAAAGCCGTTGGGCGCAGTAAACATTACTGAGTCCAGCTTTGGATCAAGGCGCCCTTTGTGCAAATAGGTAATTGGTACCTTTGTTTCAGAGTTTACTTGTACAAATAATGAGTCGTTTGTAGATGCCTTAAAGTCTGCAGCTATTTTTTCAGCCTTGCTCTTTACTGCAGCTGAATCGTCTTTCGACGGAGCAGCGTTAAAGCTTACATAATCAAAAGTTCTTAATTCCTGGGTGGTTTTAAACTCATTTTTATGCTCGTCATAGTAGCTTTGGTAGTCTGCATCAGCAGGTACAGCTTTGCTATCAGGCACAGATGCGTAGTCAAGCGTTACGTATTTAAAATTAGCCAGCTTGTTTTTTGCCAGGTAATCTTCCTTAGCCTCAAGCGAGTTAACATACAGGCCGGTAGTTACCAGCGCAACATATTTTTGATTTAGCTTGTTGCCTATTAAACTCTCAATAAAGTCGGCCCATTGCTGCCTTAACGGGTCGTCAGCTTTTGCTGCAGCCAGGTTAGACTTAAACGTATTGAACCTGTTTACATCAACCTTGCCTGTTTGCGGGTTGCCGAATGCCTGCACAATTTGCGGGTCGGGATTGTTGCCGTTAACCATTGAGTTAACTTCGTCATCGCCTACAACTAAACCAAGCTTGTCAACCTCTTTTTTCAGAATCATTAAGCTTATGGTATTGTTCCAGGTAGTTTCCTGTACATAAGCTGTAATTTGAGGTGTTAAATTATTCTGCTGCGATTGCTGTTTGAATTGATTGGCATTCTGCTCAAATTTTTTATTAAACTCGTCATACCCAACTTTTTCGCCGTTCACTTCACCCAGCAGGTTACGATCATCTCTGAACATTGAACCACCTGATTTAACAACTTCGCCTGCAATAAAAGCAAGTAGCGCAAATCCAATAAAAAATGCGAGAATCTTCCCCATTCGTTCCCGCAAAAAACCCATAACACCCATATACCTGTATAATTACTTTATTTTATATTGTTTAAAAGAGGGCGCAAGATACAATTTTTAATAAAATTCTATAACACAATTTTTTGTGTGTTAAATTATTAAAAAATGGACCTGATTGTGCTCGAAATCTGTTTATAAATCATTTAGAAATTTACGTTCCGGCGCGAATTTTTGTTCCTGCAATTGGCGCTGTGTTCTTCCTATTGTATCTCTTTATCATTTACGTAAAAATTTCCGGTCATTTTAATAATATGCCATGGATAAAAAGATTCATTGCTGTCAAAACCAACCCCTTCCGTTATATCGCCGTTTGGAGCGGTGATTTCAACGGCTTTTGAAGAATACATTTTCTTTGCCGTCATATCGTAAATCAACTCGTCCGATTTAAAGATCTGGCCCTGTGCATTTGTTGCCACCACGTTTTTATGAAACTCAATGATATTTTCCTTATCGCGCTGAATGGCATTGTCCGAAACAATGTTGCCGTTTTCCTTTAAATTGATGTCATAGAAAACGATCTTGATCCCTTTGGTCATTTCCTTATAGGGCTTAGGTGTATCGTCGTACGAGATCATTACCGGGGCAGTAAGATGGGCCTTAACCCTTGCGGAATCACTATAGATCACATCTACACCAAAAGAGCGGGAAATAGGTTTATTTTCTTCTTTAGAGGCTATTTTTTTGATATCGTCCAGCGAGTTTTCACACGCGCTCAATAATACCAGCGCACAAATAACTAATACTGGTGTATACAGGTGCGATAACTTTATTGCGCGACTATGCATGGCTGTGAATGTAGGAACTTAAATGGAAAGTGTCAATACAATGAAAACGCGGGGCGACAAATTTATTGTGTTTTATTTTATTTCGATCTATAAAAACCAATACAATTAGTATTAAAAATAAAATGCCGGTAACTTATCGTTCCCGGCTATTGATCCCTCGTTTGCTTTTATACAAATTTATTGGTATTTATATTTTAGGAACCACTTATCGTTAAGCGTAAAGCCTAAATGAATGTTTATATAATTTTCCTTAACCAGTCCGTTTTCAACAGTGCCTCGTTTTCCAACTTCGGCAGAAAGGTTTATTTTGTAAAATGTGTTAAGTGTTTGTGCTGGCGCTAACGGCAGCCCCAAACCAAAGGTAACGGCATAGCGGTTAATATTGGTGTTATTTAAATTAAGATAGGTTTCATCATATATAAAACCTAACCGATAATCAACCCTGGCAAAGTAGTTACGCAATGCATTGTTGTTTGGGGTTATTTGCCCCCCTATGTTAAAGGTTTTGCTGTTTTGAAACTTTACATCAGCGCCCATACCCGGACCCGAATAACTGCTCCAATTACCCATAGTAAAATCAGCGCCAACAAGATAATGTCCGTCCTTTTGGAACGATACACCGAAGTGGTTGATCTGCGGAAGCTTGATTTTTGTTTTGCCGCTCTTGTTGTTCACAATGGAATCGGCAGCCGTATTTTGATTGCCGCTGCTGTCATAGGTATACTGGCTTACAATATACGATTCCGTATTATTGATGCTGTTGGCTGTTGATGCCGAGTAGCCCAACACTACGTGTTTGGTGTTATCTGCCCAATCAAACGAGTATTGAATACCATAATCATAGTTCAAACCACCAATGCTGTTGCTTTGTTCAATTTTTGAGTTAAGGGTTCCGTACAGTGTAGGGATCTCGGTTGAGCTGGTTTGCACCAGGTTACCAAATATATAAGATATGTTACCTCCTAAAAGCACATGTTTGCCAAGGCCAAAGCCATAACCCATATAAGCCTTTGACAAGCCACCATCGCCCTGGTACAGGTAATTAACAGCGTTGGTATCAACTGCTGACCCTGTTCCGAAGTTAGTGCGTGTTTGCTTGTAGTTATACCCCATCTCGGTGTAAGGCATTAAACCAAAGCTAAGTGCCGAGTGCCTGCTTACAGGAATTGCAAAATTTACATGGCTTAACCTGAAGTTAGAATTACTTGAGCCTGTTTGCCCGGTCTGGGAAAGACTTACTGTGTTTGTGTATATACCGATGTCAAAAGTAGTATAGTTTATTGCACCGTATGAAGCCGGGTTAAGTACGTTAATGGTATTGTAGTTGTTTATTTTGTTGATAGCAGTACCAATGCCGCCCATCGCCCTGGTTTGTGGCAAAACAGAAGGATCATAGTCGCCTATTCCGTACCTCGAATAGGGTGAGCTTGTTGTGGCAGTTGATTGTGCCTTTGCTCCAAGTGCAGAAACAGCAAGTAAAATTATTATAAAAAACCTGGTATATTTAATCATTATTAGTTTGTATAGCTGCGTTTAATCCTTTGAGAACCAAATGAGGTTCAATTTTTATACAGGGGGCAAAGATGCTATTTTTTAATAGGCTATCAAAAAAAATACTGTCGCCCCCGGTTAGTACAATATTCAGTTCCTTTTCACTGTTTTTATAGCTTTCAATAAAGCCTTCCAGTTCGTATTTTATTCCGTTTTGCACACCCGATAATATGGCTGCTGCTGTACTGTCGCCGCCTTTGGCATTGAAAGTTTCATCCGCATTTATTAAAGGCAAGCCTGCGGTATAATTATTTAATGCCTTATAACGCATATTTAACCCCGGTGATATACTGCCGCCAAAATAATTCCCGGCTGCATCCACCCAATCATACGTTATGCAGGTGCCGCCGTCAATCACCAGGTTGTCCTTACCCGGGTATAGGTGATATACCCCGATAACCGCGGCAAGCCTGTCGAGCCCGAGCGTATTTGGGGTTAAATAGTGGTTTGTTATGCCACTTGTCATCCCTGCGCTGAAGTATATTAGCTTAACTTTTTGGGCCAATAAACCTTGCCACTCTTCCCTATCCTTTTTTACTGATGATATGATGGCCCTTTTTATGGGATAATCAGTAAGAATCTTATTTATAATGCCTGAATCTGCCGGCTGGTAATGCTCCGTATGGAGCAGTTGGTTATTGTCAAAAACAGCAATTTTTGTAAAGGTATTGCCGATGTCTATAACCAGTTCCATTTTTTAGTTCTGAGTCTTAAGTCGAAGGCCTTGAGTCTTTAATCAAAATGGACTAGTGACTCACGACTGATGGCTTTAGACTAGTTAAACTCTAACCAGTGATAAAATCGATTCAAAAATTGCCAATCCGTCTTCATTTGCCACCAAAGGATCAGAAGCCCGCTCGGGGTGTGGCATAAAGCCAAACACGTTTCGGTTGATATTGGTGATACCTGCAATATTATCCAGCGAGCCGTTAGGGTTTGATTCAGGTGTGATCATGCCAAACTCGTCGCAATATTTAAATAATACAAGGTCGTCATCATAAAGTGATTTCAACACATCGGCATCGGCAAAATAATTACCCTCGCCATGAGCAATAGGGATCTTTAATGCGCGCTCCGGATCAATTTGAGCAGTAATTAACGAATTTGAAGTTTGCGCCTTCATATAAATGTTGCGGCAAATAAACTTACGGTTCTCATTGTGCAGCAATGCACCCTGTAGCAGGCCTGCCTCGGTTAAAACCTGGAAGCCATTGCAAATGCCCAGCACATAGCCGCCTTTTGCAGCAAACTGGATAACCTCGTGCATAATTGGCGAAAAACGCGCAATCGCACCTGAGCGAAGATAGTCGCCAAAGGAAAAGCCGCCGGGTAAAACAATAAACTCAGCACCCTGAAGATCGTGGTCCTTGTGCCATAAACGAACCACTTGCTGGCCCATTATTTTTTCTAATACATAGATGATATCCTCATCGCAATTAGAACCGGGAAATATAACTACTCCAAATTTCATTAATTTGATTTTTTGTGTAATAATGATACAAAACTAATATAACAGTCGTGATTTGAACGAAAGTAAAAGTTAAAAAGTGTTAAACTGAAAATAGATGATGCTGATTAGCAGCAGCAAATACAGCGATTCATAGAACCATTTATTTTTTGCATACAGAAAATAGTACGAAAAAAATACTGAGCAAGGTACCGCACACAGTATAAAGTGATTCAAATTAAACGGTGTTTTTACGTAAAATGAAAGGGCGGCAATCAAAAAAACAATAAACAATAACTGGAATGATTTACGCACCTGCACATAGCTTTTAAAGAAGTTTTGCTGCAGTTTTATAAAGCAAAGTGCCAATATGACTATAACAGGGATAAGCACCAGGTAGCTTAAATAATGAATGTTTATACTATCCGGAAACTTGGTGCCAAGCGGCAGCCAGATATTGTAAAACTGGTTCAGGCTGTCATTCATGTAGTAATATACCGCCAGGAAGAAAAATACGGTTACGTAGCCTATTATACTTGCCAGTATCTCGCGCCAGTTTAAGGGCCTGAAAATTACCAGGGCTATCCACAATACTAAGAAAAGATAAATGAATGGCAGGTAGATTACCGAGCCTACGGCTACAATCATCCCCAAATCATAGGCGGCGGACTTGGCATCGTTACTTTTATAAAAGCTGAACAGCTTAAACAGCATCCAGATAACCAGGAAATTGCACAACAGTGGCGGGCTCAATACCAAAAAGGAGGTAAACAAGCCGGACACTGTTATGTACATAAGCGCTGGCAAAAATGTGGGCTTGCCTAATAAGTTATAATGGTTAACCAGGTGATTTAACAACAATGCCTGCGCAAATACACAAATGGAAGCCAGCAAGATATTGTAGGATGTTGATGCCGGGTTTATAAACGAGCCGGGGGCGATCAGCAGCCTTGAAACCGGTTCGGAAAAGGTAAATACAGTTGTACCGGGGCCCGCAAACAAATAACCCGCCCGCGAAACGAACAATATTACTGCGAGCCATAAAATATTAAGCGGATTGAGCGCTTTGAAAAAACTGATCATTAAGGGCCGATATTTCTGCCGGCAAAATTAGCACAAATGCACTAAGAAACAGTTTAAGGTTGCGATTTTATTGCGGATCTGTTATTTGGCGTACTTCTTTACCAAATCATCCACAATCTGCGCGGTTTCGTCAGGGAAGTTTACAACGACCTTATTATCATCACTTATCCAGTTGTTTAGGCGGAAAATGAAATGGTCATCAATTTCATGAATTACAGGTACACCGAGTTTGGAGGCGGCAAGCGCATTGCATTGCTGTTCGTATTGGCCCTTCATGGGGATCATCATTACTTTTTTCTGCAGAAACAAAGCTTCGGCCGGGCCCTCAAAGCCGCCGCCGGTTAATAAACCTTCGCAGCTGGCAAGGCTTTTGTTAAAAGCTTCGTTGTTTACCGGGAAGATCTCTACGTTACCCTCTACGTAAGGTGTTTTTTGGCGCTTGGAAAAAATTTGCCATTGCTTATTGGTTTTGCTCAGGTATTTGATGAGGAATTTGTCATCATAAGCGGGCAGGTAAACGGTATAATGGCCCAGGTTTGATGTTTTAAGGTTACGGATCTCGCTGCGTATTACCGGCGTATGAATAAAATCGGCATACCTGTCGAAATGGAAACCAACATGGTGCGTAGTTGGCGAATAGTATTTTAAAAGCAATTCTGCAAAGCTCCATTTGGATGGCCTGGGAGTATTGGGCGACACAAATGAGCACTGGTGGCTTAACGAAACTGCAGGGATCTTTTGCAGCCTGCAGGCCCATGCGCTCACCGGTTCAAAATCGTTGATGATCAGGTCATATTCCTTCAGCGGCAAGCTGCGGATGTCACGCCAAAGCCGTGGCAGGTTCATCAGTTTAAGCGTTGCCCAGTTGTCAACCCCGCCGCTTTTACCAAATACAAAGCTAAATCCGTGAAATTTATATTTAAGGGGTTGCGCAAGGGTAACTTCGGCTTCGGTGCCGCTCACCAGCAGGTCAACCTCGCCATACTTTTGCAGCAGGGGCACAATTTCGCGGGCCCGGCTGATATGGCCGTTCCCTGTTCCCTGTATGCCGAAGAGTATTTTCATGGTTGATATTTGTTGTAAAGTTGTAATGTTTAAAGGTTGAAAAGTTACCGCACACTAAAATTTACTGTAGACGTCCCAAAGAAACGTTAAAATTTCTCTTTATAAAAGTCCCTGATTAAATAGCGGGTGAAAAGATATGAACATTTCAACTTTGCAACATTTCAACCTTAAAACAACTAATCCTGTTCCTGCTTAAAACGTGCCAACAACAGGCTTACATCCATTTTGGCATCAAGGTCCTCAATGTCTGTTTTGTCATCTTCGTCGGCATCGGTATTAAAATCGGCAGGGTCATATTTAAATATGGTCCAGGTTTTTTTGTTGTACTCAAGTGCAGTAAGGCTTTCCACCCAGTCGCCAGAATTTAGATAGGTAACAGCGCCCGTTTTTTCGGTGGATTCTATCTGCCTGATTTCGGCATGGTGAATATGCCCGCAAATAACAAACTGGTAATTTTTATCAACAGCCAGGTCGGCGGCGGTTTGTTCAAATTGGTTAATAAATTTAACAGCCTCCTTAAAACGGGCTTTCACTTTTTGCGAGAAGCTCATTTTTTGCCTGCCCATAGCGGTAAGCAGCCAATTGGTAAAGCTGTTGATCAATATCAGGGTATCATATCCAACCGCGCCAAGCTTTGCCAGCCATTTTGAATGCTGCATGGTTACGTCAAATACATCGCCATGAAAGATCCACGCTTTTTTACCATCGATATTCAGCACCACTTTATTCATTAACTGGAACGAACCCATGTTGAAGTCGGCGAATTTGCGCAGCATCTCATCATGGTTGCCTGTTAAATAGTAAACCGGGATACCATCGGTAACAAATTTTAAAATGCGGCGCACCACCTTCATGTGGGTTTCGGGCCAGTACGATTTACTGAACTGCCAGATATCAATAATATCGCCGTTTAAAATAAGAATTTTGGGCTTTACACTCTTTAGGTATTTGAGCAGTTCTTTGGCGTGGCATCCGTATGTGCCAAGGTGCACGTCGGATATAACAACAATATCAACTTCGCGTTTTGCCATTAAAATTGGGGGGGTATTTGTCCGTCCGGTAGGAGATGCCGGTAAATTAAATAACAATTATAGAAGCAACGATTAATCTTCCTCTTCGTCGTCGTCATTAACTTTAAGTTCAAATGGGCTAATGTAGTATATGCAAACTAAAAATAGTAAGCTGCCTACAACCATATATGCTAACTCGTTATGCATCTGCTACAATTTTTACAAATATCCGAAAAGTGGATTATTTAATTGTTAAGACTGTGTTAAATGTAAAAGGTTTCACACAGACTGAAATTTATTTTCAATTCGCCCCAATTGTTTTAAATGATGGTATAAATGGACGCGGATAAACTTATACCACTGACCGGCATTCAGCATTCCCAGTCGCGGGTGTTTGATACGCGAAGTGGGTAACGAATTTTTTAACAGCGGCGAGGTCTCGTCGATGCGTTTACGGCATTTTACCAGCAGGTTTTTGGCGTCCTCCTTGCTGATCTTTTCGGCCGGCATTTTTGCTTCGGTGCTTTCAGGTACTTTTATCCGTACAGGCGGGAAACTCCCGGTTAACATCACATAACGGCCTATGAGGTTTAATCCCTTTTTGGTAGCCTCGCAGTTGTTATGTGTACAACGTTCTAAAGCTATTGATGAACCGAGCGTTGCTTTTAAGATATGTGAATACACCTCGGCGTACGACCATCCGCCACCCGGCGGCGTTTCGGTAAAAAGCGCATCAGGAATGGTATCCAGTTTGGCCCTATATTCGTCCAATGCGGCATCAATGGATTTACGCTCTTTATTCAGGTTCATTTAGTTAAAGGTAGGGGTTTTAAATGGATTTGGAATATTTTTGGCGATAGAACAATTGCCCCCTGTCGGCGAGGTTACGTACCTACGGCACGGACCGCTACTTTTGTTGTTGTTTTCTACCAATATTTGACCCCTATGGGGTCGGCCGACATGACGTTTCTACAGATTTGTAGGTCGTTATAAAATCTTTACCAACTCATCCAACCCATTAATCTGCACAGGCACGTCATCCGGCTTAGGTGCATTAAACGGGTTAAAATAGATGGCGTCCATACCGAAATTTAGGGCACCGTAAACATCCGCTTCCAGGCTGTCGCCTATCATGATGCTTTCGTGTTTTTGTGCGCCGGCCAAATCAAGCGCATGCTGGAATATGGCAGGGTCGGGTTTATTTACGCCGACGATCTCGGAGATAATAATGTTTTCAAAGTACCCGCCGATATTGGTATTCCCCACCTTTAATTCAGATGCTTCCTTAAAGCCGTTTGAGATCAAATGCAGCTTGTATTTACATTGCAGGTATTGCAGGGTTTCATGCGCATGCGGAAAAAGATTGGTTTTGGTAGGGCAGAGTTTTACGTAATGATCCTCAAATCCCTCTGGCATTGCATCGTGATCAACGCCTAACTCGGCAAATGCCCTTTTGAAACGGGTGTCCCTTAGTTCTGTTTTGGTGATCTTTCCGGTGTGGTACTCGGCCCAAAGCTGGTGGTTATGGCGGGTATAAGTTTCAATAAACAGAGATGCTGATTGCAGGCCGATCTCCTTTAAGCTATAAATATCATAAAGTTCATACAGTGTTTCTTCTGCATTTTTATCAAAATCCCAGATGGTGTGGTCGAGATCGAAGAAGATATGTTTATACGTTTTTATTTCGGATTTCGGATTTTGCATTTCGGAATTGTTAGAGCCATTGCAAAGTTAGTATAAAACAAACTTGCAACATGAAATTGAAGGGATGACTTTTCTAATTACCGCTTTGATAATCTACCAAACAAAAGGCCCTCCATGACTACCATGCGTATAGGTCGAAGTCAAATTCAGCATTCAGCTCGAGGGCGATTTTGTTGTATCTCTTATCCAAATGGATCCAGGGCGTACTTTCATCATTTTCTTTATAGGTAAATACCGCACAGATAAATTCACATGAATATTTTAAACACAGGGGCTTGAACGCATCTATTTTAGCCTCAATGATGTTTAGCATTTCATTCATCTGATCTTCAAATGAAGCGTATTCACCAAGGCCGCTGTTCATCGACCAAAGATTGTTTTCCCATAGTGGTGATTCAACATTTTTAGGGTTTCGCCTTTCTCCCTTTATGCGTACATATATGGGATTTATCCCAAGTGTTTTGGTTATAGTATTGTGATCAATATCTTCAAAATCACAGATAATTAGCCTTAGGTCTACTTTGTTTCTATCCATTTTAAATAAAATAAGGAAATCCGAAATCGAAATTTCGACTTCCGAAATTCCCTCATACCTTTTCCCCAAACGCCAAATCTCCGGCGTCCCCTAATCCCGGAACTATATACGCTTTACTCGTCATTTCTTCATCAACAGCGCATACCCAGATCTTTACCTTCGGCAGATTGGCACGCACATGGGCAATGCCCTCGGTGCTGGCTATTACGGCAGCTACGTGCAGATCCTGGATCTCGTATTGCGCCAGCAATTCTTTGCAAACCTGAACCAGGCTTTGACCGGTGGCCAGCATGGTATCGCACATCACCAGGGTTTTGCCGTTAAGATCGGGTGCCGAGATATGGTCGACGTTGATGATGAACGTGCCGGTCTTTTTTACTTTGCGGTAAGCAGTTGCAAACAGGGAACATGCATTATCGAAATAATTTAAAAAACCCTGGTGAAATGGAAGGCCGGCGCGGAGGATGGTGCCTAATACTACTTCTGTTTCGGGCAGGTTTATATTCGCCAAACCCAGTGGCGTTTGCACCTCGTATTCGCCATATTTTAAAGATTTACTCATTTCATAAGCCAGGATCTCACCCAACCGTTCCAAATTATTGCGAAAGCGCGCCCTGTCCTGCTGTACATTGCTGTCGCGCAGCTCAGCCAAAAACTTATTGGCGATGGTATTGGTTTGATTAAGGATGAAGACCATTTGTTAGAAATTAGAGGTTAGTTGGTTAGAGATTGGTTGTGCAAATCGATTATAAATCTACAATTAATTAAAATAATCACTGCTAACATAACGCTGTCACTGCACAGCTTTTATTTTGTATTTAATTATAACAAATATTCCTTCACGATGGTTTAAAAACTGTGTATAGAACAATCAGAGCTTCGTAATAAATAACTAATCTCTAATCAACTAGCCTCTAATTAACTAACTTTGTATTACTCTATGGATTTCAATATAACTTCTCAGTACAGACCTACCGGCGACCAGCCCGAAGCCATCAGGCAATTGGTTGAAGGTGTAAATAACGGCGACCCTTTTCAAACTCTTTTGGGGGTTACCGGCTCGGGTAAAACGTTTACGGTTGCCAATGTTATTGCGCAAACGCAGAAGCCAACGCTTATATTAAGTCATAATAAAACCCTTGCGGCCCAGCTTTACGGCGAGTTTAAGCAGTTTTTCCCGGACAACGCTGTTAACTACTTCGTATCTTATTACGATTATTACCAGCCGGAAGCATTTATCCCGACAACAAATACCTATATAGAAAAGGATCTTCAGATAAATGAGGAAATTGAAAAATTGCGCTTACGTACCACCTCGGCCTTAATGTCGGGAAGGAGGGATGTGATCGTGGTATCTTCCATTTCGTGTATTTACGGTATGGGGAACCCGGAGGATTTTAAGGAATCGGTATTCAAATTTGCCGTGGGTACCCGCATCAGCAGGAATGCATTTTTGCACCGCCTGGTCGAGATCCTGTATTCACGAACCACTGCAGATTTTAAGCGTGGAACGTTCAGGGTTAAGGGTGACACGGTGGATATTTTCCCCGCCTATTTAGATTACGCTTACAGGATTTCGTTTTTTGGCGATGATATAGAAGAACTTACCAGCTTTGATGTTTCAACTGGGAAGACCGTGGAAAAGATGACACATATGGTGCTGTATCCTGCCAACTTATATGTTGCACCGCGTGAGCGTTTTACGCAATCCATCTGGGCCATCCAGGAAGAACTGGAAACCCGTAAAAAACAATTTATTGGCGATGGTCGCTTTTTGGAGGCCAAGCGTTTGGAAGAAAGGGTTAACTATGACCTGGAGATGATCCGAGAGCTGGGTTATTGCTCGGGCATTGAGAACTATTCAAGATTTTTTGATGGCAGGCAGCCGGGTGCAAGGCCATTCTGTTTGCTGGATTACTTTCCTGATGATTACCTGATGGTGATTGACGAGAGCCACGTTACGGTACCGCAGATCAGGGCGATGTATGGTGGTGACAGGTCGAGGAAGATCTCATTGGTTGACTACGGGTTTCGTTTACCTGCCGCGCTGGATAACCGTCCGCTTAACTTCCAGGAGTTTGAAAAATTGGCCCCGCAAACTGTATACGTTAGTGCAACGCCGGGCGATTTTGAGCTGGAAAAATCAGGCGGGGTAGTGGTTGAGCAGGTGATCAGGCCTACAGGCTTGCTCGACCCGTTGATTGACGTACGCCCGGCTATAAACCAGGTAGATGACCTGCTGGAAGAGGTTGACAGAACTATAAAAATGGGCGACCGTGTATTGGTAACCACGCTTACCAAACGCATGAGCGAGGAACTGGCAAAATATATGGATAGGCTGGGCATTAAGTGCCGGTATATCCACTCAGAAGTAAAAACGCTGGAGCGCGTGGAGATCCTGCGTGGCTTACGCCTCGGTGAGTTTGATGTACTGATAGGCATCAACCTGCTGCGTGAGGGACTGGATTTGCCGGAGGTATCACTGGTAGCCATTTTGGATGCAGATAAGGAGGGCTTTTTACGGTCGGAGAAATCATTGATCCAAACCATTGGTCGTGCTGCGCGTAATGACAGGGGCCGTGTTATCATGTACGCCGATAAAATTACCGACTCGATGCAGATGACGATGGATGAAACCGACCGTCGCCGGGCCATCCAGATAGCTTATAATACTGAACACGGCATTACGCCGACTACCGTTGGTAAAACCCGCGAGGAAATAATGGAACAAACCTCGGTGATGGACTTCAAGGGCGGTGTACAAAAGGCTTACGTGGAAGCCGATATGGTAAGCCTTGCTGCTGATCCAATCGTAGCCTATATGACCAAGCCCGATTTGAAAAAATCAATTGAAAATACCAAAAAGGAAATGCTAGCTGCGGCCAAGAATATGGACTTCCTGTTAGCCGCCAAGCTGCGTGATGAAATGTTTGCGTTGGAGAAGATGATGGAAGAGAAGTTTTAGAATGATGTGCGGATGCGTGGATGTGCGAGTGTGCGGATGTTGTTGTGCAAGCGTCTTGGCGAGGACGATGCATATAATTAAAGGTCAGCGTTCTTGGCTTGTAACAAACACATCAACCTTGTGTCAAAAAACTGCGTAAAATCATATGCAAACAATTTTGCCGTTATAATATTATATTTGCAGGCTAACTTTTAATACACATGGCAAGGCTATTAGATTTTATATTACTGGCGATAGTTATTTTATACATAATAAAGGCACTTGTGCGTTTTATGTTACCGATGCTTTTTCAAAGTGTGGTGAACAAGGCACAGGAGCAGCAGCAACAAAATTACCAGCAAAATTACCGCAGCGAGCCTAAGGCCGATGCTAAGGTTAGGGTTGATTACATCCCCGAGGGGCCAAAACATAAGGTTCCAGATTCTGAGGGCGAATTTATAGATTACGAGGAAATTAAATAGTTATGCTGATCCCGGAAGCTTTTAAGCCCAGGCGGCGGCATAAGAATATGGCGGAATCGATCAAGCTGATCATCGCTAATTTTGTTGTTGTTTCAGTTGGTGCGATATTTTGTTTAGGACACCACCATATCAATTGGTTCTTTTGGATAATACTTGGCGGCTTGGCTGTTTATAATTTCTTTACCTTGCGTAAGGATCTTGAAGTTTATAACAGGGCAGACAGGATTGCCTATATCTCGCATATTTTTATTTTGGTGCTGCTTATTCTGCTGTTTTATTTTTTACAGTAGTCCGTTGGGAGTGAATAGAAAACCAAGCCTTTTATTAAACCTCCCATCACGCTCATTTTAACTAATAACTTACTTTCTCATTCTAATTTCTATTTTTG
Organism: Bacteroidota bacterium; assembly: GCA_030775685.1. GTDB lineage: Bacteria > Bacteroidota > Bacteroidia > Sphingobacteriales > Sphingobacteriaceae > Mucilaginibacter. Next base: position 474,371 of record JALYIP010000036.1, read on the forward strand.
GGGACAACATACACCCAAGATAGATGAGCAACTGGTTTAAACGGAACGGCATACATTTTTTAATTGCAGCGATTTTTTTAATCATTTGCTTTATTTATTTCGCCCCGGCATTCCAGGGAAAGACGCTGGGTCAGAATGATGTTACCCGCGCCCAATCCACCCAAAAGGAAATTAACGATTACCGCGCAAATGGCACCACTATTTTGTGGACAAACCAAATACTGGGCGGCATGCCGACTTTCCAGATCTGGGCGCCATACCCCGGGAGCATTGCCACGCACATTGTTAACTTTTTAGATACTGCCTTCCCGGCGCCAATCTACATTGTGTTCCTGCTGCTTTTTGGTTCCTACTTTTTATTCAACGTATTAAAAGTAAACCCATGGCTGGCTGCCGCCGGTGCATTGGCTTTCAGTTTTTCATCGTACAATATTATATATATAGCTGCCGGTCATGCCAACCAGGAATTTGCGATAGCTTTATTTGCACCAATTGTAGCGTCGATCATATTGGTTACACGCGGCAAATATTTGCTGGGCTCATCATTGCTGGCATTGTTTCTTTCTATCGAGATAAAAGCCAATCATATCCAGATGACCTATTACCTGATGATAGCCTTGTTGATCTTACTGGTAATAGAATTGTACAATGCTATCAAGACTAAAAACACGAGCGGGTTTTTTAAATCGGTGGCTTACATAGGTGGTGCAACTTTAGTGGCGCTGTTGGTTAATGCATCCTTGTTGTGGAGCACTGCCGAGTATAGTGGTGATTCTATCCGTGGAAAGGCAAACCTTACCCAAACTGATAAAAAACCAGGCAATGGCGTAGCACGCGATTACGCCTATGAATATAGCGAAGGCGTTGGCGAAACGCTTACCTTTTTGGTGCCAAATGCCTACGGCGGCGCATCAAGCGGGCCTGAAGGCGCGGATTCGCACGTGGCGAAGCTGCTTGTTGATAAGGGTGTAAGTCCCGACCAGGCACAGGGTGTAGCGCAGAGCCTGCCGTTATATTGGGGTAACAAGCCTTTCACCGAGGGTCCATGGTATTTTGGCGCTGTAATTTGCTTCCTGTTTATATTTGGGTTGATGGTAGTTAAAGACAGGATCAAGTGGTGGTTGCTATCTACGGTTGTTTTGGCCATGCTGCTTTCGTTTGGCTATAACTTCCCGTTTGTATCCGACCTGTTTTTTAATTATTTCCCGCTGTTTAATAAATTCCGCGCTGTTGAATCTATCCTGGCGGTGGCGATGTTGTGCGTTCCGGCATTGGGGATATTGGCTCTCCAGGAAAGCATTGTTGAAACCGATAAGAAGGAACTATTTAAAAAGGCAAAAATCGCACTTTATATTACCGGCGGCCTTGCGTTATTGATGGCTGTGTTGCCAGAGGTAATTTTATCGTTCAAATCAAGTGGGCACCAGGAGCTGATCAGCAAGATCTCCGCAGGGCTTACAGGTGGTAATGTACCGTTGGCTACTGATATTGCCAATGCACTGGTTCAGGACCGGGCATCGGCTGCGAAGGCTGACGCGATCCGCTCGCTGATTTTTGTGCTGATTGGATTTGGGATCTTGTGGGCATGGCTTAAACAAAAGGTAAATGTTACCACCCTATCGCTGGCATTTTTGGTACTGATATTGGCCGACCTTTGGATGGTTGATAAGCGATACTTAAAGAATGAAGCCTTTGTAGACAAGCAGGATTCACTGCAGCCCCAGCCACGACCCGTTGATCAGGCCATTTTGCAGGATAAAGATCCCAACTACCGGGTGATTGACCTGAGCCAGAACCTGATGCAGGATGCTACCACACCGTATTTTCATAAATCTATCGGTGGTTATTCTGCGGCCCGCTTCAAACGGATTGACGAACTGGTTGATAACCAGTTCAGCAAAGGCATCAACCCAGCCGTTTTGGATATGCTGAACACCAAATACATCATCAACACCGATACCGGGAGAAGTTTAAAAGTGATGGCAAACCCGGCTGCATGCGGGAACGCCTGGTTTGTAAAGCAAGTTAAGTACGTTGCCAATGCCGACCAGGAAATGCAGGCTTTAAATAAATTCTCGCCAAAGGACGAAGCAATTGTTGATCAGCAATATAAAGCCCTGGTGAAGGAAATTCAACCGAACAATGACACCACGGGAACTATCAAATTAACCGTATACAACCCGGATCACCTTACGTATCAATCGGCTTCCAAAACCGGTGGAATTGCAGTTTTTTCGGAGATCTATTATAACAAAGGCTGGAAAATGTTGATAGATGGGGCAGAGCAACCGTATTTCCGTGCTGATTACCTGTTAAGGGCAGCATCGATCCCGGCTGGAAATCATAAAATTGAGTTCATCTTTCACCCGGCATCATATTATACGGGCGAGAAAATCTCGATGGCCGGTTCCGTTATTTTGATCCTGGCATTGGGCGGCGCTGTTTATGCAGAGAGAAGAAGGAAAACGGGGACTGACAAACAGGCCGGCATTTAACGCCCAAAAAAGGCTCGGCATAGTTTGAAATAATGACTGTAGGTAACCGACATTAAATTTGGACTTCAATGTCGGAATAAGCAATCAGCTAGCTTACAGGAGTTGGTGCTTGAAACAAAGGCTCAAGTATTTCCCGATGAGCCTCACCCCATCTTGCGGTTACTTCTATCACGGGGATCAAAGTCTGACCCAATGCAGTTAGCTCATACTCTACTTTTTGTAGTTTTTGCTCAAAAGTGGTTTTGATGAGAATGCCGTGATCAACCAGTTGTGTTAACTGGGCATCCAATAACCGCCGGGACGCTCCGGGAAGCCTCCTGTGTAATTCTCCCGGTCTTTTAACCCCTCCATAAATACACCAGATCAGGTTAATCTTCCATTTTCCATTCATTACCTCCATAAACAGGTGAAGGCCGCATTCGAGTTTTATCGGTAATTTTCTTGCGTACATGATACGAAGATAAGTCATCTAATTGTAGTATACGATACGGCTAAATTTAGCCGTGCTTGATTTTACGATCCTTTGGGCAGACCTTTGAAACATGAAAAATAAATTATTCGGAAAACACACCGGCTTGCCGGCGAGTGAACTGATATTAGGAGCTGCAAGTTTCGGCGGGCGCCGTGGTTATGGTGCCATTGCTAACGAAATCCCTAAAATTTTAGCTGCTTATGCCGATGCCGGCGGTAATTTTATAGATGTGGCCGATCAGTATCAACTTGGGGAAGCGGAGGAGATCGTTGGAAAGTTTGTTGGAACGCAACGCAGCAACTTCATTATCTGCACCAAATATACCCGTAGCAGCGAAACGCATCCCTCGCCTGTAAATTCGGGTAATCACCGTAAAGCTATGCGCCAGGCGGCGGAGGCAAGTTTGAAGCGTCTAAAAATGGATTATATAGATATTTACATGCCTCACTTTGACGACGGGTTGACCCCTGTGGAGGAGATTGCCCGGGGACTGGAAGATTTGGTTACCTCCGGAAAAGTGCTCTATACCGGCCTTGCAAATTTCCCGGCATGGAAAGCTGCGGCTATAGCCAGCGCCATTCCACTTGCCGCCTTGCAGATCGAATACAATTTGGCGCAACGAACAGCCGACCGCGAATTGATAGACATGGCCAAACATTTCGGTTTAGGCACGATGTTCTACTCACCACTGGCAGGCGGATTGCTCACCGGAAAATATCGAAAAGGTTCATCCGGCCGACTAACGTTATCTGCAAATGAAGGATACCAGGAAGATTTAGCTACTAAAACCATCATAGATCTTTTGGAAGCGATTGCCGCACAAGTAGATGCAAGTCCGGGTCAGGTAGCACTGGCCTGGACGTTGACGAAAAACGCCTTTCCGATAATCGGCGCGCGCACTTTTGATCATATAAAAGATAGTTTACTGGCACTTAATATTAAGTTGAATGCAGACCAAATAACGCGATTAGATACTATTAGTGCAGTAACACTGGGCTATCCTCATGACCTGCTTAAAACAGTTCAAGCGGATTATTGATGATAATTTTATGAATGTTCTAAAGGCTAATTTTGTTAGGCATTTTGTAATCCCTCGGCATCATTATTAACCTGGTTATTTATATATCTCAAACTCATACATTGCTCAAAAAAACTAATAATTTACTTTATCATTCTAATTTCTATTTTTGAGGAATTAATATAATCCCTTTTAAGAAATTTAAATGAACAATTGGTTTAAGCGGAATGGAATTCACTTCCTGGTAGGTGGAATTTTCTTTGTGATATGTTTGATTTATTTTAGTCCTGCCTTTCAGGGCAAAACGTTAGGGCAGGCCGACGTAACGGGCGCTCAATCAACCCAAAAAGAAATTAACGATTACCGCGACAAGGGGGTAACCATTTTATGGACCAACCAGATCTTCGGCGGGATGCCTGCATTCCAGATCTGGGCGCCGTATCCTGACAATATTACCACGCATATCGTATCTACGCTAAAGGCCATATTCCCGAATCCTGTGGATACGGTGCTGATATTGCTGTTTGGCACTTATTTTTTATTCATCGTATTAAAGCTGAACCCGTGGCTTGCGGCTGCAGGGGCTTTTGCATTTACGTTTTCGTCGTACAATATAATATTACTGGTGGCCGGGCACTCTAACCAGGCTTATGCAATTGCATTCTTCGCGCCTTTATTAGCCAGTATCTTCCTTACCCTGCGCGGCAAATACTTAACCGGTGGAGCGCTGACGGCACTTTTCCTGGCAATGGAGATTCGCGCTAACCACGTGCAGATGACCTATTACCTGGTATTTGCGCTGCTGATATTATTGGGTATTGAATTATACCATGCTATTAAGGCAAAAACAACTTCATCATTTTTAAAATCATTAGGTTATTTGGCTGTTGCCGGGTTACTTGCTTTATCAATAAATGCATCACTGCTTTGGAGTACTGCAGAGTACAGTAAAGACAGCTACCGCGGGCAGTCAAACCTGAAGCAAAACACGAAGGAGCCGAGCAGCGGGCTTAGCAAGGACTACGCATACCAATACAGCCAGGGCGTTGGCGAATGTTTTACATTCCTGGTGCCAAACGCGTATGGCGGGCCAACCTATAATGATGTGATTGATCAGAACTCGGCAGTTGCAAAAGTGTTCATTGACAAACAAGTGCCAGCGGAACAAGCAGGTACCTATGCACAGCAAATTACAAACAGCTTCCCGGGCTTATTTACCTATTGGGGCGAAAAACGGCCGTCAACAAGCGGTCCGTTTTATTTTGGTGCTGTTGTTTGCTTCCTGTTTTTGTTTGGATTGCTGATTGTGAAGAACAGGCTTAAATGGTGGTTGCTGGGAACAGTAGTGCTTACGCTGCTGCTTTCATTCGGTGGTAATTTCCCTTATGTTTCCGATATTTTCTTTAAATACTTCCCGCTGTATAACAAGTTCCGTACGGTTGAGTCGATAATTGCGGTTACGAGTATTTGTTTCCCTATCCTGGCATTTTTGGCAGTGCAGGAGGTGATAAACACTACCGACAAGCAGGTTATCTTAAAGAAATTATTTCTCTCATTTTATATCGTTGGCGGACTATTATTGATATTGCTGGCTTTACCTTCAATTATCCTCAGCTTTAAGCCAAGCGATTTCCAACAAGGCATAACTTACCTTACCCAGGCGCTTAAAGGCGACTCAGGTGTAGCCACTGCAGTGGCGAACGCCATTGTTGCCGATAGGACAAGCCTGGAACGTGCCGATGCATTGCGCTCATTAATATTTGTAATTCTTGCTGCAGGGATAATCTTTGCGTTCATCAAGCAAAAAATAAATGTTACTTTACTGTCTGTAGGTTTATTTGCGCTGATCCTGGTTGACCTTTGGCAGGTAGATAAACGCTATTTAAAGGATACGAATTTTACCGACAAACTGGATAACCAGGTTAAACCACGCGAGGTAGACAACTTTATCAATAGGGATACTGACCCGGATTTCCGTGTTTTCGACGCGACGCAATTGCAGGCTTTTAAACAGGATACCTTCAATCCCTTCTTCCACAAATCATTGAGCGGGTATTCTGCTGCACGACTAAAACGCTATGATGAGTTAATAGACGGACAGATAATGCAGAACCCACCAAACCATGATGTGCTGGATATGCTGAACACAAAATATTTTATCACCAGTGATAAATCACAAAACCTTACCATGGTAACAAACCCTACGGCTTGCGGGCATGCATGGTTTGTGAAGAATATTAAATATGCCAAGGATGCCGACCAGGAAATGCAGGCCATCAGCAGCTTTTCGCCGAAGGACGAAGCCATTGTTGACCAGCAATATAAAAACCTGATTGACGGTAAACAGCCAATGGGCGATACCAGCGGCACCATTAAACTGGTGAGTTATAACCCTGATCATTTGGTTTACCAAACGGGTTCAACAAGTGCACAGATTGCGGTATTCTCTGAAATTTATTACGACAAAGGCTGGACAATGCAGATAGATGGTGTTGAAAAACCATACTTCCGCGCCGATTATGTTCTACGTGCAGCACAGATCCCGGTAGGTAACCACACCATTAAGTTTGATTTCCACCCAACATCATACTACACCGGCGAAAAAATATCGCTTGCCGGATCAATATTCCTGATCATAGCATTGGGCGGGGCTGCTTATTCTGGTATAAAAAATCAAAAGAGGAAGCTGGTAAGAGGTCCGAGCCTGAACCGAAGAAACCGGAGCCGGTTGTAAAAAAACCTGCAACTGCACCAGCGCCTAATAAGGCACCGGCAAAAAAGAAGTAACAAATGATTATTTGAATATAGATAGCGATGAGGGTAACCTTCATCGCTATTTTTGTTTTAGGTTAGATTTTAAATTATTCGTAAATTTACATTATGAGTAATCTGCTGGAAAGAATTACAATTGATAATGATATTTGTCATGGCCGGGCTTGCATTCGTCACATGCGTTGGCCGGTTGAAGTTATTATTGATCTTATTGCTTCTGGAATGTCATTTGACGAAATTGTAGAAGACCACCCGGAATTGGAGAGGGACGATATCCTGGCTTCCCTGGCTTACGCAAAAATCACATTATCAGGAAAATCTCTTTTAGAAGTTAATTAAATGAATTTTTTGATAGATGTTCATTTACCGATTAGTCTTTCGAAATTTTTGAGTAGCCAGCCATATTGCACATCGGTTCACGTAAATCAAATACTACAAAAATGGCTCACCACTGATAAGGAGATTTGTAGATATGCAGATGAGAAAGATCTTGTAGTTATTACCAAAGATGCCGATTTCAAGAACTCGCATTTTATAAATAAAACTCCCAAAAAGGTTATTAGGGTAACACTGGGAAATATTTCCAATTCGGACCTTATCCTACTTTTCAATAAATACTTACACTTTATACTGCCGCTTTCGGCACAAAGTAGCTTGTATGTCGAAATAGACAGAGAGCAACTAGTTATTATAGATTAACATCCAAAGTCTTCTCTATCTTTACAATCCTTACTACAGCAAACCTCAATCATTCGTCCGCCTATTCTTCAACCAATACCAACCCAGGTTAAAGGCGATGACAACGTGGTTTAATACTGTTGGCACCAAACCATAATACCGCCTCATAATATCAAACCGTTCCTCGAGGCTTTGGCGATGTTTGGCTTTCGACACGCCGCCAACCAAATATTTCGCTACATAACGGTTTACATTAACTATCTTTTTTGCCTTTTTAGCTGCGCGGATGATCCAGTCAATATCTGCGCTGAGCTGGTATTTGCGGTCGTAGGGCTCGGTAAGTGCCCGACGGATGTAGATGGCTTGGTGGCTGATGCTCATGCCGTATTTAAAATCGCGCCAGGAAAATTGTTCAGGCGCTTTGTGGCGTCGCTGACCGAGGTTTTGGCCTTCATTATTGATCATTTCGGTTTCACCGTAATAAATGTCCGCATCAGGGGCAGTAGCAAAAATATTCTCAACTGTAGTCGCCTCAAAAAACTCATCGCCGGAGTTCATGAAGATCACATAATCGCCGGTGGCTGCGGCAAGACCTTTGTTCATGGCGTCATAAATGCCCTCGTCTTTTTCGCTGATGAGCTTAGCAATGCGGGCTTTATATTTTTGAATGATTTGAAGCGTTCCATCATTTGAGTTGCCATCGATAATAATGTATTCGATATTTGGATATGTTTGATTTAAAACCGAAAGCATCGTGCGCTCGATATCCCTTTCGTTGTTGTAAACGATGGTGATAACGGAAAGGGTGGGGCTAAATATTGCCATTATTGGTTACGGGTGAATTAGGTTAATAGCAACTTTAAAACAAACTTTGTCATTGCGAGGTACGAAGCAACCTCGTCGCTATGCATCTCCGCTTTGCATATCTCAAACTTTGCTACCCGCCCTGTATAGCTACGAGGTTGCTTCGTACCACGCAATGACAATGGGAGATATTTCAAGGATATATAGCTTCTCATTTGTTCAATATCGATTTATAAACCTCCATATATTGCTCTGCAACCTTATCATTGGTAAAAGTGTCCAAAACTTTTTGACGTGCATTTGCTGCAAGAAATTCCCCGCGTTCGCCATCCAATACATAATGAATACCTGCTGCAAAATCTGTTGCTGATTTAAATTCCGCAAGGTAGCCGTTTTGCAGGTGCTCCACCAGATCGGGGATACCGCCGGTATTGAACGCGACAACCGGGGTTGAACAGGATAAAGCTTCCATAATGGTATTGGGCAGGTTGTCTTCAATCGCCGGGGATACATATACGTCGGCAAGGCTGTAAAGTTCGGCAATGTCGGACTGTGAATTGATGATGCCCACTTCGTAAACCTTAAATGGGAGAGAACTTACATCAAATGATTTGTTTTTGCCAAAAATCACGATTTCGATATCCTCACCTTCCTGGTAATTATTTTTCAGATCGTTAAGCGCATCCACTAAATAGGTGATGCCTTTGCGCCTGTCCATTATATTGGCGGCACCGAAAAGGATGATCTTTGCTTTTGCGTCGATGTTCCATTTAGCCCTCGCGGCTGCTTTGTCTTTAGCCGAAAACAGGTTGGTATCAATCGGGTTTGGGATGGTTTCGATCTGGAAGTCTTTCAATAGAGAACTGGTACGCGCCACATCCGCCAGCCAATGGCTGCAAGTGACAATTACCATGTTTTTCGCTGCCTTCAGCATCGCATTTTTTTTTAACCAGCCTGAGTGGGACAGATCTTTATCACCCGGATTACGTAGCATCCAGCAATTGCTGCATTCATTAATAAAATGCCCGCAATCGCCGGAGTAATGGCAGCCGCCGGTGAATGCCCACATATCATGAAGCGTCCAAACTATGGGTTTACCGGTATTTTGTAATTGCTTTAAATTATCGATAGAAAGATAGCCACCATTGGTCCAGTGAAGGTGCACTACATCGGCATTTACAATATCCGGCTGTTTGCTGATGTCTGTTCCCGCATCGGCTGTTGAAAAGGCAAACCTTACCGATTTATCCTTTGCTTTAAACCAGATAAACGGCAACCGTTCATATAAAAAATTAAATTTAGCTTTAAGTCTACCAAAAGAAGTTGATCCAATGCTATCAACCCTTGGCTCATCGGTCAGCTTTTCCTGAACCTGTAATTTAACGTCAACCTGCTTTAATTGCAACGCTTTCAGCAGGCGCATGCAGGCCGCAGGAGCACCACCCCCGGCATCGGCTGTGTTAATTAAAGTTACTTTCATGTGGTGGTGCTAATTATCGCAGCAATTATAACAATTCTAAAATGAAAACTTTACTTTTGAAAAGGCTGTAATCAGGCCTCACCTAAATCCTCTCCAAAGGAGAGGACTTAAAATACATTGGGGTTTAACTATCAGGCTTTGCTTGAACTAAGAAACGGAAAACTATAAAATGAACTTTTTTGCTTATTTATTCCAGGATTGGAGCGCCAACCGGCAGAATTTTAAAGCACAATCGGTTTTATTTTCCTTCAGGCTGATGATGGTCTTCAACCGTTACACCATTACCAAGATCATTTTCTTTCCATACTTCATGCTTTACCGCTTTTGGGTGGAATGGATATTGGGGATAGAGTTGCCGCGTAAAACAACTGTTGGCAAAGGCTTGTCGCTTTACCATGGGCAGGCATTGGTGGTAAATAAGGGCACGGTGATAGGCAGTAATTGTGTTTTGCGGAACAGCACCACCATCGGCCATAAAAAACTGGCAGACGGCAGCTTTAGTGCTTGTCCGCGAATAGGCAATAATGTAGACATTGGTGCAAACGTTTGTATCATTGGGGATGTTACTATCGGCGATAATGTGGTAATAGGTGCAGGATCTGTAGTGATAAAAGATGTGCCATCTGATTGTGTGGTGGTTGGGAACCCGGCGAGGGTGTTGGAGGGGAAATAAATTGCGTATTAGTCTGCAGGCCTTCGACTGCAGGCCTTCGACCTGCGCTATTATGTGTCGCCCTTTCAGGGCTTAGTGCTTGTTTTCTCTAAAATGCCAATGCCTGAAAGGGCGATGTACCAAACGCAGTTGAAGGCCTGCTATATATACGGAAGAATAGAAATAATTAATGGAACAAAATTTAACCGACCGCTCATTCTGGAAGGCCTTTTGGGAATCACGAAAAGGGCTGATATTTTATATAAAACCAAATTATGTTTTTGGCGATATCCTGGCTAAGGTGATTGCTGAAAAAAATGTAAAGAACGCCATAGAGCTGGGTGGATTTCCCGGTTATTATGCAACTTATCTAAAAAAATATCAAAAGCTGGATACCACGCTGTTTGATTATTACATCCACCAGGAACTGATCAACGAGTTGCTGGAAAAGAACGGGCTAGAACCCGGCGATATAAATATTATTGAGGCCGATCTTTTTAATTATCAGCCTGAAAAATTGTACGATATGGTGTTGTCGTTTGGTTTGATCGAACACTTTAACGATACCAAGTCCATTATTGCAACGCACCTCCAATTTTTAAAACCAGGTGGTGTTCTATTCATCACTTTGCCAAACTTTAAAAGCGTAAACGGTTGGGTTCAGCGTAAATTCGACAAAGAAAATTACGACAAGCACAACATTAATAGCATGGACCTCGATCTGTTAAAAGACAGTTGCAAGCAGTTGGGTTTAAAAGAAATTGAATCGTATTATCATGGTCGCTTCACGGTTTGGCTGGAAAATAAATCGGAACAAAGCAAAGTGGCAAAAACTATTGTGAAGGCCATTTGGTGGGCAGGTAAAATTGCCACCCGAATTGTACCGGTTGAGAGCAAATCTCTGTCGCCTTATATTGTTTTAAAGGCTGTAAAATAACATTCTATATTATCGCAGGACGTTGCCCCGCGCTGGAATATTAGGTCCTTTCAGGGTCAAGGAAAGCGAATAAGTTTCAAAGCCACAAACGGGGCGATATTTGTTAGCGCAGGTCGCGGGCCTGGGCTGTATATTGTATTGTAAATATTCGTCAAATCATCGCCGATTGTATTGCTTTAGCGCCTGTTAAATAGTATTTTAACCGAAAATTTTATGCCTACCGGGAGGAGACGCAAAATGTTGCGTCTCTACATAAGAAATTCGCAATATGAAAAAAATATACCTGATCCTATTCTCATCCTTATTATTTCAGCAACTCGCAACTGCACAAGCCAACGAAGCTTATTTTACTTCGTTCCCGACATTAACACCTGATGGCAAAACTGTAATATTCAGTTACGAGGGCGATCTTTGGAAAACAGAGATCGGTAACCCGGTTGCATCACGTATTACTGCTATGCAGGGCGAAGAAACCCGGCCACGGGTATCGCCGGATGGGAAATGGTTGGCGTTTTCGTCGAACCAGTTTGGTAATAATGATGTGTATGTGATGCCCCTTGCCGGCGGCGAGATTAAACAGCTTACATTCCACAGCTCGGGCGATGAGGTTGATTCATGGAGCTGGGATTCAAAGTCGATCTATTTTACTTCCGGTCGTTATAATATGTTCAGCGAATATAAAGTGAACATTGCCGGCGGCACACCAACACGACTTTTCGGTAATTATTTTAATACCATCCATGGTGTGTTTGAGCATCCGCAAACCGGCGAGCTGTTTTTCAGCAATACCTGGGAGAGCTATATCTTTGAACAACGCAAGCATTATAAGGGTGCTTATAACCCGGATATCCAATCGTACAATCCGAAGACAAAAGTTTATAAGCAATATACCGATTGGGCGGGCAAGGATTTCTGGGCTACGCTGGATCAGAAGGGCGATATTTATTTTGTATCCGACGAGGGCAACCAGGAATACAACCTGTATACTTTTATCGACGGAAAAAAAACTGCGCTTTCGCAATTCCCGAGTTCTATAAAGCGCCCGTTTGTGAGCGCAAACGGCGAAAAGGTTGTTTTTGAAAAAGATTACCAGCTTTTTGTTTATGACGTAGCATCTAAGCAAACTCAAAAAATAAGCCTTAACCTTTCCCGCAACGATGTGCTTACCAAGCAACAGGAGTTTGACGTAAAGGGCAAAATTGAAGCCATGGATGTTGCGGTAGATGGGAAGAAACTGGCATTTGTATCGCGTGGGGAACTTTTTGTAAGCGATGTGGAGGGCAAGTTCGTCACCAAGATTGAGCGCGGGAACGCCGAACGGGTTACCGAAGTGAAATGGTTGCCTGATAATAAATCGGTATTGTTTAGCCAAACTTTGGGCGGATACACCAACTGGTACACCATAGCAGTAAACAAGCCGGATAAGGAAAAACAGGTAACTGCCGATAAGCAAAACAACCGGCTGCTCTCCGTAAATAAAGAGCATACCCAGGGCGTATATCTGAGTGGTCGTAACGAGGTTAGGCTGTTGGATTTGAAGGCCCTTACCAGTAAAACTATTGCTACCGACGAGATCTGGGGCTTTGAAAATGCATCACCCTATATTTCATCCAATGGCGAATACGTGGTTTATACGGCCTTCCGGAATTTTGAGCAGGATGTATTTATTTATGGGATAAAATCAGGCAAAACGATGAACCTGACCAATAGCGGGGTTACGGAAACCGATCCGTTTTGGTCGCCGGACGGAAAATATATTTACTTCACCTCGTCACGAAATACGCCGTTTTATCCAACCGGAGGCAGCGATTTTCATGTTTACCGGATGCCGCTGCAAAAATTTGACGATGCCTTCCGCATGGACAAACTAAAAGAGTTATTTAAGGAGGATAAGAAGGACAGCACCGCCAACAAGAAGGAGAAGGAGAAAAAGAGCGAAAAGAAAAAGCCTTTATCGGAACAGCCGTCACCAAAACCACCTGTTGATATTATCGTGAACACCGATGACATTATGAAGCGGCTGGAGCAGATCAGTCCTGACTTTGGGAACCAGCGATCTCCGTACGTAATCCAGAAGGGTGATAAAACATTGGTTTATTACTCGTCCAATCATTCGGAAGGCAAATGGGCCATTTATCGCACCACCATTCAACCGTTTGAAGATAATAAGACTGAGAAGGTTACCGGTGAAGATGCAGGCGGCTTTGACGTTGTTCCTGCCCTTGATAAATATTATGCATTGGCAAACGGTAATGTTTATACGCTGAACATTGACAATAATAAGCTGGATAAGGTTGATATCGGCTATAAATTCGACCGCAATTTGGATGGAGAGTTCAGGCAGATGTATGACGAGGCATGGGCAGGCCTGGAAGAGAATTATTATGACGGTGAATTCCACGGGACTGACTGGAAGAAAATGCATGACCGCTACGCCACATACCTGCCTTATGTAAATAACCGCGCCGATCTGCGCATCCTGCTGAACGATTTGCTGGGTGAGTTGAATTCATCCCACCAGGGTTTTTATTCGAACGGTAAGGAGGAAGGTAAGAACCTGACCTATACCACCATGGAAACCGGGGTTATGTTTGATAATGATGATCCATATAAAGTAGTGTCGGTTTTAAAAAATAGCAATGCCGATAAAACTGGAATAGATGTTAAACCCGGCGACCGACTAAAGGCAGTTAACGGATTGCCGGTTGATGAAAAACAGGACCGGAATTATTATTTCACCAAACCATCACAGGACAAGGAGATCGAATTAACGTTTGACAGGGCCGGTAAGGAAGTGGTGGCGAAGTTCCACCCTGAGAGTGCTCATGAGTTGTCAGAAAACTTATACGATCAGTGGATAGATGAAAATCGTGCGGAAGTAACCGAAAAAACAAAGAACCGGGTTGCTTATGCGTATATGAAAGATATGGGTACCGGATCGCTGGAAACGTTTTTGGAGGATATGGTTGATGATGCCTATAAAAAGGATGCATTGATCCTCGACCTGCGGTACAACACCGGCGGTAATGTGCACGATGCAGTGTTGCGTTTTCTATCTCAACGCCCATACCTACAATGGCAATACCGGGGCGGACAAAAAAGCCCGCAGCCAAACTTTGCGCCTGCCGCCAAACCAATCATCCTGTTAATTAACGAACAAACCCTCAGCGACGGTGAAATGACCGCGCAGGGCTTCAAAGCTTTGGGCCTGGGCAAAATAGTCGGCACAGAAACCTATCGCTGGATAATTTTTACCAGCGGTAAGGGGTTGGTAGATGGCTCGTTTTACCGCATCCCGGCTTGGGGCTGCTTTACGCTGGATGGCAAGGACATAGAGAAGAATGGCGTAAGCCCGGACATCTACGTAAAAACAGGCTTCACCGACAGGCTGGAAAATAAAGATCCGCAACTGGATAAGGCTATTGAGGAGGCGATGAAGCAGTTGAAGTGACCGGGATTTTTGTTTTGAACCATGATTCGCTTGATTAAAGGATTTCCTGATTCGCTTTGATTTATCATGGTAATCTGAAAATCCTTTAATCATGGTTCAAAACATATCTCCAAATCCCTAAATCCGGGTTATATTTGTCGCCATGGAACTTCACCTTTTTGACAAGCAGGTTTATACCAACCGCAGGCAGATCTTAAAACAAAATATAGGCGCTGACGGCCTCATCCTTTTAATGGGTAATGAGGACAGCAGCATGAATTATAAGGACAATACCTACCTTTTTCGCCAGGATAGCAGCTTTCTTTATTATTTTGGATTGGATACGCACGGGCTTGCGGCCATTATTGATACTGATACGGGCGAAGAGGTGATCTTCGGTAATGAACTTACCATAGATGATATTGTTTGGACAGGCACCTTGCCTACCGTGAGCAAAATGGCTGCCATGGTTGGCGTTACCCAAACCAAGCCTTACGACCAGGTAACCCATTACATCCATAAAGCCATAACATCGGGCAGGCCGGTACATATTTTGCCGCCTTATCGCCCTGAAAATAAAATTAAACTTGCCGCGTGGCTGAACACCAGTTTGGCCGACTTAGCCAAATATGTTTCTGTTAAGCTGATTAAAGCCGTGATTGCACAGCGGGTTATAAAAACACCGCTGGAAGTTGCCGAGTTGGAAAAGGCGGTGAACATCAGCGTGGATATGGAACTGGCAGTTATCAAACACACCCGCCCCGGGATTAAGGAATACGAGCTGGTTGCCAAAGCACATGAAGTTGCTATTGCCAATAATGCGCGTTTAGGTTATCCGGCTATTATTACAACCCACGGGCAAACGCTGCATACGCATTACTATGGCAACACCCTACAGGAAGGCCGCATGGTTTTAAGCGATATCGGCGCTGAAAATGCCATGCACTACGGCGGCGACCTTACCCGTACCTTCCCGGTAGGCAAAAGCTTTACTACCCGCCAGGCAGAATTATACCAGGTGGTGTTGAACTCAATGGATCATGCCATCAGCATGTTGAAACCCGGTGTAAGGTACAAGGATATCCATTTAGCCGCCTGCCAGAAGTTGGTTGAAGGGCTGACTGAAGTAAATATCATGAAGGGCGATGCAGCCGAAGCGGTTGAAGCCGGCGCGCATACCATGTTTTTTCAATGCGGACTTGGCCACATGCTGGGTATGGATACGCATGATATGGAAGATCTGGGTGAACAATATGTAGGGTATACCGATACGCTTAAAAAGGAAACATCCATTTTCGGTTTAAAGTCGTTGCGCCTGGGCCGCGAGCTGGAAGCTGGTTTTGTGCTTACCGTTGAGCCGGGCATTTATATCATCCCTGAACTGATAGACCGCTGGCAAGCGGAAAACAAATACGCTGATTTTATCAATTACGATATACTGAACACTTACCGCGATTTTGGCGGGATCAGGATTGAAGATAACTTTTTGATTACTGATACCGGGAGCCAGCTTTTAGGTAAGTATTTACCGAAGACGTTGAAGGAGATTGAGGGGTTGAAGGGGTAGAAAAAATCCCCCGCATGTCAGAATTGTCAACTTTTTAAAAGTTGACAATCTCCTTCGCACAAAAAACTAACCCACTTTGTCATTGCGAAGGAGGAACGAGTGAAGCAACCTCGCAGCTTTACAGAGTTGATATAACGGTGTAGAACTTGTAAGCGTAAATGCATGGCGACGAGTTTGCCGCGCTACCGCTCGCAATGACAAGATTTAATAAATTGCGAAAAGAAGAAGCTATTTCTTTACCAAATACTTAACCTGTAGCTGCTTTACAAACCTTAGGCCGCGTTTAAGCAGGCTACCCTTTCGGTTTTTGAGGAAGTGTTTGATAGCGGCATAAGCTTGCTGATCTTCTTTTATTTCTGTTGGAAACTTGGTTACTGCCTTCTTGGCGATGCGTACCTGGTACATGTTCTCTTTGTTGGAGTGTACACCGCTGCCGTCGTTACCAATGTTTTGGATGAACGAGGTTGAGGGGTTTAGCGTTAAGCCGCCTTTCAAAAATATAGAGGCATACCATCGGATAGCCCAGGAATCGTTTTTCCCGGCTTTGAAAC
Source organism: Bacteroidota bacterium (assembly GCA_030775685.1). Classification (GTDB taxonomy): domain Bacteria; phylum Bacteroidota; class Bacteroidia; order Sphingobacteriales; family Sphingobacteriaceae; genus Mucilaginibacter. The sequence continues at coordinate 491,227 of JALYIP010000036.1, forward strand.
CGGTTAACTGTTTCCAGAAGTTCATGGTGCCGTTGATGGAGAACTGGTCGGTTTTGTGCTTGTCGAATTGGTTGAGCAGTACATCCACATCATCTTCAAAATCCTTCCATGCCCTGGCCCAGGTTGCCCAGCCCCAGCTGGTTGCCGCGCGGAAGAAGAAGGTTTGCGCCAGTTTCTTATCAGCCAGCTCATACATGTAGGCGCCAATGTGCATTACCTTTTCTTCGGTGGCATATTTGGTTAGCCCTTCATTAAAATATTGCAGGGTATAAGGCGACGATAGCAGATCATCCTCAAAAACAATGATCTTGCCGTATTCATTTACCAGCTGCGTTACCCCGCTGATGATGGAGTTTGCCAGCCCAAGATTTTCCTTGCGGAGCACTACCTTTACCGACTTAAACCCCGTTGTTTCTTTTATCAACTGCCTTACCTGCTCCACCTTTAGCTTATCATCATCTGTTTTTGGCGCATCCGAAAAAATGAAAAGGCGCGATTCGTCGGCCAGTAAATTTTTCTGTAAATAGCTGATGGTACGGCGCGTATGCTCGGGCCGGTTGTAAACAAAAAGGGCAATCGGGGCAAGGTTTTGCATGTATTGGTTAAAATATTTCGAGGTGCTGCTCGGCTTTAGTACATAAAACGGTATAAGCGCTGGCTAATTGCTCATTTAATTTTTTTCCGAAAATTTTCCCAAGGCTGCTTTTAACTGCGTATTCTGCATTGATCTTCAAATTGGTAACCAGGCTTTTGGGCTTTTTTTGGTTGATGAAGGTGTTAAAACGGGTAACCTCGGGTTCAATCATTGATGTAAGATCATCCTCTACCACAAAACCTTCGGTACTTAACAGGTAACGGAGCGACGTTGGGGTGTAAACATTGATGTGCCCGTAAGCTAAAAAATGTTTGATCCGCGTGTCAACACCAGCCCGGTAATCGAGTGGCACCTCGATAATATAATGACGAGCAACGCGCTTTAACTCGCGGAGCAGAATGCGTTCATGCTCCACATGCTCCAAAACGTGCGACAGGATGATGAGGTCGAAACTATTGTCCTCAAACGGTAATTTATAACCGTCGAAAATTTGAACAGATTTAAGGTTTTTGATCTCCCGTGTTTTGATGTGTTCCACGCCACTTTCAGAGATCTCGACAGCGTGGTATTCCGGAGCGAAGTCCTTATCGGCAAGTAACTTTAAAATGCTGCCGTCGCCGGCGCCAACTTCCAGCACTTTTTTGAAAATACGGCCGCGGCAAACATCAATAATGTGCTGCGCCTTATATTTTGCGCCAAGCATCCGCCACGCCTCGTCGTGCTTTTCGTAAAATTCGTCGTACGCGGTTTTAACATTATCGCTTATGGCAGATTGTTGCATGGAGTTGGCCCTGATTGTTCAGGATTCAAATTTAGAGTATTCAGCAATTTAATGCGGATAAAGTTTAATTTTATTTATTAAATCTCTGCGTTTCTCTGCGAACCTCTTCGTGACCTTTGCGGTTAAATTTTAACACGGAGTTCACTGAGTACGCACAGAGATCACAGAATTGGCATGGCGTTTATCAGTTTATCGCCCTAAAACTTCGGACAAACCTCTGAAGGGTTATTGTTATATTTAAACACATAACTCAACGACAGTTCAAATCCACCTTGTCCGTTTGTGGCCTGTCTTAAGGCCGAAGTATTAAAATCGTAGCTTACAGCAATCACCAGGCTTTTTACGTGGTAACCCACATCTGCCACCGCCGCGTCGCCAAGGCGGTACATGGCACCAAGGATAAGACCATTATTGGGATCGGCCTTTAGTTCGGAGTAAATGCCCAACGCCTTTATCGAAGCCCCCTGCTGACTGATGAAAACGGCATGCGGGGTTACATCAAAATCATCAGACGCCTTGATCTTGACCCCTGCATGGGCCGTAAATCGGATAGGCAGCTTAGTGCTCACACCTTCGGTAGCGAAGGGATCGCTTGGCCCATTGAGGTGTGCGGCGCTTATGCCGGCAAACATATTTGCCTTATGTAAAGGATCGCCATCATAATAAAATATCCCGGCGCCGGCATCAAATACGGTTGCGCCTGTGGTTGGAAAGCTTTCGTTGGAGGGTAATGTAGGATCGTAACCGCCAACACCGGAGTTGTACTGGTTATCGAACTGTGCTTTGCTGGGGTCGAAGCTGCGGTTAATGAGCCCGGCCTGCAGGCCGAAATGCAGTTTTTGTGTGCCATCGGAAGAGATAGCTATCCCGTAGCCAAATGAGCCGTATGCGGCGAAATAATTATACCCCGCAGTGCCGGCAGCCTGGTTAATTACGTTGAAGCCCAGGCCAACCTTATCGCCTGAGCGAACATCCATAGATAGGCCACCGGTTTTATAGCCATTTGGAATGCCTACCCATTGGTCCTTAAAATTGGCGTTTATGCGCGCTGTGCCGTCAATTACGCCGGTTAAGGCGGGATTAAGCCATAGCGGATAGGCATAATACTGCGAAAAGTGCGGATCAATCTGCGCCTTTAAAGTGCTGATGGCCCCCAACTGGAGTAATACCGATATGAATACAATTAGCTTTCTCACCTTATTAATGTAACCGTTCCTTTTTTCTTCACTTGTTTTCCGTCGTTCATTATAGCCTCCAGGTAATATACATAAACTCCTGCAGGCTCAGCCCTGCCTTTATATGTACCGTCCCAGCCGTTTTGCTGGTTTACCGTGGTATACAGCATTTCGCCCCATTGGTCGTACACATAAAATTTCAGGCTCTTTATATTTCTATTGCGCACATATACCACATCATTTTTGCCGTCGCCATTTGGGGTAAACGCATTGGCCACAAATATGAGGTCGGCCAATGGGTCTATCGTGGTACCTGTTACCGGTAATGAATTAGCGCTTAACTGGCATGGTGCCCCGGTAGCGCGCACAATAATGGTAATACTTTCATTAACCTGTAGCCCACTAACTTCGTGGGTTAAACCAGAAACACCTCCTGTAGGGAAGGTGAATGTGGTACCGCCATCAGTACTTACTTCATATTCTCCGGCACCCGGCACTGCAGGCCATTGGAACGTTATGGTTGATGTAGTAACTGAACTTACAAAGGGCACCGGCGTAGCTAAATGTTGGAGCAAGTCGACCTGTACAGCTGTTCGGGAGGGCGATGGGCAGCCTGTAGCATTATCAGTGGCATCTACATAATAAGTTGTTGCGGCATTAACCGGAGGCGTTTGAAAGTCGGGGCCGACTTGCAGGCTGGAACCTCCGGTAGCAGCAGCATACCAGTTTATAGTTACGTTTTGGTCGAAAGTAGTGGCTGTTAGGCTGGCTTGATAGCCGGGACAAACGCTTGTGCCCTTTGCGGTTACTAATTTTGGCGCCAGTTTCGTTGTAATGGTAGCAGCTGTATATGGCGACATACAACCGGCGCTGTTTACCGCCTGTACATAGTAGGTAATATTATTACCTACCGGGGGCGGCGTAAAGTCGGGAAGCGACCAGATAGCAGGCTGATCGGGGTTTGCATTTGACGGGTACCAATTATAAGTTAACGATGCCTGCGGGTTAGCAACACTTAGCGTGGTGGTTGAACCTGCACAAATAACTGGGGTAGCGTTAACCAGCACAGGCGCACTGGGCGGGGTCAGGACGGTTACATCTACAGTTGTAAGTAACGGGCTTGCACAAGTGCCATTTGAAGCCTCGACATAAAACTTTGTACTTGCAGTTAGGGGGTCTGTTGTATACACAGGGCCTGTATATACGTTGTTATTCTTTGAAGGCGAATCGTACCACAGGTAAGTAAGGTTTGGATCGGGCGAGGTTACAGAAATAGTCGCCGGATTGCCGGGGCAAATTGGAACAACCGCATTCACCAAGACATTTGTTGGGCTTGGAATTATTGTAAAGGTAACCACATTGCTGGGGAAAGGCACAGTACAAGCGCCCGAAGTTACCGTACGCCGAAGTGAAGTGGTAACAGTAATAGGGGGCGAATCATAATCAATCGATGTTCCGTTTACTAAAATATCATGCCAGTTAGCGCCATTATCTGTGGAGTACTGCCACTGGTACTTATAAGAAGCAATGCCGTCGCCCCCCTGAGGGAATCCTGTTGGGATAATTGCAGGGTCAACACTTGTGCAGAATGTTGTGGTTAATGGCGGTGTAATTTGATTGCGTGTTAATGGCGGTGTAATATGTATTTCGACAACATTGCTGATCAAAGGGGTGGTACAAACTGAATTTGTTACAACCCGGCGGTAAAACATGGTTGAGGTAAGATTTGGCGGATCAAAAGTTGCTCCTGTCTCGCCATTTATTGGGGTAAAAATAATGTTGTCGGTTGATTGTTCCCACCGATAGGTATAATTACCGTCGCCGCCTGATGGTGGCGGGCCTGTAATTGGGCCTGCATCGCCCGCTTCGCAAAATTTGTTCACGGGTGGTGCTGTTATAATATTATTGGCAAGCGCCGGATTAATGGTTATTACTACGGCATTACTCTCTGAAGTACCCACGCAAAAGCCGGACGATACCACCCGTTTAAACGAGGTTGTGGTAGTTAAAGCCGGTACAGGATAATCCGCTGCGGTTGCACCGTTTATCGGGACATAGGGGGTATTGTTTGTAGAACTTTCCCATTGATAAGTATATGAGCCATTTCCGCCCGTTGGTGGTTGCCCTGTAATAGTTACCGGGCTGCTTGTTACACAATAAGAGGCGTTGGGTGGTTGATTTATTATATTGGATGTAATTGCAGGCGTAACGGTTATTTTAACCGGCGCGCTGATTGATGCCACAGTACAGGCACCGGAAGTTACCGTACGCTGATACCAGGTTGTTTGAGTTACAGGTTGCGGATGGTAGTTTTGGCCAACGCCATCGGCAAGGTTGGTATAATTAGTGCCGTCTGTCGAGATTTGCCATTGATAGTTATAATTAACGCCATCGCCTCCGGTAACTGGGTTGCCTTGAATATCTCCGGGAGTACCCCCTGCGCAAAAGTTAACGGTTGAAGGTGGCGTTATTATATTATTGGATAAAGCGTTTTGAACTGTAATTTTAACCGGGGTACTGTATAGCGGAGTATTACAAACTCCGGAAGTTACCCCCCTGCGATAATATGTTGTAATGGTTATGGGAAGCGGGTCGTAATTTTGACCGGCAGCACCGGCTATGGGATTAAAATTTGTACCATCAGTAGATGATTCCCATGTATAAACAGGCGTACCGTCTCCGCCTGTGGGTATATTTCCCTGGATTACGCCAGGATCGCCGGTTGCACAAAATGAATTGACAGGAGGGGGAGTTATTTTGTTATTTGCTAAAGCAGGTAAAACAGTTAAAATAATGAGATTACCAATATTAGGTGTAGTACACGGCCCGGAGGTTACTGTGCGCTGGTAGTAGGTAGTTACGCTTATTGGCGGTGGATCATAATTTTGACCATTCGCACCTTGAATGTTAGCGAAGCTTCCCCCCTCTATATGGCTTTGCCATTGATAGTTTAATGTGCCATTACCCCCTCCCGGCTGATTACCTGTAATGGTTTCGGGATCTCCGCCGACGCAAAATACGTCGGGCCCATGCCGGGTAATCGCATTGCTGTTAATAGATTCTATTATGTTTATTGTGATGACGTTGCTGTATATCGGCGTAGAACATGCACCGGATGTTGCTCCCCGGCGAAAAGAGGTTGTCTGGAGTAAAATAGGGACGTCGTAATCATTACCGTTAGTGCCGGGACCCGTAATGTCGGTAAACGGTGCACCGCCTACCGACCTTTGCCATTGGTACTCAACGGTACCCGTACCACCTGATGGTATGTTTCCGTTAATTATTAAAGGGGTTGATTTATCGCAGAAGGACGTAGTGCCCAATGGAAACAGGAAATTATTTGTCAGGGGCGGTACAATAGTATATTTAACCGGGTTACTTATGGTGGGCGGGGTACAAGGTCCGGAAGTTACTATTCGCTGGTAAACGGTAGTTGCTGTAAGCGGTGCAGGAGGGACATAGCTCTGGAGTTGCGCACTTGCGCCGGCTATATTGCTGAAACTTCCTCCATTATTTGTAGAGATTTGCCACAGATAGGTATAACTTCCGTTGCCGCCGGTAGGGGGGCTTCCGTTAATTATTCCGACATTGCCGCTTACACAAAAAGATGTGGCACCTGAGGCCGCAGCTGTATTATTGGCGATTGAAACAGACGGGTTTACGGTAAGGTCGTTATATGAATCATAAGTTGTACCGAAAATGGTTGTGATGCTCCGCCTGAACGAGTAGATTTTTGCAGTGGTTGGATTACTGGAAAGTGCTGCAGTTGTATAATCTGCTCCGGTATTTGCTCCTGCTGCATTTGTCCAGTTGCCGGGAGAGCTGAGTATTTGCCATATGTAAGTTCCGGGAATTGCACCCGGCGGGTCGCCTGTTAGTGTTGTAAATCCGCCGTTACATATTGGTGATGGACTTCTCGCAGCCAAAACGTTTACAGAGTAATAAGTGCCACCAATTGGATCCGCGCCATCAACAGTATAACCCACAGCGCTTGTAAAATTCTGCGGAACCCCGGATGCCGGGTTTACCGTTGAGCCGGCCGTTACTGTTATTGTTGGTGTTAATGAAGTAATAGCTTGTCCCGCGTGTACCACAATCCCAATGGAATGATTGGTTTCGTCAATAACTTCAGGGGCTATTTGCTGAGGAATTTTAAAGGTCAAGATGTGGCCTGGAGCAAATCTTATTATTGGATTTTTTTTAGGCGGATGTAGACTATTTACCGGCTTTAAACCAGCCTGGGCGTAAAAGCAAAAGGTAATAAAAGCCAACAGGAATGTTAAAAAGCGCATGCCTTTTTTTATTGTGCCTAAACAGAAACTTTTACGGTAAAATGTGTTCAATAGTTATCAATAAAGCCCGGAGTAAAAAGTATATAAAGCTAATATTCCGCTGCCTAATTCAGAAACATTTTTTTTCGTGCCCTGATATTTTTTTGCACAATGATAAAAAACGGCATGCAATGGTTAACGCTAGCTCACTAATTGCTTATTAGTTAGGTGGTAAGCAGCAGTTTGCGGCCGAACTAATTTGTTAAATATCAAGGCAATTGGCGGCCTTATAAAATACAGATGTTGATTTACGGTAGAATAACCCGGGCGAAATTCCGCTGAATGACAATTCCTTATATCCTTTGCCCTTTAAAAACTTAATACCCTCCTGGTAAAAGTCGCGTTCTGAATCGTCCAATACAATTACCCCATTTTCAGAAACTGCATTTACAGCCTGTTTGCAGCAATTTACCCTGTCGCGGCCATCCACAATCAGTATGTCGAATTTTTCCTCAAGCTTTATGGGCATCCGGCAATAGTCACCATCGCGGATCAGTTCACAAAAGATCATTTCTGAATTGGCCGGCTTGGATTTTACGATCTTGTCAAACCATTCCTTATCATGCTCAACCGAAACTACCAGCCCCGCATATTTGGCATAAAAAAAAGTGGAGTTTCCGGAGCCGAATTCAAATACAGAATGGTGCTTCTGGATGCGCTCCTTTATAAAATCGATAAAAGAATAAGTTACCCACGGAATAGGGTTGCCCTCACCGTCAACCGGCGATTTGCTGTCGAAACCTTTGAACCATCCTATATCGTTCAAATATCCTTTATGGTTAAATGACAACAACGCCTTCAGCCTTGCAGGGCTGGTTAATACTTGAAGCAATGAGGAAACTTTACTCATTTTTTAATAATTTTTTGTGCGAGCGAAATTAGAAATAATGATTTTAACATCATAACGCCCTGCTTGTTTACTTTTGGGATCAGCAATACAAAAAATGCTGAACTGGCGTAAGCAATTAATGTGGCAATAGCGGCCCCCATCATACCCATTTTGGGGATCAGGATAAGGTTAAGCACGATGTTCACCAAAGCACCAAACCCTGTGCGCCAAAAGGTAAGCTTAACATAACCCTCGGCTATTAGATATTGGCTGTTTGCCGCCCCCAGGAACACAAACACTCCTGACCAAATATGTACCGACAGTGTAGGTGCAGCATAAGCAAACTCGGGTGTATAAATCTTGTAGATTAAATGCGAGGAAAACGTAATAATGATAGCCGCCGGTAAGCTCAGGTAAACCATTAAGTCGTACAGGCTTTGAATGCGTTTTTTATAACGCTCCAAATCATCCCTCCGGGCATTTAATATGGCGGGGAACAAGGTTGTTACGATAACAGTAGGGATAAAATTCCAGGCCTCGCTTAATGAAGCTACTGTGGCATAAACACCTGCTTCAGGTACGCCTGAGATGTTCTGGATCATCAATTGGTCTATCTTCATGTATAAGGAAACCATTATTCCCGATATGATCAGCGGCCACGAATGCTGTAGCAGTTTTTTTGCCAATTGACTATTGTATGCCCAATTGAAAATATTCCGCCCTTTACGCTGATAGGTAAAGTAGTATCCAGTGGCCAGCAGCAGAAAATCTAAAGCGTAAGCATAGACAAATGCAATAAGCGGCATCTTCAGATAAATAAGCACCAGCTTTATTGCCGCAGACAAAAGGTTACCCAAAACCTGTACCTGCATAATGTATTTCGATTGTACTTCCGATTGGAAATAGGAATCGATAACGTTAAAAGCCTGGAAAACGCCTACCGCTGAAATTATCAGCACATAATTATATGGCGTTCCCTGGGCGGGGTAAATCTGGTAGGCTAACCATATTAATGGTACACAGCCTAAGCCGGCCGTTAGCTTCATCCAAAATGATGTGCCTAAAATTTGGTCACGGTTCTTCGGGAATTGGTGAAGCTCTTTAACTATAAATTGATCAAGGCCTAGCGTGGCAAGCGCTGAAAATAAATAGATATAAGTAATACCACCGGTTATAATTCCCAGCCTGGCTTTGCTTAGATACCGTGCAACAGCAATGTTAACAATGAGTTTGATAAGCAGGCTGCCCACCTTGCCAATAAAGCTCATTCCCGTATTTTTGAAATACTTTTCTAAAGCCTGCTGATCAAAACCTTTAATGTTGGGGAAGCGCATATTTGTGCAAATGTATTAAAAAAACGAAACCCGCTATTTAAATGGCGGGTTTCGTTTTTTATGTTTAGTACGATTAGTTTAAATGCAATAACCCATTGCCATCGATATAAACGATATCCCCGTTTGGTTTAACAGATATGCTTGTGGCAACTGTGGAACTTACTGAAATTGAAGCCCAGGACCCCGGATCAATTAATTTGGCTATAGTGATTGGCGAACCGGTAGTTCCGGTTACATATACACTGCCATTAGCGCCAATCCCGATGTCGTTAGCTGAAACTCCACCAATAGGGTTCCAGAGACTTATGCCATCGTATTTGTAAACAATGTTTGATAGGTTAGCTACATAAGGAATCCCTGTTGGGTCCACCGCAATATGGATACCTGCACACCCTGGCATAGTAGTCCAGTTGCTGCCATCCCACTTCAAAATATTTTTACCCCCGCTTGGTGAAACATCCTGCGTACCAATAATGAATGTTGAACCATCGGCGCCGATCCCTATGTCGGTAGCTGTACCGGGTAGTTGTTCCCAGGCAGATGTTGAATCACGGAAGCGATAAACGATATGTGATTTATTAACTACCCATGGCCTGCCATCCGGGCCTACGGCTATCCTTACACCTGCACATAAAGGCAGCTTATTCAATTTGTCGCCCGCAACCTTATAAATGCCGTATCCGCCGGTAGGCGACACTAAATCGGTCCCGATAACGTAAATAGAACCGTCGGCGCCAACTGAAACATCAGATACTTTGGTATCCGAAATATTGTTTCCACCAACAATAACTACGCATTTTGCCGAAACCGCATAAGTTTTACTAACTGCTGTTATAGTAATCACGCCCGGGCGAAAAGCATTAATTAGCCCTGTGGCATCTATTTTTGCTATGGAAGTATCAGATGAGGCCCAGTTAATTTGATCAGCGTGATAATTTTTCGCGGCAAGAAATTGCGTTGTGCCCTGCGTAATCCGGACGGTATCGAACGTAAGTTGTATGGAATGGTCCGGCTTTGTCTGAATGTCAGTAATCTTACTGCACGAATTCAGGATAAATATAAATCCGAGCGCAGCAATTGTGATAAGGTAAATTTTTTTCATGGAATGTTATTACGGATATAAATGTAGCTTTTTATTTGAAACAAAAAAGCATCCGGTAAACCCGGATGCTCTATATATTTGTTAATTATCTACCTCAATTAACCGCTCTCTCAATCAACCTAATCAACTTCTTATTGATTAACAAACTTTTTAGCGTTAACTCTTCTTTCGTTTTCGTTCAGGAAGATCTTACGCATCCGGATGCTTTGCGGGGTTACCTCAATGTATTCGTCGGCCTGGATGTACTCCATCGATTCTTCTAACGAGAATTTGATAGCAGGGGCAATACGCACGTTGGTATCGCTACCTGATGCACGCATGTTGGTTAACTGCTTGCCTTTGGTAAGGTTAATAACCAAATCGTTATCGCGGATGTGCTCACCTAAAACCTGTCCTTCGTAGATATCAGTTCCGGGATCGATATGGAAACGACCACGGTCCTGTAATTTATCAATTGCAAAAGCAGTAGTTTTACCGGTATCCATTGATACCAATACGCCATTTAAACGGCCTGGGATTGTACCCTTCCATGGCTCATAAGCCTTGAAACGGTGTGCCATGATAGCCTCGCCGCCTGTAGCAGTCAGTACGTTGTTACGTAAGCCGATGATACCGCGTGCAGGGATATCAAATTCAAGGTGCTGTAAATCGCCTTTTGGCTCCATTACAAGCAGATCGCCTTTGCGTTGTGTTACCAGCTCAATTACCTTACCGGCAACTTCACCAGGTACGTCAACTATCAAAGTTTCAACCGGCTCGCATTTAACACCGTCAATTTCTTTAACAATAACCTGTGGCTGGCCAACCTGCAATTCATACCCTTCGCGGCGCATGGTTTCGATCAATACTGATAAATGGAGAATGCCACGGCCATACACTAAGTATGAATCAGGCGATTCGGTCTCAACAACCTTAAGCGCCAGGTTCTTTTCCATTTCCTTGTATAAACGATCGCGCAGGTGGCGTGAGGTTACAAACTTGCCTTCCTTACCAAAAAACGGTGAAGTGTTAATGGTGAACAGCATGTTCATGGTAGGCTCGTCAATATGGATAACTTCCAGTTGTTCCGGTTTGTCAAAATCGGCAATGGTATCGCCAATGTCAAAACCATCAATACCAACTACGGCACAGATATCGCCAGAGCTAACCGAAGTAGCTTTAACTTTACCTAAGCCTTCAAAAGTATAAAGTTCTTTTATGCGTGATTTTTGAATAGTGCCATCGCGTTTTACCAACGATACCGGCATGTTTTCTTTTATAGTACCACGTGCAACACGACCGATTGCGATACGGCCCACAAATGAAGAATAATCCAAAGAGGTGATCTGCATTTGTAAAGTACCTTCGGCAATAGGAGCAGGAGGGATGTTAGCCAAAATGGCGTCCATCAAAGGGAAAATATTATCTGTTGGAACCTTCCAATCGGTGCTCATCCAGCCTTGTTTTGACGAGCCGTAGATAACCGGGAAATCCAGCTGATCTTCAGTTGCTTCAAGGTTGAAGAACAATTCAAAAATTTGTTCGTAAACTTCTTCAGGGCGGCAGTTTTCCTTATCAACCTTGTTTACAACAACAATAGGTTTTAAGCCAAGGGCCAAAGCCTTTTGTGTTACAAAGCGGGTTTGAGGCATAGCGCCTTCAAATGCATCGCAAAGCAATAAAACACCATCAGCCATCTTTAAAACGCGCTCAACCTCGCCACCAAAGTCGGCGTGACCAGGGGTATCGATGATGTTGATCTTAACATCCTTGTACATAACCGAAACGTTTTTTGAAACGATGGTGATACCTCGTTCGCGCTCCAGGTCATTGTTGTCCAATATCAATTCGCCTGTCTGTTCGTTATCACGAAAGATAGAACAAGCGTGTAATATTTTATCAACCAGGGTAGTCTTGCCGTGGTCAACGTGAGCGATGATCGCTATATTTCTTATTTTTTGCATGAAAATGCGCCTCTTAAATTTTTTGCAAAGGTACGTTTATTTAATGAAAATTTCAAGATGTAGCAAGTAATTGCTAAAATAATGATTTGGAGTTAACATTACTTAAGCTCTCCTTATATGCCCGAAAAGTATAATAGGTACAATTCCATTATTTCAAGGGCTTTAATTTACGTTTCCAGATCGGTATGTCGTACGGTTCCCTCTTCAATAAAATAAGGTGGTATAACAGCCCCCGAATGTAAAAAACCTGGCATTTCTAATATTCCTTAAACCGCATAACGGTCATCTTTTTAAGTGACATGCATCATATTTCTACCAGGAATACAGGTGTAAATTGCCATCGTTACACTGGTAACGCCCTTATCTCAGTAAAAATTCGAAATCGTTATTTATGGATAATAGTTTTTTAGCATACGTACAGAAACTCGAAACCATGGCCTTTTTTTCCGGCTATGCACTGGTTTATACGGCTGTGCTTTTTCTCTCCGGGAACAAGTTGTTTAAAAGCAAATTTGTTGACAGACTGGTTTTACTGCTGCCATTTACTTACGCGTTTGTTGGTACGTTATTCCTGGGGTTTCAAATTAGAAAGCTTTATCCCGATTATTCCACTGAGCATATCCGACTCCTCATTCAACAATCTTATTTAGTAATCTGGGGGCTTTTACCCATTGCTTTTTGGTTGCCGGTATTTAATAAAAGGCCTGTATTAAGCTTGATTCATAGTTTGGTGTTTTTCTGCGTCCTCGCTGGTGACTTGTTCATCCAGTTCACTACGCATACTGCGGATGATAATATCGTGAAAAACGACATGAAGGTTTATGGCGCCAGCATGATCTTAAACCTGGGGGTACTTGGCTTTTTGGCAATCCTGGTTACACTCTATGCTTATTATAGAAACAAACAAATACAACATCATCAAACAAACAGGCTGCAAAAAAGACACCCTTAAGTGATTTTGTGATTAGTGATTAAGATCATTTAATAAACGCTGAACCGTCATCTAACCGTAAAATTCCACCCTATACTTTTGACATTATAAAAACACATCAAAATCTTAAATAAAACAATGTTATGAAACGATTCAACAAAATACTGATGATTGTTCTAATTTTCATAAGCGGTTATGGATTAGTAGCAAGTTGCACGCATAAAAACGACCCTTTGCCTGCGGCCGTATCCACTGCGGTAAAAATTAGCCGCGGTACACATGTACACCTTGCGGGAGTGGTGTTAGGGGATACCAGCCAATGGAAATTCGACAAGGTACACAGTGCTGTTAACTGGTCGAGCCCATTTTTAGAAGTAGGAGCTGATTTAACCGGAAAATTCAACCAATTCGGGATAGCTGATTTGAAGGATGCAATGATGCTGAATTACATCACAACCAAGCAGCCGGTGCCTGATACTTCATGGGCGTTTTACGAAAATGAACCTGCCAAAACACACTTTGCCGGATATATTCAAACCAACCAGGTAAATACAGGCGAGCCGGGCCGTGATGGCGGTTGTTTGATCACCACTTTTGGCACCACTAAAATTGTAGCAGGCACCCAAAACCTTACAGCAGCAAATGTTGCCCGTATTAAAACTACTTCAGTGGCCTTTGATGCGGCCAGCAGCGGTTACATAGTAACCTTTGATTTTACCTGGCAGGTAGGCACCGGGCCGGCGGTAACACAATCAATAGTTGGAAAATTAAGCTATGTACCTGAAACACTTGTACCGGGAACCACCAACAGCGAGTTTGGACTAAAACTAGAGTTCCAGATAAATAAAGCTGATTTCGGCATCATAAACACTGAGGTTGCCGACAAAGTAAGCATTGTAGTTAATGCCAACTTTAATAACAAGTAATAAAAAACAACTTACGATGAAACGATTAGCAATTATTGCCGGGATCCTTTTTGTGATGGTGATCGGAGTTACGGGCTGCTACAAGGATGTTATCCTGCCAAAATCAGGAACTGATCCGAATGCCGCACCGATAGAATATAGTTATAAAACAGACATAGCCCCGCTGCTTAATACCAGTTGCGCCTTATCGGGCTGTCATGTTGCAGGCGCACAAGCACCCGACCTGGAAACAGCTGTATCATACAATAGCCTGGTTAACGGCGGATTCGTGAATACCATTGTTCCAAAACAAAGCGATCTGTATATAATGATCAACGGAAATATGCAGGTACACATTCCAAGCGCTGCCGACAGGCAAAAAATTTATGACTGGATAAGAACCGGTGCCCTTAATAATTAAGTGACTTAAAAAATAACGACGTGAAACTAAAAATAAATTTACCAACCCGCCTGCTTAAAGTAAGCCTGTGCCTGGTTTGTTGTTTGTTACTACACCAGGTAACCCTTCATGCCCAGGACACTACGGCCGCGGCAAAAGCAGATGTACCAGCCAAAGCCAAACCGGTAAAAAACACCTTTCAAAGTGTATGGATAATTGACAATCAAACAGTAATGGTACCCGTTAAAGGCACATTTGAGATGGATATTCAGCACAGATTTGGAACGGTTAATAACGGCTACTCTGATTTCTGGGGGCTGTTTGCCTCTTCCAACATCCGCATTGGTGTTGGCTATGCGCCTATTAATAATCTTAACCTGGGTATCGGCATCGACAAATTTGATATGCTTTGGGATGGAAGCGCAAAATATGCGATCATGAAACAAACCAAAGGCAAATTTCCGGTGAGTATAACCTATTATGGAGATTTGGCTATTGATACACGTAAGGATGTTGGCAACACCCTCTTCGCCCATCAATCAGACCGGTTTATTTCCTTCAACCAAATAATTATTGCCAGGAAGATAAACGACAAACTGTCGTTACAGGTAGCGCCAAGTATTACGCACCAAAATGCGGTACAAGGTTTCTACACAAAAAATGACAGTACCGGGCAAAGTATTTTTGAAGAAATGAAGCATGACCACTTTGCGATTGCCGTTTCCGGGAGATACAAACTGGGTGACGCAACTGCAGTATTACTCAATTACGATCAGCCTTTAACCCACCATGCCACCAATAACCCCAGTCCTAATTTATCGTTTGGATTTGAGTTTGCTACAAGCGGCCACACTTTCCAGTTGTTTATGGGTAACTACTCCATGTTAAACCCTGGGAAAAACAACCTGTATAATACAAACAGCCCCTTTAAGTACACACAATCTGACGGTACAAAGATGAAAGGCGGCCAATTCGTTATCGGGTTTAACATTACCCGCTTGTGGAATTAGCAATGGGAGAACAGCTACCATTAATATCCAATGTTTTTAATCACATAATAATTAAGTTAAGTTCTATGAAAACTAATCTAATGTTAATCACTTCGGTTTTTGCCGTGAGCGCTATGAGTGTTGCTTTTACCAGCATCCAGCAAACCAAGCCATGGCCTGTTCCGGAAAAAAGCGCGAAAATGGCCAACGCGGTTAAATCGAGCAAGCAATCAATAGCCGATGGGAAATCGCTATGGAATTTGCATTGTGCATCATGCCATGGTAAAACCGGCTTGGGTGATGGCAGCAAGGCGGCCCAGTTAAAAACTCAGCCAGAAGACATGACCAAAGCGGCTTTACAATCGCAATCTGACGGATCTCTTTTTTACAAGATCTCTGAAGGACGCGATGACATGCCAAGCTTCAAAAAGAAAATCCCGGATGCTGATGACATTTGGAACGTAGTGAACTACATACGTTCATTAAAGAAGTAGTAACACCTCAATTAAAACAAAACGGCTTTTTAGTTAAGGCCGGTTTGTTTTAATTGATAAAAACTGCACATCAAAAGGTATTCCTGATCGGCTGTAAAATTTATTTAAAACAGCCGGACGGCCTAACCTATGCCATTTTTTAACACGCTATTTAAAGCATAAATATTATGAATGACCAGGAAAAAATAACACCGGCAAATTCACAATCACGAAGAAGGTTTGTTTGGAAGGCCGGCGCTTTTGCTGCATTTGCTGCTGTTTCCGCATCGTTAGGGCTTCCTTTTTTCACCAAGAAAAATAAGGTTCAGCCCCTGCCCGAAGTAAAATGCGGCACAGTGAGAATGCTAACGCAGGACGGCAGGCTGGTAGAAATAGATGCGTCGTTATTAACCGCTAACCGGAAAAAGGTTACGGACAACGAACTTAAAAACTGGATAAAAAAATAAGAGGATAGCCCTTACAAAAGCAAAATGGAAAAGGAAAATAATTCAAGAAGAGACTTTTTATTAACCGGTTTGATCACTGCAGGGTTAATATCAGGATGTGCACCCAAAGCCGACCCGTTTGAAGCCGGAGCCAGTGACATAGCTGTGGCATCGGGCAAAAAAGTAAAGCTGTTATCAGTTGATGGAGAAGAGATTGAGGTAGATGAAGCATTTCTAAAACCTGTTCCTCACATGCCGCCTGTAAGCAATACAGAAGCAAGGATAGGTATACCCGGTAAAAAGTTTGTAATGGTTATTGACCTTTCCCGGTGTAAAAACCTTAAGAAATGCCAGTCGGCCTGTAATCATGCACACGAATTAAATCCCGGTGAGAACTGGATCAAGGTTGACCCGATGCAGGATGCAGAGCATACCGCGCCCTATTGGGAGCCAACAACCTGTATGCATTGCGATGAACCGCCATGTGTTAAGGTTTGCCCCGTTGATGCAACCTTTAAAAGGCAGGACGGGATAGTTTTGATAGACAGCGACCGATGCATTGGCTGCCGTTTTTGTATGGCAGCATGCCCGTATTCAACCCGGGTATTTAACTGGGGAGCGCCTGAAATTGCACCTGCCATTGCGGCCCAGCCATATTCGTGCGAAACCAGTATCCCTCAAAAAAAGGGAACAGTTGGCAAATGTGATTTTTGTGCAGATATGACCAGGATGGGCGAACTGCCGCATTGTGTTTCGGCATGCCCTAACGGCGTTTTTGCCTTCGGCGATATTAACGAAGATTCAGTGAGTAACGGTGCAGAAACCTTCAGGTTCAGCGACCTGATCAAAGACAAAGGGGGCTACCGCTTAATGGAGGACCTGGGAACTAAGCCAAGCGTTTATTACCTGCCGCCTGTAAGCCGTAATTTCCCTTTTGAATCTGGTCTTGAAAATGACAAGGTGCAGAATAAATAATATTAAATAGCTAAGACGTGGAAAACTCAATAATAGATGAAAAGATAATAAATGACCTGCTGCCCCAGAAATTTGGCAAAGCCGGTAAAATATGGATTGCCTTATTAACTGTGATTTGTTTGGTAGGCTTATTTGCCTATTACCGGCAAATCCGGTACGGTTTGGTAGTTACCGCTATGCGTGATTATGTATCGTGGGGTATTTACATCTCAAACTTTGTATTTTTTGTGGCAATTAGCCTGGTAGGGTCGTTAATAACGGCAATATTCAGACTGGCCGGAGTAAAATGGGGATCGCCACTTACGCGCATTGCCGAAATTATAGCTGTAGCGGCTATTATTTTTGCTTCGCTGATTATTATTGTGGATATGGGTAGTCCTGAAAGATTTTACTATTTATTTACCCATGGCCGCATCCAATCGCCAATTATCTGGGATGTAATAGTAATCACTACATACTTTTTTATCAGCCTGCTGCTTTTGTATTACCCGCTGCTTCCTGATATTAAAATATTGCTTCGGTTTAAAGAAAAATCGGGTAACGGACTGCACAAGTTTTACGGGTACCTGGGTTCGTTTTGGAAGGGTACGCCGGCACAATTTAAGCTAAGCGAAAAGGCAATCAATATACTTTGTATCACCATAATCCCTGTGGCATTTACTATTCACACGGTAACATCGTGGCTGTTTGCCACAACATACAGGCCGGGCTGGGACAGTACCAATTTTGGCGCTTATTTTATTGCTGGTGCCTTTTTAGTTGGGGCCGGGGCTGTGGTAGTAGCCATGTATGTTTTCAGAAAGGCATATCATCTTGAAAAATACATAACAGAAAATCATTTTGAAAAGATGGGCCGGGTAGTGGTATTGTTATCGCTGCTTTACCTTTATTTTAATATGAACGAGTTTTTAACCCCGTTCTTTAAAATGAAAAAATCGGAAGAAGGCTATTTAACGGGCCTTTTCAGCGGAGACTTTGCGCCTGTTTTCTGGTTCGCTATTTTGATAGGAATGATCATCCCGATAATTATCCTGTTATTCAAATCGGGCAGGAAACCATTGCCTGTGTTTATTGTTGGCATAATGGTAATAATTGGGGCCTGGTTTAAACGCTACTTAATTGTAACGCCTACTTTGCTGCATCCATTCCTGCCTATGCATGATGCCCCGGCAAGTTACCTGCATTACTTCCCGAGCTGGGAAGAGTGGGCCATAACCATAGGATCATTAGCCGGCGCATTGTTAATTATAACCCTGCTGGCAAGAATTTTCCCTGTGATACCAATTCAAGAAACTTTAACTGAACAACATGAAAAGGCTGTATAAATATTTTATCGCATTATTGGCATTTGCCGGCGTATTTGCAAGCTATAGTGCCTTTGCACAGCCGGCACCCAAAGGCGACCTGAGCGTTGCAATCAATTACTACGTTAATAACAATACCGTTCCCTCGCTGCTGGTTAGGGTAAAAACCAAAGTAGACGGCAGGTTTCAACCCGTTGCAGGTATAACCCTTAAATTGTTCCTTGATAAGGACTCTGCGGGTACATCTATTGGCAGCGTCACCACAAACAGGAAAGGCGAAGGCAGGATCTATATCCCGGTAACGGTAAAAAAACAATGGGCAACTTCGGTAAAGCACACTTTTTTAGCAACATTTAAAGGTGATAAAAAGTATGAAGAAGCTAAGGCCGACCTTACAGTTTCCCGCGCTAAAATATTGTTAAATACCACCGATAAAACTATTACGGCCACCGTTTTGGAAATGAAGGACACCACCTGGTTGCCTGTAAAAGGTGTGGAGCTTAAGATTGCCGTAAAACGCCTTACAGGTGACTTACCGGTGAATGAAACACCGACATTCACCACTGATTCGACAGGCAATGTATCTGCAGATTTTAAAAGAGATAGTATTCCGGGTGGAAAATCAGGAAGTATTGTGCTTATAGCTAAAATTGAAGATAACGATCAATATGGCAATATATCTGTTGAAAAGGCTGTTAACTGGGGTGCAAAATTTACCCCTGTAAATACCTTTAACAAACGCACACTGTTTGCCACCAGGGATAAAGCGCCTATCTGGCTTCAATTAATAGCTTATTCAATATTAATTGCTGTTTGGGGGATCTTAATATTCCTTGTGTTTAACCTTTTTAAGATTAAAAAAATAGGCAGCCAGCTTGAATAGATCCTAATAAACTACATAAAAAAGAAGGACCGGCAGTAATTACCGGTCCTTTGTATTTACCAGGTGTTTTTTTTAAAGCGGGTAGTCATAAACCATCGGTTTACTTTTTCTTCGCCTTAAAACTACCATTAGGCTGTATAAACGTGGCCTCGGTTATTTTGTCGGAACCGGCGGGCCCGAACTGAAGATAATAGCCGCTTAAAACTTTCAGCGAGAATTTGTCGTTGCCGATAGGCACCAGCTCATAATCCGGCTGGCCAGGCACAAGGGCATACAAGGTTTTTCCGTCCTTAATATAAACTTTTGCTGTTATGCCGCCCAGCTCATAATCGCCAACATATTTTTGCAGTTCGGCAGTGGTAAGCGGTTTAGCTTCGGCTATGCGGGTAAATACTATCGGCTTTAAACCTGCCTCAAGCTGGGTTTCAAAACCATCGATGTCGCCAGCCAGGTTTATCCTGAATTGTATGTTTACATCAGCTTTTTCGGAAGTATCAATGCCATCCTTCGGATCTTTATTAAAGATCTCAAATACGTCATAGTTGGCGTGCCGCAGCCAAAGGGTTTTGGACGATGTTTTTACGAACAGTGAATCTTTTATCAAACGGACTTTAAACGTGCCGTAACCCGGGTTATTGAAGCTGCCCGCATAATCAGCGAGGGCATGCGTTGCCGGGTTGTGTTTTACAGCGGTTGTGATCTTTTCCTTCCCCATTTTGGCGGCTTCGGCCTTGCCTTTATCGGCGGCGTGTTTAAGGTCGCTGTTCCAATCGTGGTATTTAATGTTGAGCATTCTGTCGGCAATCAAATTCCTTACCACGCTTGGCACGGTTGAGCCATCCTGGTTGGATAATACAACGATGCCAACGCTATCAGCCGGGAAAAAACAGGTACTTGCCGAAAATCCGTCGATATTGCCGCCATGTTCCACGCGGTAATGTCCTTTATACGACTGCAGCATCCAGCCAAATCCGTAATTTGCAAAATAAATACCGGGCTCTTCCTTACCTGGCAACGCGCCATTGATAATGGATTGCGAACTGATGGCATCGTTGCGGAAGCCGCCGGGGATAATTTCCTTTCCTTCGTATTTGCCATCGTTTATCCAGGTAATTAACCATTTAGCCATGTCATTTGCGCTGCTGTTTATGGCCCCGGCCGGCGCCATGCCATCAATATGGTAGTAATCACGTTTGTTAATAATGGTGTCCTTCTTTAATCCGTAGCCGGTAGCAATGTCATCGGTCTTTTCCATTTCAGCAATGCTTACGTCTGACCGTGTCATGCCCAGCGGCACAAAGAATTTTTCCTTTATGTTATCGCCCCAGCTTTTTCCTGATAATTTCTCAACCAGGTCGCCCTGGGCTGCAAACATAAAATTGTTGTATTGCCACTGCTGCCTTACCGGGAACGTCGGCTCCATATACTGGATGCGCTGTACCAGGCTGTCGGTTGATGGCGTGTTAAAGAAATACCACGACAGGTCGTGCCTTGGCAGCCCTGTACGATGGCTCATCATATCGCGCAGGGTGATGGAATTGTTCATCCCATCGTTATAAAACTTTAACGATGGCAGGTAATTGGTTACGGGTTTATCAAGCTCCACCTTGCCATCCTTTTGCAGCTTGCCGATCAGGGAAGCGGTAAACGCCTTGGAGCAGGAGCCTATTGCAAAAAGCGTGTTGGCGGTTGCTGGCAGTTTGCTATCAACATTTCGGTAGCCAAAGCCCGCAGCATATACCACTTTATTTTTCTCGACAACGGCCACAGAAAAGCCCGCCGCATGCCAGGTTTTGAGTACCCGGGCAAAGGCGCTGTCCAATCCCTTAAAGCGGGGATCTTTATTAATAGCTGTTGATTTTTGGGCGTTGGCGTGCATGGCCAGGATGCACAGCAAAAAAGCGCAGATTTTTAATTTCATTTTTTTAGGAGATAAGGAAAGAAGTAATTGTGATACTTTGATGTATAAATATAGTGATTGTTACATGCTGCCGGCGGGGTTTGGAAGGATTTGTACAAAGTCCTTTCATAGAAAATGCATTGCCGGCGGGCAGCCAGCTACAAAATGCATAATTGAAGAGGCTGTTTGCTTAAGTTAGGTGGCAGGATTTGAATTTTAGCTGTCTTGTAAATCACCAATTTTATTTATATTTATGACATGAAAACACTATATGCCCTTATTACCATTCTGCTAATTACCGCGGGTATAACTAACGCCCAGAACGGCTGGGTTACCCATACCGGTGATAACAGGGTATCGGTCAAGTTTCCATCAACTCCCAGGGAAATTGTGCCGGGCAGCTTTATGGCTGTTGATAAAGATAGCATTGCATACATTTTTACCATAGTTGATTTTGCACAGGTAGCCGGTATTGATTCTGTGGCTTTGGCGCCTATAAAAACCACACCAGAATTTGCGGCGCAACTAAAAACAGGAATGAGCCAAAGTTTGCCTGATGTTACCTTAGCCGACTTTAAAATCGGCACATGGAAAGGATTTACCAGTTACACCTCAACCGGGGTGGACTCAAAAAAGAGAAAGTATGATATCTTCATGTTTATCATCGGCAATAAAATGTACAGCATGTCGACAATTGCCGCCGCTGGCATAACCAGAAGAGGCATGGATAGATTTCTTGCCTCGGTGGTGGTGAATAAATAAAGCAGCATACAAGGCTCTGCTTTATCTCTGCATATGTTTCCACCCCAGGTAGTTTGGTCGGACTATTTATAGATGATAACTATCCGGGTAAAGCAGGCCTTACCAATATTTATTACAAAAGGCGCTTTTCATTCTCCGGAATTCCCTAATCCGTTTTGTGTAGTTATTATTTTACAGCAGCGGGCGTAAATTGAAGGGTTTGATTATCTTTTTATCTTCAGAAACAGGGCCTTTTTTACGGACTTCTTCGTGTTCGGCCGCTTCTAATAAATAATTAATGTAAGCTTCCAATTTCAATTTTTGATCATCGGATAGGAGTAGGATTTTTTGATGGAGCGTTTGTGTTTCCATAGTGCTAAATTTACAAAATATCCTTTATATTTCGCAATAGTTAATATGAAGAAATATTTATTCAATAAGGCTTCAACTAATGAATTTTAAAATTTGAAGATCTATTGTTTAATTTTCAAATCCTCCCTACAACTTACTAAACCATCCCTTTTTCCAGAATACGATCACCTGGATAATACCGATCAGCAGCATGCCGCCGAGTGCATAAATATACCCGTGTGCGCTGTACAGCTCGGGCATATTGGCGGGCATTACCTTATTGGTTACCGGGTCGACCCGTGAGAAGTTCATGCCGTAAACCCCTGCGACAAATGTGAGCGGGATGAAGATAACGGAGATGATGGTTAACACCTTCATAATCTCGTTCATCCGGTTGCTCACCAGCGAAAGGTAGATATCCATTATGCTGCTGGTTATTTCCTTATAGCTTTCAATCAGGTCCATTATCTGGATGCAATGGTCGTAGGCATCCTTCAGAAACATTTTTACTTCCGCATTTATCAGCGGACTTTCGGTGCGCAGCATGTCGTTTATTTTGTCGCGCTCAGGCCAGCAGGAGCGGCGTAAAACTATCAGCGTGCGTTTGAGCTGCTGGGTTTCGTACATAATACTTTTATCCGCCTGCTCGTACAATCGGTCCTCAACAATATCAAGCTGATCGCCGAGCTTTGCCAGCAGCGAGAAATAACAATCAAGGATGGTATCGGTAAGCGCGTAGCACATATAGCCTGCCCCGGCGGTGCGAATGGAGCCCTTACCAACTTTGAGGCGATTTTTTACACCCTCAAAGTTTTCCTCGTGTGTTTCCTCAAATGTGATGATCAGGTTATCCTTTACCAGTGCCGAAAACTGGTGATTGGTAAGTTCATAATCCTTGGTGAACTGGATCATGCGGCTTACAGCAAACACGTAATCGTCATACTCATCAAACTTTGGGCGCTGATGGATATTGGTAATGTCTTCCAGCACCAGTGGGTTTATGGTCAATAATGAACCCACCTCCTCAATTAATGCGGCATCGCCCAGGCCCCTAACCTGGATCCAATGCGTATGGTCCTGGCATTTTTTGAATTGATCGAGGATCACTTTTATGCTTTTTCCCTCGCTGCTGACAAGTTCCTTAGCGTTATAGGAATATACATTGATGGTTGGTTTTAATGCCCCTTCAGGGATGCTGATCTCACCCGGACTTGCGCCGATGTTCCCCGATTTACGGCGCGGATTATAGCGGAATCTTTTTATTGTATGGCTCATGGAATGTACTTACAGTTTCAAAAACTGAAATTAGTGTATTTTGTTCGGAGTTTTTCAACGGATTAAAATCCGTTGTTACAATATGAGCCGAGGCGCTGCCTCTGAATAGTACCTGATCACCGTTTCCGAAGGGGCTCTCGCAGAGGAACCTACATTGCGCAATGCCTTTTGGAACGATAAAGCCGACGTTATTTATCGGGATGACATCAAGGCAGCCACAAACATTGTGCAGGCTCCTTTTTGAGAGAACCTGCGGGGACCAAATAGCTTTTTTTCAAATAAATTGCTAATTATATTAGCTTTATTTATTATATTTGTACTTGCCTGATAAATCCTAAACCAGGTAATTCAACCACCCCCATTTTATTTTTTTAATGATCTGCCGGGTGGATCCTTATGTTCTTTCAATCATATTTTAAAAAACACCTAAAAGCGACTGATTGCCCTTTTGTGGGTGGTTTTTACAGGTCAATTCTGAAGTTTTTATCAGGGGTGAAAGTTGGTTTTCCCCTCGTAACCGGTTTTTTTATCAGGGGCGAAACAACGGTTCACCCTCGTAACCGCAATTTTTATCAGGAGTGAAATAAGGTTTTACCCTCGGAATCAATTTTTTTCTCAGGGGCAAAATGGCGCCTTCCATCGTAATCCAAATTTTTATCAGGGGCAAAATCGTTTTTTGGGTTGGTAAAATGCAGCTTTTTGACCGAAAATCGCCTTTTGGCAGATCATCTAAATCATAAAAAAATTAATAATATATTAATAATCAACAATTTATGGAAGATAAGTACACCGGCTTTTTGAAAGGCCGCCGCGAACTCTACGCGAACCGGGATAAGTTCCCGATGGATGGTGATATTCCCGTTCTGCAATTCATTAATACCGAACACCGGTGGGCCACCGACGGGCGCAAAGATTACCTGAAAACCTATGATGATTTTTTAGACTGGGCTTATAATGCCAAAGTGCTTGAAGAAGCCGAGTATAACAACCTGTGCTTTGAAAGCTATTGTTATTTCCCTGAAGCGGAGAAGGTATTTGAAAAGGTAATTGACGCCAGGAGCTGTATCAATGACCTTGTTGTTAGCCTGGCCGAGGGTATTGCGCCATACCCGGGTACGATAACAAATTTTAACACCCATTTTGAGGAAGTGAAGAACCATGTTAGCCTAAATATGAATGGCTATGGGATGCTGGAGGTGTGGGTAGGTACGAAGGATCAGCTGGCGTTCCCGCTGTGGCGGCTTATCAAAAGCGCGCAGAATTTCCTAATGACCATGGACGGTCAATTCATCAAAAAATGTAAATGTGGTAATTTGTTTATCGACAGATCGAAAAACGGGAAGCGGCGGTGGTGTAACCCGGCTACTTGCGGCAGCGCTTATTGGTCGAAGGAGTATTATAGACGAAAAAAGTTAGGGGTTGATTAGGTTAGATTGAGTTGATTAAGTTGCAAACATATGCGCTAACTCAATCAACTCAATCAACCATTCACTAATCAACTACAAGCCAAAGGCTTGTTTTACCTTATCAACATAGTCCAGTTTTTCCCAGGTAAACAGCTCAACTTCGCGTTTGATCTCTTTGCCATCGTGTCCTACAAATGTTTTGGTTACTACCTCATTAGGGCGACCGAAGTGACCATAAGCAGCAGTTTCGCTATAAATTGGGTTACGCAGCTTGAAACGGGTTTCAATTGCGTATGGGGTCATGTTAAAAATGGCTTCCACTTTTTTGGCGATCTCACCATCATGTAAACCTACTTTACCGGTTCCGTAAGTGTTTACATAAATGCCCATTGGCTGCGCAACACCGATAGCGTATGATACCTGTACCAGTACTTCGTCGGCAACGCCGGCTGCTACCAGGTTTTTAGCAATGTGGCGGGTTGCATAAGCTGCAGAACGGTCAACCTTTGATGGGTCCTTACCGGAGAAAGCACCACCACCGTGTGCGCCCTTACCACCGTAGGTATCCACAATGATCTTGCGACCGGTTAAGCCGGTATCGCCATGCGGGCCACCGATCACAAACTTGCCGGTAGGGTTAATGTGGTATTTAATAGCATCGTTAAAGAAATGCGCGTATTTTGGATATTTTGCCTTTACACGCGGGATCAGGATGCTGATGATATCGCTGCTGATCTTTGAAAGCATTGCTGCTTCTTCATCAAAATCATCGTGCTGGGTCGAGATCACGATGGCATCGATACGAACCGGCTGGTTGTTATCGTCATACTCCAATGTTACCTGCGATTTTGCATCGGGGCGTAAATATTTAATATCGCTATTTTCGCGGCGGATGGCAGCAAGCTCAATTAACAAGGCATGTGCAATATCCAGCGCCAACGGCATATAGTTATCAGTCTCTTTGGTGGCATAACCAAACATCATACCCTGGTCGCCTGCACCTTGTTCTTCTTTTGCAGTACGGTCGACACCCTGGTTAATATCAGGCGATTGCTCATGGATAGCAGAAAGCACACCACATGAACTGCCGTCGAACATGTATTCGCCCTTGGTATAGCCAATTTTGTTGATCACCTCGCGGGCAATTTTCTGAACATCAAGATAGGCCTTTGATTTTACCTCGCCGGCTAAAAAAACCTGGCCGGTTGTTACCAGCGTTTCGCAGGCAACCTTCGACTCGCTATCAAATGCTAAAAAATGGTCGATCAAAGCATCCGAGATCTGGTCGGCAACTTTATCCGGATGTCCTTCTGATACGGATTCTGACGTGAATAAATATGACATAGATTTTTTATGTATAAATTAAAATCAAATTGCAGAGACGCAATGTATTGCATCTTTTATGAAATAACGAAATTTAAGAGGATTGAAGTAAAAACAAGCATGGTATTAGCACTTTTTTACGTGGTTGCAATCCGGTAAGCCCGATCCCTGTTAAAAGGGCCCGACGGCAATCGGGTTCGGGACAAACAATTAAATCAGTCCACTTTCAGGCGGCTAAATTAAAACAATTTTTACAAAGCGGAAAATAGATTTACTTTTGCCGCAATAATCATATTTAGTTGGAACGGAAAGCGTTATTTATTATTAACCCTATATCAGGCGGGAAGAAAAAGGACGGCGTTCCGGAACTCATCGAAAAGCACCTCGACGCTAATTTATTTAAGGCCACAATTGTTTTTAGCGACGGCGTGTCACATGCCCGCCAAATAGCAAAGGAAGCCGTTGGTAAATTCGACGTTATAGTAGCAGTTGGTGGCGATGGTACGGTAAACGAGGTGGCATCAGGCATAGTGGGTAGCGATACCACCCTGGGAATAGTGCCGTTTGGATCGGGCAACGGTTTAGCGCGCTTCCTGAAGATTCCGATGGATACCAAAAAAGCCATCGAAACGCTGGGTACCGGCAGTCAAACTACAATAGACTCGGGCAGGTTGAACGGGCAGCCGTTCTTTAACATGGCTGGGATGGGTTTCGACGCGCACATCAGCGAAGTGTTTTCACATACCACAAAACGGGGCTTTATATCCTACATAAAATCGTCACTTGCCGAGATCTCGACCTATAAGGAACAGCATTATCATTTGGAGATTGACGGCAAGACAGTAGAACGTGAAGCGTTTATGTTGAGTTTTGCCAATTCGTCGCAATATGGTAATGACGCACATATATCACCTCATGCTTCAGTACAGGATGGTTTGCTGGATATTTGCGTGATCAGGAAGTTTCCGCTATGGCGCTTTCCAGAGATGGGCATCAGGATGCTCACCAAAACATCCGACAAAACAAAATATGTGGAGATAATGCGCGGGCAGCGTATAATTGTAAAACGAGCTAACCCTGGTCCGCTGCACCTTGATGGCGAACCGCAAATGGCTGGTACCGATGCTGAAATTGTGCTGGTGCCGAATTCGTTAAAGGTTATTGCGGGCGGGGATTTTATGTAGTCCGAAGTCTTGAGTCGGTAGTCTTAAGTCTTTAGGAGAGAATAAAGTGAAGAACATAACAAAAATTGAAAGTCAGACTCAGGACTTTCGACTCAAGACTATAGACTAAGAACCATGTCAAAAAAGAATTTCACAGGCGTAGTATATTCAACCGATCCTGATTTTCAATACCAGCAGGATGGGGGAGGCGATAGCCAGGCATTGCCGCCGCAACAACAAAATCTTAAAATATTCCTCGACCGCAAAGGTGGCAGCAAACTGGTTACCCGCATTACGGGCTTTGTAGGCCCTGATGCCGACCTGGAGGCCATCGGCAAAAAGCTGAAATCCAAATGCGGTGTAGGCGGTTCGGTAAAGGATGGCGAGGTATTAATCCAGGGTGATTTTCGCGACAAGATCCTGATACTTTTGACCACCGATGGCTACAAAGCGAAAAAAGCAGGGGGATAGGTGTTAGTTAATTAGAGATTAGTTAATTGTCGTTTCAAATTTTCGCTGTAGGGGCGTATCGCATAAGCCCTAATCATAAACCAGCACCGCACATTCAATTTTACAGCATACAACTCAACCTGTCATCGTGAATAGGGCATATGCAATACGCCCCTAAAGGGGTAGGCAAATTGGATTTTTCTACCCTGTAAGCCATACACTTAGTGTATTGAATTGAAAATTTTATTGTAACTTAAATTATTGATAATTAGTTATTTAAACATGGTGTAAAAGGTACATTATGTAAATAAATACACTAGTTTCCTTGTTTCTACGGTTGTAAAAGCAGTAATTTTGCTGCAACCAATTTTTACTATATTAATGAGAAGGAGTACTACCAGTTTACCTGATCTGAGCTATTTGAAGCTTGATCGGGCAAGGAATGTTTTTTTCCAATTAACCCCTGCCGAACTTGTTGATGAGGCTTTACAAAGGAAAGAAGGCGTTTTGGCCGACACCGGCGCCCTTGCAATTGATACCGGCGAATTTACAGGCCGCTCACCAAAGGACCGTTTTATTGTTGATGACGGGATAACCCGCGACACCGTTTGGTGGGGTAAGGTGAACATAAAGTTTGATGCCCTTAAATTTGATGCCCTGTTTGATAAAGTTATCGACTACCTGGCCGGTAAAGATCTATTTGTGCGCGACAGCAGCGCCTGTGCCAATGAGAAATATCACATCGATATTCGCGTAGTTACCGAAACGGCCTACCAAAACCTCTTTGTTCACCATTTATTTTTACGTCCTGAAGTTGCCGACCCGGATGCAACACCTGAATGGACTATAATAGCCGCGCCGGGCTTTAAAGCCGATCCGGCAATTGATGGCACCCGCCAGCATAATTTTTCGATCATCAATTTCACGAAGAAGATGATTTTGATTGGCGGCACCGGCTATACCGGCGAGATAAAGAAGGGCATTTTTTCGGTACTGAATTTTATCCTGCCGCATGACAAAAAGGTGCTTTCCATGCATTGTTCGGCTAATACGGGTGTTAAGGGCGATACGGCTATATTTTTCGGTTTATCCGGCACCGGTAAAACAACATTGTCTGCCGATCCGGAACGCAGCCTGATAGGGGATGATGAACACGGCTGGAGCGATTATACCATTTTTAACTTTGAAGGCGGATGTTACGCCAAATGCATCGACCTGACGCAGGAAAGAGAGCCGCAAATTTTTAACGCTATAAAGTTCGGCTCGCTGCTGGAGAACATCAACTTTATAAAGGGAACGCGCACCGTTAATTTTTCGAACATCGACAAAACTGAAAATACCCGGGTTGCCTATCCTTTATATAATATACACAATGCGGTTAATCCCTCGATTGGCGATTCACCTAAAAATATATTCTTTTTAACGGCTGATGCATTCGGAATTTTGCCGCCGGTTTCAAAACTGAGCGCCGAACAGGCGATGTATCATTTTATATCGGGCTATACGGCTAAGGTAGCGGGTACCGAAGCTGGCATTACCGAGCCCAATGCCACATTTTCCGCCTGTTTTGGCGAAGCATTTTTGCCGCTGAACCCGGTAACCTATGCCGGGCTGCTTGGCAATAAGATAAGGAAACACAAGGTAAAGGTATGGCTGATAAACACCGGCTGGACAGGCGGCCCTTATGGAACAGGCAGCCGGATAAAACTTAGCTACACCCGTGCTATGATTGCTGCGGCGTTAAGCGGGCAGCTGGATAATGTTAACTACACCGAACACCCGGTATTTAACCTGATGATGCCGCAAACCTGCCCCAATGTGCCGGACAGCTTGCTTAACCCGAGAAGCACCTGGGCCAGTGCAAATAATTATGATGAGCGGGCAAATGACCTTTCCCTGCTGTTCATAAAAAACTTTGAGCAATATGCCCCGTTCTGCAAAGCCGATATTATTAATGCCGCCCCCAATGTTGCTGTATCGGGCCTGGTAACATAATTTTTATAAAGGCACAGTATATTCATTTGGAGGCCGATGGCAAAAACGACAGCGCACAACACATCGTGTGCTGTCGTTTTACAAGATAGCGGCGACAGTGATTCGGGGCGGTTTCGGGAATAAAACTTTAACGCTTTTAAGTACAGATGATTATAAGGTGAAAAGCCCGGCGGGTAAAACCTCTTTATGTTATATATGACGCATTTGTCGACGTCCAATAAGCGGAGAAAAAAAATTTGCTTTTAACCTAAGGTTTTAGTTATATTTACCCTCGCAATGCAAAATAGCGGGCATCGCCGGTGTCGGTAACATAAATTTTATAAATTATTGTTTGCTATTATTAAAAAAAATAGGTTTTATTGCAAAATATTATTTGTACAAAACACAATTTTACGCTTTTAACGTTATGTATCCACCAATTGTGCATAGTTGGTAAAGCTTAGATTAAAATTTTGTAAAGAATGGCGTAAAATATTTTTTTAATTCATTTAAATTCTATTTTTGTTATTCACATGAATTATTGCATTTAACAAACTTATATTCATAAACTAAAAACTAAAAACTAAAACTAAAAGTAATGGCAAACGCACCAACAAAACCAACTAGTCCTGTTAAAAAAGAAAGTACATCATCAGGCATGTTTGCAACTTTAACTATTCCGATCTGTATCGTAGTTGCAATTTTAATCTATTTCTTTATCCTGGGGCAACCAACTAACTTTGCTGACGGCGATGTTGATAAAGGAACACCTGCTAACTTCTTCGGTCAAATCTACAGGGGTGGTAAACTGGTACCAGTAATTATGTCTTACCTGTTAATGGTAATCGTTTTCTCTATCGAGCGTTTTGTTGTTATCGGCAAGGCTTCTGGTACAGGTAACGTTGACGCATTTGTACGTAAAATACAAACTGCCCTTAACGCAGGCAACATTGACGCTGCAAACAGCGAGTGCGACAAACAAAAAGGTTCAGTAGCTAACGTTATTAAAGCCGGTTTGAAAAAATACCGCGAAATGGAATCAGATGAGCTGTTAACCGTTGATCAAAAATCATTAGCTATACAAAAGGACATTGAAGAAGCAACTGCTTTGGAAATGCCAATGTTAGAGCAAAACTTAACAATCATCGCTACTTTGGTATCTATCGGTACATTAACAGGTCTGTTAGGTACAGTATTCGGTATGATCAAGGCGTTCGGTGAGTTAGCTGCTGCTGGTGCAACCAACCAAACTGCACTATCTGCATCTATCTCTGAAGCACTTGTAAACACTGCATTAGGTATCAGTACTTCAGCGCTTTCAATTATAATGTATAACGTATTTACTTCGAAAATTGATAATTTAACTTACGCAATTGACGAAACTGGTTTCAGCATTGTACAAACATTCGGTGCATCACACAAAAAATAATCAACCTGCTGTTGCTTAGTTTTTACCCCGGTCGGATACGGCCGGGGGTAGTATAATCAATTTATACATTTTACATTAAAACAAAAAATTATGCCAAGAGTAAAAGTTGCCAGGAAAAGCACAGCAATTGATATGACGGCCATGTGTGATGTGGCCTTCCTGTTGCTAACCTTTTTCATATTAACGGCAAAACCAAAAGTTGAGGACCCGTCAAAAGCAGAAGTACCTGCTTCGTCGGCTCAAGTAACAATACCGGAGGATAACGTTTTGATGGCCTCTATCGGTCAGCAAAATAAGATCTTCCTATCGTTCAGTGGCAATGATGTGCGCACAGAAACTTTAAAATCAATGGGTGAGAAATACAAAGTTGATTTTACGCCTGCTGAAATAAACAGATTTGCTAACACAGAAATATTTGGAGTACCAATGAGCCAGTTAAAGCAGTTTTTGGGCACCCCAACCACTGATCTGAAAAGTTTTGAACAAAGAGGAATTCCTGCTGATACTACAATAACTAATGAGTTATCTGACTGGATCATTACTGCCCGTAAAGCTAACAGAGGTTTGCATGGTAAAGATTACAGCATTGCTATAAAAGGCGATAGGAAAGAACAATATCCTGCTATCAATACGGTTATCAGTGTGTTTGAACATCAGAAACTGTTTAAGTTTGATTTAATTACGTCGTTAAGAGCGGCACCTAAAAAATAGAAAATTATGGCAGAATTAGATACCTCCGGCGGGGGTAAACATAAAGGCGGGAAAGTAAGAAGTAAAAAAGCCTCTACGCGTGTCGATTTGACTGCGATGGTGGATTTGGCTTTCTTGCTGATTACTTTCTTTATGTTCACCACCACGCTAAACAAACCCAAGGCCATGAACCTGACTAAGCCCGATAACACGATAAAGACAAGTCAGTTACCTGTTCCTGAAACACGTACAATGACTATCTTATTGGGGGCTAAAAATAAAGCAGCATGGTTTATTGGCAAGCCGGGTGCTACAGCTCCAACTATTGTTGGCTTTGGTGCTAATGGATTACGCAAAGATTTAGTTGACAATGGAAAAAAAATTGCAGCAGAACACCCGGGACCCGATGGCTATATGATAGTTGTAGTACACCCAAGCGATAAGTCTACTTATGAAGATTTAGTTAATACGCTTGATGAACTGAGTATAACTAATGTGAAAGCGTATTCAATCGGAAAAATTTTACCAGCTGAAGCTGATGCATTAAAGGCACAAGGTTTATTGTGATAATTAATAATACAAATTATTTTAACGTTAATTTATATTAAAGCCAAAAGAAAATGTTTGGATCGAAGTTAGACATATTAAACCAGCATTGGATTGATACTGTTTTTACAGATCGCAATAAAGCATACGGCGCCTACGAATTAAGGAAGGACAATGGGAGAAATACCCGGAAGGCCCTTTTGATAGGTGTGGTTGTGTTTGTTGTTGCGATATCTGCAAATACCATTATCGATATGATCTCTGGTATAATCCCTAAAGGGAAAGAGAAAATAAAGATCACCAACGTGGTGCTTTCGCCACCACCGCAGGATTTAAAGAAACCACCTCCGCCACCTCCGCCTGAACCGCCTAAACCAAAGGTTGACCAGGTTAAATTTCCGCCTATGGTTGTTAAGCCGGATATTGAGGTGAAAGAAAAACCACCTACAATTGAAGAATTGAAAGTGGCCGATCCGGGCCAGAAGAACCTTAAAGGCGACAAGAACGCCGATGTGGTTATTGACGAGCCGGTAGGTACATCTGACCAAAAGGTTACCGAAGAAGATCCGAACAAGATCTTTACCTCGGTAGAAAAAGTTCCGGAATTCCCGGGAGGTATGGAAGGCTTCGGCAGGTACCTTAGTAAGAACATCAGGTACCCGGCAGTGGCCAGGGAAAATGGTACACAGGGTAAGGTTATTGTAAGCTTTGTTTGCGAGCGTGATGGCTCACTGACAGACGTTCACGTAACCCGCGGAATTGGAGATGGTTGCGATGAGGAAGCGATTCGTGTAATTAAAGCTTCACCGCACTGGTCGCCAGGTATACAAAACGGACGTCCGGTTCGTGTTGCGTACAGTGTGCCAATTTCGTTCACGCTATCAGAATAAACGATTAATGTTATTCAATAATAACGAGCAAAAATCGCCCGCAAGGCGGTTTTTGCTCATTTTAGGTGTCATGGGGTTTATTTGTGTAATGACATTGGCCCTGATGGTTATCTTCTGGGACGCCATGCTTCCGAACCTTTCAAAGGTGCAGCGGATAGGCTTTGGCGTTGTGTTGATAGCTTATGGCATTTTACGCTTTTCACGCTTAATCAAAAAAAAGCCAAATGAAGTATAGCTTAAAAAACGCGGGAATCATTTTGGCAGTGCTTGCGTTTTTTGCAAGTTGCAAGCAAAAGGTAAAGACAGTTA
Source organism: Bacteroidota bacterium (assembly GCA_030775685.1). Lineage (GTDB taxonomy): Bacteria > Bacteroidota > Bacteroidia > Sphingobacteriales > Sphingobacteriaceae > Mucilaginibacter. The sequence continues at coordinate 525,070 of JALYIP010000036.1, forward strand.
ACGGTGTTGATCGTTCAACCATATTTGTTGTGGACGAATCGTTTAAGCCAATTGTTGACCAGGAGCTTTATGTTTTTGGCGCCTTGTATAAGGATGGTCGTCCTAAAATCCGGTATGCTTCCGAAAATGAAGCAGTGAATCTTTTATTTGCTGATAGTACCCGGGTGCTGTTGCTTTCGCGGGAGATGACCCCTGAAGAAACAAAGGTGCTGACAGCGAAAACCATTACGCCTATAGTTAATCGCTTTGCTATTGATGCCGTTACGTTAATTGTAAACCAGGCATCAAACGATACCACAATTACAGTTAGCGATATCAAGAAAATGCTGAACGGCAATACTAAAACCGATAAGGACATCGTTTTTGATAACCCTAACTCAGGTTTGGTAAGGTATTTAAAGGAGCTTTCGGGGAATAAGGATTTGAAACAAAAGAACATTTATTCGCTTAAATCAAATAAAGAAGTTATCAGATACGTGAGCGAACACCCTAATGCCATTGGAATAACCGGGTTTAGCTGGCTGAATGACCCCGAAAAGGATTACGCTGATGCGGTAAATAAAGTGAAGATAGTCTCCGTGATGGACGATGTGAGTAAAAATTCATCAAAAGAATATTTTTCACCATCGCAGCAAACGCTGGCATTGAAGCAATATCCGCTTACGCGCAACTTATATATTCTCAATTTTACCGGTAAACTGGGTTTAGGTATGGAATTTGCAGCGTTTATTGCAGGCGACAGGGGACAAAGGATAATCTTGAAATCAGGGCTGCTTCCTGATTCAATTCCGGGGAGAGAAATAAATATCATAACCAAAACACAACAATAGTTACAAACTAGTGACAGTTTTGTACAAAGTTGTTTAAACTTGTTTAAGAATATTTAGTCAAAAAATTAATATTATTGCAATAACTAATGCTAATAAATGCAATAAATGTTTTAAAACGTTAATTACATAAATAAATAACTAATAATAAATTACTAATTTTATGGGGTTTTCCCGGCAGGATAAAAAAATGCTGCAGGCAGATAAACTACATTGTCTTTAAAAAACAAATTTACTCAAGATGAAAATGATCAGTAAAATAGCCGGGGCAGGGCTTGGTTTGATGTTTTTAGGATCATCGGTTTTTGCACAAAGCTTAGCCGACGCAAGGAAGGCTATTGACGCAGAACAATACCAGAAAGCCAAATCGATGCTTAAGAACCTTACAACCACACAGGCAGATAAGGATGAGAACTATTTTTACCTGGGTTGGGTATATTTGAAACAGGATTATACCGATTCGGCGAAGGCCGTTTTTACTAAGGGACTTGGCGTTAATGCGAAATCTCCGCTTAACCTTGTAGGCATAGGCGCCGTGGCGCATGTTGAAAAGGACAACGCTACAGCAACCACAAATTTTAACCAGGCGCTGGCATTAGCCGGAAAAAATAGTAAACCTTATTTGTATGTTGGCTTAAGCTACTTATTACCTGTTAGCGGTTCAAGCGCGGGGCCTACGGGATCGAAGGTTACTCCTGCCGACGCAGATGCTGCTATTGCCGTTTTGACAAAAGGCAAAGCTGTTAATGCAAAGGATGCTGAAGTATTAGTTGCCATGGGTGATGCTTATCGCTCACAACTGAAAAGCACCGATGCGTATACCCAATACAGCGCTGCATTAGCTATCGACCCAAAATCAGCTTCAGCAAATGTTGCTGAAGGTGTTTTATGGCAATATGCTGAGAACTTCGAGGATTCAAGGAAGCAATTCCAGGCTGCCTTAGCGATCGATCCTAACTATGGACCGGCTTACCGCGAATGGGCAGAAACCGACCTGCGTGAGGCCCCGAAAGATCCGACGCAATATGATGCAAAGGTTAAATCGGCTGCGGATAACTATAAAAAATATATCAGCCTGACAGATTATTCAACAGAATCGCAAATGCGTTATGCCGACTTTTTGATTAGGGCTAAGGATTACTCTACTTTACAAAAGGTTACTACCGATCTTTCTTCTTCAGTTAAAAGTAACTTAAGGGTTTACCGTTATTTAGGTTATGCTGCTTACGAAAATAAAGATTACCCAACCGCTGAAACTGCTTTAACAAAATGGGTTAAGGAAGCTGAGCCTAAGCGCTTAATACCTAATGACTATTTATATTTAGGTAGAACACAGATTGCGGAGAAGAAAGATTCATTAGGTATAAATACTTTGCGTAAAGCATTAACACTTGATACCAACCAGGTTGATGTGTATGGAGAAATAGGTAAGTCTTTATTTGCTTCGCAAAAATACATCGAAGCTGGTGACGCGTACAAAATATATGCTTCAAAGTCTCGTCAAGCTAAGTTGACAGATCATTATTATGAAGGATTTAGCTATTACCAGGCTTATAAGCAACAATATTTTAAGTCTACAAAAGACAAGACTATAAAACCCGATTCAACTCTTCTTACCAAAGCTGATTCAGCATTTACTTATGTAGAGCGTAAGGCATCAAAACCAATTGCTAAAATCGTTTATTTCCACGCTAACGTAAAAGATTTCGAGGATGGCGATAGAAATAATATTAAAGGTTTAGCTAAGCCTTTATTTGAGCAATATGTGCAGCTAACTACTGCCTCTGGTACTACACTTGATGATGATACAAAAAGTAATTTAGGAGTAGCATATGCATACTTAGGCAACTATGCGGAAAATAAGGAAAAGGATGCTGCCAAGGCTTTGGATTTATACACGAAAGCTCAACAATATGATCCTACGAATGAGCAGGTAAAATATTACTTCGCTACCAAAAAAGGCGGCGGTAAAAGCAAGTAATAAAAATTAATCTTAAACAAAGCCTCCTGATTTATCGGGAGGCTTTGTTATTATAATCCCGTTTGTATATTTGCACCATGGAAGTACAAAGTTTGCCCGTTAATTATTTGCCCATCATTTTCCAAATGCTGGTTGCTTTAGGTTTTGTGGTTACCACCATGTTTGTAACCCATAAAATTGGACCAAAAAGGGTTACCAAGGATAAGCTTACCCCGTTTGAATCGGGTATTGAAGTTGTTGGTAACGCACGTACCCCAATCTCCATTAAATATTTCCTTGTAGCCATCCTGTTCGTGTTGTTTGATGTGGAAGTCATATTTATGTACCCCTGGGCGGTAAACTTCAGGGAACTTGGTAAGGACGGCATGATAGAGATGTTCATTTTCATGGGCACGCTGTTATTAGGCTTTTTCTACGTGATTAAAAAAGGCGCCCTGGATTGGGATTAGTTTAGTCCGAAAGTCAGTAAAGTCCGGAAGTCCGGAAGACGGAGGGAAGTCCGGAAAATCCGAGCGGTGCCTGGAAGTCACAAAGACGAAAAGACAAACGACAGAAGAAAGCCCGAAACACTGTAGTTAATCTGTAATTAATTTATAAATATTTCCCAAGTGGTACGCCACAAAGTTCTTTCGGACTTTATTTAATTTATAGCCTTTGGGACTTATTTAGAATAATTCTAAATATATTCACCTTGTTGCATAGTGTATCTCTTACATTATAAATTATTGTAAATTTGTAGTGTTTATAGTTTAACTGTAAATGTCTTTAATTCCTGGCACGGAGTTTTGTTTATTCCGGCTATCTGCTAAAGACAACCGACTCAACAAGGATGGGTTTTGTATCAAATAGATCATGAGTGATATTCAATTAGTTGATGCCCCAGCAGGCGTAGAAGGAGCAGGTTTCTTTGCTACTTCGCTTGATAAAGCCATAGGTTTAGCACGTTCAAATTCATTGTGGCCATTGCCGTTCGCAACTTCTTGCTGCGGCATTGAGTTTATGGCAACAATGGCTTCGCATTATGACCTCTCGAGGTTCGGCGCGGAACGTTTGAGCTTTTCGCCGCGCCAGGCCGACCTGCTGATGGTTATGGGCACTATATCAAAAAAAATGGGGCCGGTTTTACGCCAGGTTTACCTGCAAATGGCCGAGCCGCGTTGGGTTATGGCAGTTGGTGCCTGTGCATCGAGCGGTGGTATCTTTGATACCTATTCTGTTTTGCAGGGTATTGACGAGGTGATCCCGGTTGACGTTTACGTTCCCGGCTGCCCGCCACGTCCCGAAGCTATCATCGATGGCTTTATGGCAATTCAGAAATTGGTTCAAACTGAAACACTGCGCCGCAGAAATGAGCCGCAATATCAAAAACTCTTAGCTTCATACGGAATACAATAATGGGTAAAATTTCAAACGAAGAGCTTTTAAAGAAGATCAACGACAAGTTCCCTGAGCAACTTACTGTAGTTGGCGAGCCATTCGGCCTGCTGACGCTGGAAACAGGCCGGGAACAAATAATTGCCGTTCTTGATTTTTTAAAGAATGATCCCGCCCTTCAGTTTATATTTTTGACAGATATAACCGCCATACATTATCCTGAACAGGAAAAACAGATAGGTATTATCTATCACCTGCACAGCCTGGTAAATAATGTGCGCATTCGCCTTAAGGTGTTTTTGGTTGATGGTGATGTAAACATCCCGACAGCTACAGACTTATGGCATGGTGCTAACTGGATGGAACGTGAAACGTACGATTTCTTCGGGGTTAATTTTGTGGGCCATCCTGATTTACGCAGGATCTTGAATGTTGACGATATGACAGCCTTCCCGATGCGCAAGGAATTCCCGTTGGAAGACCCGAACCGCGTTGATAAGAAGGATTACTTTTTTGGAAGATAACAGCAATGCAGAACCATCCGGTATATACAGATAACGATCCGCAAACCGAGTATTCGACCCTCAACTTAGGGCCAACGCATCCGGCAACACATGGTGTATTCCAGAACGTGCTGCAATTGGACGGCGAAAGAATTGTTAGCGGCGTATCAACCATAGGTTACATACACCGTGCCTTTGAAAAAATTGCCGAACACAGGCCGTTTTACCAGATAACCCCATTAACCGACCGTTTAAACTATTGCTCATCACCTATAAACAACATGGGCTGGCACATGACGGTTGAAAAGCTTTTAGGAATTGAAACTCCTAAGCGTGTGGATTACCTGCGCGTAATTGTAATGGAGCTTGCCCGCATCAGCGACCACATCATCTGTAATGGTGTATTGGGTGTTGATACCGGCGCATTCACCGGTTTCCTTTACATGATGGAACACCGTGAGTCCATCTATGAAATATACGAGGAAGTTTGCGGTTCCCGCTTAACTACCAATATTGGCCGCATCGGCGGGTTCGAGCGTAATTTCAATACCATAGCGTTTGCAAAGCTTCGTAAATTTTTAAAGGATTTCCCTGTTACTTTAAAGGAGTTTGAATCTTTATTTAACAGGAACAGGATTTTTGTTGATCGTACTAAGGATGTAGCTGCGGTTACCGCCGAGGAAGCATTGAACTATAGCTGGAGCGGCCCGTTATTGCGCGCTGCCGGTGTTGATTATGATGTTAGGGCGATGAACCCATACTCGTCATACGAAGATTTTGAATTTGAAGTACCTGTTGGTACCAATGGCGATGTTTACAACCGCTTTTTGGTACGTAACGAAGAAATGTGGCAGAGCCTGCGCATAATAGAACAAGCTTTAACAAAGCTGGAAAAAGAGCCTACTGATATTTTCCATGCTGACGTCCCTGATTTTTACCTGCCTCCGAAGGAGGAAGTTTATAATAACATGGAAGCTTTGATCTATCACTTTAAAATTGTGATGGGCGAGGTGCCAACCCCAACTACCGAGGTTTATCATTCGGTTGAAGGAGCAAATGGTGAGCTGGGCTTTTATTTGGTAAACGATGGCGGCAGATCGCCGTACAGGCTGCACTTCCGCAGGCCAAGCTTCATCAATTACCAGATGTATGCGCCAATGAGCCGCGGGATGTTATTATCTGATGCAATTATTAACATGAGTAGTTTAAACGTTATAGCCGGAGAGTTAGATGCTTAGAGTTGACGAACAACAGGCCCCGGTTGATTTTACACCGGAACTGGTAAAACAGTTTGATGAAATAGTAAGCCGTTATCCGGAAGGAAAGCAAAAATCGGCATTGCTGCCTATCCTGCATTTGGTGCAGGCCGAATATGGCTGGTTAAGCTCAAGCGCGATGGATAAGGTGGCCGATTACCTGAAGATCCAGGATATTGAAGTATATGAGGTAGCTACTTTTTACAGCATGTACTTTATGCGCCCGTCAGGCAAATTTGTTTTGGAGGTTTGCCGTACCGGCCCTTGCGGGATAGTTGGCGCCGAAAAAATAATGGATCACATTGAGGAAGCATTAGGGGTTAAGGAAGGCGAAGTTACCGCCGACGGCCTGTTTAGCTGGAGAGGCGTTGAATGCCTTGCAGCGTGCGGCTATGGCCCGGTGTTGCAGATTGGCCCTGAGTATACTTTTTATGAAAATTTAACCAACCACAAGGTTGATCAGTTAATTGCAGATTTGAAGGTGAAGGCGCGAGGTTAAATGAATAAAACTTTAATTGTAACGGATGCATTGTTTGTTATTACCGTAGTTGTTATAGCATATAACAATGATGGCTTCGATGGAAATCCGTTATTTTTAAACATACTGGTGGGGGTAGCATTCGCAAGCTGCATCATCAGGCATATAAATTATTACAAGCAGACTAAAAGGATATATTAACAGTAAATGGCACGCAAATTACTATTAGAGCATATCAATGTACCAGGCATCAACACGTTTGATGTTTACCGCTCAAAAGGTGGCTATGCTTCTGTTGAGAAGGCTTTGAAAACTATGACGCCCGACGAGATAGTTGAAGAAGTTAAGAAATCAGGCTTACGCGGTCGTGGTGGCGCTGGTTTCCCTACGGGGATGAAGTGGAGCTTTTTGGCTAAGCCTGAAGGCGTTGCACGTTACCTGGTTTGTAATGCTGATGAGTCGGAACCCGGTACCTTTAAGGATCGTTACCTGATGACTTACATCCCTCACTTATTAATTGAGGGAATGATAGTTGCCAGTTTTGCTTTAGGTGCTAAAACATCATACATCTACGTTCGCGGAGAGATGATGCCGCAGATCAGGATCCTGGAAAGAGCCATCGCGGAAGCAAAAGCAAAAGGATTTCTTGGTAAAAATATTTTAGGCACCGGTTACGACCTGGAGCTGTATGTGCAGCCAGGTGGCGGCGCTTACATCTGCGGTGAGGAAACTGCCCTGCTTGAATCATTAGAAGGCAAACGCGGTAACCCGCGCATCAAGCCACCATTTCCGGCAATCGCTGGTTTGTATGGCTGCCCTACAGTAGTAAATAATGTTGAATCTATCGCTGCCGTTGTGCCTATCATTAATGAAGGTGCCGATGAGTATGCCAAAATAGGGATTGGCCGCAGTACAGGTACTAAACTAATTTCTGCCGGTGGTAATGTAAAGAACCCTGGCGTATATGAAATTGACCTTGGCTTGCCTGTTGAAGAATTTTTATACAGCGAAGAATATTGTGGTGGTATTGCCAATGGCAAACGCCTAAAGGCAGTTGTTGCGGGTGGATCATCCGTGCCAATTCTTCCGGCTAACCTGTTCCTGAAAACAATCAATAACGAACCACGCCTGATGAGCTATGAATCATTGGCCGACGGCGGTTTTGTTAGCGGTACCATGTTAGGGTCAGGCGGATTTATAGCTTATGACGAAGACCAGTGTATCGTACGTAACACCTGGAACTTTACCCGTTTTTATCACCACGAAAGCTGCGGACAATGTTCGCCATGCCGTGAGGGTACCGGCTGGATGGAAAAAGTGCTGCACCGTTTAGAGCATGGTCACGGTAAAATGAGCGACATGGACCTTTTGGTTGATGTATCTAAAAAAATTGAAGGTAATACCATTTGTCCGCTGGGTGACGCAGCAGCATGGCCGGTGGCCAGTGCGATCCGCCATTTCAGGGATGAATTTGAGTGGCACGTAACCAATGGTGCAGAAGCGGTAACAAGGAATTTCGGACTGGCACATTACGCCGATCCGTTACCGAAGAAAGAGGAGCCGGTAGCGTAGAACGAATGGAAAATGGAGAACGATCAAGCAGTTATAATATACTTTAACTATGGACTTGAGGAAGATGAACCATTTTATGATTTGTCAGCAAAGCTTGGAACCATTGTTGATGAAAGCGGTTTGGGAGAATACGATGGTCACGAAATTGCAATGGATAATAGTGAGGGCTCTTTTTACATGTATGGGCCGGATGCTAAAAAGTTGTTTGAAGTGGTAAAAGGAACGATAGAAAAGATTTCGTTCATGGCTGGCGCCAGTATCGTTTTAAGATTAGGGCCACCGGAAAAAGGAGTTAAAGAAGTTAGCTTTGATTTGAATTTAAATTGAGGATAATTAAATAGTGTATGAACAGTATTGATGATTTAGACTTTTCAAAAACTTACACCTATGCGGATTATTACTCCTGGCGTTTTGAGGAACGTTTGGAATTGATCAAGGGTAAGATTTTTAGAATGAGCCCTGCACCAGGCGGGAATCATCAAACTATTGCATTAAATATCGGGAGCGATCTAAATTACTTTTTAAAGGATAAAACCTGTAGGGTTTATGTTGCGCCATTTGATGTTAGGCTGGTAAGAGACGAGAAAAGCGATAAAAAGGTTAAAACAGTTGTTCAACCGGATGTTTGTGTTATTTGCGATGTGGCTAAAATGGCTGACCAACGGAGTTGCCTCGGCGCACCGGACATAGTGGTTGAGATTTTATCTCCGGGGAATAACAAAAAAGAACTTAAAACTAAATACGATTTATACGAAGAGTTTGGAGTGAAGGAATACTGGGTGGTTTACCCTGGGGAGCAATCAGTAATACAATATGTCCTTAATGAAAAAGGAAAATTTGTAGCTGAAGGCAGAGCCCTAACTCTTGGAGACAAGATCATTACACCAATATTGCCAGGTTTTGAATTGGCTTTGGATGATGTATTTCGTAATTTGCTTTTAAGTTCGAACGAATAAGAATTAAACATAATTTTGACAAGTATATAAATGTCAATGAAAGTAACAATAGATGGCATTGCCATTGATGTAGAACCGGGAACAACCATACTTAATGCTGCAAGGCAGATAGGTGGCGATATTGTTCCGCCTGCTATGTGCTATTACTCAAAACTGAAGGATAGCGGCGGTAAATGCCGTACCTGTTTGGTAAAGGTGAGCAAAGGATCGGAAAAAGACCCACGCCCTATGCCTAAGCTGGTAGCGTCGTGTCGTACCACTGTAATGGATGGGATGGAAGTACAAAATATTACTTCGCCGGAAGTTATTGAGGCGCGTAAAGGCATCGTTGAAATATTATTATTAAACCACCCGCTGGATTGCCCAATTTGCGACCAGGCAGGTGAGTGCGATTTACAAAACCTTGGTTTTGAACACGGCGCAGCTAAAACCCGTTACGAGTTTGACCGCCGTACTTTTGAAAAGATAGATATTGGCGATAAGATTCAGCTGCACATGACGCGCTGTATCCTTTGCTATCGCTGTGTATTCACTGCCGATCAAATTACAGATCACCGCATTCACGGGATTCTTAACCGCGGCGACCACTCTGAAATTTCGACCTACATTACAGCAGCAGTTGACAACGATTTCTCAGGAAACGTAATTGATGTATGCCCGGTAGGTGCTTTAACCGATAAAACTTTCCGCTTCAAAAATCGTGTTTGGTTTACCAAGCCGGTTGATGCACATCGTGACTGCGATCACGAAAAATGCAATGGCAAAGTGACACTTTGGTACAAAGGCGAAGAGGTATTGCGTGTAACTGCACGTAAGGATGTATATGGCGAGGTTGAAGAATTCATCTGCAACACCTGCCGCTTTGATAAAAAGAAAACTTCTGACTGGGTAATTGACGGGCCGCGCCACATTTCTAATAAATCGGTTATCAATGCCAATCATTATGATTTTGTGCCACTGCCGGTTGTTAAAACCAACTCGGTATTGATAGAGGCAAATAAGGAACAATTTGAACGAGACACACGCTTATAATGGAAGTTGCAGATATAGTAATTAAGTTTGTACTGATAGTGATCATATTCGCTATTAGCCTGGTTGTCGCCATGTATTCTACTTATGCTGAACGTAAAATTGCAGCGTTTTTCCAGGATAGGATAGGCCCTAACCGTGCCGGTCCATGGGGTATTTTACAACCACTGGCCGATGGTGGCAAGATGTTCTTAAAAGAAGAAATTATTCCAACAAATGCAAGCCCGTTCCTGTTTATAGCGGGTCCGTCATTGGCGATACTTACTGCTTGTATAGGGTCGGCCGTTATCCCATGGGGACAAACGATAACCATCGGAACACACGTTGTTCCCTTGCAGGTTACAGATATCAACGTAGGTATCCTGTACATCTTCGGTGTAGTATCATTAGGCGTTTATGGCGTGATGATTGGTGGCTGGGCATCAAACAACAAATATTCATTGTTAGGAGCCATCCGCGCGGCATCGCAAAACATCAGCTACGAAATTTCAATGGGTCTTTCTATCATCGCATTATTGATGGTGACAGGCACATTAAGTCTTAAAGAAATCGCCGAACAACAGCATGGCTGGCACTGGAACGTGCTTTATCAGCCGGTGGGTTTTATCCTGTTCATTGTGTGTGCTTTTGCTGAAACCAACCGTACACCGTTCGATTTGCCTGAGTGCGAAACCGAACTGGTAGGCGGTTATCATACCGAGTATTCTTCAATGAAGTTAGGCTTTTACCTGTTTGCCGAATACATCAATATGTTCATCTCATCGGCTGTGATGGCTACCCTTTATTGGGGTGGTTATAACTATCCGGGTATGGATTGGGTATTGGCGCATACCGGGCCAACAATTGCCCCTTTGCTTGGGGTAGCGGTAATGTTTACCAAGGTATTTTTGTTCATTTTCTTCTTTATGTGGGTACGCTGGACGATCCCCCGCTTCCGTTATGATCAATTAATGGACCTGGGCTGGAAGATTTTGATACCACTGGCCATTGCCAACATAATAGCAACAGGAATTTGGATTACATTTATAAAATAGAAGGGTACAGATGGAACCGTTAAGTAATAAACGTAAGTTAATTGAATCAAAGCCGCTTAATTTCCTGGAGCGTGCTTACCTGCCTGCAATTGCGCAAGGCCTGGCAATTACTATGAAACACTTTTTCAGGAAACCTGTAACCATCAGCTATCCTGAAGAAAAGCGCGAATATTCTGAAAATTTTCGTGGCCTGCATTCGCTTAAACGCGATGAGAATGGCAAGGAACGTTGTACAGCCTGTGGTCTTTGTGCTTTATCATGCCCGGCAGAAGCCATTACCATGATAGCCGCCGAGCGTCAAAAAGGCGAGGAACATTTATATCGGGAGGAAAAATATGCTGCGGTATACGAAATTAACATGCTGCGCTGTATTTTTTGCGGATTGTGCGAGGAAGCGTGCCCTAAGGAAGCGATTTACTTGGATGGGCCACATGTGGAATCAGACTATCTAAGAAAAGATTTTATTTACGGTAAAGACAAATTAGTAGAAGCTCCCTTAAATCAATAAAGAAGTTTTATACCTTTGCCCTGCTCTTTTATAGGGGTAAAGGTATTTTGAAATATAAACCATGAGTACATTTTACTTCATCGCATTTTTGTCCGTATTTTTTTCAATACTGGTTATTACCGCAAAAAATCCTGTACACAGTATTTTATACCTTATTCTTACTTTTTTTACATTCACCGTCCACTATATTTTAATGAATGCCCAGTTTTTGGCCGTCGTTAACTTTATAGTTTACATGGGGGCTATCCTGGTGTTGTTTTTATATACGCTGATGCTCATCAACCTGAATAAAGAATCGGAGCCGCGCAAATCAAACCTGGTTAAAATAGTCGGATTTATTGCTGGTGCTTGTTTTTTAGCCGTGATAGTTGCCGCAACAAAAACATTAGGCACATCACAGCCGGTTGTACTGAATAACCCGGGCCTCGGTTTGGTAAAAAACCTTGGAAAGATTTTGTTTAACGAATATTTACTGCCATTTGAAGTATCGTCAGTATTGCTGTTATCGGCAATGGTGGGCGCGGTATTACTGGCAACTAAAGACACTAAGACAGCATAATGGAAACATTAACCAAAACTATACAAGGCGTACCGCTTAACCATTACATATTATTATGTTCTATCATTTTTTCGATAGGGGTTATCGGTGTATTGATCCGCCGCAATGCAATCGTAATATTTATGTCGGTTGAATTGATGTTGAACTCTGTAAACCTGCTGTTAACTGCCTTTTCTGTTTACAGAGGCGATGCGACAGGGCAGGTGTTCGTGTTCTTCGTTATGGCGCTGGCGGCAGCCGAAGTAGCAGTTGGACTGGCCATCATCGTGATGATCTATCGTAACACAAATTCGGTGGACATCAATGTGCTGAACAGGCTGAAATGGTAGCCCCCGGCCCCCTAAAGGGGGAGTGAGGAGGCAAAAGAATTTAGGTTTAATAAATTAACAATATATAAACGCTTCGTTCCCCCTTTAGGGGGTTAGGGGGCAGAAGGGGCATATGGACAAATATATCTGGCTTATTCCTATTTTACCGTTGGCCGGTTTTATTATTAACGGTATTGGCCGCAATACCTTATCAAAGGCTGTTGTTGGTTTTATCGGCAGCTTAATGGTATTAATTTCTTTTGGTATAAGCGTGGCGGTTTTCTTCCAGGTAAAAGCTGCAGGAAGCGAATTCCATGGATTTAATGTTTCTCTTTTTAACTGGTTCTCTGCCGGTAGCGTAAAAATTTCGTTTTCCTTTTTGATCGATCAGCTGAGTGCCATAATGCTGTTAATTATAACGGGGGTAGGCTTTTTGATCCACCTGTACTCTGTGGGTTATATGAAGGATGACGCAGGTTTTGCCAAATTCTTCGCTTATTTAAACCTGTTTATCTTCTTCATGCTTCTGCTGGTGATGGGATCAAACTACCTGATCATGTTCATCGGTTGGGAAGGGGTAGGGCTATGCTCGTACCTGCTGATCGGTTTCTGGTATACCAATCCTGATTATGCCGATGCCGCCAAGAAGGCATTCATCATGAACCGCATCGGCGACCTTGGCTTCATCATCGCCATATTCATTATTATGGTTGTGTTTGGCAGCGCCAACTATGCCGATGTATTTAAATTGGCAAGTACCAAGGATTTTGCTTCGGCGCCGTTTACAATAATTACTATCCTGTTGTTTGTTGGTGCTGTAGGTAAATCGGCACAGTTGCCATTATTTACCTGGCTACCTGATGCAATGGCCGGTCCGACACCTGTTTCTGCCTTGATCCACGCTGCAACTATGGTTACAGCAGGTGTTTATATGATTGCCCGCTCGAACATTTTGTTTACCCTGGCGCCTGTTACCATGCACATTGTAGCAGTAGTTGGTTTAACAACAGCGGTAATTGCGGCATTGATTGCTTTAACACAAACAGATATTAAGAAGGTACTGGCTTACTCAACAGTATCGCAGTTGGGGTATATGTTTTTAGGTTTGGGCGTTGGCGCTTACACCGGGGCTTTCTTCCACGTTTTAACACACGCTTTCTTTAAGGCTTTATTATTCCTGGGTGCAGGTTCTGTAATTCACGCGATGAGCAACGAACAGGATATGCGTAACATGGGTGGTTTAAAAGGGAAATTGAAAATAACCTTTATTACCATGTTTATCGGTACGCTGGCAATCTCGGGAATTCCGCCGTTTGCAGGTTTCTTCTCTAAAGATGAGATCCTCGCACACACCTTTATGCACAGCACACCGATGTACGTTATTGGCGTGATAACAGCTATGTTCACCGCATTTTATATGTTCAGGATGTTGTTTCTTACCTTTTATGGCAAGTTCCGCGGAACACACGAACAGGAGCATCATTTGCATGAGTCGCCGCCATCAATGACCATTCCTTTGGTTGTATTGGCTATTTTATCAATAGTTGGCGGTTTTATTGGAAGGCCTGAGTCATTAGGAGGGCATCACTGGTTGGAGCATTTCCTTGCCCCTGTATTTGCAAAATCAGCTCCTCTGCTTGTAACACCTGAATTATCAAACAGCACAGAAATTACCCTGATGTGTATATCAGTTGGGGCAGCGTTGCTGGCAATTTTATATGCTTATTTTAAGTACATTAAGAACGCACACGTTCCCGTTGCCGATACCGAAGAACGCCTTGCATTGGTTGACATATCATACCATAAATTTTACATAGATGAGTTGTATGATACCATTATCCGCAAGCCGCTTGATGCCCTGTCGGTATTCTTCTACAAGGTGATCGATAAGATGGGAATCGACGGTATTGTTAATGGACTTGGCAGGGGAACAGTTGATGCAAGTAAAGGCTTACGCCTTTTGCAAACGGGCAACGTAGGGTTCTATATTTTTATGATGGTGGTGGGCATCATCTCCATTTTGATGTATATTTTATTTAAAGCATAAAGAACGATTAACGTTTACAACATAAAATGACGGTTAGTATTTTAATTTTTTTACCGGTAATTGCGGCCCTTGCTGTTTTATTGTTTAAAAACGATGCAGCTAAGCATGCGGCGTTAACTTTTTCTGTTGCCGAACTGGCAGTAGCACTTTTTTTCTTATCCAAATTTATTCCTAATGCCGATGTTCAGTTTGCAATTGATGTACCCTGGATAGCTAAAATGGGCATTTATTTTAATGCAGGTATCGATGGCATCAGCATGATGATGGTATTGTTGACGACAGTGCTTGTTCCACTTATAATTTTAACCACCTATAAACATCAATATAAAAACGCCGGTGCATTTTACGCGCTGATCCTGTTTATGCAAGCCGGTTTACTGGTTGTATTTACTGCGCTTGACGGATTTTTATTTTATGTAGGATGGGAAGCCGCATTGATCCCGATCTACTTCATTTGTTCATTATGGGGCGGTGAAAACCGGATCAGGATTACGCTTAAATTTTTCATTTATACATTTTCGGGTTCGTTGTTTATGCTGGTGGGTATTATTTACCTATACCTGCAAACGCCGTCAAAAACATACGACCTGTTCCAGTTTTATAATTTAGCTCTTGATGCACACCACCAGGTTTTTGTTTTCTGGGCATTCTTTTTAGCTTTTGCCATCAAGATGCCATTGTTTCCATTACACACATGGCAACCTGATACTTATACTGAAGCGCCATCTGCGGGTACCATGTTACTATCAGGCATTATGCTTAAAATGGGGATCTATGGTGTTATCCGCTGGATGATCCCGAATGCACCCCTTGGTTTTTTCCAATGGCAAAGCATGACCATTATGCTTGCTGTAATAGGTATCGGTTACGCATCTATCATCGCATTTAAACAAAACGATGGTAAGCGCTTGGTAGCTTATTCGTCAATAGCGCACGTTGGCCTTATAGCCGCAGGTATTTTTGTATGGAACATTGAGGGCCTGCAAGGTGCCATGATCCAAATGCTGTCTCACGGTATAAACGTTATAGGGATGTTCTTTATCTGGGATATTATCACCAGGCGCTTAGGCACCAGAGAGATCAGCAGCCTCGGCGGTATAGCTAAGGTAGCGCCTAAGTTTGCAATAGCATTTTTAATTATTGTGCTCGGAACGGTGGCGCTGCCTTTAACCAATGGCTTTGTTGGTGAATTCCTGTTGCTAAGCAGTGTTTTTCAATGGAACATATATATGGTAACCGCTGCAGGCTTAACCATGATATTTGGCGCTGTTTATATGCTGCGCATGTATAAGAAGGTTATGCATGGCGAAACTAACGCGTTGACAATTACATTTACTGATATAAGCGGATCAGAAACACTTGTGCTTTCTATCATTTGTGCCTTAATAATAATAATGGGTATTTATCCTCAGCCAATTCTTCATATTTCTGAGGCTTCCGTTACCCACCTGTTTAATAGTGTGAATCCTAAATTTCCGCAACTAAAATAAATGAATACGTTAATTATCATATCCGTTTTACCTCTGGTGCTTTTGTACCTGGGTTTATACAAGGCTCAAAAAGCTTTGTTACCGGTTACTATTATTGGTTTACTTTTAGCTTTAGGTTGCGCCATCTCACAATGGAATGATAACGCAGTACCTATTTATCACGGCATGATGCTGTTTGATAATTTCTCAATAATGTTTTCAGGGATAACTATTGTATCAACCATATTGATCATATTTCTCTCCAGGGGATATTTTGAAAGAATCAGCAATCATATTGCCGAGTATTATGCCATTATCCTGTTCTCGCTGGCAGGCATTATAGTTATGGTTTCGTTCCATAATTTAACCATGCTGTTTATAGGTATCGAGATCATGTCAGTTAGCCTGTATATTTTGGCCGGAATAAAAAAGAGCGATTTTGCATCAAACGAAGCTGCCTTGAAGTATTTCCTTATGGGCGCTTTTTCGACAGGGTTTTTGTTATTCGGCATTGCATTAATCTATGGTTCATCAGGCTCATTCAACCTTGAAGCTATAAGCAGCTGGGTATTGGATCACCCGCATGTGAAAGATATTACGCCTATGTTCTATACCGGCGTTCTGTTAATTATAGTTGGACTCTGCTTTAAGGTAGGCGCGGCACCGTTCCATTTCTGGACGCCGGATGTATACGAAGGTTCGCCAACACTTATAACTGCGTTTATGTCTACAGTAGTGAAAACAGCAGGCTTTGCTGCATTTTTACGCTTGTTCTCTGCGTGTTTTGCGCCACTTTCGGCTTTTTGGGTGCCGGTGCTATTGGTAATTACTGTAATAACCTTGTTTATAGGTAATATAACTGCATTGTATCAACATAGCTTTAAGCGCATGCTTGCGTTCTCGAGCATTTCTCATGCGGGTTACCTGTTATTTGCTATTGTTGCTTTAGGTGCAAGTTCGGGGAGTTCAGTAGCGGTATACGCCACTGCTTATTCCATTGCATCAATTATAGCGTTTGGCGCATTAATTCTTGTTCAGCAGCAATCCGGTAGCGACAACTTCGAAAGCTTTAACGGGCTCTCAAAAAAGAATCCATTTCTTGCATTGGTGGTAACAATTGCCATGCTGTCGTTAGCTGGAATCCCCCTGACCGCTGGTTTTATCGGTAAGTTTTTTATGTTCTCAACAGCATTAAAGCAATACCAGGTGTGGTTGGTTGTTTTAGCGGTTGTTAATGCAATTATCAGCATCTTCTATTACTTCAGGGTAATTGTTGCCATGTACTTCCGCGATGCAGAGCGTGCTGAACTTACAATCCCGGTGTATTACAAATTTGTATTAGGGCTGTCAGCGTTGATCACTATCCTTATCGGCGTTTACCCGGATGTAATTTCGAAGTTCTTTTAGGACCTGGGCATTAGTTCTGGCGCCATTGGTTAAGCGAAGATATATACGGTTGCTTCATGAGTTTACGATGAAAAAGACGGCCTCAAACTCTGAAACTTTAATCTGTAACACAACTATTACAAATTGATTTTATATTCGTAATTTTACGGATAGTAAATGGATAGCTTTTGGGAACACCTTCAAAACTTAACGCACGCTCAATCGATCATAAGCTTTGGGTTTTACTTTCTGCTTATAGTTGTATTTGCTGAAACCGGCTTGTTTTTTGGTTTCTTCCTCCCTGGCGACTACCTGCTATTCATGTCGGGCCTTTTTTGTTCAAGCGGACAGCTGAATGTTTCCATCTACGAACTTGTGTTTTCGCTGATTGCGGCTGGTGCGCTTGGAAATTATACCGGCTACTGGTTTGGTTATCGAACGGGGCCAAAGTTGTTCAAAAGGAACAATTCCTTTTTCTTCAAACAGCGATATGTAAAGCTTGCAGAAGATTTTTACACAAAATATGGTGGCATGGCGCTGGTTTTGGGCAGATTTTTCCCGATAATTAGAACTTTTGCACCTATCTTTGCAGGTGTTGTTAAGTTTGACATCCGAAAGTTTACTTTATATAACTTTATTGGCAGTATTGCCTGGGTTTGTATTTTTACCCTAGCCGGTTTTTTTCTTGGTAGAAGATTCCCGCAGATAAAGGATTATATGGAATACGTCATTGTCGGGCTGATAATAATTACAACAATTCCGCTTATAATTGCTTTTGTAAAGCAGGCAATAAACAAGCGAAGTATTAAAGAGTTAAAATAGAAATAATAAATGAGTACACAACATCCATGGCACCAGGTTTCTCCTGGCGATAATGTTCCTGAAATTGTTAATGCTATAATTGAAATTCCGAAAGGCTCAAAAGCCAAATATGAAATTGATAAAGAATCAGGTTTGTTGAAACTTGATCGTGTTTTGTTTTCTTCGGTAATGTACCCTGCAAATTATGGTTTTATCCCGCAGACTTATTGTGACGACCATGATCCGCTTGACATATTGGTTCTTTGCTCAATCGACGTATTCCCTATGTCGATAATTGAGGCAAAGATAGTAGGTGTAATGCACATGGTTGACAATGGTGAACAGGATGACAAGATCATCGCGGTAGCAAAAAACGACATGTCTGTTAATTACATCAACGATCTTGCCGAATTGCCTCCTCATGCCATGACGGAGATTGTTCGCTTTTTCAAGGATTATAAAAAACTTGAAGGCAAAAACGTAACCATCGAGCATTTGCTGGGCGTACGTTATGCACACAAAGTAATAAATGAAAGTTTGGAACTATATAAGTCAACCTTTCCTGTATATCAATAATTAATGTATGGGGCCTGATCTCGAAGTAAACGGTTTATATATCCTCCTTACCTTTTTATTGGTGTTGCTCAACGGCTTTTTTGTAGCCGCTGAGTTTGCTATGGTAAGGGTCCGCGGATCGCAAATCGAGCTTAAGGTAAAGTCGGGCAGCCGCATGGCTAAGCTTACCCGAAACATTATGGGGAACCTTGACGGTTACCTGGCTGCTACACAGTTAGGCATCACTATCGCTTCCCTGGCGCTGGGTGTAATAGGCGAAGGCGTGTTTACCAGCGTAGCCCTTAATTTATTTAAACTTTGTGGGGTTGACGTAACTTCGCACCTGGCAATAAACTTTGGCCATGTTCTGGCGTTTGTGTTCATTACTTTTATAAGTATAATTTTTGGCGAACTTGCTCCTAAAAATATAGCTATACAGCGTTCAATGCGCACGGCTCTTGCTGTTTCGGCGCCGTTGAGGGTTTTCTTTGTTGTTTTCAGGCCGCTCATCATGGTCTTAAATTACGTTGCCACGGCAATTTTAAGGTTGATGGGCATTAAGCAGGTGGAGGGCGAGTCGCACCATAGTTCAGAAGAGCTTCAGTATCTGTTAGAGCAGGGAAAGGAAACCGGCGCACTGGATTCATCTGAACACGAGCTGATCCAGAACGTATTTGATTTTAATGAGCGCGTGGTGAAGAATATCATGGTGCCACGTACCAAGATTTCGGGCGTTGATGTTAATACACCGCATGACGAACTGGTGCAGCTAATCATTAGTGAAGGCTACTCGCGTATGCCGGTTTATGACGACGTGATTGATAAGATAATAGGGATAGTACACGCCAAGGATATTTTACCCCTGTTGGCACGCAACCAGGAAGTTATTTTAAGGAATATTATCCGCAAGCCCTACTTCATCCCTGAAACGAAAAAGATCAACGACCTGATGGCTGAATTGCAGCAAAAACGCATCCAGATAGCCATTGTGTCCGATGAGTTCGGTGGTACAGCTGGTATGGTAACGCTGGAGGATATTGTTGAGGAATTGGTTGGCGAGATCCAGGATGAATACGATGAGGAAAAGCCAATTGTTGAAAGGGTAAATGATCGCGAATTTATTGTGAATGCCCTTGCACCCATCTATGATGTAAACGAACATTTACCTCACGATTTGCCCGAGGATGGCGACTTTGACACGGTTTCCGGTTGGTTGGGTGACATATTTGGAAAAATCCCGGACGTAGGCGAGCAAAAGGAATCAAACGGCTACAACATTACCGTATTAAAAAAATCTGACCAGAACATTGAGGCAGTTAAACTGGAACTGTTGATAAATGAAGAAGATGCTGTAGATTTGCATTAAGGAGTTAGTCTTGAGTCAAAACGATATGAATTTACCGAGACTTTAAACTAAAGACAATCGACTTAATACAAGGCTTTTTATCGATAGCTTTCGGCTTTATGCTTTCAGCTTTTAGCTTTACATCATGCATCTTTTTTATACGCCCGACATAAACCCGTCCCACCCTCAATATTTTCTTAACGAAGAGGAGAGCAAGCATGCTATCCGGGTAATGCGGCTTGAAAAAGGCGATGAGGTGCAGTTAATTGACGGCAGGGGAGGCTTATACCAGGCAAGTATACTGGACCCTCATCCAAAGCGAACCATTCTGCAAATAAGCTCGGTTACCCCAGAGTTTAATAAACGCAACCACTACCTGCACATCGCGATAGCCCCAACAAAAAATATTGAACGCACCGAGTGGTTTTTAGAAAAGGCTACGGAGATAGGCATCGATGAAATTTCTCTTATCATTTGTCAGCGCTCAGAACGCAGGGAGGCGAAGGTTGAGCGGCTTAATAAAATTATCACCTCGGCGGTAAAGCAATCTATAAAGGCATATCACCCGGTTTTAAATGAGCCGTTTAGTTTTAGCCAGCTGATAAAAAAGCCATTCGACGGGCAAAAATTTATAGCCCACTGCGATACCGGTGATAAGATCACCCTAAAAAATGACCTTACCATTCACAGTAGCTATTTAGTATTGATAGGCCCCGAGGGCGATTTTACCCCAACAGAAATTACCGACGCTTTAAATAATGATTTTAAAGCCATAACTTTAGGAGAAAGTCGTTTAAGAACAGAGACAGCTGCTTTGGAGGCTTGCTTTGAAGTGAATTTTTTGAACAGGTAGCCTTGTTTGAATAAACACAACAAGCCGTCATTGCGAGGAACGAAGCAAACTCTAATTTATGCAGATAAAGGAGCAATAATATTGGGGGGACCAAACAGCGGCTTAAGGTCAATAATGACATTCAGGTTCGTGATTGTCCTTGGTAGAGCTTGCTTCGTTCCTCGCAATGACGCTACGGCACTTGCCTGTAATGACGAATAATTTAAATTGCTTTCCAAAATGAAAAGAGTTGTTGCCATAACCGTTTTGTTTTTTCTACTGATAATCATCAGCAGCTTCAACACGCCCACCTATAAAATGGCCAAACTTAAATATAACGGTGGCGGCGATTGGTATGGTGACAGAACCGCATTACCCAACCTGATCAAATTCTGTAATGATAATTTAAAAACAAACTTCCAGCAGGAGGATGAAGTTGTTGAGGCAGGTAGCGCCGAGATCTTTAATTACCCCTTTGTCTTTATGACAGGGCATGGCAATGTTATCTTCTCCGACCAGGATGTACGCAACCTGCGCAAATATTTAACAGGCGGCGGCTTTTTGCATATAGACGATAACTACGGGCTCGATGTGTTTGCCCGCAGGGAGATGAAAAAAGTTTTTCCGGAACTTGATTTTGTTGAGCTGCCGTTAAATCATCCTATCTATCACCAGAAATATCCATTCCCCAACGGACTGCCTAAAATTCATGAACATGATGGTAAACGTGCTCAGGGTTTTGGGCTGATCTATAAAGGCCGATTGGTTTGTTTTTATACCTATGAGTGCGATCTGGGCAACGGCTGGGAGGATTATGGCACCTATGCCGGCGATACACAAGAAAATCGCATCAAGGCCCTTAAAATGGGGGCTAACCTGATACAATATGTGTTAACGCAATAATGACCGCTGATTTCGAGTGATTATTATGATTTCGCTGATTGTGTTGGTTATTAGTAGATGTAAAGCTATATTTAAAATCATTTAATCAGGTTAATCAAATAAATCAACGGTTCTAATATGCTCCAGATAAAAGCTAATGACAAATACAACTTCGACATAACGAAGAGCCAGGATGAACTGCTGATAAACGGCGAAGTCATAAATGCTGATATACAGCAATTAAATGCTTCGGCATTTCATGTTATTAATAACTTACAGTCGTACAATGTAGAAGTAGTAAGTTTTGATCCTGCCGGGAAAACGGCCGAGATCAAGGTAAACAACAACACCTATAACATTAGCGCTAAGGATCAATTTGATATCTTGTTAGATAAGTTAGGCTTGAGCAGTTTAAACGCCGCAAGGGTCAGCGAGGTTAAGGCGCCGATGCCGGGAATGGTGCTAAAGGTATTTGTCTCGGAAGGAGAAGAAATTAAAAAGGGCGACAACCTATTTGTGCTGGAAGCAATGAAAATGGAAAACATCATAAAAGCCCCGGCTGACGTTACCGTTAAGACTGTTAAAATAAAACCTGGCGATAAGGTAGAAAAAGGGCAGGTTTTGCTGATGTTTTAGCTGCACGAATAGCGCTATGCTTTCCACAAATTGGCTACAAACAAAAAAAGCGCTTCATTTTGAAGCGCTTTTTTTGTTTGTCTTTTTTAATATTATCTCGTCGCTTTATAAGGCTTTGATTTTTTAACACCGAAGTGTGGTTTACCTTCAGGGTGAATTTCGGGAGCGCCAACCAATGTCATGGCGCAACGGAAGCCAACTTCGGCACTTGCGTCATCCTCATTCATAAAACGACGGGTTGCCGGGTTTAGCCAAAATGCCATGTCATTCCATGATCCGCCTTTATAAACTTTCGAATGGTCATTAACCAATGTAGTTCTTCCAAACAAGGTGGTGTTAACGGTATCGTTGTAACCCCTGTAATCGGCGTTGTAAGGTTTGCCTGCCAAATCGTCTTTTTTGCCAGGGATAGCTGCCGTAACAGTTCCACCCGGATTAGCAGCTGTTCCTGCTGGTGCAGCAGTTGTATTTAGCGGTGCATTAGGATCATTGCCAGCTGCAACTTGTGCTTGTTGTAAGGCTACAAGTTCGCTGTACTTCATTTTTTTGTTTGATTTTGACGGGTCCTTAATAGGCTTTCCGTATTTATCCTTTGCATATTGCCCCTTTATAGGATCGGACAATCTTTTGTTGGTAAACTCATTACCGCGGAATGGGTTGAAATCATCAAACTCCTCGAATGAAGTCTGGCGATAAGTATCCTGTACCCACTCGTTTACGTTTCCTGCCATGTTGTATAAACCGAAATCATTAGGAGGGAATGATCGAACAGGGGCAGTAATGTCGGCCTTGTCATTCAAATAACCACCAACACCGGCGTTATCACCAGCGCCACGTTTAAAGTTGGCCATTATCATACCGCGGGTAGCTCTCTTTGCTGAACGCACGCCCAGGCCATTCCATGGATATACTTTGTTATCGTCAATATTTTCAAATTCTGTGTTTCCTATCAAAGCTAAGGCAGCGTATTCCCACTCGGCTTCTGATGGCAAACGGTAACCTTGTTTCAGGATCCCGTCTTCCATACGCACTGGTCTAACTGCTTTGCCACCACCTTTGCCATTTGCACCGGTTGTTGCTTTTGCATTAGGATTCAGGTCGGGCATCATCTTTTTACCGTCGATGCCGGCACCGGTTAATTGTCCGTTAAGGTAAATATCGGTATTGAATGGTTGGCCGGCTGGTGCTGCTGGAGCAGCATTCTTGCCTTTACCGCCGCCTCCCATGTCCTTCCATGCTACCATATTTCCGCGCTCACGTAAAATATTTTCGTTGGTACGGTCGGTTCTCCATTGGCAATAATCTTGAGCCTGGTCCCAGGTTACACCTACAACCGGGTAGTCCTGGAATGCAGGGTGCCTTAAATAGTTATCAACATAGGGCTCATTGTATGATAGTGGTTTACGCCAAACCAATGTATCGGGAAGTGCGTTGTAGTATAGTTCGCGGTCTTGCGGAAAGGTAATGCTTATCCAGTGAAGGTAATCAAGCCAGTCCTGGTTAGCCACCTCCGTTTCGTCCATATAAAAAGAAGGGATGGTTACCCTGCGCTTTACGTTGTTATAATCATAAGTAACATCCTGGTCTGCGCTGCCACCAACCACAAAGGTACCACCCTCAATAGGGATGAGGCCCGGGCCTGGTGACGGATGCGTCTGCCTGAACCGCTCATAACCGCCATTGGTTTTGTCGTTATAAGCCATCCCGGTTTTTTCAGACTGCTGATGTTTACTGCAGCTGCTCAACACTATTCCTATACCCAACAGTACCAATGCAGTTTTAGTAAAAAGTACTTTCATGTTCTTACAGTTAATTTAAAGGGTAAATTTAAAACATTTTGCCTAAAATGCTAATTTATTAACCTTAATCTTTAAAAGAAATTTAAACTTTATTGCCTGTTTAACGAAATATTTGCTTCAGGTGTTACAAATCAGGCAAATTTTTTAGTGGAAAACTTATTTGAATACTTATACGTAATAGCCAGCAATTAGCATATATTTATTACCTTAAAAGTAAGGATAGATTTCACGAATGAAGTTTTCATACAGCAAAGCACTTTTTATTTGCACTTCGGTTCTGCTGCCCGGTTTAGTAGTAGCACAAAGCACAGGAACGAGTGCGAACGGCTCAAATTACTCAACGGCTATACCTACAGCGGTCCCTTTTTTAAATATAACGCCTGATTCGAGGTCCGGTGCAATGGGCGATGCTGGCGTTGCATTAACTCCTGATGTGAACGCAAACTACTGGAACCCGGCTAAACTAGCGTTTCTTACCGATAACGATAATGCATCATTATCTTACAGCCCATGGCTGCGCCAATTGGTTCCTGATATCAGTTTATCCTATTTAAGTTATGCACATAAGATAGATGACCGCAATACCATCGGCGCTTCATTACGATATTTTAACTATGGCTCAATCCAGCTAACAGACAATAGCCAAAATAACCAGGGGACCTACACTCCAAATGAATTTGCAATAAACGGGTCGTTTGCCCGTAAGTTTGGCGAAACGCTTTCTTTAGGGTTAACCGCGGGCTTTGTTCACTCCAGCTTGTCGAATGCGTTTTTCGCGACGGGGTCGGGTGAGCAGGCTAAGTCGGGGAATGCGCTATTGGCCGGTGTATCGGTATATTATAATCAGCCGACCCAGGAATTTGGTTCGGATGCTATTTTTGCCTTCGGCGCTAATATTTCCAATATCGGTTCAAAGATCAGTTATAGCGATGGCGGCCCTAAATATTTTTTGCCAACCAATTTAAAACTGGGTGTTGCCAATACCATCAACCTCGACGATTATAACCAAATTACATTTACCGTAGATTTTAATAAACTGTTAGTGCCAACCCCACCAATAAGGGATGCCGACGGAAATATTATCAAAGGGAAGGACGATAATGTCTCCGTTCCTGCGGGTATTTTCGGCTCTTTTACTGATGCTCCCGGAGGCTTTCACGAAGAACTGCAGGAAATTACCATTTCACCCGGATTTGAATACTGGTACAACCAGTTGTTCGCAATACGAGCCGGGTATTTTTACCAAAATGCCAACAAGGGTGGGGCACACTACCTCACAACCGGCATTGGCTTTAAATACAGCAGCTATACGTTCGACTTTTCATACCTTGCTGCAAGCCAGCAGAACAGCGCATTGGCTAATACATTACGTTTCACCCTATCAGCCAGCTTTGGCGGCGACACTAACGCGCACAAGAAATAATGGCTAAAATTAAAGTAGGATTTGGGTTTGACGTACATCAACTAAGAGAACAGCATCCGTTTGTTTTAGGCGGTGTTAATTTAGAGCACCATGCCGGTGCATTTGGCCATTCAGATGCAGATGTTTTGCTGCACGCAATTTGTGATGCATTGTTGGGTGCAGCCAACCTGCGCGATATCGGGTTCCATTTTTCAAATAAGGACGATCGTTGGAAAGGCATTAGCAGCCTGGTATTGCTGCAGCATGTAATGGTTTTATTGCGTGAAAAAGGCTGGGAGATCAATAACATCGACGCGATGATATGCCTGGAAGCCCCAAAGATAAATCCGCATATCCCGGCGATGCAGGTTAACATTGCCAAAGCTGCCGGTATAGACGCAGAGGATATCTCCATAAAAGCCACCACCAACGAACAACTTGGCTTTATAGGCAGGGAAGAGGGGATCGTTGCTTACGCGGTTTGTTTGATAGAGAAGTCCGAAAGTCCGAAAAGTCAGTAAAGTCCGAAAGGGAAATGTAGCCGTTTTTATCTGCTGCATTTCAACTAATCTCTAATCTCCGGTCTCTAATCACTGCTCCACCGGAGCGTCTTTCTTCATTACTACGTTGCCTGTACGCTTTAACGCCCCCCAGCCACTCAATTCACCTTTTAATGCTTTACGGATTGATTTGAACAAAATATAATACATCAACTGACGCCATATAAAACGTTGCGGGATAATGTAAACCAGCTTTTTGTAATCTTCCTTTTCCATCTTAAACGCAATCATGGCAACAATCAAATCGATCACCACGAAGGCGGCGTAAAAGAAGAGGATTTTTCCGGGCTTATCACTAAATAAACCAAATATCATGGTTAGGTCGGCGATAGGAGAGAACAATGGTAGCACGATTTGAAAAATGAGAATATTAGGCATTCCTACCATTCCGAAGAACTTATATTTTTTGTTAAACAGGGCATCCTTGTTTTTCCAGAAGCTTTGAATAACGCCAAAGCTCCAGCGGAAACGTTGTTTCAAAAGCCCATTCAGTGTTTCAGGGGCTTCAGTATAAGCGATGGCTTCTGCACAGTTTTTTACAATGTAGCCTTGCTTCAAGATCCGCATAGTAAGATCGCAATCCTCAGCTAGTGTGTCGTATGTAAATCCACCGGCTTTAAAGATGGCCGATTTACGGAAAGCGCCAATTGCGCCCGGAACTACAGTAATGCTGTTGATCAGGTCGAATGCGCGGCGATCCATGTTCTGAGCCGTAATGTACTCGATAGACTGCCAGCGGGTGATGATATTATTTTCATTACCAACCTTTACGGTACCTGCCACCGCGCCAATTTCCTCATCGGTAAAATACGTCATCAGGTGGTAGACGGCGTCATCCTTTAGCTGCGTATCAGCATCAATACAAACTACAAATTCGTATTGTGCATGGCTGATGCCAAAATTAAGGGCTGATGCCTTGCCTCCGTTTGGCTTGGTAAGTACCTTCACCAGCGGATGATGGCCGTAGGCATTGTTAACGAGCTCGAAAGTTTTGTCCTTCGATCCATCGTCAACAAAAATTATCTCGAATATATTGTAATCCGTTTTTAGTAAACTCTGGATGGTTTTTATCGCGGTAACTTCCTCGTTATAACCCGGTACAATTATACTTACAGGCGGCAATGTAGATTTGTCAACAACAGCCCGGTTAATCTTTTTATCGTCGCTAAACTGCCTGACAGCAAGTATGCCAATCAGCACCACTCTGCCAATTGCTAAAAAGATAGCGGTCAGGAACAAATACAGTAAAAACCAGTTGCCGTAGAAATAAAATTGGATCAAAAGATTATATAGCGAACCCAATATACCAGAATTAGCGTCGTCCTGGATCGGCGGCATCAGGTCATCTTTGGTTTTGCCCAAAACATCAGCTATGGTGGTGAATTTATAGCCATGGCTTTTAAAGAAATGGATAATTTCAGGAAGCGCTTTTATTGTTTCTTCACGCGTATCGCCACCTGCATCATGCAGCAGCAGCATGGAACCTGCATCTTTTTGTTTGATGGTACGCGCAATGATGCTATCGGCGGTTACACCCGGCTGCCAGTCCCAAGGGTCAATGGATTCACCGATGTTGATATAGCTTTGCTTGCGGCTTTCCGCTACCGGGATAACCTCTGCAAGTGTTTGCGGCTCAGCATCCGCGTTAAACGGCGGCCTGAATAATATGGTGCTTCGCCCCGTTACAGACTCTATGAGCTTGCGGGTGGCATTCAGCTCCAGGTTTACGCGTTGGATACTAACAGTAGAAATATCCGGGTGGAAAAAGGTGTGGTTACCAATTTCATAACCTTCATCAAATTCGCGGCGCAGGATGGACACATTTTTTTCGGCCATTGATCCCACCACAAAAAATGCTGCCGGAACATGCTCACGTTTTAGGATGTCTAAAATGCGGGGTGTGTAATCAGGATCGGGGCCGTCATCAAACGTTAGAACTATCTTGCCCGGCGCGTAGCCGTATTTCTTTATTACATATTTAGTTGGCAGCTTAATGTAGTTTTGATTGGTTATAACAAAATTTGTCGTATCCATCTTTACATCAATATGCCCGGTGGTTGGCGTGGTTATCAGGTCGAGCACTTCGCCGTTACCATCATAGTTGATTTTGTTATTTAAACCTACCGAGGTTAAGCGCCTAACGTCTATCCCTGTTTTTTTTAACGAGTCTATTGACAAGTTTTTTTGGAAGAATGTCCATAAACGCGGGTCTTCAGAACCTGCTCTCCATAAGGCTACGCCGCCGGTTGCCCAATCATCCGCCATACGGATGATGTTGAAATTTGTGGCCGCATCGGTAAAATAAACGGTATGCTCCAGGCTATCGTCATCAAAATAGGTATAATGGAGGTTAGCCGAGTTTGGATCGAATGTGATCTTGCTTTTATTTTCCTGTGCAATACTTATGGCTTGTGGGTATCCAATAGCTGCACCAACGCTGTTTTCCGGCCAGTCAACTGCGCCACCCACAACGGTCAATATCACCTTTTCGCTCGGGATGCGCGTACAAACGTCATCCAGGATCTGCTCAACCCAATGCTGATTTGAAAGATCTCCGGCATTACTGCTTTCATTGTGCTGGTCAATAGCCATTACAAACAGGAAATCGTTTATATGCTGTAGTCTCTCCAGGTTAAACTGCTCATCGTCAGGGATCACGTTTTGCGTTACCAGGTAGCCTGAGGCATGCAGGATATTGTAAAGATCATTTTCAAAAGCGATATAGTTTTTGCTGTTATGGTTCTTAATTTCGTCAAAATCAAGATTTACCCCCTGGAATTTATACCTGTTTAGCTGTTTGGCTATGCTGTTAATGAAATTTACGCGGAGTGTTTTATTGGCTATAATGCGTTCAATGTCTTTGGTATCATATGCACCTTTACTGTTGTCAATATTAACGTAGTTAGACAAGGTAAGCAATACCGGTTTTTTGTATTTTTTATTCAGGTTAATAAGGCCGGTGTCCACAATGGCGACCATCGTATCCCTGTTGAGCGCCATAAAAAGGCCCTCGCTAACTATCATGTCGAGCTTGGTATAGTTGTCAGCAAGCGATGAGTAGGCTTGTGCTTCCCATGGGCGATAAAAGGCTGCGTTTATACGGTCCTTATTATTTGGCCGCTTTAGCTGGTGCAGGTGCCGGGCTTTAGCAAGTTTCTGGATCTCGCTCTTATCAATTTTATAATCCTTATATTTTTTGGATCTTTTTAATTGATCGAGTTCCTCTTTGGTTAGCTTTTTAGGCGCCGGATTTAAATTGGGTAAGCTGGGATATTGCTTGGATGTTACCGTGATTGCAGCAGCAACAACGCTGGCAATCAGCACGATGATAATTACGCGGCTAAGCCACTTAAAACGGATCCATCTGCCAGGGGTATCAGTTTGAAAAACCTGTTTGTCGGCCATTAAATTTCTTTAAATAAATACTATATGCTTGTAATGTATATAAATGGTCTGGTTTATTTGTGTGATTTATCGGGCTCGATAGCCGAAAAATCCACGCCGCATTTACAGTTACTGCCGCAGCTCTTTTTGGTGAACAAGCTCTTATAAAGAAGCCTGCCAACATAAAAGACTGCCGTTGCAAATAGTATCGCTATTATAATTACCTGGATATTCACGTCACAAATTTAATACAATTTATATAAAAGTACAGACAAGTAAATTATGAAAAAGTTTAATGTGGATTAGAGAGTCAAGAATCAAGAGGTCAAGAGTCAAGAAAGGGAATATAGAATGAAGCCCCCAGCGCTTAATCTTGATTCCTGATTCTTGATTTCTTGTATCTATTTCTGCAAGAACCCCACCGTACCGCCTACCCAGTCAAAGTCTTTATTATAGCGCACGCCGATCATTTTACCACGGCTCAAGCGGGCAAGGTTAACGGCTAAAGTTGGTTTTTCATCGCCGTTTGGCCACAGGTAAAGCAAGCGGATCTCAACTTTTACACCGCCATCCGGTGCCTGTACTACAGGTTCATAATTTACCTTTTGCTGCAGGATCCAATTCTCCGGATCTTTTATGTTTTCAATGTCATCTTTTTTTACGTCGATGATCACACCCTGCCCCGCAAATGAAAATAGTGGTTTTAAAACATAATTTTCAAGGTCGGCAGAGATTACCTTTAGCTGATGCAGAAATTGTGTCTTTGGGATATAATCGCCCTTTAAAAAAGGCATAGTGAATTTGCTGACGCGATAAAACCAGTTGGGGTGTGTTATCCATTCTACATCAAGCGGTTGGCGGATGTCAACCACTTTTTCAAATATGTTTGGGTCGCCTTCTATTTCATCAAATATCAAACGGTTATAGATGCGTTTGATACGTTTCTGTTCCCCATTAACAGTGTAAAAGAGCTGGTTGCCATCCAGCTCCAAATCGCTCAACGAAACTACCGGGGTACCGATGAATTTTTGGGTGAGATAAAAATCAACCGCAGTTTTTTGTTCCGGGGCGTTTACATCCATCAAAACAACCTCTTCGGCTTCATAGTCGCCAACTATTGTTTTTTTAAGTAAGTCGATATAGGATGATTTATCGAGTCCACTGAAAAATATGGATTGGTCATCAGCGATTTCAAAATTGCTTTTATAACAATCGGCAAGGTGTACCTGGAACCCGTACAATGATGGGAAGCCTTGCAACTCGATCAGCTTTGGAACTATATTCCCGTTTTCATCCTTGCAAACTCCAAAATCCAAAGCAATAAAGTGCGGGTGATCATTTTCATTGGCAACCCGCCATTTTTCGGGAATGGCCCTTTCGGTCAGTTCTTTAAAGTTGGGTTGTAAAATAGTGTCGATGATGTCATCTCCAGCCGAGATCAGCTTATCACGGAAATCATCGGTTAAAAATACTGGTGTTTCTGCCACCCGAAAAGCGATAGGTTCTTTTAAACCCTCATTCAAATCACTTAGAAAGTTTTGATATTTTTCTTCGGTGAAGTTGGCGTTGTATGTTTTGCGGATATATGGATTCATAATGGCGCTGGCTTTTAGAGTCAAGAAAAGGGCGATAGCCTATACTATAAATTTCTTTTGTAATCTTGTACAAGCACCTTGGCGTTTCTTAGGGCCGCTAATAACGGTAATGTGTGTTCTCCAAAGTACTGACCATAATATTGGACCCGCATAAAAAATTTCATTTTTCTTGGCTTGGGAAAATCTAACGGTTCTAGCGTTTGGAAAAAATCAGGATCAATTCTGTTAAGTTCTTTAACCATTTTGTTGTAAATATCCCAAAGGCCTGCGAAATCAAAAGTCTTATTAATTGCGAAAAACTTAGAAAAATAAACGGCTCTCTCAATAGCTCTTTCCAGGTCCTCTTCTATTTGATCAAGCATTTTATTGATAAAAAGATATATTAAGTAACCATTTTATTGGCTCACAAAATAGATATCGATGATAAAAGGACTTCATCCTTCATTGAAGACTTTATAGCGGCATATTCCACGATGTCTACTTTGCGCTTTGTCAATTCCGAAATTTCCTCCTCGAGCCTTAATAATTTAAATAGCGTAAAACCATCGCTTGATTCAACCAAAAGATCGACATCACTTTCCGGGGTCATTAACCCTTTCGCAGCCGAACCGAAAACAGCAGCTCGTTTGATCGCATACCGTTTTAAAACCGGTAAAATCAACTGTTTATATTTTTCAATCTCCTGCATAATCAATCCGTTTTAATCTTTCAAATCCCTAAATCTCGGTTAACTTTCCTGCAAACTCAAAACTGCCTGGTCTAAAAAATTAGGGATCATGGTGTTTTGGGTGTGCGTAATTTTATCGGGGTCTTCAAGTCGTTCAAGCATCTCGTTGTATTTATCAATGCCATGCTCACTTACCACTTCCTTCTTTTTTTCTTCCTTTAACAATAGCGATTTTACGCCCTTTGCGTCAGCTTCCGGGTGAAACTGTGTGGCAAAAAAGTAATCGCTGAAACGGATTGCCATCATCGCCCTCGGCAGATCAACATGCGGACGTTCCTTTTCGATCGCCAGCAATTGCATACTAAGATCGGTGAAACGTTTTTCGTCGGGATTTACCACCTGCCATAGTCTTGAGTCAACCGAATAAAAAGGATCAGTTAATCCTTCAAACACTGGCTCACTTACAGCTACAGGTGTTTTATGAATAGGCAACACACCAAAAGAAGCCGAACGCCTCATATTGATATCGCCCAATTGGTATTTGCGGCACATCAGTTGAAACGCGTGACAAACAAAAAAGCCATATTTCTTTTGAGATGCGTTTGAAAGGTTGATGTCTTCCAGCTTATCTACCAACTGGAAATATTTTTTCTCCCATTCCGAGCCTTCACTGTCTATCGGGCTGCCGGGGCCGCCGCTTGAAATATAAATGTCAAAATCGGTTCCGGGTACTTCCACATTCCTGCGAACGTCAAATACCTCGTAGTTTAAATTCAGCTCATTCTTTGCTTTGTATCTCTCTAAAATCTCGCGGAAACCACGCATTCCCTCGTTCGCTATCCCATCATAAAAATCGAGGATGGCAACTTTAATTTCCGGTTTTTCTGTTTGTATCATCTCTTATCCTAAATTCCTTTTAACGTTTGCGATGTAATATAGTCAACAACGTCGGCAAAGTTATTATTTTGCTGATAAACTGCCAATTGCCTGTCGGCGCCGGTGCCATGTTCCAGGATCTTGTGCACATATTGCAGGTCATCACGACAACCCAGGTCATCCACCACATCATCGATAAAGTCCAGCAGTTCGAGTATCAATCCGCGCGTATTCACTTCCATCTCTTTACCAAAGTCTATCATTTTACCATCGATCCCGTAGCGGGCCGCGCGCCACTTGTTTTCATTGATCAGTGCGCGGTTATAATTAATAAACGACATGTTTTGTTGGCGCAGCTTATACAGTTTAGCACATAAGGCCTGGAATAAAGCTACAAAGGTCATGGTTTCATCAATCAGCATTGGGCAATCGCAAATGCGGAACTCAATGGTTTCGAAAAACGGGTGTACCCGGATATCCCACCAGATCTTCTTTGCATTGTCAATACAGTTGGTTTTCACCAAAAGCTTTATGTAGTTATCGTATTCCTCAATGCTGCTGAAATAATCGGGAATACCGGTACGCGGAAACTTGTCAAAAACCTTGGTGCGGAATGATTTATAACCCGTATTCCGCCCTTCCCAAAACGGGGAGTTTGTTGATAATGCATACACGTGCGGTAAAAAATAACGCACCTGGTTAGCAATATGGATCGCCATATCCCGCGATTGGATGCCCACATGCACATGCAGCCCAAAAATCAGGTTCGACCGTGCGGCCTCCTGTAACTCATCCACAATTTCAAAATACCGCGGATGATCCGTAATCAGTTGGTGCTGCCAGTGTGAAAACGGATGTGTTCCCGCTGCGCCGATCCGCAAACCAATATCGCCGGCCAACTGCGCCACCGTGCCGCGTAATTTGCCCACCTCTTTACGCGCTTCCTGTGTGTTGTGGCAAATGTGTGTGCCAACTTCAACAACAGCCTGGTGCATTTCGGCCTTCACCTGGTCCTCGTGGATCTTTTGGGCGCTGTCGACAATTTTTTGCTCATGCGATTTTAGTTCCCTGCTTACAGGGTCAACTACCATAAATTCTTCTTCAACACCTAAGGTAAACTCGTTCATTTTATTTAGCCTTTTATAATTGGTTGGTTTAAACAGGCTTTTATCATAGCGATGGGTTTCAAACCCACCGCTATGGGGGCCATTGTAGTATTACTTCTTAGCAGCTTTCTTTGGTTTCACAGCCTTCTTCTCTTCCGCTGCAATATCATGGTCAACAAGGCCTGCGCTAACATCTTTCTTGTCGGCCTTTTTTTCAATTTTCTTTTCTGATGATAGTAAATGATGACCCGCAGCGCCTGTTTTTACATATTCGCCCCAGGTAAGATTGTCGCTGTCGTCCCTTTGCTTTTTAGCACGTTCTATGGCGTAGTCGGCAGCGGTTTCAACCACCCAGTCGAAATTGTCCTGGCCTACGCTGGTAACTTCGGCATCGGGTGCCGGGTTGCAGAAATCAATTGCATAAGGTACGCCATCACGGATGGCGAACTCAACGGTGTTGAAATCATAACCTAAATATTTATTCAGCTTGATCACATAGTTCTTTACTGTTTCCAGTAATTTTTTTGCTGCGGGAGCCTTGCCATGTTCGTAGCGCAGGTGGTGCGGGTTGCGCGGCTCGTACTGCATAATGCGTACATGTTTGCCACCTATACAATAGCAACGGAAGTAATCTTCAAAAATGATCTCTTCCTGCAGCATCATTACGTATTGTTTGGTTTTGTTGTAATTGTCCCAAAGCTCATCCAGGTTATTGATCTGGTAAACTTCCTTCCAGCCACCGCCGTCAAAAGGCTTCATGTAAGCCGGGAAGCCAACATATTTAAAAATGCCTTCCCAATCCAGCGGATAAGCCAGGTTACGGAACGATTGATCTGTTGTATCATCCGGCAAATCCTTCGATGGAAGAATCACTGTTTTTGGTACAGGCACCCCAATTTTTACCGCCAGCGCATTGTTAAAGAATTTTTCGTCAGCACTCCACCAAAATGGATTGTTGATTACCGCAGTGCCGCAAATAGCGGCATTTTTCAACATGGCGCGGTAAAAAGGTACATCCTGCGAAATGCGGTCGACAATTACAGCGTAATCCAACGGCTCGGCCTGCATTACCTTATCGATGCGTACAAATTCTGCACTTATATTTTTCTCGCCTTTTTGATTGATACGATCAACAAACGCGTGCGGGAACGATTGCTCCTGTCCGAATAAGATTCCTATTTTTTTCATGGTGGGTAGTTATGTTTTTATTTGGTTCTTAATTCTAACTTCTTTTATTTTAATACGGTCGCTGTCTAATCTCTAACCTCCAGCCTATAATCTCTATCACCTACCTTATCGTTGACAAATAATGCGGAAACATTTCCTTCCATATCGGCCAGTCATGACTGGCATTAGGGCGGATATCCAACCAATGGTTAATATGCTTTTGGTTCATAATGTTTGACAGTCGCTTATTATCGCCCAAACAAATGTCGTGTTCAGCTGTGCCCAGGATGATATTCATGTGCCACAGGTCGGACAGGTTGCTGCCGGGTAAAAAGTCAACGGGATTGTTATAAAATACATCATCGTTATAAAAACCGTCGGTAAACTGTTTCATGTCAAAGGCTCCGCTCATACTAAACAGGTGCCTCGTTTTATCCGGATGCTTCAGCGCGAAGTTTGCCGCATGGTATCCACCGAAACTACAGCCTGCGGTGGCTATTTTGCTGACACCGGTCTCGTACATGGCCCATGGCGCAAGCTCATCAGCAAGCATTTTATCGTACCAGGCGTAGCGGTGCGCCCGTTCTGCCGGACTAACCCCTTTGTTGTACCAGGTAAGCCAATCAAAGCTATCCGGGCAGTAAATTTTTACCAGGCCCTCGTCAACAAACCAGCGTACGCTGTCAATAAGCCCCTCATCCTTGTTCTGGAAATAACGCCCCTGCGAAGTCGGGAAAAGGATAACCGGGTAGCCGCGGTCGCCAAAAACCAGCATTTCTACATCAATTCCCAGGTTTGGGGAGTACCAGCGGTGATATTTTTCAGTCAATGTATTGGGTTTTTATGATGATTGTAAGGTAAAGAAATTAATTTGATAATTTGATAATGAGTTGATTTGAAGATTGATCGGCAGGGGGTATAGAAAGATATTATCAAATCTTCAAATCACCGAATTATCAAATCAATCTCATCAAATCGGCAAATTTTCAAATTGTAAAATGTTAACCGTAAATTTGCGGCCTTAACTAATTGAAATAGAGATGTACGCGAGTTGGCTGGAGATGGAGATAGCTATCACTGAAAATATAATAACCATAAAGTCTGATGTGTTGAAGCGCGACGTTACCTGTACGCTGCTGATGCCGGAAGAAAACGAACTTACCGAACCCCTGAATTTGCTGTTATTGAATGACGGGCAGGAAATCGAAGCGCTGCGGTTAAAGGAAACCCTTGAAGAATTAACAAATATAAATCGTATAAAACCTACGCTGGTGGTTGCCATCCATGCTGGTGATGAGCGCCTGCAGGAATATGGCACAGCCGGCAAACCCGACTTTAAAAAACGGGGCTCAAAAGCAGCTTTATACACGGCATTTATAAAAACTGAGTTATTGCCTGCAATTACAAAACTTACAGGCATCGAAAAATTCAACTCGACCGCTTATGCCGGTTTTTCTTTGGGCGGCCTGTCTGCATTGGATATTACCTGGAACAACCCGGAGCTTTTTGATAAAGTTGGGGTGTTTTCCGGTTCTTTTTGGTGGAGAAGCAAGGACCTTACCAAAGGCTATACTGAAAGCGACCGCATTATGCACAGCATAGTAAGGAACACGGCAGTTAAACCAGGGATAAAAATCTGGCTGCAAACCGGCACCAAAGACGAAACCAGCGACCGCAACAAAAATGGCATCATCGACTCTATTGATGATACTGTTGATCTGATAAAAGAACTTGAAAACAAAGGCTTTACCCGCCCTGTAGATGTTCAATACCTTGAAATGGTAGGCGGCAGCCATAACACCGAAACCTGGGCCAAAGCAATGCCTAAGTTTTTGGTTTGGGCTTTTGGGAGATAAGCGCTAATTATTAGCTTTGGTAAATCACTTTTCCAATGCCTTTTAGATTCACAATTTTATTGCTCTTTGCGTTATTTTCGCAACTAAGCAATGCCCAAACTTATGTAAAGGAAATTCTGCATACTAAGGTACCGGTAGCATACACCGGGAAACTCATTGACGCCTATGAATTTAAGGATGCGGCAGGACTGCACTTGTATATCCTCACTAAAACTGAGGAAACAAGCAAGGTATCCGTCTTCGGCTTCGGCTATACCCAGCACAACGGTGTTTTTGTTAAGGATTGGGAGATCAGGGATTTCTCCGACCTGGGGATCCTGCTTAGGTATACTTATACCAAAATCATCGATATAGATAAAGACGGACTGTTAGAAAGCATTTTTGTGTACCAGCTTGACCCGGACAGGGGGGATGGATCAACCTGGAAGATGATGGTACATTACAAAAATGTAAAATACGTTTTCAGGGTACACGTGCCGGAGCTCGATTATGATAAATACTCTGTAACATGGGATAAATCATTTGAAACATTACCAAAATCAGTCCGCAAATATTTAATTGATTATTGGAATATGGTAGCGGAGAAAGAAGATTTGAAGGGGCGGTATGTAGTTACTGACAAGATTAAATAACATAATCTTGCTATTTTTACCCCATGCATCACCCCAAAGAAAACCCCTGGCAAATAACCGCCGAGAAAACAGCCTATGATAACCCCTGGATCAATGTAACCGAATTCCAGGTTATCAATCCATCAGGTAATCCGGGCATTTATGGCAAGGTGCATTTTAAAAACCTGGCAATAGGTGTTTTGCCTTTGGACGACGAATTGAATACCTATTTGGTTGGTCAGTACCGCTTCCCGTTAAACCAATACAGTTGGGAAATTCCCGAAGGTGGCGGTCCGGAGGGGACTGATCCATTAGCTTCAGCACAGCGTGAATTACTGGAAGAAACCGGGCTTAAAGCGGATACGTGGACAGAGATTCAGCGTCTGCATCTTTCAAATTCGGTAAGCGATGAACTTAGTATTCTTTACCTTGCCCGCGATTTAAAACAATTTGAGGCTGAGCCTGAAGACACAGAACAATTGATAGTTAACAAAGTGCCATTCTCCAAAGTGTATGAAATGGTTTGTAACGGAACGATAACTGATTCGATAACGGTTGCTGCGGTTTTGAAGGTGCAAATAATGATATTGGAAGGAAAATTATAAACTTTATCTAGCAAAAAAAGTTAATCAACTCAATCCAACTTAATTAACCATTAAACTAAAAAATCTAACTTTGTAGCTTTTATGAGAAAGCTCTTCGGATATATCTTATCACCGCTAACGGTCATCGCTTTTTTCCTGGCGCTGTTTATTTTTCATCCATTACAATGGATTGCTTATAACGTTTTTGGTTATTCGGCACATAAGAAGGT
Source organism: Bacteroidota bacterium (assembly GCA_030775685.1). Classification (GTDB taxonomy): domain Bacteria; phylum Bacteroidota; class Bacteroidia; order Sphingobacteriales; family Sphingobacteriaceae; genus Mucilaginibacter. The sequence continues at coordinate 563,245 of JALYIP010000036.1, forward strand.
GGTCGATTTTTTAAACTTATGCCTATTCAGTACTTTTTATTTAACGGGGAACAGGGTGGTATTTATTAATAATCAAAACCTTCCGGTTGGGCACCCCCTCATTTTTATTGCTAATCACCAAAGTCTGGCCGACATCCCACCGCTCATCTATTACCTGCGTAAGTATCACGCCAAGTTCATCTCAAAAATTGAACTCACAAGGGGTATTCCATCTATATCGTATAACCTGAAATATGGCGGCGGTGCCAATATTGACCGTAATGATTCACGTCAATCTATTACTGAATTGGTTAAACTGGCCAATAGGATGAAAGAAAATAAATGGTCGACAGTTATTTTTCCGGAGGGTACACGTTCAAAAGATGGCATGGTAAAGCCATTCCAGGTTGGCGGTATCGCAACTATCCTAAAAAAATGCCCCGAAGCATTATTGGTTCCTATTGCTATTAATAATTCGTGGAAACTAACTGAACATGGCCTTTATCCACTCGGTACATTCATTAAAGCAACCTGGGAGGTGCTTGAACCCATCGAACCAAATGGCAGACCCGCAGAAGATTTGGTTAAAGAAGCTGAGATAAGAATAAAAGAGGCGCTTGGACAGGCGTAGCCCCCTAACCCCCTAAAGGGAATAGCTTCGCTCCCCTTCAGGGGCTGGGGCCTAAATATTCTTCCCGTCAACAATCTTAAAAAACTCTTCCCGGTAGGTATCACCAACCGGAATGATCTTGTCACCTATAAAGATCCGGCTCCGCTCGATGCTGTCTATCTTATTAATTGATACGATGTACGACTTGTGCACCCGGATAAAATGTTTTTCCGGTAGCGCATCCTCCATCTTTTTCATGTTTTGCAGGGTAATGATGCGTTCGGCAGGGGTAAAAATGGAAATGTAATCCTTCAGCCCTTCAATAAAAAGAATGTCATTAAGGTAAACCTTTTGAATTTTGTGCTCCGTTTTAACAAAGATGAAATCGCTCAACAGGTCCTGTTGTTTTTGTTGTACAGGCTCAGGCTGTATAGGGGCGGCTGCAGGCTGTAAAACAGCCTGCGCTTTTTGAACCGATTTAAAAAAACGATCAAAGGCGATGGGCTTTAACAAGTAGTCGATCACATCCAATTCATAACCCTCCAGTGCATACTGCGGATAGGCGGTGGTTAATATAACCTTTGCCTTTCCGTTGGCTATCCGCAAAAACTGGATACCGGTAAGTTCGGGCATTTGTACGTCCAAAAAAACCAGGTCGACCAGTTTCTCCTGAACCAGCGTAAGCGCTTCAATAGGATTTGTTGTGGCCTTAACCAATTGCAAAAATGGGATCTTTGAGATATAGTCTTCCAGTATATGCAGTGCCAAAGGCTCATCATCAACAATCAGGCATCTTATCATTTTATAAAACTAAAGATAATTCAACGGTATAAGTATCGGTTTCGTCGCGGATGTCCAAATTATATTTATCCGGATACAGCAAATTTAACCTGCGTTTAACATTATTCAAACCAATTCCACCTGCCGGATCGCGATTATTGTTATGTTTTTTGTTTTGTATGTAAAAATGCAAATGCTCGTCATCAACATCAATTAATAATCGGATAGGCGTAAGCGGATCATTTGCCACACCGTGTTTAAAGGCATTTTCAATAAACGCGATCAATAATAACGGCACTATCTGCTGGTTTTGTATCACCCCCTCTACCTTGTAATCAATATAGGCCTTATTGCTGAAACGTATTTTTTGCAGATCGATATAATTTTGCAGATACTGCAGCTCTTTGGACAGTTCGACCTTATTATCGTTACACTCATACAGCATATACCGCATAATTTCCGATAGTTTAAGGATAGCTTCGGGCGTGGTTGCAGATCGTTGGTAAGCCAGTGAGTAAATACTGTTAAGCGAATTAAATAAGAAATGCGGATTGATCTGTGATTTTAAAAATGATAATTCGGCACTCAATCGTTGATTTTCCAGGTCGCGCTGGATGCGTTCATTTAAAAACCAATCAATGGCAAATTTTAATGCGGTGCTTAAAAACAGGAAAAACAGGCTCGTGAATAGCGTGCCTAAGAAATACTGGGCGAAGCCGATTACATGCCCTTTGCTGTGAACCAATATAAATGATTTATATAGCAGCCCAACGCCGTATTTACCAATCCCGAATAATATAACCGTTATGGTTACAATAATGGCGTATGTACCATATCGCTTTTTATGAAAAAAACGGGGCAGTAATATGAGGTAATTGATATAAAACAGGCTTATATTAATTACCGAGTATAAAATAAATACAACCAGGATCTCCCTGAGGGATATTTTTTCATCCAATTGGGCTATGAAGATCAAAAACGAGATCATTAACACCCAAAAAAACACATGCCAGAATATTTGCCAACGGCTTTTCATCACACCTAAATTAATAATTACACACCGTTAAAGCACTTATATTATATATAGTATCAGCTTTTGTCGATAAACAGGCTTAAAAATCCGACGAACGGGTTAGTTTGATTATTCTGCCATTCATCTATGAATCCCGTGCGTTGGTCTAAATGTTTTTAGCAGGTAATTTTTTTGATATTCCTTTGTATCATCAAACACAAACACAATGAAAACGCTTATCAAAAACTCCAATCCTTTCATCTTATTACTGGTTCCGGTATTCTTCGCGCTAATAATGGGCGTAAGTTACCAGTTTCATCAGAAAAAGGAAACAATTGTTGGTTCCTCAGTGCAGGCAACCTCTTTGTTTTATAAAGGTGTTAGTTTAGTAAAAACCGTTTGTTCTATAGCCAAGGAAAAAGTATGGTAATTAATACTCAAAACCTAACCTTTACCTTTGGCAACCAAACCGTAGTAAAATCACTTTCATTACAAGTTCCTGAAGGAAGCATTTATGGCTTCCTTGGCCCAAACGGCGCCGGAAAAACCACCACCATAAAATTGCTGCTCAACCTGCTAAAAACACAGGAAGGCAGCATTTCTATTTTTGATCTCGACCTGCAAGGCAATCGCATAAAAATTCTTTCACAAATTGGGTCGCTGATTGAACAGCCGGCTATTTACCTGCATTTAACAGGTAAGGAAAACCTGATGAACAGGGCCTTACTGTTGCAAATTCCTGAAACAAGGGTCGACGAAATGCTGAAGCTTGTTCACCTGCAGGACGCCGCTCATAAAAAAGCAGGACAATATTCTTTGGGGATGAAACAGCGTTTAGGTATCGCATTGGCATTATTAAGCGACCCGAAGTTGTTGATATTAGATGAACCAACCAACGGCCTCGATCCGAACGGGATCATCGAAATTCGTGAACTGTTAATGAAACTGACAGGCGAATACAAAAAAACAGTTTTTATCTCCAGCCACTTATTAGCCGAAATTCAGAAGATGGCTACCCATGTAGGCATCATCAATCATGGTGAACTGATGTTCCAGGGCAGCATCCAGGAGCTGGAAGCATTAAGTAAACCGTCAGTACAAATTGAGACTGACCAGGCTGTTGAGGCCGCTAATTTTTTAAAGAAGAATAATGTCAATGTTTCTGAAGTTAGCGATCATCATGTTTTTGTTCCTTATACTTCGAAGGAAAGCATGGGCGAAATTAACGCCATGTTAAACCAAAACGGTTATATGGTATACAGCATTAACAAACAACAACAGGACCTGGAAAAATTATTCTTAGCCATCACTCAAAACGCCTAAATCATTATGAAAGGATTTATACTCTCGTTCCGGTCCGAATTTTATAAAACGCGCAAAACCATGGGTTTTTGGAGCGCTGTTTTACTGCCGCTATTGTTGTGCCTGTTTGTATTTATAGGCTTTTTTTATAAGAGCGATGGCCTAATCAATAATTCGAGCATGGAACTTTGGCTGAAGTTTGCAGCACCAATACTAGGCGTAATGGGGCTGTTATTGATGCCTATGCTCATCATTTTTATTGCTTACTCTGTAAATAGCCTAGAGCATAAGGCTGATACCTGGAAAACCATTTTTAGCCTGCCAATATCAAAGCTATCAGTTTACGCAGCCAAATACTTTTATGCGTTTTTCCTTGTATTTTTTTGCCTTGCATTGTTTGTATTGTTTACAATTGGCTTTGGTAATTTATTAGGGGTAATAAAGCCATCGTTAAAGTTTAGCGAATATAGTATTGCCAGTATTTTAGCGCAGATCTACTTTAAATTTTTCCTGGCCTCTTTAGGAATTCTATCCATACAATTTTTATTAAGCCTTTTGTTCAGCGATTTTATAAAACCCATGGGGATTGGGTTTGTATGTGTAATTGTTGGAGGGATTCTGGCAGGAAACGGATGGCAATACGCTTATCTTTTTCCTTATTCACATCCTATGATGGCAATGAAAGCCTTAGGACCGGCTAAAAACGGCGGCAATCACCCGTCCGCCATGCCTCACTTTACTGTCGACCTGCTTACCAAGGACACATGGGTTAGTCTTGTAATTGCGGTGGTGGTTTTTATTGCGGGATATTTTATTGTGTTGAAAAAGAGTGTTAAATAGTTAATTAGAGACCAGAGGTTAGAGATTAGTTAATGAACGATTCAAAAACTAATCTCTAATTAACCAGTCTCAAATCACTACCGCACCGGCTTCGGATACACCGGCAAACTTTCGTGACCTTTTTCATCAACTGATTGCACGGCGAAAAAATAATTGTCTTTTGAGTAGGCTAAAGTTAAGCCGTTACCCTCGACATAAAATTTCTTTTCCCAATAGGGGCTGGTGGTTTCGCGCATCAGCACGTAATAACCTGCAGGCTTTTTACCTGTTTTTGGGGTTTCCCATTTCAAAGTTGTTTTATTGGTGAGGCCGCTGGTTACTACGCCTACACTTTCCGGCTCGGAGGGGGCAAGGGCCAGGTTTGCCAATACCGATAGATTCATTCGGGCCACTTTTTGCACGTAGTTAAAATCCACAAAATCGGGTAGATCACCATAGTCAACGCCTTTCTCAGTGCGGATATCCTGGTGCTGACGGTTAAAATCCTCGTTCATCTCGGTAAACCGCACTGCCGTAAATCCTTGTTGAAGAAACGGCACATGGTCGCCGCCACGCAGGAAACGGTCGCGGCGATAGATGAGCTTTACATCCAATTGGTCCACATAACGTTCGGCAGTTTCCTTCACATAGCGGGCCAACTCGCGCGACGGACTGTCGTCTTCACCGCCTAAAGATATCAGGCTTCTTATCTCACGATCGTTACCTGCTGCCGTTGAGGGCACGCCTTCGCTGAACACACGAACGCTGCGGTTATCCTTCAGATCAGTTTCCATGCCGTGTGTGTTGCCAACTATGTCGTTATTCAGCATGGCATCAACGTTCCATTTTTCGGCTTTTGCGCGCTTGGCTACGTTGGTGGAGCCATATAAGCCCTGCTCTTCGCCAACAACGCACATAAATATAATGGTGGACGGAAACGACCATTTGCTCATCACCCTTGCCAGTTCCATTGATACTGCTGATCCTGACGCATCGTCGTTCGCGCCCGGCTCCACAGCATTTGCGTTCATTACATCATTAACCCTTGAGTCATAATGCCCCGATACAATATAAACCCTGGTGTCATTTGGATCTGTTCCCTTTAAAGTAGCGAGCACATTTTTAAGGTGGACCGGTTTATCAATGCGGTCGCCCTTTGGTTGGGTAAATGTGTCAAACTGGACCGTCATCCTGCCGTTGGATTGTTCGGCGTATTTTTCCATCTCGGCCTTTATCCAATTACGGGCAGCGCCGCTGCCTTCGGTTTTGCTGGTGGTATCGCTCAACGTGTGCCGCCCCTTAAAGCTTACCAATTTGCGGATGTTCGCCTCGATATTTTTTGCGGATACCTCCTCAACCATTTGTTTGATAGGAGGATCTTGTTTAATGGTTGTTTGTGCAGATGCCTGTACAGCAAATAGTACTGCGATAATAGATAATAGGTTTTTCATGGTAATTAATTCGTTTCTTCTTCCTGCATAACGTTGCCAACCTGCCTGAAGTTGCTTTTCACAAAGTGGCACCAGTCACATTCTTTTTTTCCGCAGCCGGTGTTAAAATCATGTGCCATTATTTTCTGATATACAGTCGTAATTTGTTTGGTTACTTCTTCAGTATCTTCCGGGGTGATGATAACCTTTTCCTTATGATATTCGCCATCGTCAATGGGCTCAACAAACTCAAACAGGGTGCTTACTACTTCCCAGTCAATAGTGTGGTCGTTGTCAATTAAGATCTTGTAAAATACGGCCTGGCGCCAATAATCGCCGCCATTTGGTTTTTCATCATTTGGTTTGGTAAACTTGTCTTTAGCATATTTAAGCTTGCCGGTTTTATAATCAACAACAGTCACCTCCTTGCCGTTAAATTCTACCTTATCAAGATTTCCTTTTATCGGTACGCCTTCTACCTCCACATTTTTTATACTGCGTTCGGTAACTGCGTTTTTATTCCAGACTTCAATGTTTTGGTTGTAATAGTCCGGCAGGATCTTCTCGCCATAGTCCAGTCGTAATTTAAATTCTTCCTTGGTAAATGAATCGCGATTACGGTACATATACCAGCGGAATTCCTTCATGAAGTCTTCGGTTAGCGGGAATTCGTTACCATCGTCCTTCAGGTTCCTGAATACCTTGTTCAATGCCCAGTGCACAGCCTGCCCAAACGTAGCCGATGGGCTTTTACCAGATGGCACCCTGATCAGGCACTGGAAATAAAATCTGAGCGGGCAATCTAAATAATTGCTTAAATGCGTTACAGATAGGGTGTAATCCTGTAAGAGCAGGTTAATATAATTGGTATCCAGCAACTGCACCTTAGGCTTATCCGCCTCGCTGAATTGCAAGGCGGTAAATGCGATCATTTCATCTTCTGTAACTTTTGGATAATGCACAGGTAAATCTGTGTCCGCCAAAATTTCCCCCACAAATTGAGACGACTCCTGGTCCTTGCCATTTTTGTCCTTATTGGCAAAAGAAATAAACAAGTGTTGTTTGGCACGGGTAATTGCCACGTAAAACAACCTGCGTGATTCCTCTTTTTGGGCGATGTCATCGTCCGCAGCCTGGGTCAAAGTGTCCGGGTAGCTGAACCCGTAATTGCGGCCCTTACTGTCCCAGATCTTTTTGGTACACCCAATTAAAAACACGTGCTCAAACTCGAGGCCTTTAGAACCGTGGGCCGTTAGGAAGTTGATGCCATTCTCGGAAAAAATGACCTGGTTTAATGCCAGCCTGATCTGGTTATCCTTCATCAGTTTGATCATGGCTACCAGGTCAGCCAGCTTTATATCCGGGTTTTTACGGCTTTCATCCTTTAAAAAATCAAAAAAGTTGGTGAGCACCTGCATGTACCAGCCTTTATCAGGTTGAAGCATGATGTATCTCAAAATGCCCATTTTGGCTATCAGTTGCTGAAAAAGCTGTTGCAGCGTATTGCTGGCCGAATAGGTTAACAGGTAATCAATATCGCTTACCAAAAACTTCATCCCATGATTTTTTGCCTCGTCAAACAAGCCCGTTTGCACCGGGATCTTCATATCGCTGATGTAGCGGCGCAGCGAAGTTTTTGGCTCATTATTTCTTGATGTGGCAAAATTCTGCTTGGATACAGCAACGCTTGCCTTGGCAATCTCGATAGGAGGTATGTCGAAGAAATCATAATGCATGATCTCGAATAACAATTCGTCTCCGCTATAAGGCGAATCCATTTCCATGGCCAGGTAGCGCAGAATATTGATGATCTTTTCGCCGAATGACAAAGTGAAGATATCTATCTTGCGCTTTGTGTTTACAGCGATGTTTTGTGTATCCAGGTATTGGATCAGTTCTTCAACCTGGCTATGGTTGCGGTAGATCACGGCGATCTCTCCCGGTTCAGTGCCGTTTTCCAATAGCTTTTTAATCTTATGGGCCACATCAACCAGTTCCTTGCCGGGATTCTCGTATTCGTTTATAACGGGTGACACAACTAACGTATCAAAACGCGGGTGTGCTGCTTTTAGGTTTTTATCAAGTGCAAGTTGGGCGGTCAAGCGCTCCCTATTATTATTAATAAGGGCCTTTGAAATATCGAGGATGTGCTGGTTAGAGCGATAATTATGTTTTAATACCACCGTTTGCAGCGTGCTTACATAGTCACTGGCAAAATCAAGGATGTTCTTCATGTTAGCGCCCTGGAACTTGAAGATCGACTGGTCATCATCACCCACCACGAATACGTTCGGCGTTTCCCAGTAGTTCAGCATAAATTTCAGCAGCTCGTTTTGCGACCCGCTTGTATCCTGGAATTCATCTACCAAAATATACTGGTAACGCTCCTGGTAACGGCGCAAAAGTTCCTCATTTTCGCGGAAAGCCTTCAATACCCAAATGATCATATCGTCATAATCATAGCGGCCTTTTGCCTTCATCTTTTTGTCGAAATTCTGGTATTCTCCTACGGCCGCCAGCAGTTTCTTCATCAGGTCGTGTGCCTTATCGATATCCTTTTGCTTGGGGTCGCCAATATTTATCCCTGCTTTGGCGTTTGCCCTTTTATAAATAAACTCTTCGCGGTTGGGTAGGTCATCTAAATACTCGTTTACCGCCCTTTCAATAGTGGCCTCATTCCAACCCTCGCTTTTCATGGTCGAGAAAAGGTTTTTAAGGCGAGGCGCTTCGAAATAGATTTCACCGGTAAATCGTTTCAACACGTGATCGTTCGGAAATTCATCCACCAACTCCCTGAAAAGCATCGCCGACTCCAGATCAGACAATGCCTCCATATTCAGTTTGCCGAAATAGTCCAGGTTTTCCTGGATGATCTCGTTACAAAAAGCGTGAAAGGTGTAAATATTAACGCGGTAAGCATCGGGACCGATAAATTCAAAAAGCCTTTTGCGCATGGCAACAGCCCCGGCATCGGTATAAGTAAGGCACAAAATTTCGTGTGCGCTGGCATCTGTTTCGGTTAATATTTTACCGATTCGTGCGGCAAGGATCTGTGTTTTACCAGTGCCCGGCCCTGCAATTACCAAAACGGGGCCATCCATTTTGTTAACGGCAGCCAATTGCTCGGGGTTAAGCTGGGCAAGCGCCTGCTGAAATTTTTCGTTGTATTTATTTGGAGTAGATGGAATCATTTGTGAAGTAAAGATAACAAAGATGTGGCGAGGTTGGAGGGGGTAAGAGGAATGTTACGCGATGAAATATTTAGATTGAATAAGTAGTTTTTTTTGATGAGAAGTAATCTTTCCCGAAATTAGGCCAATGAGCGATTCAAATATATGTGATAGTAACAGGCTTGCTGAAGAACAAATTTTAATGCTTCAGTTAAGCGATAAGGATATTCAAGCGGGCAGGTTAATTTCTCACGAACAATTAGATAGGGATGATTTGAAATGGTTGGAGGATGGGGAAGTTTGGGCGTAATTAAAGTTATTCCATTCATGTCTCATTTTCCTTTGGACAACTAATGGGTCTTCTTTCAATTTGATAACACTACAATATTAGTATCAACACCCCCAATTAGTTTTAAACGGATTTCGTCCATTTCTTTTTTGCCTGCTCCTATTTTCAATACTAATAACATAAAACTGCGAAAACTATCTCTTCTTTTTTAATTTTTTTAGCTGATCAATGTCGCTAATATCCTGTTTACGTCCGCTTACTTGTTTGTTTTTTATCAGGTCATCTAAACCTATATAATTTACTGGCAATCCATCTACATCGATTACAAGTTTATTAGGGTAGGCATCAATAAAGTCGATACCGTCAATTTCATTTAAAATGTCAATTCGCAAAGGTGGATACCCTATTTGAGTAATGCCACCTTTTTTCAGGAAGTCAACCTTTTCCATACCTAATGAAGCCATTCCAAAGTCGTTAAACACGGCAACCATTTTTTGAGCATTTGCTTCTGATAAATCTATCCAAATGTCCAGATCGCCTGTATGTCTTGGTTTTCCATGAAAAGCAAGCGCGTAACCTCCTACTACCATGTAGTCTACAGCGCGTTTATTTAATATGAAAACAAACTCTTCAAAATCTTTATCGAGGGTCATGGATGCAAAAGCCTTTTAATAACAACAGTTTTGTCAATTCGCTGTCCTGGTTTCAAGCTATGTGATCGTAATTCAGTTACCGCAGCAATACGTTCCTGTGGTGTTTTTGACAGCCAGTAAAGCATATCTTCATACCCCTCATCAATTTCCTTTAAAACGGCTTTTCGTACAACAGGTACAATTTTCATAGATGGTTATTGTGTTCTTAAACACTTATGTAAATATAATTAAAATCATCTGGTTTTAAATCCAATTTTTTATCTATCGCTAACTGTCCTAACAAAAAATTCAAACCATCCCATCCCAAATGCAAGCTTTTACAATTAATTTGGATAATATTGTAGTTATATAAATATTACACCATATTATTAATGAAAGTTGCTTTAATAACAGGCATTACGGGGCAGGATGGCGCATATTTAGCAGAGTTTTTGCTAAAAAAAGGATACGAGGTACATGGTATAAAAAGAAGGTCGTCGTTATTTAATACGGATCGTATTGATCACTTATATCATGATCCGCACGAGGCAAATGTAAAGCTAAAACTTCACTACGGCGATTTAACCGACTCCAGCAATTTAATACGGCTGGTACAGGAAATTCAGCCTGATGAAATCTATAATTTAGCAGCGCAGAGCCACGTAAAGGTTAGCTTTGATACGCCGGAATATACAGCCAATGCTGACGGTATCGGCACATTAAGGATCCTGGAAGCAGTAAGATTACTCGGTTTGGAAAAAAAGACCCGCATTTACCAGGCTTCTACGTCAGAACTTTATGGGTTAGTGCAGGCGGTTCCGCAAAGCGAAACCACACCATTTTACCCCCGTTCTCCGTATGCGGTGGCCAAGCTTTATGGCTATTGGATAATTGTAAATTATCGCGAGGCTTATAACATGTTTGCCTGTAATGGGATTTTATTTAACCACGAAAGCCCTGTACGCGGTGAAACATTTGTCACCCGCAAAATTACCCGGGCAGCATCAAAAATCGCTATGGGCTTGCAGGATTGCCTTTATGTTGGTAACTTATCGGCGCAGAGGGATTGGGGCCATGCAAAGGACTATATTGAAGCAATGTGGCTGATGCTGCAGCATGATGTAGCGGAGGATTTTGTAATTGCTACAGGCGTAACCACAACCGTGAGGGAATTTATAAAGATGTCGTTCGGTGAGCTCGGGATAGAGGTTGAATTTAGCGGAAAGGACGAAAATGAACGTGGTGTAATAATTGATATCGATCAGCAAAAGGCGGACGAGTTGGGATTAAATACTGATGCATTGAAATTCGGACAGACAGTAGTAAAGATCGATTCGAAATATTTCAGGCCGACAGAGGTAGACTTGTTGATTGGGGACGCAACCAAAGCAAAAGAAAAGCTGGGCTGGATCCCTAAATATGATCTGCAAGCGCTTGTTAGCGATATGATGCAATCAGATCTGCATCTTGTAAAAAAGGACGACTATTTAAAAAAGGGCGGCTTTACAACACTTAACTATTTCGAATAGTTGAACTTATTTTAGTAATTACATACCTGCATTATGAAGAAAATATTTACCATTTTATTAGTGCTGTTTTCTATAACAGGCATTGCCCGGGCGCAATCTGTTTACCAGGAATATTCATATCAGTTTTATCAAAAGCTCAATTCGGATGTTTATTCAACAAAAACACGGGTACATAGCGCGCTAAAGCCATTCTTTGCAGACGATTCATTGCTAAAACATCACTATGATTCATTAATGAATTATGGAGATGACGGTAAGCCGCATAGCTGGGGCTACAAAAAGCTTTTTAATGAGCATTTAATAGATGTCAAAAGCCCGGCATCAACGTTTTATGCAGATCTGCTTCCCGATTTTGATATCGGCCGTGATTTTAAGGGAAAGCTAACTACCAGCACCACTTCAATGGGTCTGCAATTTGGCGGTACTGTTAGCAATAAATTTTATTATAATGTAGCAGGCTATTTGAGCAGCGCGGTAACGCCCGAGTATTTGTCGACGTATATAAACCAAACCGGGATTATTCCCGGGCAAGCGTATGGTAAAACATATAAGGATAACGGTTACGACTGGAAATATATAACTGCCATTGCTTCGTATACTCCGGTTAAGTTTTTAAATATTTCCGCGGGACGGGATAAGACTTTTATCGGAGATGGCTATCGCTCGGTGTTGTTGTCTGACGTAGCTTCGCCATACCCGTTTTTTAAATTGACGGCTACATTAGGCAATGTAAGATACATGGCAATGTGGGCCAGTTTTAACGATCCTATAGATTTGGACGCTAATGGGAACAACAGGGGCAAAGGCGGCGTATTTCATTATTTAGACTGGAATGTAAGCAACAGGCTCTCTTTTGGATTCTTTGACGCGGTTATATGGTACAATAAGGATGATGCCGGTCATTCACGCCCGTTTGATTTCTCGTACATAAATCCCGTAATATTTTTAAGGCCTGTTGAAGCATCAAACGGCTCGCCAGATAATGCGTTGATAGGTTTTACCAGCAAGTATAAGCTAACAGACGGCATCACGGCCTATGGCCAGTTTGCGCTGGATGAATTTGAATCGGCAAATTTCTTTTCGAATGGTGGCAGCGCACGTAATAAATATAGCTACCAACTTGGTATAAGGGGCGCAGATCTTTTCGATGTTAAAGGGTTAAACTACCTGCTTGAAACCAATAATTCAAAACCCTATACCTACTCAGAGCGTGGTCCTATTATAAGCTATACCGAGAATGGCGAAATGCTTGCCCACCCATGGGGCGCCAATTTCAGGGAAGTAGTAGCCTTATTGAATTATTCGTACAATAGGTTTGATTTTTCAGGTGAGGTTGATTACGGCCATTACGGTTTGGATGTAAACGGATTAAATTATGGTAAAGACCCATTCCAGGATTATACAAGTCCCGCAAAACAGAACGGTAATTATATTGGCCAGGGCTTAACCACCAATATGGTTTACCTTGAGGGAAAGGTAGGCTACTTGCTTAACCCCAAATATAATTTGAGGATAGAATTAGGTGGTATATTTAGAGACGAGAAGAATAGCCAGTTTAATGACAAAACTGCGATGCTTACAATAGGCCTGCGCAGCTCATTCAGAAGTTTATATAACGATTTGGCGAGTTATAAAACACATTAATGATGTGCGGATGTGAAAAAGATGTGCGGATGATTTGAAAATGTATGAATGAACCAATCAGAAAGCTATTGATCTGATAAGAACTTTTTCATCCGCACATTTGCACATCAAAAATTCGCACATCTCTCAAGAAGCTATAATGTGCTTATTTTGCCGTATTCCTAATTTTTTTACCTGGGCGGCTATGCTTTGTGCATCGTAGCCATTGTCGGCCCAAAGTTCAGGCTGTTCACCGTGTTCAATAATTTGATCCGGGATCCCCAAACGAACTACTTGCGATTGGTAGTTGTTATCTGCCATAAATTCAAGTACAGCGCTTCCCATACCCCCTTCAAGGCAACCATCCTCAACCGTGATAACCTTATTGAATTTCGTAAATACTTCGTGTAACAGCGCCTGATCCAATGGTTTTACGAAACGGAGATCATAGTGTGCAGGGTAATAACCGTCGTTGTTCAAATCGGCGGTTGCCTTTACAACCTCGTTGCCAATAGCGCCTATTGATAAAATGGCCACTTCTTCTCCATCGCAAATCTTGCGGCCTTTACCAACGGTGATTGCCTTCATTGGCCGTTGCCAGTCAACCATAACGCCGTTGCCGCGTGGGTACCTTATCACAAAGGGACCCATATTTTCCTGCTGGGCAGTAAACATCAGGTTCCTTAGTTCTTCTTCGTTCATAGGTGCTGACACCGTCATGTTAGGAATGCAGCGCATAAAGGCTATGTCATAAGCCCCATGATGCGTTGGGCCGTCAGCGCCGGCAACGCCAGCCCTGTCAAGGCAAAATACTACGTTAAGCTTTTGAATAGCAACGTCATGTATCACCTGGTCATACGCCCGTTGCATAAAGCTGGAGTATATGTTGCAAAACGGAACTAGTCCTTGTGTAGCCAAACCTGCCGAAAATGTTACTGCATGCTGCTCGGCAATGCCCACATCAAATGCGCGGTTAGGCATTGCCTTCATCATCAGGTTTAGTGAACACCCTGATGGCATTGCAGGCGTTATGCCCATTATTTTAGGGTTTTGCTCGGCTAGCTCAATTATGGTATGGCCAAATACGTCCTGGTATTTAGGTGGTTGTGGCTTATCAGATTTTGATTTCTTTATTTCGCCGGTTATCTTGTCGAACAAGCCCGGAGCATGCCATTTGGTTTGGTCCTTTTCAGCCAACGCATAGCCCTTGCCTTTTACAGTTACACAATGTAATAGTTTTGGGCCCGGAATATCGCGCAGGTCACGTAACACCTTTACCATGTGTTCAACGTCATGCCCATCAATCGGTCCGAAATACCTGAACTTAAGCGCTTCGAAAAAGTTGCTCTTTTTAAGCAGCGTGCCCTTTATGCTCTTTTCAAGCTTTTGGGCTATCTTAAATGCGTCCGGTCCAATTGCCGAGATCTTTGCAAGTACGCTTGCTATATCATCCCTGAAACGATTGTACGGCTTTGAGGTGGTAATATCGGTTAAATACTCCTTCAATGCGCCCACGTTAGGGTCAATAGACATGTTATTATCATTCAGGATCACCAACAGGTTTGAGTTTTCAATGCCCGCATGGTTTAACGCCTCGAACGCCATACCTGCAGTCATTGACCCATCGCCAATTACGGCTACGTGCTGCCTGTCTGTTTCGCCTTTATATTGCGAAGCAACTGCCATGCCCAAAGCAGCAGAAATAGAAGTTGAGGAGTGACCCACACCAAAAGTATCAAAGATGCTTTCCGAGCGTTTCGGGAAGCCGCTGAGGCCGCCATGCACACGGTTTGTATGAAAAATATCCCGGCGGCCGGTTAATATCTTATGCCCATAAGCCTGGTGGCCTACATCCCATACCAATTGATCATATGGCGTGTTAAGTACGTAATGCAGTGCAACCGTTAATTCAACAACACCTAAACTGGCAGCAAAGTGACCTCCATTTACCGAAACAACATCAATAATATATTGACGCAACTCCTGGCAAACCTGTTTAAGTTCATCCTCTTTAAGTAGTTTTAAATCAGAAGGGGAATTAATTTGTTGAAGTAAATGGCCTGCTGGTACCTGCATTTAAGTCCTTAGTATTTAACTTGCAAATTACGGCATTTTATTAGAAATTAATAGCTAAACTTACTGAATAAATTATTGAACACGGTATAATGTGTGTTCATAATGACTAATATACATGCTTGAACGTCGATTTACAGGGCTACCACGTTTACATATTGACACACGCTATTCTTTTCATTTGCCCCCGGATGTTGTAAGATTTAATTGCCTTGATGACATTAGATAACGGTAGAGGCGCCTGTAGTAAGATCAACCATAAACGATTTGTTTTGTTGTTTTATGGTGAGCTTTGCCTTATGGTTTCCCAAAAATTGGATAGTGCCGGAGATTGTGACCTCTGTTGCCACGGTGTCGCCGGGATGCAGGTAGCTGCTGCTGCTTTCAAATTCTGTGACGCCACCAATAATATCGGCAGTACCGCTCGAAAAGTCAATTTTAAGGGCGTTGAGTTTGTAGGTGTTTGAATAGTAATTATATCCTTCAGAAAATCCGTTGCGGTAAAGCATATTGTTAGTTACAAATTGTATTGTTCCGCTGGTTGAAATAAACTTATATGTGGTATCAAGTGCTTTTACCGAATAATCCTGGGTTACTGTAAAATTATTTTTTGTCTGTGGCGATGTAGCCAACGTTACCAGGCTGTCATGTACCATATAGCCATCGGGCCTTACCGTTGTACAGGTGTAAACAAACTTATATCTGCCTAAAAAGGTTTTAGAGGTATCGTTAACTTTTACGGTACTGTTGTAAGCGGTATCAATAGTGAAACCGCAAAGCAGCACGTTTCTTACAGGATGATTTGCGTCGTGCCCTACAGTAACATTCGATTGGCTTTTTATTCCGTTATTAATATTGGTACCACCGTATTCACCGGCTAAACCGCGCATCAGGTTAATGGCAATATGTTTGCTCACCGTGTCATAATCGGTTGCGGTTTTGGGAGCAAGCTGTATTTCTGATTTTTTGCACGATGCATACAGTGCAATAACAATTGTTGCAAGCAGAAGAATACGGGTAAAATTTAACTTCATATAAGTTCCGGGTATGGGTCACTGAAAAATAAAATCAAAGCGCAAGCCTTTTACAGCAACCGGCACTTATACTCCGTGGGAAATTTTTTTGTTGCGGTTTGATGATTTTATTTTGGCATTGTACTGCCTTGCAGCAACTTCAACCTTTACAACTCTTAAAAATTAATCTATTTTTGAGGCAATGATGGTCGAAGAAAATTTTGAGATAAAATTACCCCAGTTCGAGGGGCCTTTCGACCTGTTATTGTTTTTTATAGAGCGGGATGAACTTGAGATTCATGATATTCCCATCGCACGCATCACCGACGATTTCTTAAACTACATCCACCAGATGACCAGCCTGAACATGGAACTGGCCAGTGAGTTTATCATCGTGGCGGCCACGCTGATGCGGATAAAAGCCAAAATGCTGCTGCCGCGATATGAAGCAGAGGGCGATGGAAACGAAGCCGATACCAAAGAGGACCTGATCCGCAAGCTGATAGAATATAAAAAATTTAAGGAAGTTTGCGAAGAACTGCATCCGCTGGAGAACGAGCGGTTTATGCAGGAGAAGCGCGGTAACATTAAATTCGACCTGGAACAAACGGAAGCCGTTGCCCTGCCCGGCGAAGAGTTATCCGAACTTAATTTATATAAGCTGATGATGGTGTACGGCCGGTTAATGAAAAAATACCTTAACCGCAGCGAGGAAGTAACCCATACCGTAATACAATATCCCTACACCATTGAGCAGCAAAAGAAAGCCATTGGCGATTTGCTGCGGATCAACAAAATGATGGACTTTAAAGCCATTGCCGCCCAATCAGAAAACAAGGTGCAATTTGTTTATAATTTCCTGGCTGTACTTGAGATGCTGCAGCAGGAATTGATCGATATCCAGATAGGGCTGGGGTATAACAATTTTTGGATTTCGGCGAAGGTAGCTGAAAGCTGAAAGACAAAAGCTTAAAGCAAAAAAAGCTTTGGACTTTCACCTTTGCGCTTTCAGCTTTTTATTACCTTTGCGGCATCAAATCACACAATGAAAAGAGATAAATTAATTTTTAAGCTGTTGGATGAAGAGCAGGAACGCCAGGAAGAAGGCATTGAGCTTATAGCATCCGAAAATTTTGTTAGCAGGCAGGTTATGGAAGCCGCCGGATCGGTAGCAACCAATAAATATGCTGAAGGCTTACCAGGAAAACGCTATTACGGTGGTTGCCAGGTGGTTGATGAAATTGAAACAATAGCTATTGAAAGAGCCAAACAATTATTTAACGCCGAATGGGCAAATGTTCAACCGCATTCGGGTGCCCAGGCAAACGCAGCAGTAATGCTGGCAGTATTACAGCCGGGCGATAAAATTTTGGGCTTTGATCTGTCGCATGGTGGCCACTTAACACATGGATCACCGGTAAACTTTTCAGGTAAATTGTATGAGCCGCATTTTTATGGGGTAAAAAAGGAAACCGGTTTGGTTGATTACGATCAGCTTAAAAAGGTAGCCCTGGAACAAAAACCAAAGCTAATTATCTGCGGAGCTTCGGCATACTCACGTGATTGGGATTACGAGTTCATCCGCAAGGTGGCCGACGAAGTTGGCGCTTTGGTATTGGCTGATATTTCACATCCTGCAGGTTTAATAGCGCGTGGTTTATTAGCCGATCCGCTGCCGCATTGCCATATTGTTACTACTACTACACATAAAACCCTGCGCGGTCCGCGTGGCGGCATGATATTATTGGGCAAGGATTTTGAAAATCCATGGGGATTGAAAACTCCAAAAGGCGAGATAAAAATGATGTCGGCGTTGTTGGACATGGCAGTTTTCCCGGGAACACAGGGTGGCCCGCTTGAGCATATTATCGCTGCTAAGGCGATTGCATTTGGCGAGGCTTTGAGCGACGACTACATGGAATACATAGTGCAGGTGAAAAAGAACGGCGCGGCAATGGCTAAGGCTTTTACCGACAGAGGATACGAAATAGTTTCGGGTGGTACAGATAATCACTTGATACTGATCGATCTTCGTAATAAAAATATAACCGGTAAGGCGGCTGAAAACGCATTGGTTGCTGCGGATATCACCGTAAATAAGAACATGGTTCCTTATGATGATAAATCGCCGTTTGTAACTTCGGGGATTCGTGTGGGAACGGCTGCAATTTCAACCCGTGGTATGAAAGAAAAACAAATGGAGAATATTGTTGAACTGATAGACCAGGTGATAAATGATCCGGATAGCGAGGAAACCTCGAAGAAGGTGCGCAAAAAGGTTCATAAGCTGATGCATGATTATCCTTTATATCGCGCGAAACACGTCGAGATAGATTAAATGTCAATATAAAAAAAGCGTCATACGGCGCTTTTTTTTTGTCCGGACTTTATCGGAAACACTATATTTTGCATTTTTGCCGGATATTTGAAAAATACACCGGGAATGTATTTCTATAGATAATTACAACCTTTTAACCTGTTACAACGTTTAATACTACAATCTGCCTAATACTAAATTTAAAAAATTGGAAACCGAATTACATATAAATGTGCTTGTTGTTGATGACAACAACATAAACAGGCTTTTAATAAACAAAGTACTTACCCGCTGGGGAGCACAAGCAGATTTTGCCGAAAATGGCCTGCAGGCTATTGAAAAGATAACAACAAACCGCAATTATGACGCAGTTTTAATGGACGTTTACATGCCGGAAATGGGAGGCATTGAAGCCACACAGATAATCCGCGCTAAGGAAGAAGCCTATTTTAAGCAATTGCCAATTATTGCCCTTACAGCCTCTATGCTAAGCAGCGAAAGAAGCCAAATTGAAGAGGCAGGCATGAGTGATTACATTCTGAAACCATTCGATCCAAAGAATCTTTTCGAAAAATTGAGCGCTTATCAGAAGGTGTGAGGAAGAGGTGAAAGCTTAAAGGTAAAAGGCGAAAGGTCTTGATTTTGTCTGCAAATCATCAGCGTCATCACAAAAATCAGTTTAATATCAGCGGTCCTATTCAGCGTAGGCAATCGTAGCTATACTCAATCTTAATCCATCAATTTTAAGCAGTTCAGCGCCGCACGCTTCAAGCGTCGAGCCGGTTGTTATTACATCATCCACCAATAACACGTGCTTGTTTATTAGCTTTTCCGGGTCAGCAACCACAAAAACTTCCTGCATATTTTCAAACCTTGCAAAGCGTGATTTATGGGTTTGTGTTTGGGTTGATTTAATGCGAACCAGGTTATCTTCCTCCACAATTGCATTTAACTTTTCAGCCAACCCATTCGCAAAGCAGGCACTTTGGTTATAGCCACGTTCACGCAGTCTTTTTTTATGAAGGGGAACGGGGATTATATAATCTGCACTATTAAATATTTCATTTTTTTTGAGCTGATCACCGGCAATACTTCCTAACAGGTTGCCAATTTGCTGCATGCCGTTGTATTTAAATTCATGCATCATGTTTTGGATCTTGCCACCCTTGGTAAAATAGAAAAGCGCAAAGGCAGCCTCTAAATTAATCTTGCCCCAAAACTGCCGGGCAACAATATTGTCGGGTTGGAGGTGAAAGTTTGTATAAGGTAAGTTATAACGACAGTCGGTACATAGTAGATGTTCGTTAACAACCAGGCTTTCGCGGCAGGCCACGCAAAGTTCAGGAAATAGGAGTGAAACAAAATCGGCCAGGTAACTGCGTTGCAGGTTCATGGAGTGAATTTAAGGAGATTTTGGTGTTTTTGAAAATCATACTAAACTTTTGTCATTGCGAGGCACGAAGCAATTTCGTAACTATACAGAGCGAGTAGAAAAGTATACCACTTATCTGGCGAATATGCATTGCGACGAGGTTGCTTCGTCGTTCCTCCTCGCAATGACAAGATATATTACTTTTGCTAAAAAGAAATAAAGGCTTCAATCCGCACATTCGCACATTGGCAAATCCGCACATCAAATCGCATCCTTTATCGCCAACTGCCCGCAAGCAGCATCGATATCCTTCCCGCGGCTGCGGCGCAAGTGTACATTAACCCCTTGTTTCTTCAGGTAATCGGCAAATGCTTCAACCTTATCCTCGCCGGCATTAATAAAGGCTGCCATTGATATGGGGTTATATTCAATAATGTTTACTTTGCATGGCAGGTGCTTGCAGAACTGGGCAAGTTCGGCAGCATCCGAAATGTTATCATTAAACCCGTCGAAAATAATATACTCGTAGGTTACCGGGTTCTTGGTTTTAGCATAGTAGTATTTCAAGGCTTCGGCCAATGCCTTTAATGAGTTTTGCTCGTTTATCGGCATTATGGTGTTGCGTTTTTCGTCGTTTGCTGCGTGGAGCGACAGTGCAAGATTAAACTTTACCTGGTCGTCGCCCAATTTTTTTATCATTTTGGCTATACCTGCTGTTGACACGGTGATCCGTTTGGCAGCCATATTTAATCCATCCTCTGAAGTGATCTTCTCGACCGACTCCAGTACATTCTTATAATTCAGCAAAGGTTCGCCCATACCCATGTAAACGATGTTAGAGAGCGGGATCCCGTAATTCTCCTTCGCCTGCTTATCTATCAGTACTACCTGGTCGTAAATTTCATCAGGATTAAGATTGCGCTTACGCTCCATATAACCGGTGGCACAAAATTTACAAGTTAAGCTGCAGCCTACCTGCGATGATACACAGGCTGTCATGCGGCCCGGGGTTGGAATTAAAACACCTTCAATTAAATGAGTATCGTGTAAAATAAAAGAATTTTTTATAGTTTTATCCGCGCTGAACTGTGAGTTATGAATTTTAACATTGTTGATAGTGAAATTCTCATTAAGTTTAGTGCGTAGTTCTTTTGAAATGTTACTCATCTCGTCGAAAGAAAAGCATGATTTTTTCCATAGCCATTCATAAACCTGTTTCGCTCTGAAACCTTTCTCTCCAATTTGAGTAAAGTGTTCCTGCAAAGCTTGCAGACTTAGGCTTCGGATATCTATTTTTCCTTTTGTATTAATCACGATACAAAGGTACTAAATAAAAAAAACTATCTTTTTTAATTGACATTCTTTTATATTTAAAACAATAACTAAAAGTTAATGTAATAACAGTTAGTTGGATTTGTTAAAAAAGAGTGTACGGGAAGTGTTTTACTAATACTTGAATGAAAAGTTTTAAAGCCGATTACGTTTATCCTGTTTGTGCCGATCCAATTAAGAATGGAATAGTAACTGTTGATGATTTTGGAAAAATAATTGCAGTTATTGACCCCGCAACACTACCCGAACCATATAATGCTCCAGTTGAACAACTGAGTGGTATTATTTGCCCCGGTTTTGTTAATGCCCATTGCCATCTCGAACTTTCTCATCTAAAGGAGAAGGTTAAGGAGCGCACGGGGCTGGTTAATTTTATTATTGACATCCAGAAGACCCGGGGTGCAGATGCTGCCGAAGTGCTTGACGCTGCAAATAAAGCCGATAGCGATATGTATGAAAATGGGATTGTAGCCGTTGGCGATATCTCCAATACAAACAGTACCATCGGTATAAAAACTAGTAGTAAATTATATTACCACAGCTTTATTGAAACTTTTGGGTTTTTGCCCGGCAGGGCCACAGAAGTATTTGAAAATGCGCTCCGCTTGCTTGATGAGTTCAAGCCACTGCCATCGTCCATTACGCCGCACGCGCCATATTCCGTGTCAAAAGAGCTATTCAAACTCATCTCCAAATACAGCGATACCGGCCATAACCTGTTGAGTATGCACAACCAGGAGTGTGAGGATGAAAACAAATTTTACCGCTATAAGCTAGGAAGTTTTAACGACCTGTATGCTCATTTCGGACTGGATATTACCTTTTTTAAGCCTCAGGCGCGTAATTCGCTGCAGTCCATACTGCCATTGCTAAGCAGCAAGCAGGAAATTTTGCTGGTACATAATACCTGTACCAATTTAAAGGACATTTATTTTGTCAAGCGATTCGACCGTAAGATCCATTTCTGCTTTTGCCCCAATGCCAACCTGCATATCGAGGGAATATTGCCCAAAATAGAACTCTTTATAGGGCAGGGGTATAACATCACTTTAGGGACAGACAGTCTGGCCTCAAACAGCAAGCTTTGTATTTTAAGCGAGATGCGCACCATCCAGGCAAAGTTTCCGGCCATAAGTACACAGCAATTAATTCAGTGGGGTACGCTTAACGGCGCTAAATTCTTAGGTATTGATGACGAAAGGGGATCGATAGAAATTGGCAAAACCCCCGGCTTAAACCTCATATCAGGCCTCGATGGTTTGAAAATTACGCCGGAAACGAAGGTTAAGAAGCTCGTTTAAATGTTGTAAGGTTGAAAAGTTGTAATGTTTTACGTGATTTGTATGTTGGCCAGCGTCATTCGTCTTAACTTTGCAACCTTTTAACATTACAACTTTCCAACAATGACCACCCATCTCAATATAACAATCAAAGGCAAAGTTCAGGGCGTATCTTTTCGCGCTTCAACCAAAGCAGTAGCCGACCAGCTTGTTGTTAAAGGGTCTATAAAAAATGCGGCTGACGGCAGCGTATTTATCGAAGCCGAAGGCGACAAGTTTGCCCTTGAGCTATTTTTAGATTGGTGCAATGAAGGTCCTGAGCATGCCGAAGTTACTTCTGTTGAAACCAATGAAGGCGAATTAAAAAACTATCGTAATTTTGAGCTCGTTAAAAAATAGCTTGTAACAGGTATAAGCTTTTAAATTAATTCCCGTTAATACCAAACATTGTCAATCGCAAAAAAATTCGCCGGGCAAACTGCCATATATGGAGTAAGTACCATTGCTTCACGGGTACTAAGTTTTTTCCTTACGCCTATTTATACGCGCGCATATGCAAGCGGTGCTTATGGTGTTTTAACTACCATGTTTAGCTGGGCATCTATTCTGAACGCTGTTATGGCCTTCGGAATGGAAACCACATTTTTTCGTTACTTAAATAAGTACAGCGATAATAAGCAGCGCGTGTATAACAACGCATTTGCATCCGTTGCCGTAATAACTATTCTGTTTTTACTTTTTACCTTACCTTTTATAAGGCCTATATCATCATTCATAGAAATAGGAAAGCACGCCCAGCACGCGGACTTCACTACTTATGTAGAATATTTTATGGCTATCTTGATAATAGATGCCTGGTGCGTTATTCCTTTCGCGAAGATTCGTGCAGACGGACGCCCCGGGCGTTACGGCGTTATAAAGTTTATTAACGTTATTATTTTCATCACACTCAATCTTTCATTCATCTGGTTTATCCCCTTCTGGCTAAATCATCATTTAGTTGGATCAGCATGGATAAATACCTGGTATGTTAAGGGTTGGATAGGCTATGTTTTTTTATCAAACCTGTTTTCGAGCATCATTACATTCCTTTTATTGCTGCCCGAGTTTTTAAAGGTGAGGTTTGATTTTGACAGGAAGATGCTGGTTGAAATGTTTAGCTACAGCTGGCCTGTATTAATTGCAAATCTTTCTTTCATCATTAATGAAAATCTTGACAAATTACTATTGGGCAAACTACTGCCATTGGACATTAGCGATCACGATGTAGGGATCTATGGGGCTTGCGCCAAAATTTCGCTGTTCCTCAGCATATTTATCCAGGCATTCCGGCTGGGTGCCGAGCCTTTCTTTTTTAGTCATGCTAAAAATAAGAACTCGGGTCATACCTATGCCCGGATAATGGATTATTTTGTAATAACGGTATGTCTGATATTTGTAGCGCTGGTAGCTAATATTGATATATTGAAATATTTCATAAGAGGGCATGACGCGAAGCAAACCGCTGTATACTGGACTGGCCTTGGCGTAATCCCACCTTTGGTTTTTGGCTACGTAAGCCTGGGTATTTATATGAATTTATCGGTTTGGTATAAGCTGTCGGATCAAACTAAATACGGCTTATACATTTCCGGGATCGGGGCTATCCTAACTATCGTGTTGAATGTGCTTTTCATTCCCAAATACAGCTATATGGCATCAGCATGGATCTCATTAATTGCATATGCTACTATGATGGTATTGTCCTATGTTTGGGGGCAAAAAAACTATCCCATTCCCTATAATCTTAAAAAGAACCTGGCCTATATAATTGCTTCAATAATTATCGTTTATTTATCGTTCTACCTGTTTAAACGAAATATATTTGCAGGTAACTTACTATTGCTAATATTTGGATTAACAGCTATTTATTTGGAATGGAAGAATTTAAAAGCCATTTTTAAACGATGAATATCAGGATAATTAACAAGTCGAAAAATAGCTTGCCCGCTTACGAAACTTTGCATGCGGCCGGTATGGACCTTCGGGCTGATGTGGAAGAAACCATCACCCTTAAACCAATGGAGCGCAAATTAGTCCCAACAGGGTTGTATATAGAATTGCCGGAAGGTTTTGAGGCGCAGATTCGCCCGAGAAGCGGTTTGGCGTTTAAGCATGGTATCGGTATTGTAAATTCGCCCGGAACCATTGATGCTGATTACCGCGGCGAAATTAAGGTGCTGCTGATAAATTTTTCAGATCAGCCGTTCGAAATAAATACCGGTGATCGC
The DNA here is from genome assembly GCA_030775685.1 of Bacteroidota bacterium. Taxonomy (GTDB): domain Bacteria; phylum Bacteroidota; class Bacteroidia; order Sphingobacteriales; family Sphingobacteriaceae; genus Mucilaginibacter. The sequence goes on from JALYIP010000036.1 coordinate 588,077, forward strand.
GTAGCTCAAATGGTGGTTGCCCGACACGAAAAAGTGAACTGGGAAGAAGTGGAAGTGTTGAATGAGACATCGAGAGGCGCTGGTGGGTATGGACATACCGGAGTAGGATAGAGGGGTGGGAGTCAAGAGTCAAGAGTCAAGAGTCAAGAGTCAAGAGTCAAGAGTGGAGAATCAAGAACCAAGAGTCAGGAATCAAGATAGAAGAAATTGCTTCAGCAAATAGAAAAAATAGATGGCAAACAAGCAGGACAATCACACACGAACAAGTAATAAGGCAGTGCAGCTTAAACGCGCTCTCTTGATTCTTGGTTCTTGGTTCTTGCTTCTCAACCAAAATGCTTTCGGGCAAAAAAAAGTAGTCATTGTTACCGGCAAACCGATGACATCAACCGATAGTGCAGTGGTAAAGCAACTTTTCTTCTCGGCGCTGCGCGAGAAGGCTATTGAAAACACAACTCTTGCTGCGGAGTTTTTCGACAGGGTGATCCAGATGGATCCATCGAACGATGCCTCGCTGTACGAACTTGCCAACATAAAAAAAACAAAAAAAAATTATCCCGATGCACAGGAGTTGCTGGAAAAAGCAGTAACCGTTAACCCGGATAACGAGTGGTACTGGACATCACTTGCTGAATGCTACGAAAAAAACAACGGCATTGATAAGCTGGATAACGTATTTAATGAACTGATAAGGCTAAACCCCGATAAGCCGGACTATTACTACGATAAAGCCAACGCTTTTTTTTACCAGGGCAAATATGACGAGGCTTTGAAGGTTTACGATAAGCTGGAAGGAATGATCGGTCCGACCGATGATATACTGGCTAACCGTCAAAAGATTTACCTTAAACAAAATAAAACCGACCTGGCGGCTCAGCAACTGGAGCAGATGATTGCCAGTAACCCATCGGAGATAAAATATTATTTATTCCTGTCGCAGCTTTACAGTTCAAATAACATGGCTGATAAGGCGCTGAAGGTTTTACTGACAGCAGAGAAGCTAAAGCCCAATAATGGGCTGGTACACCTGGCGCTTGCCGACATCTATCGCGAAAAAAACAACATTGAGGCCAGTTATAACGAGCTCACGCTTGCATTTGCTATCCCCGAACTTGACATCGAACAAAAAATAAAAATTATTTTAGGCTACCTGCCCAGGTTTCCTGATCCTAATGCAAGGGCAAGTGCACTTGAGTTGAGCCGGATCCTGGTAACTGCCCATCCCGCTGACTCAAAGGCCTACGCAATATACGGCGATATGCTGCTGCAAAATGAAAAGTTGAAGGATGCGAAGGCCATGTACCAGAAATCGATAAGCCTGAACAACCAGGTTTATGAGGTGCAGGAACAATTGGTGCGCATTGAACTGGGCGATGGTGATTTTGAGGGAGCGATTAAGGATGGCGAAAATTCATTATCACTATTTCCTAACCAGGCCTGGATGAATTACCTGGTTGGTGTGGCATGGCTGCAGAAAAAGGATTACCACAAGGCCATGGATTATATTAAAAATGCAACTTCACTGGAACTTCAGGATAAGGACTTACTTTCGCAGAGTTTTTCATCGTTGGGAGATTGCTACCATGATTTAAGGGATAACAAAAATTCGGATGACGCATATGACAAGGCTTTAACGTATAACCCGGATAATGCCTTCACGTTAAATAATTTTGCTTACTATTTATCGTTAAGGGGCGAGGAGTTGGCAAAGGCGGCAAAAATGTCAAAACGTTCAAACGAGCTGCAGCCCAATAATGCGTCGTTTGAGGATACCTATGCATGGATCCTGTTTAAACAGAAGGATTATGCAGGTGCGAAGGTTTGGATCGAGAAGGCATTAAACAACGATAAGGATAAAAGTGCCGTAAAATCAGAACATTACGGCGATATATTGTTTTACTTAGGCAACGTGGATGGCGCTGTAGAGAATTGGAAAAAGGCTAAGGACAAAGGTGACAAGTCGCCTGTTTTGGATAGAAAAATAAATGAAAAGAAATACATTGAATAAAAGTAGCTATGTTAAATTGATAGCTATTTGCTGTTTGCTATTTGCTTTCAGCTGCAAAAGCCGTAAACCGTTGGTGGTAAACCGGGTGCCGGTTGATACAGTGGTGGTTAAGCCGGTTAATACTAAAGCTGCTACGCTGGCTTCTATAAAAACAAAGCAAACTAACTTTAATACCTTTAGCGGTAAGGCAAGCACCAAACTTGATATAAGTGGCAGCAGCAATAATGTTACGCTTAACATCAGGATCCAGCGTGATCATAAGATCTGGGTTTCTATTACGGCTATTGCGGGTATTGAAGTGGCGCGGGCAGAAATTACGCCTGACAGTATACTGTTGATAAATCGGCTGCAAAGCCTGTATTTACGCAAGCCGTTTAGCTATGTTAATAAGTACGCAGGCAAGCAGGTTAATTATAAAACGCTGGAATCATTGCTGGTTGGTAATGCCATTCCTGAACTGCTTACCGAGAATGCAGATTTTACGCCGGGTAAGGGTGGCTTAACCATCAGCGGCAATTTAGCAGATGTTATTTTTAAGCTGATATTAGGCCCGGATGTACGGGTAACGCAAACAAATTTAAGCAACCAGGCTGCCGGGCAAACACTACAGGTGGTTAACGGAGCCTTTATACAGGCTACCAACAGGGTAATACCTTCGCAAATAGATATCTCATCAGTAGTAAAAGATAAAAAAATACAGGTTAATTTGCATTATACAAGAGCAGACTTTGATCAGCCGCTGGAATTTCCGTTTAGTATTCCATCAAGATATTCACCTGCCGACTAATTTAGTACGAATGAGATTTTTTAAAGTAGTTTTCATATTTGTTTTGGTTTTTGCCGCTTTTAGCGTGCATGCACAAAGCAGCGCCGAATTGAAAAAGCAACGAGAGGCGCTGGTACAACAACTGGAGCAGCTTAACCACGAGTACCAGGAAACATCAAACAATAAAAAGACCACTTTAAAACAACTTACTTTATTAAAGCAGAAGATTAACCTTCGGGAGCAGGAAATCAGTAACATAAACTCGGAGGTAAGAAATTTAGATAACCAAATCTCCGAGAGCAATAACTTCGTACGTAACTTACAAACACAGTTAGACCAGTTGAAGAAGGAATATGCTGCGATGGTTTTGTTCACCTATCGAAACCAAAGTGCCTATAATAAGCTGATGTTTATTTTTGCGTCGAAAGACTTTAACCAGGCATACAAGCGTTTAAAATATTTACAACAAATTGGAACCTACCGCATGCGGCAGGCTGGCTATATACAAGAGACCCAGACTGAGCTGCATGTTAAGATAAACCAGCTTGATAAAAACAAGAAGGAAAAAAACAACCTCCTTGTTGACCAGGAAAAGGAAAAGAAAACCCTTGGCGAAGAGAAGAATACACAGGTAGCAGTAGTTGCCGATCTTTCAAAGCATCAAGGACAACTGAAGCAGCAGCAGGATGAAATACAAAAGAAGATAAGCAGGACTAATAAAGAAATCAATGCCGCTATCCGTAGGGAAATTGAAGAAGCAAGGCGCAGGGCCGAAGAGCAGGCCAGGGCTGAAGCAAGAGCTGCGGCCGCTGCTGCAGCTGCAAAGGCCAAGCTGGAAAATAAGGAAGTAGCAACGCCAAAAGTGCGGATAGCAGAGAAGAAGTTTAGCGACAGGGAGGCCCTGAACGCAACCCCGGAAGCAGCCAAGCTATCAAGCGACTTTTTAGGGAACAAGGGTTCGTTACCATGGCCGGTTGCAACGGGTAACATAAAACAGGGTTTTGGGATTTATTACGACGAAACCGGGATCAAGAACGAAAGCATGGGCTGGGATGTGAAAACAAACCAGGGCGCTTCGGTTAGGGCTGTATTCCAGGGTGTAGTTTCAAAAATTAAAGACGTTAGCGGAACCTACCTGGTTGTGATACAGCATGGGGAGTACTTTACGGCTTACTCAAATCTTAGATCGGTTTCGGTTAAGGATGGGCAAAAAGTAACTACCAAACAGGCTATTGGTACCGTAGCTACTGATTCATCAACTGGTGAAGCAATAGTAACATTTGCGATATATAAGGGTTATAGCCCGGTTAACCCTAAAATTTGGTTAGCGCCAAATTAGTTTAAAAATTATAAATATTAAATTGCCTATATTTGCAGGCTCAATTGTTGTGTGTATGCATAGTTTAGTTTTGGGATTTCTGAATATCGGTTCGTCCGAAATGATCCTTATTGTATTTGTGGCGCTGCTACTGTTCGGTGGCGAAAAATTGCCTGAAATAGCACGCGGACTTGGAAAGGGAATTCGTGATTTTAAGGATGCGTCGGACGGAGTTAAGCGCGAAATAAACAACCAGATAAACAGCTACGAGGAAAAGCGGGAGGAAGATAAACGGTTAGAGGAAACTGTTAAAGCCAACCAGGATGCTGCCCAGGGCAAATTGCCGGAGTATACAAGCGGGTTTCAACCTGCTGAAAACACAGTGCCGCTGTCAGATAATTTCACACCGGTTGAGCATACTACTGCTGCCGAAACACATACGGAAGCACACACAGAACCTGCTGCGCATACAACTGCAACAGATTCAGAGCATACAGCAGAACACCATACTACTACATCAACAAATATTGATGCAGTTACTGCTGAACATACGAAACATTCATAAATAATATTAATCATAATTAAACATAAAAATAATGGGTTCATTAGGCGCACCAGAAATTATTCTGATCATCATTGCAATTTTAATACTGTTTGGCGGTAAAAAAATTCCTGAGCTGATGAAGGGTTTGGGCAAAGGCATGAAAGAATTTAAGGATGCACAAAATGGTGAAGGTACTACCAACACCACTTCGGGCTCTACAACCAACACTTCTGACGACAAGCCAAGAGTATAAATTGTAATACGGTGCCGGAAGATCCGGCGATGTTGTATCAAAGTTTTAAATTATAAACTTATCTGTTGAATATTTATGCATTCAACGGATAAGTTTTTTATTTTAGCCCCATGACTAAATCTTATACCTCGTTAAGCGAGATAAAGAATGAGATTGCTATAGGGAAAATTACTGTAGAAAAACTGGTAAAAAGTTACCTGGGTAATATAGCTTCAAATGCACATTTGAACGCTTTTAATGAAGTGTTTGAAAAGGAGGCATTGGGCCGCTCTGTTGAAATTGATGCCCGTATAAAAAACGGAACCGCCGGCAAACTCGCCGGGATGGTGATTGGCATAAAGGATAATATTTGCTACAAAGGGCACAAAATCAGTGCTTCCTCAAAAATTTTAAAGGATTTTACCTCTGTTTACTCGTCAACCATAGTTGAACGCCTGCTGGCCGAGGATGCGATAATAATAGGCCGCTGCAATTGCGATGAGTTTGCCATGGGCGCTGCGAATGAAACGTCGTTTTTTGGCCCTGTAAAAAATTATGCCGACCTAACCCGTGTTTCAGGCGGCTCGTCAGGCGGATCGGCGGTGGCAGTGCAGGCCGATATGTGCCATGCTGCCATAGGAACTGATACAGGCGGATCGGTTAGGCAGCCTGCTTCATTTTGCGGTTTAATAGGCTTAAAGCCGACCTATGGACGTATTTCACGCCATGGTATAATTGCCTACGCCTCATCGTTCGACCAGGTAGGGCCCATCACACGTTCGGTGGAAGACGCTGCACTTTTATTGGAAGTTATGGCCGGTCCGGATGAATACGACAGTACTGTCGCCAACGTCGCTGTGCCGGCGTTCAGCAATGAAATTAAAAAGACAGGCCCTAAAAAAATAGCTTACTTACAGGAAGCTATTTCAAGCCCCGGAGTTGATTCGGAGGTTAAAAATACACTGATAACCTATATTGATAAGCTACGCGCCGAAGGTCATACCGTTAAACCAATTGCGTTTGATTACCTGGAATACCTGGTGCCAACTTATTATGTTTTGGCAATGGCCGAGGCTTCATCAAATCTTTCGCGATACGATGGTGTGCACTACGGCTACCGCAGCCCGGCGGCTACTGATTTGGTTTCGACCTATAAACGCTCGCGTTCCGAAGGCTTTGGTAAGGAAGTTAAACGCCGCATTATGCTGGGTACCTTTGTACTTAGCGCAGGTTATTACGATGCCTACTTTGCAAAGGCACAAAAGGTACGCCGTTTGATAAGGGAAAAGACGGATGCGATTTTGCAGGAGTATGATTTTATACTGATCCCGACTGCGCCGGAACCTGCCTTTCCAATTGGACGACAGGAAAAAGATCCCGTAGTGACGTATCTTTCTGACATTTTTACCGTACAAGCATCGTTGACAGGAGCGCCGGCAATATCGCTGCCGGCAGGCAATAATAGCAGAGGTTTACCGTTAGGATTGCAATTGTTAACTAAACATTTCGAGGAACAGGAGTTGTTAAATTTCTCCAAATATTTCCTCGAACTATAGATAATTAATATATTAGTAGAATATACTGATAGCAATCGCTAAGTTAAACCCTGATTATGAAGAAAACACTTACGCTGATCATCTGTTTATTATCATTACAATTTGCTAAGGCAGCCCCTGATTTTTTCCAAAACGATAAACTGACAGGCGACGACATTAAGGCCCACACCGACACAACCATACTCCCGGTTGTTAACCAACCCGCTCCATTACCATACCAAAGCGGCATCTACAAAAAACGTTTAGACTCGATAAAGAAGGACATCCCGTTGGATTATAACGAGTATGTACAAAGCTATATCGACATCTACATGCGAAACCGTGAAGAGATGGGTAAGGTTTTAGGCTTAACAAAATATTACTTTCCTATTTACGAAAAGGCTTTTCATGATGCCGGAATTCCGGATGAAATAAAATACTTGTCCATTGTTGAGTCGAAGCTTGATCCCTATGCGGTATCAAGGGTTGGTGCAACGGGCCCGTGGCAGTTTATGTTTACCACCGCCAGGCTTTATGGTTTAAACATGGACGACTACGTGGATGAGCGTCGTGATCCTATCCAGGCAAGCTATGCCGCTGCAGCCTATTTAAAGGATGCCTACCAGGAATTCGGCGACTGGCTTTTAGCCATTGCATCATACAATTGCGGAAAAAGCAACGTAGAGCGCGCCATTGAAAAAGCAGGCGGCGCAACTGATTTCTGGTCCATCCGCCAATATCTGCCAAACGAAACAAGAGGATATGTGCCTGCATTTATCGCGGTAGCTTATGTTATGAATTATTACAACCACCATAACATTGTACCGCAGGTTTGTAATATCGCCATGAAAACTGATACGGTATTGGTGAACAAGTTTTTACCGTTAAGTACTGTTGCACAGACGCTAAATCTCGACCTGGCCCAACTGACCATTTTAAATCCATCATACAAAAGGCAAATTATCAATGGCACCGCCAATAAGCCCCGCAGGATGATAATTCCGCAGATTGATAAAACCCAATATGCCGCCTTATATGAAGCTTTAAATAACTCGACCTATGCTGCCGCCGCGCCACAGCCAATGGTTTATGCAGCCGCCTACCATGAACGGAAGGAAGCAAAAACGCCATCGTACCATAAGGTGAGACGGGGGGAAACCTTACGCGATATTGCCGATAACTATGGTATTGAAGTGCAAGACATAAAGGTTTGGAACCATTTGCACAGTAACAAAGCCGTAGTTGGCCAAAGGTTAAAGGTGAAGGAATCGGCAGACGAGCCGGAGGAAAAACCTGCCAAAATCAAGACACACAATTACATTACCTATAAAGTTAAAAGAGGCGACACCCTCAGCGGCATAGCTTCCAAATTTGACGGTGCATCTGTTGCTAAGATCCGCGAACTTAACGGCTTAAAGAAAGGCGAGCTGCAGCCGGGAATGACCATAAAGATCAGCAAAGGGTAGGTTGATTTCGGATTTCGGATGTTCGGATTTTCGATTTCGGAAATGGAAATTGACGAATGTTGAAGTAAGAAAATATGTTAAAGGTATTTTACGGAAGTGAGATGCCTTTTTTGTTTTTTGGAGATAAGCCAGGAAATAATGCTATCTTTTTCCTAACTTCAAGTAGCAATGGTGCTAATGTCGCATCATTGTAAAATGATACCTAACATGGTTTACACAAAATGTGCGTTTTTTATAAAACAATAGGGTTAATTAATTGATTGTCAAATACTTATGTCAATGTAAACCCTTAAACCATGTAAACCCATGTAAACCCCACTTTTTGTTAACGGGGGTTAATTCCGACCCAAAGCTATACCTCAATTTGTGGTTGAAATAATACTGAATGCGTTCAAATTAAAAAGTAAAACAATGGCAAACCTTAATTTTATTACGCCTTTTTTTATTGTTTCCAATATAAAAGATTCAGTGGATTTCTATGTAGATAAACTTGGGTTTGAAGTATGGTATACCGGCCCGGACGGTGACCCATATTGGGCGATGATTGGCCGCGGCCCTGTTTCCATTATGCTGAAGGCAATTACTAATGACATAAAACCTATTCCCAATCACACCCGGCATGAATGGGCTCCCTGGGATGCCTACATTTCTGCGGATGACCCTGATGCGTTATTCGAGGAATTCAGTTCAACCGGCGCTACATTCCGGAAGCCCATTCATGATAACAACGATAATTTGCGCGGGTTTGAAGTAATGGATGCCGATGGTTACGTTTTGTTTTTTGGACGACCCAAAGCATAAAAATTTCCTAATTTTGCAAATTCATAAATTCTGGAAATTCTGATTCAGACAATAATTCCGAAATCAAACATCCGAAATCCGAAATTAATCTTCGTCCTTTCAGCTTTATCCGTAATTTTGCGGCCTGACCAGTAACTGAGAAGATGAGCAAACCCACCACCCGTAACCAGGACGCGTTAAATTACCACTCAAAGGGACGCCCCGGAAAAATACAGGTAGTACCTACCAAACCCACCAACTCGCAGCGTGATTTGAGCATGGCCTATTCGCCCGGCGTGGCTGAGCCCTGCCTGCAGATTGCCAACAACCCCGAAGATGTATACAAATACACAGCAAAGGGTAACCTTGTTGGCGTAATCAGCAATGGTACCGCAGTATTGGGTTTGGGCAATATTGGCCCGGAAGCAAGTAAGCCGGTTATGGAGGGCAAGGGCCTGCTGTTTAAAATTTATGCCGATATCGATGTTTTCGATTTAGAGGTAAATGCAAAAACAGTTGATGAGTTTGTGAACATCGTAAAGGCGCTGGAACCAACCTTTGGTGGCATCAACCTTGAGGATATCTCTGCCCCAACCTGTTTCGAAATTGAACGCAGGCTAAAGGCCGAGATGAAGATTCCCGTGATGCACGATGACCAGCACGGTACTGCAATCATTTCCGGTGCAGCATTGATCAATGCTTGCGAGATCCAGGGTAAAAAGCTTGATAAAATAAAAATGGTGGTTAGCGGTGCTGGTGCTGCCGCAGTTTCCTGTTCAAAAATGTACCTGGCCCTGGGTGTTAAAAGGGAAAACCTGGTGATGTTTGACGTGAATGGTTTAATAACTCCGAACCGTACCGACCTTGACGAAATAAGGCTTGAATTTGCCACCACCCGTACAGATATAAAGACACTTGCCGAGGCAATGAAGAATGCCGATGTTTTTGTTGGCCTTTCTGCCGGTAATATAGTTACTCCCGACATGTTGAAGAGCATGGCGAAAAATCCGGTGGTTTTTGCAATGGCAAACCCCGAGCCCGAGATTGCATACGACCTCGCAATTAATTCGCGTAAGGATATAATTATGGCCACCGGTCGTTCTGATTTTCCGAACCAGGTAAATAACGTTTTGGGTTTCCCCTACATTTTCAGGGGTGCACTTGATGTAAGGGCGACTGCTATTAACGAAGAAATGAAGATTGCTGCCGTCCGGTCAATAGCCGGAATGGCGAAAAAGCCAATCCCTGAGGCGGTTAATCTTGCCTACAATACCACCAATTTAAAGTTCGGCAAGGATTATATTATCCCTAAACCGATGGATCCAAGGCTAATCACCGAAGTTTCATCAGCAGTAGCGCGGGCGGCAGTGGAATCCGGGGTGGCCCGCAAGGCGATCACCGATTGGGATGCCTATACCGAAGAACTGAGGATGCGGATCGGCATCAATGATAAGCTGTTACGTAATCTTACAAATAAAGCAAAATCGAACCCAAAACGAATAGTATTTGCGGAAGCGGACACCTATAAAATTTTAAGAGCTGCCCAGATTGTTAAGGAAGAGGGGATAGCCACACCTATTTTACTGGGAAATGTTACCCGGATAAAACAGATAATGAAGGAGTTTGACATCGAATTGGGCGATGTAACCATTATCGACCCGGCCGAAAACTGCGAGCGCCTGGATGAATATGCTGAATATTTATATAAAAAACGCCAGCGCAAGGGTGTAACAGTTTATGAGTCGAAGAAACTTGTGCACGACCGTAACTACTATGGTGCCTGCATGGTGCAGTTTGGTGAAGCTGATGCCTTAATTTCGGGTTTAACCAAAGACTATGTGACCACCATAAAACCGGCTTTGCATATTATCGGTACTGCCGATGGTGTGAGCAGGGTGGCCGGTATGTATATGATGATCACCAAAAAGGGACCGGTATTTTTTGGCGATACAACCGTTAACGTAAACCCATCTATCCAGGACCTGGTTGATGTTACGGTGTTGATCGAAAAGTCGGTCAGGAAATTCAATATCGACCCAAGGGTTGCCATACTTTCCTATTCAAACTTTGGATCAAACCAGGGGCCTATCCCTGAGAAAACAAGAGAAGCCGTGCGGATCCTGCATGAAAAATACCCGGAGATGATAATCGATGGTGATATGCAGGCCAACTTTGCATTGAATGCTGATCTGCTTGCCGATAATTTTCCATTCTCGACATTAAAGGGCAAGCCCGCTAACACATTGATCTTCCCGAATCTTGAATCGGGTAATATTGCTTATAAATTATTGCAGGAAATAGGCGGTGCTGAGGCAGTGGGGCCTATTTTGCTGGGTCTAAAGAAGCCGGTACACGTGCTCCAACTGGGAAGTTCGGTGCGTGAAATAGTAAATATGATCACCATTGCCGTGGTTGACGCCCAGGAAAAAGCCGGGTGAGTTCTGCAGGAATGAGAACCTGGCGGCTGCTGAATTTTTCAAAAGTTTACAAGTTCTCATTCCATACTAAAATACCTTACTACGCGTTGTAATGCTTTAACATAAAATGTTAATTTGTTAATAGTATTGAACCCGAATCTGTCGAAAAACCTTATATCTTTCGCCTGGAATTAGCGGCCGGATGTTTCTGAAATCATATAAAAACGTTTGTTCTTTAATATCAAAATATAATATGTTTTGGGTAAAAGGTTTTTTTCAGAAACAGTAAAAAACCATTTACCTTTCGCTTTTAACTTATCAAATAATTATAGAATAAATATGTACGCTTATATCGACGGTAAGTTAGTTTTTAAAAGCGCTGCCTTTGTGGTGATAGATGCCGGGGGAGTGGGTTATCACATCAATATTTCACTTAACACATATTCGAAATTGAGGACCGGCGAGCGTTGCAAGCTTTTTACATGGCTGCACGTAAAGGAGGATGCCCACACGTTATATGGCTTTATTGACGAGGGTGAGCGGCGCCTGTTTTTGCACCTGATCTCCATATCGGGGATAGGGCCTAACACCGGGCGAATGATGCTATCGTCAATTACGCCGGAGGAAATTCAGAATGCCATAATTTCCGGGAATGTTTCATTGATCCAGCGGATTAAGGGTATAGGCCCAAAATCGGCGCAAAGAGTTATACTGGAGCTGCAGGACAAGTTGAAAAAGGAGGGATCGGATACTTTAAGTACAGTTCCGTTAAACAAAACAGTGCGTGAGGAAGCCTTATCTGCCCTGGTGATGCTGGGTTTTGCCCGCAACGTTGCAGAAAAAACTATTGACCAGGAAATTAATAAAAATAACGGCGATTTAACTGTTGAACAGTTGATTAAGGCTGCCTTAAAAAGTTTATAATTACGTTAATTTTTAACAAGCTTGATTAGATTTTTTACCTGGAAAGTTGTTTTAATGCTATCCTTTGTCCTCACATTTTGCGGGGTGGAGGTTGCTTTTGCACAACAACCAACGACAGGTAAAAAGGCCGATTCTGCTAAAGTTCAGATTCCGGCGAAGATCGATGAGTCGAACAACCAGCGCCAGCGCCAGGGAGTTTTTAACACCGACCCCATAAATCTTGTTCGTACCATTGAGTACGATGCCCTAACAAACAGGTATGTGCTGTATGAACGGGTTGGTAACCTGTTATGGCGCCCTCCGCAATATCTTACGTTTGACGAATATCTGCGTTTAAAGGAGCGGGAAAATCTGCGCGAAAATTTTAAGCAAGCGTCTGACGCCTATGCTTACCAGTCGCAACAGCCGGGTTTTATTCCACCTTTAAAGATCAGGAGCCAAACGTTCAACCAGATCTTCGGTGGCTCGACCATCGACATCAGGCCGCAGGGCTCAGCAGAGGCGATCCTTACCGGGCAAATAAATCAGAATGAAAATCCCTTGTTTAATACCCGGCAGCGTACCCAGTTCAATTTTAATTTCGATCAGAAGATCCAGCTGAATGTAACGGGCAACATAGGTGATAAATTAAAGATCACCACCAATTATAATACCGACGCGCAGTTCCAGTTTGAGAACCAGATAAAGCTGGATTATACCGGCAAGCCTGATGAGATCATTCAAAAGATAGAGGCCGGTACGGTGAGTATGCCGTTAAACACCACGCTGATAACCGGTAGCCAGGCACTATTTGGTGTAAAGACGAAGCTGAAGTTTGGCCGGCTGGATGTTACTACCATTTTTTCGCAACAGCGGTCGCAGTCAAAAACAATTACCATTACAAACGGTGCCCAGCAGGGGCAGTTTAAATTTACGCCTGCCGACTATGAAGCAAACCGCCACTACTTTTTATCGCAGTTTTTCCGGAATAATTATAATAAGGCGTTATCAAATATCCCGATCATCTCATCAAACATAAACATTACAAAAATTGAGGTATGGACCACTAACCGCACCAACACCACTACTGATTCGCGGGATGTGCTGGCAATGATGGATCTTGGAGAAAACACTCCATACAACAAAACACTGGTTCACGGCGGCCCGGCTTACTCCGGTTTGCCGGCGGGCTTTAAAGGCCCGGGTTTCCCGCAGCAGTCAAACACGCTGCTTGCAAATTTGCCGGCCGCCACCCGTTTAACAAACGATCCGCAAAATACCATTGGCAGCTACTTTAAAAATACCGGGGGCTCTGATAACTACAGCAAGCTGACCTATGCGCGTAAATTAACTGCTAAGGAGTTTACACTTCATCCACAACTGGGCTACATTTCCCTAAATTACCCGTTAAATAACGACGAGGTGCTGGCAGTGGCTTACCAATATACCTACAACGGTGTGCAATACCAGGTGGGTGAGTTTTCGAGCGATGTGCCGGTTGACCCGGTTAATCCAAAGGTTTTATATGTAAAGCTGTTGAAAAACCAACTGCTCAAAACCAGCCTGCCAACCTGGAAGCTGATGATGAAGAACATTTATTCTTTAAACTCATTCCAGGTTGCGCCTAAGGATTTTAAATTGACCGTAACCCGGTTGGATGATAAATCGGGTATTGAAAAAACCGTTATGGAGGAGGGGCAGAACACCAAGAGCAAGCTCTGGATTCAGCTCACTAACCTGGATAACCTGGATCAGCAACAGAACAAGCAGCCCGATGGTTATTTTGACTTTTTAGAGGGGATAACTATCGACTCACAAAACGGGCGCATCATTTTCCCGGAGCTGGAGCCCTTTGGGTCCGACCTGGCTAAACAATTTACGGCCGGCGAAACAGACCTGGCCAAACGCTATGTTTACCAGCAATTGTACGATTCGACTAAAACCATTGCGCAGCAATTCTTTCCGCAGTTAAACAGGTACCTCATTAAAGGTACCTATACGGCAACGGGCGGGTCGGAATACCAGTTGAATGCGGTTAATATTCCGCAGGGATCGGTGATTGTAAATGCAGGGACGTTAACGCTGGTGGAGGGTACCGATTATACCATTGATTACAGCGCAGGCCGGATCAGGATCCTCAACACCGCCTTGCTTTCATCAGGGCAACCTATTACGGTAAAGGTGGAGAACAACGAACTGTTTGGAGTGCAGCAAAAATCATTATTTGGGTCGAGGTTTGACTACAAGGTGAACGATAACCTGAACATTGGCGCAACCATTATGCACCTGACGGAACAGCCCATCACACAAAATGAAATTATCGGCGAGGAATCCATCTCGAATACCATTTATGGGTTCGACATTAATTATAATGCCAACTCCCGGTTGCTAACCCGCCTGGTTGATAAGATCCCGTTTATTCATACCAAAGCGCCCTCGTCAATTAGCTTTAATGGCGAGTTTGCGCAGTTACTGCCCGGTAGTCCATCGATCCTGAATTTTGCGGGATCAAAAAATGGCACCTCCTACCTCGACGATTTTGAGAACAGCCAGTCGGTCATCGACGTAAAGAGTGCTAACAGCTGGCAGATTTCAGGCACGCCGCAGATGCCGCAATTCCCGGAGTCGCAATCATTTAACGACCTGAGTTACGGCTATAACCGCGCCCGGCTGGCCTTTTATAATATCGACCCTATATTTTACACCGGGTCCAGCAAAATCCCGGTTAGCCGCAACGAGCTATCAAACAACTATGTGAGGCAGATCCTGCAAAATGAAGTTTATCCCTATAAGCAGTCGCCTACGGGGCAGCCGTTGAACATTGCGACCTTAGACCTTGCATATTATCCAATGGTGAGGGGCCCATATAACTTCAGAACAAGCGGGCTCAATACGGACGGCACTATGCAGAATCCACAGGGTAAATGGGGGGGGATAGTTCGCGGGATAAATGCCAATGACTTTGAATCATTGAACGTACAGTATATCGAGTTTTGGGTGATGGACCCATTCACTTACAAGACAAACTCAACCGGTGGTGATTTGTACTTTAACCTTGGAAACATCTCTGAAGATATATTAAAGGACGGGCGTAAGAGCCTTGAAAATGGTCTTCCTGTTGATGGAAACTTAAGCAATGTTGATGAAACTGCCTGGGGACGTGTATCAAAATTGCAGCCGGTTGTAAACTCATTCGATAATAATCCCTCATCGCGTAAGTTGCAGGATGTGGGCCTTGATGGGTTAAATGATGCCGACGAGCAAAAGAAATTCTCGGGCGTGGTTACTCAAATTAAGGGTCAGCTTAATTCGGCTGCGGGAACAGCATTTGCCGCGGATCCATCTTCGGATGACTACCAATATTACCAGGGCCCTGAGCTTGATAAAACTGCCGCAGGCATCCTGCAACGTTACAGCAGGTACAACGGTACCGATGGTAACTCACCAACAGCCGAACAATCTCAGGCGTTGTTGGGATTACAAACATCTGCATCCACCTCAATACCCGATGGTGAAGACATTAACCATGATAACAACATGGACCAGGACGATGAGTACTTTCAATACAAAGTTTCTATGCGGCCAACTGACCTGGTGGTAGGCAAGAATTTTATCAGTGACAAGGTTACCTCAACCGTTAAGCTGGCAAACGGCAGTTCAGAACAGATCACCTGGTACCAGTTCAGGGTGCCCATTAATTCATACCAGCAGGCTATCGGCGGCATCCAGGATTTTAAGTCTATCCGCTACATGCGCATGTTCATGACAAATTTTGCGGATACAGCGGTTTTGCGCTTTGCTTCATTGCAACTGGTACGCGGTGAGTGGCGCGCGTTTAACACCGAGAACAATCCCAACAATGTGATTGCGGATCCATCGATAGTTAACCCGCCGCTTGATAATTCTGTGCTGGACGTGGAAACCGTAAATATTGAAGAGAACGGTAACCGCCAGCCAATCCCTTACGTGGTTCCGCCGGGTATTACCCGTCAAACTGATTATAACAACATTCAGACCAACACAAAGCTGAATGAGCAATCGCTGTCGTTAAAGGTTACCGCGCTACGTGATGGGTATTCCCGGTCGGCATTCAGGTTATTTAATAACGACCTGCGCAAGTATAAAACTATGCAAATGTTTATACACGCCGAGGGTACGCAGTTAAAAGATAATGACCTTAGCGCATTTATACGCCTTGGAGTTGATTATGTGGATAACTATTACGAATACGAAATTCCGCTTAAAATAACCCAGCCGGGCACTTCTGCCCCAACATCAATCTGGCCCGATGTAAATGAGCTTGACCTGCAGCTATCATTGCTTACAACGGCTAAGCTTGCCCGTAACAATGCCAAGTACCAGGGTAAACCGTGGCCTTTGACTATGCCGTTCACGGTTTCTGACGGGCACAATAAGATCACGATTGTAGGGCAACCGGACCTGAGTCGGCTTACAGCGGTAATGCTAGGCGTGCGTAATCCTTTGAAGCCTGCATCGAACGCCAGTAACGACGACGGACTTGACAAGGACGGAACCCTGTGGTTTGATGAGTTGCGCCTTACTGATTTTGACCAGAAGGGAGGCTGGGCGGCAACTGCAAGGGTTGATGCCAAGCTTGCCGATTTCGCTGATATAACCGTATCAGGCAGTAAAACTACCGTAGGCTTTGGCACGCTTGACTCGAGGCTGGCAGACCGGAGCCTGTATGATACCCAGGTTTATGATGTGGCCGCAAATTTAGAGCTTGGAAAGTTCTTTCCTGATAAGGCCGGCGTGCATATCCCGACCTATATCAACGTGTCATCGCAGGTAAGCACACCTGAATATGACCCATCATCGCCTGATATTACCTTGAAACAAACACTTAACGCTACCAGCGATTCCAGGAAACGGGATTCGATAAAAAATGCTGCGCAAGATTATACACTTCGGAAGAGCATCAGCTTCACCAACGTGCACATAGCCAAAACAGACACCAAGGCGAAACCACATATCTGGGACGTGTCAAACTTTAATGCTACTTATTCTTATTCAGAATACCAGCACCATGATAATACTACGCAGAATGACCTGGAGAAAACCTATAAGGCTGAACTGGATTATAACTACACCAATCAGCCTAAATATTACAGCCCTTTTAGCAAGCTAATGAAAAGTAATATGCTGGCTTTGCTGCGTGATATTAATTTCAGTATCCTGCCATCGCGGTTAAACTTCAGTATCAGCTTCGATCGTTTTTATTCAGAAAATACCTTGCGCAATAACGACCCGAATAACTATATCCCTATCCCAACCACATTCAACAAAACCTTTAATATTACAAGGGTTTATGGCATTGGCTGGAACCTGTCGAAATCACTTACCATGGATATCGATGCTACCAACCTCTCGACAGTTGACGAACCTGCCGGGCGTATAAACGGTTTGAAAATAGATACGCTTTGGAGGAATTTGCTGCACCTGGGCCGCAACACCAACTACAACCATACCATAAACTTTAACTATACGGTGCCGCTTGCCAAAATACCGGGCATGGACTGGACAAGCATGATTGCCCATTACAGCACGCACTTTAACTGGCAAACCCAACCGTTGTTTGCAATAAACGATCCGCAGTATGACGTTGGTAACAGTATTCAGAACTCGCGGACCATTCAGCTGAACCCAACATTAAATTTCGACCAATTTTATAACAAGTTCAAGTTTATAAAAAGGGCGATGGGCCCGGATAATACAAACGGGGTAACCAAATTTTTTGTGGGTCTGTTGACTACCATCAAGAACCTGAGCGGCACTTACACCCGTACAGAGGGTACATTTATCCCGGGCTATTTGCCGCAATCGAACTTTTTGGGTGAGGATTTGAGCTATGGCGCTCCGGGCATAGGATTTTTATTAGGCAGCCAGACCGACCTCAGGCAAAAGGCAGTTGCCAACGGCTGGATAAGTACGGACACGCTTCAGAACCAGCTTTACGTAAAAACGCTGAACGAGGACCTCCATCTGAAGGGAACCTTTGAGCCGGTTAAATACCTGAGGATAGAACTGCAGGCGTTCAAAACGCAGAATCATACCTATCAAACCACCTTTAAATCGCTAGACGGATCAAACAACATTCAAAACCTTAACCCGGTAACTTCCGGGGATTATACCATTTCCTACCTGACTATAAATACAGCCTTTAAGAAAACAAAGGGCGTAGACAACACATCGCCAACGTTCCAGAAGTTTTTGGACGACAGGGCTGTAATTTCGCAACGGTTAGGCAAGCTTAATCCTAATTCAACCGCCGCGCCTGTAGGTGGCTTTACAGACGGGTACAGCGCCAATTCACAAAATGTATTGGTGCCTGCATTTCTCGCTGCCTATACGGGTAAGGATGCAAGTAAATCGGGCCTTAGCCAATTCCCGAATATTCCTATTCCAAACTGGCAGATAACCTATAACGGGTTAAGCCACGTACCGTTCTTTATGGATATGTTTGATTCGTTTGATGTAACGCACGGTTATCGTTCTACTTATAGCGTATCAGGTTTTACAACGTTATTACAGTACCAGGCAGCCAATGGCGCAGTAAGCTCAAGGGATGCCAATAACGATTTTTTGCCATTTTACCAGTTCTCCCAGGTTACTATTTTTGAGCAATTTGTGCCATTGATAGGTTTGTCGGCACGATTTAAAAATAACATGACAGGCAATTTTGAATATCGCCAGAGCCGGTCGTTAAGTCTGAGCATGCTGAACAGCCAGCTTGCCCAGCAAAATGAACGCGACCTGGTATTCGGCTGGGGTTATCATACAAAAAACTTCAGGTTCCCGTTTGGCTTATTTAGCGGCAAGCAGGATAATGATGTAAACTTTAAGGTTGATTTTTCTTTACAGGATTTAAAGACGCTCATCTACCGCGCGGATGTGCAGGCGGCGGAAATATCATCGGGTGCGCAAAATATAACTGTTCGCCCATCGATAGATTATGTGATCAACCAGCGTTTTAATCTCAACATCTTCTACGACTCCAACATCACCCGGCCATATACCTCGCAGACATTTAATACGGCGTTTACCAATTTTGGGATTAATTTGAAGCTGTTGTTGCAGTAGATTGTCTGAACCTTGATTCGCCTGATT
Source organism: Bacteroidota bacterium (assembly GCA_030775685.1). Lineage (GTDB taxonomy): Bacteria > Bacteroidota > Bacteroidia > Sphingobacteriales > Sphingobacteriaceae > Mucilaginibacter. Next base: position 607,174 of record JALYIP010000036.1, read on the forward strand.
TCAGGATTAATGGATTAAAAATCAAGACCATCCCAAAATCCCATAAATCATGGTTCAAAACAAACGCAATGACGTGGTAGAGCAGGCATATAAAAAAAAGCTGCCCGTTAAGGCAGCTTGAAATATATATTAAGTTATTAAAGTGCTTTTTTGGCTTTAAGCTTTTCGCTTTAGCCTTTAGGCTTGATTCGGCTTAATTTTCCTTGCTTACGCTCCCGGAGCCAATGGTGCGGCTATCAGATGTGGCATTACCAGAGTAAACAACATTTCCAGATCCTACGATATTTGCTTTGATAGTTTTATCGGCGCCAAAGTAAGCATTGCCTGAACCTGCTATGGTAACATTCGCAGTGCTGGTTTTAAATCCTTTTCCATTCAATTCCCCTGAGCCTGCGATGTTGATTTTTGATGCGTCAGCTGTTCCGTTAAGTTTAAGAGATCCCGAGCCGCCGATGGAAGCATGGAATTCACCCGCTTTAACAGACGATGTAACACTTCCTGAACCGGCTATGGAGATGTTTACACGGTCGCCGCTAACAGTTCCGTCGACGCTAATTGAACCGGAGCCGGCGTTATCAAGTTCTGAAAGAGATTTTGCGGTGATATAAATGTCTATTCTGCCATAATCAGCATTTTCATGATCATCCTTAAATTTAATGCGGAGTTTACCATCCTTAACATAAGTCTCAATTTCTTTGATCGCCTCGCTTGACGCGCTTATTTTCAGGCTCTCAGTTCCGTTTATTTTTACATGTACATCGAATGAGCCGCCTGATGCAATGGCGTGAAATCCTGAAACCTGGCGTGTTTCCTGCGATTGCGCCGACGCCGTTAATGTTGTAGCAACCATCAATACAGCTGCAAAAATGGTACAAGCTAATCTTTTCATAATTATTTAGTTTAATGCTTTAATGATAAGATGCGCTTGTGCTGGAAAATGTTGCACGGGGAGGGGAAATTCTTTTGTAGTCCGAAAGTCGGGAAGTCGGAAAAGTCCGAAAGAAGCTGCATTGGCTTGGACATTTTTGGCTCTTCCGGACTTTCGGTCTTTACTGACTTCCAGACTTCTTCAACTCCTTCTTCAGCTTTCGCTCCGCCTTTCGTTTTAATCGTTCGGCCTTTCGTTCCTGGTGGTCACGTTTATTTTCAGCCTGCTGATCACGCATAGTTACAATGGCCTGTTGGGTCTTTTTATCTAAGCCAACAGATGGCTTTATCCCGCTGAGCAGCGTTTGCCATACCGAGCTAAAAAAAGCAGTTTCGGGTTTGCGCTGGTATTGTACAAAGGCCACCCGTGGCTGTTCGCCGGGCTTATCGGGGTTGTTATGTTTAAGTATAAATATATTGGCGTATAACGATTCTATCAGTTTCTTTTTTAACTTATCATTGGTGGTATCGGCCTTTAACAAACTAACTTTTACATCGCTGTATAGCATTTCTACTCTGCCTTTTGCCTCGGTATTATTTGCAGTGACGTTAAAACTGAATTGTTGCAGGGCGCCGCCATTAACCTTGAGCATTGCTAAAGGCATTACTGCCGGATTTAGCGCCTGCAACTTCATCGGCCCCAGCGTGCCTTTGTAAGTAAATGCATTGTCTTTGTCCGTAAGGTTGAAATGAAACTCAGTGCTAAGCTTGCCGCGGTTCATAAAATAACTGGTAAGCTTGATATTGAACTTGCTGTTTTTTTGCAGCGCCGTTTTATTATTGGTGATATTTAAGGCAGTGCCGTTGGTATTATTAAAAGATAACGAACCCGCTTGTTTCGACTTTGTATTAAATTCGTTATAGATTACGTTCATTCGCCTGAACAAAACAGTATCAAGTCTTATATCGTCGCCAATTCGGTCAATAGCGGCATTGGGGAAACTTTTTACCATGTTTTCCTTTTTCGCCGAATGGTTGGGATTGGCGAACACCTGGAACGAACCATCGCTAATGGTGAGCCTCGTCCCGGTAAGAATGCGGTATTTATGATAATTTAAAAAGTCGAAATTATTAAGTTGCGCCGAATCAAGCCGTAGTGTGAAGCGGTCCCTGTGGGTTTTGGAAAAAAACACATCGGTACTTGCGGGTTTTAAATTTATACCGAGCGCGGTTAGCTGCGATTTGGAAGTTGAGAGTTTTAGCGAATTAATACTGTAGGAATATAGTTCGCTTGAGGTGTTACCTTTATAATTGTTAAGCTCGGCAGTTATATCCTTGCAATAAAGCAACCGGGATTTGTCTGTTTGAGTGGCTGAATCTATTAATAAGTCGTGTGCGCTCAGGTTCATTTCCTTGAATTCGGAGATCGCTATTTTGTGTCCCGAATTATCAGTGTACTTAAACTTAACATCGCCCATCAATATATCGCCGATATGAATATAATTAAGGCTTTTTGAGATTTTTTGCCAGGCAGTTCGCCTGTCCTTAAGCACGGTATCGCGAACGTGGTTTAGCTGGAAGCTTATATATAGTTCGGGGTTATAAAGCATTACCCTGCCAATATTGAGGTTGTGCCTGAAATAAAGACTAAAGGGGTGAATGTGTGATAACACCAGCTTTTTTATGTGCAGCTCAACCAGGTTATTGGGGGCAATATGGTGGTTCTTCCTGCTGTTATATATCGCGGTGTCGGGCTTTAGGTCGATATTATTGATAACAATGGTCCCGCGAAGTACATGCAGTTCGGCAGACGAAAAATTTACGGTATACAGGCTGTCGCTGCTTGTAGTTACGATATCCTTAACTTTATTTTCCAGTATCGGCGACCAATAACTGTTTACAAACAAAGCCAGTATCAATATTAGCACAGTAAACACCAGGAAGATAACAAGGGATATTTTTTGCCACTTGTGCTGTAAATATTTAAGCGCCATTAATTACCATTGTTTTGCTTTACTTTTTCTGGAGAATCCTTTTTTGCTTATTTAACCGGCTTCCTGGCCTCCAACCGTGCTTTACGGTCTTTTTTAAACGTATTATACTTGTGCAGCAAAATACTAACTTTTGTGACAGGTACGTTAACTTTTATCTCTGTTTTTTGCTGAAACCAACACTTTGTTTCAATCCGTCAAACAATCCCATGTATAAAAAGCTGAAAAATGATACGGTAGGTTCTCGTTTTAAATCGATGGCCCTGATTTGAGAACGCCTTTAATATCTGTGTTATTATTTTTAGGTATAATTTTATTGGCAAGCATGGAAATAAGCCCTGTTTAAACCTAACTCAATCAACCCATTCAACCCACTCTAACTTAATCAACTTAAAATCACAACTAAAATAACTGCCAATATGTCACGCTGTATTTAATTTTTATGTATTTTTGCAGACTAATTTTTATAATGATGATGGATTTGGTTGTTCCGGATAAAACACATGATGAAAGCAGGCAGGGTGAAGCCTTATTGTTAGAACCAAAGGCAATTAACAATAACGGCCGTAAATTATACATTGAAAGTTATGGCTGCGCCATGAATTTCTCTGATAGCGAGATAGTAGCTTCTATTTTATCGGAACAGGGATTTGAAACCACATCTGATTATACAGCCGCCGATGTTATTTTTATAAACACCTGCTCTATCCGCGAGAATGCTGAACAGCGTGTGCGTAACCGGTTAAGAGATTTTACTGTAGCCAAGGTGAGGAACCCTGGCCTGGTAGTAGGTGTATTAGGCTGTATGGCCGAACGCCTTAAATCGAAGTTCTTAGAAGAGGAAAAGCTGGTTGACGTAGTTGTCGGCCCTGATGCTTACCGCGATCTGCCGAATTTAATTGAGCAGGTTGGCGGCGGGCAAAAAGCCGTGAACGTGCTTCTATCCCGTGAGGAAACCTACGCCGATATAAGTCCGGTGCGTTTAAACAGCAATGGTATTAATGCGTTTGTATCCATAATGCGTGGCTGCGATAATATGTGTTCGTTCTGCGTAGTGCCATTTACCCGGGGGCGTGAACGCAGCCGCGATCCGCAATCAATAGTGGCAGAATGTATCGATCTGTTTAACAAAGGCTACCGCGAGGTAACGTTGCTCGGTCAAAACGTTGATTCGTACAAATGGAAATCTACGGAGAAGGATGCCGCGAAAACCGAAGGTGAAAAGCCGGTTTTGGGCGGAATGGATTTGCTGGACAAAGTACTTGCATCTGGTGAGGACTTAACCGAGGTTCAACCGTTACAACACGAAGCAGGCGATGTGACATTTGCCAACTTGCTGGAGATGGTTGCTTTGATCAGCCCTGAGCTTAGGGTTCGTTTCTCGACCTCGCATCCGAAGGATATAACCGACGATGTGCTGTATACTATAGCTAAGTACGAGAATATTTGCAACTATATCCACCTGCCTATCCAGTCGGGTAATAGCCGGATATTGAAATTAATGAATCGTACTTACAACCGCGAATGGTATATGGAGAGGGTGGCTGCAATAAACCGCGTTATCCCGGATTGTGCCATCTCAACGGATATGATCACCGGGTTTTGCACCGAAACGGAAGAAGAGCACCAGGATACTTTGAGTATGATGGATCATGTAAAATTTTATTTTGCCTACATGTTCATGTATTCCGAAAGGCCGGGAACACTTGCCGCTAAACGCTATGCCGATGATATTCCGGATGCAATAAAGAAACGTCGCCTGCAGGAAGTGGTAGCCAAGCAACAGGAACATTCGCACGAGCGTTTGAAAAAACTGGTTGGCACTACGCAAAAGGTATTGATAGAAGGTTTTTCAAAAAAATCGGATAAAGATTACGCGGGAAGAAGCGACCAGAATACTGTGGTTGTTTTTCCTGTTAATGAAAATTATAAGCCAGGTCAGTATGTAAACGTACTGGTCGATAGGTGTACTACGGCTACTTTGATGGGAAAAGTGGTGAGCCCCCAAACCCCCTAAAGGGGAGTTACGTCCTGATGGTACGTCAGGAGTATATGGGGCTGTAAAGAATTAATAACTAAATATTTAATTAACTCCCCCTTTAGGGGGGCGGGGGGTATGGACATACAAGAAATTAAACAACGCTTCGGGATCATCGGCAGTTCGCCTTTGCTTAACCGGGCCATAAATATAGCCAACCAGGTGGCGCCTACTGATATCTCTGTTTTAATTACCGGAGAGAGCGGCAGCGGAAAGGAAGTGTTTTCGCACATCATTCACCAGATGAGTCCGCGTAAGCATGGGCCGTTTATCGCGGTGAACTGCGGGGCCATACCTGAGGGGACCATAGATTCCGAATTGTTCGGTCACGAAAAGGGAGCCTATACAGGTGCCGTAGGAGAGCGCAAAGGTTACTTTGAAACCGTAAACGGAGGTACCATATTTTTAGATGAAATTGCTGAAATGCCTTTGGGTACCCAGGCCCGTTTATTAAGGGTGCTGGAATCGGGGCAGTATATCAAGGTCGGATCATCAAAAGTGGAAAAGACCAATGTCCGTGTTATCGCAGCCACCAATGTGGATGTATATGATGCGGTTAAAAACGGTAAGTTCAGGGAGGATCTTTACTACCGTTTAAACACGGTTCCGTTGCGCATTCCGCCGTTGCGCGACAGGAAGGAAGATATTTACTTACTATTCAGGAAATTCACATCAGACTTTACCGATAAATACCGCACCCCGCCAATCCAGCTGGACGAAGAAGCACAACAGGTATTGATCAATTATTCGTGGCCGGGAAACGTACGCCAGTTGAAGAACATGGCCGAGCAATTGGCCGTTTTAGAACGCGACCGGGTGATCACCGCCCAAACATTGCTTACTTATATCCCGATGGAGGTAAGCGGCCGCAACCTGCCGATGCGGGTTGAGAATCAACAAAAGGAAGATTTTTCGGAACGGGATATTTTATATAAAGTGCTTTTTGATATGAAGCGCGACATGGTGGAACTGAAGAAACTGGTGGCCGATATTATTGAGCATGGCGGTGTTTCTATCAACCACGCCAATCACTCGCAAACCATAAATCAACTGTACAGAGATATTGACCTGCCAAACGCACCCGATTCACAATTTACTTTGCAGCAACCCGTTAATAACAATAATAACGGTAGCCCTTACAACATAACACAGGCACAGGACGCTGAGGAAGTAGAAGAGTCGCTATCCTTAATAGATAAGGAATCGGACCTGATCAGGAAGGCGTTGAAAAAGCATAAGGGCAAGCGTAAACTGGCGGCAAATGAGCTGGGAATTTCGGAAAGAACTTTGTACAGAAAAATAAAAGAATTAAATTTATAATTAAATGAAAAGAATTAAGGGGCTGTTGTTAACGCTTATTGGTTTAATTTGGGTTTTACAGTCGTGTACATATAAGCTTAGTCTTACCGGTGCATCCATTCCGCCGAATATGAAAAGTATCCGGGTTGAGTTTTTTGAGAATACCGCCCCGCTCGTTGTAAACAGTTTAAGCCGGCAATTTACCGAGGCGCTGAAGGATAGGATAAGAAATACAACCAGTTTAAATGTGGTTACCGGGGAGGCCGATGCAGTAATGTCGGGTACAATAACAGATTACAGTATTGCCCCGGTATCGGTACAGGCTACTAATAATACTACGGCACCATTAGCTGATCAAACGCGTTTAACTATTACGGTGAATGTGAAATATGTTTATGATGCGGATAAAAAGCTTAGTTTTGAACAACCATTTACAAAATATAAAGATTTTAAAGGCGCGATAGAGCCGGTTGAACAATCGTTAATAGCAGATATAAACAAGCAATTAACTGAAGATATTTTTAACAAGGCTTTTGCAAACTGGGATTAATTTGTAGCTTCAAACTGTGGATCAGAATTATAATAATAATCAGAACGAATTTTTATGGACCTTGCTAGCTAATCCTGCTAATGATGCCCACCTGTATAATTATAATTTACAGCGCCTGGTTAATGATTTTCCGCAAAGCGGGATCTTGCAGGCCCTGCTTGCACATTCAGCTGATGAAAAAAACTTAAGGCAAGCTTCAGTTTATTTTAATGCGAAGGCGCTCTATAAGCTGATCAACGCTCCGGCATCTTTCATTGGCGTAGCTGATGAAAAAATAATCGTTCAAAACAATATCCCATCGGTGCGTTTTAACGGACATCAGGCTGAAACAACTGATATAGCTCATACGGAAAATTATTTCAGCGATCATGCAGCGGCGGAAGCGATTGCCGAACATGTCACAGATCACCAGGGTGAGACCTTACACGAAATTGGCACAATTGCCGATGCGCAGCACGCAGAGGAAGCCACAAATGAGATCTTAGACAATCACCCGGTTGAAGAGCATCTTACCGAAGCACATCAAACCATAAGTGAGATCCCTGTTGAAGGGCATCATGTTGGAGAACAAATTGAATCATATGAGCATCAGGCCCTAAATGAAATCCCGGTTGAGGAACATCACGTAGAGGAGTCCGTTGCAACGCTTGAGCATCAACCTGAAAATGAAATCCCGGTTGAGGACTATCACGTAGAGGGGTCCGTTGCAACGCTTGAGCATCAACCTGAAAATGAAATCCCGGTTGAAGAGCATCATACTGAAGAACACAGTGTATCTTACGAACACCAACCAGCGCATGATATTCCTGTAGAGGAGCATCATGCAGATGAACATATTTCATCTTACCAACATGAGCCGGTTGAAGATAATCCGGTTGAAGAACATTGGTTAAGCCATATTGAAGAAACTCATGAAGCGGCCGTTGTTGAACATAGTGAGCATCCTGCTGAAGTACTTGTAGCAGAAACACATGAAAACAGCCTTGCAGAAATAAAGGATGAAGTTGTACACGAAATCCCTGCTGCTGAACCGATCATTAATTATGCCCAGGGCCTTGGCCACCGGATGACGCGTGATCCCGAAGAGGCTATCGCTGAGGATGCACATTCAGAAATAACACATGAAGCCGCTCCGGCAGCACATGAGGATGTGGCACACATTGAACATGCTGTTGAAGATCACGCAACCGAAGAAAATGTTGCGCCCCAACCGAGTCATGAAGAACCTGGATTTATCGATCCTGTAGCCGCCGAGTATAGCGGCTTTGCCGAGCCGGTACATCAACATGAAGAAGAGCAACATGCAGTTGCGGATAATGTTGGTGAGGAATACCACCAGGCTGTTACAGAACAGGAACACGAATACAGACACGAGGAAGCAACTAATCACACTGAAGAACAGCATCAAACACACGTTGAAAACGAACATGCCGATCATCATAACATTGAAGAGGAAACCTTTGATGAGATAACCGGGATCGAAAATATAGATCTTGAAAAGGACATCATCAGCAACATAGCTGCTTCTAACTATTTTTCATTTGATCGCGCATTTGGCGAACATAAGGAGCAGGAGCCAGAGTTAGTAAATGAGCAGGTGCAACCTGTAAACGCGACTGACATTGAAGCTGACCAGCAGGATGTTTCAAAATACCACGACGAAAAATTGCCGTACAGTTTTTTATGGTGGCTTGATAAAACACGCAAGGAACATTCAGGGATCTACCAGCCTTACGTAGCGTCGGAAAACCCTGAACCAGTTAGTACCCGCCGGAAGTCAAACACTGACGAGTTGCAGCAGCAGTATTACGAAAATATTTTCCACATCACCTCGGTTGAGGAACTGGATAAGAGTTTACCGCCGCCACCATTTGAGCCAACCGTCTTTGAACCCACTAAGCTTAAGGAACAAGCCATTATAGAGCGCTTTATCCAGGAGGAACCACAGATTCGCCCGCAAAGCAGTGATAAGCTGGATAACGAGAATAAAGCGAAGAAAAGTTCGGAAGACAGGGACGAGCTGGTATCCGAAACGCTGGCAGCCATTTACTCCGACCAGATGCTGTACCACAAGGCGATTGCATCATACAAAAAATTGATGTTGAGATTTCCGGAAAAAAGCCGTTACTTTGCGGAAAAGATTGAGCAGTTAGAAAAGAAAACCAATTAATTATAAAAAGAAATGTATTCATTATTGTTGATCATAGCGATCATTGTGTGTGTCCTGTTAGTATTGATGGTATTGATCCAGAATCCTAAAGGTGGCGGTTTATCATCAAATTTTTCAAGTTCATCACAGTTAATGGGTGTTCAAAAAACAGGCGACTTTTTAGAAAAAGGTACCTGGGTCCTGGCCATCACCTTAATGGTTTTATCGCTGGCAATTAATGTTTCGGTAAAGGGTGGCGTGGAAAAAAGCGCTAACCCGCAAATAAAGGAACAGGCTGACAAGGTTGCAAAGCCTACTGCTGCACCTTCAACCGCTCCTGTTTTACCAGGTGCTCAAACACCGGCTCCGGCCGCTCCTAACAAAGCAAAATAATAAACCATAAAATATTTTAAAAGGCTTTGCCCCGATAGCTATCAGGGTAAAGCCTTTTTGCTTTTTAGCGCATACTGACACGATGGCATCACATATTAAGCTATCGTTAACAATAAAAAACATCATTACAGATTAAGGTGACAATTGAACAGTTAGTGTGACAATTTTGACCTTTAGGCCTGCTTGGCATAATTGATGATGAATATCAGAGCAAACTTAAATTAATATAAAAATTAATAATTGTACAACTATGTCATTAAACATTAAACCTATCGGAGACAGGGTAGTAGTGGAAGCTGCTCAGGCCGAAGAGAAAACTGCTTCGGGAATCATAATCCCGGATACTGCAAAAGAAAAACCTCAACGTGGAACTGTAGTTGCTGTTGGTGAGGGTAAAAAAGATGAGCCTTTAACTGTTAAAGTTGGTGACCAGGTTTTATATGGCAAATATGCCGGTACTGAGATCCCTTACGAAGGAAAAGAGTATTTAATAATGCGCGAATCTGATATTTACGCGGTTCTTTAATTAGTGAATGACTGATTAAGTGAATTAGTGATTTGTTAAATCTTAATTCCAGATTGGTTACTCATTAATAAACAAAATTGAAACTATAAAACGAATGAAAGGGTAGTTTTAAAGCGAACTTTAAAAATCACTCATTCACTAACTCACTAATTCAAAATTAATAACATGTCAAAACAAGTTAAATACAATGTTGAAGCACGCGATGCGCTAAAACGCGGTGTGGATATTTTAGCTAATGCAGTTAAAGTAACGTTAGGCCCTAAAGGTCGCCACGTAATTATTGATAAGAAATTCGGTTCACCAGCTATCACTAAAGATGGTGTTACTGTAGCAAAAGAAATTGAGCTGAAGGACCCAATTGAAAATATGGGTGCACAAATGGTGAAGGAAGTTGCATCGAAAACTGCTGATATAGCAGGTGATGGTACTACTACTGCTACCGTTTTAGCCCAGGCTATTGTTACTGCAGGTATTAAAAACGTTGCTGCCGGTGCAAATCCAATGGATTTGAAACGCGGTATTGACAAGGCAGTTGCAAAGGTTGTTGAAAACCTGAAAGCTCAGTCACAAAGCATTGGCGAAGACAACAACAAAATCAAACAAGTTGCAGCTATTTCAGCAAACAACGACGAAGTTATCGGTTCGTTAATTGCTGAAGCAATGGAAAAAGTTGGTAAAGACGGTGTAATTACTGTTGAAGAAGCTAAAGGAACTGAAACTGAAGTTAAAACTGTTGAAGGTATGCAGTTTGATCGCGGTTACCTTTCTCCATACTTCGTGACCAATGCTGATAAAATGGAAGTTGAGTTGGAAAACCCATACATCCTGATCTACGACAAAAAGATCTCTTCAATGAAGGAGTTATTGCCGATACTTGAAAAACAAGTTCAAACAGGCAAACCACTTTTAATTATTGCTGAAGATTTAGACGGTGAAGCATTAGCTACATTGGTGGTTAACAAGATCCGTGGCTCACTGAAAGTTGCTGCTGTTAAAGCACCAGGCTTTGGCGATCGTCGTAAAGCAATGCTTGAAGATATCGCTATCCTTACAGGTGGCACAGTAATTTCTGAAGAAAGAGGTTACAAGCTTGAAAATGCTGACCTTACTTACTTAGGTACTGCAGAAAAGATCATCATTGACAAAGATAACACTACTGTTATCAATGGTTCTGGTAAAGCAGAAGAGATCCAGTCTCGCGTAAGCCAGATCAAATCTCAGATCGAATCAACTACATCTGATTACGATAAAGAAAAATTACAGGAACGTTTAGCTAAATTATCAGGCGGTGTTGCTGTATTATATATCGGTGCAGCTTCTGAAGTTGAAATGAAAGAAAAGAAGGACCGTGTTGACGACGCTTTACATGCAACCCGTGCGGCTGTTGAAGAAGGTATTGTTGCAGGTGGTGGTGTTGCTTTCATCCGTGCCGTTGAGTCGTTGAAAGACCTTAAAGGCGCTAACGAAGACGAAAACACAGGCATCCAGATCATCCGTCGTGCTATTGAAGAGCCTTTACGCCAGATCTGCGAAAACGCAGGTATCGAAGGTTCAATCGTAGTTCAGAAGGTGAAAGAAGGAACTGCTGATTTCGGTTACAATGCACGTACTGATAAATACGAAAACTTAATTGGCGCCGGTGTAATCGACCCAACTAAAGTAGGCCGTGTAGCATTAGAAAATGCAGCTTCAATTGCAGCTATGTTGTTAACAACAGAGTGTGTGTTGGCTGACGATCCTGATGATGCTCCTGCCGGTGGTCCTCCAATGGGCGGCGGCGGTATGGGCGGCATGATGTAAGAGTCGAAAAGCCCTAAGTCCGGAGTCTTAAGTCCGGAGTCTTTTTTTGACTTTAGACTACTGACTCAAGACTATAGACTAAAAACAAACCCTTGTCTGATAAAACAGACAGGGGTTTTGTTTTTAAAATACAGGGCTTTCGTCATAGCAGGGTAAAGGGATGGTCATTTGTTAATCAAATGATTGATTAAGTAAAAATCGGGTTACAATAAGCCTTATTTTTGTATACGAAATCAAAAGTATATGAATAGGCACAGCTTTTGAATAAGGATGAATACCATGAAAAATTTAACAGAAACAGCAAAACACTTACAGAGCCAGATTTTGGACTGGGTGCTATTTAAAGGCCCGGAACTTTTCATTACCATTTACGGTAAATAATAAATTTATAACTTTGCTTCCATCTTATGGAAGTTAAAGAGTTTTACAAAGAGTTCCACACCTGGATCGTCACACAGGGCCCTAAATACGTTTTCGGGATAATAGTTTTTACGATTGGCCTTTGGGTCATCAGGTTCCTGAGAAACCGCATCCGTCTTCGCCTCAGTCAAAGAGCGGTACATTCATCCCTCCAGCCATTTATTTTAAGTTTAACCATTACCAGTTTATATGTATTGCTGATCATTTGGGTAATGAATTACATAGGTTTTGAAATGACTATTTTCACAACCATTATCGGAGCTTTTTCGGTAGCGGCTGGTTTGGCCTTATCAGGTACATTTCAAAATTTCGCCGGTGGTGTGCTTATCTTATTATTAAAGCCATTTGAGCTTGATGACAGCATTGTTGCCCAAGGCCAGGAAGGTAAAGTAATATCCATCCAGATATTTTATACCGTATTGCTTACGGCGGATAACAAAACAGTAATTATTCCGAACGGAAAGCTATTTAATGAAGTAATAGTAAACGTAACCCGTGAAGGTAAAAGGCGCCTGGATTTTGATGTAAAGCTGGCTTACGCTGCTGATATTGATAAAGCTAAACAAGTTATGCTGGATGCTATAAAATCAACCAAAAATGTTTTGGCCACCCCTGCTGTAAGAGTTGGCCTGGTAGGGCTTGATAGTGACAGCATAAGGATTACGGTAAACGTTTGGGTTGAACCGGCCAACTTTTTAGATGTTAAGATAGCCCTTATGGAAACGATTATTAAAAACTTGGGCGCTGCGGGCATTAATTTCCCGAAACCAGGTTGATCAGATCTTTTGCCTCGCCTTTAATTCCAGGTACCTGTTTACCGTATTAATGGTAAGGTTTTGCGGTGTTGTTAAAATAGACTGTATATTATATTTCAATAGTTCCTTCGCGATCAGTTTCTTATCATAGGCGAATTTTTCGGCTATAGTTTTTATGTAGATGCCTTCTACATCGTCGGCAGGTTGCTCACTTACTTTCTTCAATTCGGTGTTTTCAAAGAACACCACCAGCAACAGGTGGAATTTGGCTATCCGCTTTAAAAATGGGAGCTGTCGTTGTAAGGCCGACATACTTTCGTAATTTGTGAAGAACACCACCAGGCTACGCTGTTTTATCACACTCCGGATAGTAGCATACAGCAGTTCCATATTTGTTTCCAGGTACCTGGTCTTCTCTTTATACAGTACTTCCAGGATCTTATTGATCTGCGTAGGGCGGCGATCCGCAGGGACTACGGCCCCGATCTTTTCTGCTACAGTTATCAATCCTGCTTTATCTTCCTTAAGCAAAGCCACGTTTGACAATACCAGGCTTGCATTGATGGCATAGTCCAACAAGCTAAGTCCGTCAAAGGGCATTTTCATGGCCCGCGATTTATCAATCACACAATACACCTGCTGCGATTTTTCGTCGATATAGGAGTTGGTCATTAATGCACCCTTGCGCGCGGTTGCCTTCCAATTTATTGTGCGGTAATCATCACCGGGCACATATTCCTTTACCTGTTCAAACTCCATGCTATGACCAAGCCGGCGGATCTTTTTTATACCGATCTCAGAAAGGTTGTTTGATATGGCCATCAACTCGTATTTGCGCATCTGCAAAAATGAGGGATATACCGGGAGCGTTTCGCCCTGGCTAAAATTGTAGCGCCGCCTGATGAGGCCTATTGACGACATTGCATATACCCGGATATAGCCAAATTCATACTCCCCACGCCGGGTTGGCCTCAGCGTATAATTGATACGCTTTCGCTGGCGCGGGGTTAAGGAGGTGGTAAACCAAACGTCTCTTTTTTGAAATTGAAAGGGAATTTCATCAATAATCCCAATGCTGATATTAAAAGGATACCAGTTTTCTATGTAGATCCCCAATTCATTGTCGTCACTATTACTCAACCGTTCCGGCGCATGGCGCTTTGCGAATACGCCTTTTGATGTACGATAAAGCATGGCGAGGTCGATAACAAAAAGTATAGTAAGCGTCAAGAAAGCCAGTTCAGGAATTATATCCAGCCATGGAAAAAAGAATGCAAACAGAAAAAGCACCACACAGCAGCCAAGCCCGATAAAAAGACGGTTGGTTAAAAACAGGTCAGTATAAAATAGCTTATAAATTTTCTTCACTTAATATTAAATAACTTCTGCAAGCCGCTCAGCCTAGTCTCTGATATCTAGCCTCTAATTAATTAATCCCTATCTCGGCACCTCAATTTTTTGAATAATCTGGGCCACCACGTCGTCAGGAGTAACCCCTTCCATTTCTTTGTCGGGAGTTAGCATAATACGATGCCTTAAAACAGGGGCTGTTGAACGGATAATATCGTCAGGGGTAACAAAATCACGTCCATTGATGGCGGCAAAGGCTTTGGCTGCATTTATTATAGCCAGCGATGCACGCGGCGATCCGCCCAAATACAACGATTTATTGTTGCGGCTTTCGTGGATGATCTTCGCAGTAAATACAAGCAGTTTGTCTTCAACATGAAGCCCCTTTACCACTTGGCGAATGGAAATAATATCCTGTATCGACAGCACCGGTTTAATGCTGCTCAATTGGTCGACGGTTTTTTGCTGATGCTGTTGAGTAAGGATCTGGATCTCTTCGTCGAGTGATGGATACTGGATCTCTATCTTAAATAAAAACCTGTCGAGCTGGGCCTCCGGTAAGCGGTAAGTACCTTCATGCTCAACAGGGTTTTGCGTAGCCAAAACAATAAACGGCTCGTCCATTTTATAGGTTTTACCGTCGATGGTTAGCTGCCGCTCCTCCATAACTTCAAATAAGGCCGATTGAGTTTTAGCCGGTGCACGGTTAATTTCATCTATCAAAACAATGTTCCCGAAGATAGGGCCGTGCTTGAACTCAAACTCAGTAGTTTTCGGGCTGAATACCGAGGTTCCTAAAATATCCGACGGCATCAGGTCGGGCGTGAACTGGATTCGCGAGTATTTCGCATCAATTGATTTGGCAATAAGTTTGGCTGTTAGCGTTTTGGCCACGCCCGGAACGCCTTCAATCAAAATATGCCCATCGGCAAGAATGCCTGCAATAAGCAGGTCAATGCTATCGTGCTGCCCAACTATAATTTGGGAAAGGGATTCCCTTATTTGTGCCACCGCAGTGGTAAGTCGGCTCAGATCGGTTCGTTGTTCAAATATTTCGTCTTCCATAATTAGCTGGCTTGGGTATAAAATTTTTCAATAAATCGGTTTAATTCAATAAGGTCCCTATCGCTTACCATTTGCTGCACACTTATATAATTGATATAGTTAACCAGGTCTTGCGCCACCCGGCTATCGATGCCCAATTTAGCAGTAAGCCTTTCAGCAAATTCAGTGTCAATTTTATTGACCTTTAAATTGTATTTGTCTCTTAAATAAGTTAAAAGATAGAGTATTTTTTTGTGCGCGATGTTGTTATTGTTTCGTTGCTCATAATACACCTGTCCTACCACGTTCACAAATTCAAGCGTGGAGTTTTTCAACGGCTCAATTATAGGGATGACCCGCTGGCGGCGTTTAATTTCAAATAACACAAATACCAATAGCCCGAACAGACTTAAATAATAGGCCCATTGTAAGTTTGGATTACTAAAGAAAACGCGCATCGGCGATTCATCTTCCGGAATATCCCCGTTTTGAAATTCGTCCCAATAAACGGTGCTTGTTTCGGGCAGGTATGAAAGTGCTTTCGCCGCATAGTCGGCTCCCTTTCCTTTAAGCAGGCTGATGTTAGAAAAAATAAGCGGGTTGGCGCTTATGTACAAATTACCCTTCCCAAATTTAAAGCCCAGGTAAGTACTGTGCCCGCTGTTGTTTTTACTTATAACAACAGCTTTTGCAGTATCGAACGAACTGAAGTATTGGTTACTTATGTCCCTGCCGAATGTGTAATCAGAAGCTTGCTTCAAATGATTGCTTGTAAAGTTTAACGATGCATGGTTCTTAGCCGTTTCAAAACTTGTATTAAGTTTTAACGTGTCTGCTAAAAAACCGTCGAAGGTAAAGGATGCCATAAAAACAGAATTACCTGCTTTTATGTACTTAACAAGCTGTGTAAAATCAAATTTATTAAGCTTAACGGCCTTTGCAATTATTAAGTAATTACCCGCTGTTATAATTGAATCATGCACCGCATGGTATACTGACGCATTGGTTTTTACGATTTTTGCGCTCGGAAATATCGTGTTAAGTTGATTGTAAATTACATAAGTGCCGTAGGGAATCTTATCCTTATAGTAAAGCGTAGGCTTCCAGTTAACAGGGATGGGCCTGTTGTATTGCGCAACCAGGTAAACCAATAACACAGCAATAGCAACTGAAAAGTATATTTTGAAATCCTTCATGCCTTGCCCTTTCTAAAATTCCTGAACAGTGAATGGATGTTGTTAAACGCAGGCGAATCAATTGTGAATTCGCCATACCAAATGTATTCGAACTGCCGTGTTAACAGTTTAAAGCTATCGCGTTGTTCGGGGTTTACTAATTCATTTATATAAATACTGTTGGTTTTGTCGGGTTGCCAATCTATCAATTGGCTATCGCTCAATTGTTTCAAGCATTTTAAATAGAGCATCCGTACGGCAAGCCGGTAGTTTTGCTGGTTGATGGCCTTGTCGAGCTCCGTATCAAAATCTATCTCATGGATGTTCTCCAGCGATTCGGAGTACGGGATATCGGCTGCTACAGGTTTACGTCTTAATACGTTAAACATATCAATGCCCACAAGTTTCAGAATCATAAATATGATGGCCCCCAGGCCCAGCACAATAATGAGATACTCAAAAAACAAAAGCACCAGGTCAAAAAAACTTTTATGCCCATCTACCTTTAAAGAACTGAATAATTGGGCTACCCAATTCCAAAACCAACGCCAAAATCTTGTCCATAGGGAAGTTTGCACCTCAACATCGTGGTATTGAAATTCAGGGGCTTTGCGGTAGGTTTCAAGGGCATGCTCATTGAAGCTCCTGATTTTGACAACTGAACTATCGGTTTTTAAAACAGCCGGCGGCTTACTAACCGCAGGTTGCTTTTTACCGGCAGCGTAACCCATATTCACTGCAATGCAAACTAAAATAAGGAAAAGGTAACGTAGCATTATCAGTATTCTTCGGGTTGAGTGGTATCGTCCGGTGTTATGTTACCGAGTTGGTTTATCCTGCCAAGTAAACCTGTTCCCTCTGTATGTTCGCTTAAATTAAAATAGCACAGGCTCATGGTAACTATTGGAAAAATGTAAAATACCTGACAAAGGTGCTGCAAAAAAACTGTTATAACAGATAAGGTAATAGACAGGTGAACTCCCTTAGACGGATGAATGAACAAGCTCCCTAAATTAAGTAGCGTTGTTGGCAAAACAACAATAACCGTGGCGAAATAAACGATAAGGCCTATAACAAAAAGGCAGCCGAATGTTAACCACCAGCTATCCTTAATCAGCTTAAAACTTTTGTTAAATGCGTAACCAAGGCTAGTGTTTTCAAACACCATTATTGGGAAAATAAGCCCGAATATAGGGTAAAGCCATATTCCCGGGATAAAACACAATACAAAACCGATTATCAGTAGTAAGCCAAGTAAAAAGCTGCTGCCAAATATTTTGAAGAAGAAGTATTTAAAATAACCCCAAACTTCTGATGGTGTAGCGGCAACATTACCCTTTTCGCGGTATATGCATATATATGAATAAACAGTTACGGTTATGGCAACATAATTTAGCCACAGAAAAATAATACTTAAAATATATTCTAAACCTAACATTCTCGTAAATGGATTTGATGACCCGAATAACTGGTTAGAACGAACCGGGCCAAAGCTCTCATTTACAAAAGAAAACGTTTTGACTTGCTGCATGGATGATGTTATGGTGCCGGCAATAAGGAAAAAACCGGAAAAGACAAAAAAGCATAAAAGCAGCGGCTTTAAATTTTGGCGGACGAAAATAAAGGTGTCGGTAATAATTTCTCCAAAGTCGCGTGTTTTTTGGAGTTCAATTTTTGGCGTCATGTGATTTTTGGTTTCTGGTTAAAATGTTAGGATAAATAATTACATACCATATCATAAAGGTAAGAGACAAAGTTAAGATACTTACGCTAAGCCATACAGGCATTTCGGTGTGCCGGGTAACAAAGCTTTCGAAAAAAGCCGCCGTCAAAAATAACGGAACCAGGCCAATGGTCATTTTCATGCCATCCTTAGCCCCCTTTTTTAGTGATACAAACCGGTTATAAGTTTTGGGGAACAAAAAGCTATTGCCTAATACCAGGCCTGCCGCCCCTGCTATTATAAAGGATAATATCTCCAGTGTGCCATGGATCCAGATCACTAAAACCGATTGCATGCCAAGGCCCTTGCTAAAAAAATAATATTCGAATGAGCCAAGCATCACGCCGTTTCTGAACGCGAAATAAACAGCGCCTACCGAAAAAATAATGCCGCTTACAAAATTTACAAAAGCAACATAAATGTTATTTGATGCTATCATTAAAAACATCGGGAACTCGCCGGCTTGTTTGTATACGCCAAAGGGATCGCCTTTTGCAATGTTAGCGTTGGTCATATCAACGTATTGATCTCCTAAAATAAGGCGGACAAAGTTTTCGTCATACTTTGCCGACAGGGCACCTATTGACGTAAACACCAGGAAGAACAGGAATGAATATAGTATCTGATTTTGGTATGTTTTAAATAGTAAAGGTAGTTCACGCGTCCAAAAAAGAATAAAACGGTTACTTTTCTCAGTTTTGTTTTTATAAATAGACTGGTGCAATTTTGCCGCCAGCCCATTCAGGTACACGGTAGTTTTTGATTTTGGGTAAAAGGTTTTGGCGTAGGCAAGGTCGTCAGTTATCTCTATAAACCGTTCGGCAAGTTCATCCGGATTGTTTGTAGAGGTATTCTCGTAGCTGCTCCACTTATTTGAGTTTTGTTTAACAAACAGAGGTTCGCGCATCTAAAAATTGATTATTAAATAATTCCGTTAAAATAATTACAAATTTTTATCTTTCAACTATAATCAGAATTTAAAATACTTTTAATAATTATATGCAAACCATCAGGATCACCACCCCGCAAAATATCGATATTGACTATGAGATTGCCGGTATAGGTGAACGAATTGTTGCACGTTTAATTGACATGGGCCTTTTTATAGTCATCCTTTTTGCAGGGCTGATCATCGCAGGGATAACAGGTAGCATGGGGTCGGGATTGGCGATTGCCGTATTACTTATTATTTATGCATTGATGTTTGTGTTTTACGACCTCGTTTGTGAAATTACTATGAATGGCCAAAGCTTTGGCAAACGTATAATGAAAATAAAAATAATAAGCCTTAACGGGGCACGGCCAACACTTGGTCAGTACATGCTCCGCTGGTTGTTCAGGATAGTTGATTTTTCATTGACATTCCAAGCCTGCGGATTAATCTGTGCGGCTGTTTCAGACAAAACCCAACGGTTGGGCGATATTGTAGCAGGAACCACCTTGATCAAAACCCATCCCCGAACAACTATTGATACACTGGCTTTTACCCCTGTTGCAGAAAACTACGTGCCGGTTTTTAACGACGTAACCCAATTAAAAGACCATGATATAGTAATATTACAGGAAGTAATAAACACATATGTAAAAACCGGGAATACCGAAATTGTTTACAGCGCTGCGCGCCGTATCAAGGAACTTTTAGCCATTACACAGCAGATAAAAATGGATGACCTGCGTTTTTTACAAACTATTGTAAAGGACTATAATCACATTACGGCTCAGGCTGATGTTTTGTAGTGATTATAAACACCCGACATCTTAATAACATAACTTGCCAATATAATACTTCCAACAATCATAAAGAGCGTTTTTTTTACAACGTCCTTTTGATTATCTAACTTAAAATATTTGTCGGCAATAAGATAAATAGCCAATGAAATAAGGGGTATCGCGGCGGGATACAAGGTTAAGCTTTTGTGCAAGTCTCCCTGGACCAGTGCAACCATAGAGCGCTGAAAACCGCAGCCCGGGCAATCAAGACCGGTTAAGTATTTAAAAGGGCAGGGGAGCAAATGATTTTGCAGCCAGTTAATAAACGTTAACCGGCTGCAAAATGCTTGTATGACCGTAAATTTTAACAAAGTTAAACTTGTGGTGGTGGGCCAAATGGGTTTTGGTTATTATTGGGGTTAAAAGGATCACGTGGCCTTAAACCTCCCGCTTCTGCGGCAGATGGCCCAATGTATTGATAACTGCCAAAGCCAAGTATAGGCCAGAAAATAAATCCCAACAAAACAAGGCCAATGGTAAAGCCTTCACTTTGACCATAGCTTTTACTCATTAAATTTATGGTCCATATAAGAAATATGATATTTACGCACGGTATGAAGAACAAAATTACCCACCAAACAGGCTTCCCAACAATTTCCAGCATAACTATCCATGTATAGATAGGGATTAAGGCGGCCCAGCCAGGTTTACCTGCTTTTTCGTATACTTTCCATTTGCCCGCAACTGTTAATATAGCAATAATAAAAATTGGAATTAAGCAGGCTAAAATTATAGCGATAATAGCGGCAGCAAAGCCTCCTGAATTTGGATCGTAATCGTAATTTTGCATTTGTTTTAGGTTTAAAGTG
This sequence comes from Bacteroidota bacterium, assembly GCA_030775685.1. Taxonomy (GTDB): domain Bacteria; phylum Bacteroidota; class Bacteroidia; order Sphingobacteriales; family Sphingobacteriaceae; genus Mucilaginibacter. The sequence continues at coordinate 627,833 of JALYIP010000036.1, forward strand.
AGTTAATAATTACATGCAAAATATAAAAAATTAATTGTAAACGTGACATAGTAAACTTTTTATTTGAAACTTTATACAACCTTAATGTCGTAAATTTACCCCGTGCAAAGAGAGCAAATTTCAGTTTTTGATATTTTTAAAATAGGGATAGGGCCGTCAAGTTCGCATACGCTGGGCCCATGGCGGGCGGCGCAGCAATTTGTATTGTCGCTTCAGCAAAAAGGCGTATTGGAACTTGTTGAACAGGTAAAGATCTTGTTGTACGGGTCGCTTGCAAAAACGGGCAGGGGGCACGGTACCGATATAGCCATATTGTTAGGTTTGAGCGGAGACGATCCGGTAACCTTCGAAGTCGACCAGGTGGGGCTTAAAACAAACAACATCAGGAATTCGCATAAACTTGTTTTGGCAGGAGAAAAACCAATCGTTTTTAATACTGACGATGACTTGTTGTTCCTGTTTAGTGAAAGTCTGCCCTATCACCCAAATGCTGTTACCTTCCAGGCGTTTTTAAGTAATGGAAATGCTGTTTCAGAGACCTACTATTCTATAGGTGGAGGCTTTGTGGTAAAGGATGGCGGCGATAATGACCAGTCAAAGTCGGAAGTCGATCTGCCGTTCCCCATCGATACGGCAAATAACCTGTTGCATTGGTGTATGAAAACCGGCCTCAAGATTTCGGAAGTGGTAATGGAAAATGAGCTTGCGTGGCGCAGTGAGCGGGAAACGCTGCAGGGGCTTAACAATATTTTTACTGCTTTAAAGGAGTGCATTTATAGAGGCTGTCATACCCGGGGTACCTTACCAGGGGGATTGAACGTCGACAGGCGTGCCGCCGCGCTCAATAAAAGATTGATCGGTAATCGTACCTACAGTAATTTTGATGAATGGATAACCGCAATCCGGAGTACGGGGGAGAGTTTCAAAAATATTCTGGATTGGGTGAGCTGTTTTGCCTTAGCTGTTAACGAGGAAAACGCTTCTTTTGGCCGTGTGGTAACTGCGCCGACTAACGGTGCAGCCGGGGTGATCCCTGCTGTGCTGGCCTACTATATTGTTTTTTGCGATGGCTATACTAATGAGCGAATAGTTCAATTTTTATTAACAGCATCCGAAATAGGCAGTATCTTCAAAAAGGGAGCAACCATATCTGCTGCTATGGGCGGCTGCCAGGCCGAAATAGGCGTATCGTCGGCAATGGCTGCCGCTGCACTTACTGAATGTTTGGGTGGTACGCAACGGCAGGCAATGATGGCTGCAGAAATTGCCATGGAACATCACCTCGGCCTAACTTGCGATCCCATTGGCGGCCTGGTGCAGGTGCCCTGTATCGAGCGTAATACGATGGGCGCTATCAAGGCAATAACTGCATCGCAACTGGCTTTACAAACAAATCCGGATAATGCCAAAGTAAGCCTTGATGCCGTGGTTAAAACCATGTGGCAAACAGCGTTGGATATGAACTCGAAGTATAAGGAAACGTCGGACGGCGGATTGGCTATTAATATCCCTATTAGTTTGCCTGAGTGTTAGTTTTTGATGCTTGATTCTGCACTTAAAAGATTTCATTATTTTCTTTGCAGTGTATTGATAATCAAGAGTTAAATCCCTAAATTCGTTTATCATGATGACAAACGACCGCCGCATATTTTTGAAACAGGCAGCAACCCTTGCCGGGGCCTTTTCTGTAAATAGCCTTTTTAATACAGCGCATGCCGCCGAATTTGAAAAAGCTTCACAAAAGATCAACCACCTCACTCCGGCGCAGGCCGCACAGGATGAGGATTTCTGGAGTGTGATACAGCGGTCATACTCTACAAGTCCAAATATCATCAATTTAAATAACGGCGGAGTATCACCGTCGCCAATAGTTGTTCAGCAGGCAGTTGAGCGCTACAATCAGCTGGCAAACGAGGGGCCGTCATACTTTATGTGGCGTATCCTTGACCAGGGGCGCGAACCATTACGCGAGAAGCTTGCCGAACTAGCAGGTACATCCCCAGAAGAAATCGCTATAAACCGCAACGCAACAGAATCACTTAACACCATCATATTAGGTCTCGATTTGAAAAGCGGCGATGAAGTAATTGGCAGTAAGTTCGATTATCCGCACATGGTGCAAGCCTATAAACAAAGGGCCATGCGTGATGGTATTGTTTACACGCAGGTAAACCTTAACCTGCCATCTGAAAATGATGACGAGATGGTTAAAGCGTACGAATCTGCCATCACCCCAAAAACAAAACTGATCCACATTACCCACATGGTAAACTGGATTGGCCAGCTAATGCCGGTAAGGAAGATTGCAGATATGGCACATGCAAAGGGCGTTGAGGTGATAGTTGATGGCGCTCATTCCTTTGGTCTGCTTGATTTTAAGATCCCCGAACTGGGGTGCGATTATTTTGGCACCAGCCTTCATAAATTCCTTTCAGCGCCGATTGGGAGCGGGATGATGTGGGTTAAAAAGGAAAAGATAGAAAAGATCTGGCCGCTACCAAGCAGCGCCGATCCACACAGTAAGGACATCAGGAAGTTTGAGGAACTCGGCACCCGCAGTTTCCCAATTGAGCAAGGTATTGGCGAAGCCATTAACTTCCATGAGGGAATAGGCAGCAAACGGAAGGAAGAACGCATTCGTTACTTAAAGAATTATTGGGCTACTAAGGTTCAGCATTTGCCTAAGGTAAAACTGCATACGTCCTTAAACGACAAATACTCGTGTGCCATCTGCGGTGTGAGCATTGCCGGGATGACACCAGCTGAATTAGACAGCGCCTTGTTTACAAATTACAAGATACATGTTGTAGGTATCAATATCGAGAATATCAGTTGCATCCGGGTTACTCCGCATGTTTATACTACATTGCATGATCTGGATAAATTCGCGAGGGCGATAGAGGAAATTGCTGCGAAATCGAAGGCTTGATTTTATTTTTCCAACCTGGATTTTACAGAAGGCTCAAGAGCCTGCACCCACATTTGATACATTTGCGCAGAAGGGTGTAAGCCATCATCGGCTATCAATGACGGGTTTGTAGCTGCCAACCTTGATATAGCTGTTATATCAATATAATTTAGAACGTGAGCTTTTGCCGTTTCCTCCCGGTTAATCGCATTAAAGGCATCAATATCGGGGCCTATTATGCTCTCTCTTCCATTGCCATACGGGGTAACTCCGTAATCAGGGATAGATAGAACAAAAACCCGGCTGGCATCGCCTTTTGCAAAATTGATTGCCGTCTGTAAAACCTGCGCAAACTTGGTCCTGTAATTGTCTTTGCTCTGATACTCGTGTTGATCATTAACCCCGATAAGTAAAGTAACAAAGTCATATTTGTTATCTTTAAAGGCACTGCGGGAAATAGCGCTTATTAAATCATCGGTAGTCCACCCGGTTACAGCAATGATATCAGGTTTTTGTACATTAAGCTGATAGTAGTTTAATACGTTTACAAGCTGGTATGGAAACGATTGAATTTGAGGTACAGACTGGCCAATGGTATATGAATCGCCCAGGGCGAGGTAAGTAACAGGAGTAGTCATGGGTTTTGTGGTTACAGTAGTGTCAGTTTTAACAACGGGGGCCGGCACAATGGCCTTTTTTGTACATCCCGATAAGGCTGTTACAGCAATCAAAATGATTTGTAATATTTTCATAACATCATCTCCATATTAAACAATACGGAAATATGATGCGTAAGGATTTTTTTTACTTCATTAATATCAACTTTTCGCCCTAATTCGCGCTCAAGGCTGGTTACATCCTTATCGTCGATACCGCAGGGCACAATGTTTTTAAAATAATCGAGGTTGGTGTTAACGTTAAAAGCTAGGCCATGCATAGTTACCCAGCGGCTGCAGCGTACACCCATGGCGCAGATCTTGCGGGCATTTTCATTGTCTGCATCAAACCAAACTCCCGTAAAACCGGGATAACGGCCAGCAGTCAGTCCATAATCAGCAAGGGTTAATATTATCGCTTCCTCAAGGGTGCGCAGGTACAGGTGTATATCGGTAAAAAAATTATCAAGATCGAGAATGGGATAACACACGATTTGTCCAGGCCCGTGATAGGTAATATCACCACCACGATTTATCGGGTAATAAGCAGCATTCTTTTCCCTTAGTCCTTTTTCGTCTAAAAGTAAATGTTCAGGTTTGCCGCTTTTACCTAAAGTATATACATGTGGATGTTCGCAAAAAACAAGATAATTTAGGGTTTCATCGGCAACGCAATGATCGTAAGTATGGCCATCAGCGTTTAAAATAGCGACCTCCTTGTTTCTTTGGGCGATCTTTTCACTTACGGTTTCGGCAAATAAAGCTTCCTGTTTATCCCATGCTTCCTTGTAATCAATCAATCCCCAATCCTGCAAAAAAACCTGTTTGTTTTTCATGTTTTAACCTTTTACGTAGCCAACCATATAATCCTGGTATTGCAGGTAGCCCACTTCATATTTAATATCTGTTTCGCCTTTAAGCAGCCGGGCATCAACCCAGCCATGTCCCTCAAAGTTAAAGGGTTCCAGCAGAATATTATCAGCAAATGATATCTCCTTTTGGCCGTAGCATTTATAAACGGCTTCCTTGGCGCACCAGCAAACATAAAGCTGCCTGATCTTATCGGCCGTGTTTATGAACGCCATTTCTTCCTTACGCATAAACTTGTGGGCAATCCGTTCTACCTTTTCCTTAACTTGCTCAATGTCAATACCTACCGGTCGCTTGCTGATCATTACTGCAGCATAGTCAAATGAATGGCTCAGTGAGATATGGTAGGGGAGGTTTACCAGGTAAGGCTTCCCGTGTGCGTCAACTTTGCAATCGATGTATTCCTCAGTGCGTAACATTTTACGTAGCAGCACACGGGTACCAAGCCAGTGCAGGTTGCGCTTGCCAATCTTAAGGCTTTCATAGTGTGCTTTTTCCTCATCGTCAAGGCGTAACTGATTATAAAGCTCGTCGGCCTCTTCCTCAATCTTCCAGATGGCAAATTCTGTTTCGTCATCAACCTGCTGTCTGTATGCTATAGCCATAAAAGTAAAATTGCAAAAAGGATGACAAACTTATATCAAATAACGTTAAATAGTATTGTTTTTTATAAATTATAACGCTGCAATCAAGGAAAATTACTTCTCATTAACTTTAAGGTTGTTACACCTGTATATTATCCCCTTATCTCAACTATATTTCCACATCTTCCCAAAACTTTTGTTGGTAACATAGCATTGCCCGGCAAGGCAATTAGTTATAATTTAGCAGCCGTTTTACAGGGCATTAATGATACTATCAGACAAAAGAATACTAGAGGAAATAGAGGAAGGACACATTATTATTGAGCCCTTTAACCGCGAATGCCTCGGCACAAATTCCTACGATGTGCACCTTGGTAAATACCTGGCCACCTACCGCGACAGGATACTTGACGCAAAACTCCATAACGAGATTACCTATTTTGACATCCCGAAGGACGGTTTTCTTTTACAGCCCAATACCTTATACCTGGGGGTAACCATGGAATATACTGAAACGTACCGCCATGTTCCGTTTTTGGAGGGGAAGTCAAGCACGGGGCGTTTGGGTATTGATATCCATGCAACCGCAGGTAAAGGTGATGTAGGCTTTTGCAACACCTGGACGCTTGAAATATCTTGTACCCAACCCGTAAGGATCTATGCGGGGATGCCGATTGGCCAGCTGATTTATTTTGTTGTAGAGGGTGAAATAGAAACTTTTTACAATACAAAGGGCAATGCCAAATACAACACGCCGTCAACCAGGCCTGTTGAAAGTATGATGTGGAAGAATAAATTCTAGTTCATAGTTGATGGATCATAGTTCATGGTAAGATAAAAATTTATTTTTCGGTCAAATCATTACTAAAACTTTAGTTCAAAGCAGTAAAAACCATTATATTCGCTGTATCACAAGTTTTTTACAGAATACAATGGCTGTATTCTATACCTTGGTTTTTATTATCCTGAACTATGAAAAAAATCCTACTCCTTTTAACATTATTAATGCCTCTAATTGTATTAGGCCAGTCTGAAAAAAACACAGAAAAGGGTGATACACTGATCAACTCCATTACCGCGAAACTTAATTCGTATACGGAAACGCTGAGCGCTGAAAAGACTTACCTGCAATTTGATAAGCCGTATTACGCCATCGGCGATACAATGTATTTTAAGGCTTATGTTACCATCGGAGCAGAGCATAAGCTCTCGGCGTTGAGCGGGATTTTATATGTAGACCTGTTAGACCCCGATAACAAAATAGCACGCTCAATTAAACTGGAAATGGCAGCAGGCACAGCTGTCGGAGACTTTGCATTACCGGACACATTAGATAACGGCAATTACCATGTTAGAGCTTATACTAACTGGATGCGAAACAATGGCAGCGAATCTTTTTTCGACCAGGCTTTTACAATCGGTTCCGCTAAGCCAAAAGACCTGTCGGGCAAAAGTGAATCCGCAAAAACAAAAAAAGGTGCAAAATCGACCGGACTTAAAACTGATGTGCAATTTTTTCCGGAGGGCGGAAAACTGGTGGCAGGCAATTATTCAAAAATAGCGTTTAAGGCAATTGCTCCCACCGGAAAGGGAACTGATATAAAAGGAACGGTTACGGATGATAGCGGGACGGAAGTTTGCACGTTTGCATCCAGCCATTTAGGCATGGGGGCGTTTAATATTGTACCAGAGGGTGGAAAAACATATAAAGCGAACATAACCTATGCGGATGGTTCCACTAATGTTATTAATTTGCCCTTGGCAACAAGTTCCGGCTATACAATTGCAGCAAACAATACCAACCCGGATACACTCCGGCTTAGGGTAACAGCCGGTGCCGGAAGCCCGAAGGACGGTTTGAGCCTTATTGCCCAAAGTGGCGGCAAGGTATATTATGCAGTTAAAAGCGGGGAGTTCGGTAAGTTTTTTAGCACAGTAATTCCAAAAAGCAGGTTTCCATCCGGCATTGTTCAATTTACGCTGTTTGCCCAAAACGGTGAACCACTAAATGAGCGGCTGATATTCATAAATAACAACAAGGATCAACTTAAGCTTGAACTTTCAAAAAAGGAAACATACGCGCCAAGGCAAAAAGTTAAAGTAGAACTTATCACCACCGGCAAGAACAAAAACGCAACCATGGGTAGTTTTTCCGTGGCCGTTACTGACGAAACAAGCGTGCCCGTTGATGTAGATAATGAAAACACCATCCTTTCAAATCTTTTATTGACGTCTGAATTAAAAGGCGCGGTTGAAAAACCCAATTATTATTTCGCGAATATTAACGGACAAACGCAGGCCGATCTTGATCTTTTGATGCTTACACAAGGTTATCGCCAGTTTGAATGGAAACAGGTTTTAAACAACCAGCCCCCCACACTAACCTATCAGCCTGAAAAATCAATGGAAATTACAGGTAAAGTAACTAAATGGGGAAAGCCAGCTGTTGGCACAAAGGTTAAGTTATTTAGCAACCAGGGCGGCTTTTTTATGCTTGATACTTTATCAGACAGTAATGGCCGGTTTGCCTTTAAAGACCTGGTATTTGCAGATAGCACGAAGTTTGTTGTACAGTCGCGCGTTCCGAAGGGACAGGACGCTGTTGAGCTAAGTATTGATACCACCAAGCTGCCACAGGTTATAGCGGATAAAAGAAAAAATGATTTTATGGCTGCGCCGATAGAAGACATGTCGGCTTACCTGATCAATCAGCGACAGTTTTATGACGAGCAGCAAAAATTTGGCATAAATAAGCACCAGGTATTATTGAAGGAGGTAAAAATAACGGCTTCAAAGGCATCGGAAATACCGCATTCTCAAAACCTGAACGGGCCAGGTAATGCAGATTTTGTGTTTGACGCAAAAACCATTGCATCATTCAATTGCAGCAATCTGATTGATTGCTTGTCCGGAAGAATTCCTGGCATGTTGTTCACTCATGGTCAGCCCCCGAAAGGCATGGCCATCATAATTGATGGTAATTATATGGAGCCCGACGATTTCACTAACCTTAACCCCGACGATATCGAAGGAATAGAAGTGATCACGCGCATTCACTATGCTGCTATTTACGGCTCAAGAATGGCCGGTGGCGGCTTTATCATTACCACAAAAAGAGGAACAAAAAACAAGGAATATTACAGGTACGCCCCGGGGGTGGTAACCTATCATCCGAAAGGTTTTTACAAGGCCCGTGAATTTTATTCGCCACAATATGATAACCCTAAAACCAACCAGAAGATTTCGGATTACCGGAGCACCATTTACTGGAAACCAAATGTTATAACTGATAAGGACGGAAAGGCATCGTTTGAATATTTCAACGCCGATGCCAAAGGCACTTATCGAATGGTCATCGAAGGAATTGATACCGATGGCAGTATTGGGAGAAAAGTTGTGGAGTATAAAGTGGAATAAGTTGAGTAGAGGTTAGAGGCCAGAGATTAGTTGGGAGTGGTTACTTGGAGACTAGTTGATTAGAGATTAGTTGAAAATTCTGAATTTCTAAATATAAAATTCAAAATGAAAGTCCTTGCAAGATAATTGCAAGGGCTTTTTACATAAGTACAGGAACTAATCTCCAGTCTCTAACCTCTAGTTATCTAACGCTGGTACATAATCAACCGGCAACAGATCGGCTACCAATCTTTGGCCCCAGTTACCGTCGAATATTACACTGGTGGGGTTTATGATGATCCCGTTATTATCAAAAAACGAATAAGGCTCATTAAAGATTAATGTGGTGATCAGTGCTTCATCCCATTGCTTACTTGATGCCCATTCAGCGGTTGGCGTATTGCCAAGATGTGAGCGCTTTTTGTTGTACATAACATACAGGCAATCTTTGAACGTTAGCGCATATTCGCCCTTAACATCTGTTTGCCTTACAAAATCGCTGTCATTCAGCGGTATGGAAACCAGTGTACGGAAGCTGTGGCTGATAGAGTTTTTGTTACCTGCGCCGGATTTAGCGATGAGCCGCAATACTTTAAAACCTTCGTGTGTGACGGTATTCGATACCACCGACCTTAAAAAATGCATGCTTGAACCTTCGTATGCAGCCAGCCTGTTTTTTTTCCATTTCCGCATTTGAGATTCAGACCCCTTAAGGTCCTCAAAGGAGGAAGTGCCTTCATAGTAATTTATCCCGGTCCTTTGGTCGCTCACAAGCTTCGCCAACAGGTACCTGATCCTATAACCTAGTGCCTTATTTTCAATCTCCAGGTAATCATTTGAACTGGCGGTAAACACACCCACTTCTGGATAGTAATCCAGGTTGAGGATATCCGGCAATCCCTTGTTTACAATCTTACACTTGCCTGCAAAATCCGAGTTGCCAAAAAACAGGCGCTTAAACTTTTCATAATCCTTTGCCCAATTTGTTTTAGGCTTAATGCGCACCTCCTGCAGCATCATTACCTTTGGCGCCAGTTCAATGACCGGTAATTTAATATCGTTGTTTACTATAATATTTTGGTGCGATGGTTCAAAGCTCAGTATTGATACCACCAGGTCGTATTGACCCTGCCGTACGCCGGTTAAGGTAAATGCGCCGTGCTCATCGGTTTTGGTTCCCACCGCAGCATTGTTTAAAAACACACTGGCGTTTGCAACCGGCGTTTTATCAGCGCTGTTTATAACCTTTCCGGTAATAACATATTGCGACAGGCAGGTAAACGGCAATAAAAACAGGAAAAGAAAAAAAGATTTTATCAATTTTAAATTAACTAAAATGTTAGTTTTACAAATGTAAAAAAATATTTTTCAATTAAGTTTATTTGCCGGTTGTAAGCGGTTGAATAACATCATATTGAGGGAATATTTTTTTCAACGTAAAAAAAGTTCAAAATCATATTAAACCTTTTTAAAAAACGTTGTTCTTAGTATAAACAACAAAACACTCGTATGAAAAAATTCTTATCAATCATTGGCTGCATTATAGTAATGGCTGCAGCATCTTCATGTACAAAAAAGTACATCACACCGAACCCTAACGTGACAGTTTTTAAAACCATTAATCCTTCTGATTGGACATTGTCAACTGATGGAAAATCATACTCAGCGCAAAAAGATGTACAAGCCCTTGACCCTGATTTTAACCATTACGGTGGAGTACTCGTTTCTATAGCTTACTCACAGCCTGACGGAAGTGAAGTTTACGAACAATTACCTGAAGTTTTTGGAGGTACATCGTTCAGCTATACATATAACGCTGGTAGCGTAGCAATTTACGCGCAATCTGCCGACGGGACCACGCCGGTACAGCCTACAAATTCTATTACCGCGAAAATTATCTTAGTAGCTTCCAATTAGAGACTAATGGATAGAGACCGAAATTCGTTTTCTGTTCTCACGCGAAAAAGCCTTTGCAGATTAATTGCAAGGGCTTTTACTTTGAATTCGTCGTTCGAATTTCACTGACTTTTCCAATTTTCCTACTAAAAAACGACCTCTTCATCTACTCAATCACCTGGTGGAAACTCGCGGTTCAACCAACGGATAATCTCAAAGCGAAAATCGTATTGGTTGATCCTAACTAGCTATTTAAACCGAAAAAGTAAAGCCAGCCTTGAAATCAGATTGCACTGCTGGCTTTATTTATATTAGGGTTTCAAAAAGTTTTCTCGTTAAGGATCGTATAGGTCGGGGATGCAACTAAAGTAAAGCCAAGAGAGCTAGGAGATTGTGATGTTTTTACATCTGCAAAAACAAAATTCAAGGGGATTGTTAATGTATTTACATTATTAGCCACAATTGTTTGTGTTTCTGTTTTATATGTGACAGCTCCTCGATGTCCTCCGTTCGATGATTGCTCCGCCACTGGGCCTTGGAATGTAACGGTAGTGGACACCTGAAGAGGGTTCGAATAGTCGGGATTCGAAAAAAATTGTATCTGTACTTTTTCGGTGTAATTTCCTGTATTTAACGGATCTGGTGTAGCTATGCTGACAAGGGCAGCATAAATCGTAGTACATACTCCGTGGGCGTTTGCATAAGCCTGGCCATTCGCAGCAATATCATTTAACGCCAACTGATTGGCCGCTGTTTGGGTAGCGCCTGTATAAGTATTCTCATTTACAGTATAAGTTACTGTGGTAGGATTGGTGCCAACAGTACAGTTATTTCTGGTAAACGGCTGAAATTGCGCCTGGTTATAATACCCAGCAGTACAAGTACCATTGGCATTTGCATAATTCTGCCCGTTAGCATTTATATCATTTTGTGCCAATTGATTGGCAGCATTCTGCGTTGAAGCATGATATGTATCTTTAGGTACCGTGTAGGTTACCTTAGAGCCAATGAAACCTACCCCGCATGAATTTTTTATAAAGACAGGAGACATGGCTACGTTGCCAAAAGATGCTGGGGCAGGATTTACAGTTATGCTAAACGTAAAAGTTTGTGGGGCTGTCGACTTTTGGGTACTGTTATCATAACCCGCAATTGAAACCTCAAAATTCACAGTAACAGGAACAGGGGCGTTGCTAACAAGCTTGTCAACGATAACAGTGGCCGCTTTTGACGTCTTATTAAAATAAGTTATGGAGACATTCGACAAGGTTACGTTACCAATACCATAAGGAGCGGGGCTTACTGAGTTAACAGATTGGCTTTTAAAAGCATCAAAATACTTTCCGCTGGTGGCCGTGTATGCTTCGCCCGAACCTGTTAGCGTAACAGTACCACCTGAATTTATGGTAGTGTTAGTTGTTGTCAGGCTTTGTGAATAGCCTGTAAAAAAGCAAGTCAAAATACTAAAGAGAAGAAAGATTTTTTTCATTGTTTGGAAAGGTTTAGTTAACTGATAATTAATTTACATCGCAAATATATAAATCAATTAGTAAGTACATAATTATTTCATGTTATTAAATTTAAAATTAATGCCTAAAAGTAAATATCTGCTCAGATTAGAATATTTAACGGATTGATAGCCAGAAGCCCCTATATAATTATTGATATATTTAAAAGAGTTAAATATATCATAAGTTTGTAGCCATATTGATCCATATCCTTTAAAGACGTTCTTTTTAATTTCTCCATTCATTGAAAATGAAGTATTGTTATTTATGCTGTGATTATAGTTAATTAGCGGATATAAGTCTAATTGCAATGTTTTTAATGTAAATGAAAGTTTGTCTGAATAGGTTAGTGTGGTTATATTGATGCTGTTTGTTTCATAAAAATATTTACTGAATGATGTTGCTATAAGCGGTGTGGTAGATAGTAATGATTTGATAATTATAATAGAGGTTGAGAGTGATTGATTAACCGTTATATTATTGTTGAGAATTAACTTGTTGTTGATTACCGTTGGTGATTCCTGGTAAGCAATTCCTGCGCTAAAATTAAAATACTTATCTTTCAATACGGTTTTGAGTAAAGAGAATGAAACCTGCCCTCCGTTTGAGCTGCCAACATTTTCTTCAGTGGCGTTTTCAAGGATGTTACCGGGTTTTAAACTATTAGAATTAATTATTGCAAGCCCGAACTTTTGATCAAAATGATGAAACTCACCTGCAATGCTAATGTTTTCCGACTCGGACGGCCTTGTGTTATAGGATAATTTTATACTTTTTGCTTGCTCCGGTTTTAAATTATTATTGCCAATGTTTTGGGATATCAGGGAAAACGTGCTGTTCAAATTAGTTAATACTGTAACATCCGGATAATTTGTGACGTCAGTATAGCCCAGTGATAAACTTTTTTTACTGTCGATCTTATAATCGGCCCTTATATCAGCATTAAAGTTTAAAAAATGTGAATGGACGTTACCAGGCGCCTGTTCAATATCTCTTAAATTAAGCACCTCGGTTAATCTTGCATCAAGTGAAACTTTATTAAACGTTCTTTGAAATTTAATGCCTGGTCTAAAGTATTGGTTACCTATTAATGATGGTGCATCAGTGGAAGTAATTAAGGTATCGCTATTGATCTGAGTTTTATAATTTAGTCTGTCCTTTTCATAATCAACAAAGAAGTTAATGTAACCATTTTCTCCGAATGGCTCTGTAAAATTAAAATTTACAGTGTATATATTTTCCGTTACTGAGCGTTCTCCACTAATAAAATAGTTATTTAAATTTTGACCGGATGAGTTGTTAACCTTAGCAAGTTCACTCACATCGTAATTGGTGTGTTTTAGATCAAATCCGATATTTAGTAACCGTCCTTTTTTAGCACTGTATTTTTTTTGATAGCCTATCTGGGTATTAAAGAGATCGGTATTTGAACTCCGTAACTTATTTAAATCGGAAGAAATTGTTGCGCTGTCGAGCTTAATGAAATAAATTGATGAATCGATTGTCCTAGCATAAGAATGATTAAAGATTTGGGTTATGTTAAGACTATTTAGCGAGTCAACTTTATAATTGATGTTCAATTTTGTATCATCTATATCAAATGATTTAGTCTTTGAAGAACTAAAAGTTTTAGAAAAAGCATTTATCGTCTCGTCCTGCCTTTCAGATTCAGATGCGATATTTTTGTTTTCGATCTTGCCCTTAACATCAAAACTAACTTCTATTTTATTATCATAAATATTTCTGTAAGTAAACTTTGTACTATTGGTTGTCAGGTTATTGCCATTTGCTGAAAAGCTGACATTTGGTTCCTGCATGGTGTTATCACCAATGTTAATATTATTCGTATTAAGAGTCAATGAAATCTGCTCCTTATTTTTGTATTTAAATATATCTGTATTAGCCACACCCCTGTTTGCTGTGCCTATACCTAAATTTGCATTTCCGAATTTACCTTTGTCATATTTTTCTTTTAAGTTTAAATTGATAGTTATCGTGGGCCTTAAACTCGTCGTATTAGTAGTACTGTCAATGTTTGTCTCTACTACTTCAATGCGACTAAGTATCAATGCAGGCAATAAATGATAAATATCCATATTGTTTTTCCCGAAAAAATCTCCACCGTTTACTACAATGTTTGATACTGGTTTTCCTTTATAATAAAGCTGGCCGTTTACATCTTTAGTAAGCCCAAAATCATTAGAAAAAATGTCGTCAATCATTACTGACCTTTCGAATTTGGTTTTGGATAGATCAATTCTTGTAGTGTCACGGTATCTTTTATTTGATTTAACAACAACTTCTTCTAACGATATCTTTTTTGATACAAGGCTAAAAGTGCCCAAGAAGTTATTAGAATTATTTCCCCATTTTTTTATGTCAGTTTTTAAGTCTGTGTAATTTAAAGCGTGGATTTTTATAGTGTTGTCTTGTCTTAAATATAGACCCGGTACTTTGAAATTTCCTATACTATCACTTGTGGTTTGATACTTAATACTATCCCCTTGATAAACAGTTACAGTGGAATTTTCAATTGGAGAGTGAGTTTCTTTATCAATTACTTTACCTGTAAAGGTCTCTTGAGCAAAAATATTTGTGGACAACAGAAGAAAAAAATATATAAAAGATAATAGAATTTTTGTCATCTGTGAAGGTCTAGGATAATAAACATTAACAATAAAGCAATTAAAGTTCCCTGGGCGCTGCAATATATTGTTTTGCGAATGCTTTTTAAATAAAAAAACAATAAAAAACCCGCTTGATTAATCAAACGGGCCTTAAGTATACTGTTATTTTAACAACTACTTTTCCATCTGCTCAATCACTTCCTGGGTTACGCCGGTAAAGGAGAAACCACCATCATGGAAGAGGTTTTGCATGGTAACCATTTTGGTAAGATCAGAAAACATGCTTACGCAGTAATCTGCACATTGATCCGCATCGGCATTGCCAAGCGGGCTCATTTTTTCGGCATAGTTTATAAAGCCGTCAAAACCCTTAACACCTGAGCCTGCAGTAGTACGTGTCGGCGATTGCGAGATGGTATTGATACGCACATGCTTCTTTTTACCATAGTAATAACCAAAGCTGCGGGCGATGCTTTCCAAATATGCTTTGTTATCGGCCATGTCATTGTAGTCAGGAAATACACGCTGCGCGGCAATATATGTTAGGGCCAATACTGATCCCCATTCATTTATTGCATCCATTTTCATGGCAGTTTGTAATACGCGATGCAAGCTAAGTGCAGATATATCTAAACCCTTGTGGGTGAAATCATAATTATTTTCAGGATAAGGAATGCCTTTGCGTACATTAACGCTCATCCCAATAGAGTGCAGGATAAAATCAACACCTCCGCCAAAATGCTCCTGGCTTTTTGTGAACAGGTTAACCAGGTCGTCGTTATTGGTAACATCGGCACCAACAATAGGGGCATTACATTCTTCGCCCAGTTTATTTAATTCGCCCATGCGTAAAGCGATAGGAGCATTGCTCAAAATAATTTCTGCACCTTCCTGTACGGCGCGCTGTGCCACCTTCCAGGCGATTGATTGCTCATTAAGAGCGCCAAAAATTATTCCTTTTTTACCTTTTAATAAGTTGTAAGCCATTTTGATGATTTTATTTAGCGCGATAAAATTAAAATTAATTATTGGTATTGAGAATTTTGGCAGCGCTGATAAAATTAATCTAAAAAATAAATCCTATCGTCCTGTAGCATTTTAACCGTCCCCGTATCTAACAGCCAAAACATAGGGCGAAATAAGGTAAATTACCTCCATCAGCCAGTAAATAAAACTTATGGTATTTGAAGATATTTACCGTGACTATTGGAACAAAGTGTTCAGGATCTGCATGGGTTATGTTAATGATGCCGACCTGGCAAAGGATATTGCGCAGGAGATCTTCATCATCATCTGGAAAAAGCTACCGACGTTTCGCAATGAATCTGCCATAGGCACCTGGATCTACCGGATAGCGTCAAACAATTGCCTGCGACAAGTTGAACGTCAAAACCGGATGCCTAAATCCGAATTGCCCGAACAAATCGAAGATGTATCTGAGCCAGATAAGGAATGGCAAAGCAAATTCCTGTATAAATGTATAGCTGAGCTGCCGGAAACCGACCGCATCATTATTTCGCTCGAGCTGGAAGATGTAAAGCAGGCGGAGATTGCCAAGATAACCGGGCTGTCGGAAAGTAACGTTCGGGTAAAGATCTACAGGATAAAGGAAAAGCTGACTCAAAAATTTAAACAATATGAGCAATAATATCGATTTTAAGGAACTCTGGAATCGCGGCAAGGCCACTGCTCCGGACGTAAGTGAAATTTTTGCAAAGGCAAATCAGCTCAACCGCAAAACCCGTAACAAGATATGGCGGGGAAATATCGTATTATCGTTAACCATCTTATTTATGACATATATCTGGTGGCATTATCAACCGGAACTCATCACGACCAAAATCGGACTAACGCTGGTGATCCTTGCGATCATATTCTTTTTGATCTCAACCAACCAGATGTTCCCGCTATTGGCTAAAACGGATGAGGAGACCGACAGCCACCAGTTTTTGGAGCAGATGCTGCGAATTAAGCAAAAGCAGGAATTTATAAATAAACAGATGCTAAGCGCATATTTTATTTTCCTATCGATTGGTATTTTTCTTTATATGATTGAGTATGCAGGGCGAGGAAGCCTGTTGTTTAAAATACTGGCTTATGGAATCACATTTGCATGGATGGCTTTTAATTGGTTTTATGTACGTGTTAAAACGGCCAAAAAGCAGCAAGGTGCAATTAATGAGATTATAGGCAGGCTTGAAGCGGTTAACAGGCAGTTGTTGGATTGATTAAATTGTCATTGCTCAATGTTGCAATCTCAACTTATCTGAACCATGATTTATGGGATTTAAGGATTACCCTGATAAATAACAATCAGTAAATTCTATAGTCTAGTAAATCACGGTTCCGAAAATTAGAAACACTTACAAATCTCCATTCAAAAAACTAATGATATAATCATTTATCTCTTTCTTTTGCGCATCGTTGCCCATGCCGCCCATATCGTTATGGATGGTGTTTACCCTAACTATTTTTATATTATATCTTTTTTGTTCCTCAACAGATGGTAAAACACCCGGATCAGCAGGCTGATCACTTGAGCGGATGGAAAATATTTTAGGGTGATTGGCTCTTGGTATAGATACACGGCGATTATCGAGCGTTATAACCGTTTTTGCAAAATCAGGATATTCATTTGCTATCAGCATAGCCATATCGCCACCATTTGAATGGCCGAGTAAGATTATATTCTTATAATCAAGCTTCGGATACAGCTTTTTTAATTTATCAGTAACAAAGAATATACTCTTTACACCTCTTTCCCAAAATGGCTTTCTTAATTTGTAAATATCGCCGGTACTTGGTAAAGTATCATCTGTAGGCAGATCATGCTGGATGGTAACAACCAGGTACCCATTATTGGCGAGCTTATTGGCGATGTAACATAATCCCTCCTTGTTCCGCCATAACCAGGATTTAGTATCACCAGCTTTTTCCTGATGTTTTGGGGAAGTAGATCCACCCGTTTGCGTGAATCCTGAAGGTTGTAGATAGCTATAGGCACGGGGCGATTCCTGCTGCTGTCAAAAAAAGTTACTGTATCTATCCTGGTGATGGTCCCCGTTAGGTAAACATCCGGATTAAAGGCTATTTGCCCGGGTTTTTTAGCCGCGCAGGCACACAATAAAATCGGGATCAATAAAACAAATAAATGTTTAGACTTCATGGATTAGAAATATTAAAAAGATTTTAGAACGCTGTACTTCCCTCTTTTAGGAGGCCAGGGGGCTTAATAACTCCCTCGCATTCTGCAATGCGCTTTCTCCGGGTTTATCACCACTCAGCATTTTAGCAATTTCCAAAACGCGTTCATCCTTATTTAATTGCTTAATACGGGTATAGGTGGTGGTGGCATCATCATCCTTATAAACAAAATAATGGCTTTGTCCCTTGCTGGCGATTTGCGGCAGGTGGGTAATGGTGATCACCTGTAAATTGGCTGCCAGCTTTTCCATTATCTGTCCAACCTGGTTTGCAACCTCACCAGAAACGCCGGTATCTATCTCGTCAAAAATTATAGTCGGCAGCGCGGTATTTTGTGCGATCAGCGATTTTATGCTCAGCATCAACCTGGATAGTTCACCACCCGATGCTACCTTACTCATTTCAGATAAAGCATGACCTTTGTTGGCGGTGAATAGGAATTTAACAATATCGAGCCCGTTAGCCCCCAACCCCCCTAAAGGGGAGGTATGTCCTGCGGTTGTGGAAAGTTCGATTTTGAGATTGGAATTGTTCATTCCCATTTCAGCGAGGGTTTCCAACACTTGTTTTTCGATAGCAGGAATTGCCTTTTTTCGATTAGCAGATAGCTGGCCGGCTAAGTTTTCGAGATCCTTTTTGTCGGCGTCGAGCTGGATCTTTAATTTCTCAATGGCTTCGTCGCCGAAAACTGCTTGTTGAATTTTATTGGAAAGCTCATCCTGTAATTGTAACAGCTCTGCATTAGTATTTACACGGTGCTTTTTTTGCAGGATATAGATAATGCTCAGCCTGGCATTTACTTCTTCAGCTCGGGCTTCATTGATATGGGTACGCTGCTCTATGATCTCTATTTCAGCAGCTATATCTTTTAGTTCGATCACCGTGCTGCTTAAGCGTTGGTGAAGTTCTGCTATTTGAGGGTTGTATTTTTCTAACGCTAAAAGCTGGTGCCCGGCTTCGCGTAATTGAATAATGGCAGACGTTTCGCCCTCTTCCATCAGGTAAAAGGCGCCCAGAAGATTACGTTTGATCTCGCCGGCATTGTTTAGTGAATATAGTTCCTGCTCTAACAGTTCCTGCTCATCGGCCGAGAGTTCAGCTTTTTCCAATTCATCAAACTGGAACTGGTAATAATCTAAATCAGCTTTTGCTTTGTCGCTTTCCTCAATTAGCTGCTGGAGTTTGGATGTCGATTTTTTATAAGCCCTGAATTTTGTACGATATTCACTCAGTAGTTCGTCATGTTTGGCAACCGCATCTACTACTAATAATTGAAACTCGGGATCATTTATTTCAAGGGTGGCATGTTGCGAATGGATATCGATTAGTCTTTCGCCCAAAGCCTTGAGCGAATTTAAGTTTACCGGTGTATCGTTTACGAAAGCCCTTGATTTGCCATCAGCAGAGATCTCACGCCTTAAAACGGTTTCAGCTTCATAATCGAGATCATTATCCTCAAAAAACTGCTTTAAATGAAACGCGCCAATTTTAAATGTGCCCTCGATAACGCATTTTTTCTGCTGGTTAAAAAAATAACGGCTCTCGGCCCGCTGACCTAAAATAAGCGAAAGCGCACCCAAAATGATAGATTTACCCGCGCCGGTTTCGCCCGTAAGGATATTTAAACCACTGTCGAAACTGATTTCGAGGTTGTCAATCAATGCGTAATTACTGATGCTGAGCTTCTGAAGCATAAAAAAAGTATCCCCTGTTTTGAGGATACTAAATTACGTGTTTTAGTTGATTGGTGAATAACTGATTGGTTGATTAAGTTAGTCTTATTCTGCCAGGCAAAACCTTCTGAACCTAATATAACTGATTAATTACTCATCTTCAGACTTTTCGGATTTCTCTACCTTTTCAACTTTTTCGGCCTTTTCAGTTTTCTCCCGTTTCTCTTTCCGCTCTGCCTTTTCAGTCTTTTCAACTTTCTCCGGCTTTTCGTCAGAATCATAATTAAAGTTGTAGCTGAAATTCATTTTCGATTTCAGGTACTTCCTGTATTCAGGACTGCGCTCATAGGCGGTCATTTTTTTAACTGCTTGCTGTAACAGGCGTTGTTCGTTCCTTATTTGTTCGTTGTCCTGGTAGCCGCTCATTTGCCTGCCCAGCCTTTCCATTTCCTTTTGTTTTTCCTTTATTTCGGGATTTTCATAGGCTTTGCGTAAGCTGTCGCCCAGGGCCTGTAAGCGGCGGTTCTGTTCTTTTGCCTCCGGCGAATCGTAGTGCGCACTTACCTGCTTGCCCATTTTTTCCAGGTCATCCTGTGTTATCTTAATATCTGCGGGGATGTGGGTTTCCAATTCAGCCTGGTATTTTTTGTAGTTATCGCTTTTTTGGTCCCTGTCATCATAGTAATAGTTGGTTTCAGGAATCCCGTATTTCTTTTTCAGATCGCTGTTTAGTTTCTTGAATTCAGGTGTGCTATAGTAGGCTCCTATCTTGCGGCCTTTGTCGCCCATTTGTTCAGTAATGGCCCGCATCTTATCATCCGGTCCGAAATTCTTCGAATAATTACGACTTGCTTCCTGTAACTCTTCCTGCATCTTTTTCAACTCAGGGCGATTATAAAAATCCTGCATTGCTTTACCATCGTCTTCTATTTTCCGCTGCGCGTCTTTAAACTCAGCGCTTTGGTAGTAAGCAGAAATTGCCTGCGAATGTTTTTGAATCTCGGCACTTAGGGCTGCCATTTTGCTATTGTTTTCATCGTCAGAATAGCTCATCGCATCGTCGCTCTCGTCGTTGACACGAGCATCGCTTTGCATTTTATGCACCGCTTTTTTTGTAGCATGCGCTTGTGAATGCACCGCTTTTTTTGCAGCGGCCTTACGACCGGTGTCGGCAAGCAGGTGCTCAATTATAGGGGTAATTGCCTTTACAGAGATCTTCCCTTGTGCTACTTCGGGTTTAAGCAGGGCCATGGCGCCTATGCCCACGGTTAATATAAGCATGGCCAACAAGGTTGGGCGCAGGCTGGGTATTTGTTTTTTAGTTTTCATGATACGTTCAATTCTGTTTAATAAATGGTATTTTTTGCCTGTTGCGGCCAGCGCTAGCTGCCAGTCGTTTTGGCGGGTTTGCTCCAGCTTTAATAAAGCCTTTGCGTAGATGATAGGGTCTGCGGTGGCCTTTACAACCAGGTCGTCGCAGCAATTCTCACGTTCTTCGTTTATAATCCTGTTAATCAGTTGCGCACAAGGATTAAAAAATAACAGTATGGATATTACCTGCTGCAGCATATTCACCAGGTAGTCGTTTCGTTTTATGTGGGCCAGCTCGTGTAACAATATGGCCTCAATTTCTTCTGCTGATAAAAAAGTAGCCAGGCTAAAAGGCAGCAGGATAACCGGCTTAAAGTAACCCACCATGCAGGGTACATCAACCATTTTGCTCAACCCTGCTTTTACTTCCTTGCTGATGTTCAGCACAGATGTAAACTTATTTACTGTTTGCCTTAGCCCAATATCAATGGTGAGGCTTTGCTTAATGGCATTTATTTTTTTTCGCGCCATAACCAACTTGCCGGTGTTAAATATCAACCCCATAACATAAATGGCAGTTATATAAGGCAGGTACTCTTCAACACTATAATAATAGCGGATAGTTTGATCGTTAAAGTGCGCTATGCCCGACGGCAGCTCGGTTAGCACCGGCATTGCCGATAGCTTTGTGGGTGCCACCGCAAGCCAGTTGTAAATATTTATCTCGCCGATAAGGGTGTAACCAAACCACCCGGTTATAGCAAAGAGGCTTATCAACGCTATCAGGTATTTTTTTGATGCCGACAACTGCGCCGAAAACATCAGCGCCAGCTTTAATACGAAGTAAATTAATAGACCTTGCCACAAGGAATGGATGATGGTTATCCCCAAAACCTGGCTGATATTATATAGCGTGTTTTGCATCGTATTTAAATCTGGCGGTTATTAAATTATTGCTGATCTTCTTTAACGGGTTGCTCCTTGTCGGTTGTGCTATCTTTTTCAGGAGTGTAGGTGCGCGATTTACCAACCGAATCACGCATTATCCATTTCCTGTTTTTCATTTTGTTTCTCCATTCCGGGCTGTCAAATTGTTTCCTCATCAATTCGCCTTGTTTCTTTATCTTTTCCATTTGGTTTTTCCACTCAGGGCTGTCGAATTGTTTCTTCATTGTCTCCACCTGTTTCTTCCACTCCGGGCTGTTGAATTTCTTCTGCATTTCTTCGCCTTGTTTCTTCATCACTTCCACTTGCTTTTTCCATTCAGGGCTGTCGAAATGTTTTTTCATCAACTCGCCCTGTTTCTTCATCACTTCCATTTGACTTTTCCATTCAGGGCTATTGAATTTCTTCTGCATTTCTTCGCCTTGCTTCTTCATCGCTTCCACCTGGTTTTTCCATTCGGGGCTATCGAAATGTTTTTTCATTTCCTCGCCTTGTTTTTGCATGGCAAGCATTTGATTTTTCCACTCCGGGCTGTCGAACTTCTTCCTCATCTCCTCGCCTTGTTTCCGCATGGCAAGCATTTGATTTTTCCATTCTGCACTTCTGAATTTTTTATTCATTTCCTCACCCTGCTTGCGCATGGCTTCCATTTGGCTCTTCCATTCAGGGCTATTGAATTTTTTTCGCATTTCTTCGCCTTGCTTGCGCATAGTTTCCATTTGCGCCTTCCATTCCGGGCTGTTGAAATACCTTTTTACGGAATCAGGTGCATCATCGCTATAAAAATTATCATCGTATATTTCTGTTTTGTTTGATGAAGACGCCTTTTCAGCCTTAACTTTTTGCTTCCTGTTTTTAGCAATTACCTTGCTCTTGGCTTTGTATTTATGTTTTGTAGTGTCGGTAAGTAAATTATATTGTGTTGAGTCAATAAGCGTATCTGCTGATGTTCCCTTGGTCAACTTTGCTTTTGCGATGGCCGCTTTAGGGTTAAACCATGCAATACAACTAAGGGTGCCGGCGAGTAAAAACAGCGCTATGATCAAATGGCGCATGCTGGCCATGTGTTTTTTAGTTTTCATAATTCTTTCAATTCTGTTTAGTAACTGGAATTTTGGTCCGGTTGCGGCAAGCGCCAGTTGCAGATTAGATTTGCGGGCCTCTTCAAGCTTTATTAAAGCTTGTGCATATATTAAAGGTTCACCGGTTTTCTCTACAACCAGGTCGTCGCAAACGTTTTCCCGTTCCTGGTTTACAATCCTGTTAATTAATTGGGTAAAGGGATTAAAAAAAAGCAACACCGTTATCACTTGCTGCAGCAGGTTTACCAGGTAGTCGTTTCGTTTAATATGTGAAAGTTCGTGTAATAAAATGGCTTCAACTTCGGCTGTGCTTAGGTTGGCGCCAATAGAAACTGGCAATAATATAAGCGGCTTAAAATAGCCTATCATACAAGGCACATCAATCAGCTCACTAAATTTAAGGGTGATGTACTTGTTAATATTCAGCTTTTTGGAAAAGACATTAACAAATTGTTGCAGCTGCTCAGCCGGTAAAACGGAAAGTTTGATTTGCTGGATCTTGTTCCACTCTACAGCAAGCCGGGCAATGTTTATGATCAGCCCCATAAAATAAAATGCACATATAAAAGGCAGGTAACGTGCAATGCTATAATACCAATCCTGGTGATAGTGCGTGCCGGTTGGCAAGTTTAAATAGGGAAGTAGTGGTAGTTGATGCGCCGGTTTAAGGGTAACCCAGCTGTAATCACTAATCTCGGTTAGCAGTGTATAAATAAAACAAACAGAAATGGCCACCATTGCACCAATGGCCAGGTTATATTTTTTAACCGCAGTTAATGACGAGATGCCCGCAAAAGCTATCCTCAAAATAAAATAGATCAGCAACCCCTGCCACAACGAGTGGATGATGGTGATCCCTAAAACCTGGCTGATGTTATACAGTACCGTTTGCATTGTTGTCGATTTAAAAACCTTTTAATTTTAACTATTCACTACTCTCCACTCACCTCCCCTCAAACTGCTTCAAATAATCCTTTATCGCATCTATCTCATCCTTTGACGCCCGGTGATGACCAAGTGCCTGGATCACCAGGTCGGAAGTTGAGCCTTTAAATACGGTCGAGATGATTTTATCAAGCGCTGTTTGTTGCGCCTGTTCACGGGTTATCAACGATTTGTATAAATGCGTTTTTGATGTAGTGTCACGTTCCACCAATCCTTTATCGTGCATTATCTGCATTAATTTTAGGGTAGTGGTATAGCCGGCATCCTTGTTCTTCGACAATTCCTCATGCACATCACGTACAGTACACTGGCCCTTTTTCCAGATCACCTGTAGTATCTCCAGCTCACTTTCTGTTGGTTTGATTTCCATTTTAAATAGTTATACGAATTTCTTCGTACAAATATGTACGATAGATTTCGTATTTGCAAATTATTTATAAACTTTTTTAAAAAGACGCGCGGGGAGGGGGGAATGTTGCAACCGCTGATGTTTTTTGATTAAAGGATTTCGCTGATCTGGGCGTATATGTCAAAGCCTATAGTTAGCCCAAAGGTAAAGTCAATCAACGGAATCAACGTTATCAAAAAAATCAGCGGTCTATTTCTGCAGCGTCTGGTACTTTAGCCCATTGGCCGGATCAGCCTGGCTTAAGATATTCATAGCGGCTATCCGGTCCTGCGGATCAGTTTTAGCGAAGATGGATACGAATTCGTCGCTTTTCGCAGTGAAAAAAACGAGCGGGAACATAGCGCCGAGACGTTGCCTGTCGACTTGAGAGAGAACAGGTAATATTGCTGAGATAGCTTTGCGGCCCTTACCCGGATTATCCGACATCACGTCGAGCCCATTGCGGTGGTAATCATATACAAAGCTTCGAAGCGGTTGATACAGTTTATTGTTCAGGTTTTCGGAAAGCCAATACCGGTTGTTATTACCGTCAAATGCTTTCCAGCCTTTACTTGAGGATGTTTGCGCATTGGTTGCCACGTTTTGGGCGGCAGCAAAGTAAGCCGAACCGCCAAGGCGTGAGAATGAATCATAATCCATACCCACAACTACATAAGCATAAAAGGCCATGAGGGATGCCAAATTGCTTTGAAAATTCTGATCTGTAAAATCGATGCTCTGCCCTTCGGTATAGGTGAAGTCAATATCCTTATCGTTTACATTCAGCAACGTCGAAGTATAGGTCGACCCAAATACCGGTCGCGACGATTGCACCTGCAGTTCACCGGCAAAGTTGCTGCTGCCATCCCAGGTGGTAATATTCAATATAAAGTTACATTCAATCCTTTCCTGTGGTAAAATAACATCTGCGCTCCATTTGCGTCCATTTAGAAAATCCTTCATGGCAGTTTCAAGCGCCTGGAAGATCCGCTTATTAGTTGATTGTATTTTTGGGGAAACAACCTGTACATGTGCATTTAGATCTTGCGCAGCAACCTTAAGGCTGAGGCAGATTAACAGGATATAAATGCCAAATGCCTTCATTTATTTAATAGCGCTATAATTTTATTACAGATATCGAGAGCAACGTCATCCTTACTTTTAACAGGGTAGGCTGTTTTTTGCAGGTCGCTGTCGATGATCGTTATTTTATTCGTGTCTGTTTTAAAACCCGCTCCTTCATCGTTTAGCGAATTTAGCACAACGAAGTCAAGATTTTTTCGCTGCAGCTTGTCTATTGCATTTATTTCTTCGTTGTCAGTTTCCAATGCAAAGCCAACCAATATTTGTCCGGCCTTTTTCTGGCTGCCAAGCTTGCTTAAAATATCGGTGGTTTTCTTTAGGTCGACGCTAAAATCTGCATCCTGTTTTTTTATTTTTTGCTGCGCGATTGTAACCGGGGTGTAGTCGGCCACGGCGGCGCTCATCACACAGACCTGCGATCCTTCAAAATTCTTTAAACAAGCATCCAGCATTTCAGCGGCTGATGTAACATTTATCCGCTTTACAGCAAGTTGTTTACTTATTTGTGCAGACGGCCCAGCTATCAGCGTTACATCAGCGCCCAACTTAGCCAATTCATCTGCAATGGCAAAGCCCATTTTTCCCGATGAATGGTTACCGATAAAACGCACAGGATCAATAGCCTCATAAGTGGGCCCTGCGGTAACCAGCGCCTTTTTATCAGCTAATGGAAGTTTCTTTTTTATTTCTGCGGATAGAAAGGCAACTATCTCTTCGGGCTCAGCCATCCGCCCTTCGCCATGCAACCCGCTAGCCAGTTCACCACTGCCCGGTGGGATCAACACATTACCAAATGATTGTAGTTTATCGATATTTTCCTGGGTAGCGGTATGCTTCCACATATCCAGGTCCATTGCGGGCGCAAAATATACCGGACACTTGGCCGAAAGATAAATACCCATCAGTAAATTGTCGCAAAGCCCGTTAGCCATTTTAGCCATGGTGTTGGCACTTGCCGGGGCAATCAGCATAATATCGGCCCAAAGCCCTAATTCAACATGGTTGTTCCATTCGCCGGTCTCGGGGATAAAATAATCCACAAGTACCGGGTTTTTAGAAAGGGTAGAGAGTGTTAACGGCGTAATAAAGTTAGTAGCGTCAGTCGTCATCACAACTTTGACGTTTGCGCCGGCCTTAACCAATAGCCTAACCAGCGTTGCCGATTTATAAGCCGCTATACTACCACAAATGCCTAAAACAATGTTCATAAGCCCCTTAACCCCCTAAAGGGGGAATTTTTGAAATTCAAAACTAAACAAAAAAACTCCCATACGGGAGTCTATTATTATTAAAAAGCCTCTTTGCTCCCCCTTTAGGGGGCCGGGGGGCGTGCTCTTATTGTTCCTTAGCCGGGTTGCGGTAATAAACTTTGTCGTCTAAAAATTCCTGGATAGCTACCAGTGATGGTTTTGGCAACTTTTCGTAATATTTAGAGATCTCAATTTGCTCGCGGTTTTCAAAAACCTCTTCCAGGTTATCGTTCGAAGAAGCAAATTCAGAAAGCTTTTGGTGCAATTCTTCCTTTACGTTGTTCGAGATTTGGTTAGCTCTTTTCGACATAATTACAAGCGATTCGTAAATGTTGTCGGTTTTTACATCTAACTCGCGTAAGTCGCGGGTTACTGTGCTGCTTGCTACGGCAGGCTTGTTAGCGTTATTGTTAATAGCGTTACTCATATCTTTTTTAATTTGGGATCTTTTTATCGTCGTTGCCTTTTTCAGATGGCGGCTGCGTCTTAACAGTGTCTTTAGCAGCTAATTTTTTTGCCAGCCTTGGATTTACTGATGCTTCGGCTATAAGCCTTTTGGTTTGCGCAATGTCTTCTTGTGACAATTTTTTATAGCTGGCAGTTTCTTTTAAAAACCTGCTGGTTGGATATTTTTCAGTAAACTGATCAGCCCAGGTGATAGCTAAGGTATAGCGGTCTTCCTGTTGTTCAACACGACTATTATTAGCGTATTTATATTGTGCCTCTATAGTTAAAAATTCAAGCTCTTCCGCATACTTGGTATCAGGGAAATCACGCAGAGTGTTACCAAATGCAATTACAGCAGCCTGGAAGTCGCCAATAGTTAAATAAAGCTTTGCATTTGCATAGGCTTTACTTTCCAGTTTATCGCGCAATGTCTGTATCAGCTTGCTGGCCTCTGCAACACGGTCACTTTTTGGGTAAAGGTTAATAAATAACTGTAACCCGTCAATCGCCTTGCTGGTATTAGCCTGGTCGAGTGAATATATCGGCGAATCAAGATACAAGCAATAGGCATACATAAACCGGCACTCCTCTGCCCTTGGGCTTGATGGATAAGTATCGGCAAATGATTTAAAGTGATAGCCTGCAGCAGTGTAATCCTTTAGTTTATAATTCGCATAAGCGTTATAGTAAAACAGGTCCTCTGCACCTTCGTGCCCGCGGTAACGTGTTACCAGGTCATCAAATAATCCTAACGCCTTAGTATATTCTCTTTTATTATATAGCTTGATAGCTTCAGAGTACTTTTTGGCATTATCGTTACTGGCCTTCAGTTTTTCATATTTACTTTTACAACTGCCTAATGTAATAAGTAGTACAGCAATTACACAGGCCAATAACGTTAGTTGTTTTTTAAACATTTTGCAAAGATAGTTGAATATTATAAATCAGTCAATTATTTATTTTATATGGTTTTACGCCAATAGCGCTACACTCCCAATTTCGGTAGGAGCTAATTGCCCGCTAATATATAACGCTTGTTTTACCCTATGTATATATATAGGTATGATTTAACATCTTTTAACAGGGGGAGTGGGTGGGGAGTCCATAGTCCATAGTCCATAGTCCATAGTCCATAGTCCATAGTCCATAGTCCATAGTCCATAGTCCATAGCGTGTTGCTGTAGTCAATAGTCTGTAGCTTGGTTTACAATTACATTCGTACCATGGTCCATGGACCATGGGCTATCTACTACTTCGAAAACTTATTATTATTAAATGCGTTCGATTGTCCTTTGGGAATGGTTAGCGAATTCCAATTTTCTCCGGAAACCATTTTGGCGATAAATACGATCTGACCAATATGATAGGGTACATGCGCCAGTTGGCGGTTGATAGCCTCGATTACGGTATGCGGCTCGTTACGTATATATATAGTATATAGTAAGTCGTCGTCAGTAAGCGGATCGATGGCGTTATACATGCATTGCCAGCCTTTGTTCCATAATGCGATAAGTTCTTCTTTGGATGATGCAGTATCTTCAAACTCTTCATCGCGGTCGCGCCATTCCTTTTCGCCGTCGCTGGTTAGGAAATCCGTCCAGCGCGAAATTGAATTTCCGGCTATATGCTTTATTATAATAGCAATGCTGTTCGATTCCGGGTTATATTGCCAGTGCATTTGCGCTTCAGTAACATGTGCAATAGCCCTGTCGCCCACTGATTGGTAATAACGGAATTGTTTTTTGATGCTCGATAGGTAGTTGTTGCCGGGGCTTTCCATGCTTTTGACGTATTATATATATGTATAATTAAAGGTAGAAGAATTTATACTGATTTTTTATGCGGGTAAAATTACCTGCTTATATAATATATCGTACAAATTTATAGGGATAATTATATGCCCGTGCTTACTACTCACCATTGACTAACGCCTACACATAAATTTTTCTCGCTTATTTTCAAAGTGTTACAACTACACTGTGCTTTTTTCGCACAAAGTATTTGCAGGAATGAAAATGAAACGTACCTTTGCAGCCCGTTACGGAGGAAGAGAAAGAGGATAGGAAACGGGGAATAAGGCAGACGAAAATAAAAAAAAATAAAGTTTGCAAGTTTAAAAAAGGTTCATACCTTTGCAGTCCCAAAACAAGGGGGCAAAAATAAAGAGAGAAAAGGAAGCGACTTCCGATTCATAAATTGAAAAGTTAAAC